>OZ246966.1:2350000-3868610 GCA_965232405.1 Rhizobiaceae bacterium
TGTTCTGTATGAAATCGTGAAGAGAAGATTTGTTCGGGTTCCGCCATCGGAGCCTGGTCCTGGAGGGTCCATAACCTTCCGTAAGTGATCGGGTGTTGATGTTGGCGGTTCGTCGCACGGGACGCTCAATCCCGCGCACTTGATTGGTAGCCTAACCGCGCCATCGGACAGATCTCGAGAAGCTGGTCTTTTCTGCCAGTGACATCTTGGCCTTGCGGCCTGGGTGGACATTGGCAATGAGAACGATCAAGTGTCTTAAGGGCAGTTGGTGGATGCCTTGGCATGCACAGGCGATGAAGGACGTGATACGCTGCGATAAGCTACGGGGAGGTGCGAATACCCTTTGATCCGTAGATTTCCGAATGGGGAAACCCACCTTAGATACTTGGGAATCAGAGCAGCGGTTTGACTTCGGTCGGGCTGCTGTTGTGGTTTCCAAGTATCGTTAAAAGGTATCTTCACCTGAATACATAGGGTGAAAGAAGCGAACGCGGGGAACTGAAACATCTAAGTACCCGTAGGAAAGGACATCAACCGAGACTCCGCTAGTAGTGGCGAGCGAACGCGGACCAGGCCAGTGACAATCATGAGACAAGCGGAACCTTCTGGAAAGTTGGGCCGTAGCGGGTGATAGCCCCGTACGCGTAATGCAAGTGATTGTCCTCGAGTAAGGCGGGACACGTGAAATCCTGTCTGAAATTTGGGGGACCACCCTCAAAGCCTAAGTACTCGTGCATGACCGATAGCGAACTAGTACCGTGAGGGAAAGGTGAAAAGCACCCCGACAAGGGGAGTGAAATAGTACCTGAAACCGACTGCCTACAAACAGTGGGAGCCTGAAATGGTGACCACGTACCTTTTGTATAATGGGTCAGCGACTTAGTGTAACGAGCAAGCTTAAGCCGGTAGGTGTAGGCGTAGCGAAAGCGAGTCTGAATAGGGCGTCCAGTTCGTTGCATTAGACCCGAAACCGAGTGATCTAGCCATGAGCAGGCTGAAGGTAAGGTAACACTTACTGGAGGGCCGAACCCGTATCTGTTGCAATAGATTGGGATGACTTGTGGCTAGGGGTGAAAGGCCAATCAAACTCGGAAATAGCTGGTTCTCCGCGAAATCTATTTAGGTAGAGCGTCGACCGAATACCCTCGGGGGTAGAGCACTGGATGGGCTAGGGGTCCTCACCGGATTACCAAACCTAACCAAACTCCGAAT
Source organism: Rhizobiaceae bacterium (assembly GCA_965232405.1). Taxonomy (GTDB): domain Bacteria; phylum Pseudomonadota; class Alphaproteobacteria; order Rhizobiales; family Rhizobiaceae; genus RCIO01. The sequence continues at coordinate 2,351,213 of OZ246966.1, forward strand.
ACCGAGGAGTACTAGTCGGCAGACACACGGCGGGTGCTAACGTCCGTCGTGGAGAGGGAAACAACCCTGACCAACAGCTAAGGTCCCCAAGTTATGGCTAAGTGGGAAAGGATGTGAGGATCCCAAAACAACCAGGATGTTGGCTTAGAAGCAGCCATCATTTAAAGAAAGCGTAACAGCTCACTGGTCTAAATAAGGGTCTTTGCGCCGAAAATGTAACGGGGCTTAAGCCATGCACCGAAGCTTTGGGCTTGCTTTGCAAGCGGTAGCGGAGCGTTCCGTAAGTCTGTGAAGGGGGATCCGTGAGGACTCCTGGAGATATCGGAAGTGCGAATGCTGACATGAGTAACGATAAAGGGAGTGAGAGACTCCCTCGCCGAAAGACCAAGGGTTCCTGCTTAAAGTTAATCTGAGCAGGGTTAGCCGGCCCCTAAGACGAGGCAGAAATGCGTAGTCGATGGGAACCACGTTAATATTCGTGGGCCTGGTGGTAGTGACGGATCGCAGACGTTGTTTGTCCTTATCGGATTGGACAGGCAGCCAAGCGGTCCCGGGAAATAGCTCCACCGTACAGACCGTACCCGAAACCGACACAGGTGGTCAGGTAGAGTATACCAAGGCGCTTGAGAGAACTCTGCTGAAGGAACTCGGCAAAATACACGCGTAACTTCGGGATAAGCGTGACCCTTCTTCGGGCAACCGGAGGGGGGTGGCACAGACCAGGGGGTAGCGACTGTTTATCAAAAACACAGGGCTCTGCGAAGTCGCAAGACGACGTATAGGGTCTGACGCCTGCCCGGTGCCGGAAGGTTAAAAGGAGAGGTGCAAGCCTTGAATTGAAGCCCCGGTAAACGGCGGCCGTAACTATAACGGTCCTAAGGTAGCGAAATTCCTTGTCGGGTAAGTTCCGACCTGCACGAATGGCGTAACGACTTCCCCGCTGTCTCCAGCAGAGACTCAGTGAAATTGAATTCCCCGTGAAGATGCGGGGTTCCTGCGGTTAGACGGAAAGACCCCGTGCACCTTTACTACAACTTTACACTGGCATTCGTATCGGCATGTGTAGGATAGGTGGTAGACTTTGAAGCCAGGGCGCCAGCCTTGGTGGAGTCATCCTTGAAATACCACCCTTATCTATATGGATGTCTAACCGCGGCCCGTCATCCGGGTCCGGGACAGTGTATGGTGGGTAGTTTGACTGGGGCGGTCGCCTCCTAAAGAGTAACGGAGGCGCGCGATGGTGGGCTCAGAACGGTCGGAAATCGTTCGCTGAGTGCAATGGCATAAGCCTGCCTGACTGCGAGACTGACAAGTCGAGCAGAGTCGAAAGACGGTCATAGTGATCCGGTGGTCCCGTGTGGAAGGGCCATCGCTCAACGGATAAAAGGTACGCCGGGGATAACAGGCTGATGACCCCCAAGAGTCCATATCGACGGGGTTGTTTGGCACCTCGATGTCGACTCATCGCATCCTGGGGCTGGAGCAGGTCCCAAGGGTATGGCTGTTCGCCATTTAAAGCGGTACGTGAGTTGGGTTCAGAACGTCGTGAGACAGTTCGGTCCCTATCTGCCGTGGGTGTAGGAATATTGACAGGATCTGTCCCTAGTACGAGAGGACCGGGATGGACGTATCTCTGGTGGACCTGTTGTGGCGCCAGCCGCATAGCAGGGTAGCTATATACGGAACGGATAACCGCTGAAGGCATCTAAGCGGGAAACCGACCTGGAAACGAGTATTCCCTGAGAGTCGTGGAAGACGACCACGTTGATAGGCCGGGTGTGGAAGTGCGGCAACGCATGAAGCTTACCGGTACTAATAGCTCGATTGGCTTGATCGTTCTCATTGCTTGTGTCCATCTTTCGATGGTTCGCAAGAAAACCAGCTTCTCAGTTTGATATGCGTTTCGCCGACCTGGTGGTTATGGCGGAGCGGCTGCACCCGATCCCATTCCGAACTCGGCCGTGAAACGCTCCAGCGCTGATGGTACTTCGTCTTAAGACGCGGGAGAGTAGGTCGCTGCCAGGTCTGCCAAACGCATTTCAAGCTTCTCGACATTCACGATATCCGCCTCGTGGCGGCGCGACCGGCCACTTTCCGGCCTCTCAGCATCTGCAGGGCAGTTTCGATGCGGGCAACGTCCCGTATCTGGTGACGCGGGGTGGAGCAGCCCGGTAGCTCGTCAGGCTCATAACCTGAAGGTCGTAGGTTCAAATCCTACCCCCGCAACCAAATCTTCTTTCTTCTCAATTTTTGTATCGGCCGAAGGAATGCGTTGCTGTCCTGGCCGATGTAGCTCGTCGTCTTTCGAGCCATAGTCTGGACCGTTCGGGGCGATTGCGCCAATCGCCTGCCACTGCAACGGGATCGCAGGTCCAAGTCCTACGCGCGCAACCATGTCTCTCAGGTTCCTTGTCGAACACTGCTGCCTCGGGATGAAGTCCCTTGCAGCATCATTCCGCGTGGTGGCAGGCGACCAATCCGCCCCCCAGTGGGCGCATCTCGGGCCTTTGCTGCCGACAGATGTCGGTTGCAATCGGGCAGCGTGGATGAAACGCGCATCCCGGCGGCGGGTTGAGCGGGTCGGGGATCTCGCCCTGCGGCGGTGGCACCTCACGGCCAAAACCATCCAGATGCGGTGCAGCGTCCAACAGCATCTGAGTGTATGGGTGCTTCGGCGTTTCGAAGAGGGTTTTCGGGTCCGCCTCTTCCATCAGCCGTCCGAGGTAAAGGACGCCGATGCGATCGGCCATATGGCGTACGACCGTCAGGTCATGGGTGATCAGCAGGTAGGTGAGACCGAATTTGTCCTTCAGGTCGCTCATCAGGTTGAGCACTTGGGCCTGCACCGACACATCGAGCGCAGAGGTCGGCTCGTCGCAAACGATCAGTCGCGGTTCCGACGCAAGTGCGCGGGCAATGCAAATGCGCTGGCGTTGCCCGCCCGAAAACTCGTGCGGATATTTGCCTGCGTCCGAAGGATGAAGCCCAACCTGCTCCAGCAGATGCTCCGCCAGCCCCCTTGTGTCGCCGCCCTTCGATGCCACCGGCTCTGCGATGATGTCGCGAATGCGCCAGCGCGGATTGAGCGAGGCATAGGGGTCCTGGAAAATCATCTGGATGTTGGAGCGGACCGACGCAATCCGGTCGGGGTCGGTTTCGCGTGTCAGGTTCACACCGCCGATTTCAACGTCGCCCTCGGTCGGGTGCAGCAATCCCACCAGCATTCGCCCGATGGTCGACTTGCCCGAGCCGCTTTCGCCGACCAGCGCGTACGTCATCTTCTCTTCGATCTGGAAGTCGACCTTTGAGACCGCTGTAAGCAGCGCCTTCTTGCGCCCTTCAAGCACGCGGTTGAGCCAGGGCTTGGAGACGTCAAAGACGCGGGTCAGCCCTTTGACGGTGACATAGGTGCTCACGCTACAGCCTCCGCCGAGACGGGATACCAGCAGGCGGCTCGCCCACCGTCCATGGACGGCGTGGGATCATGTCTGCACTTTTCCTTTGCATTCGGGCAGCGCGGATGGAACGCGCACCCATCGGGCATTCGGTCCAGACGTGGCATCGAGCCGGGTATCTGGTGCAGCCGCTTTTTGCCCTGCGCTGCGAGAGGTGTCGATGCCATCAGGCCGTGCGTGTAGTGGTGCTGTGGCTGGGTCAGCACGTCGCGCACCGGTCCGAGCTCGGCCAGCCTCCCCGCATACATGACCGCAACACGATCCGCCGCCTCGGCGATGACGCCCATGTCGTGGGTGATCAGCATGATGGTCGTGCCTCGTTCGCGGCACAGGCGCTTGAGCAGTGCAATGATCTGCGCCTGCACCGAGACATCGAGCGCGGTTGTCGGCTCGTCGGCAATGATAAGGCTGGGCTCGGCGCAAAGCGCCAACGCAATCACCACCCTTTGTCGCATGCCGCCGGAAAACTCGTGCGGGTAGCTGTCGATGCGGTCCTTCGCGCCAGGGATGCCGACCTCCTTCAGGGCGTCGACAGCACGGTTTTGCGCTTGCGAGCGGCTGATCGGCAGATGCGTCAGCATCGTTTCGACCAGTTGATCGCCAATCGTCAGCAGCGGATTGAGCGAGGTCAGCGGATCCTGAAAGACCATGCCGATTTCCTTGCCCCGGATACGGCGCATCTGCTCGCGACCCATCGTGTCGATCCGGGTGCCGTTCAGCCAGATTTCGCCTCCAGCGATGTGCGCCGGCGGGTTCAGCAGACCGATGATGGCGCTGCCTGCCATTGATTTTCCGGCGCCACTCTCGCCGACAACACCGAGAATTTCGCCATTGCCTATATCGTAGCTCAGGCCGTCGACCGGCCGGACGACGCCATGTCGTGACGGAATTTCGACCGTCAGGTTGCGGAGAGAAAGAACAGGTTCGGTCAACGCAGTCTCGGATTCAATGCATCGCGCAGCCAGTCGCCGAGAAGATTGACGCTCAGCGCCAATGCCAGAAGCGTGCAGGCGGGAAAGAACAGGATCCACCATTCACCGGAGAACAGGAAACCCTGGCCGATACGAATGAGAGTTCCAAGCGATGGTTGCGTGGGTGGTGCGCCGACACCGAGAAACGAGAGTGTTGCCTCGGCGATAATCGCAAGAGCAAGGGAAATGGTGGCGATGACCAGAACCGGCGAAAGCGCATTGGGCAGAATGTGCTTGATCATGATGGCCCAGGGGTTTCTGCCGATCAGGCGGGCGGCGGCAACGTAGTCCTTGCCCTTTTCGACAAGGGTTGCGCTGCGCACGACACGCGCGAACTGGACCCAGTCAGACAAGCCGATTGCGAGGATCAGCACCCAGATCGCCATCTGATCGCGATATTCGACGGGGGTAATTCCCTTGGCGATGCCGAAGATCAGCATTGCCACCAAGATGGACGGGAAGGTCAGCTGTACGTCGGCGATACGCATGATGATCGTCTCGGCCCAACCGCCGAAATAGCCCGATATCAGCCCGAGGACGATGCCCAGGATCATAGCAAACAGCACCGCGGAAGCGCCGACAAACAGCGATATGCGCATACCGTATAGAATGGTCGCGAGCACATCGCGCCCCTGATCGTCGGTGCCCAAGAGGAATTGTTGGCCGGTAAACTGATTTGGCTCCATCGGCGGGGTGAAGCCGTTCATCAGGTTGAGCGTCGATGGGTCGAATGGATTGGTCGAAGTGATCAGCGGCGCAAAAATCGCTGACAACACCAGCAGGCTGACGACTGCGAACGAAACGACGGCGACTGGTGATCTCTTGAAGGCATGGAAGAAATCGCTTTCGCGAAAGCGCTGCCAGCGGCCCTTTTGGACGGCGCGCTCGGCCAGAGGCAAATTTGTATCTGCCATCAATGAGCTCCCGCCCGGTCAGCCCGAAGGCGCGGATCGATGAACACATACAGAATGTCAACGATCAGATTGATCGCCACGAACATAACCGAGATCAGCATGAGATAGGCGGCCATCACCGGAATATCGACGAACTGGATGGCGTTGATGAAAAGCAGGCCGACGCCTGGCCACTGGAACACCGTCTCGGTGATGATCGCGAAGGCGATGATGGCGCCCAGCTGCAGTCCGATAACGGTGACCACCGGAACCATCGTGTTCTTCAACGCATGATGGAAGTTTACCGCTCTTTCCTTCAGGCCTCGCGCCATTGCAAAGCGGATATAGTCCTGCCGCAGCACTTCCAGCATTTCGGAGCGCACCAGCCGCATGATCAGCGTCATCTGATACAGCCCGAGCGTGATCGACGGCAGGATAAGCGCCTTCAGGCCGCTCTCGGTGAGGAAACCGGTTGACCACCAGTCTCCCAGTTTGACCGTCTGGCCGCGGCCGAAAGACGGCAGCCACCCCAGTTCGACCGAGAACAGGTAGATCAGCAGGATTCCGATCAGGAATGTCGGGAGCGAGACACCGATCAATGAGGACGCCATGATGAAATTGGCGACGATGCCGTTGCGTCGGATGGCGGTGAAAACCCCAAGCGCAATGCCCAGCAGGATCGCAAAGATTCCGGAGACGAAAGCTAGCTCCAGCGTGGCGGGAGCGCGTTCGCGAATTATTTCGGAGACGGGCCGTCCCTGGCGGAAGCTGACGCCGAAATTGCCCTGCACGGCCCCTTGAAGGAACTTGAAATACTGAACCGGGAAAGGCTGGTCGAGACCGAGCTGCTGCTTCAGCCGCTCTACATCCTCGATGGTCCGCTCCTGGCCAAGCATGTTGTCGATGGGATCGCCGACAAAGCGAAACATCGAGAACGCGATCAATCCCACGACCAGGAGGACGAGGATCGACTGGCCGAGGCGCCGGATAATGAATGCCAGCACTTAGGTTTCTCCAGATGCGTGGACGGCATTGGTTCGAAGCAGTTCGAACCGGCCTCAGCATCACGCATATAGCACGGGGCGGCTCTTCGAGAGAGCCGCCCCGGATCGTTGTCCGTGACTAGTTCAGCTTGATGTACTTGACCTTCGGCTGATCCTCGGGATCGACCTCAATCGCAAGGTTTTCCGCCATGCCCCAGTTGAGAACCTGGTGGTGGATGGGAATGTATAGCTGCTCGTCCTGCACCACCCGCCAGATGGCGGCGATGTCTGCATTACGGGCTTCAAGGTCCGTATTGGATGCCAGCGACTTGATCTTGGCGTCCAGTTCATCGTTGTCGAAGCCGGTACCGTTCCACGTGCCGATATCGCTTTCGCGACCGTGGACCAGGAAGTTGAAGATGTATTCCGAGTCATAGGTCGGAACACCCCAGCCCAGCATGTAGAAGTCGGTCTTGCTGTCGGTGATGAGCGGGAAGTGCTGTGCCTTCGGTTTAGCGTCGAGGTTCACCTTGACGCCGATCTGACCCAGCATGCCAACCGCTGCCTGGCAAATCGCCTCATCGTTGATGTAGCGATCGTTCGGGCAATCGAGACGGATCGAGAAGCCATCGCCATAGCCTGCATCAGCCATCAGCTTCTTGGCGCCTTCTATGTCGGTAGTGCTTTCCGCGTCCATCTCTTCGGTCCAGCCATTGACGAACGGCGGTGCGATCATGCCGGCCGGAATAGACTGGTCGCGCATCACGACTTTCTGGATCGCATTGCGGTCGATCGCCATCGACATTGCCTTGCGAACGCGAACGTCGGCCAACGGGTTAGCACCTGATACGTCATCGGCGTCGATGTCGTCGGCGCCCTGGTTCATGCCGAAGAAGATCACGCGGTTTTGCGGTGCCTTCTTGACGACGAGCCCGTCGGCGTTGTTGACGCGCTCAATGTCCTGCACAGGCATGTCCTGGAGGAAGTTCACCTCACCCGACAACATGGCGGCGACGCGCGTCGCTGCGTTCTGGATCGGCGTGTAGACGATTTCGGTGATTTCCATCGGGAACTGATCGCGGCCCCAATAGTCGTCGTTGCGTGCCATGATGGTTTTGACGTCGGGCTCGCGGCTGACGAGCTTGTAAGCGCCGGTGCCGTTCGCGTTCGTGGTGGCATAGGTAATTTCACCACCCTCGAAGTCCTGAACCTTGACGGTGTTGTTGGCCTCGGTCCAGCCCTTGTCCATGATGAACAGGTTGGTGAGGTTCGACGGCAGGATCGGGTTCGGTCCATCGGTGACCATTTCGATCGTGTAGTCGTCGACTGCTCGCACCTCAGTGATCGAGTTGATGAGCTCCTTCATGTCCGAGGTCGGCTGCTTGGCGCGCTCGAAGCTGAACACAACGTCTTCGGCGGTGAAATCGGCACCGTCATGGAACTTGACGCCTTCGCGAAGCTTAAAGACCCAGATGTTGGGATCGCTTTCACTCGGCGCCCACTCGGTGGCGAGCGCAGCCTCGAACGCACCGGTCGTGTCGCGGATGATCAGCGGCTCGTACATCTGGTGCCGGATCGTGTGGCTCGGCCCCTCATTCTGCGAATGTGGGTCGAGGGTCAGTGCGTCACCAGCGCGTGCCCATTTGAGCGTTTCGGCACTGGCCGGCATGGCCACCGCCGCCAACAACGAGGCAAGGAAAATTTTTTTTGCGGTTTTCATATTATCTCCTTGGATGTGATTGTGCGGGCAATGTTCGATAAATCGATCCTGATCGCAAGGATTTTCGATAACGCAGCGAATCCGATCCGAAATCCGGAAATTTCGTCGCAAATCGCAGCTTTCGATGCGGATCAGGCGTGATTTGGCGGAAATTTGCAGCGGTTATGTCGTCTTTCGATGGTTAGCTAGCAAACCAGCTTCTCAGTTTGCATGCCGGCAATCTGAAAACGCTGCTTTCCTTGCCGAGGTATCTCGACTTCGTTTGGACCATCAGCTGAAGGCCAGCGGTTCAGGCCCTGGCCGCGCACCAAAACTTCCGTATTCAGTTTTCAGGGTTCACATACGAAAGACGCATCCTGGATCGCCGTGGCTGCTCCTTGGCGCCAAGAGGGGTGCGCAGGCAGTCCATCTTGGCTATCCTTGCGGAAAGCGCGGCGGAGGGCAGTCAATGAGCGATCACTACACCGAAACGACATCTGTCTCCTGGTTCGGACGCATACGGCGTTCGGTCGGCGGGGTGGTGTTCGGCCTGTTGCTGCTTGTCGGCATGATCATCCTGTTGTTCTGGAACGAGGGGCGCGCGGTTACCACTGCTCGGTCACTGGCTGAAGGCGCCGGCATCGTGGTTTCAATCACCTCGGCGGCTATCGATCCTACCAATGAAGGCAAGTTGGTCCATGTGACCGGAAACGTAAGCACTGACGAACGCTTGACTGACACCGCTTTTGGCGTGTCCACCACCGGTGTACGGCTTGAACGCAATGTCGAGATGTATCAGTGGAAGGAGACCAGCTCCTCCAAGACCGAAACCAAGATCGGCGGCGGCGAGGAGACGGTGACCACATACAGCTATTCGCGCGAATGGTCGTCATCACCGATCAGTTCGGCCAGCTTCAAGCAGCCCGACGGCCACCAGAACCCGGCCATGAACATCGAAAGCCGCCGCTTCCAGATCGAGAGCGGCAAGCTGGATGCGTTTGATCTCGATACGAACGTGCTTGGCCGCATTGGCGGTGCGCGCGAGGTTCCGGTCGGAGCCGACGTCATCGACGCTGTGCGTGTCGCAACCGGCGGGAACCAGCCGGTTTCGGCGCTCGATGGCCTTATCTATATCGGCTTCGATCCGACACGCCCGAGGATCGGCGACTACCGTATCGGTTACGAGCTGGTTCCGCTTGGCCCGATCAGTCTGATAGCACGGCAGACAGGGACGGGATTTACGGCCTACCAGACCGAAGCCGGCGACCGGCTGCTCATGGTCCACAATGGCACGTTCCCGGCCGAAGAAATGTTTGCCGATGCGGTGACCGGCAACACGATCCTGACCTGGATCGTGCGGCTGCTCGGTCTTGTTTTCCTCGGCGTCGCCTTTGGCATGCTGCTCGCGCCAATTGGCGTGTTGGCCGATGTCATACCCTTCCTCGGCCGCGTCGTACGCATGGGGACCGGTCTGGTCGCATTCGCGCTCGCCGCGCTGGTCGGGTCCGCGACGATCGCGCTCGCATGGTTCTGGTACCGGCCGCTGCTTGCGCTGGTCATCCTGATCGTGGGCGCGAGCATCTTCTATGCCGTCTCCTACATGGGCAAAAAGCGCGAATTGGAAGGTGCCGGCGAGGCACCTGCGGAGAGCGGCTGAAACGCGCCTGGCACATCTGGACCTGCGCGGGGAATAAGGCTAAAGCGGGCGCGCCTGACGCGGGCCACCGGTCCGCAAGCCGCGCAATTTTGGGGCGTAGCCAAGTGGTAAGGCAACGGTTTTTGGTACCGTCATTCGCTGGTTCGAATCCAGCCGCCCCAGCCAGCCTCCGTTTGCTTCGCAAGCTATGGCCGGGCTACCCGATATAACTCAAACGAACGGTTTGCCTGGATCAAAAACGCGCGGCAGAAGGCGCTCCAGATAGGCGATGCCGGGTGCCGCGACGCGGTTCTCGTCCTTCTCCAGAAAATCATCGGGCATATGGCGCGTCTTGCCGGCGACGCTTTGCAGCGGAACCAGCGCCGGCGCTGTCACACCACTGGTATGCTGCAATGCGACCGAACCGCTGCCGTTTTCAGCGACTTCGACCGCAAACCGGCCGGCCTCGAAGGCTTCCTTCTGGTCCGTCTCGCTGATCATCGCAATGGCGCCGCGCGGTAGGTAGCCCAACGTGTCGACGCGCGAGCGGATGCCGGCAAGATCTTCGGCCAGAATACGCTCGATTGCCTGGCCCAGATCGGTGCCCGACAGGCGCACATTGCCATGCGCGTCGCGCTCCTGCATTTCGGCCGGGACGAGGCTTTCGACCAGCGAGCGGCCGTCCGTGCCCGAAACGCCCTCCGACAGGGCGACGATGCAGCGGCCATGGCGGGCCATGACGCCCTTGATGTCGTCGACAAACCGCGCCCGGTCGAATGCGCGTTCCGGAACATAGGTAAGGTGCGGCCCGCAGCTGTCGTCCATGCGCCATGCGCTTGCAGCGGCGGTGAGGAAGCCAGCGTGGCGGCCCATGACGATGCCGACATAGATGCCCGGCAGCGCGCGGAAATCGAGATCGACGCTGAGAAACGCGGCCGCGACAAACTGCCCGGCGGAGATGAAGCCCGGCGTGTGGTCGTTCTCGGTCAGGTCGTTGTCGATCGTCTTGGGTGCGTGAATGTAGGCAATCGACCCGCCGGATGCTTCAGCCAGGATCGCCTGCGTGCCCGCGGTGTCGTTGCCGCCGATATATATGAAAGCGGAGGCATCGACCTTCTTCAGGCCGGCCAGCACCTTCTCGCAATAGGCGGCGTCCGGCTTGTCGCGAGTGGACCCCAGAGCCGCACTTGGCGTGCCGGCAATACGCATCAGTTCGTCTTCGGGCAGTGCGCCGAGGTCGACAAACCGGCCGTCGCGCACGCCGCTCACACCATGCAGGGCGCCAAGTACGCGTGTGCTCGGATCGCGACGCCGGGCTTCAAGAGCTGCGCCGGCCATCGTCTGGTTGATCACCGCGGTCGGTCCACCACCCTGTGCGATCACGATCGTACGCGTCATGCCTGTCCCATTCTCCGCCAGAAACTGCGCTACAACTGTGGTCGTTCGGCGGCAATTTAAATCGATTGAGTTGTACGGATGCAAGCATCTATCGAATTAGCCCAATGGCGTCAAACCCGCTTGGTTTCGGGCCGTTGGCTGCGCTACGGTGCGGCGCCTGCATGAATTGGAGACCGGCTTGATACTGCGTGACCTGCAAGGCCTGCCGCTGAGCGGCGCCAGTGCCGACGGCCTCGAACATTACGAGACCGCACGAAATTCGCTGCGCTGTTTCATCGGCGATCCGGTGGCAGCAGCGGACGCGGCGATCGCGGCCGATCCCGGCTTCGTCATGGCGCATGTGTTCAAAGGTTACCTCTACGGTCTTTCGACCGAGGCCTCCGCCGCGCCGGTAGCGCAAGAATGCGCGAAGGCCGCCGCAGCACTTCCGGCCACCGACCGCGAAAAGGCGCATGCGGTCGCTCTTGCACATCTGGCGGAAGGGCGCTGGCACCAGGCTGGGCAGACACTGGAAGACATCTCGATTGCGTTTCCGCTGGACGCGCTGGCGGTTCAGGCAGGGCACCAGATCGACTTTTTCACCGGCAATGCACGCATGCTGCGCGACCGGATAGCACGGGCGCTGCCGGCCTGGGACGAGGCGATGCCCGGCTACCACGCCATGCTTGGCATGTACGCTTTCGGGCTGGAGGAAATGGGCGAGTATGATCGCGCCGAGCGTTCCGGCAAGCGCGCGGTCGAACTCGAGCCGCGCGACGGATGGGCCCAGCACGCGGTGGCGCATGTGATGGAAATGCAGTGCCGCCATGACGAGGGCATCGCCTGGATGCGGGCAGACACGGATGCATGGACCCGCGACAGCTTTCTGCAGATCCACAATTGGTGGCATCTGGCGTTGTTTCATTTCGATCTCGGCCAGGTGGACGAGGTGTTGGCGCTTTATGACGGGCCGATCTCCGGCCTGAGTGGCGACATTGCGCTCAATCTCGTCGATGAGTCCTCGCTGCTGTGGCGACTTCACCTGACCGGTACGGACTGCGGCGACCGGTGGAATGCGCTCGCGACCGCATGGGAAAAGCATACAAGCCAGCTATCCTTTGCCTTCAACGACGCGCACGCGATGATGGCGTTTGTTGGCGCCGGGCGAAGTGGCGCGGCTCAAAGCCTCCTGGACGCGCAGGTCAACGTGCTTGAAAGCGCGGGCGACAACGCGGAGTTTACCCGCGATGTCGGTCGGCCGGTGGCGCTCGCAATCAAAGCCTTCGGCGACGGCGACTATGGCGAGACGGTGCGGCTGCTGCGGCCGATACGCCATATTGCGCACCGGTTTGGCGGCAGTCATGCGCAGCGGGACGCTATCGATCTGACGCTGGTTGAAGCGGCGATCCGGTCCGGCGATCAGGCGTTGTCGCGGGCGCTGACTGCCGAGCGTCTGCATGCACGGCCGGACAGCCCCCTTTCACAGCTTTTTGTCGACCGCGCGGGGCACCTTTCAAACGAAATTCACGACCCCCATTGATTTTTTTCTAGTTTCGAAAAAAATAGGGATCGGATGATGCAGTTGCCGGAAACGCGCCGGTCGCTGCGTCAAGCCGGGAGGAGTTGCTGGCCGACAGGCTTGCGCCAACCGTCAGACAGAACAAGCAACCGGCAAATAACCGGTTCCGGTCGGGAGGACCGCCATCATGTATCTCGGGCTCGATCTCGGGACGTCGGGCGTCAAGGCGCTGCTGATCGACGACGACCAGCGCATCGTCGGTTCGGCGACAGGCGATCTTGACGTTTCGCGGCCGCATGCCGGTTGGTCCGAACAGAACCCTGCCGACTGGATCGAAGCCACTGAAACGGCGATCGGCAAGCTGAAGGATGCGCATGGCGAGCAACTCGCCGCTGTGCGCGGCATCGGCCTGTCGGGCCAGATGCACGGCGCCACGCTGCTTGACGCCGATGACGCGGTGCTGCGGCCCTGCATCTTGTGGAATGACACACGCAGCCACAAGGAAGCGGCGGCACTCGACGCCGATCCGCGTTTTCGGGCGCTTACCGGCAATATCGTCTTTCCCGGCTTTACGGCACCGAAGCTGGCGTGGGTGAAAACCAACGAAGCGGATGTTTTCAAGGCCGTCCGCAAGATTCTGCTTCCCAAGGACTATCTGAGGCTTTGGCTGACCGGCGAAGCCATTTCGGAAATGTCGGATTCGGCCGGTACGGCCTGGCTCGACGTGGCAAAGCGCACCTGGGCGCCCGACCTGCTGGCAGCAACCGACCTCGACGAAAGCCACATGCCATCGCTGGTGGAGGGCACCGAGCCCGGCGGATCGTTGCGCAGTGCGCTCGCGGCCAAATGGGGCATCCGCGGCAACGTGGTTGTAGCCGGCGGAGCAGGTGACAACGCAGCATCCGCCTGTGGCATGGGGGCGGTGAGGCCCGGCGAGGCGTTTGTTTCCATCGGCACCTCCGGCGTGCTGTTTGCAGCCAACGAGGCCTATCTGCCCAACCCCGAGAGCGCGGTGCATACATTCTGCCACGCGCTTCCAAGTGCTTGGCACCAGATGGGAGTTATCCTGTCGGCCACGGATTCGCTCAACTGGCTGGAGGAAATTTCCGGGCGGTCGGCAAGCGATCTGACCGATGAGCTCGGCGAAACACTGAAGGCCCCGTCGGGCGTTACCTTCCTGCCCTACCTTTCTGGCGAACGCACGCCGCACAACGACGCGGCCATTCGCGGCGTATTCACCGGGCTGGCACATCAGAGCGGACGCGCCGAACTGACCCAGGCCGTCCTTGAAGGCGTGGCATTTGCATTTCGCGACAGCCTCGAAGCTCTGAAGGCAGCCGGCACGACGCTTGAGCGTGTGACCGCGATCGGCGGCGGCTCGCGCTCGCGCTACTGGCTGAAGGCAATTGCCGCGGCGCTGGACCTGCCTGTCGACCTGCCCGCCGGCGGCGATTTCGGCGCAGCATTCGGCGCGGCACGGCTGGGTCTCGTCGCCGCCAACGCAGCAGACCCGCTAGACATTTGCACGCCGCCTAAGATCGCAGAAACCATCGAGCCGGACAGCAAGCTGGTTCCGGAATTCGCACAGGCATATGCGCGCTACCGCGCACTCTATCCGGCCATCAAGGGAGCAGAACAATGAGCACCGGCTATTTTGGCGACTTGAAGAAGATCAGTTACGAGGGGCCGGACAGCACCAATCCATTCGCGTTCCGGCACTACAACCCCGACGAAATGGTGGCGGGCAAACGGATGGAAGACCATCTGCGCTTCGCGGTGTGCTACTGGCACAATTTCGTGTGGCCGGGGAACGACCCGTTTGGCGGCCAGACCTTCGAGCGGCCCTGGTATTCCGATGCCGGCGCTGCAGACACGATGGAACTCGCCAAGCTGAAGGCCGATGAGGCCTTTCACATGTTTGAGCTGCTGGGCGCGCCCTACTACACCTTCCATGACGCGGATGTGCGGCCGGAAGCCGACACGCTGAAGGAAAGCATCGCTCGGCTGGACGAGATTGGCGACTATTTTGCCGGCAAGATGGAGAAGACCGGGCTCAAGCTGCTTTGGGGCACGGCCAATCTGTTCAACAACCGGCGCTATATGGGTGGCGCGGCCACCAATCCCGACCCGGACGTGTTTGCCTACGCAGCGGCGACGGTGAAGTCCTGCATCGACGTCACCAACCGGCTTGGCGGCGAAAACTATGTCTTGTGGGGCGGGCGCGAAGGCTATGAGACGCTGCTCAACACGAACCTGAAGCAGGAACTCGACCAGTTGGGGCGGTTCCTCAACATGGTCGTCGAATACAAGCACAAGATCGGCTTCAAAGGCACGATCCTGATCGAGCCGAAGCCGCAGGAGCCGACCAAGCACCAGTATGATTTCGACGTGGCGACGGTCTTCGGGTTCCTGAAAAATTACGGGCTGGAAGACGAGGTTCGCGTCAATATCGAGCAGGGTCACGCAATCCTGGCCGGCCACTCATTCGAGCACGAACTGGCACTGGCCAACGCGCTGGGCATTTTCGGTTCGATCGATATCAACCGGAACGACTACCAGTCCGGCTGGGATACCGACCAGTTCCCCAACAATGTGCCGGAGGTGGCGCTGGCCTATTACCACATCCTGCAGGGCGGCGGCTTCGGGACCGGCGGTACCAATTTCGACGCCAAGCTGAGGCGGCAATCCATCGACGCGGAAGATCTCATCCTGGCGCATGTAGGTGGTATGGATTGCTGCGCACGCGGACTGAAAGCCGCGGCAGCGATGGTCGAAGACAAGGCACTGTCGGCGCCGCTTGAAGAGCGCTACGCCGGCTGGAAAGATGCCGAGGCCAAGTCAATGTTGGGCGGTCAGCGGACGCTGGACGACATCTCCCAGCGGGTGCTTTCCGAAGGTATCGAGCCGCAGCCGAAATCAGGCCGGCAGGAATATCTGGAGAATGTCGTCAACCGCTATGTGTAAGTCTGTGCTTACGCAAAGTTGATAAGATGATCGCGGCGCCGGCAATCGTCGTCATGGGGGTTGCCGGATGCGGCAAGTCGACGGCCGGCGCGCTGATCGCCGCTCGTTTGGGTGTCGTCTTCATTGAAGGGGATCAGCTGCACCCTGCCGCCAATGTCGAGAAGATGTCGGCCGGCATACCGCTGACGGACGCGGACCGGTGGCCGTGGCTGGAAGCGGTTGGCGGTGCAATTGCCGATCATGTGAGCCGTGGTGACGGCGTGGTGGCTGCCTGTTCTGCGCTCAAGCGGGCCTATCGCGATGTGTTGCGCAAAGCCTCGGGCGCAGACTTGGTCTTCGTTCATTTGTCGGGTTCGCGGGAGTTGATCGGCGAACGCATGAAGTTGCGGACGGGTCACTTTTTCCCGGCTTCGCTGCTCGACAGTCAGTTTGCGGCGCTGGAACCACCGCAGCGGGACGAACGCCATGTGGTGGCTGATTTGCGGTTGCCGCTGGAAGAAATGATCGTCGCAGCGGTGACCGAGATCGAGCGGCTCTAGCTCAGCGGTATGTCGTTATCGGCCTTCGAGGCCTGGTAGGTCGCTGAGAGCTGGTTGTATTTTTCCATGATCGCACCAATGCGCCCGAGGGCGGCATCGCGTCTGTCTGGCGGCAAGGCGGAGGCCATGTCGCGGAGCGCGTGGCTTTTCCAGAACGCATTTTCGCGGTTGTAACCGCCCGGATCGAGCGTGAAGACCTCTTTCAGGATCTTCAGATCGTGCGGGATGGCAAAGGCGTCGCGAGAATCTTCGTGGCTGAAGAGATAGTAGAAATTGTCGAAGCCGGTCCAGGTGATTGCCGACAGGCACAGCGAACACGGCTCGTGTGTTGACAGGAAGATGCAATCCCTGGTGTCCGGCCGTTCGGCCTTGGGCAATTCGTAGAAGCGCTTCAGCGTATGGACCTCGCCGTGCCACAGCGGGTTTTCGGCTTCGTTGTTGGTTTCGGCAATTACAAGCGTAAGATCGGACTTACGCAATATTGCAGCGCCGAACAGCTTGCTGCCATGCTCTACGCCGGCTTCGGTGAGTGGCACGATGTCCCGTTCGATGACATCGAGCAGCCGGTTGAGAAGTGCTTCCTCATCCATGCGGGTGTGGCTCGTGCAAATGAACCTCATAGGGCATGGTGAAGTGGAATTCCTCGACATTGTTGCCCTCGCCGCCACGGTCGACGACCAGGAAGTCCTGTTCCTCGCCAATCGGCGTCAGCACTGCATGCCAGCGGTTGCGCGGATAGCTGACCCCTTGACCCGGCCGGGTGATGAAGGCGCGAGGTACGTCAGGGCCGTTGTCGCCGTCGTGGCAGACGATGACGAGGTAGGGTCGCGGCGACAGCGGCATGAAGGCCTGACTGCCGAGCGGATGTCGCTCGACCATGTCCAGCTTCAGGGGAAACGAATAGGGCTTGCCGCGGAAGATGGAGATCATCACCCTCGCCTCGGGGCCGGTCGCCTCCACCGGTGCAAGGTCGTGGTAGCGCTCCGTCATGCCATTGTTGATGGCGATTGGCTGCTGGCCCCTTGTGTCCAGCACGTCTCCATATTCGGCAAATACGTCGCGGGTCAGCGGTTCGGCGACAATGACGTTCATGGTCCCTCGTGCCGCAGGTTTGGGTGGCGGTTCACATCCTTGTAGAGCAGGTAGCGGAACCGGCCTGGTCCGGCAGCATAACATGCCTGAGGGCAGAATGCGCGCAGCCACATGAAGTCGCCGGCCTCGACCTCGACCCAATCCTGATTGAGCCGATAGACGGCCTTGCCTTCGAGCACGTAGAGACCGTGCTCCATGACGTGGGTTTCGGTGAAAGGGATGATGGCACCGGGTTCGAAAGAAACGATGTTGACGTGCATGTCGTGGCGCAAATCGTCGGGATCGACGAAGCGCGTCGTGGCCCATTTTCCCGCCGCGCCCGGCATTGAAAGCGGGGCTATATCCTGCTCGTTGCGGAACACGGGTTGCGGCACATCGATGCCATCGACCCGGTCGTAGCGCTTCCTGATCCAGAGAAAGCGGGCGGGCGCCGAGCCATTGTTGCGCAGAGTCCAGCCGCTGGCGGGGGGCAGGTAGGCGTATCCGCCGGGCAACACCCGGTGATCTTCGCCGCCGACGGATACGGTGATTTCGCCTTCCTGAACGAACAGACCGGCCTGCGCGCCATCATCGGGTTCCGGCTTGTCCGAACCGCCGCCTGGCAGAACCTCCATCGCGTATTGCGCGAAGGTTTCGGCGAAGCCGGAGAGCGGCCGCGCCAGAATCCATGCGCGTGTCTCGTCCCAAAAAGGCAGCTTGCTGGTGACGATGTCCTTCATCACGCTATGCGGAATGACGGCATAGGCTTCGGTGAAGACAGCACGCCCCGTAATGAGATCGGTCTGGGGCGGATAACCGCCGCTTGGCGCTTGGTATTTCGGCCCGGCCATTTGTCTTTTCCTAGTGAGGCAGGATGTCTTTCAGACGAAGCAGTGCGATGCGTTCGACTTCGCCGCAGGCGGTCGCGAACTCCCTGCTTCGGTCATTGTCGATGCGCGTCTTGAACGCTGCGAGTATCTCATCCTTCGTGCGGCCCTTGACGGCCATGATGAAGGGAAAACCGAACTTCCTGACATAGATGCTGTTCAGTTCCGTGAAGGTCTCGCGCTCGGCGTCGGTCAGCGCGTCCAGCCCGGCAGAGGCCTGTTCGGAGGTGGACTCCGCCGTGAGGTGCTTGGCCTGCGCCAATTTCCCGGCAAGGTCGGGATGCGCAACCAGCACTTCCAGCTTCTGGTCCTCGCTGGCGCTTCTGAAGATGCGGGCCAGCGCGTTGTGCAGGCCGCCGGCGCTGTCATGGGCGGGTCCGAGTTCAAGCTCGAATGCGCGTTCGGCTATCCAGGCCGAATGTTCGAAAATGCCGCCGAAGGCTTCCACGAAAGCTGCCTTGTCCATACGGCTCGGGCGCAGTTCCGGAACCCGATATGGGTGGGTTGCGCGCCAGTGGGCGGCAATGTCGCCGCGTGTGGCGACCCAAACATCGTCATGGCTCTTCACGTGGTCGATGAAACGTTGCAGGGCTGCGGCACGTCCCGGCCTGCCGACCAGGCGGCAATGCAGCCCGATATTCATCATTCCCGCCCGGCCTTCGCCACCCTCGCGATAGAGCGTGTCGAAACTGTCCTTCAGATAGGCGAAGAATTGGTCGCCGGAGTTGAAACCCTGCGGCGTCGCAAACCGCATGTCGTTGGCGTCAAGCGTGTAGGGGATGACCAGTTGCGGTTCGATCGGATTGCCGTGGCCGTCATGATCCAGCCAGTAGGGCAATTCGTCGTCATAGGTGTCGGCAATCCAGTCGAAACCGCCTTCACCTGCCGCGATGCGAACCGACCATGCCGAGGTGCGGCCGAGATAGAGGCCGCGCGGGCGCTCGCCGACGACTTCGGCGTGGAGGCGGATTGCCTCTTCAAGATCACGGCGTTCGTCGTCCTCGTCATAGTCGCGGTAGTCAATCCATTTGAGCCCGTGGGAAGCGATCTCCCAGCCGGCCTCTTTCATGGCGGCGACCTGGTCCGGCCCGCGGGCGAGCGCGGTGGCGACGCCGTAAACGGTCACTGGCAGTTGGGCTTCGGTGAACATGCGATGCAGCCGCCAGAAGCCGACCCGCGCGCCATATTCGTAGATCGATTCCATGTTCCAGTGGCGCTTGCCGGGCCACGGCGCGGCACCGACGATTTCCGACAGGAAGGCCTCGGATGCGGCATCGCCGTGAAGGATGGCGTTTTCGCCGCCCTCCTCATAATTGACCACGAACTGCACCGCGATGCGGGCGCCGCCCGGCCATTGCGGGTCCGGCCGCTCGCGGCCATAGCCGCGCATGTCGCGCACATAGCGCTTGGTCAATGCAAACTCCCTGACTGATCCGCGATATTCGCCTTTTCGCGGTTGGTGGGACGATAATCCATCGGAAGTTGCGGGTATTCCCCCCAAAAAACTTGAAAGTCTTTTCGTCCCGTTCCGCCCGCCCATGACTTATGCAATGGTCCGTGGTGGGCCTAGTGTTCCACATCCTTATCGGGCGGAAGTCCCGGAAATGACGAGAGGATCAGAAATGGCCGGCGCCTCTGCGGCAAAGTTGACGACCCATGTTCTGGATACGGCCACCGGCAAGCCGGCTGCCGGATTGTCGATCGCGCTCTACCGCGTCAGCGGCAATTCGCATAGCAAGCTGAAATCCGTGGTGACCAATGATGACGGGCGCTGCGATGCGCCGCTGCTGGAAGGCAAGGAATTCAAGACCGGCCAGTATGAGCTGATCTTCTCGGCGGGCGACTATTTCCGTGCAAACGGGATCGTCATTCCGGATCCGGCGTTTCTAGACGAGGTGCCGATCCGTTTCGGCTTGGCGGAAGAGACGCACTATCATGTACCGCTCCTGATCTCGCCCTATGGCTACTCGACCTATCGGGGCAGCTGACACCGATGACGACGCCAGCAATACGCCAGCACATCCGTTTCCTGCTCAACGGCCAGGAGGTCGAACTGACCGAAGTTCGGGCGGATGAGACGCTGCTCGACTATCTGCGGCTGCGCCGCGCGCTGATTGGCACCAAGGAAGGTTGCGCGGAGGGGGATTGCGGTGCCTGCACGGTGCTGGTCGGGCGGCTCTCGGGCGGCGAACTGGTCTATGAAGGCGTCAATGCCTGCATCCGTTTCCTGGCTTCGCTCGACGGCTGTCATGTCGTCACTGTCGAGCACCTCAAACGGCATGACGGTTCGCTGCATCCGGTCCAGCAGGCGCTGGTCGACAATCACGGTTCGCAATGCGGGTTCTGCACGCCGGGTTTCGTGATGGGAATGTACGGTTTGTGGATGCGCACGCCCAACCCGTCGGATGAACAGATCGAGACGGCGCTGCAAGGCAATCTGTGCCGCTGCACCGGTTACGAGCCGATCGTGAAGGCGGCCAAGGCGGTCTCCGACTACGGTAAGGTCAAGGAAGACCCTCTGGTGAGCGAACGCGAGGCGGTGGCAGCCACACTCGCGGCATGGCGAGACGGAAGCCGGGTGGAGGCAGGCAGCGATGCCGAACGCTTCATCATTCCGGCATCGGCTGATGATTTCGCGGCTGTCTATGAGGACAATCCCGGCGCGACAATTGTTGCCGGCTCCACCGATGTCGGCCTGTGGGTGACCAAGCAGTTTCGCGAGATCGCACCGGTGATCTTCATTGGCGGGCTGGAAGAACTGCGGACGATCGACCGCATGGACACGGCGCTGTCGATCGGGGCCGGCGTCAGCTACACGGAAGCGCGCGATACCATTGCTGCCGCCATTCCCGCGTTCGGCCCGCTCATCGACCGCATTGGCGGCGACCAGGTGCGCAATATGGGCACGATAGGCGGCAATATCGCCAACGGTTCACCCATCGGAGACACACCGCCGCCGCTGATCGCGCTGGGCGCTTCACTGACGCTGCGCAAGGGCGACACGCGGCGCACGATGCCGCTGCAGGATTTCTTCATCGACTACGGCAAGCAGGACCGGCAGCCAGGCGAGTTCGTTGAAAGCGTTTCGGTGCCTCTGCCGGCGAAGGGATCGCATTTCTCGGCCTACAAGATCACCAAGCGCCGGGACGAGGACATCACGGCCGCACTTGGCGCGTTCTATCTGGAGCTGGCGCGCGACGGGTCGGTTGCTACGATCCGCATTGCCTTTGGCGGCATGGCCGCGACACCGCAGCGGGCGCCCGCGGCGGAGGCGGTTCTAGCATGGCGGCCCTGGACGCTGGAGAATGTCGAGGCTGCGATGGAGGCGCTCTCCTCCGACTTTACGCCCATTTCCGACATGCGTGCATCGGCCGAGTATCGGATGCTGGTGGCCCAGAACCTGCTCAAGCGGTTCTTCATCGAAACGACGGGAACGAAAAAGCCGTTCACCGTGAACCGTTACGAGGCGGCGTGATGAACCGGCATTCCGCACCCGACCTCAGCGCCGCCACGATTTCCGGCGGGGTCGCCAGCAACCAGCGGCACGATTCCGCGCACAAGCATGTCACCGGCGAGGCGATCTATATCGACGACATGCCCGAAGTGGCAGGTATGCTGCATGGTTGCCTTGGCCTGTCGACGGTCGCGCATGGCACCATCACCGCAATGGACCTTTCGGCTGTTGCGGCAGCGCCCGGTGTCGTGGCGGTTCTGACAGCGGCCGACATTCCGGGCGAGAACGACATCTCGCCGACGGGGCTGCATGACGAGCCGGTGCTTGCCGAGAACAAGGTGCATTTCTTCGGCCAGCCGATCTTCTGCGTCATCGCCGAGACGCGCGAAGCGGCGCGGCGTGCCTGCAAGCTGGCCAAGGTCGACTACGACAGCCTGCCGGGCGTCTACGACGTTGCGGGGCTCGATCCGGCAAGCGACAGGTTCGTCACCTCGCCGCTGAAACTCGAGCGTGGCGACGTTGAGCTTGCGCTGGCATCTGCGCCACATCGCCTGAAGGGCCAGATGCGGATCGGCGGACAGGACCATTTCTACCTCGAGGGCCAGATTTCGCTGGCGATCCCGGGGGAAGATGGCGACGTCACTGTCTATGCCTCGACCCAACATCCCAGCGAGATCCAGCATATGGTTTCGCATGCGCTGGGTGTGCCGTCTCATGCGGTGACTGTAGAGATCCGCCGAATGGGCGGTGGCTTCGGCGGCAAGGAAACGCAGGGCAACCAGTTTGCCGCGCTGGCAGCCATTGCCGCCAAGAAACTCGGACGGGCGGTAAAGATCAGGCCGGATCGCGACGACGACATGACGGCCACAGGCAAGCGGCACGATTTCGTGGTCGATTACCAGGTAGGCTTCGACGATGACGGCGCCATCCTTGGCACCGATTTTCTTTATGCCGCTCGCTGCGGCTTCTCCGCCGATCTTTCAGGCCCGGTGACCGACCGGGCGCTGTTTCACTGTGACAACGCTTATTACTTCCCGGCTGTGCGCGCCGCCTCCGCGCCGTTCTACACCAACACCGTATCCAACACCGCGTTTCGCGGTTTCGGCGGACCGCAGGGCATGGTTGGCGGCGAGCGGGTGATCGAGGAAATCGCGTTCGCGCTCGGCAAGGACCCGCTGGAAATCCGCAAACGCAACTTCTACGGCACGTCCGACCGCAACGTGACGCCCTACCACCAGACGGTGGAGGACAATGTCGTTCACCGCGTCGTCGAAGAACTGGAAAAGAGTTCGAACTACGAACGCCGGAAACGCGAGATCGCAGCCTTCAATGCCAATAGCGAGATCGTCAAGCGCGGCATCGCGCTGACGCCGGTGAAGTTCGGCATCTCTTTCACCGCGACGCATTTCAATCAGGCCGGAGCGCTGGTTCATGTCTACACGGACGGATCGGTTCACCTGAACCATGGCGGCACCGAGATGGGGCAAGGGCTCTATGTGAAGGTCGCTCAGGTGGTGGCCGAAGAGTTCCAGATCGACATCGACCAGGTGAAGATCACTGCCACGACGACCGGCAAGGTGCCCAACACTTCGGCCACTGCTGCATCGTCGGGCTCTGACTTGAACGGTATGGCGGCACAGAATGCCGCCACGCAGATCAAGGACCGGCTGATCGCATTTGCCGCCGACAAGTACGAAGTGCCCACCGAACAGGTGGTATTCCTGCCCAACCGGGTGCGGATAGGAAATCAGGAAATCCCCTTCGCCGAGCTGGTGAAGCAGGCCTATATGGGCCGCGTGCAGCTTTCGGCCGCCGGTTTTTACAAGACACCGGAAATCCACTGGGACCGTGAGAAGGGGCGCGGCCAGCCCTTCTACTATTTCGCCTATGGCGCGGCCTGTGCGGAGGTCTCGATCGACACGCTGACAGGTGAATATGTGGTCGAGCGCGTCGACGTGCTTCACGAAACCGGCAAGTCGCTAAACCAGGCAATCGACATCGGACAGGTTGAGGGCGCCTTCATTCAGGGCATGGGCTGGCTGACGACCGAAGAGCTGGTGTGGGACGACAAGGGGCGGCTCAGAACGCATGCGCCGTCGACCTACAAGATACCGCTCGCCTCCGACCGTCCGAAGGTCTTCAACGTCAAGCTGGCCGACTGGGCAGACAATGTGAAGCCAACCGTGCACCGCTCCAAGGCGGTGGGTGAGCCGCCATTCATGCTGGCGATCTCTGTGCTGCACGCGCTTTCGGATGCCGTCGCCAGCGTGGCGAACCACACGATCTGCCCGCGGCTCGATGCGCCGGCCACGCCGGAGCGGGTGCTGATGGCGGTGGAGCGGCTGAAGCGCGTGATAGCGGGCTGACGCCGCGCGCGTTATCTTTCTGCCATGAGTTCGATCCTGTCCGGTCTTGAAGGCTTTCTCGCGTCCGGCGAGGCGATGGCGCTGGTGGAAGTTGCCGAGGCGAAAGGCTCCACCCCGCGCGAACAGGGCGCGTGGATGCTGGTCAGCGCAGATGCGATCTTCGGCACAATCGGCGGCGGGCAGCTCGAATTTCTTTCGATCGACAAGGCGCGGGAGCTGATCGCCAAGAACCAGGCTACCGGCTTGCTCGACATTCCACTCGGCCCCGAGATCGGACAATGCTGCGGGGGCAGGGTGGCGCTGTCGATCACGCTCGTGGACGACAAGAAGGCGTCGGCCTTGCGCGAACGCGCCGCGGAGCAGGATGCCAAACGCCCGCATGTCTATCTGTTCGGCGGCGGGCATGTGGGTCACGCGCTGGCCGCCGCGTTCGATCTCCTGCCGCTGAATGTCAGCGTTGTCGAAACGCGCGAAGAAGCGTTGGTCGGCTTGCCGGATACGGTTGCGTCGAAGCTGGTCGCGGTGCCGGAAGAGATGGTGCGCGATGCGCCGGCAAGGTCGGCGTTTGTTGTGCTGACGCATGACCACGCGCTCGACTTTCTCATCGTCGCGGAGGCGCTGAAACGGCCGGACGCCGCCTATGTCGGCATGATCGGGTCGAAGACCAAACGCGAGACATTCCGCCGCTGGTATCTGAAAGAGGCTGGCGGGAGCGAGGCAGACGCCGCGCGGCTGGTCTGCCCGATTGGCGGCAGCGACCTGATCGACAAGCGGCCGGCGGTGATTGCCGCACTAACAGCCGCCGAGATCATGCGGACGCTGGGGTGAATTCTCTTCGGCATTTCACCCCAAAGTGCCGCCACGTAGGGTCTGCAGCGCTTGACGTTGTTCCCAAATGCGCCCGCCGAAACCCGGTCATAATTCGTTAACCCTGCCATTGCCACACCGTCCCGATTCAGGAAGTCGAAACGTCGGCAGGTTCATAACACCCGACCAATAACTATAAGGTGTCAACAATGACCTTCGCCGAGTTGGCTTCCGGGTTCCTCCAGAGTTTCGGCATCGTAGCAGTAGTGGCATTTGCCTACTCGGCGGCCCTTTCCTGCAACCTGGGCAATTTCTGCCATCGCGTCGCGATCCCCGGTATATTCGGGCTCGGAACAGCCGCTACCATGTGGGTTCCGATCGCGCTCGCACCGGGCCTGTTGTTCGACATGCGGCATGCATTTATCATCCTCTCAGCGCTTTTCGGCGGCTGGCCTTCGCTACTGATCACGTCGGTAGTCGGCATTTCGATGCGCATCTGGCAAGGCGGCGCCGGTGCTACCGCCGGTATGGTCGGAATCGCGATCTCCGCCGCTGTTGGCCTATGCGCGATTTACCTTTGGCGCGGCCGGACGATTCTATTCAGACACCTGGCGATCATGGGCATGGCGTCTTCGCTATCGGTACTGAGCATCCTGGTATTGCCCTGGAGCACGGTGCTGTTCATCGTGGAAAACATCATCGGTTCGACCATCGTCGCCAATTTTTTGTGCGTTTTCCTCGCGGGGCACATTCTCGAGTCACAGCGGGCGCGGCATGAGAGCCACGAGAGGCTGGCAACCGAGGCGCTCCTCGACCCTCTGACCGGGCTGGCCAACCGCCGCTCCTTTGATACCAAGGGTCCAGTGCTTGTCGATGAGGCGGCTGCGGCCGGGCGATCATGTGCCGTGCTCATCATCGATATTGACCACTTTAAGTCGGTCAACGACCGCTACGGCCACGACGTTGGTGATCTGGCGCTTCAGCAGGTTGCGAACATTATCGGAAAGAATGTGCGACACGGTGACGTGGCTGCGCGATACGGCGGCGAAGAAATCGTGCTGCTTCTGTTCGATTATGCGAAGATGGAGGCGCACGCGATCGCTGACCGTATCCGCCGGGCGATTGCGCGCAATCCGATCAATATCGATGGCACTGATGTCAACCTTACGGTCAGCGTAGGCGTGCATGCGCCGTCCGCCGAAGAGCCGTTCATGCGGGCATTCCAGAAGGCGGATCAGGCGCTCTATGAAGCGAAACGCAACGGTCGCGACCAAGTGGTGTTGGCTGAAGCCGCCTGATCGGATCAGTGTCCCGCAAGTATCTCCCGGATCATGCGCTGGCAGCGCTCGGCCATGAAATCGAGCAGCAGCCGCACCTTGGGATCCTGAAAATTCTTGTGTGGATAGACCGCCGCCAGCTTCACCGGCGATGGCGGGAAGTCGGCCAGCACAATTTTCAATCGCTGGTCGCGGATGAACGGTTCGACCTCGAAACGAGGCTTGTTGGCGATGCCGCGGCCTGACAGCGCCCAGCTTGTCAGCACGTCGCCATCGTCAGTGTCATAGGGGCCGCGCACCTCGATCTTCTCGGGGCCGTCGGGCGTTGCAAGCGTCCAGGTTGAGTCGCGCGAACCGGGATATCGCAGCAGCAGGCAGTCATGTTTCTGCTGTACAAGATCGGCCGGCTTTTGCGGTTCGCCGCGCTTTTCCAGATAGTCCGGCGATGCCACCAGCACCCGGTCGCAATCGAGAATGCCGCGCATTCTGAGGCTGGAATCCTCCAGCAGTCCGACACGGAAGGCAACGTCGATGCCTTCCTTCATGATATCGACATTGTGGTCGGACAGCCGCAGCCGCACCTCGATGTCGGGGTAGCGGTCATGGAACTCGGGAATGCCCGACGCGATCAGCCGGCGGCCGATGCCCAGCGGAGCGGTGACGCGTATGGTGCCGCGCGGATGGCCGGACAGGGCGATGACGGCGGCCTCGGCCTCGTCGACCGCGTCGAGTATCTGCTTGGCACCCTTGTAGAAGACCCTGCCATGTTCGGTCGGCATCAACTGCCGCGTGGTGCGGTTGAACAGCCTGACGCCCAGATGCTTTTCCAGTTCCTTGATGCGGTTCGACGCCACCGCCGGCGAGATACGCATGTCGCGCCCGGCGGAGGAAAGATTGCCGAGTTCAACGACCCTGACGAAGACGGCAACGTTGTCGAGATAGGCCATAAAATTCCGTATGCTTGAGGAACGGCATTATTTTCCAGTTTTTTTTGAAAGTCATCGTGCATCTCATCCCTTTCGCTTTGAAATGCGCGGCCTAAAGTCGGTCAGGATGATCCGCAGAGGGGAACATGCAGGATTTCGCGATTTTCTGGGACTGGCTGAGCTTTGCCGCGCGGTGGCTGCACGTCATCACCGGCATCGCCTGGATCGGCTCGTCATTCTATTTCATTGCGCTCGATCTGGGGCTGACCCAGCGACCCGGCACGCCCAAGGGCGTGCATGGCGAGGAATGGCAGGTCCACGGCGGCGGCTTCTACCACATCCAGAAATACATGGTCGCGCCGGCGGAGATGCCGGAGCATCTGACCTGGTTCAAATGGGAGTCCTATGCCACCTGGATGTCGGGCTTCGTGCTTCTGGCGATCGTCTATTATGCGGGCGCCGATCTCTACCTGATCGATCCCAATGTCCTGGACGTCTCAGCGCCTGTGGCAATCGCCATCTCGGCCGGATCTCTGGTAATCGGATGGCTGTTCTACGACCAGCTGTGCAAATCGCCGCTTGGCCGCAACGACACAACGCTGATGCTGATCCTCTACGTGATCCTTGTCGTGATCGCCTGGGGTTACACGCAGGTCTTCTCCGGCCGCGCCGCATTCCTGCATCTGGGCGCAATCACCGCCACGATCATGTCGGCCAACGTGTTTCTGGTCATCATTCCGAACCAGAAGATCGTGGTTGCCGACCTGATCGCCGGGCGCGCACCCGATCCCAAATACGGCAAGATCGCCAAGACCCGGTCGCTGCACAACAACTACCTGACGCTTCCGGTTATCTTCCTGATGTTGTCCAACCACTACCCGCTCGCTTACGCGACGGAGTTCAACTGGGTGATCGCCTCGCTGGTGTTCATCATCGGGGTGCTGATCCGGCACTATTTCAACACCATGCACGCCAGGAAAGGAAAGCCGCACTGGACCTGGGGCCTCTCAGCGGTGTTGTTCATCATCATCATCTGGCTGTCGACGGTGCCCGAGGCGCTGACCGGCGAGAAGAAACTGTCGGCGACCGCCGAGCGGTTTGCCGCCGCAGAGCACTTCGCGGCGGCGCGTGACACGGTGATGGGACGCTGCGCCATGTGCCATGCGGCCGAGCCGAGTTGGGACGGCATCTATCACGCTCCGAAAGGCGTCCGGTTCGATACCGAATCGGAAATCGCCGAACACGCACGCGAAATCTATCTGCAGGCCGGCGTCAGCCACGCCATGCCGCCCGGCAATGTTTCCGGCATCACACCACAGGAGCGCGCGTTGCTGGTTGCGTGGTTCGAGGAGGGGCTGGCGCATTGAGCTCGCGCGTGGTCGGTCCGGCACCGGTTCTGCTTCGCGGCAGGCTGCTTTCCTTCATCACCGAGCCGGAGAGCCCCGACGACCGCGCATCCTATCGCTACGAGGAAGATGGCGGGCTTTTGATCCGCGACGGCGTGATCGAGGCGGTTGGCGACTTCGCGCAAGTCGCCGAAGGGCCGGGAGAGGGTGTCGAAGTCATCGATCACCGGCCGCATCTGATCATGCCTGGTTTCATCGACGCCCATGCCCACATGCCGCAGATGCAGGTGATCGCGAGCTATGGCGCGGAGCTGCTGGACTGGCTGAACAATTACACCTTTCCGGCGGAGACGAAATTTTCCGACACCGAACATGCGCGGCGCATCGCCGGCCTGTTTCTCGACACGCTGATCGGTCACGGCACGACGACGGTTGCCGCCTATTGCTCGGTACACAGGGTCAGTGCCGAGGCGCTGTTCGAGGCAGCGCTGTTGCGCGACATGCGGATCGTCGCCGGCAAGGTGATGATGGACCGCAACGCTCCGGATGGGCTGCGGGATACGCCGCAATCGGGCTATGACGACAGCAAGGCGCTGATAAAGCGCTGGCACGGCAAGGGACGGCTCAACTACGCGATCACGCCGCGCTTCGCGATCACCTCAACGCCAGAACAGATGGAGATGGCAGGCGCTCTGGCGGCTGAATTTCCGGACCTGCATGTCCAGACGCATCTGTCGGAAAACCATGCCGAGATCGCGCTGTCGGAGGAGCTGTTTCCGGATCGCTCCGACTATGCAGACATCTACGAGCACTACGGGCTGACCGGGCCGAAAACGCTGTTCGGCCATTGCATCCATCTCAGTGAACGCGAGGCCGATGCGCTGGCCGAAAGCGGGTCGGTTGCTGTTTTCTGCCCGACCTCGAACCTGTTCCTGGGTTCCGGCCTGTTCGACTATCAGCGCTATCGCAAGCGCGGGAAGGCGCTGCGCATAGCAGCGGCGACCGATGTCGGCGGCGGTACCAACTATTCGATGCTGCGCACGATGGACGAGGGTTACAAGGTAATCGCGCTTCAGGGCGAGAAGCTGAACCCGCTTGCCAGCTTCTGGCAGATCACGCTGGGCAACGCCAAGGCGCTGTCCTTCGAGAGGCAGATCGGCACGCTGGAGGCTGGCCACGAAGCCGATCTGGTTGTGCTGGATTGCCGCGCGACGCCGGCAATGGCGATCCGGGCCGAGGCGATCGAGACGCTGGTGGAAGAACTGTTCCTGCTGCAGACGCTGGGTGACGACCGTGCGGTCGTTGAAACCTATGTTGCGGGCAAGGCGATGAAAGGCCGCGCCGAAGCCTAGGCGTTCTTCACCCCGAAATGTCGATCACGCCGCAATCGCCGGCCTCGGTGCCGAAGGCGACGCGTCGGCCCTCACGGTCCCAGTCCATCGAGGTAACCGGGCCTTTGCCGGGTCGGCGCAGAAGCACTTCTTTCTGGTCCGCACAGCGGGCGGCGAGCACCATGCCGTCCGAAAAGCCAACCGCAACAACCTCGTCTGCCGGATGGAAGGCAACGGCGGTCACCATCTGATCGCCGCGGGTACCGAGTTCCAGCGGCGCCTTGCCCATCGGGCCGTCCTTGCCCTGGAACGGCCAGACGATTGCCGCCGGCGCGCCGGAGCTTGCCAGCCAGCGGCCCTTCGGCCCCCAGGACAGGCTTTTCACCTTGACCGGATAGCCGGACATGCGCATGTCCCTGCCATCGGCCAGTTTCCAGCCATGCAATGCGTTTTCCTGCATGGCGGTAATCAGATACTGACCGTCGGGCGAAAAGCTGATTGCTGTGTGTGCACCCGCCCATTCAAGCTCGGTGGGCTTTCCGTCGGTCGCGGGGAAATGCAGCGTTGCGCCATTGTAGCGGGCAATCGCGATGCGCATGCCCTTGGGCGCAAAGGCGATGCCCTCGACCGAGCGCGGATGCTGGAACTCTTTCACCTTGCCGTCGGCCAGCCGCACGAATGCGGAGCGGCCGACGCCCCATGCAACAGCGCCCTGTGGACCTGCGGCGACGGCGGTCACCCATTTGCGGCCGGCATCGCCAACTTCGTCAATAGTCCCGTCGCAGGCAACTGTGCGCACCTTGCCATCCTCGCCGCCGGTGATGAGGGCCTTGCGGTCGAGCGTCGGCACGGCGGCCAGCAGTCCATCATGCGCCTCGACCGTCTTGTGGCCGTGGTCGAGCCGGTGGACCGCGCCATCGGCCAGGGCGAAATGCGGTACGTCGCCCAGCCAGCTGGCGGTGACGCAATGACCGGGCAGATCGAGCGGGGCGACGGTTGGCATTCAGGTCTCTTCGGGCATGGTGCGCTGGTCCCGGCGAAGCACGCGCGCGTCTTCAACCGGTATGAGGTGGTCCCTGTAATAGGTGAAGACGAACCAGTCGTTCCAGTTCGCGATCAGCCAATCCACCGACAATCCGCCTTCGGCATGGCGGCTGGCTAGCGGAAACTCGTGCAGGACGAGCCCTGCCTTGTAGCCTGATGTCACGATCAGTCCGAGACCGACGGCGTCGTCACGCGGGTCGAAGACCATCAGGTCGACAGGGCCTGACCCCGGCTTGAGGTCGTAATTCTCCGACAGGCGCAAAATGTCGCCCGGGCCAAGCGCGTCGCCTTCGAGGTCTGTCAGAAGCGGCATCAGGCCTGGCAGGCCTCAAAGGTGCGCTTCAGGCGTTCGGTGTCGAGGTCGCGGCCGATGAAGACCAGTCGGCTCTCATGCGCTTCGCCTTCCTTCCACGGGCGCTGGTGGTCGCCTTCCAGGATCATGTGGACCCCCTGCACGACATAACGATCCGGATCGTCTTTCAGGGCGATGATTCCCTTCAGGCGCAGAATGTTCGGTCCGTCGATCTGGGTCGTCTTCTCGATCCAGGGAAAGAACTTGCGCGGGTCCATCTCGCCGGCGCGCAGCGAGATCGACTGCACCGTCACGTCGTGGATGTCTGAGGCGTGATGGTGATGATGGTCGTGGCCGTCATGATCGTGATCCTCATCTGCATCGAGGAAGTGCGGATCGTTTTCCAGCGCGCGCTTGAGGTCGAATGCGCCACGGTTGAGCACTTCGGCCAGTTCGACGCCCGAACGCTCGGTCTTGTGGATACGGGCCGAAGGGTTGATGGCGCGCACGGTGGCTTCCACCTGCGCCAGTTCGTCATCGGTCACGAGGTCGGTCTTGTTGAGCACCACCACGTCGGCGAAGGCGATCTGGTCCTCGGCTTCCTTGGTGTCCTTCAAACGCAGCGGTAGGTGCTTGGCATCCACCAGCGCAACGACCGCGTCGAGCCTCGTCTTGGAGCGTACGTCGTCGTCCATGAAGAAGGTCTGCGCGACTGGCGCCGGATCAGCAACGCCGGTGGTTTCGACCAGAATTGCGTCGAAACGGCCCGGACGTCGCATCAGGCCTTCAACTGTGCGGATGAGATCGCCGCGCACGGTGCAGCACACGCAGCCATTGTTCATCTCGTAGATTTCCTCGTCGGACTCCACGATCAGATCGTTGTCGATGCCGATCTCGCCGAATTCGTTGACGATAACGGCGTAACGCTTGCCGTGGTCTTCCGACAGGATGCGGTTCAAGAGCGTCGTCTTGCCGGAGCCGAGGTAGCCGGTCAGCACGGTGACGGGGAGGGGTGAAGTGGTGGCTGCATCGGTCATGGCGCGGCCCTCTTATGCGTTGGGAGAAATCGTGCCCGTCATATAGTTCGGGCAAACGCCGATTGCATCATCCAATGCGATGAACAATGCGTGCTTGTCAGCTCAAGCGGGAAAGGTCGAACCGGCGGACGTCGCCAAGAAGTTCGAGAATGCCTGATACGGCATGATCGAGCATCCGCTCGCCAGCCTCGGCGGTGGCGGCAGCGGCATTGCCGGTTGTGCCGGCCGGCGTCAAATCGCCGATCTTCCAGCCGAAGGCGTGTGGGCCATAGGCGCGCAGATGCGTGAATTCCATTGCGAAGTCCGCCTGTGCGTTGGGGAAGTCCCGAGCCTTTCCCATGTCGACCAGATCAGGCCTCAGTGCCAGCATCACGGATGTCTCGATGAAGCCGCCATGGATGTCGACCGCGCGCATTTTGTCCGTCACCAGGTCGGTCGGGTAGCCGAAGCGCGTCCAGCTCGTAGCGACTGCGAGCATGTTGAAGCGCACCCGCAATTCGGTCGCGACGATGGTCATCAATGGCGAGTTGCCACCATGCGCGTTAAGCATGACGAGCTTGCGGATGCCGCGCCTGTGGACGCATTCTCCGATCCCGATCCAGTGTTTCACTGCCTCGTCGAACGCGAGGCTTTTCGTGCGTGGATCGTCCAGATGTTCGATCGAATAGCCGACTTTTTCGACCGGCAGAAAGTCCAGGTCGAGCGTGCCGGGACACTGCTGTTCGATCCGCCGGCAAAGTCCTTCCGCAATCATCCAGTCGGTCTCGACCGGCAAATGCCGGCCGTGCTGTTCAGTTGCGCCGAGCGGCAATAGGGCGATCGGCTCGCGGCCGGTTTCGGCTTCTGTCATAGAAATGAAAAATCACTCTGGCATGAGGGCGGACATGTTGCCGGCAAAGCGCCAGTTTGCGAAACTGGCAAAACCAGCTGGCCGGTCCGAAAGCGTATCATTTCGCGGGCGTTCGCCGCAATTATCGATGGCAACCTCAGGGAGGGCACCATGGCCAAGGCGGCAAAGGGCGCCATGATTGGCAGGCTTCAATCGGCGGCGCGGCTGTCGCGCACGATGCTGGCTTCAAGGCTTCTGCAGCAGGGGCTTTATGCGGGCCAGGATCAGGTGATGCTGTCGCTCAATGATGAGGACGGCCAGACACCAGGGGCGCTGGCAACCAAGCTCGGCGTGCGCCCACCCACGATCACCAAGACGATAAACCGGCTTCAGGCGCAGGGCTTCCTGGAACGACGAGCCAGCGACACCGATTCCCGGCAGGCGCATATCTTCCTCACAGACTCCGGCCGCGAAACAATCCGCTCAATCGAGAAATCGGTTCGCAAGACCGAGAAGCAGGCGATGAAAGGTCTCGACAAGAAGGACCAAAAGACGCTGGCCAAGATGCTCAACCGCATTGAGAGCAATTTGTCGAACATCGAACTCAACACTGCCGATTCCGACGACGACGACGAATAGAACCGATCGACCGCAAAGCGTCCTTGCGCGGTGCGTGCAAACGTCTGAATAGGGAGGAGCCTCCCTTTCAGTTGATTGCCTCTTGAAACCACCGACTTCACGCGCAGAGAGCGCGACGCCCGTATCCGCGATCATGCTGATGATCGGCGCGGGACTGTGTTTCACCTTCCTCGACACCAGCGCAAAATACCTGGTCCTATCTGGCCTTCCGTCCGAGTTCGTTTCCTGGATGCGGTTTGCCGTGCATTTGGCGATCGTGCCCATCCTATTTCGTGCGTGGTCCAATCGGCGTGTCCTGCGCTACCAAAATCTGTGGCTTCAGATGCTGCGCGGCGTCTTCCTGTTCGGCTCGACCATCTTCAATTTCCTTGCGCTTGGGCACCTTCAGCTCGCCGAGACGATGTCGATTGCCTTCTTCGGGCCGATGCTGATCACCGCGCTGGCGGGGCCGCTGCTCGGCGAATGGGCGGGCTGGCGGCGCTGGCTGGCAGTGGGAGCAGGCTTCGTCGGCATGCTGTTCATCACACGTCCGGGCTTTGGCGTCATCGGCATCGGCCACCTGTTCGCGTTCTGCTCGGTGTCGTCCTATGCATTCTACGCAATCATGACGCGGTCGCTGAGCGGTACCGAAACGGCGGAAAGCCTGGTCTTCTACTCTGCGCTGACGCCTGTGGTGCTGATGCTCCCGGTCATTCCGGCGAGTGCGGAACTGCCTGCTACGCCGCTGTTGGTGGTTCTGCTGTTGTCGCTCGGAATATATGGCGCGATCGGCCACTACATGCTTGTTCGAGCGTTCCGATCGGCGACGGCAACCGCACTGGCGCCATTTCCCTATCTGCAGATCATCTGGATGGTCG
The DNA here is from genome assembly GCA_965232405.1 of Rhizobiaceae bacterium. Taxonomy (GTDB): domain Bacteria; phylum Pseudomonadota; class Alphaproteobacteria; order Rhizobiales; family Rhizobiaceae; genus RCIO01. The sequence continues at coordinate 2,385,412 of OZ246966.1, forward strand.
CCGCCGGCTACCTGGTCTTCGGGGATCTGCCGGACCGGTACACTGCCATCGGAGCGGGCATTATCGTAGCCAGCGGGCTCTATATCGCGCATCGAGAACGGCAACTCAGGATCGCCAGCCGTGTGCCCGTCGGACGATGAGGATCGACGGCGTGCCGGCGAAGAAATCCGTCCGCAAGATCGAATTCGACGCCGACGAACAGACGCATGGCGGTCAATCCGGCCTTGCAGGCAGGAGGCATAGAGCCGATTAAGGGCGATCGTTTCATCGAAGTGAATGCCTTTTGACGTCTTCCCCTTCACGCATCGAGACCGCCGCCCCGCTCTCCGCCATCCTTCTGGTGGCGGCATCAACGCTGGTCTTCTCCACCTTCGAGGCGAGCGCCAAATATGTCGTTGTCGCCGGCGTTGCGCCGCTCTTTGTCGCGTGGGTGCGTTATGTCGTCCATGTCATCGCGGTGATCATCTTCTACCGTGCGTGGACCAATCCGCGGGCGCTTTTGCCTCGCAACTATCCGATGCAGATATTGCGCGCGTTCTGCCTGTTCGGGGCGACGCTGTTCACCTTCATGGCGCTGCAGACACTGCAACTCGCCGAAAGCGTTTCGATCTTTTTCGCCGCGCCGATGCTGATCACCGCGCTCGCCGGTCCGCTGCTGGGCGAATGGGCCGGCTGGCGACGCTGGCTTGCGGTGCTGGGCGGTTTCATGGGCGTGATGATCATCGTGCGGCCGGGCTTTGGCGTGCTGCAGGTCGGCCACCTGTTCGCATTCGCCAACATGATAAGTTACGCCTGCTACACGATCCTGACCCGTCGGCTGGGCGCAACCGAAAGCGCGCAGAGCATGATTTTCGTGTCGGGTCTCGCACCCGTGATCCTGCTGGCGCCTCTGGTGCCGGCCTATGCCAGCCTGCCGACCGATCCGGTCGTGATTTGTGTCTTTCTGGTGCTGGGTGTTCTGGGAGCGGGCGGCCACCTGCTCTTCATCCTTGCATACAGCAGGGCAGAGGCGACGGCGCTTGCTCCGGTTTCGTATCTGCAGATGGTCTGGTCGATTTCGCTGGGATGGCTCATCTTCGGCGACTTTCCAGACCGCTGGGTCCTGACCGGCGCGGCCATCATCATTGCCAGCGGCCTTTATATTGCGCAGCGCGAACACAGGCTTAGAATTGCAGCACGCGGCGCCGCTGCGCCGTGAGCCGACAAAACGACGAAAAACTTTGACTCACGTCTTTCCGATGCAATAAGGCGATTAAACAGTTTAAGCGGGAGGCGGAGCCACTGGCTCAAAAGATCAAGCTATCGACAATCGCGGAAGGTCTGGGGGTCTCGACGGCCACCGTGTCGCTGGCATTGAGGGACAGCCCGCTGGTGGCGGATACGACGCGCGAGCGCATCAAGGAACATGCGCGCGAGATCGGCTACATCTACAACCGCCGCGCAGCGAGCCTGCGAACGTCGCGTTCCGGCATTGTGGGCGTGGTCGTGCACGACATCATGAACCCGTTTTATGCCGAGATCTTGCGTTCCATCGAGATGGAACTCGACCGGTCGCGACAGACATTCCTGCTCTCCAACCACTACGATCAGGTGGAGAAGCAGCGGACCTTCATCGACACATTGCTGCAGCTTGGCGCGGATGGCGTGATCATGTCGCCGGCGATCGGCACCCCGCCCGAAGACATCATGATGGCGGAAGAAAACGGCATGCCGGCGGTGCTGATTGCGCGATCTGTCGACGGGGCCGCCGTGCCGGCCTTCCGCGGGGACGACGCCTTCGGCATCAGCCTTGCCACCAATCATCTGATTTCGCTCGGCCACACAAGGATCGCGATGATTGGCGGCACCGACCAGACTTCGACCGGGCGCGATCGCTATCAGGGTTACGTGGCGGCGATGGAAAAGGCTGGGCTTGAAGTGCTGGATTCGATGCGCATTCCCGGACCGCGCACCAAGCAGGCAGGCTTCGAGGCTGCCGTCGCATTCCTCGCTCTGGAGGAAAAACCGACTGCCGCGGTTTGCTGGAACGACCTTGTGGCGATCGGCCTGATGAACGGCATTGCCCGCGCTGGCCTCGTTCCCGGCGTCGATATTTCGGTCACCGGCTACGATGATCTGGAAGAAGCGGCGATTGCCACGCCTGCCCTGACAACGGTGTGGAACGGTCAGCGCGAAGTTGGAAGGCACGCGGCGCGGGTTCTGCTGGACCGGCTCAACGGCGCTGAACTCGATCCAAGCCAGGAACTCATCAAGCCGGAACTTCATATCCGCCAGTCGACAGGAAAACCGCGGGAGCGTGCCTGACACGCAGGCGGACTTGCGGCAGGCACACGCCTCCCACCAGCATCCGAAACGGAAGACGAATGAGCGCCAACACAAGCGACATAAGCATCCTCGTTCCCGGCACACTGCATCCACATGCCGTGAAGCGGGTGTCCGAGACTTTCCGGATCGTGCCGATCGAGCGTTCGAACGCAGAGCTGATCGACAGCACGATTGCGGCGCAGGTTCGCGGCATTGCGGCGATGACGAGGATCGATGCCGCACTGGTCGATGCGCTGCCAAATCTCGAAATCGTGGCAAGTTTCGGTGTCGGTTATGATCAGGTGGACGCGGGCCACTGCGCCACGCGAAACGTCATGGTCACCAATACGCCTGATGTGTTGACCGAGGAGGTGGCAGACACCGCGCTCGGACTTCTCATCAATACGGTACGCGAGCTGCCGAAGGCCGAGGCATGGCTGCGGTCGGGCAAATGGGTGAGCGAAGGGCCATACCGGCTCACACCCGCCACCTTGCGCGGGCGGCACGTCGGCATATTCGGCATGGGCAGGATCGGCCTGGCGATCGCGCGGCGCCTGGAGGCATTGGGGCTGAGGGTCAGCTACCACAATCGGCGGCAGGTCGAGGGTGTACCCTATGACTATCATCCGAGCCTTAAGGAGCTGGCTGCGGCTGTCGACACGCTGGTGTCGGTAGCGCCGGGTGGCGCGTCGACCGAAAAGGCCGTGAACGCAGACATCTTGGCGGCGCTTGGACCGAACGGCGTTTTCGTCAATATCGGGCGAGGCAGCACCGTGGATGAACCTGCTCTGATGGAGGCGCTGAAAAACGGCACGATCCGCAGCGCCGGTCTCGACGTGTTCGCCGATGAACCGCGCGTTCCCGAAGGGCTGCTCGAACTCCCCAATGCGTGCCTCCTGCCTCATGTCGGGTCGGGCACGGTACATACCCGACAGGCGATGGCCGACCTAGTGGTCGACAATCTCGTTTCCTGGTTCACCGACGGAAAACCGATTTCACCGGTCCCAGAGACCGCGAACGTCACGCCTCGCTAGGCTTCCGGTGCTGCGTCCCTTAACGCGGCCTTAACTCGCCGCGCGTGATCTTCGGGCTATTGGAATCAAGTCAGGGATCGGCACATGGGTCCGTTCAAAGCGGGGATCAGCTTGCTGGCAATTGCCGTTGCAGGCGCGGCCTATCTCGCACCGCATGAAGAATTGTCGGTAGGTGCCACGGAACAGGCCGAGGCCGTTCCCGGCGAGCACTATGCGCTGCTGCGCGCTGGCAGGGATACCGGCTGCACGATCGGCAAGGGCGACCAGCGCGGCGATGACAGCGTCGAGCTGGAGTTCGGTCCCGGCTGTGCATCAGGTTTCGCCGACTATGCCGACGCGCGCTACTGGAACGAGGAGCCCGACGGTTCGGTCGCATTTGTCACGGCCGATGGCTCGGTCGCATTGCGTTTCATGATTGGAGACGGCAGCGCCTATGAGGCGTTCGGCGACGGCGTTCCGTTTTTCGCACTGGTTGACGCCAGCTACTAGCATGCAATTCAGTCGACGCTATTCCGCAGCGCTGGAATATGCGCCGCGTGCGTCATGATGGGCGCGCACTGCGTCGCCGAATGCCTGGAAAATTCTGCCTGAATTCTGGTCGGTGCTGGCCCAGTATTCGGGGTGCCACTGGACGCCGACGGCAAATGCCGGTGCATTCTTCACCGACACGGCCTCCACGGTTCCATCGGCCGCGACGGCCTCGACAACCAGTTTATCGCCCAGGCGGTCGACGGCCTGCCTGTGCACCGAGTTCACCATGATCTCGCCCGCGCCGAAGACATCGGCAAGGCAGGAGCCTTCGGCGATCTTCACCGGCTGGTGGATGGCGAAGCGCGTGTCACGGTCAGCTCCCTCTGGCGCACGATGATCCAAACGGCCTTCGATCTCCTGTACTTCAGCGAACAGGGTTCCACCGAGCGCCACGTTCATTTCCTGGATGCCGCGACAGATCGCCAGTAGCGGCACGCCCCGCTCGATCGCCTTGCGGATCAGTGGCAGGGTGGTCGCGTCGCGGTCGGGATCATAGGGACCGTTTTTCTCACTGGCGTCGCCGCCGTAGAGCGATGGGTGGACGTTTGACTTTGAACCGGTGACCAGAACCCCGTCGACGCTGTCCAGAAGGCCGTCAAGGTCGAGCCTGTCGCCAAAGGCCGGCACAATGACCGGCAGTACGCCTGCCGCCGAAACCGCAGCCTCGACATACTGGTTCGGGGTTGCGTGCCAGTCATAACCGTCGAAGAAGCGCTTGTCCGCGGGTACGGCAACCAGTGGCTGTTTCATGTCCAATTCACTCCGCGATACGAAACGATTTAGTGGGTGCTTTAATGCGAGGCATGTGGCGACGTGTCCACCTGCCAGCCGCTGCTGCGATATGGGCCATGCACCGCAAGTGCCCGTAATTTATGCAATTTACCACGCTTGTAGGTAAAAATACGATACCCGCATGAAGCTTGCCCACGGGTGCTGGACTTGGGCAATTCACCGTGTATTGTCCGTCCCATGCCGTCACGCATGTCAAATTGCGGCCGGTAGAGGGTTTCTGGACTACCAACGGGAGGAATATCTCATGGACCGTCGTTCATTTATCAAGAAGGCCGGCATGGCCGGTGCTGGCGCAGCGGCTGCAACAACGCTCGCCGCACCTGCTATCGCGCAGGCGACCACCGACCTCGTCATCGTTTCCACATGGCCGCGTGACTTCCCCGGCCTCGGCCTTCCGGCGCAGCGCCTCGCGGCGCGCATCGGCGAGCTGACCGACGGACGCATCAACGTTCAGTACTTCGCCGCTGGCGAGCGCGTCGGCGCGTTCGACTCCTTCGACGAAGTCGCTTCGGGCAACGCACAGGCCTATATCGGCGCCGACTATTACTGGATTGGCAAGCACGCCGGCTGGGCGGCGTTCACCGCCATTCCGTTCGGCCTCACCTACACCGAGATCGACGCCTGGTGTAAGTTTGCCGGCGGACAGGAACTGTGGGACGAACTCGGCGACGAATTCGGCATTCAGCCGATGGCAGCTGGCAACACCGGCGTGCAGATGGGCGGCTGGTTCAACAAGGAAATCAACTCCGCCGACGACCTCAAGGGCCTCAAGATGCGCATCCCGGGCCAGGGCGGCCAGGTGCTGACCAAGCTCGGCGCTTCGACGGTTTCGCTGCCGGGCGGCCAGATCTACGAAAATCTCGTCTCCGGCGCGATCGATGCCACGGAGTGGGTCGGTCCCTACAACGACTATTTCATGAAGCTCTACGAAGCCGCCAAGTACTACTACTGGCCGGGCATGCATGAGCCGGGCGCGCAGCTTACCTTCGGCGCCAACAAGAGCTGGTTCACCAGCCTGTCGAAGAATGATCAGGAGATCATCAAGGCCGCCTGTAACGAGGAAAACTCGCTCACGATGGCGGAAACCAACGCCAACAACGGTGCTTACCTCAACCGTTTGATCAACGATCATGGCGTCGAACTCAAGGAGTTCAACGACGACGTCTATGCGGCGTTCGGTTCGGCTGCTCAGGAAGTGCTCGAAGAGGCCAAGGCGCACAGTGATCTCGCTGCCCGCATCATGACGTCTGTCGAGAAGGCGCGTTCGGAGATCGGCGCGTGGACCAGCATTTCCGACATGGCCTACGTTCAGAAGCGCAACAAAGTGCTTGGCATGGACGGCTAACAGCCGACTTGTTCTTGCTGTTCGCTATGGGGACGGGGCGCGAGCCCCGTCCCGGCTATTCGGGGTAATCTGGGATGTCCGTCGATACGGGTGCGACCGAGGCGACGCCGTCTGGGATCGGCGGTCTGGCTCTTATCTTCGGTTGGGTGAATCTCGCCGTTCTCGCGGCGTTTCTCATCAACAATTTCCTTATCAACGCATTTGACTGGCCAGGCACGGCGCTGTTTTCGTCGGCGACCGGCGGGTTGGCCTGGGCGCAATTCGCGCTCTACATCGCCGCCGTGGTCCTTGGAGCGGTCTATGCGTTTTCGCGCCGCGATGTTGCGCTTCGGGTCGAAGCGGAGCGCGTTGCCGCGATCAATACCGTGTTCATTCGCTGGGCATTCTGGATGGTGCTCATTGTCGGCGTGGCCGACGTGCTCATCACATTCCTGCGCGTCGAAGGGCTGCTTGAACCGCTGGTCGGCACGGATCTGACCCGTAGCCTAGGCCTGCCAAATTTCCGCGGTGTCTACGTGCATGTTCCGCTGATGCTGCTCAGCGTGGTTTTGGCCGCCTTCACCCGCACGCTCGGGTTTGTGTGGCTGGCGCTGCTGATTGTCGTCGCGGAACTGCTGATTGTCTTTTCGCGCTTCCTGTTTTCCTACGAACAGCCCTTCATGGCCGATCTGGTGCGCTTCTGGTACGGGGCGCTTTTCCTGTTCGCCAGCGCCTATACGCTGATCGAGGAAGGGCATGTGCGCGTCGATGTCTTCTACGCCTCGTTCGCCACGCGAACGAAAGGCGCGGTCAACGCAATTGGTGCGCTGACGATGGGCATCGTGTTCTGCTGGACGATCCTGATCGTCGGCATGGGAAGCACGGCCTCGATCATCAATGCGCCGGTGTTCAATTTCGAAGTCACGCAGTCGGCGGCATTCGGAATGATGGTCAAATATCTGATGGCGGCATTCCTGGGGATATTCGCCGTGTCAATGATGATTCAGTTCGTCTCGACCCTGTTCAGCGCGCTTGCAGACTGGCGTGGCGACCCGGGGCATGTCGAACACGAGGGGGCGAGCGTCGCCTGACGGCGAGCTTGGGCATCGCATATGGAACTGGTCTTCCTTCTCGTCCTGGTGGTTCTGATGGCCGGCGCGCTTGCGTCAGGCTACCCGGTGGCATTCGCGCTGCCCGGTTCTGCCATCATCGCCGTGCTGCTGGCCGCGATCTGCGGCTATCTTTTTGCCGGCAACCCCGATGCCTATTTCGCGCAGGGCGGACCGGGGCAATGGCTGTCGGCCGGTGTCACCAATCTGCGCGGCATATATTGGGAACCTGAACGAGATACGCTCATAGCCATTCCCCTGTTCGTATTCATGGGGATCATGCTGCAGAGATCGCGTATCGCGGAAGACCTGCTGATCACGATGGCGCAGCTCTTCGGGCCGATACCGGGCGGCCTCGGCATCTCCGTCGTGTTCGTCGGTGCGCTGCTGGCGGCAACCACCGGCATTGTGGGCGCAACCGTTGTCGCGATGGGCCTGATCTCGCTGCCCGCGATGTTGCGCAACAACTATTCGCAGCCGCTGGCGACCGGCACGATCGCCGCTTCGGGCACTCTTGGGCAGATCATTCCGCCTTCGATCGTTCTCATCATTCTGGCGGACCAGCTGGCAAGCGCAGCGGACCAGGCCGGTACGGCGCGTACCGCACTTTACAAAGCGGCGACGGGCGAGCTCACCATGCCGAGCACGTTCAACGTAACGCCGACCAGCGCCGGCGAGATGTTTCTCGGCGCATTCCTGCCGGGCCTGGTGCTGGTGGCGCTCTACATGATCTTCATTCTGGTCAGGGCGCTGATAAACCCGAAGGTGGCGCCAGCGGTTCCCCGCGAGGGAAAGTTCGACGCTGCATTCGCAGGCAAGGTTTTCATCGCGCTGGTACCACCGCTGGCGCTTATCTTCGTTGTTCTGGGCTCCATCATCGGCGGTATCGCAACCGTCAACCAGGCGGGTGCAATCGGTGCCGCCGGCTCGCTCATCATGGCGGGCTACAAGCTCAGGGACGGGAGCAAACGCGCCTACTATCCGGCCATCATCGCGGTCGTTTCGCTTGTGTTGATGGCGGTCATCCGCTCGCAGTTTGAAGTCAACATCAAGAGCATCAACGACAGCAGCGACGTCGTTGGCGTAATCCTGATGACAATAGCGCTGGCGATGCTCCTCATAGCGCTCTTGTGGAGCGGCTGGCGGACGATCAACACTGACAACACCATGTACGGCGTGATGGTGGAGACGGCGAAGACGACCTCGCTGGTGTTCATCATTCTGCTAGGCGCGGCAATGCTGACCGCCGCCTTCCGCTCGTTCGGCGGCGAAGAGCTTGTGCGGGATTTCCTGACCGGCATGCCGGGCGGTTTCTGGGCCCAGTTCTTCATCGTCATGGCGGTGATTTTCATTCTCGGCTTCTTCCTCGACTTCATCGAGATTGCCGTTGTCGTGGTGCCGATCGTGGCCCCGATCCTGCTCGCCGATCCCGGCGCGAATATCACCGCCGTGTGGCTGGGCGTGATGATCGGTCTCAACATCCAGACGTCGTTCCTGACGCCACCCTTCGGCTTCGCGCTGTTCTACCTGCGCGGTGTGGCGCCGGCGGTCGTGAAGACGATCCAGATCTACAAAGGCGTGATTGCGTTCATCATCCTGCAACTGGTTGCGCTGGTGATTGTCGCCTATGCGCCGCCGCTGGTGAACTACCTGCCCTCTCGCGTGGCACTGCTGTCCGACACCTCGCCGCCACCGCGCAATCCCTCGCTGCAATATTGCGTCGACCGTTATGTCTTCGAGACGCTGGACGAGCGTGGCGATGCGATACGTGCGTCTCTCGCCAGCGCCGAGGCGCTGGACCTGTCCGTGCTGCCGGATCGGCATGCCAACAGGCTGACCGAGGCATTCGAGAACGGCAACAGCGTGTTCGGGCTGATCGATGACGTGCACAAGGCAGAGGATGCGGTTGTAGCGGCAACGCCGGACTACAGGCCGCTGCACACGACGGTTCGCGATATCGAACGCGATATCCGTCGGCACGAAACTGAAATCGGCGAACTCGAAACGCGGATTTCGCGCCTGCGCGGCGACGATGCCGAAATCGTCGAGCGGCGCCAGGCGCTGCAGGCACATCTCGATGAACTCATCGCCGAGCGGGACGCACTTGTCGCGCAGATCCCAGAAGAATGGGAGAACGCGCACGAAGAGTTTGCGAAGCTGACCCGGGCCGAAACGCAGGCCGGCAATGCCTATCGGCGCGCCGCCGACAATGCCTATCGGCCCGTGATGGACGTTGTTTCGCTCCTGAACGGCGCGGAGCCGCTGGATGCGCTCCGCGGGGAGATCGCGGACCTTCAGGGTCAGCTTGAGAGCGCCGATGCCGCTGAACTGATCGACAGGCTGTCCGACCTGCAGTCGCGGTCCGATGCGATCGAGGGCGCGAGCGATGTCCGTTCGGGCCTTGGCGACGCGCGACGCGCGCTGGAGGGCGATGCCGCTGACAGGCAGGCCGCCTCTGAAGGCGTTGCGGAAGCGCTCACGGCGGCTGACGAGGAGCTTGCCTGGCGCAAGCCGGCTGCTGCGGACCTGCTGCCGGTGCTGGGTTCCTATGAGGAATCGATCCGGACCAATATCGGGCTCAGGCAGCTTCCTCGCTTCCCGCGCGAACAGGCCCTCTGGGTAGCAAGCTGCAACTCCTCGCACCGGGATATCTCGCTGAACTTCTAAGAGGGAGTTGGCTGCGCTCCGGTTTGTTTGCGCTCACGGGCCATACCGCCGCATTGCGGCGGGCCCTCCGGGAGGGCGAGCCACTTGGCCCGATGCCCGGTCGGGCTTGCGGACTTCGTCCGAAAAGCGCTGCAGCAAATCACGGTCGTCATCCCGGCCAAGGGAGCTTGCGAGTGCGAGCCGCGATCCATGCCTGAGCGGTGGTGATCTGCGCGGCGGTCGGGAAACAGCTTCCGGACAGGCTTCGCCTTCCGGGTGCTTGGTTTGCAGGTCATCGTCAAGTGGTAGTGCCCGGCGACGTCGAGCCTCGCATGATCAACAAAAAAAGGGCGCCTTGCGGCGCCCTTTCTGCGTTCGGTTGTTTCGCTGCTATTCGCGGTTGCCCAGGAACTGCAGCAGGAACATGAACAGGTTGATGAAGTCGAGGTAGAGCCTCAGTGCGCCCATGATCGCCTTGCGGCCAGCGACAGCGGCGCCGTCGCCCTCGTAGTACATCTCCTTGATCTGCTGCGTGTCGTAGGCGGTCAGGCCGGCGAAGATCAGCACGCCGATGCCTGAAATCGCAAACTGCAGCGCCGGCGATGCCAGGAAGATGTTCACCACCATGGCGATGATCAGGCCGAACACGCCCATGATCAGGAACGAGCCCATGCCCGACAGGTCACGACGCGTCGTGTAGCCCCACAGCGACAATGCGCCGAAGGAGGCCGCGGTGATGAAGAACGTCTGGACGATCGACCCGGTCGTGTAGATCAGGAAGATCGACGACAGCGAAATGCCCATGAGGGCGGCGAAAGCCCAGAAGGTCGTCTGTGCTGCCGGCACGCTCATTTTGTGAACGCGGAACGACAGGAAGAAGACCATCGCCAGAGGCGCAAGCATGACGACCCAGCGCAGCGGCGATCCGTAGATCGCGGTGCCGAACGAGGTCAGCAGCGTGCCGTTTCCAAGCGTGGCGGCGGCCGACGACGGGTCGCCGGTGGTTGCCAGCGAAACCGTGCCGAGCGCGGCAACGCCGGTGATCGCAAGGCCCAGCGCCATCAGGTTGTAGACCCTGAGCATATAGGCGCGCAGGCCCTCGTCTATTGTGGCGTCGGCGCGGGTTCCGGCGGTCGTCGCGCGCGCCTGATAATTACGAAGGGGTTCAGCCATGTTTTCCTCTCAACAGCTCATGTCCCGTCGGGTGTCGGGCAGGTGCGTTCAGGCACACGCCCAGGCGCCGCTGGCGGGACTCCAGCATGCCTGTCCAGAATATGTGTGTTCTTTGTGTCGAGGACAAGACCTGAGAGGGCCTGTCGAAGCGATAAATCGCGCGGATATTACCGGCTTTCGCGCTTCGTGAGCGGCTCGCAAGTTCTTGTTAACCTTGAATTATGTGCTGACTACAGATTCCTGAGCACCGGCGCAGCCTTGTGGCCGAGCACGCGCCATGTGCCCGCAAGCCCGAAACCGACGGTTAGAACCAGCGCAATGACGATGGTCGAGACCGCAACTTCCGGCAGGAAGGACGAAGGCAGGGTCATGATCTGGGAGACCACGTACCAGGCCGCCACGCCGCCGGCGAACAGGGCGAAGATTGCGGTCGCCAGCCCGATGATCAGATATTCCAGCGAGAACGCGGAGATCAGCGTGCGCCGCGTAGCGCCAAGCGTCTTCAGCACCACAGCGTCATGAATGCGGGCCCGATTTCCTGCTGCAAGCGCGCCTGAAAGCACCAGCACTGAGGCAATCAGCGCCACGGCCGCTGCCGCGCGAATGGCTGTGGCAAGCTGGGCGACCAGACCGTTGACGATGTCGAGAGCGTCCTTGACCCGAACGCTGGTGACGGCCGGGAACGCGCGGGTGATCGCATTGAGCAGGTTGGCATCATCCGCGGCGGTGGCGTCTTCGTCGGTGAGAGTCGCCAGCCAGGCATGCGGCGCGCCGGCAAATGTGTTGGGAGAAAACACCATGACGAAATTGATGCCCATCGACTCCCATTCCACCTGGCGCAGATTGGCTATGCGAGCGGTGATATTTCGGCCGAGCACGTTGACCGTGACCGTGTCGCCGATATCGAGCCCGATCTCGCCGGCTTCCTCGGCCGAGAAGGAAATGAGCGGTTCGCCGGAGTAGTCGGCCGGCCACCACTCGCCCTTGGTCAGCGTGGCGTTTTCCGGCGCCTGTTCGGAATAGGTGATGCCGCGATCGCCACGCAGAACCCATGCGCCCTCCGGGGGCATTTCCATTTCGCGAACGTCAACATCATTCAGCGCCATGATCCGCCCGCGCAGCATCGGCACCTTCATCAAGCGCCCCTCGGGCGCTTCCTGAGCGACCAGGTCGGTGAAGTTGTCGATCTCAGCGGCGGGAATGTCGACGAAGAAGAAGTTGGGCGCGCGCTCGGCGACATTGCCTGAAATCTGATTGCGAAGATTTCCGTCAATCAGCGCAAGCGTAACCAGCAGGGTAAGCCCCAGCCCAAGCGACAGAACGACCGAAGGGGTCAGTGCGCCCGGCCGGTGGATGTTGCCGACGGCGAGGCGCAGCGCGGTTGAGCGAACTCGCGGACTGCGCCGGGCAAGCCATTGCAGGGCGGTGCCGACGCTGCGCAGAACCACGAACGCGAAGGCCATGCCGCCGATAAAGATAACGGCGATCAACCGCTCATTCGACCACCAGATCGCAAACAAAGCGAGCAGCACCGCAATGGACACCGAGGCGATGACATAGATCGCGCGGGGCCATCCGCGCGCGTCAAACCCCATTTCGCGAAACAGCGCAGTTGCGGGCACGTCGCGCGCGCGCCCGAGCGGCATAAGCGCGAAGACGAGCGTCACCATCAGTCCGAACAGAACGCCGATGGCGAGCGCGGCGGGGTAGAACCCTGCCTGCGCAGGCAAGGGCAGCAATGCAGAGAGGAACGCCGTGGCAAGGAATGGCATTGCCGCGCCAATGACCACGCCTGCGGCGATGCCGATGGCAGCGATCATCAGGATCTGGACCAGATAGACGATGAAGACGAAGTCGCCCGATGCGCCGAGGCTCTTGAAGGTGGCGATGACGCCGCGCTTTCCTTCGAGATAGGCGCGCACAGCATTGGCGACGCCAACGCCGCCCACGACCAGCGCAGTCAGGCCAACCAGCGTCAGGAATTGCGAGAAGCGCGCGACATTGCCCGCAAGCGAGGGTGCTGCGTTGGTGCGCGAGCGGATCGACCAGCCGGCTTCTGGGAACTCCTCGGCCGCTGCGACACGGATCTGGGTGATTGCAGCGTCGGTTGCCGCGCCTTCGGGGAGCCTGATCTTGTAACCGAACTCAACCAGGCTGCCCGGCTGCAACAGGCCGGAGGCGCGCAAACCATCCAGTGAAACCATCAGGCGCGGTGCGAAGCCGAAACCGTCTGATATGGCGTCCGGTTCTGTGGTTATGCTGGCACGCAGCTCAAACTCCTGACCGCCCAGTACAACCCGGTCGCCGATTTCGACACCGAGTCGCTGAAACAGAAGGTCGGCAGCGACAGCGCCGTATACGCCGTCCTGTTCGCCAAACAGTTCGTCATGCGGCAGCGCAGGTTCGGTTTCGAACGCGCCGTAGAGAGGGTAGGCGTCGTCGACCGCCTTGGCTTCCACCAGCGTCTGGTCCGAGGCGTCGGGCAAGCGCACCATTGAGCGCATATTGGCATTGACCGCCACGGTGCCCTGGCGCTCGAGGAAGGTCTGCTCCTCCGGGGTCGTCTCGCGGTGAACGAGTTCGAAGCGCATGTCCCCGCCCAGAAGCGTTTGACCTTGGCTCGCAACGGCCCCGGTGATGGCCTGAGCAACAGAGTTCACGCCTCCGATGGCGCCCACGCCAAGTGCGATGCAGGTGACGAAGATCAGGAAGCCGGACAGGCCGCCGCGCATCTCGCGCAGCGAAAAGCGGAAGGCGAGGGCAAGTGTGCGGGAGAGCGTCATCGGTTGGCCGCTATGCCGTTGCGGCAGCGAGGGTGGGCTCTGCCTCGATGCGGCCCGAATGCATTGCCACGCGCCTGCTGCAGCGATCGGCCAATGAGGGGTCATGCGTGACCAGCACCAGCGTCATGTCGCGCTCTTCCGCCTTGGCGAACAGGAGATCGGCAATCTGCCGGCCGGTCGCCTGATCGAGATTGCCGGTCGGTTCGTCGGCAATCAGGATCTTCGGGAAGGGCGCGAGTGCGCGGGCGATTGCAACACGCTGCTGCTCACCACCGGAAAGCTCCGATGGATAATGCGTGACCCGGTCGGCCAGCCCGACAGCAGCGAGCTCCCGCTCGGCAGCCGCAAACGCGTCGGCCTCGCCGGCCAGTTCCAGCGGCACGGCGACATTCTCAAGCGCGGTCATGTTGGGAATGAGGTGGAACGACTGAAAGACAATGCCGACATTGCGGCCGCGGAAGGCGGCGATGGCGTCTTCGCTCTTGTCGTTGAGCAGCGTGCCGGCAATGCTCACGGAGCCAGCGTCGACGCGCTCCAACCCGGCGAGAACCATCAGCAGCGTCGACTTGCCCGAACCGGATGGACCGACAATGCCAATTGTCTCGCCATAATCGGCTTTCAGACTGATGCCCTTGAGGACATGAACGGCGGATGCGCCCTGACCAAGCGTGAGAGACACCTGATCGAGCAGAATGACGGGTTCAGTCACGTGGCAATCGTCCTATATGCAGATGGCAGGAAAAATTCATGGACCCAACGTCCGGAACATATGGGTTGAAACTGATCATGTTCAAACGGCCAGTTCTTGTACTCGTTGTCGCGGTTGCCGCCGCATATGCCCTTATCGCGCCAGCGTCGGCCGATCCGGTGAAAATCGTCGGGTTTGGCGACAGCCTGATGGCCGGATACCAGCTCGCTCCCGGCAATTCATTTCCCGAAAAGCTTGAGTCAGCGCTACGTGAAAAGGGTCACGATGTCGTGATCACCAATGCCGGCGTGTCGGGCGACACGACAAGCGGCGGGCTGGCGCGGCTCGAATGGTCGGTGCCCGACGATACCGATCTGGTCATTCTGGAGCTTGGCGCCAACGACATGCTGCGCGGGCTCTCGCCGGAAATCACCCGCACCAACCTGAACAAGATGATCGCTTCGCTCGATGAGCGGGGGATCGACATTGTGCTCGCCGGAATGATGGCTGCTCCCAATCTTGGACCCGACTATGCCGCCGCGTTCAATCCGATCTACCCTGATCTGGCCGAAAAATACGATTTGCCGCTTTATCCGTTTTTTCTCGACGGGGTCGCGGCGCAATCGGCGCTGCTGCTCGAAGACGGCATGCATCCGAATGCGGAAGGCATCGACCGAATGGTCGAGCGTTTCCTGCCGCTGATCGAAGCGGAGATCGCGCAACGCTAATTCGCGATCTAACGACGAGGCGAACAATAAGGCTTGCCCGGCAAGCCATTCGGTGATTCGCTCCAAGTTACGCACTCGATTCGAGGAGGTTCTTATGCCGCGTCTCTTCACCGCCCTCGAAATTCCGCGTGATGCCGCCATGTCGCTGTCGCTCCTGAGGGGCGGTCTGCCGGGGGCTCGCTGGATCGATGTCGAGAACTATCACCTGACATTGCGGTTCATCGGCGACGTCGAGGGCCATGTCGCCGACGAGGTTGCCAACGCGCTCGACCGGGTGCGGCGGCCAGCCTTCACGCTTACGCTGGCGGGCGTTGGCGCGTTTGGTGGCAAGAAGCCGCATTCGCTGTGGGCCGGTACGTCGGCCTCGCCCGATATGTACGCGTTGCAGGCCGAAATCGAGCGCATCTGCCAGCGGCTCGGTCTGCCTGCCGATCCGCGCAAGTTCACGCCGCATGTGACGCTCGCCAGATTGCGCAACACCACCCCGGCCGATGCCGCCAATTACCTTTCGGCGCGGGGCAATTTCGCCACCATGCCGTTCAGGGTCGGCCGTTTCGTTCTGATGTCGTCGCGCGATTCCGTCGGTGGTGGGCCCTACATCATCGAGGAGGCATGGCCGCTTCAGGGGGCGGACGCTGCTCGCGCGCCGAGCTTTGCCGACAGCGCTTCCGACGCTTCACGGATCATGCGGTAGACGATCTCAAAACCGTCATCCCCACCGTAGTATGGGTCGGGCACATCCAGTGCGCCGATGCCGGCATAGTCCAGAAACAGATGAACCTTGCTCCGCGCATATGCCGGCGCATGCGTCAGCAGCGTTTCGACGTTCGAGCGGTCGAGGCCCAGAAGCAGATCGAAACGCTCGAAGTCGATTGCCGAGACCTTGCGTGCGCGTTGCATCGAAATGTCGATACCGTGTCGCGCGGCAGTGCTCACCGAACGCGGGTCGGGCGAGCTGCCGACATGCCAGGCCCCGGTGCCGGCAGAATCGATATGGAAATTCGCGCCAGCGCTGCTGTTTTCAATGACCGAACGGAACACGCCCTCGGCCAGCGGCGAGCGGCAAATATTGCCGAGGCAGACGAAAAGAATCGATCGTGGGGGCTGTTCTGACATGGCACCTGCCTTATCCTTCGCCGTTAGGCGGGGCAACTGGAGGTCGGAACATGGCAGCCACCAAGCTGGACGATGCGGAGATCAGGTCTGCGATGGCGGATCTGCCCGACTGGAATCTGGAAAGCGACAATTCGGCGATCAGCCGGCGTTTCAATTTCGCCAATTTCAACCAGGCGTTCGGGTTCATGGCGCGGGTTGCGATGGAAGCGGAAAAGATGAACCACCATCCCGACTGGTCGAATGTCTACAAGACGGTCGATGTGAAGCTCAACACGCATGATGCGGGTGGGCTGACGGAGCTCGATATCAAACTGGCGAGCAAGATGGACAAGCTGGCCGCCGGATAGGCGCGGCTTGCAGCGGCGGCGCGAAATTCCCATATTTCGTGGATGACAGAGCCAATGGACGACGTGAAAATCGGCGAGATTCTTGCGCCCGTCAGCGCTGAGGAAACGAGGCGGCGCGAGGAACGCGTGCGCGAAAAGTTCTGGCGCACCACACGGCGCGCCGCTCGCGCCATTCCGTTCATGGATGAAGTTGTTGCCGCCTACTACTGCGCGATGGACAAGGAAACGCCCACGCGGGCGCGCGGCATCCTTATCGGGGCGCTGGCCTATTTCGTGCTGCCGACCGACTTCATTCCGGATTTCCTTGTGGCCTTTGGCTTCACCGACGATCTTGCGGTGCTGACCGCCGCGATCACCGCGATCCGCTCGCACATCAAGGACGAGCACAGGGACGCAGCGAAGAAGGCGTTGGAAGGCTGATTGCCGCCTTCGCTGCCTACTGAACCACGAAATAGTTTTCGATCGCCGCGGCCGCCCTTTTCAGGTGCGGCAGCGCACGATCCTGCAGGCTTTCAGGCGTGTGACGGCCTGACTGCGCGGGTACGTTGATCGCGGCCACGATGCGGCCGGAGCGGTCGCGCACCGGAACCGCTATGGAGAGCAATCCCGGTTCCAGTTCCTCGTCGACCAGCGCATAACCGTCGCGCTCGGCGGCAGCAATCGCTGTCTCAATGGTCTTGAGTTCCGTAAGCGTCTTCGGGGTGTTTTTGCGGATTGTGCTGCGTGCCAGGGCATCGGCCCGTTCGGCATCGCTGACGCCAGCCAGAAGAACCCGTCCCATCGAGGTGCACCATGCCGGCAGTCTGGTGCCGACATTGAGCGCGATGCTCATGATGCGCGGACCCGGTATGCGGGCGACATAGACGACGTCGGTGCCGGCCAGAACGGCAGCGGAACAGGATTCGTTGGTTGCCGCCGAAACCTCGCGCAGGAAAGGCTGCGCGTAGTCCCACAGCGACACGTCCTGCAACCAGGTGCGGGCAAGCGATAGCAGCTTTGCAGTCAGCAGGAAGCGGCGGCCTTCCTGGCGCGCGTGGCCGGCCGCAACCAGCGTTAGCAGTAATCGGCGGGCGCCGGCGCGGGTCAGACCGGCGCGCTCGGCCGTTTCGGTGAGCGTCAGCCCTTCGGTGTGCGCGGCAAGGATTTCGAGAACGCCAAGACCGCGATCCAGCGACCCCACGATGTCGCGGGTTGTGCCTGTTGCGGGCGTTGACTCGACTGCATTCGACATCTACAAAATATCACATACAAAACAAATGTTCGCAATACGAACTTTCTGATTGCGAGCGAGCATCCGCAGACGGCTGACCGGACGGTGCATGACGGGTGGGGAGAGGCGTAGATTGGACAAGGTACTTCCGACAATCGAAGACGCTATCGACGGCATCGAGAGCGGCATGTCGGTGATGATCGGCGGGTTCGGCGGTTCCGGCGCGCCGATCGAACTGATCCATGCGCTCGTTGAACGCTTCAAAGAAACCGGTTCGCCCGGCTCGCTGACGGTGATCAACAACAATGCTGGCAATGGCAGCATTGGCATCGCAGCGATGATCGACGCCGGCATGGTCGCCAAGATGGTGTGTTCGTTTCCGCGCTCTTCCGACCCGCGTGCTTTCACCGACCGGTATCTGGCCGGTGAAATCGGGCTGGAACTCGTGCCGCAAGGCACGCTTGCCGAACGCATTCGCGCGGGCGGGGCTGGCATTCCTGCATTCTATACGCCCTCGACCTACGGCACGCAGCTTGCCGAGGGCAAGCCGGTCGCCGAGTTCGACGGTCGCCACTATGTGCAGGAGCGCTGGCTGAAGGCCGATATCGCCCTGATCAAGGCCGAACTGGCGGACCGCAAGGGCAACCTGACCTATCGCAAGGCGGCGCGGAACTTCTCGCCGCTGATGGCAACAGCGGCCACCACAACCATCGTGCAGGCAAGGAAGGTCGTGGAACCCGGCGAGATCGAACCGGAACAGGTGATTACACCCGGCCTGTTCGTCGACCGTATCGTTGAAATTGCCGATGCCAGGCAGGAAGAAGCGCTACTGCGCGCGGAGGCAGGCTGATGGTCGCCAAACTCAGCAACGCGCAGATCGCCTGGCGCGCCGCGCAGGACCTGCCTGACGGCTATGTCAATCTTGGTATCGGATTTCCCGAGATGATCGCCAAGTTCAAGCCGGAAGGGCGCGACGTCATATACCACACGGAAAATGGTGTATTGGACTTTGGCGAAGGTCCGCCCGCCGGCGAGGAAGACTGGGATCTCATCAATGCCGGCAAGAAGGCGATCAGCCTCAATCCAGGCGCGGCATTTTTCCATCACGCCGACAGTTTCGCGATGGTGCGCGGCGGACATCTCGATGTGGCGGTGCTGGGCGCCTACGAGGTGGCCGAGAATGGCGACCTCGCCAACTGGAGCACGGGACCGGGTTCGGTGCCTGCCGTCGGCGGTGCGATGGATCTGGTGCATGGCGCCAAGCAGATCTGGGTCGTCACCGATCACGTGACCAAGAAGGGCGCGCCGAAACTGGTGAAAAAATGCAGCCTGCCGCTCACGGGTGTCGGCTGCGTCACCACCGTCTACACCAGCCTTGCCGTGATCGATGTTGTCGACCAGCGGTTCGTGCTGCGCGAGAAGCTGCCCTCAATGAGCCTCGACGAATTGCAGGCTGTCACCGAGGCCGAACTTGTCGTCAACGGCACCGTTGGCGACCTCACCCCACCGGAGCTCTGATTATGGCCGAAGCTTTCATCTGCGATTATGTCCGCACGCCCATCGGCCGCTTCGGCGGTGCGCTGGCTTCGGTTCGGGCAGACGATCTGGCGACCGTTCCGCTCAAGGCTCTGATGGAGCGTAACACGGGTGTCGATTGGGAAGCGGTCGAGGATCTCGTATTCGGCTGCGTGAACCAGGCTGGCGAGGACAACCGCAATGTGGCGCGCATGGCGCTGCTGCTCGCAGGCCTGCCGGAAAAGATACCGGGATCGACAGTGAATCGTCTATGCGGTTCCGGCATGGACGCGCTGACAATCGCCGCGCGCGCGATCAAGTCGGGCGAGGCGGGCCTTATGGTTGTGGGTGGTGTGGAGTCGATGAGCCGCGCGCCATTCGTTATGCCCAAGGCCGACACCGCCTTTTCGCGCAATGCCGAGATCTACGACACGACGATTGGCTGGCGTTTCGTCAATCCGTTGATGAAGAAGCAGTATGGCGTCGATTCCATGCCGGAGACCGGCGAGAATGTTGCCGCGGACTTTTCCGTGAGCCGCGCCGACCAGGACGCGTTTGCGGTGCGTAGCCAAGCCAAGGCGGTGGCCGCTCAGGAGAACGGCCGGCTGGCAAAGGAAATCACGCCGGTGACGATCCCTCAGCGCAAGGGCGATCCTGTCGTGGTGGACAAGGACGAACACCCGCGTGCCGGAACGACTGTGGAGACGCTGGCCAAACTGCCGACACCCTTCAGGAAGGAGGGTGGCACGGTGACGGCTGGCAATGCATCTGGCGTCAATGACGGCGCGGCTGCGCTGATCGTTGCCTCCGAGGAAGCTGCAAAGAAGCACGGGCTGACGCCGATTGCGCGCATTCTGGGCGGTGCGACGGCCGGCGTTGCGCCGCGTATCATGGGCATCGGTCCGGCTCCGGCAACACAGAAGCTGTGTGCGCGGCTTGGCCTAAAACCATCCGATTTCGACGTGGTCGAACTTAACGAAGCATTTGCCTCCCAAGGCATTGCCGTGCTCCGCGAACTCGGTATCCCCGAGGACGCGGAGCACGTGAACCCGAATGGCGGGGCGATAGCGCTCGGCCATCCGCTCGGCATGTCGGGTGCGCGGATCTCGGGAACGGCTGCGCTGGAATTGAAAGAGCGCGGAGCAAAACTGGCGCTGGCGACGATGTGCATCGGTGTCGGCCAGGGCATCGCCGTGGCGATGGAGCGGGTCTAGGCTACCGCCCTTCGCGGTACCACATCGCTCCCAGAGCAAAGAGCAGCAGGCCAAGCCCGAGGAAGCCGGTGAAGAGCGGCACCCGGCTTACCGCCTTGAGTACCGTATCGCCTGTCGTGTTGAGACCCATCCAGTCTCGGCCTGAGGTGGTGCCGCTGCCACGCACCGGCACGATGCCAGGAAGGCTGATGCCGCCGGTCAGGCCGGCCTCGATGCGTCGCACGGATCCGCCGCTGGCCTCCGCTACCGGTGCGAGCTTTTCCGTCGTTGAAACAACATCTGCGAATTCAGGCGCGTTGACCGGCCCGACATGGGCAAGGGCCGCAAGATCGCCGTTGCCCACCTGATAGAGACCGATCTCTTCCACCTCGATTGCGCCGGTGAACAGGCCGGGTCGCTCTTCAGTGAGCGCGACGGTTGCCGTTTCGCCCGAAGGCGAAATGATCTGCGCTTCGCCAGCTTCGTCGGCCATGGTCTGGCGGCGGACCTCGAGCATCATGCCGCGCCCATTCGCGACAAGGCGCTCCTCTTCCAGTTCCGGCTCTTTCATGAGCCAATGCGCAATGCGTCTGTAGAGTGAGACGTGCGGGCCGCCGCCCTCAAAGCCGCGCGCCCACAGCCAGCCGTGGTCGGATAGCAGCATACCGACCCGACCCTCGCCCTGACGGTTGAGAATGAGCAGGGGCGCTTCGCCAGTTCCCTTCATCACCACCTGGCCGTCCGTGTCGCTGATGCCGATGAGGCGGAACCAGCGGCTCCAGCTTGGCGGCTCGATCGCCGAACCTTCCAGCCCGCGAGTGACCGGGTGGCGCTCGCCGGTTTCGGTCAGGCGCGGGAAGTAGGCTTCCTCAACCACCTCACCGGTCGGCAGGGCGGGCAGGGCAGGCATGAGCGGGGTGCGGGCAATCGACTGCTCCCCGGCATATTCGGGACCGGCAGCGACAAGCAATGCGCCGCCATTCTCCACATATTCAGCGATGTAGTCGTAATAGAGGATCGGCAGTACGTCGCGGTGCTGGTAGCGGTCGAAGATGATGAGGTCGAAATCATTGATCTTCTCGACGAAGAGCTCACGCGTCGGGAAGGCGATCAGAGACAGCTCGTTGATCGGCGTTCCGTCCTGCTTTTCCGGCGGGCGCAGAATCGTGAAGTGGACCAGATCCACCGACGCATCCGACTTCAGAAGGTTGCGCCAGGTGCGTTCGCCCGCATGCGGCTCGCCTGAGACCAGCAGAACCCGCAGGTTTTCGCGAATGCCGTCGACAATTGCGATGGCCCGGTTGTTTGTATCGGTCAGCTCGTCGCCGTCACGCTCGATGGCGAGTTCTACGATGTTGCGACCGGCCTGCGTGATCGTCGTCGACAGCGCCATTTCCTGGCCGATGATGGCGCGGCGGATGACCCGCTGCTCGCCATTGACGGAAACACGGACGTCGATCTCACCCGTTTCGCCTTCAGCGCCGATGACGCGGTAGGTCATCTCCATCTCGCGGCCAACAATGCCGAAGCGCGGCGCTTTTTCGAAACGGATACGGCGGTCGTGTTCGCCTTCTTCGCCGGTCACGAGCGCGTGCAGCGGGCCGCTGAAGGTACCGGCATTTTCGGGAATATCGTGCACCTGACCGTCGGTGATCATCACCGCGCCGCCGATGCGCGATGGCGGCACGTCGCGGAAGGCGCTCTCAAGTGCGCCGAAAAGGCGTGTCTCGGTGCGGTCGTCTGCAGCACTCGCCTGTCCAGTCTCGACAGTGCGCACTTCGAATTGCTGGAAACGGCCGAGCCGAGCCTGCAGTTCGGCAATGGCTGCGTCGGTGGTTGCCTCGCGCTCGCCAATGTCCTGGCTCTGGCTGCGGTCCACAATAAGCGCGACAACGCTCTTCAGCGCCTCGCGCTCCTCGTCGAGCAGCACCGGGTTGGCGACGGCCAGCGCGAGGGCGGCGACACCCGCAAGCCTGAGCAGCGCGCCGCGCTGTTTCAGGAAGACGCCCGCAAGCGCCATGCCCAGTACCGGCACGGCAATGATTGCCAGTGCTACCCATGGGATCAGTGGTTCGAAAGAAACCGACCAGTTCATTGGCCGAGCCTCTCAAGCAGGATCGGAACATGCACCTGATCGGATTTGTAGTTGCCGGTGAGCATGTACATCATGATGTTGACGCCGCCGCGCAGCGCCCACAGCCGCTGCAGGGGATCGGATGGCACTGTCGGCAACAGTGGCTGGCCGTTGTTGTCGATCGCCCAGGCACCGGCGAAGTCGTTGCCGGTGATCATGATGGGCGAAACGCCGTCTCCGGTACGCACCGGGCGGTTTTCCGTGTTTTCGGCGTCAAGCGCGGCCTCCACCCAGAGCGGGCTGCCATAGTAGCGGCCCGGGAACTCCTGCATGATGAAGAACGCCTTTGTGAGCACATGATCCGGCGGCACCGGCTCGAGCGGCGGCACATTCAGCGAGGACAGGATATCGCGCAGCCGCCGGTTCGAGGCGCTGGTGTTGTCGCCGAACCCGTTCGAAAACTGGTCGCGCGTGTCAAACAGAACCGTTCCGCCCTGCTGCATGTAGGCGTCGATGCGGGCGATCGCCTCGGGCGTTGGCATGTCGGTATCGGCATCGACCGGCCAGTAGATCAGCGGATAGAAGGCCAGTTCGTCGACCGCGATATCCACCCCGGCCGGAAGGCCGGGCTCAAGTGCCGTCTTCTGGGTCAGAAACCGCGTCAACCCGGTCAGGCCGGCGCGGCTGATAGCGTCGATGGAGCCGTCGCCAGTGATCACATAGGCGATGCGGGTTTCGGTGATCGCCTGGATCGCCTCCGCGTCGCCGGGTCTTGCGTCCTGTGCATGGGATGGCGAAGGCGCGAGCGCCCAAAGACCGGCGGCAAGGATCGCGGCCGACACTGCGGCGGCTGTCGCGCGTGTGCTGCTGCGGTGTAGCCTGGCAGCGGAAAAGACGCCGCCCATCCAGAAGACCGCCAGCATGTCGAGGATCATGAGGCCGAGGGCTGCCGCAAAAAGCGGTCCGCGCAGGTCGCGCGATTCATCGAAGGCATAGGCTGCGTCGGTGACCGGCAACGCAGTCTGCGGACGGCTGATCGGCACGAACTGCGCATCCGCGCCCAAGAGATTGTGGGCGAGCACACCTTCCTCGCCGCCATAGAGGCCGGGCGGATTTTCGATGGTGACGGCCCGGTCGCCGGCCGAAATGTCGAGCGGGCGCGCCCCGGGCGGCGGTGGCACGATCTGTCCGTCGGCAGCGATCATCCGGTAGGGCGCCAAGGCTTCTCTTGCACCGTCGGCATTGGCGCTGATGCTGCCCTGGTTGCGCGAAAGCTGGACCAGTCGCCGCAGCATTTCCACAAACGTACCGGAGATCGGCAGGTTCGACCATGTCGCCTGCGGGGTGATGTGAAACAGCACCAGCGTGCCGTCGCCGCGCCGCGCGCCGGTCACCAGCGGCGTGCCGTCGGCGAGTGTTGCCCAGCTGCGCTCGACAATGTCGGGTGTCGGTTCGGCCAGCACCTGCCGGTTGACGGTCACCTCATTTGGCGGTGTCAGGTCGGCGAAGGGGCCGGTGATGGGGAAATCCGTCAGCGGCTGAGGTTCGGTCCATGACAACGAACCGCCGAGCTGGCGTTCGCCCAACCGCAGCCGGACCGGTAGAAGCGCCTCGTCATTGTCGGCCGCGGCAAGGCGCGAGCCTGCGAAGCGCACCAGCGTCCCGCCGCCCTCCATCCACTCGATCAGCGCGTCTCGCGCCTCGTCCGGCAGCGTGCCGACATCGGCCATGACGATCATCGCCGGCTTGCGCTCCAGCAGGGCCGGAATGGCTTCGGTCAGGTCGGCGCTTTCGGCCTCCACCAGATCGGCAAAGGGCGCCAGCGCGCGGCTGATGTAATAAAGCGGCGACAGAAGCGGCTGCGCCAGATCCCGCTCGCCCTGCGAGATGAGGCCGACGCGGCGGCGCTTGGAATTTTCGTCCAGTACGCGGACAGACGCCGCCTGCCCCTCGCCATCGATGACGATGGTCGCGAAGTCGTTGCGCAGTTCGAACGGCACGCGGATTTCAGCGGTGGTCTCGGCCTCGCCCGGCGCGAAGCTGAGCGTGGCGTCGGCGATGCGACGCCCGCGCTCGTCAAGCGCACCGACCGTCGCGACATGGGGGACGGGAAGACCCGGCATGCGGATCGCCGTGACCTCGAAGGCATCAGCCTGATTGTCGGCTGTGCGGAGCCCAAGCATCGGCAGGTTTTCCGGTGCAACCCACATCACGCTGCCCGCGTCATTGGTCAGCAATGTACGGAAAGCCGCTTCGTCGCCCGGTGCGGCCAGTCCGTCTGAGAGCACGGCGACGCTGGCTCCCGGCACAGTGGCCAGCGCCTCGGCAACACGGCCATAGACTGCTGGCCGGTTGGTCGGCACCGGCTGCGGCTTTGCTGCATTCAACCTGTCGCGCGCGGTGGCAGCATCGAACGGGCCGATCTCCGCGTTTGCGGGTTCGGCGGTGAAAGCCAGCACCACCGGGACGCCGGTTTCGGCTGCGTCGGCGATCAGCCTGTCAGCGGTAGCAACGCGACGCTCCCAGTCGGTTGCGCTGGCCCAGCCATTGTCCATGACGATGGCCACAGCATTGCCGCCCGCCGGCAATCTTTCGCGTGGATTGAAGACCGGTTCGGCCAGCGCAAGGATCACCAGCGCTGCCATTAGCAGCCTGAGCAGCGTCAGCCACCAGGGGCTTTGATGCGGGGTTTCCTCCTTACGGGCCACGCGAGCCAGAATGCGCAGAGGAGGGAAAAGTTCGGTCTGCGGGCGCGGCGGCGTGAGTCTGAGCAACCACCAGATCACGGGCAGGGCAAGAAGGCCGAACAGAACCGCCGGCGCGCCGAAGCTCAGCGGCAGCCAGCTCAAGCGTGGCCTCCATTCCCGAAGCCGGGATCAACAGTCATTGCCATGTGCACCTTGACCAGCGCTTCGGAAGCGAGGCGGTCTGTGTGGTTGACAGTGTAGCTCCAGCCCAGCCGCTTGCACCACTGGTCGAGTTCGGCACGTCGTGCCGAGTAGAGCTGGCGATAATCCTCGCCCAGCGTTTCGGCACGGCCGGCGGTGAGGCGTTCGCCGGTTTCGGGATCGCGAAACTCGGTTCTGCCGGCATAAGGAAAAGTCTCTTCCGCTGGATCGGCAACCTCGACCAGGTGCGCGCGCACGCCGCGGCTAGCGAGAGGCGCGAGCCAAGCCTGGGTTTCTTCGACGGGATCGAGGAAATCGCTGGTCACGACAATGTCGGAGAAGCGGCGGATCTGTAGAAGGTCGGGCCGCAGCGGCGGTGATTGCATGTGCGCCAGCCGCGCGGCCAGTCTTTCGGCACCGCTTCGCGCGGCAAAAGGATCGGTCACGCCCGGCCATGCGATGCGCTCGCCGCTTCGCGACAACAGCTCGGCAAGGGCTAGGATCAGCACCAGAGCGCGCGATTCCTTCGACACGGTCGCAGTCGCCGATTTGTAGAGCATGGACGGCGATGGGTCGGCCCAGAGCCAGACGGTATGTGCCGCCTCCCATTCGCGGTCGCGGATATAGGTATGGTCGTCACGGGCCGAGCGCCGCCAGTCGATGCGAGACATGGGCTCGCCTTCGACATAGGGCCGGAACTGCCAGAAATTCTCGCCGATGCCGCGGCGCCTGCGGCCATGCCAGCCGGCAATCACCGTGTTGACGACGCGCCGTGCTTCCACCAGAAGGTCGGGCACCAGGGATGCCCTGAGCCGCCCCCGCGCGAGCGCATCGCCCGTTGTGACGGGTGTTGCGGCTTCGCCGATGGGCGCCATAGCGTTCCCCGCCTACCCCTGCGCCTTGACCAGCCGGGCGATCACGTCACGTACGCTCATGCCCTCGGCCCGGGCGGCAAATGTCAACGCCATGCGATGCTGCAATACCGGCTCGGCCAGCGCATGAACGTCGTCGACCGACGGCGCCAGACGGCCCTCATAAAGAGCGCGGGCGCGGGCGCAGAGCGTCAGCGCCTGACTGGCGCGAGGCCCCGGACCCCAGGCGACGTGGCGGTCGGTTTCATCATGACCCTGTCCCGGACGCGCGGAACGGACCAGCGAAAGAATTGCCTCCACGACGGTTTCGGGAACCGGCATGCGGCGGATAAGGTTCTGGATTTCCCGTAGCCTGGCGGCGGCAATCACGTTCTTTGCCTCGGCTTCGTCGGTGCCAGTGGTTTCGATCAGGATGCGACGCTCGGCCTCGATCTCGGGATAGGAAATGTCGACCTGCATCAGAAAGCGGTCGAGCTGCGCTTCCGGCAGCGGGTAGGTGCCTTCCTGTTCCAGCGGGTTCTGGGTGGCCAGAACGTGGAAGGGCGAAGGCAGGTCATGGCGCTTGCCGGCCACGGTGACATGGTATTCCTGCATCGACTGCAACAGCGCAGACTGGGTGCGCGGCGAGGCGCGGTTGATCTCGTCGGCCATCAGAAGCTGAGCGAAAACCGGACCGGGAATGAAACGGAAGGAACGTTTGCCCTTCTCGTCCTGTTCCAGCACTTCGGAGCCCAAAATGTCGGACGGCATGAGATCGGGGGTGAACTGGATGCGGTTGGCATCTAGGCCAAGAACAGTGCCAAGCGTTTCCACCAGTTTGGTCTTGGCAAGACCGGGTACGCCGACCAGCAATGCATGGCCGCCGGCAAGCAGCGCGACCATTGTTTGCTCGACCACAGAATGCTGACCAAAAATGACGCTTCCGACCGCTTCCCTGACGCTGGCAATGTCGGCAAGAGCCGCTTCGGCCTCGGCGATCATTTCCTTTTCGGAGGGAGCCTTGTCCTTGACGATGACGCTCATGCCCTTCAATCCCTTCCGGCGGAACTGCTATGGAGTCCGTCTGCCACGCACACCGCCCCTCCTGGGGCACGAATCATCCGATGTTGCAGCGCCCACAGGTTGAACATAAATCAGGTTCGAGTAACGACAAGCGCGATGACAGTGACTATTTCGTGACGATGGGCAGGCAGGCTGAACCGTTTGAAAAGGGCCTCGCGAAGGCTGGCGACACCGCCGGTCTGCAGGCGCTGATTGCCCGCGCAGCCCGCGCAGGCAAGGGCTTGCCGCCGGTTGAGCGCTGGAATCCGGACTTTTGCGGCGATCTCGACATGGAGATCAAGGCGGACGGCACCTGGTTCTATATGGGCACGCCGATCGGGCGGCCAGCGCTGGTCCAACTGTTTTCCACGGTGCTGCGCAAGGATGCCGACGGGCGGACCTATCTGGTCACTCCTGTGGAAAAGGTGGGTATCCGGGTTCAGGACGCGCACTTCGTCGCTGTCGAGATGGATGTTTCGGGCAAACGTGACGATCAGGTGCTTACCTTTCGCACCAACGTCGGTGATGTGGTCGAGGCAGGCGATGAGCACCCGCTGCGGTTTGTCGACGAGGACGGCACTGGCGGGCTGAAGCCATATCTGCATGTGCGTGGCCGTCTCGAGGCGCTGGTGGCGCGCCCCGTGATGTATCAGATGGTCGAAATCGGCGAGGAAATCGAGATCGACGGCAAGGCGATGTTCTGTGTGCGCTCGAAAGGCGAGGTGTTTCCGATCATGCCGGTCGAAACGCTGCAGCGGTTGAGCGCCTGATGACGGAACTGGCAACCACAGGGCCCTTTTCCGCCGAGGATTTTCGTCGCCGTGCGGCCGGTGCGACGCATCCAGAAGGCAGTGACGATTTCGGCGATCACCGGCTCAATCCCGATATGCGAGAGACGATCGTGCGCGCCGGACTGCGCGATGCCGCCGTGCTGATCCCGGTTGTGGACCACGAAGAGGGCGCCACGATCATCCTGACCCAGCGCACAACGACGATGCGCAACCATTCGGGCCAGATCGCCTTTCCCGGCGGCAAGATCGATCCGGAGGATCCGACGCCGGAAGATGCCGCGCTCAGGGAAGCCGACGAGGAGATTGGCCTTGCGGGAAACCATGTCGATGTCATCGGGCGGCTGCCGGACTATGTAACGGGAAGCGGGTTCCGCATTGCGCCGGTGCTGTCCGTGGTGCGGCCGGGTTTCGACCTCACCATCAATCCCGACGAGGTGGATGCCGCCTTCGAGGTGCCGCTCGCCTTCCTCATGGACCCGGCCAACCACCGCAGGCAAAGCCGGGTGTGGAACAACCAGAAGCGGTTTTTCTACGAGATGCCGTTCGGCGAACGCTATATCTGGGGCGTGACGGCGGGGATCATCCGCACGCTCTATGAAAGGCTGTACGTGTGAGCGACGCCACGATCGCGAAGGCGAAATGGCTGGCCGAGCCGGGCCTGCAGAAATTGCTGGCTGTGCTTTCAGCCAATGGCGAGGAAGCGCGCATCGCCGGCGGGGCGGTACGCAATGCGCTTCTGGGCGAGCCGGTTACCGACATCGACATTGCAACCACCAACCTGCCCGACAATACCGAGGCACGAGCGGCGGCGGCCGGTTTCAAGACTGTGCCGACCGGCAAGGAGCACGGCACGATTACCGTCGTTGCGGACGGCACGCCTTATGAAGTGACCACGCTGCGCTCAGACATCGAAACCGATGGCAGGCGCGCACAGGTTCAGTTCGGCCGCGACTGGAAACGGGACGCTGAGAGGCGCGACTTCACCATCAATGGGCTTTACGCCGACGCAGACGGTAGCGTGACAGATCTCGTTGGCGGGCTTGCCGATCTCGAAACGCGCACGCTGCGTTTCATTGGCGATGCGGAACAGCGCATTCGCGAGGACTATCTGCGCATCCTGCGCTTCTTCCGCTTTTTTGCCTGGTATGGGTCGGGACGGCCCGACGCTGAGGGTATCAAGGCCTGCGCGCGCCTGAAGGAAGGGCTGGACCGGCTCTCCGCCGAGCGGGTGTGGGCGGAGCTGAAGAAGCTTCTCGCGGCCCCCGACCCATCGCGCGCGCTTTTGTGGATGCGCCAGACCGGCGTGCTGACGCGGGTCGTGCCGGAGAGCGAAAACTGGGGCATCGACTTCATTCCCGGTCTCATCGATGCGGAGACGGCGCAGAAGTGGAATCCGGACCCTCTGTTGCGGCTGGAGGCGATCGTACCGCCCGACGCCGAGCGCCTTGAGGGGCTTGCTGAGCGGCTGCGGCTCTCGAACGCCGAGGCGGAACGGCTGAAACGCTGGGCCGAGGCGGCATTGCCGCCTGCGGGCACAAGCGAAGCGGAGCTTGCACGGCTCGCCTATCGCGGCAAGCCCGAGGGTATCGGTGACCGCGTGAAACTGGCGCTGGCGGCCGCCCGCGCAAAAGCGGACACCGGGACAGCCAAGCGCTATCAACGGATGCTCAAATTTCTGAAGGGCTGGCAAATGCCGGACATGCCGGTGTCTGGCAACGACCTGCTTGCGTCCGGCCTGATGCCGGGAAAAGGGCTTGGAACGATCCTCAAATCTCTCGAGGATGAGTGGGTCGACAGCAATTTCTCGCTGAACCGCGACGCGCTATTGAAGCGCGCCGCGAAGCTTGTTGCGGGAAACTAGGCCGCGTTGGCGTCGCGCTCGTTGGTGATGCGCGAACGGATCGCTTCCACCATCGTCTCCCGGATCGTGTGCTCGCCATGCGCCTCGCGCATGTGCTCCACGGCGCGGCGAATCACTTCCGCCTCGTCCTGGTGGCGGGTATGCCAGTCGCAGCCGGGGACCAATGAGCCGCAATGATAGGTTTTCATCGTTTCCTCCTTTGGCTCTTCGAATATTCCGGAAAGTAACACGGAATGTGACGAGAGGGTGCTGATATCGATCAATTTGCGGACTGGGTGAACATGCGGGCCGTTTCAGCGATTTCGCCGCGAATCCACGCTTTGAATTCGCGGACCCGTTCGTCCTCGCGTCGAGAGCGGGCGGTAATCAGCCAGTAGCTCAGTCCGGTGCGGGCGCGATATTCGAACGGAGCGACCACTGTCCCGACCCTGAGCGGGTATTCGGCCAGCGTTTGCCAGGCAAGCATGACGCCTTGGCCGGCAATGACGGCATCGAGGGCCAGTGCGGCATCGGTGTATGAGCTTCCGGGCGTCAGCTCCTTTTCCGACAGGCCGAAACGGTCGAGCCATGTCTGCCAGCGAAGTGTGGAATTTGCGTCTTCAACGACAGGCACCTTCAGGAGGTCGGCCGGCTCTTTCAGTCGCGCCGCGATGTCCGGCGAGCAGACCGGAAAAACCTCCTGTTCGAGCAGTTTTTCCTCCCGAACCCCCGACCAGCCGCCGGGGCCGACGCGGATCGCGATGTCTATGTCGCTGGTCGCCGGATCGACCAGCCCGATGCTGGCGTCGAGCCTGAGCTGCATGCCTGGATGCGCGGCCGTGTAGCGGCCGAGCCGGGGAACCAGATATTTCGAAGCGAAGACGGGCGCTACGGAGATCGTCAGCACATTGTCGGGATGGCTGTCTGCCGAAGCGACAGCCTGTTCGAGCGCCGCAAAACCGGCCGTCAGGCGTTGCAGGAATTCCGTGCCGAAGCGGGTCGGCTTCAGCCCTTTCGACGTACGATCGAAAATTGCGCGGCCAAGCTGTTCCTCTGCCCTGATGACCTGCTGGCTTACGGCGCCGACGGTGACGCCGAGTTCCGCAGCGGCTTGCTTCAGCGAACCGAGACGCCCGCAACTTTCCAGCGCACGCAGGCCGTTGAGGTGAACGCGATTGAGCGGCTTCATATAGTTTATCTATATCAAGCCCGATCAATTCTCCATTGAAAATACGACCCTTTGGAACGAAATCAGCACGAACAGAAAGAAAGGAGTAGAAAGATGATACAGATTTTCTGGAAAGCGCTGCGGCGCGTCGATCGCCACCGTGAACGGACAGCCGGCCAGTCTTGGCGTTGCGATCCACTTGCGCACCCGGTTCTCGACCGCATGTCGCCGGCCGAACTGGCCGATCTGCCGCTGGGCAGTGTCCGCTACGACTGCAACCGCTAAGGCAGCTTACGGCCTCAGGGCCATTTCACCTCGGGCGGCAGGCTCGAGAGGATCGAGTTCACATTGCCGCCGGTCTTGAGACCGAAAATCGTGCCCCGGTCATAGAGCAGGTTGAACTCGACATATCGCCCGCGCTGGATCAGCTGTTCCTCGCGGTCTGCTTCGGTCCAGTTCTCATTGAAATTCGCCCGCACCAGATGCGGATAGACCACCGCGAAGGTGCGCCCGACATCCTTGACAAAGTCGAAATCGGCGTCCCAGCCGCCTTTTTCCTGCGCCGTCTTCAGCCAGTCGAAAAAGATGCCGCCAATGCCGCGCGGCTGGTCGCGATGCGGCAGGTAGAAATATTCGTCGCACCATTCCTTGAAGCGCTGGTAGTCGGCGACAGCGCCGTGCTTGTCGCAGACAAAGCGCATCGCCTTGTGGAAGGCTTGGCTGTCGGCATGGTCCTGCGTCCTGCGGCGCTCCAGCACCGGCGTCAGGTCGGCGCCGCCGCCAAACCATTGCGCCGATGTCACCACCATGCGGGTGTTCATGTGGACTGCGGGCACATGCGGGTTCTGAGGATGCGCAATTAATGAGATGCCGCTGGCCCAGAAGCGCGGATCCTCGTCGGCTCCCGGTATCTGCTTGCGGAACTCCTGTGAAAATTCGCCGTAGACAGTCGATGTATGAACGCCGACCTTCTCGAAAACGCGGCCATACATCATCGACATGACGCCGCCACCGCCTTCGCCGCCGTCACGCTGCCATTCCTCGCGCTCGAAGCGGCCGGGCGCGCGGTGAGCCAGTGGGCCGGTCAGTTCGTCTTCCAGCGTTTCGAACGTGGCGCAGATGCGATCGCGCAGTTCCTCGAACCATGCCTTGGCCGCCTGCTTCTTGTCCTCGATGTCCTCGGGCAGGCCGGGCGCGATGTCGGGACGTTCCATGCAATGATCTCCTTGCCCGACCAATGGACGGCGGCAAAAGAAGCCCGCCGACGATCGGGACTCGTCAATTCAGCCGTCGTTCTCTAAAGTTCGGCTGGGGACGGTCAAGGAGTTCTTTCTTGAAAGTACCGACGCGGCCATCGCTGGACAACCTGAAGGACCGGCTCGACCGAGACCGGGCGACAGGCGAGCGCATGGCCCGAGACGGGTTCCTGCGCGAGACATTCGTGCTACCGCGCGAGGCGGCGAGAGTGAAGGCGCGCGAATGGTTCGACCGGTGGCCGAAACAGGCCTACTGGACGGCGATCGAAAGCTGGGCCGAACGCCCCGACGACGAGATCGAGTTCACGATGCGGCGGCTGCCGACGGCGGATTAGGATCCTGATCCGAACCTCATCAATCCTTGGTGGCTGGCGCTGATAACTGCCGTTGCGCTTCGCCCGCAGTCATTGCCACCGACATTGCAAGATTGAGGCTGCGTCCGCCGCCTGGCATGGGGATCAGGAGCCGCGCGTCTGCGGCGGTGTGTACGGCCTCAGGTGCGCCTGAGGTCTCGCGGCCGAACAGCAATATGTCGCCCTGCCGGTATTCGAAGTCTGTGTAGGGCACATCGCCGGATGTCGTGAAAAGGAGAAGGCGGCGGTTGTCGGCGCGTCGGGCTTGCTCGAACTTTTCCCATGACAGATGCCGCGTCATGGCAGCGATCTCCAGATAATCCATGCCGGCACGTTTCAGCGTCCGATCCGACAGGTCAAAACCCGCCGGCTCGATGATGTGTACGCCGACACCGAGACAAGCCGCCAGCCGTAGGATTGCACCGGTGTTCCCCGGAATGTCGGGCTGGTAGAGGGCGATTTCAAAGAGGGTGGCCATCGCGCTCTAGCTGCCCAGGACAGTGTTCTTGGTCCGCAGCATCTCCTGAAATGCCGCGCGGTCGGCGATGTCGATGCCGAACACGCTTTCAACGATCTCTACCAACTCGTCAGCCGACGCGATTTCGCGCCGTTCAGTCCGGCCGCCCGTTTCGTGGATGGCGAAGCTGTTTCCCCGGACGGTGAAACGCTTTCCGGGCGCCGTGCGCGCCAGTGCCAGCGTGGTGACGAAATGCGAAGCCGGATTGGTGCACAGAAAGTGGCTCGACACCTTGAAGTCGACGTCGAATTGCGGCGCGAAATCGAAGCGGTAGAGTGTGCGCCACTCGCCTTCGACATGTGACTGCAGACGGTGGTAATCGCCGGTCTCGATGATCCGGAAGCGTTCATGCGGCGTCTCCTGCTCGAGGCCAGATTCCACCAAGATCGGCGCGGTCAAGGTCTGCCCACCAAAACCGGTGTCGGCAAGCCAGCTTTGGCCGTCGATCTCGACATGCAGCAGCTGATGGCTGCGAGGGGTGATGGCATCTTCCGGCTGCCCCCACAGGACGCGTGCCGCGAGGGCTGTGACGGTAAAACCAAGCGTGGAAAGCGCGCGCTTGAGGATGAGATTGTGCTCGAAGCAATAACCGCCGCGCCGGCTGCCGACGAGTTTGTCATGCACTGCGGCAGGATCGAGATCGACGTTAATACCCATGAAGGGGTCGAGATTTTCGAACGGGATCGCCTGCGGGTGCAGATCGTGAATTGCGCGCAAGACATCGAGCGTGGCCTCGCGCGGCCCGTCATACCCGATGCGCCTGAAATAGCCGTCGAGGTCGAAGCTATCGGTGGCCGGTTTGGGGCCAGTGATTGGAGGCGCTGCAGACATCGGTTCGGCCATTTCCCGTAGGTTGGTTGCTCTCGTCCGGTACGGCTACATCTTCAAGACCGGTTGAGGTCAAGCACCGGTCTTCGCATTCACTTGCCGGCGACCTTGTCTCCCAACCAGTAGCGCGGGCCTGAGCCGCGGCGCGCGATCGTGTCGACCGGATTGACAAGCTTGCATTTGCTCATGGAAAGGCAGCCGCAGCCAATGCATTCGGTCAGCCCGGCTTTCAGCCGTTCTAGCTCGGCGATCCGCGCGTCGATGCGGCTCGACCACTTTCCCGACAGTTTCTGCCAGTCGGGCTTGTTGGGCGTTCGCCCTTCCGGAAGTTTGGCCAGCTCGGCGCCGATCTCGCCCAGCGTCAGACCGACCTTCTGGGCAAATACGATGAAGGCGATGCGCCTGAGCGCCGAGCGCGGAAAGCGCCGGTGGCCGGAGCCTGCACGCTCGGATTGAATGAGGCCGCGTTCTTCATAAAAGCGCAGCGCCGAAGCGGCGACACCGGAGCGGCGCGCGACGGCGCCGATTGTCAGGGTCGTTTCCATGACGGCATGGAAAATCACAAATAGCCCTTGATTTCAAGTTCACTTGAACTTGTAGAACATTGCTCACGGTTTCGGCATGACCATTTGGAGCAAAGACGATGTCCAAGAGCGAGACGCAATGCGCCGGTGGGCGCATAACCGCAACGGTCACTTCCTGGCAGGGCGTTCGGTCCGGCCTGGGGCCGCATGGAGAACTTTCCTTCAAGGTCGGCGGGCGTGAGATCGGCCATCTGCATGGGGACACCACCGCCCACTTCTTCTTCGCCGGACCGCTGTGGAGGGAGTTGCGCAAGGCAGGCCGCATCTCAGGCCATCCGATCTTTCCCGATCGCGAAGGTCCGGCCGCGCGGCGCATGCTCACCGAGGAGGAGGTGGATGACGTTATCCGGCTGATGCGGCTCAACTACGATGCGGCAATCGAGAGGCTGGACCGTCAGGCGGTACGCGCGGCGATACCTGAGCATGCCTGATGGTTGCCTTTTGACCACACCGGCCCGCTTTGTAGTGCCAGACGGGGATGCGGGGTGGCATTGTCGGGAAGCCGGGTCTATAAGCGCGTCGTCTGAAACCGAACCAGAGGAGGCAGCAGTGGATAACTGGATGATCATCGCGCTGGCGCGTCTCCGTAGCGGGGCGTTCGCCTGACGGCGAATTCGGTTCGACCCAACTCCTGACATTGTCATAAGCGTCGCCGAATTCCGCCGGAACCGCAGTTCCGTTTCTCCGGAGTTCATCCATGCACGCAAGAAATCCCAAGGCCCGCAAGGGCCGGAATCCGTCATCGCTCAATCCGCTTTCGGCAGATGCGGCGATACCAACAAAGCCGGCAATGCCGGCTCCTGACAACGGGCTGTCGGCAGCGTTTGCCGCTGCGCTTGGCAAATCGGCCGAAGGGGCGGAGACTCGTCCCGCCGGTGTCGGGAAGGAAAGCAAGAAGGGCGGCTCCGGCCGGCCCGACCAGATCAACAAGGCGTCCAGGCCGGCGACCGGAATGAAGAACTTCTCCGGTCATCGCAGCGGGCACCGTTAGGTTTTGCGCGCAGAACCTGACCCGACAGAGGTACAAAGACCATGTTCAAATGGTTTGAAACCCGACTGAACCCGTTCCCGCCCGAGGAGCCGGTACAGCCCCCGCGACGGCTCTGGGCGTTCGCGTGGCACTATTCGCGCGGCATCTGGCCGTGGTTCGCCGTCGTCGCGAGTCTGACCGCGTCGCTGGCGATCCTGCAGGTGGTGATCTTCAGCTTCCTGGGCGACATCGTTGACTGGCTGACGGGCGCGAACCCGGAGACCTTTTTGCAGGACGAGTTCTGGAACCTGGCCGGCATGGCGGCAGTCGTGCTGCTGCTACTGCCGGCGCTCGCGTTCACGCACAGCCTGATCATGCACCAGACGATCTTCGGCAATTATCCGATGATCATCCGCTGGAAGGCGCACCGCTATCTGCTGAGGCAGAGCCTCGCCTTCTATCAGGACGAGTTTGCAGGCCGGGTCGCCACCAAGCTGATGCAGGGTGCGCTCGGCGTGCGCGAGATGGTGACCAAGGCGCTCGACGTCTTTGTCTATGTGATCGTCTATTTCGCTTCGGCGATGGTGCTGGTTGCAAGCTTCGACATCTGGCTGATGGTGCCATTCGTCGTCTGGCTTGCCGCCTATTCCACGCTGTTGCGCCGCTACCTGCCGAAGCTGCGGGACATTTCGAGCAAGCAGGCGGACGCGCGTTCGGTGATGACCGGACGGGTGGTCGACAGCTACACCAACATCACAACGGTCAAGCTGTTCGCCCATGCGGGACGCGAAGAGCGGTATGCGCGCGAGGCCATGTCGCAATTCCTCGACACAGTGCACCCGCAAATGCGCTACGTGACCAAGCTCAATTTCGGCCTCGACACGTCGAATGCGCTGCTTCTGTTCACAGTCGGCGGCGTCGGCATTTGGGGCTGGACCACCGGTTCGGTGACGGTCGGCGCGATCGCCGTTGCGCTGGGTCTGGTCATGCGGCTTGAAGGCATGAGCCACTGGATCATGTGGGAACTTGCCGGCGTGTTCGAGAATATCGGCATGGCGCAGGACGGCATGAACACGATTGCCCAGCCGCGCGATGTGAACGACGCGCCGGACGCAAAGCGGCTTGCGGTGGAACGCGGGCGCATCAAGTTCGACAATGTCCGCTTCCACTACGGCAAGGAAAAGGGCGTCATCGAGAACCTGACGCTGACGGTGAAGCCGGGCGAGAAGGTCGGCCTTGTAGGGCGCTCCGGCGCCGGCAAGTCGACGCTGATCAACGTGCTCCTGCGTCTCTACGACCTGGAAGGCGGGCAGATACTGATTGACGGGCAGGACATTGCGCTGGCGAAACAGGACTCGCTGCGCGCCAATATCGGCATGGTCACGCAGGACACGTCGCTGCTTCACCGCTCGGTGCGCGACAACATTCTCTACGGTCGCCCCGATGCGACCGAAGAGATGATGATCGAGGCCGCGAAGCGGGCCGAGGCGCATGAGTTCATTCTCGAACTCACCGATCCGAAGGGCCGCAGGGGCTATGACGCGCATGTCGGCGAGCGCGGGGTGAAGCTGTCCGGCGGTCAGCGCCAGCGCGTGGCAATCGCCCGCGTGATGCTGAAGGACGCGCCGGTGCTCATTCTCGACGAGGCGACATCGGCGCTCGATTCCGAAGTGGAAGAGGCGATCCAGCAGAACCTCTACCGCCTGATGGAAGGCAAGACCGTGATCGCGATCGCGCATCGCCTTTCCACCATCTCGGCGATGGATCGGCTGGTGGTGCTCGATGCCGGGCGTATCATCGAAGAAGGAACGCATGACGAGTTGGTGGCCAAGGGTGGTCTCTATGCCGATCTGTGGCGACGTCAGTCCGGCGGTTTCATCGATGCCGATGCGATCGAAGATCAGGAGGCCGCCGAATAGCCGCGTGATGAGAAGGCGCGGTTGCCAAGCAATCGCCGCCGTTCCACTTACATGAATGGCCGCCGCCGCGCGTTCGAGTCGCGGCGGCTCCTTGAGACCCGGGATGCCATGAGCAAGATCGAAGAAAAGGGCGACAGGTTCTGGGCGTGGGCCGAAAGGCTGATCGACCCTTTTTCCGACACCGATCGCGAGGTCCTGCCGCGCGACGCGCTTCGCTTCATCCTGTTTTTTGCCAATCAGGCTAAGGTTCCGTTTGTGATGCTGCTCATCATCGGCGGGCTGTCCGGGGCGGTGGATGCCGGGCTGTACTGGGCCGTGGGCTGGCTTATCGACATTCTGGACGCCTCTTCGCCGGCGACCCTGCTGGCTGACTACTGGCCGCAACTTGTGGCGTTTCTGGTTCTGGTGCTTTTCGTGCGCGCGGCTGTGATGATCGCCGCGGCCGTGGTCGAGCAGCAGATTATCGCACCGCATTTCTTCCAGCTCGTACGCTGGCAGGCATTTCGCCGCGTGATCGAGCAGCCTTACGAGTTTTACCAGAACGACTTTGCGGGGCGCATCGCGACCAAAATATTGCAGGGTGGCGAGGCGACCGGCGATTTCATTGTCTCGCTGCTGCAGACGATGTGGGGGTTCATCACCTTTGTGGTGCTGGCCGGCACGATACTGACCGCGCTCGACCCGCTCATGGGTGTGGTGATGGTCGTGTGGCTCGCCGCATATGGCGTGACCGCGTGGAAGCTGCTGCCGCCGCT
This sequence comes from Rhizobiaceae bacterium, assembly GCA_965232405.1. Classification (GTDB taxonomy): domain Bacteria; phylum Pseudomonadota; class Alphaproteobacteria; order Rhizobiales; family Rhizobiaceae; genus RCIO01. Next base: position 2,423,761 of record OZ246966.1, read on the forward strand.
TCGCGCCGCCGGACGCAAGACGGCTGACGAACGATCCATCCTCAACGGCCGACTGGTTGATGCCTTCACCAACATCATGGCCGTCAAGCTGTTCGATTCGGGTCGACGCGAGCATGCCTTCGTGCGCGACGGCATGGAGCGGTTTCTGCAGGCTGTGAGAAAGCTGACACGCGCCATCACCAAGGTGCGTGCGGCGGTGGCGCTCATCAACGGTGTCATGATTGCCGCGATTGCCATTCTGGCTGTCCGGAGCTGGATGGTGGGCGGCGCGACGACAGGCGAGATCGCAGCCGCGATGGGGCTGTGCTTCCGGCTCAACCAGATGTCCGGCTATGTGATGTTCAACATCAACGGGCTGATCCGCCATTTTGCAACCGTGCAGGACGCGACCGGTACGATCTCGGTTGAACCGGCAATCCGCGATGCAGACAACGCGCAGATCATGCCGCGCGCCGAGGGCGATCTGGAATTTCAGAACGTCACCTTCAACTACGGCAAGGACGTGCGCACCCAGGCCGACCGGGTGATCGCCGATCTCGACCTGCACATCACGCCCGGCGAACGGGTGGCGCTGGTCGGGCCTTCGGGTGCAGGCAAGACCACGATCGTCAATCTGGCGTTGCGTCTTTTCGACGTCGAAAGCGGGCGCATCCTGCTCGACGGGCGCGACATCCGCACACTGACGCAAGGGTCGCTGCGCCAGCAATTCGGCGTGGTCAGCCAGGACCCGATGCTGATGCACCGCTCGATCCGCGACAACATTGCCTATGCCAAGCCAGGTGCGAGCGACGAAGAGATCGTCGAGGCGGCAAAGCGTGCTTCCGCGCATGAATTCATCATGGGTGTTGCCGACCAGCGCGGCCGCAAGGGTTATGACGCACATGTGGGCGAGCGGGGCGTGAAGCTGTCGGGCGGGCAGCGCCAGCGCATCGCGATAGCGCGCATGATGCTGAAAAACGCGCCGATCCTCATCCTCGACGAAGCAACGTCGGCGCTCGATTCCGAAATCGAGGCGGCGATCCAGGAAAACCTGTTCACGATGATGGAGGGTAAGACGGTGATTGCGGTCGCCCACCGGCTGTCCACCATCGCCGCGCTCGACAGGTTGATCGTGCTCGACGAGGGGCGCATCGTCGAGGAAGGCAGCCATGACGCACTGCTCTCCAAGGGCGGGCTTTATGCGCAATTGTGGAAGCGGCAGTCCGGCGGCTTCCTGCCGTCAAGGCTGGCAGCGGAGTAGGGCGCATTGGCGGTTCGGGCACCGAAACAATATTCGCAGTCGGCCACGGGCGGGGCGGTCAACACGCTGTCCCCGCTCGATCACGAGATTCAGGGCGAGAAGGCTGCCGCACTCGGCCGTGCGGGCGAGAGGGTGGAACTGAGCCTGAAGAAGCTGCGCGCCTGCGAGCCGGAAGCCGATGAGCGGCCGCGCCTGTTGGGCGATGCCGCACATGCCGTCTACGCCTACTTTATTCAGCGCGAACTGTGCGGACTGCGGCGTCACCGCGACGTCATCCGCGAATATGCCATTCCCGACGAGGTGCTTGTGCGGCTGGGCGCAAGCTAGCGTTCCGCCTCGGCAGCGCCTGCCCCCAAACTGTCAATTCCGGTGTGAATATGCCTGATCGACAGTGCGCTGCGGATGAGGGCGCCCAACGGGGCGCGACAAACTGCCCACAAGGTGCGCGGGTGTCTGGACAAGCCTGACTCACACGCATAGAACCCAACGCCGAACGCCGGGGGATTCCGCGCGCCGTTTTGGCCTGCTTTTCGCGACCGAGCGACCGGCCTGACGGCGCAAGAAGGCTCTCCGCCGGCAAGCGATGCCGAAAGGATGCCCGTCCCGTGAGCGCGACCGAAACGACCGATCCGAACCGCCGCGACTTTATCTACATTGCAACAGGTATGGCCGGCGCCGTGGGTGCTGCCGGTGTAGCATGGCCGTTCATCGACCAGATGCGTCCCGACGCCTCCACGCTGGCGCTCGCCACCATCGAGGTTGACGTGTCAGGCGTAGAGCCGGGCATGTCGATCACTGCCAAGTGGCGCGGCAAGCCGGTGTTCATCCGCAATCGGACGCCTGAAGAGATCGAGGCGGCGAAGGCGGTGCCGATCGAGGATCTGAAGGATCCGATCGCGCGCAATGAAAACGTCGCTCCGGACGCACCGGCGACCGACCTCGACCGTTCGGCGGGCGAGGGCATGGAAAACTGGATCGTGATGATCGGCTCGTGCACGCATCTCGGCTGCGTGCCGCTCGGTCAGGCCGGCGATTTCGGCGGCTGGTTCTGCCCGTGCCACGGTTCGCACTACGATACGGCCGGTCGCATCCGCAAGGGACCGGCGCCGGAGAACCTGGCGGTTCCGACCTTCACGTTCACTTCCGACACAACGATCAAGATCGGCTGAGGCAGAAAAGGCACGCGACATGAGCGGCGAGGCACATTCCACCTACGAGCCAAAGACCGGTATCGAACGCTGGATCGACCAGCGTCTGCCGCTGCCCAGGCTGATGTATGATTCCTTCGTGGCCTATCCGGTGCCGCGAAATCTCAACTACGCCTACACGTTCGGCGGCATTCTCACCATAATGCTGGTGGCGCAGATCCTGACCGGCATCGTTCTGGCGATGCACTATTCGGCACATACGACGCTGGCATTCGATTCGGTCGAGAAGATCATGCGCGACGTGAATTCGGGCTGGCTGTTGCGCTACCTGCATTCCAACGGCGCGTCGTTCTTCTTCATCGCCGTCTACATCCATATTTTCCGCGGGCTCTATTACGGTTCCTACAAGGCGCCGCGCGAGCTTTTGTGGATCCTCGGCTGCATCATCTACCTTTTGATGATGGCGACCGGTTTCATGGGTTACGTGTTGCCATGGGGCCAGATGAGCTTCTGGGGCGCGACGGTCATCACCGGCTTCTTCACCGCCATCCCGCTGGTTGGCGAGTGGATCCAGCAGCTTCTGCTCGGCGGTTTTGCGGTCGACAATCCTACCCTCAACCGCTTCTTCTCGCTGCACTACCTGCTGCCGTTCATGATCGCCGGTGTGGTGGTGCTGCATGTATGGGCGCTGCACGTGACGGGCCAGACCAACCCGACCGGCATCGAGGTCAAGTCGAAGACCGACACCGTGCCGTTCACGCCGCATGCGACCACGAAGGACATGTTCGCGATGGTCGTGTTCCTGGCCGTGTTCGCCTACTTCGTCTTTTACATTCCGAATTTCCTTGGCCACCCGGACAATTATATCGAGGCCAATCCGCTCAAGACGCCGGCCCATATCGTGCCGGAGTGGTACTACCTGCCGTTCTACGCGATCCTGCGCGCCATCACCTTCTCGATCGGACCGATCGATTCCAAGCTAGGTGGCGTGCTGGCGATGTTCGGCTCGATCCTGGTGCTGTTCTTCGTGCCATGGCTTGACACCTCGAAAGTCCGCTCGGCGGTCTATCGTCCCTGGTTCAAGCTGTTCTTCTGGCTCTTTGTCGCGAACGCGATCTTCCTGGGCTGGCTTGGCTCCAAGCCGGCGGAAGGCAGCTATGTGGCGATGGCGCAGGTGGGCACGTTCTACTACTTCGCCTTCTTCCTGATCGTCATGCCGCTGCTTGGCCTGATCGAGACACCGAAGAAGCTGCCGAACTCCATTACCGAGGCGGTTCTGGAAAAGAACAAGGACAGCGGCGAAGCGACGGCGCAGCCGGCGTCGAGTACCGCATCGCCGGAAACCAGAGGCTGAGGCTCGAAAGGACTTCTCATGAAAACGATCCTCAAGGGATTTCTGGCTCTCAGCCTGAGCTTCGGCGCTGCCGGTCTGGCGACAGCGGCGGAAGAAGAAGGCGGAACGCCGCATTACCCGATTGAAAAGCCGGTTGAGCAGGACTGGTCGTTTGCCGGCCCCTTCGGCACCTATGATCGCGGCCAGTTGCAGCGCGGCCTCAAGGTCTATCGCGAGGCCTGTTCGGCTTGCCATTCGATGGATCTGGTCGCATTCCGCACGTTGCAGGACCTCGGCTATTCCGAAGCGCAGGTGAGTGCGCTGGCAGCCGAATACACGGTGGTCGACGGGCCGGATTCCAACGGTGACATGTTCGAGCGGCCGGGCATCCCCTCCGATCGCTTTCCGTCTCCGTTCGCGAACGAGGAACAGGCAGCCGCATCGAACAATGGCGCCGCGCCGCCGGACTTCTCGCTGATCGCCAAGGCACGCGGCGTGGAGCGCGGCTTCCCGACCTTCGTGTTCGACATCTTCACCCAATATGCAGAGAGCGGACCGGACTACATCTACGGTCTGTTGACCGGCTACCAAGAAGAGGCGCCCGAGGGCGTCGATCTCCAGCCGGGCACCTATTACAATCCGCATTTCATTGCGGGTCCGGCGTTGGCAATGCCGCCGCCGCTGTCGGAAGGTCTCGTCACTTATGACGACGGGTCGCCAGAGACGGTCGAGCAGTATGCGAAGGATGTTTCCGCGTTCCTGATGTGGGCTGCGGAGCCGCATCTGGAAGCACGCAAGCAGACCGGCTTTATCGTGATCATTTTCCTCGTTCTGTTTGCCGGCCTGGTGTTCCTCACCAAGCGCAAGGTGTGGGCGAATGAAGCGCATTGATCGCGCATTTGCGATCTTGAAACCGGGCGCCGCAAGGCGCCCTTTTCATTTGCGGTGGAACGCGTCACTAATGTCCGGCAACAACGGGCGGAGCATATGCAACATTCGCTAGAAGAAACCCTGCTTTCGGCGATCCGTACGATACCGGATTATCCGAAACCCGGCATCCTGTTTCGCGACATCACCACGCTGCTCGGCAATGCGCGCGCCTTTCGCCGGGCGGTGGACGAACTGGTTCATCCCTATGCCGGCGAAAAGATCGACAAGATAGCCGGTATCGAGGCGCGCGGTTTCATCCTTGGCGGTGCGATTGCGCACCAGCTCTCCTCGGGCTTCATTCCGATCCGCAAGAAGGGCAAGCTGCCGCACGAAACGGTACGCGTCGCCTACAGTCTTGAATACGGCATCGACGAAATGGAGATGCACAAGGACGCCGTGAAGGAGGGAGAGAAGGTCATTCTCGTTGATGATCTGATCGCCACGGGCGGGACCGCGGAAGGTGCGGTGAAACTGCTTCGGCAGATGGGCGCCAACATCGTTGCCGCCTGTTTCGTCATTGACCTGCCGGACCTTGGTGGGCGTCAGAAGTTGGAAGCGCTCGGCGTCGATGTGCGCACGCTGATCGCATTCGAGGGGCACTGAGGCTGCTTCGGCGCAGAATCGATCTCAAGTCTTGTATAGCCTGACCGGGCTGCCGGCTGCCCTTGCAATCGTTCCGCGCGCTTCCTGATCGAGCTGTGCTGCCTTCAACCACCACCCGGCTTTCTCGCCGCCGGGGAAGAGGTCCTGCGGTAGAAGCGGGAGTAGCCGCTTCTTCGCTTCGGCGACGGTGATGCCGGGCGCTTCGGCCGGCAGGACCGACAGCATGGCGTCGCGCATCGCTTCGAACTTGGCGCGATCCAGATGAACGACATGACCCGGCGACGTCGCGCTCAGCACTTCGACTTTCTGACCTGTGTCAGGCATCAAAGCTTCCTTTCACGTAGTTGAGCTTCGGTGTGCGGAAACCCATCGCTACCCACGCCCTGATGAGCAGCCACATGAAGCGGCCGGAGTGTTTCGCGTAACTGGGAACTGCGTCGCTGAACTGCACGCCGTCCGGTCGATCCATCGTTATTGTGCGTATCTCGATCCGAGGGCGCTCCGAAGGCGCCAGCCTGTCCCGGTAGACGCTCAGCCAGTGGCCGTTGGTGAATTCGAGAAACATCGGGCTGTTGCAGCAGGTCGCCACGATGCGCCGGGTTGGCGTGCCGGGCTTGAGCCGAAACTCCCTGAGGTGTTCGGCGCCGCTGATGCAATTCACCCGATCCTTGCGCTGCAGCACCAGCGGTGTTCCGCCGTCAGGTTGAAGCACCGGTTCGGCGCCAGGCAAACCGGCAAACTTCTGCCCTGCCGTCTGGCAGCTCGTGCAATAGCAAGCCGCCGTGACAATCGGCGCGGCGACCAGTTCCAGTTCGCATTTTCCGCATCGGCAGCGCGCAATGCGGTTCGAGTGTGTGTTCGGCATAACGTAACTCCAGAATAACTAGACTGGACGGTCCAGTTTGATATGTCAATCCCAGTCGGGTAGAACTGGCAGTCGAGGAAAGGGGAGCGCTCTGTTGGGAAAGGCCGCAGAAGCACGCGCGGAACGCACACGGGCCGCTATTACGGCGGCCGCGGCGGATTTGTTTCTGGCGTTGGGATTCCTCGGCACCAATATGGACGAGATTGCAGCCTTTGCCGGGGTTTCAAAACAAACCGTCTATGCCCATTTCGAGAGTAAGGAAGCCTTGTTCCTGGCCGTCGTGCGCGGTCTGACCGGGGGTGCCGCCGACGAATTTCGAGCGCAGCTGGCCGATCCCGACGGCGAACGGCCGGTCGAGGAGTTCCTGATGGAATTTGCGATGCTGCAACTGCAGATCGTGATGACACCGCAACTGATGCAGCTGAGGCGGCTGGTCATCGGGGAGGCGGTACGCTTTCCGCAACTCGGCCGGGCGCTGTACGAGAAAGGGCCGGGACGCTCCATCGAAAGGCTGACCAATGCATTCGCTGTCTATCGCGAACAGGGAGTGCTCGAAATCGGCGACCTTGCCTCCGCCGCCACTTTCTTCAACTGGCTGATCATGGGTGGCCCCGTGAACAATGCTATGTTGCTGGGCGACGAGGCGATCCTTGAACCAGACGAGATAACGCGACAGGCAGAAGAGGCGGTTCGCATTTTTCTCGCTGCCTATGGACCTAAGCGGGCGACCGGATCGCAGTGACACCGTGCGAGCTTGATTGAAGCGGTGTTTCGCTGCACGCTGTGCGATTGCTACGGGGGGCAACCATGCGTTATCTGATCACGTTCCTGTTCGGCGGCATTCTGGGAGGCGCGGCCGGTGTCGCGCTTGGCTTCTTCCTGTTTCCTTATGTCTTTCCGCCTCCGCCGGCGACGGAGGAGCTGCAGTCGGTGCAGACCGACAAGGTAGCTGAGGGCGTGTTTATCCATGCCAATCCGAGCGACCCAATCCACTACGGTTCGGGCGGGGTTTCGGTCTATTCCGACACCGTCTTCCTGCATGAGGATTTCGAGGTCGGACCGGGACCGGACTATCACGTCTATCTGGTGCCGAAGGCCAGCGTTCGCAGTTCGAGCGATCTGGGAACGGCCATGTATGTCGATCTCGGGCGGCTGAAGGCGTTTCAGGGTAGCCAGAACTACACGATCCCGGCCGGTGTCGATCTCAAGCAGTATCCGACCGTGCTGATCTGGTGCCAGAAATTCTCCGTGCTGATCTCGCCTGCCGATCTAAACTTCGAAGCCGGCATTTGAACGGCCTTAGGCCGGCGGAACGACCAGCTTGCGGTAGAGATGCCAGGTCGCGTGGCCAAGCACCGGCAGGACGATGATCAGCCCGGCGAAGACCGGGATTGAACCGATCACCAACAGGGCAGCCACTATCAATCCCCAAACCGCAACCTCCATGGGATTGGCGAGAGCGGCGCGCCATGACGTGCTGATTGCGGCCCAGGCCCCCACATCGCGATCAAGCAGCAGTGGAAACGCAACGATGCCGGTGCAGAGCGCCTTCACGGCGAAGACGAAGCCGACGAGGTTTCCGACTATAATCAGCGTCCAGCCCTCGCTGGTGTAGAATATGTCGGCGACAAATTGTGTAATCGAGCCAGGCGGCGCCGGGCCGAACAGCCACAAATAGAGCCCCTGCGCCACCAGCATCCAGGCGATGAAGATGGCGACCATGACCGCTCCGACCCAGGCGATGGCGGGCAGGGCAGGCGATTTGCGCAGGTCGAGCGCGTGACGCCAGCTGGTCTCAAGCCCCTGTTCCCTCCGTTTGCTGATCTCGTAGAGGCCGATCGCTGCGAAAGGGCCGACAAGCGCGAAACCCGATGCCAGCGGAAAGATCAGCGGCAATGCGCTGGCGCTGGAGGTCCAGGCAGCCAGAACCACGCCGATCAGCGGATACATGACAATGATGAAGATGATGTGCGAAGGCATGGCGACAAAGTCGTCGATGCCGGCGCGCAGGGCGTCCGATATGTCGCTGAAGCCGATGCGCCGCACATCCGGATGGGGTACCGCGCCTCGGGCGTCGGCAAGTACGTGGAACTCGCTCATGGCCACTTCTCCCTTGCTGTCCCAGCGCGGGATGCCATGTCTGATCCCGCGCGGGATCGTGGGTTGCGCCTTTCGAAGCGGCCGTTTCGCGGAAGCCAAGGCCGCAATGACGGCCGCGTTCTTCAGCAGGAAATTAGCGCATCACGGCTGCCCGGAGAAATCAATCCGTCTTGCCGGGCAATCAAATTCGTGGCATAGGCCCGCCCGTTCGGGCATTTGCTGACCCGGAGACTGGACGCCACAGCGCACCTTTCCCCGATTTGTGAACTCTCGACCACAGCGAAACCGTGCACGTGGCGCGGACGCTTCAGCAAGCGGGAAACGGAGTATCCGCAATGGCACAGACAGGCATTGTCAAGTTCTTCAACACCAGCAAGGGCTTTGGCTTCATCACCCCCGAAGAGGGCGGCAAGGACGTTTTCGTTCATATTTCGGCAGTCGAGGGTTCCGGCCTCCACACGCTCGTGGAAGGCCAGAAGGTCTCCTTCGACGTCGAGCCGGACCGCATGGGCAAGGGCCCGAAAGCGGTTAATCTGCAGGCGCTCTAACGATTAGTCGTCTGGCCGGGGCTGGCCGCTTCACGAAAGTTTCGCTTGCCCGCCCCGGCAAAATGGGGAACATTCCCTCCGTTCGGGCATTTGCGGGCCCGGAGATTGGATAAAGGCTTGAGCCCGGATCGCGTAACTGCAAGCCGTACCGGGCTGTTAGCGCGACCAGAAGCACCTGAAATGCCGCGGCGCTTACCCGACTGTTTCTTCTCCCCGCAGTGAACGACTGAGACCCGTGTGGCGAAAGCCGCACAAATGGAATTTGGGAGAAAAAGGAGTTTCCCCCATGCCCCAGACGGGAACCGTCAAATTCTTCAACCATGCCAAGGGGTTCGGGTTCATTACCCCGGATGACGGCCAGAAGGATATCTTCGTCCATATCTCGGCGGTGCAGGCTTCCGGCCTGCCCGGTCTCGAGGACGGACAGAAAGTCTCCTTCGATACCGAGCCGGACCAGCGCGGCAAGGGGCCGAAGGCGGTCAATCTCAGCTTGGGTTGAGATCGGCCGGGACCGTAGAGTCCCGGTTTAGCGAATGCGCCGGGGCGGCCCGCAACCGCCCCCGCGTTTCAGACAGGTTGCCACGCAGCCATTTTTCTTCGGCATGAGGCAAAACGCTTGCCGCAGACAGATGTTTGCGGCCGGGTTTTTTGTTCACCGAATTCCCACCTTGCCGGAATAAGAAGTGCCGCATGCGAGGCTTCGCAATGCGGCTGAATCAGCTTTGGAACAGGTCGCTTTTCCGTTCAGCTTCGGTTCAGGCAGCAACCTCTAACTCTCCTTTCAACATGCCGCTCAGCCCGTTTCGGCGCGGCGAAAAGGAGACAAAACCATGATGAATTTCGCCCGGACGCTGGTCCTCACGGTTTCAACTGCCGCCGTGGTCATGTCGGCCATGCCGATGGCCGAGGCTGGCGAGCGCTACCGCCGGCACCAGGTCGAAAGACATCATAACAAGGTGGGCGAAGCCATTGGCGCCGGCATCATCGGCCTGGCGCTCGGTGCGATCGTTGTGGGAATCCTGTCCGATCAGCAGGCCAGCCAGACCGACACCAGCCAGAACCCCTATCGCCGGCCGCGCCCGTCGCCGGATCGCAATTTCTTCCCGATGCCGCCAACCAGCTATGAAACGGCCTATTCCCGTTCGCTCGAGCCGTGGAGCCCCGGCTGGTACCACTATTGTGACGCGCGCTACCGCAGCTTCGATCCTTCGACCGGCACATTCACAACCTATTCCGGCCAGAAGCGCTTCTGCGTCGCCGAATAGTTTCCAGGTCCTCCCAAGCTTACCCGGGGTCCCTGCCCCTTTCCTTGCGCCGCCTTCGGGCGGCGTCTTTTTTGGGTGCTACGCGCCAGTCAGGAAGGGATTTGACCGGCGCTCGTCTCCGAAACTGCTGCCTGGGCCGTGACCGCAGATGAAACCGATGTCGTCTCCGAGCGGCAGCAGTTTCTCCTTGATCGAGCGCATCAGCGCTTCGTGGTCACCGCCGAGCAAGTCGGTGCGCCCGACCGAGCCGTGAAAAAGCACGTCGCCGACATGGGCGAACTTGGCTTCACGATTGAAGAAGACGACATGTCCCGGCGCGTGTCCGGGGCAATGAAACACCTCGAAGGTGTGATCGCCGAAGGAAACGATTTCACCTTCGTCGAGGTACCGGTCGGGCGTGCAATTGCGGGTTTCGCCCGGCACGCCGAACATGCCAGCCTGTTCGGCAAGCGACTGGAGCAGCTTTTCGTCATCCTTGTGCGGCCCGATGATTTCGACGCCCAGCGCGTCTTTCAGTTCCATCGCCCCGCCGGCGTGGTCGATATGCCCGTGGGTCAGCCAGATGTCGCCAATCTTCAGGCCGTTTTCCTCAATGGTCTGCAAGATGACGGGAACGTCGCCGCCCGGATCGACCACAACACCTGTCTTGGTCTCTTCATCGAAAAGGACGGTGCAGTTCTGCTGAAACGGCGTGACCGGAATGATGCCGGCGCGCAACTGACCCATCTCTGGCTCCTGACTGTCTTGGTTTGACCGGCCGAGCGTAGCGATGGCTGCTACGTTGAGCGAGCTATCCAAATGATCAGGCGGCCTTCGCAGGCCGCCCGGTATTTGTGTTCAAGGAATACTATCAGCGCTTGTTCATTGCGCCCATGACTGCGCCGACAATGCCGGTCAGGATGGCACCGCCGCCGAGACCGCCGGCCGCATCGCCAAGCAGTCCGCCCATGGCGCCGGCGGTCGCCGGATCTCCGAGAAGCGTTCCAAGCAGCTGGCCGCCGGCCACGCCGCCTACGGCGCCGCTGATAATCTTGGGCAACTGCGCCATCGCCGCCTGCTTGACTGCAGCGCCGACCGCCTGGCCTCCAATGATACCTGTAACGATCTGCACAATGATAGGAACGAGAGCTTCCATTTGCTTGGCCTCCTGAGAGCCGGCTGGCTGCCGGCCCGACCATCAAAACGCATAATGGAGATTAGTCAAAGCGTTCACGAAAAAAGCCGGGTACAAAAGACCCGGCTTTGTTTGCCTCGGTGACCGGTGGTAGCGTTATTCTGCAGCTATCGCGTGCTTGGGCGTCACCTCGGCGGTGTAATCGTTCATCAGGTTCCGGGCGATTTCGCCGACCGTGAAACTGTAGGGGCCGATTTCCGAAACCGGAGTCACCTCGGCTGCCGTGCCGGTCAGGAAACACTGTTCGAAACCTTCCAGCTCTTCCGGCATGATCGTGCGCTCGACAATTTCGTATCCACGCCGTTTTGCCAGGTCGATGACGGTGCGCCGGGTGATGCCGTCGAGGAAGCAGTCGGGGGTCGGCGTGTGGATCACGCCGTCCTTGACGAAGAACACATTGGCGCCGGTGGCTTCGGCGACATGGCCGCGCCAGTCCAGCATCAGAGCGTCCGCATAACCCTTCGATTCCGCTGCGTGTTTGGACAACGTGCAGATCATGTACAGGCCGGCGGCCTTGGACTTTGAAGGAGCGGTACGCGGGTCCGGACGGCGATATTCCGCCATGTCGAGGCGAATGCCCTTCAGCCTCTGTTCCGGGTCGAAATAGCTCGGCCATTGCCAGATCGCGATGGCACAGTTGATGCGGTTCTTCTGCGCCGAAACGCCCATCATTTCGCTGCCGCGCCAGGCGATCGGGCGCACATATGCGTCCTGGAAACCCTGCATCTTCAGCAATTCACGGCACGCATCATCGATCTCGGCCACCGAGTATGGGATCTCAAAACCAAGAATGCGCGCCGATTCATGCAGCCGCTCGGTATGTTCGGTCAGCTTGAAAATCTCGCCTCCATAGGCGCGCTCGCCCTCGAACACCGCGCTTGCATAGTGCAGCCCGTGCGTAAGCACATGAATCTTGGCATCCGCCCAGGGCACGAATGCGCCATTCATCCATATGTTGCCGTCTAGCTGGTCGAACGGAACGGAAGCCATGAAGTCCTCCCGCGGGATAGAGCCCGCTTGTCATTTGATAATTCGCCGTTTCCGGCCTATCAGGCCAGAACAGTCGCTTGCCAGCCTATGCGAACTTGCATGCCCGATGAAGGATGTTCCAACTGAAACCCGCCTGACATGCATTTTCGTTCGCATTGCGTCGAAAAGCTTGGCAAAAATTACCATCGTCCAAAATATATGTCAACAAGGCTGACGTATTTTTGGTGTAACGGACCGTGAGATGACGAAACAGCTGACCGACCATGCCAAGACTGCGCCGGAAGCTCCAGCCGGGGATGGCAGGGACGAGATCGATTTCACCCTGATCGAACTGCTCTTTTTCGCCTATCGGGACTTCATCTCCGATCCCGATGAAATTTTGGGTCCGCTGGGCTTCGGCCGCGCGCATCACCGGGTGCTGCATTTCGTAAACCGTCGGCCGGGTCTCACCGTGGCCGAGCTTCTCGACGTTCTGAAGATCACTAAGCAGAGCCTTGCGCGGGTGCTCAAGCAACTGATCGACACCGGCCATATCGTTCAGGTGACCGGGCCGAAGGACCGTCGCCAGCGTCAGCTCTATGCAACCGAGAAGGGCAAGGCGCTATCGCTCGCGCTGGCGCGGCCACAGTCCCGCCGCATCCGTGACGCATTGGCTGAAGGTGGGGCAGGGGATCGAGCCGCGGTGGAGAGTTTTCTCAAAGCCATGGTGAATCCCGAACTTCGAAGGCAGATCGAAAATCCGCCGGAGGAGACGCGATAGAGAGGGCCACGGTTATGGTTGCTGAAGAAGTTGCAGCCGATATCGCTGAGAGAGCAATACCGGATGACGATGCACCGCACGTGCTCGTCGTTGACGACGACACCCGCATCAGGACACTGCTGAACCAGTTTCTCACCGAGCAGGGATACCGTGTCAGCACGGCCGCCAATGCAGCCGAGGCGCGGCGCAGGCTGGAGGGGCTCGATTTCGACCTGATCGTGCTGGATGTGATGATGCCGGGCGAAAACGGCGTCGACCTGACCCGCGCTCTGCGCGAGAACAAGGAAGTGCCGATCCTCATGCTGACGGCCCTTTCGGAAACCGAAAGCCGTGTATCGGGCTTGTCCGCCGGTGCCGATGACTATCTGCCGAAACCGTTCGATCCACGCGAACTGGTGCTGAGGATCAACAATATCCTGCGCCGGGGTGGGCCGTCTGCCGCACCGAAGGTTGAGCAGGTTGTGTTCGGCCCCTACGCTTTCCAGATCGCCCGGCGCGAGTTGAAGCGCGGCAGCGAGGTGCTCAAGCTTACCGAACGCGAACAGGAGATACTGGCGCTGTTTTGCGAGCGCGCCGGCGAAACCATCCCGCGCCACGAGCTCGTTGGAGACGACGCCGAGGTTGGCGAACGCACCATCGACGTGCAGATCAACCGGCTGCGGCGCAAGATCGAGCGCGATCCCTCCAACCCCGTTTGGCTGCAGACCGTGCGTGGTGTTGGCTACAGGCTGAGCGTGGAATAGTCTTCAAGCTTGGGGCTGATCGTGCTGCCGGAACTGGCCGGCCGGCCCACCGCCGGGAAGGACTTATGGCGTCAACCGAAGCAGAATCGCACAAAGAGACTGCGGCGGGGCGTGCCAACGGCGAAACCAGTTCGATCTGGTACCGCATACGCCGGCTTCTGGCGCAATATCTTCCCAAGCGGCTCTACGCCCGCTCGCTGATCATCGTCATCGCGCCGATGCTGCTTCTGCAATCGGTGATTGCTTTCGTGTTCATGGAGCGTCACTGGCAGACGGTCACCTTCCGCCTGTCGGCGGCCGTAACGCGCGACATCGCGGCGATCATCGACCTGATCGAGACCTATCCGAGCCAGGATGGCTATGGCGAGATCGTGCGCATTGCGCAGGAGCGCATGGAGCTCAACATCGACATCCTGCCGCCCGATCCGTTGCCGGCTCCGAGCCCGAAACCTTTCTTCTCGATTCTCGACGAGGCGCTGAGTTCGGAGATCGTGCGGCAGATCAACCGACCATTCTGGATCGACACGGTGGGCAATTCCAACATCGTGGAAATCCGCATTCAGCTTGAGCAGAACGTGCTGCGTGTCTTTGCCAGGCGCGGGCAAGCCTACGCATCCAATACGCACATCTTCCTCCTGTGGATGGTGGGAACGTCGCTGGTGCTGCTTGCGATCGCGATCGCGTTTCTGCGCAACCAGATCAGGCCGATCCTGAGGCTGGCGGAGGCGGCAGAAAGCTTCGGCAAGGGCCGCCCGATGCCGGAGAATTTTCAGCCGCGCGGCGCAGAGGAGGTGCGGCAGGCCGGCCATGCCTTCATTCAGATGCGCGAGCGCATCGAACGCCAGATCGAGCAACGCACTGCGATGCTGACCGGCATCAGCCATGATTTGAGGACGGTGCTGACGCGCTTCCGGCTGCAGCTTGCCCTTGTCGGTTCCAAGATCGATGTCGATCCGCTCAATCAGGATATCGACGACATGCAGTCGATGCTGGAGGGATATCTGGCTTTTGCGCGCGGTGAGGCGGCGGAGGACACAGGCAGCTTCGATCTCGCTGAATTTCTCGAAAAGACGTGCGAAGAGGCCAAGCTCCGCAAGCGCAAGGTGGAGGTTGAGCTCACCGGGCCGCGGGAGGTGCATGTCAGGCCGAACGCTTTCCGCAGGCTTCTCACCAATCTCATTTCCAACGCCTTCCGCCACGGAAAACACGTCGCCGTTTCGGCCGTCCACGGCGACGGCATGCTGACGGTCACGATCGACGATGACGGGCCGGGCATTCCTGCGGAGAAACGCGAAGAGGTTTTCCGCCCCTTCGTCCGGCTGGACGAGGCGCGCAATCAGGACGCCGGTGGCACAGGACTCGGGCTAGCGATCGCGCGCGATATCGCTCGCAGCCATGGCGGCGACATCACGATGGAGGACAGCCCATCGGGCGGACTCAGGGTCGTGGTCAGGGTGCCGGCATGAGTTCCGGCGGTCAGGCGCTGCGCGGCGCGAAGATGATTATTCCGGCAGCGGCTACCGCCAGCGCACCGCCGACAATGTCCCACATGTCGGGCCGCTGGCCCTCGGCCATCCATAGCCAGATGAGCGACGCCGCAATATAGACGCCGCCATAGGCGGCATAGGCGCGGCCTGCATAGGCTGACGGAGCCAGCGTGAGCAGCCAGGCAAAGATGACAAGCGAGGCGATGCCGGGCACCAACCACCACGCCGACTGTCCGCCCCGCAGCCACGCCCAGAAGGCGAAGCAGCCGGCAATCTCGGCTATCGCTGCCGCGCCGAATGTCAGGTATGTCGTTGCCAAGGCAGGCACGGCACTTGGCCCTTCATTGCTTCTCAGAACAGTTTGCCGCCGTCAGGCACCTTGCGCTCAATCGCGGCCAGAACCACGTCGCCGTCTGCGTCGGGGAAGCCCAGCGTCAGGACTTCGGACATGAACTTGCCGATCTGGCGCGGCGGAAAGTTGACCACGGCCATGACCTGCCGGCCCACCAACTCGTCCGGCTTGTAGTATTTGGTGATCTGGGCGGACGACTTTTTCACGCCGATCGCCGGGCCAAAATCGATTTTCAGCTTGATCGCCGGCTTGCGGGCCTCGGGATAAGGCTCGGCCTCAACGATTGTGCCAGCGCGTATGTCGACCTTGTCGAAATCCGGAAAGGCAATCTCCGGCCTGACATCGTTTCCGCCAACCATCGGTCAGGCGTTGCCGTGGGTCTCGAAGAGCACGTTGGAGAGCGCCTCGCGGGCGTTGCAGCCCGACCAGACAACCAGCTGGAACGCCTGGAAATAGCATTCGCAGGCTTCAAGCGCGCTGTGCAGCATCACTTCCACCTGGGCGCTGGTGGGTTCGGCGCCGCCCGACAGAAGCAGCGAATGGCGGAACATGATCGCACCTTCGGTCTCCCACAGGTCGAAATGGCCAAACAGCATCTGCTCGTTGATGACTGACAGAAGCCGCATCACCTCGAGGGTGCGGTTCCCGGCAACCTTCAGGTCGAAGGCACAGGCCAGATGCAGCGCCTCGAAGTCCTCCATCCAGGAAATCGAGACATGGTAGTCGGTCCATGTGCCGGCGACCGATATGGCGATCTCGTCGTCGGCGGTGCGTTCGAAAGCCCAGTCATTCGTGTTCGCGACATGCTCGATCACATCGCAGGGATGCAGTTCACGCGCGACATCGAGTTCAAGGAGTTCCATCAGGCAGTAATTCTCCGTCGTTCGGCCGGCCCTCGAAGCCGTCCTCATTCACATACACGCGACAAAACAATCGGGCACCGGCTCAAGGCCGTGGAGAGAAAACGCAGTCCACCCAGCCGGCCCACCGCTCCGGCACTGGGATGCGATACGAATCACGTAGTAAATTCAGTCTATTGAAGCGGAGTCGCGTGAGAAGCCCTTTTTTCGCACGCACCACTTTGATGTGTGGAAAGCGTCAGCCGGCTCAATCGGCCGCGGGCAGCCAAGCGACTCTCTGAAAAGCGCTTTTCGCGCTCGGGCCTTGTGGAAAAGGCTGACTTATTTTTTTGCGCGGCTGCGGCTGGAAGATGTGGATTTGGCGCCGGACGATGCCGGCTTCGCCCCCGACCCTGCCGGCTTGGTGGTCTTGCCGGCTAGTTTCGTCTCGAGTTCGGCGATGCGGGCGGCAAGTTTCTCATTTTCGGCGCGCGCCTTGGCCGCCATATCGCGGACCGCCTCGAACTCTTCCCGCTGGACGAGGTCCATGGAGTTGAGCATGCGCTCGGCCTGGGCGCGGAATGCCGATTCTACTTCCTTGCGGACGCCCTGAGCGGCGCCTGCTGCGTCGGTCATCAGCTTGGCCAGTTCGTCGAGAATGCGATTCTGTCCGGTCGTGGTCATGGCAATCTGCCCCTGTGTTCTTGATTGACGTAGTGGCGCGGCGGGGGGAATGCAAGGCGGCGCAGGGTCGCGCAGCCGCCTTGACCTAGTCCGGAGCGGCGCGCATGTTCCGCGCGCTTCGCCAACTGGACATTTCCGATGCCCGAAACCTTGCTTGCCGCGCTGTCCTTTCCGGCGGTCGACCCGGTCATTTTCCAGATCGGGCCGATTGCGATCCGCTGGTACGGGCTGGGCTATGTGGTGGGCATCCTGTTCGGCTGGTGGTATTCGCGCCGGCTGGCTGCGACGCCACGTCTGTGGGCCAACAATCAGCCGGCAATGTCGCCAACCGACATCGACGACTTTCTGATCTGGGCGGCAATCGGCATCGTACTGGGCGGCCGTGCCGGTTACGTGCTGTTTTACGATTTGCCGCGCTACCTTGCCGAGCCGCTGGCGATATTCTCGGTGTGGGAAGGGGGCATGTCGTTCCACGGCGGCTTGCTGGGAACGATCCTCGCCATGGTGCTGTTTTCGCGCCGGCGCGGCATCAACACATGGAGCCTGTTCGACGTGATCGCGGCCGGCGTGCCGGTGGCACTCGGTCTGGTGCGCTGCGCCAATTTCGTCAATTCGGAACTGTGGGGCCGGGTAAGCGATGTGCCCTGGGCTTTCGTGTTTCCAAATGGCGGACCGTTTCCGCGCCACCCGAGCCAGCTCTATGAGGCTCTGCTGGAAGGTGTAGTGCTGTTTGCGGCGCTTGCCTGGCTGGTCTGGGCGCGGGGCAAGCTCAAGACGCCGAAATTCGTCGGCGGCGCATTCATCGCCGGTTATGGACTGGCACGGATCTTCATCGAGTTCTTCCGCGAGCCGGATGCCCATATCGGCTATCTGCTGGGCGGCTGGCTGACGATGGGAATGGTGCTGTCGCTGCCGATGGTGCTGGCGGGCATCTGGGCGATGGCAACGGCAAAGTCACCTCCGGCACCAACCGCGGCGCATGAAAACGCTTAAGGATCGCATCGCAGCACTGATTTCGGCCTCCGGGCCGATGAGCGTGGCCGACTACATGGCGATGTGCCTGTTCGACCCGCAGGCAGGCTACTATTCGACGCGCGAACCGTTCGGACGCGCCGGCGACTTCATCACCGCGCCCGAGATCAGCCAGATGTTCGGTGAACTGGTTGCTGTGTGGCTCTATTCGCGCTGGCGCGAGGCAGGCTCGCCCGGCGGCGCCATCATCGCCGAGATCGGCCCCGGCCGCGGCACGATGATGAAGGACATGGCGCGGACCTGGCGACAGCTCGATGACGATTTCTGCGAGCGCTCCCAGTTTGCGCTGATCGAAACCAGCGACCGGCTGCAGGCGGTTCAGAAAGAGGCCCTGGCGGGGTCTAGGCTGAGCTTTAGGTGGTACGAAGGCCTGGAAACGCTGCCGCAGGGCCCGCTTTTCATTGTCGGCAACGAATTGTTCGATGCCATTCCCATCCGCCAGTTCGCAAAGACGCCTTCCGGCTGGCGTGAGCGCGTGGTCGGGCTGGACGGCGACGGAACGTTGATCTTCGCTGCCGGGGCCGCCGGTGTTGATCCATCCCTGCTGCCAGCGGATGCACCGCAGGCGCCCGACGGGGCAATCGTCGAGCTGTCGCCTGCGCGGGCTGCGCTAATGGACACGGTCTGCGCCCGGTTGTCCGGGCAAGGCGGCGCCGGCCTTTTCATCGACTATGGCTATTTGAAGCCGGCGGTGGGCGACACGCTGCAGGCGCTGCGCAATCATGAATTTGACGGCGTTCTGGAGCATCCGGGCGAGGCGGATCTCACCGCTCATGTCGATTTTGCGCGACTTGCGGAGGTCGCGACCGGGCATGGTCTCGAAACCGCGCTTTCAACGCAAGGTCAGTTCCTGCTCGATCAGGGCCTGCTGGAACGTGCGGGGCAGCTGGGCTCCGACAAGGACGAGGCGGGCAGGGAGGCTATTCGCAACGCTGTCGAACGGCTCGCGGGCCCTGATCAGATGGGGGAACTGTTCAAGGTACTTTCCGTCAGGTCACCCGGCGCGGCGACACCAGAAGGTGGCATGGCGGATTGACTTGCCCACCACGCTGCCCCACCATCCGCCCCGATCGAGCGCAGCCAAGGCAGTGGGTCGCCGGCCCCGGCAGGCGACTTTCTGAAGGGACAGAGGCGGCCAATGCTTGAAACTGTTCGACCGGAGCCTATCCGGTCCCCGGTGCTGGACGGCCTTGCCCAATCGGGCATCCGGCACGGCTTTTTCACCCGCGTCGGCGGCGTTTCGGAAGGCATTTTTCGCGGGCTCAATGCGGGTCAGGGTTCGGGCGACCGGCCGGAACACGTTGCGGAGAACCGGTCGAGGATCGCGCGAACGCTGGGCACCGAATCGGCCAACCTCGTCACCGTTCACCAGATCCACTCTCCGGACGCAGTTGTTGTCGAACTGCCTTTTGCAGGCGACCGGCCAAAAGCCGACGCCATGGCGACAAGACAGCCCGGCCTGGCGCTGGGCGTGTTGACCGCGGATTGCGGCCCGGTTCTGTTTGCCGACCCGAAAACGCGGGTGGTCGGCGCCGCTCATGCCGGCTGGAAGGGCGCTCTGGGCGGTGTGCTTGAGGCGACGATTGCCGCGATGGAAGGCCTCGGCGCGGAGAGGGCGCAAACGGTTGCGGTGCTCGGCCCCACGATCAGCCAGGACAATTACGAGGTCGGCCCGGAATTTCGCGAGCGCTTTGTGGTGGCGGAACCGGGATCGGATATCTATTTCAGGGCTTCGGGGAGCGAGGGGAGGTACATGTTCGATCTCCAGGCCTACATTGTTGCAAGGCTGGAACGTGCCGGTGTTACCGCCAGCGCGATCGGGCGATGTACCTATGCCGAGGAGGACAATTTCTATTCCTACCGCCGCTCAGTGCACAAACAGGAGCCCGATTACGGGCGGCTGATGTCAGCAATCATTCTGGAGGACGATTGATGGCCCTTCATTTCGAGCGCGCCGAATTCGACGCGCGCAAGGACCGTCTCATCATGGAAATGGCCGAGCAGAAGCTCGATGCGGTGCTGCTGTTCGCGCAGGAGAGCATGTACTGGCTCACAGGCTACGACACGTTCGGCTACTGCTTTTTCCAGTGCCTGATCATGAAGGCGGACGGGTCGATGGTGCTTCTGACCCGGTCGGCCGACATGCGCCAGGCCCGGCACACCTCGATCATCGATAACGTCACTCTGTGGGCAGACCGCGAGAACGCCACGCCCGCGACAGACCTTCGCAATCTTCTCAACGATCTCGACTTGCTGGGCTGCCGTATCGGCGTCGAATATGACACGCACGGGCTGACCGCCCATAACGGTCAGATGGTCGACGAGCAGTTGAAGACCTTCGGCACCGTCGTCGACATATCCGGGCTTGTGAGCCATCTACGCCTGATCAAGAGCCCGGCGGAAATCAAGAAGGTCGAAAAGGCGGCGGTGTTGGCCGATGAAGCGCTGACTGCCGCGCTTCCGCTGATCAAGCAGGGTGGCGACGAGGGTGAGATACTGGCTGCCATGCAAGGCGCGGTGTTTGCCGGTGGCGGCGACTACCCGGCCAACGAATTTGTCATCGGTTCAGGCTCGGATGCGCTGCTGTGCCGCTACAAGGCAGGCCGGCGCAAACTCAACAAGAACGACCAGTTGACGCTGGAATGGGCCGGTGCGTTCCACCACTACCACGTGGCGATGATGCGCACGGTACTGGTAGGGAAGGTATCCAAGCGGCACCAGGAACTATACGAGGCGGCTCTTGAGGCGCTGCAAACGGTCGAAAAGGCCATGACGCCCGGGAAGACATTTGGCGACGTGTTCGACGCACATGCCCGTGTCATGGAAGCACGCGGGCTGACGCGGCACCGACTCAACGCATGCGGCTACTCGCTTGGTGCGCGGTTCAGCCCGTCATGGATGGACGAGCCGATGTTCTATGCCGGCAATCCGGAGCCTATTGCACCCAACATGACGTTGTTCGCGCATATGATAATCATGGATTCTGACAACGACACAGCGATGACCCTGGGCCAGACCTACCTCACCACAGAGGGTGCGCCGAAGCCGCTTTCGCGCCATGATCTCGACTTGATCGTGCGCTGAATACCCTGTGCAGGGGCACGATCACCGGTTGCGGCACCGGTGCAATGCTGCAATCGTTGGGTGGGGTTTGGTGGTAATGGTGCACCCACTTCGAAATTTCGTCTTCTTGCTGATGTTGCTGGCGGTTTCCGCCTGCACGGGTTCTGGCGTGGAGCCTTCCTCGCTTCAGCCGCTGACGTCGAACGAGCAAGAGACAGCGGGCGGCCAGCTTCCGCCTCCAGACGGTGCGGGCGAGCAGACGTCGAGCGCCGCATCGCTGTTCAATACCAATGCGTCGTCAGCATCGGCCCCGCGCGTTGCTGCAATCAACACCAACGCTCGCGTGCAGTTTGCGCCGGCGATCGGCGTGTCAGCCGAAGCGGTTCCCACGCTTTCGGCCAGACTGCGGGCGAGGGCCGGTCAGCGCGGGATCGCAGTCGCGCCCTCCAACGACCCGTCGACCACGCATGTCATGAAGGGTTATTTCTCGGCTTTCACTGACGGCGGGGAGACGACGGTGATCTATGTCTGGGATTTGCTGGACGGGGCAGGCAACCGGCTCCACCGCATCCAGGGGCAGCAGAAACAGGTCAGTTCAACCGGCGAAGGCTGGGCGGCCGTCACCGCGCCCACGATGGAGGCAATCGCCGACCGCACGATTGACGAACTCGCGGTCTGGCTGTCCTCGGCAGCCGGGTAGGCGCAATTCCCATACACTCTGGAAACGAAAGAGCCGACCGGGACGAAGATCCCGGCCGGCCCCGAACTAATGTCGGCTGCGGTTAGCCCGCGATCGCGACAAACTCCTCCTCGGAAAGGTCGCCGCTGGCATCAGCGTCGGCGGCCTTGAAGGCTTCCTCGGTCATGTCAGGCGCAGCCGCCTGGACCTCTTCCCACGTCACGGCGCCGCTGGCGTCGGCGTCGATCGTTGCGAAATCGAGCATCTTGTCCTGTGCGAGCGCAGGAGAAGCAAACGCGATGACGGTCAGAGTTGCGAGAATATGCCTCATTGGAAAAACTCCTCAGGTGGTAGGTTCGCCCTGTTGCCCACGGCTTGCTGCCGGACGGGAAACTCCTGCCTAATGATGGCGGCATCATGTGAGAAATAAGTCAAAATGGTGATTTATTCTTGTAATATACTTTGTGATATAAGTGTTAAGTGAACAATATTACGCCATTATGCCGAAATTTATCTAGAAATTCAAGAAACGCAAATCATATTCGAAAATTCACCGTAATATTTCCTGATGTAAGCTGCATTGAGCGCGTTGACCCCTGAGGGCGTGGTTCGACTGCGGTCAAGCCCGCCCTTGTGGTTTTCTGGGCAAATGCGCGCGCCGTGTGAAGCGTCCCCTTGCAATGTAGGCTGGCACCGTTAAAAGCCCGGCCAAGAACCGAGGCGGAATCCAGGAAACGAGCATGAAGCTCTTCGCGGGCAACTCAAACAGGGTTCTGGCCGAGGCTGTCGCCCGTTATCTCAACATCCAACTCGGGCGAGCGACGGTACGGCGGTTTGCCGATCAGGAAATATTCGTCGAGATTCAGGAGAACGTGCGCGGCGAGGACGTTTTCGTTCTTCAGTCCACCTCCTATCCCGCCAACGACCACCTGATGGAACTGCTGATCATGATCGACGCGTTCAAGCGCTCGTCGGCGCGGCGCATCACGGCGGTCATTCCCTATTTCGGTTATGCGCGGCAGGACCGCCGCACGTCGGGACGCACGCCGATCTCGGCAAAGCTGGTGGCAAACCTGATCACGCAGGCCGGCGCCGACCGCGTTCTCACGCTCGACCTGCATGCCGGCCAGATCCAGGGGTTCTTCGATATCCCGACGGACAATCTGTTCTCGGTTCCCGTGCTGGCGCGCGACGTGAAAGCGCACTACCAGCTTTCCAACGTCATGGTGGTATCGCCCGATGTCGGAGGCGTGGTCCGGGCAAGGGCTCTGGCCAAACGCCTCGATGCGCCGCTGGCGATCGTCGACAAGCGACGCGACCGGCCGGGCGAGTCAGAGGTTATGAACGTTATTGGCGACATTCATGGCCGCGACTGCCTGTTAGTTGACGACATCATCGATTCCGGCGGTACGCTGTGCAACGCAGCCGACGCATTGCTGGCGCAGGGCGCAACGAGCGTGACGGCCTATTGCACGCATGGCGTGTTGTCCGGCGGTGCGGTTGCGCGCATTTCCGGCTCCAAGCTGAAGGAACTGGTCGTCACCGATTCCATCCAGCCGTCATCGACGGTCGAGTCGGGCCAGAACATCCGCGTCATCACCATTTCCGATCTCATCGGAGAGGCGATTTCGCGCACCGCGACCGAGGAATCGGTTTCGAGCCTGTTCGACTGACCGGACCTAGAGCAGCGTCAGCGCTACGCCGGCGAGTGCCGCTGTCGCCAGCACCACAATCAGATTGATGTGAAAGCGCAGCAGCGCGATGCCTGCAGCAACCGCTATGGCCGCGGCCGCAAGGTCGAAGGTCGCCCCATCTGGGACCGGCAAGCTCAATGGACCAACGCCGACTTCGCCGACACTGGCGAACAGGACATGCAGCGCAAACCAGAATGCCAGATTGGCGATGACGCCAACCACGGCAGCGGTGACGCCCGCCAGCGCCGATGACAGCCAGCGCACATTGCGCACCCTTTCGATGTAAGGCGCGCCGGCGAAGATCCACAGGAAGCAGGGCGCAAAGGTGAACCACAGGGCCACCAGCGCACCCGTCAATCCGCCGAAGAGCGGGTCCAGCCCCGCCTCGCGGGCGCCGGCCAGAAACCCCACGAACACAAGCACCAGGATCAGTGGGCCGGGCGTCGTTTCGGCAAGTCCGAGGCCCGTCAGCATTTCGTCGGGTCGCAGCCAGCCATAGACCTCGACCGCCTGCTGCGCGACATAGGCAAGCACCGCATAGGCGCCGCCGAAGGTGACGGTCGCCATGACGGAAAAGAACCGCGCCTCCGCCGCAAAGACATGCGAGCCGCCGACAATCGCCGTGATGACCGCCAATGGCGCGAGCCAGATCACCAGCCAGATCGCGACGGTCGCCAGAAACCTGCCGAAGGTCGGCGGCCGATCCTGTCCGATGGCAGGGGCGTCGGCCGTCGCGGCGGCGGGCGGCAGCGTCAACAAGCCCACGACGGCTGCCAACACTATGATCAACGGGAAGGGCAGCTTGGCGAGTGCGATCGCGGCAAATGCGACGAGGGCTATGCAGATGGCGCTGCTGGATTTCAGCGCGCGCCTTGAAATCCGGATCAACGCTTCGAGCACCACGGCGAGCACGGCTGCCTTGAGTCCGAACAGGAGGCCGGCCACAGCCGGCACGTCGCCCAGTGCCATGTAGAGTGCCGAGAGCGCGATGAGCACGACTGCGCCCGGAAGGACAAACAGCAGGCCGGCAATCAACCCCCCGGTGATGCCGCGTAGCAGCCAGCCGGCATAGGTGGCGAGCTGCATTGCTTCCGGCCCCGGCAGCAGCATGCAGAAATTGAGCGCATGGAGGTAGCGCGGTTCGTCGAGCCATTTCTTATCGGCAACAAGGACCCGATGCATGAGCGCGATCTGGCCTGCCGGGCCGCCGAAGGACAGCAGGCCGATGCGCCCGAAGACGCTGAACAATTCGGCAAGTGACGGCGCGGTCTGCCGGGCGCTCATTCGTCATTCCCGATCTGCTCGACCGGAAGTTTCGCTGCGCGCCACGCCTCGAAGCCGCCTTTGAGATAGCGAGCGTCAATGCCCCTTTCGGCAAGCAAAGCACAAGCGTTCTGGCTGACTTCATGGCCGTGGACGCAAAAAACAATGACCGGCTTGTGCTTGAAGTCAGACCACCAGGTTTCGGCACTTTCCGGCAACCGCCGAAGAGCGTCCTTGATTGTCAGACCGCTTTCGAGACGCGCTGGCTCCCTGCGCACGTCAACAATCGTTGCGACACCCATCGAACGTCCGGTTTCTTGTGGTGAGATTTCACGAGGCATGGTTTCCTCCGCAGACAAGCGAAGGCGGAGCTTGGGCCGAAGCCTGTGACGGGGAGTCCACCCATGCCCCCGTGGCGATGACGCTACAATGACGATATGGCCTCTTCAAGCGCGAACTCGGGAGCTGTTGTGCGGGGTTCACCGTTGTAATGTGCCAGCGTGCATGTCTTGCACGCATCAAACCCTTCCGCTATAGAGCCGCCACCCGCGTAGACACCCTTGGAGGCAACGCGGGGGAGGGCGGCCCAATTCGTGGCCGCTTTCGACGTTTCGGGTGCGGTTTCGCCCCGTAACGCTCCAGACTTTGTTGAAAGGAACAGCCATGAGCCACGAGAGCTACGAGCTCAAGGCCGAGGCGCGCGATCGGGTCGGTAAGGGGTCCGCCCGGGCACTTCGGCGCAACGGCATGATACCCGCCGTAATCTACGGCGACAACAAGCCCCCGCTTGCGATTTCGCTCCCCTATAAGGAAGTCCACCTCAAGCTGACCGCTGGCGGTTTCATGACAACGCTGGCGACAATCGACGTCGGCGGCGAGAAGATCCAGGTTCTGCCGAGGGACTACCAGCTCGACCCGGTGCGTGACTTCACGATGCATGTCGATTTCCTGCGTATCGGCAAGGATTCGATCGTGACGGTCAACATCCCGGTGCACTTCATCAATGAGGAAGCGTCTCCCGGCATCAAACGCGGCGGCGTTCTCAATGTCGTGCGTCACGAGGTTGAGTTCACCGTTCCGGCGACCAGGATCCCCGACAGCATTACGGTGGATCTGGCGGGTCTCGAAATCGGTGATTCCGTCCACATTTCCTCCATCGAACTGGAGGAAGGCATGACGCCGACGATTACGGACCGCGACTTCACCGTTGCGACCATCGCTGCTCCGGCCAGCCTCAAGTCCGAGGACGAGGAAGCCGAAGATGCGGATGCCGCGGACGAGGATGCGGAGACCGGAGGCGAGGCCGAGACCGAGGAAGGCGAGGGCGAGAGCGAGGAATAAGCTCTGCGCCTCCCGCCCGCGGGAGACGACATGCGCATCATCGCGGGCCTTGGGAACCCTGGCCAGAAATATCAGAACAACCGGCACAATGTCGGGTTCATGGCGGCGGACGCGATTGCCCGCCGCCATTCCTTTTCTCCCTGGTCGAAGAAGTTCCAGGGACTGATCGCCGAGGGTAATCTCGGCGGCGAAAAGGTGCTGCTCATCAAGCCGCAGACTTTCATGAACCTCTCCGGCCAGGCCGTCGGTGAGGCGATGCGCTTTTACAAGCTGGGGCCGTCAGACCTGATCGTGCTCTATGACGAACTCGACCTCGCGCCCGGCAAGGTGCGGGTAAAGACCGGCGGCGGGTCCGGCGGACATAACGGCATCAAGTCGCTCGACCAGCATTGCGGCAAGGACTATCGCCGCGTGCGCATCGGCATCGGTCATCCCGGCGTGAAGGAACTGGTGCACGGTCACGTGCTCGGCGACTTCGCCAAAGCCGATGCGGCATGGCTTGAACCGCTTCTCGATGCGATCGGCGTAGCGGCGCCGATGCTGGCCAGCGGCGACGACAGCGGCTTCATGAACAAGGTGAGCCTTGCCGTGAAGGCCAGCGGCGGATCGTCAGAGCCGGCGGCTGCTCCGGGTGGCGTCAAGAGTGCTTCCGTCAAGCAATCGTCAAAAAAGCAAAGTCATATTCGCGCCGCCCGATCAAACCAGCCACCGGTTGCATCCCCCGAAACCGGCCCGATGGCCGCCATGCTGAAAAAGCTGTTCGGCAAGGAATAGCCGGAACCATCGACGGCGGGTCCGCTCGTGGGTAGGGATAATGACGCCGTGACAGACGAACAGGACATTACCAACGTCACCGAAATTCTCGAAACGATCGAGGAAGCCGGCGAGCGTCCCGACAAGGTCTTTGTCTCCGACATGCTGCAGGAGATCGGGAGCGACGCGTTCGCGCCGGTCATGCTGGTGCCGGCGCTGCTGATCATGTCGCCCGCGAGCGCGATTCCAGGCCTGCCTACAATTTCGGCGCTCATCATAGCACTGGCCGCATCGCAGCTGCTTACCGGCCGCAATGCTCTCTGGATGCCCGGTTTCGTGACACGGCGATCGATCAAGCGGCAGACGCTGGAGACCTGCGTTCGCTGGCTGGGCGGTCCAGCCGCCTTCGTCGATCGCGTCACCGGCCGGCGCCTGGTTTTTCTCACGGATCAGCCGTTTTCGGGAATGTGCGCGCTCGCCTGCCTGCTCATCGCGCTGGTCATGCCGTTCATGGAGGTTCTGCCGCTGTCGTCTTCCATCGCAGCAACCGCCATCGCGTTTCTTACGCTCGGCCTCACGGTTCGCGACGGCATTCTCGTCCTGATCGGCATGACGATCACCACCAGTGCGGCTGTTCTTGTCCTCTATCTTGTCTTGCAGGCACGCGAGCTCATATGACACGCGCTTGACGCGGGACCGCGCATTCGCTCAAAGGCGCGGACAATATCGCGAACACTTTCAGGAACGGATATCATGGGTTTCAAATGCGGCATTGTCGGTTTGCCGAATGTTGGCAAGTCGACCTTGTTCAACGCGCTGACCAAAACGGCGGCGGCGCAGGCCGCCAACTATCCGTTCTGCACGATCGAGCCGAATACCGGCGAAGTCGCCGTGCCCGATCCGCGGCTGGCGAAGATCGCCGCCATCGCCAAGTCGAAGGAGATCATCCCGACGCGCATATCGTTTGTCGATATTGCGGGCTTGGTGCGCGGCGCATCCAAGGGAGAGGGGCTCGGCAACCAGTTTCTCGCCAACATCCGCGAGGTGGACGCTATCGTTCACGTGCTGCGCTGCTTTGAGGATGACGACATCACCCATGTCGAGGGGCGCATCGATCCTGTCGCCGACGCCGAGACGGTGGAAACCGAGCTGATGCTGTCGGATCTCGAAAGCCTGGAGCGGCGCACCGACCAGACGCGCAAGCGCGCGACTGGCAAGGACAAGGAGGCGATCACCGTCCTGCCGATGATGGAAAAGGCGCTGGCGCTGCTACAGGACGGCAAGCCGGTGCGACTGCTGCTCCCCGGCATCGCGTCGGAGGATCTGACAATCCTGCAGCGCCTCAACCTGCTGACCTCCAAGCCCGTGCTTTATGTCTGCAACGTCGCTGAGGGCGACGCCGCTACAGGCAACGCCCAGACAAAAAAGGTCGAGGAAATGGCTGCCGCTCAGGGCGCACGCACCGTCGTCATTTCGGCTGCGATCGAGGCGGAGGTGGCGCAGCTAGACGATGCGGAGGCGACAGAATATCTCGAGGCGATGGGACTTGAGGAAGCGGGCCTCGACCGGTTGATCCGGGAAGGCTACGCCCTGCTCGACCTGATCACGTTCTTCACTGCCGGCCCGAAGGAATCGCGTGCCTGGACCGTGGAACGCGGCGCCAAGGCGCCGCAAGCGGCGGGCGTCATCCATACCGATTTCGAGCGCGGCTTCATCCGGGCCCAGACGATCGCCTACAACGACTATGTCGCGCTGGGCGGCGAAGTGCCGGCGAAGGAAGCGGGCAAGGCGCGTGACGAGGGCAAGGAATATGTCGTCCAGGACGGCGATGTGATGCTGTTCAAGTTCAATACCTGAGGCTCGTCGAGACATGATTTGAATCAAGGCGGTGCGCCGATCCTTCCGCCAAGTTTCATCTCATGAACGTGCCATCTCCCGCCCCAACGCTGCGCCGTGCGCTCAATCTGCCGCTTCTCGTGTTCTACGGTGTCGGCGTCACCGTCGGCGCGGGCATCTTCGCGCTTATCGGCGAAATCCTTGCAATCGCTGGCGATCAGGCGCCGCTTGCGTTTCTGCTTGCCGGGTTGATCGCCGGCGCAACGGGCCTGTCCTATGCGCTTCTGGTGCGCATCTTTCCGCGCGCGGGCGGAGAAGCGGTGTTCGTCAATCGCGGCATCGGACCGCTGGCTGCGCGGCTGGTCGGCATCGGCGTCGTCATCACCGGCATCGTTTCAAGCGCCGTTATCGCGCTAGCCTTCGCGGGTTATGCCGGCACGCTTGTGCCTATACCGGCGCCGATGCTGACGCTGTCGATCATAGTCCTGCTTGCATTGATCGCATGGTGGGGTGTGCGCGAGAGCGTATTCTTCGCGGCGGCGATCACACTGCTGGAGGTGGGAACGCTTGTCGTGATCGCGGTGGCCGCGGTGCCGCTGTTCGCCGATGCCGGGAAACTCGCCGGCGCCTTCACGCCGCCGTCACAACTGGCTGCCTGGGCGCCGATACTGTCAGGCGCGATTGTCGCGTTCTTCGCCTTCATCGGTTTCGAGGATATCGAGAACATGGCCGAGGAGACGGTAGACCCGGTACGCACCGCTCCACGCGCGATACTGCTCACGCTGGGCATCACCGTTGTCGTCTATGTGATCCTTGCGTCCGTCGCGGTGCTTGCGCCGGACCGTGAAGCGATCACCGGCTCGAGTGCGCCACTGGCGGTCCTGTTCGAAACCGTCACCGGCATGCGCGGCGAGGCGATCGTCGTCATCGCGGCAGTCGCCATGATCAACGGTATCCTGGTGCAGATCGTGATGGCCTCGCGCGTCCTCTACGGTATGGCGACAGAGGGGTTGCTGCCGCGCTTTCTGGCTGGACTTGATCCGAATCGCCGCACGCCGGCGCGAGCGACGGCCCTTGTCGCGGCTGCAATCACCGTGCTTGCACTGAGCTTCCCGCTGCTGCGGTTGGCGGAACTGACCAGCCTGGTCACGCTCGGCGTGTTCGCCCTCGTCAACCTTTCCCTGTTCCGACTGGCCACGCGCATGCCGGAAGCCCGGCTCGGCCGGTGGCGCTCGTGGGGGCTTGCGGCAGCCCTCTTGTGCGCAGGCATGGCCGCCTGGCAAATCGCTCAGGGTCTGATGCCTGTGCACTGAGGGCGCCGGCGGTCACATTTCGATCATGCGGGCAGTAACGATTGCGCGCTGAACTCGCGGCGCTACTGTCTACCCGTGAACTCGCAGACACATATCATCATGGGCGCGGCATTGTTCGGCCGACCGGTGCCGCGCATGGCCTGGGCGGCGGCTGCCGGTGGGCTGGCGCCCGACTTGCCGATGTATTTCATCATCGCCGCGCTGCGCATGAACGG
Source organism: Rhizobiaceae bacterium (assembly GCA_965232405.1). GTDB lineage: Bacteria > Pseudomonadota > Alphaproteobacteria > Rhizobiales > Rhizobiaceae > RCIO01. The sequence goes on from OZ246966.1 coordinate 2,454,011, forward strand.
TCATTCGCTGCGTGAGATTTTCCGCGAAATCTACTGGGAACACTGGTGGCAGATCGCCAATGGACTTGGCCATTCCTTCTGGCTGTGGGGCGGGTTGGTAGTGATCTCAGGCCTGATCGCCTACCGACAGAGGCAATCCGGGACGTCAGGGGCGGCAACGCCCGCGCCGCGGATAAAAGCGCAGCTTGTATTCGCCTTTTCGGCGTCGGCACTGCTGCATTCGTTCATCGACCTTTTGTCCCACCGCGACGATGCCCACATGCATTTGTGGCCGTTCACCGAATGGCGGTTCCGTTCTCCCGTTTCCTATTGGGACAGCCGGTACTATGGCGACTGGTTCGGACTGTTCGAGGCGACCATCGGGATTGTGCTGGTCGCAATCCTCTTCCGGCGCTATCGGTCCTGGCTACTGCGCGTTGCGCTGTTGGTCGCGCTGGGGCTCTATGTCGCCGTGCCGGCATTCTTCATCTTCAATCTCGGCGGATCCTGAGCGGTCGTCTACTCGGACGGAACTGTTGGGTCAGTGTCGTTAGAGGGAATTGCATTTGGCAAATCCTTGAGCCACAACATTGTTCAAGCATGAACAGGAATCACGCATGACCGGCAAGAGATGGGCATACGAAGACTTCGAGGAAGGCGCAGTGCTGGAACTCGGATCGAAGACAGTGACCGCGGAAGAGATTATCGACTTTGCTTCCCAATTCGATGCCCAGCCCATGCATCTCGATGAAGCGGCCGGCAAGGCCAGCATATTGGGCGGGTTGGCGGCATCCGGCTGGCATACCTGCTGTTTGTTCATGCGCATGATGTGCGACGGGTTTCTGCTGGATTCCACCTCGCAGGGATCGCCGGGGATCGAATATGCGCGCTGGAAGAAGCCGGTTCTGGCCGGCGATACGCTGAGCGGCCGGTCGATCGTTGCTGCAAAGCGTGAATCCGGGTCGCGCCCGAAACTGGGTTTCGTCACGGTACGTCACGAACTCACAAACCAGCGTGGAGAGGTTGTGCTGGAATTCCAGAACACCGGCATGTTCCTCAAGCGCGAGGCGGTGGCATGAGCCTCGACGATTATCTGGCTCTCGGAGAAACCATCACGCTGGGCTCGCACACATTCGAGCCTGACGAGATCAAGGAATTCGCGCGCAAATACGATCCGCAGCCGTTTCACGTCGACGAGGCGGCGGCGGAACACAGCGTGTTCGGCAGCCTGTGTGCCTCGGGCTGGCACACGGCGGCGATGTGGATGCGGTACAATCTGAAGAAGCGCGAGGACATTGGGGAGCGTCCCTGGGCCGGCCCCGGCCCGAGACCCGAATTCGGACCATCTCCGGGTTTCACCGACCTCAAATGGCTGAAGCCGGTCTATGCCGGCGACACCATCACCTTCACGCGCACCGCGCTTCACCACCGGGCGATGACATCGCGGCCGGGCTGGCGCATCCTGACGATCCGTTGCGAGGCCCACAACCAGGACGATGCACCGGTCTTGACCTTCGACAGCGCCGTACTGGTCAAGACGGGGTAGCGGAATCCATCCAACTCCTGACAGCCTTCTGTCAGGAGGGCGCGTTGCCGTGCCGCGATTGCCATAGGCGGCCTTTCCTTCGCCGCGGACTCTGACCATATTGGCGTCATGGCCCGATCTCCGAATAGCAAGTCCGCTGATGCGGCGAACGAGAACGAACGCGCGCACCGTCGGCGCGGCAGCCCACTCACCGACTATATGGATGCGTCCGAACCGCTGGAGCGGAAAGGCTTCGAAGAAGCACCGCAGCCGGAGTTGACAGGAGAGCCGCTTGGCGGCCCTGTCAGCGGCTGGGCGAAGCAGATTTCTGAAGAGGCGGAACGTGAAGGTGTGCCCGCGCAAGGTGGAGGCGGCGTGAGCGCGAAGAAGAAGGTCCCTGAGCGCTCTTCCGCACCCACCAAGACCGCGCGTGGCACCTCCATGGGTGGTGCGGCATCGCCGAAAGAGCGCGCGGCCGCCGGCTTGAACCCGGTCGCCGGCCTCGATGTCAGCCTGGAGGACGCCGAAGCGTTCACCTCGACGGGCGTCACGGCTACGGTCGCGGCGTTGTCGAGGCTGATCGAAGGTGGCGACCCTAACGTCAAGCAGGATGTGTGGGTTCCGCACCGGCCCGAACGTCCGGAGAAATCCGAGGGCGGAATCGCGCTCAAGATGGAGACGGAATACAAGCCGTCGGGCGACCAGCCGACGGCGATCGCCGATCTCGTCGAAGGCGCCAATGAGAACGAGCGCACGCAGGTTCTGCTTGGTGTCACCGGCTCCGGCAAGACCTTCACGATGGCCAAAGTCATCGAGGAAACGCAGCGGCCGGCGCTGATCCTGGCGCCCAACAAGACACTGGCGGCGCAGCTCTATGGCGAGTTCAAGAGCTTCTTCCCGAACAACGCCGTCGAGTATTTCGTCTCCTATTACGACTATTACCAGCCGGAGGCTTATGTGCCCCGGACGGACACCTATATCGAGAAGGAAAGCTCGATCAACGAGCAGATCGACCGCATGCGTCACTCGGCGACGCGGGCGCTGCTGGAACGCGACGATGTGGTCATCGTCGCTTCGGTTTCCTGCATCTACGGTATCGGTTCGGTCGAAACCTACACGGCAATGACCTTCCAGATGCAGGTTGGCGACCGGCTGGACCAGCGCCAACTGCTCGCCGATCTGGTGGCGCAGCAATACAAGCGGCAGGACACGAATTTCGTGCGCGGCTCGTTCCGGGTGCGCGGCGATACGATCGAGATCTTTCCGGCCCACCTTGAGGATCGGGCCTGGCGCATTTCGCTGTTCGGCGACGAGATCGATTCCATCACCGAGTTCGATCCGCTGACGGGGCACAAATCCGGTGATCTGAAGTCGGTGAAGATCTACGCCAATTCGCACTATGTGACGCCGAAGCCGACCCTGGCCCAGGCGACGAAGTCGATCAAGGAGGAGCTGAAGCACCGGCTGGCTGAGCTGGAGCGGGCCGGGCGGTTGCTGGAGGCGCAGCGGCTGGAGCAGCGCACCCGCTTCGACCTGGAAATGCTGGAAGCGACGGGCTCCTGCGCCGGCATCGAGAACTATTCGCGCTATCTTACCGGCCGCAAGCCGGGCGAGCCGCCGCCGACCCTGTTCGAGTACATCCCCGACAACGCGCTTGTGTTCGTCGACGAAAGCCACGTCACCATCCCGCAGATCGGCGGCATGTATCGCGGCGACTTCCGCCGCAAGGCGACGCTGGCCGAATACGGTTTCCGGCTGCCGTCATGCATGGACAACCGGCCGCTGCGCTTCGAGGAGTGGGATGCAATGCGGCCTTCCACGGTGGCCGTCTCGGCGACGCCGGGCAACTGGGAGATGGAGGCTGCCGGCGGCGTGTTCGCCGAACAAGTGATCCGCCCGACCGGGCTGATCGATCCGCCGGTCGAGGTGCGGCCAGCCAAGAGCCAGGTCGACGACGTTCTGGGCGAAATCCGCGACACGACGGCCAAGGGCTACCGGACGCTGTGCACCGTGCTGACCAAACGCATGGCGGAAGACCTGACGGAGTACCTGCATGAGCAGGGTATCCGGGTGCGCTACATGCACTCCGATATCGACACTCTGGAGCGCATCGAGATCATCCGCGATCTGCGGCTGGGCGCATTCGACTGTCTGGTTGGCATCAACCTTTTGCGCGAGGGCCTCGACATTCCCGAATGCGGCTTCGTCGCCATTCTGGACGCAGACAAGGAAGGTTTCCTGCGTTCCGAGACATCTCTGATCCAGACGATCGGGCGTGCGGCGCGAAATGTCGACGGCAAGGTCATACTCTATGCCGACACAATTACCGGCTCGATGGAACGCGCCATGGCGGAGACCGAGCGGCGGCGCGAGAAGCAGCTCGAATACAATGCCGAGCATGGCATCACGCCGGAAAGTGTGAAGGCGCGCATCGCGGACATTCTCGACAGCGTCTATGAGCGCGACCACGTGCGCGCAGACATTTCCGGCGCGACCAAGGACGCCGGTGCCATGATGGGCAACAATCTCAAGGCCCATCTCGAATATCTTGAAAAGGAAATGCGCGACGCCGCAGCCGATCTCGACTTCGAAAAGGCGGCGCGTTTGCGCGACGAGGCCAAGCGCCTGCGCGACACTGAACTCGCCATTTCCGACGATCCGCTGGCGCGCGAGGTGGAGATGCAGTCCCCTGCTTCGGGCCGCGAAAAGGGCAAGCACAACAAGGGCCGGCAGCGGCACCGCACGGTTGAAGATCAGGAGCGGATACGCCAGCGCGAGGAAGCGCGCGCTGCCGAAGAGGCCGCCAAGGCCGCGCGTCCCAACATGTTCCGCAAGCCGGATCTTGATGAGATGGGTGGCAGCGGCGACCACACGACGCCGGCAGGAAACTCGCTCTTCCGCAAGCAGGACCATCGCGAGGCTCATCGCCCGGACTACGGCACGCCCGGCGAGGACAAGTCACTGTTTCGCAGGAACAGTCTCGACGAGATGACGGTCGGCCGCACCGAGAAACCGGTCGAGGGCAAGAAACCGTCGAAACCGTCTGCGGACACCGCCGATGACACAAGACCAGTCAAACGCGGGAAGATCGGTGCGGGAAGCTACGAAGACCCTGCGGACGAACGCCGCGCCGCGCGACGGTCACGCAAGACCGGCCGGCCGGGGCGCTGAGCAGACTTGGCCCTACTTCTTCCGCGCCACGATGAAGGGCCGCGAGTCGCCGTGGAAATCTGATTCTGCAATTTCGAAGCCTGCGGCGAGTATCATCGCCTCCAGTTGTTTCGCGGTGAAGAAACTCAGGCCGGGCGGCGCCTTGCCAAACAGCCGCATGATGGCGATGAGTGGGCGGAACAGATATTGCTTCGCGCCGCCGATCGCGGCTGTTTTTGAGATCAGTAGGCCGCCGGACTTCATAAGTTCGGACAGCCGTCGCAGAGTGGCCGGCACGTCGGGCGTCAGGTGCAGGAAGTTGAAAGCCAGCACGGCATCAAACGGCGCCGAGGGAAACGCATCGTCGAAGGGTGTGGCACAGACGAAGTCGACATTGGCTGCATTCTGGTTCGCAGCCTTCTCCCTGCCGATGATGACCATTTCCGACGAGATGTCGCTGGCGGTCAGGTGCGCAACCGACGGCGCCAGCAGCAGCGCCGTCGATCCCGAGCCGCAGCCGACCTCAAGCACCTGGTTGTCCTTCGAAAGATGGACACGCGTGCGCTCGATCGTCTTGTTGTAACCTTCCGGATCCTTGATCGGGCCGGCCGCATATTTGCGGGCAATCCGGTCCCAGAACGTCTTTGTGTCGGGCATACGCTTTGTCCTGTCGTCTCGGTGTCTGTTCGTTGCGAGACGGAATACCCATGCAGGGATCGAATGGGAATTGCCGAAACGAGCAGCTTAATTATGCGAAAACGCATGGATTGAGCACGCACATTGCCAAGCCTGTTCGCAGACCGCTCCTGTCATGTTTCGATTGCGGCCATGGTGTATGCGTTTTCTACAATGTCGGATCGGTTGAGGACGCCGTGCATTGAATGGCGCTCCGCGCGTTTGGCATTCAAAGAGCCAAGTCGGCGGCGCGTTGCCGGCCGTAGGCCGGGCATGTCTCACTCTTCCGGTTCGGTTGTGAACAACAGCGGAAAGCCGGCGACCTTGCCTGCGTCGGTGGCGCGGGTCGCCTTGGTTTCGGCGATGTCCTTGGTGAAGACGGCAACTACGCAGACCCCGCGCTGATGCGCGGTGATCATGATGCGGTAGGCCTCGTCCTCGGTGGTGCGGAACTCGGCTTTCAGAACCTGCACAACGAATTCACGCGGTGTGAAGTCGTCATTGACGAGGATGACCTTGTGCAGCTTCGGTCGTTCGACCTTTTTGCGGGTCTCGACGCGGGATTTGATGTCGCTGCGGCTCATGGCTGTGCTCGACGATTGGTTGCCGGCTGTTGTTCCGGCAGATCGTGCCTTACAGCATTATCGCATGGGCCACCGACGCGGCGCAATTCGATGCGCCGACGGACTGCATATGCGCGGCTGAGCCGACCGGCCTAATGGGCGTCCAGCCCGGCATGCACCAGGTTGAGCGGCTGACGTGGACCGCGCCGGTAGGCTTCCGCCACGCGTCGGGCGATCAGGTCGCGTCCCTTTCGGTCGTCAATGCCGAGTTCGTCGCACACTGCATCAACTGCCTGGGCGATCCTGACATTGCTGGTTGCATGGCTCCTGCCATGCGGCGGTGTGTTCCGCCTGCGTTTGTCCAGTCCCTTCATCGTCGAAGCCTCCGGAGCCCGCGCCCGGTTTTCGATGGCTCATTACCGGACGCTTGTTTGGCCATCGTGTGGCGCAGCTGTGGCGATATTGAGGTCGCCTGCCGGCTTCGCCAATCGCCCGCGTGAGAGCCGCACTGGCTGGAGCCAACTTGCCAGGCGTCAAAGCTCGTCACGCAGCATGCGTGAAAACAAAATTCGTGATCGGAACTGCCTTCAATTAGGGCAAATCGGTGGCGCTTGTTGCTGGCAGATAATCCATGCACGTGCCGGAAATCCGGCATTTCCGGATGCCTTGGGCCGCCTCTTGTCATACTCCGGTGGTGCACAATTCGAATTGTGGCAAATTCAAGTCACTGTAATCATTGATGAAATTCACCGGACGTGAATTGAAGTTCCCGTCTCGACGGTCTTATGTCCCGTTGCATCCGGCGCATCCGGCCGGCCCTAGCGTAGTCAACCGAGGAGCAGTTCTGATGAAGAAGGTTCTCGCAGCGATCGCCGTGTCGGGTTTCTTCGCAATGGCGGCTTACGCGGCCGAGGTCGAAGGCACCGTGGAGGGTGTCGACGAACCCAGCCGCACGATTCTGCTCGATGACGGAACGTCCTATGTCGCCGCCGAAAGCATCGATCTTGCAAGCCTCGCGCCTGGCGCGAAGGTGAAGATCACCTATGACGACGCGACCATGCAGGCGACGATGGTTCGCAACGCGATGTAATTGCGTCGCTTTTTCTCAGGCAACGATGGGCCGGTTCCGCAAGGGGCCGGCCCTTATCGTATTGGATGCGCCATGTCTTGGCGGCAGCGCCGAATCCTGCGAATTTGAACCGCTTGGTCTGTGGCGGGAGAAGGCATGAAGGTTTCGCGGCGGTTGGTTCTGGGAGCGGGGGCTGCATTCGGCCTCACAGGCTGGGCCGGCTGGTCTGCCGCCCGGATGGCCGCACCGCCATCGGCACCAAAAGACGCTGGCCGTATTGCCGATCTCGACGGCATTTCACTGCCCGCCGGAGCGCCGCCCTACCTACCTCCACATGATCCCGATTTGCCCTGGTCGATGAAAGAGGGCGATCTCAACGACGCCAGCGGGCTTTCGCATACGCCGGTGTTCGGCGTTGTTGCGGTGAAATCACGCAATGACGTGGCCAATGCGCTTGCGTTTGCACGGGCCAACCGACTGAAGATCGCCATGGCGGCGGTGCGGCATTCGATGGGCGGGCATGCCTTTGACGACCATGCGGTCGTGCTGGACATGCGTGGTCTGAACGCGATCGACCTGGATGCCGAAGCAAAGACCGTGCGTGTCGGTCCCGGCGCAACATGGCACGACATCCAGAACGTCATCCATCCGCGGTTCGCGGTGAAAGCGATGCAATCGACCGACATTTTCTCCGTTGGCGGATCAATTTCCGTCAACGCGCACGGCATGGATCATCATGCAGGCGCGGTGGACGGTTCGATCCGCTCGATGGAGATCATGCTGGCCGACGGATCGGTGGTCACCTGTTCGAGAACGCAGAATGCTGACCTGTTCCGCCATGTCGTGGGCGGTTACGGCCTGTTCGGCGTCATTCTCTCGGCCGAACTGGAGGTGGTGGACAACGCGATCTACGAGACCTCCCGCGCCCTGATCGCGTCCGCCGACTTCCCGCGCTATTTCGAGGAACGCATCGCAGGCGACAACGGGCTTGGCCTGTTCTACGGGCATCTTTCCACCGCGCCCGGAAACCTGCTTGATGAGATGGTCGTATATCGCTACGACCGGGCAAGCGACGAATTGCCGGCGGAGCTGCCGCCGCTCGGCGAACCCGGGATGGTGGCGCTCAAGCGCCTGATCCTGAACCTTTCCAAGCACGGCGCGCTGTTTCGCAATTTCAAATGGTATGTCGAAAAGGAACTGGAACCGCGTTTTGAAAGCTGCACCGTTCCGCGCAGCGCCGCTATGGCCGAAGGCGAGGCGTGTCTCGTCACCCGAAACGACCCGATGCACGATTCCGTGCCCTATCTGTTCAACGACCTGAAGGGTGAGACGGACATTCTGCACGAGTATTTTTTCCCGCGCCGGGCCTATGGGGAGTTCATCGCCGGTGCGCGGACAATTCTGCTCGAACACGACGCATATTTGCTCAATGCCTCGGTTCGGGTCGTGGATGCCGCGCATATCGCGCTTCCCTACGCGACCGAACCTGCCTTCTCGCTGGTGCTCTACATCAACCAGGCAACCGACAATGAGGGCAACGCAAGGATGCGGGCGCTGACCCGCGCCCTGATCGACCTGACAGTCGCTCACGAAGGCCGTTTTTTCCTTCCCTACCAGCTGCATTTCTCCGCCGGGCAGTTGCTGGCGTCCTATCCCGAACTGCCGGCATTTCTCGCCAAGAAGCGGGAATACGATCCCGACGAATTGTTCGTCTCGACATTCTACCGCGGGATTTCCAGGCTTTTGGGCAACGCTGCCAACGCTTAGCCGGCGGATGCATGGCTGTCACAATTGGGCGTTAGGAGGGCTCGTCAGCTAACGAGGAAGGGATGATTCGATGAAGATTGCGGTACTTGGCGGCGACGGTTTCGTCGGCTGGCCCACCTCACTTCACCTGTCGAACCTGGGCCATGACGTGCATATCCTCGACAATCTGTCGCGACGCTGGATCGACACAGAGCTCGGCGTTCAGTCGCTTACACCGATGGACTCCATCCAGGAGCGGACCCGCATCTGGCATCAGGAGACCGGCAGGCGCATCCGATTCCACCTGATCGACATCGCCAGGGACTACGACCTGCTCAAGGGCTGGCTTGCCAGCGAAAAGCCTGACGCGGTCGTGCATTTTGCGGAACAGCGCGCAGCGCCATATTCGATGAAATCCGACCGGCACAAGAACTACACGGTCAGCAACAATGTGAACGCCTCGCATAATCTGCTCAATGCGCTGGTGGAGACGGGTATTGATGCGCATCTCGTCCATTTGGGCACGATGGGCGTCTATGGATACTCGTCCGTGGGAGCTGCGATACCCGAGGGCTACCTGCCGGTGGGCATTGAAACGCTGGCCGGCGAGACCGCAGAACAGGAAATTCTTTATCCGGCTAATCCCGGTTCGGTCTATCACATGACCAAGTGTCTCGATCAGCTATTGTTTCAGTTCTATGCGAAGAATGACGGCGTGCGGATCACGGATCTGCATCAGGGCATCGTGTGGGGCACCCACACGCCGGAGACACGGCTGCATGAGCAGCTCGTAAACCGTTTCGACTATGACGGCGACTATGGAACGGTGCTCAACCGCTTCCTTATTCAAGCAGCAATCGGCTATCCGCTCACTGTGCATGGCACGGGCGGCCAGACCCGGGCCTTCATCCATATTCAGGATTCTGTGCGCTGTATCGAACTGGCGCTGAAGAACCCGCCGAAGTCCGGTGAGCGCGTGAAGATATTCAACCAGATGACCGAGACGCACAGGGTGCGCGACCTCGCGGATCTGGTCGGCAGGATCACCGGTGCGCAGGTGGCCTACCTGCCCAACCCGCGCAAGGAAGCGGCGGAGAACGATCTCGTGGTCCGAAACGATCAGTTTCTCGCGCTCGGCCTGCAGCCCACCACCCTGGCCGAGGGCCTGCTCTCCGAAGTTGTGGATGTTGCCAGGAAGTACGCCTATCGCGTCGATCGCAGCCGCATACCTGCGCTTTCGGCCTGGACGAAGGATATTGCCCCCACGCTCGACAGCGACCCTGAAGGCCGACGGTTGAAGAAGGTATCCTGACCGAATGGTGGGTGCCTGATGCCGCGCTACGCCTATGTGACCCTGGTCACCAATGCCGATTATGCCAAGGGGGCAACGGCGCTGGTGCGCTCGCTCAAGCTGACCGACACCGAGGCTGACATCGTCGTGATGCACACGGGCGGCGTCGAGATCGATGGTCTGGCCCCGTTGCAAGCTCTCGGTGCGGAACTCGTCAAAGCTGATCTGCTGCCCACCTCCGCCGCCTTCAACGAGCGGCACGCAAAAGCGAAAATCCACGCTGACCACCCGTTCACAAAGGGTGAAAAGCCGGCGTTCCACACGCCACTCGACAATTTCGCCAAGCTCAGATTGTGGGAATTGGAGCAATACGAACGTGTCGTATTCATCGACGCCGATGCCATTGCAATCCGAAACATCGATAAACTGTTTGGCTTTCCCGAGTTTTCTGCCGCACCGAACGTCTATGAATCGCTGGCCGATTTTCGCCGGCTTAATTCCGGCCTGTTCGTTGCCCAACCATCAAGGGCTACATTTGCAGCGATGCTGAAGAGCATCGACGCACCGGACGCGCTGTGGCCGCGAACCGATCAGACATTTCTGCAGTCCTATTTCCCCGACTGGCACGGCCTGCCAGTGTACTACAACATGCTCCAGTATGTATGGTTCAACCTGCCCGAACTCTGGGACTGGCGTTCGATCTCCGTTGTTCACTACCAGTACGAAAAGCCCTGGCAGGCCGACAATTCCAAGGCGGAACGCCTGAAGCCTTTGATCGATCTGTGGCAAGCCTATTTCCGCGGCGTTGACATTCCCGACGTCGATACGCTGCCAAACCTCCGAGCCCCGAAGCCATGACCGCGCCGCGCACGATTGTTTCCGGTGGAACCGGATATGTCGGCCGGTTTGTGGTCGAGCGGCTGTTGAACGAAGGACATGGAGTGACGGCGATCGGCCGAAACAAGCCGGCAAAAGAGTTCTACTCAATACCAGTTGAATTTGGGCAGGATTCGCTCGATTCGGTCGAGTCTTCTGCGCAATTGTTTGCCGGCGCACAATTCTTCGTCCATTGCGCGTTTGATCATCTGCCGGGCAGGTATCGCGGTGGCGAGGGCGCAGATCCCGGAGGCTTTATGCGCCGGAATCTGGACGCGACGCTGGCGCGCTTCAGGGCAGCCAAGGAGGCCGGGGTAAGAGGTGCCGTTTTCCTGTCTTCGCGCGCTGTCTACGGCGATCAGTCGGCAGGGACGGACCTTACCGAGACGACGCCAACGAAACCCAATTCGCTCTATGGCGAGATGAAGCTGGCAACCGAACAGGGCCTGGCGGAGCTTGCCGACGCAGCGTTTCAGACCGTCAGCCTGCGCGTCACCGGCGTGTACGGTCCACCGCCGCCCGGCCGCGTGCATAAATGGGCCGGTCTGGTGGCCGATCACATTGCTGGAAAGCCGGTCGCTTCGCGCTGCGGAACCGAGGTGCATGGCGACGATGTTGCATGGGCGGCGCTGATTGCGCTTACGGCGAAGCTGCAAGATCCGCACGAGGTGTTCTGCGTCTCCGACATTGTGGTCGACAATGCCGACATTGTTTCGCTCGTCAACGAAGCAACCGGCATTGAGCGCGCCTTGCCGGAACGCGCCGACGCTTCGCGCCTTAATGTGATGAACTGCACGAAACTGAAGGCGCTTGGCTGGCGGCCGGGTGGCTGGACGCTTTTTGAGGAAGACGTGCGTGAACTGTCGACCGGCATCGCTCAGTAGTCGTAGACATGCTCCAGGTGAGCGCCAGCTGTCACAAGACCCGGCAGCGCCTCGTGAAGGAGGAAGATGGGTACGGCGACGCCGATACGCCGCGTATCAGGCTCCGCAGGCAGCGCATAGTCGAACACGGGCTGTGCCGCGTTTGGTAAGACAACACTTTCGTTCGCGACGATAGTCAGGAAAATCAATCGGTTGCCGCCGATCTCGACGAAACGAACGCCCTTGTCGATCAGTTTCGGGATCATATCGGTGAAAACCTGATAGCGCCGGGTTACGAACACGACGCCATCCGCGCCAAGCTCGCGTACGATCTCGGTGTCAGCCTCGCCAGCGATTGCATCCTTGACCGGCCCTTCAGCCCACACGTGGATGTCGAGCAGCGCTGCGTCCGAGGTGGCGTCGAGGCCCGATTTGATCAGGTCGGCGTAACCCTGCTTGATCGAGTAGGCGAGACCGAAGCCGAGCTTACGTTCCCAGGATCGAACCACAGCCCAGTTGCCTGCCGGTTCGACCTCCCAAAGGCCGGTGCGCTTTTCGGCATAGGGAAAGCGATACCAAGGTACCTGATCGAGATAGGCGGCATATTCGGCAGCGACCGCCGCCTGATACCTGTCCTCAGGAACCGCTTCGTAAGCTGCAGAGATTTCGGTTAGCCAGCCGATCGTGTTTTCGTAGCTCCACTGCACCGCGTGTTCGACCGTGTGGCTGATGCCGATCACCATCAACATCAGATGGTTCTGGAAGTTGAACGGATAGGCCTCGCTGGCGCGGATCATCAGAGCGTAGTCCTGCCAGAAGCGCCCGATGTAAGGCCAATATGGAAACTGGCGGGGCGAATTGCTGTCGACGAAGGCGGCGTATTCTCGGGCGGCGTAGACAATTGCCCATTCCGGGTAGGTAAGGAATGTCGATTCCTCCGGACGCTTGTAGCCGTCGATTTCGCCTGCAAGTCTGAACGAAAGTTCAACCGTATGGCCGTCCGAAGGTGAATAGTGTTGGATCGCAACCGGCTCGGTGGTCAGAAAACCGTAGGTGAGCCCGGCCAGGGGAATCGCGACAACGATCAAAAAGACCACGATGATCGCGACGATCAGCGTGCGCAGCCATCTCCAGGTTGTACGCAAGTCAGGTCGCAGCCGGTTTCGGCGTTCTTGCGGCTAGCCAGAAACCGATGATGACGGCGATGCCACCAATGCCCAGATGCGGCAGGTTGGCAAAGAAACGCACCGGCAGTTCCACATCATGCAGGGACCGGAAGCCGTCGATGAAGATGCCGCCGTCAAGGCAGCCGGATCCGGTGACCAGACCGAGGATGCCGTCGAACAGATAGACCGTTCCGAACAGCCTGAAATAAAGAACGGTCTGTGCATGGGAGATGATCGCGGCGGCGAGCGCCCACACTCCGGAGAAGGCGTGCAGAAGGTCGTCGTACCATTGCAGCGAGAACAGGCCGAACAGATAGCCGTTTTCGTCGTTGAAGGCCGGTACGTAGCCGATGCCGACAACGGCAAAGAACATGATCGCGTATGCAACGCCGAGTTTCTGGATGAGCGTCATTCAAGCCCCCGCATCATGTAGCGCCATCATAGCCGATTTCAGGGTCAGGGAAACAGCGGGTCGGGGCTCATCTGCAGGTGCAGCGGCCCGCCGGTCCAGGGATTGGCCTCGCAGACCGCTTCGTCGAGTTCGACGCCGAGGCCCGGCTCCCTTGACGGGATCACCCAGCCATCCTGCCATTCGATCTTCTTCTTCAGCAGTTCGGCGTGAAATCCGTCCCACTGCTTGATCGATTCCAGAATAAGGAAGTTCGGCAGCGTGGTTGCCAGCTGAATGTTGGCAGCAGCCACGATGGGCCCGCAATAACAGTGCGGCGCGATCTGGATGTGATGAGCCTCGGCCATTCCGGCGATCTTCTTGGTCTCCAGAATGCCGCCGGAGCGGCCAAGATTGGGCTGCAGGATCGAGGCGGCGCGGCGTTCAATCACGCGGGCAAACTCCCATTTTGTCGTCAGCCGCTCACCGGTCGCCACTGGCACCGACGTTCCGCGCGCCACCAGCGCCATTTCTTCGGGCATGTCCGGCGGCACCGGCTCCTCGAACCAGAGCGGATCGTAAGGTTCGATGGCGCGGGCCATGCGCAGCGCGCCAGAAGCCGTGAACTGGCCGTGCGTGCCGAACAGGATGTCACATGATGTGCCGACAGCTTCGCGGATCGCCTTCAGCATGCTGGCAGAGAGGTCGATGTCGATCAACCTTGGCTGGTGCCCGTCAAACGCGGTGTAGGGACCGGCCGGGTCGAGCTTGATCGCGTTGAAGCCTTCCTTGACATAGTCGGCAGCGCGTTCCGCGGCGAGGTCCGGGTCGTTGTAGACGTTGCGGCCGGCATCGTCGGCTTCGTCGGGGTAAACGCTGCCGGTCTTCGGGTAGATGTAGGTGTAGGAGCGCAGCCTCTCGTGCACCTGGCCGCCGATCAGCTTGTAAACTGGCTTGCCGGCTTCCTTGCCGATGATGTCCCAGCAGGCCATTTCCAACGCCGACACGCAGCCCATCATGGATACGTCAGGCCGCTGGGTGAAGCCGGATGAATAGGCACGGCGAAAGAATGTCTCGATGTCGTGCGGGTCCTGGCCGACGAGATAACGCTCGGCGCAATCCTCGATCATCCTGGCCGTGACAACGGGACCAAAGGTGGCGTTGTAGGCCTCGCCGTAACCCACGACGCCTCTGTTGGTGGTCAGCTTGACGAAGATGAAGTAGCGGCCGCCAGTCTGTGGCGGCGGGTTGGCGACCACGAAGGTTTTGACGTCGGTGATTTTCATGGCGCCTCTCTGGAACGATCCTGGCGCCAACTTGCCTTTTCGCCGGCGGGACCGCCAGCCGAAATGCGACCGCTCAAGTGGATGCAGCGTCAGGCAGGCGTAGTCAAACTGTTGCCGTTTTCATGCTCTTGATGGGGAAAGGGATGCTCCGGCGCTTTTGGGCCGGGCAGGTGCGCCGCCCCGGGTGCGGCGGAAGAAAAGGCGGAAATCGGTGTTTCGGGCTTCACCGTTTGGTAACTCAAATTTTATCTAAATGGGTAAGCGGGGAGTCGCGAGGCGGCCTCCTTACAGCCGAAACACGCGAGACAGAGGAACAATACGTAGCCATGCGTGGATTGACTTGGACAATTGCGATCCTGTGCCTGGTTCTGGATTCGGGCGCGGCTGTCGCCCAGACCGCGACCAAGATCGGCCAGAACCACGCGTGGGGCACCTATTCCTACCAGGCGAGCCGCGGCAAGGTTTGCTACGTGCTGTCGGTGCCGACGGCCAAGCAGCCTTCCAGTCTCGACCATGGCGACATCTTCTTCTTCGTCAGCCAGAAGCCGGGCCAGAACATCGCGTATGAGCCGCAGTTCATTGCGGCCTACAACTTCCGTGAAAATTCCAAGGTCAATGTGACCGTCGACGGGAAGTCGTTCTCGATGTTTACCAAGGGTAATTCGGCATGGCTCGAAAATGCCGCCGAGGAACCGCAGCTTGTGGCGCTGATGAAGGCTGGTTCCTCGATGAAGGTCGACGCCACTTCGGGCCGAGGCAACCCGACCTCATACAATTTCTCGCTGAGCGGCATCACTGCAGCACTGGATTCCATTTCCAACTGCCGCTGATACTGCGCTGAGCAACGGATACGGAGGGGCCGCACGCGGCCCCTTCTTTCGTGACGGGCGGCACTTTGCGTGCTAACAGCCCGTGAAACGAACGATTTTCAGCCGCAAGCGCATTGCGCTGGCTGCCTGAAGCACCAACTGTCAAAACGATGGCACTGTCGATCGATCTCTCCAGCCCGCAGGCGCGGGATGCCGCAAGGCCATTTGGCGCAATGGCCGCGAAGCCGTCGCTGGTCGGTTTGACCCGCGATGAACTTGGCACTGCACTCGGGGAGGCCGGTGTTCCGGAGCGGCAGATCAGGATGCGCGTTCAGCAGCTGTGGCACTGGCTCTATGTGCGCGGCGTTTCCGACTTCGCCGACATGCGCAACATCTCGAAGGATCTGCGTAACGCGCTTTGCGAGCAATTCACCATTGCCCGCCCGGAGATCGTGGAAGAGCAGATCTCGAATGACGGAACCCGAAAGTGGCTGTTCCGTTTTCCGCCGCGCGGCGCCGGCAGGCCGGTCGAGATCGAGACGGTCTACATTCCCGAAGAGGGCAGGGGCACGCTCTGCATTTCCAGCCAGGTCGGCTGCACGCTGACCTGCTCCTTCTGCCACACCGGCACGCAAAAGCTGGTGCGCAATCTGACGTCAGAGGAAATCCTGGCTCAACTGCTTACTGCACGTGACAGGCTGGGTGATTTTCCCGATCGCGACACGCCCGACGGCGCCATCGTGCCTGCCGAGGGCCGCAAGGTCTCCAACATCGTGATGATGGGCATGGGCGAGCCGCTCTACAATTTCGAAGAGGTCAAGAAGGCTCTGCTGATTGCATCGGATGGCGATGGGCTGTCGCTGTCCAAGCGTCGCATCACGCTTTCGACATCGGGCGTTGTGCCGGAGATCTACCGCACCGGCGAGGAGATCGGCGTCATGCTCGCTATCTCGCTGCATGCGGTGCGTGACGATCTGCGCGACATGCTGGTGCCGATCAATAAGAAGTATCCGCTCAAGGATCTGATGGACGCCTGCCGCGCCTACCCCGGCCTGTCCAACGCCCGGCGCATCACCTTCGAATATGTGATGCTGCGCGACGTGAACGACAGTCTCGCGGATGCCAAGGAACTGGTGCGGCTGCTGAAGGGCATTCCGGCGAAGATCAACCTGATCCCGTTCAACCCGTGGCCCGGTTCCAACTACCAGTGCTCGGAGTGGGAAACGATCGAGCGCTTCGCGGACTACGTCAACGCGGCCGGGTACGCGTCGCCGATACGCACGCCGCGCGGGCGCGACATTCTCGCCGCCTGCGGCCAGCTCAAGTCTGAATCCGAACGTTTGAAGAAGACCGAACGGCTGGCGCTGGAAGCGATGATGATTGCGGGGCACGGCGAGGCTTGAGCAGACTCCTCGTCGTCTTCATCCGACTTTGCGCGATCCTTTTCGGCTACGCTCTGGCGATCCTCGTCGCGAGCCTGTTTGTCCACCTGTTGATGTGGCCGAGCCTCGGTCTGGACGGAGAGACGCCGTCCTTCGCGGCCAAGAGCGCGCTTGTCGTGTCAGTGCTGCTCGTTGCGCTGTTTGCATCATATTATGCATTCTTTCCCGCCGCCGTACTGATTGCTCTGGCAGAGCTTCGCCCGTTCCGGTCATGGCTCTATTTCGCGCTGTCTGGAGGGCTGGTCGCCCTGTCGGCGGTGGTGCTGTACGAGATGTTGCGGGCAGGTGATGGCACCGGCGCGCGGTCGTTCGAGCCCGGTGCGGAATCGCTGGCAGCAGCGCTTGGAGCGGGGATGATCGCCGGCATCGCCTACTGGCTTGTCGCGGGGCGCGGTTCCGGCAACTGGTTGCGAACGCGCGAGCCTACCGTGCCTGAGCAGTCAGGATCTTGAGCGCGAAGGCCGAAAACACGCCAGCGAAGAGATAATCCAGCACCCGCGTCACAGTCGGCGTCTTCTTCAGCAATTTCGAGAAACCGTCGGCCGCGATCACCATCGGGATGGTGATGGGCAATGACAGCGGAATGAACAGAAGACCGAGAACGAACAGCTTGCCAGGCGCGTGCGGATCGTTCGTTGCAACGAACTGCGGTAGGAAGGTCATGAAGAACAGGATGATCTTCGGATTGAGCAGGTTGATGCCGACGCCGGTCGCCCAGTTCTGGAACAGCGACCGCTCCTTGCCGCTGGTGTTCTCTGGTGAGAAGGCAGAACCGTAACGGATCGCCTGCCACGCCAGCCACAGCAAATAGCCGGCGCCGAACACCTTGAGCACCAGAAACGCCTCGGGCGAGGCGATGATCAGCGCAGACAGACCGAGCGCAACCATAGCGGTGTGAACCATGACGCCGGTCATCGCGCCCATCATGCAGGCCATGCCGGCGGCGCGGCCGTTTGCCAGCGCGCGGCCGACAAACAGCGTCATGTCGGGACCGGGCGTAATGGCGATCACGAAGGTTGCGATGGCGAACTGGAGAAAGGTCGCTGTGTCCGGAAAATACTGCATTGGCGAAGCGTCCTGAACGGCACCCGGCCGTTTCGCAACCCTGTAACGCGACTACTCTCCGGTGCGCAACTCGGCCTGGATGGTCCCTTCGACCGCATAGCGCTGGCCGGCCCAGGTCCACAGCTTGTCCGGGAAGCCCGGCTTGAGCGGTATGGCGATCAGGTCCGGCCATCCATCCTTGAACTTGCCCGGATCGGTGTAGAGGTGGACACCTTCCGATTCAAAGACGGTTTCCCAGCCCTCCAGATCGACCTTTTCGGGATCGTCTGATATTTCGCTCCCCCCAGCCACCGTGCGGGCAAAGCCAGCCACATTGCAGCCCGACACGCCGTAATACCAGGATGAGCCGCATATCTCGGTGAACAGGAGCTGCTGTCCATCCTCGAGATCGAGCATGGCCACGCGAAGACCCGGCAACTCGTTTGTCGATATGACAAAGTCGCGAATGTCGTTTGCGCGAAGTTGGCGGCCAAGCTCAAGATAGGGCGAGGTAGCAAGCAGCGGAATCTTGTTTTCTGTCGGCAGTTGGCGCGGCGAGCAACTCTGTTCCACAGCCGTGATCGCGCGGCGTGACCCTGTCAGCCTGAAGCGGACAGGACGGTTTTCACCCTCGAAGTCGATCTGCATGCGGGAGCTGGCTTTCATGGGCTCCAACGCGTCATAGGGCACCGTCAGATCGACGGTGTTTTCACCGAGGCTCGACGAAACGGAAAACGGGCGACCAAGCGCAGTCAGCGTAGCATTACCGTCCGCGCCCTGGATCGTCGCGTCCGGCTCGAGCGAGAGCGACATCGTCCAGACCTGCTGGTCGCAAAGCATGACGCCACCGGTCACCGGCGTGCCCGGTTCCGGGGCAGGCATGATCGCATAGGATTGGCCCTCAGGAGCCGTCCACGCCGTTTGCGCGCTGGCCGCCGCCGCTGACAGCAGCAATGCGCCAAGCATCGACGATAGGAGCGCGACACCGCGGCCGGGACAATCACTCCGGTTCAACTGACTTTCATCTCTGCTCGACAACAACATACACCCGTTTGCTGGATCTGATGGCGGATTCGCCGGCAAGTCTAACCGACGCCGCGCCTCCGACAAGGCCTGTACCTCCCGTTAGCGTAAACGTGACGCAGATAATGAGGGCCGTGTGGCCCTTGTCCGTATGGCGGTTCCTGTTATTAGTGCCGCCCGAATTCGGCAGGCAGGTTCTGTCGCTTGCCCGCGCGGAACGCTCAGGGATTTCCGATGACCAAGTTTCAAGACGTCAAGAAGGTCGTGCTTGCCTATTCCGGCGGCCTCGACACTTCGATCATCCTCAAATGGCTGCAAACGGAATTCGGTGCGGAGGTCGTGACCTTCACCGCCGATCTCGGGCAGGGCGAGGAACTGGAACCGGCGCGCCGTAAGGCGGAGATGCTGGGCATCCGTGAAATCTATATCGAGGACCTGCGCGAGGAGTTTGTCTCCAACTATGTCTTCCCGATGTTTCGGGCCAACGCCCAGTACGAAGGCGTGTACCTGCTCGGCACCTCGATCGCGCGGCCGCTGATCGCCCGGCGGCTGGTCGAAATCGCCGAGGAAACGGGCGCCGACGCCATTGCTCACGGCGCGACCGGCAAGGGCAACGATCAGGTGCGGTTCGAGCTTTCCGCCTATGCGATTAATCCCGACATCAAGGTGATCGCACCCTGGCGCGACTGGTCGTTCAAGTCGCGCACCGACCTTATCAATTTCGCCCAGGACCACCAGATCCCGGTGCCGAAGGACAAACAGGGCGAGGCGCCGTTTTCGGTCGACGCGAACCTGTTGCACTCCTCATCCGAAGGCAAAGTGCTTGAGGACCCGTGGGAGACGCCGCCGGAATATGTCCATATGCGTTCGGTCTCCCCGATGGATGCGCCGGACGAGGCCACTGAAATCACCATCGCGTTCGCCAAGGGCGACCCGGTTGCGATTGACGGCAAGGAACTGTCGCCGGCAACGCTTTTCGCCGCGCTCAACGATCTTGGCCGCGACAACGGCATCGGACGGCTCGACCTGGTGGAGAACCGTTTCGTCGGCATGAAGTCTCGTGGCGTCTATGAGACGCCCGGTGGGACGATCCTGCTCGCCGCGCACAGGGCCATGGAGTCGATCACGCTCGACCGCAATGCCGCACACCTCAAGGACGAGTTGATGCCACGCTATGCGGAGATGATCTACAATGGCTTCTGGTTCTCGCCGGAGCGCGAGATGTTGCAGGCGCTGATCGACAAGAGCCAGGAAGAGGTGGAAGGCGAGGTTCGCCTGAAGCTCTACAAGGGCAATGTGATTGTTGTTGGCCGGCGCTCGCCGAAGTCACTTTATTCGGACGAACTTGTCACGTTCGAAGACGACCGCGGCGCCTACGACCAGAAGGACGCCGAAGGCTTTATTCGCCTCAACGCATTGCGGCTGAGGACGCTGGCCGCGCGCAGGCGCAATAGCTAGGTTGGGTTGAATTCCCTCCCCGCTTGGGAGGGAATGGGTCAGTTCCCGTCTATCGCGTCAGCCATGATGATAATGGCCTGCTGGTAGACAGAGGCTGCGTTCCAGCCCGCAATAGCGCGACGGTTGGCGCTGGCCGGCCCGCCACGATAGCCGTGGCCGCGCAGGAAGTTTGCTGTCGAATACAGTGCGGTTGTCTTGTCGCGCAGGTTCCTTCCGCCCACGCCATATTTCAGCACGTTGCCTGGCAGGAACTGTGTGTGGCCGATCTCTCCATGCGCGGCGCCCACCGAATTTGCAGTCAGCACACCGGCGTCGACAAGTTTGAGCGCGGCGATTGCATGGGGCGTAAAGAATGCCGGGCGACGGCAGTCATACGCCAGGGTCACAATCGCTGAGACGGTGTTCTGTTTTCCCATGAAAGAGCCGAACCCGGTCTCCATGCCCCAGATGGCGAGGAGCGGACCGGCAGGCACGCCGTAGCGGCGTTCGATGTCGGCAAAGAGAGCCGCATTCTGCTTCTTCAGCCTCTTGCCCTTGGCGATGATGGTGGCGCCGCCCCGCCGCTTCATGAACGAGTTCACGTTGCCGCTGAAGGCTTTCCTGACTGCGCGATCGACCTTGATCGTAGCGGTTGCGTACCGAGCACCGTCGAGTGCCTGAAGACCGCGCGCTCTGACGCCGGCCCTTGCTGCTTCCTGCCGGAATTCCTGCTTCCAACGTTCGAACCCGCCGGAATTGTTGCCGCATTTGGCGGCGAGCGCCGTGCCGGGTGCGATGAGAAGCGTGGCAATAGCCGCCGCAAGGATCTTCAAGCTCGCCCGTTGTGCCATGTGAACTCCCGTGCCGATTCGTCAATTGACCATAGGTAAATTCTGCCAGCGAAACCCGCCGCTGTCATCCGGATGGGCTTCGCCAGCATATTGGCACGAAGGTGCTACAAAGCCGTTACTGCCGCCGGTATCGATATCTGACGACGATACCGGCGGGATTGTGGCCCGAATGCCGCCAAGTCGAGTGGATGCAGGCCCAGACTGGCCAGTACACCTACCTGCTGCGGATCAGAAGATTGCTTGGGAAACGAACAGTACGATGCCCATGGCGACAATGTAGCCAGCATCGATCATCGCGACGCCCGGCGGACGCAACCTGTAGAGTGCACCAGCGGCGATCAGGCAGGCGATTGTGAGAACGATCAGGATCACCGTGGCCAGCATCTCGCGGGCGGCCGTGATGCCGAACACCCACGAATAGAGGAAGGTGCCGGCGAGTTGCAGAACCATGGCCATGACCGGGAATTTCTCCGGCCTCTCAGGCAAGCCGTTGCCCCGCGCCCACGCCTTCTGAAAGATGACGCCATACCACAGAAAACCGACAGCGTAGGCGGCGATGAACCCGACGATGATCGCAGTCCAGCTTACATTTGCAGTGATTTCTTCCATTCGAGGTGCCTCCCCTTTCTTGAAGCCGGGTTGACCGAGCACAGCGTAAGAAAGTCGGGTCAACATCGGTGGCGCCGAGAAGAAAGTCAACCACAAGGTTGACTAATCACCCACCTGGTCCGGGTGTCAACAAAAACACCCAATCACGGTCTGGAAGAGAACGGGGCTGCCGGGTGAAAACAGTTAACCTCCCGTATACGGCTGAGCGATAGCGTGGCGCGGTCGCGGGTATTCCGCGCGAGCAGGCCGGAAAACCTCTACCGCATGTCGCAATCACTTCCACGCCGGATACGCGGCGCCTTTGCCGAAAGCCTGCGTCTTCGCGTACTCGCGCTGATGATGGTGGTGTTCGTGGCGATCGCCGCCCCCGCTGCGTACATTTTCGTTCACATTGTCGACGCCACGGTTCTGCGCCTAGGCACATTGTTTGCCGAAAAGCAGATCCTCTACGACCGTTATCGCGGGCTTGAGACGTTGATGCGCGAGGTTGGCCTCGCCGAAACGCTGGCGCGGTCTCCTTCGATACTGGAATGGGCCGCTGACGAAGAAAACGCGCAGAAGCGCGCGCGGGGAATAGCCGAACTTGAACACTTCAGAACGGCGTTCAAGGATCGCAGCTACTTCTTTGTCATCAATGGCTCGGGCAATTACTATTACAACGACGCCCGCAACGGCTATGCGGGCAATCAATACCGATACACGATCTCGCAATCCAATCCGCGCGACGGCTGGTATTATGCCACCGCGGCCGAAGGGCCGGGCTGCCAGCTCAATGTCGATCACGACGACGTGCTGCTCGTCACCAAGGTCTGGATCAACTGTGTCATCACAGACAAGGGCCGCACGCTTGGCATTATCGGCACGGGGCTCGATCTTTCCACCTTCATCCATGAAGTGGTGAACGGCGAGCAGCGCGGCGTGGAGAGCTTCTTTGTCGATCGCAGCGGCGCGATCCAGGCAAGCCGGGACGCCGGCAAGATCGATTTCCACAGCCTGACCAAGGAAGCCGAATCGAAGAAGACCGTTTTCCGCACGATAGACAGCGCCGCCGACCGCGCGAAGCTGTCCGACATGTTCGAGCGCGTCTCTTCCGGCGAGGCAGATGTGGCGGCGGAGTTTCTGACGATCAGCGGCAAGCGCATGCTTGCGGGCGTCGGCTGGCTCGACAGGCTCGGCTGGTACAACGTGACACTGATGGACGTCGATGCGGTTATCGACCGGCGCATGTTCTGGCCGATGGCAGCGCTGTTCGGCCTCGCGATGCTGGCCGCTGCAGTGCTGGTGACATGGATGTTCCGTCGCAGCGTTCTCGACCGTCTGGCGGCGATGGAAGGCGATCTCGGCCGCATCGAGGGCGGCAATTTCGCCGTGGAGACCTCGGACCGGGGCAGAGACGAGATCAGCCGCTTGTCGCGGGCGCTGAGCACGATGGCCCGCACCGTGCGCGAAAACACCGGCAATCTGGAGCGCGCTGTCAGCGAACGCACACGCCAGCTTGAACAGATCGCCTTCGTCGATCCCCTGACCGGCGTTGCCAACCGGCGCGGCTTTGCACGCGACTACGAGCAGGTGCTTGAGGCGGCGCGGCGCACGCGCGAGTTGCCGGGGCTGCTTCTGGTCGACATTGACCGTTTCAAGCAGATCAATGACCGGTTTGGGCACAAGGCGGGCGACGAGGTTGTGACCGAGTTTGCGCGTCGCATCGCCAGCGTGCTTCGGCCGGGCGACGTGTGTGGCCGATGGGGCGGTGACGAGTTCATCGTGCTTTTTGCCGATTGCGACGGCGTTCTGCTACGCCAGCTTGGCGACCGTGTGCTGGAAGCGATACGCGGGCAAGATTTCAGTGGCGCCCGCGAAACGCCGCTGCCGATTACGCCCAGCATTGGCGCGCATCTGGTGCGGCCCGGCGAAACGCTGGATGCCGCTACCCACAAGGCCGACATCGCGCTTTATGCCGCCAAGGACAAAGGGCGAAACTGCATCGTGATGTACGAGCCTTCGCTTCAGGTCGCGTCGCGCGTCGCTTAAGCGGCCCTGAGCCTTGACTTTGCCGGTGTTTTCGGGTCTATCCGCGCCGGACTTCAGCGACGAGTGCAAACTCCGAGCAGCCGACCTGGGCGCAATCAAAGCGATATGACGATCCAGGAGGTCAACACCCGGCAGCGCGATGCGCCCCCGGGTGCTTTTTGGCTTTGGTTGTTGGGTTCGCTGGTTGCCGACACTACCTCTCGGGTCTGAGGACGCGAGACAAAGAGGATTGCGATGTTCGAGAGCCTTCAGGAACGCCTTGGCTCCATATTGAACGGCCTGACCGGCCGCGGCGCGCTTTCGGAGGCCGATGTCTCCGCGGCGCTGCGCGAGGTGCGTCGTGCGCTGATTGAGGCCGATGTCGCGCTCGACGTCGTGCGTTCCTTCACCGACCGGGTGCGCGAAAAGGCCGTCGGCGCCGAAGTTCTGAAGTCGATCAAGCCTGGCCAGATGGTCGTCAAGATCGTCCATGACGAGCTTGTGTCCATGCTCGGCGAAGAGGGCGAGACGATCGACCTCAACGCGCCGGCGCCTGTCGTCTTGATGATGGTTGGCCTGCAGGGGTCGGGCAAGACGACCACTTCGGCCAAGATCGGCAAGCGGCTGATGGACCGTCAGGGCAAGAAGGTCCTGATGGCCTCGCTCGACACGCGCCGCCCGGCCGCGCAGGAACAGCTTCGGCAGCTTGGCGAACAGGGCGACATTCCGACCCTGCCCATCGTAGAGGGCCAGACGCCGGTCGACATCGCCAAGCGCGCGGTACAGGCGGCGAAGCTCGGCGGCCATGACGTCGTCATTCTCGACACTGCCGGCCGCACCCATATCGACGAGCCCCTGATGGTCGAGATGGCCGACATCAAGAAGGCCTCGAACCCGCACGAAATACTGCTGGTCGCCGATGCACTGACCGGTCAGGACGCCGTCAATCTCGCCACCAGCTTCGATGACCGCG
The DNA here is from genome assembly GCA_965232405.1 of Rhizobiaceae bacterium. Lineage (GTDB taxonomy): Bacteria > Pseudomonadota > Alphaproteobacteria > Rhizobiales > Rhizobiaceae > RCIO01. The sequence goes on from OZ246966.1 coordinate 2,478,783, forward strand.
TGGGCATCACCGGCCTTGTGCTCACCCGCATGGACGGCGACGGACGCGGCGGTGCCGCACTCTCCATGCGCGCAGTCACCGGCAAGCCGGTCAAGCTCGTCGGCGTCGGCGAAAAGATGGATGCGCTGGAGGAGTTTCATCCCAAGCGCGTCGCCGACCGCATTCTCGGCATGGGCGACATTGTCAGCCTGGTCGAAAAGGCATCCGAGACCATCGACGCGGAAAAAGCCGCGGCGATGGCGAAGAAGATGCAGTCGGGCAAGTTCGACCTGAATGACCTCGCCGACCAGCTTCGCCAGATGCAGAAGATGGGCGGCATGGGCGGCATCATGGGCATGATGCCCGGCATGGGAAAGATGAAGGACCAGATTGCCGCCGCCGGCCTCGACGACGGTGTCTTCAAGCAGCAGCTGGCCATCATCTCGTCGATGACCAAGGCCGAGCGCGCCAATCCCGACCTTCTCAAGCACAGCCGCAAGAAGCGCATCGCGGCAGGTTCGGGCACGGACGCTGCCTCGATCAACAAGCTTCTGAAGATGCACCGCCAGATGGCCGACATGATGAAAGCGATGGGCGGCAAGGGCAAAGGCGGTGGCATGATGCGCGCCGCGATGGGCGGCCTCGCCTCCAAGATGGGCCTTGGCGGCGGCATGGGTGGAATGGGCGGCATGCCCGACCTGTCGAAAATGGACCCCAAACAGCTTGAGGCGCTCAAGAAACAGGCGGAAGCCGCCGGCATGGGCGGCGGATTGCCGAAGGGGCTTCCCGGTCTCGGCGGCGGTGGCGGTATGCCGGGTCTGCCGGGCGGGCTGCCCGGGCTTCCGAAAGGTGGCAAGAAATGAGCCACCTCGAAGACCCCAAAATGCTGCTCGCCGGCTACCGCGCCTCGATCGATAATATCGATGCAGCCCTCATCCACATGCTGGCCGAGCGTTTTCGCTGCACGCAGGCAGTCGGCAAGCTCAAGGCAACCCACGGTCTGCCACCGGCCGACCCGGACAGGGAGGCGCGGCAGATCGCGCGCCTCAGGCAATTGGCAAGAGACGCCAATCTCGATCCCGATTTCGCGGAGAAATTTCTCAATTTCATCATCCACGAAGTCATTCGCCATCACGAGGCGATCGCGGCCGGCAAGGCCGTCGATGCCCAGTGACACTCATCAACCCGACACACGCAAAGAACGCATTCAGGAGACTTTGAAATGGCATTGAAAATCAGGCTCGCCCGCGCGGGCTCCAAGAAGCGCCCTTACTACCACGTGGTGATTGCCGATGTGCGCAGCCCGCGCGACGGCCGCTTTATCGAGCAGGTCGGTTCGTGGAACCCGATGCTGCCCAAGGATGGCGAGCGCGTGAAGCTCAACGAAGAGCGCATCAAGCACTGGCTGTCCAACGGCGCCGTGCCGACCGACCGCGTGCTGCGCTTCCTCGACGAAGCCGGCATTGCCAAGCGCCCGTCGCGCAACAATCCGGAGAAGGCACAGCCCGGCAAGAAGGCGCAGGAGCGCCTGGAGGCCGCCAAACAGGCTGAGGAAGACGCCAAGGCGAAGGCCGACGAAGAGGCAGCCGCCGCTGCCGAGGCTCCCGCGGAAGAAGCCGCCGCTGAAGCACCTGCAGAGGAAGCTGTAGCCGAGGCTCCTGCGGAAGAGGCGGCAGCGGAAGAGGCTCCTGCCGAGGAAGCCCCCGCCGAAGAAGAGAAGAAGGAAGAGGCCGCTTCCTAAGCTGCCTCTCCATTTCCAATACGAGAAAGCGGGCTTCGGCCCGCTTTTTTGTTGCCCGGATGAAGGCCGGCAGAGCCTCATGCGCAACAATCAGCTCTGTGCGTCGGGCCGTCATGAAAGGTTCATGCATCGCACCGCCAATGTGATTTCACTTGTTGCTGATTGTGCGATGTACCTGTTTTTATTTGACGCGAAGGCAATCTGCGGGGGACACTGGCAGTCCGGATGCCGCATTGGCTGCCAGGCATGTTAATGAAGTTCGCGGCGAATTCGGCCTGACCGCCCGGGAAACAGAGCATGACACTTCACGACGTTTCGCTGGACGACAAGTTCGACCTCTCAAAGGATCGGATTTTCGTTTCCGGAGCGCAGGCGATCGTACGTATGCTTTTGATGCAGCGCGAGCGCGACCGGCTGGCCGGGCTGAACACAGCCGGCTTCGTTTCGGGTTATCGCGGCTCGCCTCTCGGTGGTCTCGACCTGCAATTGTGGAAAGCCCGCAAGCAGCTCGAACAATCGAACATCGTCTTCCAGCCGGGTCTCAACGAAGAACTGGCTGCGACCGCCTGCTGGGGCTCACAGCAGACAGAATTGCTGGGCGAGGGCAAGCATGACGGTGTCTTCGCGCTTTGGTACGGCAAGGGGCCGGGCGTCGACCGCTCTGGTGATGTGTTCCGCCACGCCAACCTTGCCGGATCGTCGAAACATGGTGGCGCGCTGGCGCTGATGGGCGACGATCACATGGCCGAGTCTTCGACCGTGGCCCATGCGACCGAGTTCCTGTTTGTCGATACGATGGTTCCGATCCTGAACCCCGCAGGCGTGCAGGAATTGATCGACTATGGCCTCTATGGCTATGCGTTGTCGCGTTTCGCCGGCACCTGGGCGGCGGTCAAATGCGTGAAGGACAATGTGGAGTCGACGGCGTCCGTCGATGCCTCGATCGAGCGGGTACAGATCGAACTGCCCGAATTCGAGATGCCGCCGGGCGGCCTCAACGTTCGTCACGAAATCGACCAGCTCGGCCAGGAGGCGCGGCTGCACGAATATAAGCGTGCCGCAGCTGCCGCTTTCATCCGCGCCAACAAGCTCAACCGCATCATCTATTCGGGCGGCAAGGATGCCCGCATCGGCATCATCACCGTTGGCAAGTCTTATCTCGATACGAGGCAGGCGCTCGACGATCTCGGCATCGACGAGGAACGCGCGAAGCAGATCGGGCTGAGGCTGTTCAAGGTCGCTGCGCCCTGGCCTCTGGACTATCAGCACATCAAGGAATTTTCCGACGGGCTGGAACTCGTCATCGTTGTCGAAGAGAAGCGATCACTGCTGGAAGTGCAGATGCGTGAGCACCTCTACGGAACCGCAAATCAGCCCGTGATTGTCGGCAAGAAGGACGAGCGCGACGAATGGCTGTTCCCGGCCAAGGGTGCGCTCGATCCCAACGAGATCGCGATTGCGCTGGGCGAGCGCATTCTGAAAACGGTTGGACAGGTTGGCGATCTCGCGGACCGTGTCAGCCGTATGCGCCAATATCAGGCGATGCTGGCCGAGACGCAGGATGTCGGCTCGCGCACTCCTTATTTCTGCTCCGGCTGCCCACACAATTCATCCACCAATGTACCGGAAGGTTCGATCGCCGGCGCCGGCATCGGCTGTCATTTCATGGCCATGTGGATGGATCGCTCGACGGTCGGCTTTACTGCGATGGGCGGCGAGGGCGCGCAGTGGGTGGGGCAGGCGCCATTCTCCAAACGCGAGCACTTCTTCCAGAATCTCGGCGACGGCACCTACAACCATTCGGGCTCGCTGGCGATCCGCTTCGCAATCGCGTCCGGCGCCAACATGACCTACAAGATCCTCTACAACGACGCGGTCGCCATGACCGGCGGTCAGCCGCATGAGGGCGGCATCACCGTCGACATGATTGCCGACCAGGTACGTGCAGAGGGCGTGCAGCGTATCGCCGTCGTTAGCGACGAGCCTGAAAAATACAAAGGCAATGTCACGTTCCCGAGCGGTGCAACCGTTCATCACCGCGATGACATGGACGCCGTGCAGCGCGACCTGCGCGAGGAAAAGGGCGTCTCGGTTCTGCTCTACGATCAGACCTGTGCTGCGGAAAAACGCCGCCGGCGCAAGCGCGGCACATTTCCTGATCCCGACCAGCGCGTCATCATCAACGAACTGGTCTGCGAAGGCTGCGGCGACTGCGGCGTGAAATCGAACTGCGTTTCGGTGCAGCCGGTCGAGACCGAATTCGGTCGCAAGCGGCGCATCGACCAGTCGAGCTGCAACAAGGATTTTTCCTGCGTCAATGGCTTCTGCCCAAGCTTCGTGACCGTGCATGGCGCAAAGCTCAAAAAGTCGGAGGGCATTGCCGGCGAGGCCGATCCGCTTGAGGGCGTGCCGGAGCCTGTCGTGTTCGAGCTTGGCGAGCAGGGGTGGGCGACCATCATCGACGGCATCGGCGGCACCGGTGTTGTCACCATCGGCGCTATCATCGGTATGGCGGCGCATCTGGAAGGCAAGGGCAGTGGCCTGATCGATATGGCCGGCCTCGCCCAGAAGGGCGGTGCGGTCTACAGCCACATGCGCGTCGCGCGTTCGCCCGAGGAGATCAGCGCAATCCGCGTTTCGGCCGGCAAGGCGGACCTCATTCTGGGTTGCGACCTCGTCGTTTCCGGTTCGCGCAAAGTGCTGTCGGCTGCGCGCACAGGCGAAACGCTTTTTGTTGCCAACACAGCAGAGGTGATGCCCGGCGACTTCACCCGCTCGGCCGATTTTTCGCTGCCGAGCGAGCGTATCCGCCGCGCCATCCGCAAGGCGGTCGGCGACGACAGTGCAGTGTTCTTCGACGCGACGCAGGCCGCCTCAAGGCTGTTCGGCAATTCGATTGGCGCAAATATGTTCATGCTCGGCATCGCAAGCCAGCGCGGCGGTTTGCCGGTGTCGCCCGAAGCAGTGGAACGCGCGATCGAACTCAACGGCCAGGCGGTGGCCATGAATATCTCCGCCTTCCGCTGGGGCCGGCGCGCCGCGCACGATCCGGCCCATGTCAGGTCGCTGGTCGAAAAGGCCGGCAGCCACGCGGAAGAACCCAGGGCCGAAACGCTGGACGACATCATCGAAAAGCGGGCCGAATTTCTCGTCGCCTATCAGGATGCCTCCTATGCGGAGCGCTACCGCTCGGGAGTGGCAGCTGTTCGGGCGGCCGAGGAGAGGGCGTCGCCCGGTTCAACCGCGATCACGGAAGCGGCAGCCCGCGGCCTGTTCAAGCTGATGGCGATCAAGGACGAATACGAGGTTGCCCGCCTCTACACCGACGGATCATTTGAGAAGCAGCTGAAGTCGGAATTTGCCGGTTACGACCGGCTGGAGTTTCACCTCGCGCCACCGATCATGGGCCGCAAGGATGCCGCCGGTCATCCGCGCAAATCCAAATTCGGTCCGCGGATGATGACCGGTTTCCGCCTGTTGGCGCGCCTGAAAGGCTTGCGTGGAACGGTCTTCGACATATTCGGACATTCCGAAGAGCGCCGCATGGAGCGGAAACTTCTTGCCGAATACGAGAAAGATCTAACGCTGATTGCCCGTGATCTGACACCGGACCGGACAGAGGCGGCCGCGGCGCTTGCTTCGATACCGCAGATCGTGCGTGGCTTCGGCCATGTCAAAGCCGCCAGTGCGGCAAGGGCGGCAGAGGAGCGCGGAAGGATGATAACGCGCTTCCGGAATGCTGTTGCCGAACCCGAACTGGAAGCTGCGGAATAGACTTCCGCGAATCCCTCCAAATCTTTCGAAATCCTGCCAAAAAACCTGTTACGTAAGGTTTTTCTTAATGCGCAGATGCCATCTATGTCCTGCCGAGGTGGATTCGTGCATGGCAAGTGGAAGAAATAGCAACATCCCAGCAGATGTTTATGTGCAGTTCGTGCGGTCGTTGTTCGACAACCACCACGTGCTGCTCATCGGCACGGCATGCCATGCGATTGCAGCCGCGATGGTCTACGTGCATGGCGGCGATCCCGTCTATACGGTTCTGGCCGGACTTCTGCTTCTTGTCGGCACCTGGCGCTATCTGGGCATGGTGCGGTTTCACCGCGGCCCTGGCATTGCCGACGAAGAGTCCGCGCGGCGCTGGGAAAACGAATACATCATCAAGGGCAGCATACAGGGCCTTGCCCTGGGCGCTTTCTGTTTCACCGCGATCTATCTGAGACCCGATTCCTTCGGCGAAGTTGCCGCGATTTCGGTGACGCTGGGGTCTATTGTCACCGTTGTCGGGCGCAACTACGGCTCGCCGCGCATGGTGTCGATTTTTGCGCTGACATTTGTCGGCCCGATCGCGCTCGGCCTGATGCTGCGCCTCGACGTGCCGCATTTTGTTCTCGGCCTGCTGATCGTGCCGTTCATGGTGGTGATCAAGTCCAGCGCGGACAACGTTCGAAATGTGCTGTTTTCAGCGGTTATCGGCCACCGACAGGCGCGCAAGCTGGCGCTGCGCTTCGACCGCGCACTCAACACGATGTCGCACGGCCTGATCATGCTCAGCCCCGAAGGGCAGGTGATTGTCGCCAACTCCGAGGCAGCCAAGGTGCTCAGGATCGACGATCCGGACCGCCTGCTCGGTCGTTCGCTGCACGCGATTCTGATGCGCGGCGTCGCGGGCGGCCTGCTGTCGCAGCGGGACGCCCGCTATGTCGAGACCCAGCTTACAAGAGCGCTGGGCGAGGACCGCGACCGCAAGCTGCATATCAGGACCGGGGACGGCCGGCATTTCGAACTGTCGGCGCGCTCCGGCAACGAGGAACTCGGTGTTGTCACCTTCGAGGAAATCACGGCCCGTGTGGAAGCCGAAGAGCGCATCCGGCACATGGCGCGCTATGATTCACTCACCGATCTGCCCAATCGCGGCTATTTCCACGAACTGGTTGCCGAGCACATCGCTGGCGGCGATCCGGAGCGCCAATGCGCGCTTGCGGTGTTCGACCTCGACGATTTCAAGAGCATCAACGACACGCTGGGACACCCTGTCGGCGACGGGCTGATACTTGCAGTCGGTGAAAAACTGTCGGCAGCGACTTCGGAAGACGTCATCGTCAGCCGCTTTGGCGGCGACGAGTTCATGCTGTTCTTCAACTCCGTCGGCAGCGAGGAAGAACTCACGGTTCAGCTCGATCAGATTTTCGAAAGCCTGAGCGGATATGTCGATGTCTCCGGTCACGCCCTGCGCGTTCAGCTGAGCGCCGGCGCGGTCCTTTCGACTGTCGGCTCGACCGAAGTTGACGATATGACCGTCAAGGCCGATCTGGCCCTCTACAAGGCCAAGGAATCCGGCAAGAACGGCTGGCGGCTGTTCGAGGCGAAGATGAACGCCGCGTTCCGCAATCGCCAGATGATGAAATCGGACCTGCGCAGCGCGGTCGAGTCGCGCAGTCTGCGCGTGGTTTACCAGCCGATCGTCTCCATGGACACGATGCGCATTGCCAGCTGCGAGGCATTGTGTCGTTGGGATCACCCTGAACTCGGACCCGTATCACCGGCGATCTTCATTCCGCTGGCGGAGGAGATGGGAATCATCTCCGACATCAGCGAACTCGTGCTGGAGCAGGCCACAAGCGAATGCATGAAGTGGCCCAACGACATCTGCGTCTCGGTGAACCTTTCGGCGAAAGATTTCCACAGCGACGAAGTGGTGAACAAGGTTCGGACCGCCCTGGAACGCTCCGGTCTGCCGCCGCACCGACTTGAGGTCGAGGTCACGGAGACGGCACTGCTCGACGACAAGTCGTCCACGGGCAAATTCCTTTCCGAGATCAAGTCTCTGGGCGTGAACATTGCGCTGGACGATTTCGGTACCGGCTATTCCAGCCTGAGCTATCTGCACACGCTGCCGCTGGACAAGATCAAGATCGATCGCAGCTTCCTGCTCGACATCACGCATAACGCCCGCTCGCTCGAACTCCTCAAGGGCGTTGTCGGCCTGTCGCGAGGCATAGGCCTTCAGGTGACGATGGAAGGCGTGGAGACTTTCGAGCAGCTCAAGATCCTGTCGTCGACGGTCAAGCCCGACCTCGTGCAGGGTTTCCTTTTCGGGTCGGCGCTGACAGCTTCTGGCATCGAGACCATATCGACCCAGTCCTGGCCGTCCGTGGCTGAGCTCGGCAAGGGCAAGGTCGCCTCAGGGCACCTCGCTGCCGTCAAGAACTAACCCAGCGTAAGTTTCAGTCCGAAGGCGCGCTTCTTGGCGATGCGCAGTATCGATATTCGCGCGCCGCTGTTAAGGTTAACGGGAACTTAATGAATCTTCGGCGATTTTTCGTTTCTTTGAATTGTTAACTTGTAGTAACCTTTCTCTCGTGGCGGACTGCGAGGGTGAGTTTATGAGTAAGAGTGCAGCGTTTCGGCATGTCAGCGACGGTGCCAGGGAAGAAGCCAGCACGGCTTCGCCCTTTGTGCGCAACGTGCTGAACCTTCTCGAACAGATCGAGTACCGGCACCTGGACAGGGGCGAGGACTTCGAGGACGTGTGCCGTCTTCGGTACAATTCCTATGTTCAGTCCGGGATGATGAGTCCGAACGCAGCGCGCGCGGTGCGGGACAGTTTCGACGAACTGCCCAACAGCTTCGTCTTCGGCATCTACTACGATGGACATCTGGTCAGCACGATCAGGCTGCACCACGTGACGGATCGCTTTCCGTTGTCGCCCAGCACCGACGTGTTTGCCAAGGAACTCATGCCGCGCGTTGCCGCGGGCGAGAGCTTCATCGATCCGAGCCGTTTCGCGGCCGACATGGAATGGTCGAGTTCGCTGCGTGTTATTCCCTATCTCACGTTGAGGCTGGCCGTGCTTGCCTGCAAGCACTTCAATCCGACCTTCTGCCTGACGGCGGTCAAGGAAGACCACGCTTCGTTCTACCGGCGCATTTTCCGGTCGGAGGAAGCAGCAGAGCCGCGTACATATCCCGGCCTCATCGTGCCGGTGCATCTCTACGAATCCAGGTGCTCCGACAATATGGAAGACACGATCGAACGGTTCCCGTTCTTCCGTTCCACCGAGTTCGAACGGCGCATGCTGTTCGAGCGTCCGATGGGTGGCGAGCTTGCACCGCTTACGGTGCTGCCGACGGCGAAATACTGGAAAGAAGCCGCCTGACACGTTCGGTCGCCGGCAAGGCCTGCTTGCCACGCGCGGTTGAGGTGTCCATAAGCGGGTTCATGCGTCAATCGGGCAGCAACTGCGGAAGCTGATGGGAGCCAGAGACGAAGTCGTTCGTTCGGCTGTCTGGGCCGCTGAACTTACTGCGGAGGAGCTGGAGCGCGCCTGCAAAGGCGTTGTAGACCGCAGCTTCGCCAAGGGCGGCTACATCTGCCATCGCGGCGACCGGCTGGACTACTGGACAGGGGTTGGCTCCGGCCTCGTCAAGATCAGCACGATCTCGCGCACCGGCAAGGCGATGACCTTTGCCGGCGTCGGAACCGGCGGCTGGTTTGGTGAAGGATCGCTGATCAAGGACGAGCCACGGCAATACGACCTGGTGGCCATTCGCGATACGCGGCTGGCAATGATGCCGCGATCGTCCTTCATGTGGCTGTTCGAAAATTCGACCGGGTTCAACCGGTTCCTGGTTCGCCAGCTCAACGAGCGCATGGGCCAGTTCATAGCCACGATCGAGCAAGACCGTATTCTCGGGCCCAAGGAGCGCGTGGCGCGCAATCTCGGCTGGCTGTTCAATCGCGTGCTTTACCCGGGAACGCGCAGCGAGATCGAGATCACCCAGGAAGAGCTGGCGCTGCTGGCGGCGGTATCCCGACCGCTGGTCAACAGGGCGTTGCAGGAACTGGAAGCGGAGGGCCTTATCAGGCTCGGCCGCAGCGCCATCACCGTTTTCGATCGAGACAAGCTGGCGCGCTACGACGCATAGCGCGGGTCATACGTCAGTGATGGGGGAAGCCGCGCGGACAAACACGAGCGCCCATCTAAGAGACAATCTGGCCCGCTGTCTGTCAAGCGGCCAGTTGAACAATGCTCCGTTTCGTGAAAACTTGGCGACAACAACAAGAATTTTCCGGCCGCCTTCCGGGGCAGGGATGGGAATTGCGGGCCACGGTCCGCTGGGAGGAACAAGGCATTGGCTGAGTACGAGCCGAAGCTCGACACGTTTCCGAAATATCTGCTGCTCAACGCCGTGCGGTTCGGCGACCTTCCTGCCATGCGGCACAAGGATTTCGGTATCTGGCAGAGCTGGACTTGGAAGGAACAGCTTGAGGAGATTCGCGCTTTCTCGATCGGGCTGGAAACGCTTGGTGTAGGGCACGGCGAGCGTGTTGCCGTGGTTGGCTCCAACCGGCCGCGCCTCTACTGGGCAATCGCCGCGCTGCAGTGCCTGGGCGCTGTGCCTGTTCCGGTCTATGCCGATGCGGTTGCTGAAGAACTCGCCTACGTACTCGACCATGCGGGCGTGAAGCTGGCGGTTGTCCAGGACCAGGAGCAGGTCGACAAGCTGCTCGCGTTTTCAGACAAGATCCCCAATCTGGGCATGATCGTCTACGACGAGCAGCGCGGTCTTGCCGACTACGATCATTCGCGCCTTGTGCCGTTCTCCGGCGTACAGGAGGCCGGTCGCAACAAGATGGCATCCGACGCGGGCGCTTCGCAGAAATGGGAAGACACGATCCGCAGCGCCAGCGGCGACGACATTTCCATCATGCTCTACACGTCTGGCACGACAGGCCGGTCAAAAGGTGTGGTCATCGGCGCCGAGGCGTCGGTCAACGCTGCGGTCGATACGGCAAAGTTCGACAAGCTGACCGAGCATGACAGCGTGCTTGCCTATCTGCCGCTCGCGTGGGTGGGCGACCACTATCTCAATTACGCCCAGGGTTATGTGTCTGGCTTCTGCGTCAACTGCCCCGAAGGGCCGGAGACGGTCACACAGGATCTGAAGGAGATCGGTCCGACCTTCTATTTCGCACCGCCGCGCGTGTTCGAAGGGCTGCTCACGATGGTGACGATCCGCATGGAAGATGCGGGGCGTCTGAAGAAGTGGCTCTTCCACCACTATATCGGTGTCGCGCGCAAATATGGCGAGGCGATCCTGGAGGGCAGGTCGGTACCGCTGTCCGGCCGCATCGCCTACTGGCTCGGTGAAGTCCTCGTCTATGGCGCGCTGAAAAATGTGCTCGGCCTATCCAAGGTTCGGGTCGCCTACACCGCCGGCGAGGCGATTGGCGAAGACCTGTTTTCCTTCTTCCGCTCGCTCGGCATTAACCTCAAGCAGCTCTATGGGCAGACCGAGGCGTTTTTGTATGTCACCTGCCAGGAAGACGGCGCGGTTCGCGCTGACGCGGTGGGACCGGCAGCGCCCAATGTCGACGTTCGCATTTCTGAGGACGGCGAAGTGCAGTTCCGTTCGCCCGGCATGTTCCAGGGCTACTATCTCGATGACGCCAAGACCGCTGAAACGCTCACCGAGGACGGCTATGTGAAAACCGGCGATGCCGGGTTCTTCGACGAGGACGGCCAGCTTCGCATCATCGACCGCGCCAAGGATGTCGGCCGGCTGAACACCGGGGCGCTGTTTTCGCCAAAATATGTCGAGAACGTCCTGAAGTTCTTCCCCAACATCAAGGAAGCGGTCGCGTTCGGTCATGATCGCGACTACTGCGCGGTGTTCATCAATATAGACCTTGAGGCGGTCGGCAACTGGGCCGAGCGCAACAACATTTCCTATGCGTCCTATCAGGAACTCGCGGGCCATCCGCAGGTCTATGAGATGATCGCTAGCCATGTCGACGACACCAACAAAAAGCTCTCGAAAGAGCCAATGATGGCCGGCGCCCAGATCAAGCGTTTTCTGATCCTCCACAAGGAGCTCGACGCCGACGACGGGGAACTCACCCGGACCCAGAAAGTGCGCCGTAGCTTCATCTCGGAGCGGTATGGCGAACTGATTGAGTCGCTTTATGACGGTTCGACGGACAAGTTCGTCGAGACCGAAGTCACCTATGAGGACGGCCGCAAGGGCAAGATCAGCGCGACGGTGAAGATCAGGGATGCAGCCGTCTATGACGTACCTAGCGAGCCGATGAAGGAGGCTGCTGAATGAACATGCAGCCAGACAGCGACCAGTTCACCGCTTCCCGCGATGACGGCATCGCGAAGGGCGATGTGCTGCTCGACGTGAAGAACGTGTCGCTGGCCTTTGGCGGCGTGAAGGCGATTACCGATGTCTCCTTCGATATCCGCAAGGGCGAGATTCGCGCCATCATCGGCCCAAACGGCGCCGGCAAAACATCGATGCTCAACGTCATCAACGGGTTCTATACGCCGCAGGAAGGCACGATAACCTATCGCGGCGTTCAGCGCCGAGCGATGCGTTCAACCGACGCCGCGCGGCAGGGGATCGCGCGCACTTTCCAGAACATTGCGTTGTTTCGTGGCATGTCGACGCTCGACAACATCATGACGGGCCGCATCACGCTGCAGAAGCGCAACCTGTTCTGGCAGGGGCTTTGGTACGGACCTGCCGAGCGCGAGGAGATCGAGCACCGACGCGCGGTCGAAGCCATCATCGACTTTCTGGAAATCGAGCATATCCGCAAGACGCCGGTGGGGCGGTTGCCATACGGGCTGCAAAAGCGTGTCGAGCTTGGCCGGGCGCTGGCCGCGGAGCCGTCCCTGCTTCTGCTCGACGAGCCGATGGCGGGCATGAACCTTGAGGAAAAAGAGGACATGAGCCGCTTTATCCTCGACGTGAACAACCAGTTCGGAACCACGATCGCGCTGATCGAGCACGACATGGGCGTGGTCATGGATATCTCCGACCGCATCGTCGTCCTCGATTACGGGCGCAAAATCGGTGACGGCGTGCCGGACGAAATCGCCAAGAACCAGGATGTCATCGACGCCTATCTCGGCGTGCCGCATGACTAGCAAGTGAGGAAACACCGCACACCATGATGCTTCAGGTTCAACTATTGCCGGTCGTCGCTCTGGTCGCGGGCATCATCATCCTGGTGGCTCCGCGTTTCCTCAACTACGCGGTCGCGATCTATCTCATCCTGGTCGGAATTCTGGGGCTGTTCCCCGGATTGATGATGTGAGCGGAGGGGTTCTGGCCCGATGAATCCGGAGTTTCTCTACTTCATTGAAACGGTGCTCAACGGGCTCATGGCGGGTGTCATGTATTCGCTCGTGGCACTCGGCTTCGCGCTGATATTCAAGGCATCGGGCATCTTCAATTTCGCGCAGGGCGTTATGGCTCTGTTTGCCGCGCTCACCCTGGTGGGACTGCAGACGGGACAGGTTCCCTTCGCGCATCTGATCAACGCGATCTTCGGCACCGAAGTCCACCATTTCGGCTGGGAACTGCCTGCGGTCATCGCCATCATCGGAACGCTGCTGGTCATGATCGCATTTGCCTGGGCTTTCGAGGCGCTGGTGCTGAAACACCTCGTCAATCAGGAGCCGATCATCCTGTTCATGGCCACGATCGGGCTTGCCTATTTCCTTGAAGGCTTCGGCGATTTGATGTGGGGCGCCAACATCAAGGCAATGGATGTCGGCATCCCGTCGGGCGGTTCCTTCTGGTGGGAGGATGTTACCCGCGCATGGGCGCCGGAGGATTCCGGCTATTTCGGCATGTATATCGACAAGCTCGACGTGGTTGCGGCCATCGTGGCCATCGTGCTGGTGACGGCGCTGGTCGGGTTCTCGCAATACACGAAATTCGGGCGGGCGCTCAGGGCCGTGGCGGACGACCATCAGGCTGCACTTTCGGTCGGCATCTCGCTGCGCACGATCTGGGTCGTGGTGTGGTCGATCGCTGGCTTCGTGGCTCTGGTAGCCGGCATCATGTGGGGCGCCAAGTCCGGCGTGCAGTTCTCTCTGTCGCTGATCGCGCTGAAAGCCCTGCCGGTGCTCATCCTCGGCGGGTTCACATCCATCCCCGGCGCGATTGTCGGCGGGTTGATCATTGGCGTCGGCGAGAAGCTGGCCGAGCTCTATATCGGCCCGCTGGTCGGCGGCGCGATCGAGAACTGGTTCGCCTATGTGGTGGCCTTGGTGTTCCTGCTGTTCCGGCCTCAGGGGCTGTTCGGCGAGCGTATCATCGAGAGGATTTAGCGCAGGATGTTGTATCGCGAGGCAGGCGACTTCAAGACGAGCTACGCTGCGGACCTGCAGACGTTCCCGATCAAGTCGGAGCGCTTCCTGTTCTGGGCGGCGATGGCTGTCGCATTTCTGGTCGTTCCCTTCTTCATAACGCCGTACTGGGAGAAGGCGATTCTCGTCCCGTTCCTGGTCTGGGCGATGATTGCGCTGGGACTGAACATTCTGACCGGCTATTGCGGACAGGTGTCGCTGGGAACCGGCGGCTTCATGGCGGTTGGTGCATTCGCCTGCTACAAGCTGATGACAGCCTTCCCCGACCTCAACATCGTCATCTGCATCCTGCTTTCCGGTCTGGTCACGGCGGGCGTCGGCGTGCTCTTCGGTCTGCCGTCGCTCAGGATCAAGGGCTTCTATCTGGCGGTGGCCACGCTGGCGGCGCAGTTCTTTCTGGTCTGGTTCTTCAACAAGTTCGCGTGGTTCTACAACTACTCGGCGTCCGGGCAGATCAGCGCGCCGGAACGGACCATCTTCGGCATCGCCGTGACAGGGCCAAGTGCGCCGCCATGGGCGACCTATCTGCTCTGCCTGACGCTGGTCTTCGTCTTCGCCTGGGTGGCGCGCAACCTGACGCGCGGACGTATCGGGCGCAGCTGGATGGCCATGCGCGACATGGACATCGCTGCCGAGATCATCGGGGTCTCGCCGTTCAATGCCAAGCTTTCGGCCTTTGCCATCAGCTCATTCTACATCGGCATGGGTGGAGCGATGTTCTTTGCCGTCTATCTCGGCGCGGCGGAAGTCACCGAGGCATTCGGCATCGACAAGTCGTTCACCGCGCTGTTCATGGTCATCATCGGCGGCCTCGGATCGATCCTCGGCTCCTTCCTCGGAGCCGCGTTCATCATCCTGTTTCCGGTACTGCTGAAGAACCTGATGGTCGGCTATCTCGGTTGGCCGACCGATCTCGCGGCGCACTTCCAGATCATGATCGTTGGAGGTCTGATCATCTTCTTTCTCATCGTCGAACCGCACGGGCTGGCTCAGCTGTGGCGGCTGGCGAAGGAGAAGCTGAGGCTTTGGCCATTCCCTTATTAGGGAATATGCTGGGGTCAACCGGTGAGAAATCCGGGAGGAACTAAGAGGAAGCGTCTCAAATGGGAGGAATTTCAATGAGGCTGAAACTACTAGTCGCAACTGCTGCGGGCGCGGTGGTCATGGGTACCGCTCCGGCTCTGGCAGATCTTGTGTTCCCGTCGCTGTCCTACCGCACGGGACCATATGCCCCGAACGGCATTCCGTTCGCGGATGGCTATGCCGACTATTTCACGCTTATCAACGAGCGTGACGGTGGTATCGAAGGCCAGAAGATCAGGCTGATCGAGTGCGAGACCGGCTACAACACTGAAAAGGGCGTTGAGTGCTACGAGTCCACCAAGGGCGAGGGCGCACTTCTGTACCAGCCGCTGTCGACCGGCATTACCTACCAGCTGATCCCCAAGGCGACCGCCGACGGCATTCCCGTCCATTCGATGGGCTATGGCCGCACCTCGGCCGCCAACGGCAAGGTCTTCCCCTGGATATTCAACTATCCGGGCACCTACTGGGATGCGGCTTCGATCATCGTGAAGCACATCCTCGACCAGGAAGGCGGAGACCTGAGCGGCAAGAAGATTGCGCTGGTCTATCACAACTCCGCCTATGGCAAGGAGCCTATCCGCACGCTTGAAGAGCTGGCCGAAAAGCACGGCTACGAGCTTCTGCTCTACCCGGTCGACCATCCTGGCCAGGAACAGAAGGCAACGTGGCTGCAGATCCGCCGCGAAGCTCCCGACTACGTGACCATGTGGGGCTGGGGCGTGATGAACCAGGTGGCAATCCAGGAAGCCGCCAATATCCGCTACCCGATGGATCACTTCATCGGCGTCTGGTGGTCGGCGTCTGAAAATGACGTTCTGCCTGCCGGCGATGGCGCAGACGGATACAAGGCGATTGCCTTCCACGGCGTCGGCTCCGATTTCCCGCTGTTCGATGACATCCAGAAGCACGTCATCGACGCCGGCAAGGCGGCGGGCGACGGCAGCCATCTTGGCGAGGTGCTCTACAACCGTGGCGTCTACGCCGCCATGCTGGCGGTCGAAGCTGCGCGCACGGCAATGAAGCTGCACGACACGACCGACATCACCCCTGCGATGATGCGTGACGGCATGGAGGCTCTGGTCCTCGATAATGCCCGCATGGCTGAAATCGGACTTCCGGAATTCGGGCCGGAGATCAACGTGACGTGCTCCAACCACGGCGGCCCGGGCCTCGGCGCCATCTCCCAGTGGGATGCTTCGAGCAAGAGCTGGTCGCTGGTGACCGACTTCATGGGCGCGGACCGCGAGATCGTCGATCCGCTGATCATGGAAGACTCCGCAGCTTACGCTGAAGAAGCCGGCATCGAGCCGGTTGCCTGCGGCAGCTGATTAACGTGAACGACAGCCCCGGGCCACAAGGCCCGGGGCTTGCCTTGTGAAGTGCGGAGACAATCCTGATGGCCGACGCCGCGATAGCCACCGAAGCTGCCGAACCGCTGCTTGAGATCAACAATATCGAGGTCATCTACAACCACGTTATTCTGGTGCTGAAAGGTGTTTCGCTGTCGGTGCCACGGGGCGGTATCGTGGCCCTGCTCGGCGCAAACGGCGCCGGCAAGACGACGACGCTCAAGGCCATCTCCAACCTGCTTCACGCAGAGCGTGGCGAGGTCACCAAGGGCAACATCCGCTTCGAGGGCGAACGGGTGGAATCGCTGTCGCCCAATGAACTGGTGCGGCGCGGCTGCATTCAGGTCATGGAGGGCCGGCACTGTTTCGGTCATCTGACGGTGGAGGAAAACCTGCTCACCGGCGCCTTCACCCGCCGCGAAGGCGGCGCGGCGATCAAGGAAGACCTCGAACTCGTCTATTCCTATTTCCCGCGGCTCAAAGAGCGCCGCAACAGCCAGGCAGGCTACACCTCCGGCGGCGAGCAGCAGATGACGGCGATTGGACGTGCGCTCATGTCACGGCCGAAGATGATCCTGCTCGATGAGCCGTCGATGGGGCTAGCACCGCAGCTGGTCGAAGAAATCTTCGAAATCGTGAAGCAGCTCAATGAGGATCAGGGCGTTTCGATCCTGCTTGCCGAGCAGAACACGAACATCGCGCTGCGATACGCGCAGCACGGCTACATCCTGGAGTCTGGCCGGGTTGTCCTCGATGGCGAGGGCAAGGCGTTGCGCGAGAACGAGGACGTCAAGGAGTTCTACCTCGGCGTGGGTGGCGAGGGCCGCCGCTCGTTCCGCAATGTGAAGCACTACAAGCGCCGCAAGCGCTGGCTTTCCTGAGAAGTCCATAGAGGCAGCGAAGCTGTTCGCAACCTGCCGGTCACCTGGCAGTGTCATCCTCCCGTCTGGCGGCTCCGATACTTGACGCTAGGGAATTGCGCCGCCCTAATGGCGGCCAACAACAATACGGGAAGGATACGCAATGGCTTCAATCGCCCCTCGTCTTGCCACTGTTCTTGGAGCGGCCTGTCTGACATTGGCGGCAACCTTTCAGGTTGTTGCCGCGGAGCGCACCATGATCGTGCTGGATGCGTCGGGTTCCATGTGGGGCCAAATCGAGGGTGAAGCCAAGATCAGCATAGCGCGCCGCGTATTGTCGGATGTCCTGGGCACGGTGCCCGGTGAAGTCGAACTCGGCCTCATGGCTTATGGCCACCGGCAGAAGGGCCAGTGCAGCGACATTGAAACACTGGTCGCGCCGACACCGGGAGGTGCTGCGGCCATTTCCAACGCTGCGGAAGGGCTGTCGCCACTCGGCAAGACGCCGCTTACCGCGTCCGTGCGCCGCGCGGCCGAGGAACTCCGCTTCGAAGAGGACAAGGCAACAGTCGTTCTGATCACCGATGGTGTCGAGACCTGCGAAGCCGACCCGTGCGCTCTGGCACGTGAACTCGAACGGCTGGGTGTCGACTTTACCGCACATGTCATCGGCTTCGGGCTATCGGCAGATGAAGGGCGTCAGGTCGCCTGCCTCGCGGAAGAAACAGGCGGGCTCTATCTGCCGGCAGAGAATGCCGAGGCGCTGACTGATGCGCTGACGACGCCGTTTACCGAAATTGCCGAAGCCGCGGCGCCAGAGCCTGAACCGGAGCCCGAGCCGGTCGAGCGTCCAGAAGCGTCGATCGATGCACCTGAGAGCGTGGAGATCGGGCGTACGTTCACCGTTTCGTGGGAAGGTCCGGCCGAACGGCGCGACACGATCGAGATCTATGATCCGGATGCCCGGCAGGGCGACGGGTTGCGGCTTGGTGGACGCCGCATCGTCAATGGCGATGTCGACGCCCAGACTGTCCGGCTGATCGCGCCGGTCAGGCCCGGGAACTATCAGCTTCGCTATATGTGGCAGGGCGACAGCAAGGAACCGCTGGCTACGCGTGTCATCGAGATCGTCGAAGCGCCTGTTTCGCTGACTGCGCCGGCGAATGTCGAAATCGGCCGAAGCTTTACCGTGGAATGGGTGGGCCCCGGCGCAAGGCGCGATCTGATCCGTATATTCGACCAGGCAGCCCGGCAGGGCGACGGCGAAGTGGTGCGCGGCAAGCGACTGGTCAATGACGACTTCGACAACCGCAAGGTGACTCTGCTGGCTCCGGCGGAACCCGGCTTCTATCAACTGCAATATTACAGCGGCGACGGCAACGAGGTGCTCGCCTCGCGCGAGATCGAGGTGCTTGAAGCGCCGGTGTCGCTCGACGCGCCCGACGAGGTCGCGATGGGTAGAACCTTTACCGTGGGTTGGGAGGGGCCGGGCGCGCGCCGCGACCAGATCGAGATATTCGACGAGGCGGCGGATGCAGGGCGCGGCAGGCGCGTTTCGTCAAAGCGCATCGTCAATGGGGACATGGATGCGCAGACGGTCGAACTGACTGCACCGGCCAAGCCCGGCTCTTACATTCTGCGCTACTACAATGGCGACAACAGCGCAGTGCTTGCGACCCGACCGCTGAGCGTGATTGAGACGGCAGTGTCGCTCGATGCGCCTGACGAGGCCGGAATGGGCATGACGTTCACCGTCAGATGGGAAGGCCCCGGCGCGCGTCGCGACCGTGTCGAGTTGTTTAATCCCGAAGCGGACGCCGGCCGCGGCAAGGTTGTCTTCTACAAGCGTATCGTGAATGGCGACATGGATGCGCGGACCGTCGATCTGGTCGCCCCGACGGATACCGGTGCCTACGAACTGCGCTATTTCAACGGTGACAGCAGCGTGGTTCTGGCCACCCGTCCCATCTCGATCGTCGGCGTGGAGGTGTCGCTGGATGCACCCGATACCGCGAAGATGGGTTACCAGATCCAGGTGAAATGGCAGGGGCCGGGCGCAAGGCGTGATGAGATCGAGTTGTTTGATGCGCAAGCGCAGGCCGGGCGTGGCAAGGTTCTGGTTTCCAAGCGTATCGTGAATGGCGATATTGATGCGCGGACCGTCGACCTGGTCGTTCCCGCCTTACCCGGCACATATGAGCTTCGCTATTTCAATGGCGACAGCCGCGAAGTGCTTGCGACCCGCCCGATCACCGTGGAGGAAGTGCCGGTGTCGCTCGACGCCCCTTCGTCGGTTACGGCCGGCGAACCGTTCGAAGCCAGTTGGGTCGGTCCAGGCGCCTATCGCGACCAGGTCGAGCTATTTGACCCGGAGGCGCAAGGTGGACGCGGCAAGGTTCTCGCTTCAACGCGCCTGGTCAATGGCGACTATGACGCGAAGAGCGTTCGGCTGAGGGCACCTGCCGAGCCGGGATTGTATCGTCTCCGGTATTTTAATGGCGACAGCCGGCTGGTGCTGTTCGAGACCGATATCAGCGTCGAATAGCGAGAATGGGGGCCGGATGGTTTGCGTCTGGCCTGTACCCGCTCAGCGCTCTACTATGAAACCTGGCTTGGCGGTCGCCGCGGGGCGGCCGTTGGCATGGTTCGAATTTTTCGTTGAACCTTTTTGCACGGCACCGCGACCAATGGGGGAGTTGACGGTGAACAGGATGCAGACTTCCGGCGCCGTCGAAGATGAAACCCTGCTCGCGCAGATTGCGGGCGGCGACAAGGAGGCCATGCATGTCTTCTACCGGCGGCACCAGAAGGCCGTGTTTCGCTTCGTGCTGCGCTTCGTGCGCGACGAAGCCACGGCCGAGGATGTCGCCAACGATGTGTTCATCGATGTCTATCGCCAGGCCGGCAAATTCGAAGGCCGGTCGAAGCCGACAACCTGGCTTCTCGGCATGGCCCGGTTCAAGGCGCTGTCTGAACGCCGCAAACGGCGCGACAACACCGACAGCGACGACGTGCTGGAGGCAATGGAAGACGATGCCGACACGCCAGAGGTCGTTGCCCAGAAACGCAGCAAGGCGGACGCACTGCGCGCCTGTATCGACAGGCTGTCCGACGAACATCGGGAGGTGATTGATCTGGTTTTTTATCACGGCAAATCGATCAGGGAGATCAGCGAGATTGCCGGAATACCGGAGAACACCGTGAAGACGAGGGCTTTTCATGCCCGCAAGCAATTGGCCCTTCTGTTGGAAGAGGAAGGAATTGATCGAGGCTGGCCATGACCCAGATTGGCGATAAAGAGCGCGACGAGCTTGAGATGCTGATGCCGTGGTATGTCAACGGCACGCTGGATGCGGACTCCGTCGAGCGTATCGAGGCCGCGCTCGAACACGACCCGGCACTGCAACGCAGTCTCGAAGTGCTGACGCAGGATCGTGAGGCGGTTCTGGAACTGGCCGATGCAGACGATGCTCCGGCTTCCATGGAAGCGCGCTTCATGGCGCAGCTCGACGCAGAGCCCGCGGTCGGTTCAATGCGCGCTCCGTCGCAATCGTCCGCGCCCGACCTGTTGTCGCGCGTCGGAATCTGGGTTGGCGACATCGTGGCGGCGATGACGCCACCGCGCCTTGCGGTCGTGGCCGCCGCCGCGTGTCTGCTGGTGGTTGCGCAGTCAGGCGTGATCATTTCCATGCTGGGCGACGGCAGCGGTTTTGAAACGGCCTCGGGACCCGGTGGGGAAGCAGGCGGAACGGCCGTGCTGGTACAGTTTGCACCGGACGCGGAGCTGTCTGACATTGCGATGTTCCTGGAAACCCAAGGCGCGCGGATTGCGGATGGTCCGTTGCCGGGCGGCATGTTCCGACTGGAATTTCACGCAGCTGACGAACGGTCGGCTGCGGAACTCGCAGCGCTTCTGCGCACTGAACCCGGCCTGTTCGGGCTCGTTCTACCCGGCAATTAAGGTGCTCTGTGTGACCGGTCACGCAATTGCCCCCATTCGCTGGCACAACATTACGTTGGGTAAGGAGGCATTATGAAACGGTTCCCGAAGAGCTCTCGGCGTCTGCAGACAGGATGGGTCGTTGCGGTTCCGCTTTGTTGCGTCGTGGCGCTTTCAGTTCCGGCGGCATTGGCCAACGATTCTGGTGGCGCGCCCTTGCCGGCGTACACTGGCGACCCGGTGAAGAAGCCGGCTGCAAAGAAGGCGACCCCGGCCAAGTCTGGCGGGACCGCGTTCGGATCGCTGCTGAAGCGGCTGTTCAATCTCGAAGAGGAGGTGGCGGAAGCGCCGGCCCGTACGCAGCGTCGGGTGCGTCGCTTCCTGCCGCGTGAGTCGGCGCCGAGCGGCGCGCCACCGCAGGGTGAAGAACGTTTCGCGCCTGACCTGGTTATCGTCCGTTATCAGTTGAATGCCCCGCGTAGCCGCATGGATTCACTTGTGCGCCGTATAGGCAGTGTACGCCATCTCGATGCGCGCACCTTCCGTCTCGCCGGCGTGACCGTGCATCTTTACGAGATAATCGACGGAAGTTCGGTTGCCGAGGTGGTTGAAACCTTCGAAGCCGATTCCACGGTCGTCTATGCGCAGCCGAACTATGAGTACATCGGTGCACAATCGACTGCAGCGGCTGCTCCAAACCCGCAATATGCGCTGGAAAGGCTGGCAATCACCGAAGCTCATGCGCTCGCAACCGGTGAGGGAGTGCCCATTGCCGTCATCGATTCACAAATCGATGCCGCTCACGCCGAGTTTGCCGGCACAAATATCGAAATGATCGATGCGACAGGCGACGGCACCAACGATGCCGATGCGCATGGCACATCCATTGCGGGGATCATTGCAGCGCAGGGAACGCTTACCGGCATTGCTCCCAAGGCAAGCCTGGTCGGAATTCGGGCCTTCCTGCCCGACAGTCAGGGTTCGGCGCGCAGCACGACATGGCGTATTGCCGCCTCGCTGGATGCTGCCTGGCAGGCGGGGGCGAGGGTGGTAAACATGAGCTTCGCCGGTCCGCAGGATCCACTCGTCGGCGACGCGATTGCCGGCGCGTCGCGACGCGGGATGATCGGTGTTGCGGCAGCAGGCAATGACGGCCCCCAGGCGCAGCCGCTTTATCCTGCCGCCTATCCGGGCGTGATCGCGGTTACCGCTGTCGACAAGGACGACTCTGTCTATGACCATGCCAACCGGGGAGACTACATTGCCCTGGCAGCGCCCGGCGTGGACATTCTCGCGCCGGTTCCGGGCAATGGCTACAACATAAGCTCGGGTACCTCGCTGGCCGCGGCCCATGTCAGCGGGCTGGCTGCACTGGTTCTCAGCCGAGATCCCGACATGACCGCCGAGGAAGTTGCCGACGTTCTGTCATCGTCTGCCGCCGATCTCGGCGAACCCGGGCTCGATGCCGTGTTCGGAGCCGGATTGCCCGATGCGGTGACGGTGCTGAACACTGGAACGAAAAAAATCTCGAACTAATTTTCTTTATAATTCAGTTAGTTAGAATGTCGGAACTTCTGTTCCGGCATTTTTTTCGTGCCTTCGCTGAACCTTTTTGCGCGCTGCCGCGACCTACGAATGTGAGCCAGAGAGGCTCTCCAACAGGAACACCGGCAAAGCTTAAAGGAAGGAAGACACCAATGTTCAAGAAAACCCTCACCACGGCCATCGTTTCCGGCATTCTTCTCACGGGCGCCATGGGCGGCAGCTCGTTGGCAATGGACGGCGGTGGCGGCCACTTCGACTGGGCGCAATCTCAGGACCGCAAGGGCACCACGGTTACATCCCGTTCGAATGGCGACGGCACCCGCACAGTGACCACCCGCGACCGCAACGGCAAGGTTCTCAAGAAGAAGGTCGTCGGCAAGAAGAAGGGCAAGAAGGCCAAGAAGGTTGTTCGCCGCAAGAGCCGCCCGTGGGCCAGCGCCTACGACCCGGCAACCGGCACCCGCACGACCTCGGTCGGCAACGGAGACGGCACCCGCACGGTTATCACATTCGGCCCCTTCGGGATTGGCATCGGCATCTCCCGCTAAGCGCCGCCGACCTCCAGTGAAAAAGCCCGCCAGTTCCCGGCGGGCTTTTTTCTTGTGCTGGTTTGCCTGTGCATTCGCCCGCTGCGGCATCGGCGCCATTGCCCTTGCCAGCCGTTTTCGCTATCAGCGCCACGAGGATCATTCCACGGGGATTGACGATGGCAGACAACACGCCTGCTGGCCCGGTCGAGACCGGCGCCGCCATGGACTATGAAGAACACGACAAGACCTTCGCGCTTTTCATCGCGCTGGCCAAATATGGTTCGCTGGTTTGCGCCGCGCTGCTGGTTGCGATGGCCTTCGGGTTCTTCACCAGCGCGGGCTTCTTCTCAGCCACGGTCCTGTTCGTTCTGATCATCGCGGTCGGCGGCTACATCCTGCGCTGACGCATCTTTCGTCACTGCGACGGGTATTGTCGGGCGTTGCCGGGCGTGGCTGATATGGCCGTGTGGTCGCAAGCCCGGACGGGAGGGACAGTTTGAGCCAAACGATTTTCGTTCCACGCGAAAGCGGCGCGGGCGAGCCGCGCGTCGCCGCCTCGCCAGAAACGGTCAAGCGGCTTGTGGGTCTCGGTTTCGATATTGTCGTCGAGGCGGGTGCGGGACTTGCATCGCGCATCACCGACGATGAATTCGCCAAGGCCGGCGCGAAAATCGGAAAGGCTGGCGATGCCGGCAAAGCCGATGTGGTGCTCAAGGTACGGCGTCCGTCTTCTGCGGAACTCAAGACCTACAAAAAGGGCGCTGCCGTTCTGGCCTCGATGGACCCCTACGGTAACGAAGGCGACGTCGCTGCGATGGGCAAGGCCGGCATCTCCGCCTTCGCCATGGAGTTCATGCCGCGCATCACCCGCGCCCAGTCGATGGACGTTCTCTCCAGCCAGGCCAATCTCGCTGGCTACCAGGCGGTGATAGACGCAGCCGAAGTCTACGACCGCGCAATGCCGATGATGATGACGGCGGCAGGCACCGTGCCAGCCGCCAAGGTATTCGTTATGGGCGCCGGTGTGGCTGGCCTTCAGGCGATTGCGACCGCGCGGCGTCTTGGCGCGGTGGTGACAGCAACCGACGTGCGCGCAGCCGCCGGCGAGCAGGTGGCCTCGCTCGGCGCCAAGTTCGTCATGACGGATGCGCTCAAGGATGCGTCAGGCGAGGGCGGTTATGCACGCGAACTCACCGACGCCGAGAAGAAGGCCCAGGCCGAACTGGTTGCCGAGCACATCGCCAAGCAGGACATCGTGATCACCACGGCGCTGATCCCCGGCCGCCCAGCGCCAAAGCTGGTCGATGCCGCGATGGTAAGATCCATGCGTCCTGGTTCCGTCATTGTCGATCTCGCTGTCGAGCGCGGCGGCAATGTCGAAGGCGCGAAGGCGGGCGAGACGGTGACCACCGCCAATGGCGTGACGATCATCGGCCACCTGAATGTGCCCGGTCGTATCGCGGCATCTGCGTCGCTGCTCTATGCCAAGAACCTCTATGCGTTTCTCGAAACGATGGTTGACAAGGAGACCAAGGTCTTCTCGATCGACCCGGAAGAGGAACTGGTGAAGGCGACGCTGCTCACCCATGGCGGCGAGGTCGTGCATCCCAATTTCGCCGGCAACAGCGCAGCGCCCAAGGCGGCGTCCAAACTGGCAGCGAAGAAGCCTGCCGCCAAAAAGGCCGCGCCGAAGGCAGCCGCTGCGAAACCCAAGCCGGCAGCAGCAGCGTCGGCGGTTGCGGCAAAACAGGACACCGTGTCGGCGCCAGATGCTCCGGCCAAGGCAGAGGCGCCTCTGAAGTCCGGCGCGGTATCCAAAGGCCCCACAGCGAAGGCGAAGCCGGCGCGCAAGACGACGGCCAGAAAGTCTGCCGCTGCCAAGGGAGGGAAAAGCTGATGGAGAAATCCGCTCTCGAACAGGCGCTCGACACGCTCGATCAGGCGATCGCTGCGACGCGCTTCGCGCTTGAGGATGCCGAAAGCGCCGCCGACGCGGCGGGCGCTGCAGCCCATGCCGCCTCGGGCGGCGCGGTCGATCCCTTCATTTTCCGCTTCGCCATTTTCGTGCTGGCGATATTCGTCGGCTATTATGTCGTGTGGTCGGTAACGCCGGCGCTGCATACGCCGCTGATGTCGGTCACCAACGCAATCTCTTCGGTGATCGTGGTTGGCGCCCTGCTGGCGGTCGGCATCTCTGCATCGGGCCTTGCCACCGGTTTCGGCTTCGTGGCGCTCGTGCTTGCCTCGGTGAACATATTCGGCGGCTTTCTCGTCACCCAGCGCATGCTCGCCATGTACAAGAAAAAAGACAAGTAGGGGCTGACCGGTGTCGCAGAATCTCGCAGCCTTTCTTTATCTCGTATCCGGCGTCCTGTTCATTCTGGCTCTGAGGGGCCTGTCGCATCCAACGACAAGCCGCCAGGGCAATCTCTATGGCATGATCGGCATGGCGATCGCCGTCGTCACGACTTTGGCGCTGGTCACGCCGTCCTTCGGCGGGCTGGTGATGATCGTGGTCGGCATTGCGATCGGTGGTGGCGCTGGCGCCATCATCGCGCGGCGTATTGCCATGACCGCAATGCCGCAGCTTGTCGCGGCGTTTCACAGCCTCGTCGGTCTGGCAGCCGTCATGGTGGCCGCCGCTGCGATGTATTCGCCGGAGAGTTTCGGCATTGGCACGGTCGATGACATTCATACACAGGCGCTGATCGAGATGAGCCTCGGTGTCGCCATTGGCGCTGTCACATTCACCGGCTCCGTCATCGCGTTCCTCAAGCTCAACGGCAACATGTCGGGCAAGCCGATCCTGCTTCCGGCCCGGCACCTGATCAATGGCGGGCTTGCCATCGCACTTGTCGTCCTCATCGGCATGCTGGTTGCCGGCGAGAGCACGACGGTCTTCTGGCTGATCGTCGCCGTGTCGCTCGTGCTCGGCGTGCTCATTATCATCCCGATCGGCGGCGCCGACATGCCGGTCGTTGTGTCGATGCTCAACTCCTATTCGGGCTGGGCGGCCGCCGGCATCGGCTTCACGCTCGGCAATCTGGCGCTGATCATCACTGGTGCGCTGGTCGGTTCCTCGGGCGCGATCCTGTCCTACATCATGTGCAAGGGCATGAACCGTTCCTTCATCTCCGTCATTCTCGGCGGCTTTGGCGGCGAGACGGCAGCGGCAGCCGATGACGGTATCGACCGCACGGTAAAGCAGGGATCGGCCGACGATGCAGCCTATCTGATGGCCAACGCTCAGAAGGTCATCATCGTGCCCGGCTACGGCATGGCGGTCGCGCAGGCGCAGCACGCGCTTCGCGAAATGGCCGACAAACTGAAGGAAGCCGGCGTCGAGGTGAAATACGCCATTCACCCGGTCGCTGGCCGCATGCCCGGCCATATGAACGTGCTCCTGGCCGAGGCCAACGTGCCCTATGACGAGGTGTTCGAGCTCGAGGATATCAATAGCGAGTTCGCGCAGGCCGACGTGGCCTATGTCATTGGCGCCAATGACGTGACCAACCCGGCCGCACGCGACGACAAGTCGTCGCCGATCTACGGCATGCCGATCCTCGATGTGGACAAGGCGCGCACCTGTCTCTTCGTCAAGCGCTCGCTGGGTTCCGGTTATGCCGGCATCGACAACACGCTGTTCTACAAGGACGGCACGATGATGCTCCTGGGCGACGCCAAGAAGATGACCGAGGACATCGTCAAGGCGATGGATCATTGAGGGGCGCAGCCACATCCCTAGCGGGATGGGCTATGCGTCGGCGGAGCCTAGCCCTCATGCTACTTGTCGCCGCGACGCCGGTGGCGCATGCCGACGAGTGCCTGGACGAAGTGCGGGCCTTGTTTGCTGAAAGCCTCGATCCGTTTCAACGCCCGCCATATCGTTCGCAGCGCACTCATTTCGACGAAACGGGCGCGAAGAAATCGGCGTTCGAGAACGTCGTGCAGTCACCCTTGCGTACGATTTCGCTGGTCGAGGGCGGTCAGGCAGCTTTGGTAGTTGATCGGGATGTTTGGACCGGGCCTGGAATTGACGGTCCGTGGACATCCGCGCCGAGCACGATGCCGGAGAACCGGCGAGCGGGCATAGAACAGTCTCATCAGCAGCAACTTGCCAATCTTGCGGATCCGATCTGTGGCGGCGAAGTGGAGGTCGAAGGCAGGCAGCTTCTTCAGTATGGCTTCACCACCAAAACTGACCCGAACCCCGATCAGAACGGATTGTGGTTCGGGTCAACCGACAAGGTCTACATCGACGCCGAGACCCGCCAGGTGATGCGGTGGGAGCGGACCGGCTTTACGAGCAGTTTCGCTCCGAACCCGTCGGCAGAACGGTCGCTCGAGACATTCGAGTACGACGAGACGATCAGGGTCGATCCACCGGCCTGACACCGTCCTCCGCGCGGCGGCCCTTGCCATAACCGGCCAATTGCGAAACGCTGCCGCTCCCATTCTCGTGGGAGAGGGAGAGCGCCGGTTGTCGGTACGTTCCATCAGATGACCTCCATTGTCGGCCTGCCGCTTTGGATCGTCGCGCTGCTCGTGCTGTTTGCCGCGATCGGCATTATCGATCGCGTTTTCGCGCCGTCGGTGCGCTGGTTTTTTCGCCGCAGGTTCAACCGGGCGATCGACGAACTCAACCAGCGGCTCGACATGCGCATCCAGCCGATCAGACTGACACGGCGACAGTCGCTTGTTGACCGGCTGACACACGATCCGAAGGTGGTGGAGGCGGTTCAGGCCGAAGCCATATCGTCGGGCATGCCGCGCGCGGTGGTGATGGCGCGCGCCGAGCGATACGCGCGCGAAATCGTGCCGTCTCTGTCGCTCACCACATATTTCGGCTTTGGCACCCGCGCGGCGCGGCGGATTTCGGAATTCGTCTACCGCGTTCGGCTGGGATATGTGGACGACGAGGCGCTCAAGACCATCGACCCGGAAGCGACGGTGGTGTTTGTCATGAACCACCGCTCGAACATGGACTATGTGCTCGTCACCTACATGGCCTCAAGCCGTGCCTCATTGTCTTATGCAGTCGGGGAATGGGCGCGTGTGTGGCTGCTCGAAAGCCTCATCCGTTCCATGGGTGCCTATTTCATCCGTCGTGATTCCGGTGATGAACTCTACCGCAAAGTGCTCGGGCGCTATGTGTCGCTGGCGACCAGCGAGGGCGTCACGCAGGCCGTGTTCCCGGAAGGTGGGTTGACGCGCGACGGTCTGATCCGTGATCCGCGACTGGGGCTGCTCTCCTACATGGTCGCTGGTTTCGACCCGAAGAGTTCGCGTGACATCGTCTTCGTACCCGTCGGCCTCAACTACGACCGGGTGATCGAGGACCGTATCCTGACGGCAAAAGCGGAAAAGGAAGTGACGGGCCGCGATTTCCGCGTGCGCGCTTCCGCCTTGCTCGGGTTCATCGGGCACCTCATCAAGCTGCGCCTTCAGGGCAGGCTGTACCGTTTCGGATATGCCTGCGTCAGCTTCGGGAAGCCGGTTTCGCTGGCGGAATGGCGG
This sequence comes from Rhizobiaceae bacterium, assembly GCA_965232405.1. Lineage (GTDB taxonomy): Bacteria > Pseudomonadota > Alphaproteobacteria > Rhizobiales > Rhizobiaceae > RCIO01. Next base: position 2,507,500 of record OZ246966.1, read on the forward strand.
AACAAGAAACGCATCGATTTCACAACCTCCGACCGTGAGAAACTCTTTAGAGGCGTGCAGAAACTTGGCGACGATCTGATGGAGGCGATCGGCGCCGTCGTGCCGGCGCTTCCCGTAGCGCTTGCCGCTCACGTTTTCCTGGAAAGCGGTGAGCGCTGGATGAGCGAATTCGAGCTCAAATCCGCGGTTTTCGGATTGATCGAGCGGTTGGAGAAGGAAAGCGCGCATGTCCACATTCCCCGTTCCGACCGCGATTACGCCGTGAGCGCCGGTCTGAGGATGCTCACTCTGCGCCATCTGGTGGTGATGAACGACGAATGGCTTTACCGGGCCAACCCGGATGAGAAGCTGCTACTCTCATACTACGCCAATTCGATCGCGCATCTGATGAAATGAGCGGCTGGCGCGGCAGCCGGCGCTTACGCGATCGCTCCATTCGATCAATGACCCTGCGTCATCTATGATGGTTCGATCGAGGGCAGGAGGGTGTGCGCATGAAAGACGCGAAACCTGTCAGAAGTCGCCGGGTCAGCGCGAAGCCTGCGGCTCGGGGTGCCGGGACGCGCAAATCTGCGTCGAAATCCGAAACGACCGCAAAGAACAGCGAAACCGAAGATGTGTCCGGCGCGGATCAGGCTGTCGTCGTCATTCATGGAATGGGCGAGCAGCGTCCCATGGACACGCTTCGCGGGTTCGTTCGCGCCGTTTGGAGCACCGACCTCGACCTGACCGACCCATGGACGGGCAAGCGCACAACCGATCCCGATACCGGACAGGAGATCAACCGAAGCTGGATCGTGCCCGACCAGCGCACCGGCTCGCACGAACTCCGGCGCATTACCACGCCACGCGCCGCCAAGCAGGCGGCCGGCAGGGAACTGCGCACCGACTTCTACGAGATCTACTGGGCCGACCTGATGCGCGAGACCCCGCTGAAGCGCCTGATCGGCTGGCTCAAGGGCCTGTTGTTCAGACCGTGGTCGAAAGTGCCGGTGGATGCACGAGGTCTCTACATCATGGCGTGGGCAGCGCTGATTGTCGGCGTGCTGCCTGCCGTGCTGATGTGGCTCTCCGACATATTCGGCTTTACGGCCTTCGGCGTACCGAAATGGATTTTGACGGTCTGGGCGGCGCTGGTTTCCTATGCCGTATCGCGCTTCCTGCTGCCCTTTCTCGGCGACGTGGCCGATTATGTGCGTGCGACGCCGGATACGGTCGGCCGTCGCTCGGCGGTGCGCGAACGCGCGCTTGGTCTGCTGCGGAAGCTGAACGATGACCCAACCTATGATCGTATTGTCGTGGTCGGTCACAGTCTCGGTTCGGTCATCGCATATGATCTGTTGCAGATTCTATGGGCGGAGTACGGACCCAATCATCGCAATCCGCGCACCAGCAGGGACACAACCGCCGCTCTCAAGGCCATCAGCAAGTACGCACTGCCTCTCGGCAAGGACGGTACGTCGGGAAAACCGATAGAAAGTGACGAAGACCGGGCTGAATACCGTACGCTGCAATGGAAGCTCTACGAGCTTTTGCGCGACGCTTCCGGTGAGGGCGCAAAACCTTGGAAGTTCAGTGACTTCGTTTCAGTGGGAAGTCCGCTTACCCATGCCGAATTCCTGATCGCGCGCGACGATCACGCCCTTGAACGGGCGGTGGAGGAGCGGCTGTTTGCCAAATCTCCGCCCATCTCCGACAAGGAGAATGAGACAACGATCATCTACAAGGGCAAGCATGCCCACCATGCTTCCGTTTTCGCCGCGACGCGCTGGACCAACATCTACGATCTCGGCAATCTGTGGTGCACCGGCGACCCGTTCTCGGGCAAGGCCCAGGAAAATTTCGGTCCCGGCATCGAGGATGTGAAAGTGCAGCTGGAATCGCAGGTCCTCGGCATGCCAAGCCGGTTGTTCACCCACACATTCTACTGGACTGATTTCGACAACAGGGACGAGGCGCCACCGCACATCGTTTCGCTTCGTGAAGCGATCGACCTGCAACGGTCACTGGAGACGGGCAAGTAGAAGTACCGGGGACGACGGGCCGTCACCCGGCGTTCCTGGTGCGCTCCAGCCCGTTCTTGGCGATCGCGTAATCCGGGTCGTGTTTGAGCGCCTCGGCATAGGAGCGCGCGGCGCGTTTGAGGTCGCCCATCTGTTCCAGAAGAGCGGCCTGCATGGCCCAGCCTTCGGGGTCGGTCTTGTCGAGCTTGATTGCGGTATTGAAATCCGCAGCGGCGTTTTCGTTGTCGCCAAGCGCCATGTAGGACACACCGCGGCCGTTATAGGCGGAGGGCTGCCGTGGCGCGAGTGAGATGGCTGTAGCAAAATCCTCGATGGCGAATTCGTGCTGGCGGTTGACCTGATAGAGCAGCCCGCGGCGGTAATAGGCGAGCGGGTCGGTTGTATCGAGCTGGATGGCACGCTGAAAATCGGCAAATGCCTGCTGACTGCGGCCATTGAGGCGATAGACCTCGCCGCGCCCGATCAGCGCCACGTCGTATGTCGGGTTGATCTGCAGGGCGCGATTGTAGTCCTCGATCGCACGTGCGGGCTGGTCACTGTTGGCAAAGACATTGGCGCGATTGGCATACGCCTCATACATGCGCGGATTGAGGGCGATCGCCTGATTGAAGTCCGCGATCGACTCTTCGTAACGGCCGGCGCGGGCATAAGCCGAGCCGCGCACATTGTAGGCGTTTGCGTCACGCGGGTTGCGCGCGATCACGGCTGACAGCGATGCGATATTTTCTTCCGAGCCCTGTTCGGCCTCGATGCGTGTGAGATCCAGCGCCGGCCCGCTCGACTGGCAGCCCGTCAATGCAAGCACGCCCGCCAGCGCAATTGCCGCCAGAGGTCCGTTCGCGTAGATCGGGCGCGGCAGCGCACTGCCCAGTCCCAGTCGAATTTGCGCCATGGTGAAGGAGCCCCTCGTCATTTCCGGTTTGCCTCGTCTGCCAGTTGTCGCCGCAAACCGGGCAATCAAAAAGGCGGCGACGGTGAACACCGTCCCGCCTTCATCGATACCGGCCGAAAAGGACGAAATATTGGCGCGTCAGCGCGCCGCCGAACGTCCGCCAACCAGACCCTCACGCTGAGCGCGCTTGCGCGCCAGTTTGCGGGCGCGGCGTACCGCTTCCGCCTTCTCGCGGGCTCGCTTCTCGGAGGGCTTTTCGTAATGACCGCGCATCTTCATTTCGCGGAAAATGCCTTCGCGCTGCATCTTCTTCTTGAGCGCGCGAAGCGCCTGGTCGACATTGTTGTCGCGGACGAGTACCTGCACGTTGTTTTCCTGTGATGGGGCGGCCGGGTGTTCCAGCTGCCATAGCCTAACCGCTTCCGCTACGTAACCGCAGCGAATTGCGGCGGCTCATAGCAGAACGGCCTTACATTGTCGAGCAGAAAGCGCTTGATGCCGCGCTTCCTAGCGATCTATCTGGCGAGCAGCCAGCCTATGCGATCCCATGACAGCGCGTAGTGAGCGACCACCAGCAGCGCCAGAACGATGCCGGCTGTCCGGCTGCCGGCCAACGCAAATGCCGCCGCGCCGCCGAAAAGCACAAGAAATTCGATGGTGAGCCTTATTGCGCCCGGTACCGGCACAGGTGCCGCGCCCGAACGGCTGGGATCGTCGGGTACGTTGAAAACGCCCCAGAGAGCCGCCGCGATGACCGGCAGTGCGATAACCGCAAGCCAGTTCCATGGTGCTGGTGCCAACCGCCACCCAGCAAAGCCGAAGCCGGCCAACGCCGCGAGTTCAAGCAGAAATCGCAACCCCAAATTCCACCACGCCGTCGCCATTTGCCCCCTCCGTGCGTTCGGAGCGCAGAAAGCATGGGGTTCGGTTGGAATGCAAGTTTGGCGACGCTGCCGGATTTTCGCCGACCGTGACGATTGACTTGCCGTCAGCACATGGCAGCTTGGCGTAAAACGGCACGTCCCGTCGCAATCAGCGCAAGACTGGCGTTCCGACTTGTCTAGTGGTGGGATGGAACTGTCTGGTGCGGATGCGCCGGGACGGGATATTTTGCGAGGCCGCCCATGCGCCGATTTTCCGCTTTTGCCATCGCCCGCGAGGCGCTGCGCGGCCACAAGGGCTGGGGCGAGCAATGGGCCTCGCCCGAACCCCGCAAGGAATATGATGTCATCATCGTCGGTGCCGGAGGCCACGGGCTGGGCGCGGCCTATTATCTGGCCGCCGAACACGGCATCACAAATGTCGCGGTGCTGGAAAAAGGCTGGCTCGGCGGCGGCAATACTGGCCGCAACACCACGATCATCAGGTCGAACTATCTCTATGACGAGTCGGCCGGCATCTATAACCACGCGCTGAATTTTTGGGACGGGCTTTCCCAGGAACTGAACTACAACGTCATGTATTCGGCGCGCGGTGTGATGATGCTGGCGCATAACGAGCATGACAGGCAGTCCTTCAAGCGGCACATCCATTCGAACCGGCTGAACGGCGTCGACAATGAATGGCTGACGCCGGAGCAGGCGAAGACGTTTTGTCCGCCGCTGAACATCTCGCGCGAGGCGCGCTATCCCGTCGTCGGCGCGGCACTTCAGCGGCGCGGCGGCGTGGCGCGGCATGACGCGGTCGCTTGGGGTTATGCGCGCGGCGCTTCGGCGCGCGGGGTGCACATCATCCAGAATTGCGAAGTGACCGGCATCAAGCGTGCCGCCAACGGCGCGGTCACCGGTGTCGAAACGTCGCGCGGCTTCATTGGCGCGAAAAAGGTCGGCGTTGTGGCCGCCGGCCATTCCTCGGTTCTGATGCAGATGGCCGGTGTCAGGGTGCCGCTGGAAAGCTATCCGCTGCAGGCGCTGGTGTCGGAGCCGGTCAAGCCAGTGTTTCCGTGTGTGGTGATGTCCAACACTGTGCACGCCTACATCTCGCAGTCGGACAAGGGCGAACTGGTCATCGGGGCGGGCACGGACCAGTACAATTCCTATTCGCAGACAGGTGGGCTGCACATCCTCACCCACACGCTGGAAGCGATCTGCGAGATGTTCCCGATCTTTACGCGCATGAAGATGCTGCGTTCCTGGGGCGGCATCGTCGATGTAACGCCGGACCGCTCACCAATCCTGGCCAAGACCCCAGTGCCGGGGCTCTACGTCAATTGCGGCTGGGGCACGGGCGGGTTCAAGGCGACGCCGGGGTCGGCGCACACCTTCGCGCACACGATCGCGCGCGACGAACCGCATCCAATCAACGCCCCGTTCACGCTGGAGCGTTTCCGTTCCGGGCGGCTGATCGACGAAGCGGCGGCGGCCGCCGTGGCGCACTAGGGGCTGCGGTATGTGGAATGTCGATCAGAGAACCGGAACGCAGGCCGGGGAAGTTGCGTGGGGCAAAGCCGGCAGTGGTCCGGCGTTGGTCGTTGCGCATGGCTGGCCGTGGTCTTCGTTCAGCTGGCACCGTGTCATTCCCGAACTCGCTCGGCATTTTACGGTCCATTGGTTTGACATGCCGGGTTTTGGCCGTTCGAACAAGGAGGCCGGTCAAAGCACGGCGCTCGATGTGCAGGGGCAGGTCTTCGTCGAGATGCTGCGATTCTGGAAGCTTGATCGGCCGAGCGTGATTGCTCATGATTTCGGCGGTGCCGTCACGCTGCGTGCGCACCTCCTGCATGGTGCGGCCTATGAGCGCCTGATCCTGACGAACGTGGTGGCATTGAGCCCGTGGGGATCGGAATTCTTCGATCATGTCGGGCGTCATACCGAGGCATTCACTGGTTTGCCGCCGCACATCCATGAGGCAGTCGTCGGCGCCTACATTCGAGGCGCGCTGGTCAACGATCTTGCCGGCGACGACTTCGAAAATCTATGCATGCCGTGGTTGAGCGAAGAAGGCCGGCTCAGCTTCTACAAGCAGTTTGCACAAGCCGATGAGCGCTATACACGCGAATTCGAAAGCAAACTTGACTCGATCCGCAGCCCGGTAGCCATTCTGTGGGGTGAGGACGATCCCTGGATACCCATCGCGCGGGGCAGGCTCCTCCACGAGAAGATACCTCAGTCGAGCTTTGAGCCTATTCCCTGTGTCGGGCATTTGCCGCAACTGGAAGCACCGAGCCTCGTTGCCGACAAACTTCTCAGCGCACTCGAGACATTGGACTAGATTAACGCAATGCTTCTCATCCGTTGCCCCTATTGCGAGGAAGACCGGCCCGAGCTCGAGTTCCGCCATGCCGGCCAAGCGCATATTGCGCGCCCGACGAACATGGCCGAGATCTCGGACGAGGCGTTCGAGGACTATTTCTTCATCCGCGAAAACCCCAAGGGCATCTATTTCGAGCGCTGGCGTCACATTCATGGCTGCGCTCGCTTCTTCAATGCAGCGCGCGACACCGTCTCCGACAAGTTCGTGATGACCTACAGGGCGGGTGAGAAGAAGCCGGCTCTTGGCACAACCAAGTCCGGTTCCGCCAAACAGACGGGGGCTCAATCTCCTGCCAAGCCGGCGGCGAAACGTCCGCCGTCCGCCAGATCTTCTGCGAAGCCGCGCAGCCGGGGAGCAAAGAAGCAATGACCGCCTTCCGCGTCCCCAATGCCGGACGGCTGACGCCGGCGCGCGAGATCCGCTTCTCGTTCGACGGCAAGCAGATGACCGGCCTGGAAGGCGATACGCTTGCCTCGGCTCTGCTCGCCAATGGCGTGCATCTTGTCGGCCGCTCGTTCAAATATCACCGCCCGCGCGGCATTCTCTCGGCCGGTTCCGAAGAGCCCAACGCGCTGGTCGGCATCCACCGCGATGCGGCGCGCAAGACGCCGAATGTTCGCGCGCCTGTCCAGGAGCTCTATGACGGGCTGACGGCGGTGTCGCAAAACCGCTGGCCGTCGCTTTCATTCGATACCGGCGCGATTAACGATCTGGCAGCGCCGCTATTTTCCGCCGGCTTCTACTACAAGACCTTCATGTGGCCGAAGCTGGCATGGAAGAAACTCTACGAGCCGAATATTCGCGCTGCCGCTGGCCTGGGTGTCGCTCCCGACGAGCCCGATCCGGACCACTACTCGGCACGCTATGCACATTGCGATGTGCTGATTGCAGGCGCGGGTGCGGCCGGCATCGCCGCTGCGGTCGCTGCCGCCGAAGCCGGAGCTTCCGTCATTCTTGCCGACGAGCAGGCCGAAATCGGTGGCGCATTGCGGTTCGAGGCTGGCGCGTCGATTGATGGGCAGGATGGCTGGGGCTGGGCGCGCGCGCAGATGGCGCGTCTGGCGGCCATGCCCAATGTACGCGTTCTCACGCGCTGCACGGTGTTCGGCTATCATGCGCAAAACATGGTGGCGCTTACAGAACGGCTGACCGATCATCTCGCCAGCCCGCCTCCGGACATGCCGCGCGAGCGGCTGTGGCAGGTGCGTGCAAAGCGCGTGATCCTCGCCACCGGCGCGATCGAGCGGCATTTGGTTTTTCCCGGCAATGACCGGCCGGGCGTCATGTTGGCAAGTGCGGCTCGTGCTTATCTCAACCATTACGGTGTCGCTGTCGGAAAGCGCATCGGCGTCTACACCGCCAATGATTCCGCCTATCACGCGGCACTCGATCTGAAGCGTGCCGGGCAAAGGATCCAGGTGATTGTCGACCTGCGCGACGACCCGCAAAGCCTGGTCGTGAACGAAGCGCGTGCAGCAGGTATCGAAGTTCTGACCGGACAGGGCGTCGTTGCGACCAATGGCAGGTTGCGTGTTTCAGGATTGATAACCCGCCCTGTCGGGGGAGGCCGCGAACGCAACTTCTCCGTCGACGCACTCATCACCTCGGCCGGCTGGACGCCGTCGGTGCATCTTCTCTCGCAGTCGCGCGGCAAGCTGAAATTCGATGCGGAACGCCAGATATTCCTGCCGGGCGAAGCAGTGCAGGATTGCGTCTCCATTGGCGCCTGCAATGGCGCAGGGCAACTGGATGACGTTCTTGAGGCCGGTTATGCGGCAGGCGAGCAGGCTGCCGGCGCATCGCGCCCACGGTTACGCAAGGCGGCCAAAACCGTGTCGGAAGAATGGTCCGGCGGCATGGTCGGCGCCGGGCCGGGTGCCGGACCTGACGATCGCGCGCGCGCCTTCATCGATTTTCAGAACGACGTCACTGCAAAGGACATCCGTCAGGCGGTGCGCGAGGGCATGCACTCCATTGAGCATGTGAAGCGCTTCACCACCAACGGCATGGCGACCGACCAAGGCAAGACGTCAAACCTGCACGGCCTGGCGATTGCTGCCGAGGCGCTCGACAAGCCGATCCCCGAAGTCGGACTGACGACCTTCCGCCAGCCCTTCACGCCGGTCACCTTCGGCGCGTTGGTGGGGCATGGGCGCGGAGCGTTGTTCGACGTGACCCGCCGCACGGCGATGCACCAGTTTGCGGTGGATCAGGGCGCTGTGTTCGAGGATGTCGGCAATTGGAAGCGTGCATGGTATTTCCCACGCGCGGGCGAGGACATGCATGCCGCGGTGGCGCGCGAGTGCCGCACGGTGCGCGCGGCGGCTGGCATCTTCGATGCTTCGACACTCGGCAAGATCGAAGTCGTTGGGCCGGATGCCGCGACATTCCTGGAACTCCTCTACACCAACCCGTGGCAGAAGCTGGCTCCTGGCCGTTGCCGCTACGGGCTGATGCTGCGCGAAGACGGCTTCATCTACGATGACGGCGTGATCGGGCGGTTGGCCGTCGACCGCTTCCACGTTACCACGACGACCGGCGGTGCGCCGCGCGTCCTCCATCATATGGAGGACTACCTGCAGACCGAGTTCCCGCATCTCAACGTCTGGCTCACCTCCACCTCCGAGCAGTGGGCCGTCATTGCCGTTCAGGGGCCAAAGGCGCGCGACATCATCGCACCGCTGGTTGAAGGCTGTGATCTCTCCGACGAAGCGATGCCGCACATGTCGGTGCGGGAATGCCGGGTGGCCGGTGCGCCTTCACGGCTATTCCGCATGTCGTTCACCGGCGAGCGCGGCTTCGAGATCAACGTGCCGGCCGATTACGGCGACGCCGTTATGGAGGTGGTGTGGGCCGAAGGCCAGAAACACGGCGCCTGCATGTACGGCACGGAAACCATGCACGTGCTGCGTGCCGAGAAGGGTTACATCATCGTCGGGCAGGAGACCGACGGCACGGTGACGCCCGACGATAGCGGTCTCAACTGGGCTGTCGGCAAGAAGAAGGCTGACTTCGTCGGCATGCGCGGACTGATGCGTCCCGATCTGGTTGCATCCGGACGCAAGCAGCTTGTCGGCCTGTTGCCGAAAAACCCGAAACAGGCGCTGGAAGAGGGCGCGCAGATTGTCGCCAATCCAAAGCAGGCCATCCCTATGACCATGCTGGGCCATGTCACGTCTGCCTATTGGTCGGAGGCGCTCGGCCGTTATTTCGCGCTGGCACTGGTTGTCGACGGCCGGGAACGCATGGGTGAAACGCTCTACGTGCCGATGCCTGGCCGCAATATCGAGGTCGAGGTGACTGGAACCGTATTTGTCGACGAGGCGGGGGAGAAGCTCCATGGCTAAGAGTGCTGCACCCGCCATGCCTGCGGCGTCTGCCTTCGCTGAACCTCACCGCACGTATGCGCTGGACGGCCGCCTTTCGGTTCATGCAAGTGTCAGCGTGACACCCGGCGGGCCTGCATCGCGCTTGTCCCTGCGCGTGCCGGCGAAGTCGCGTGCTGCGCTGTCGCGCGCGCTCAGCCTGAAACTTCCGGAGAAGCCCAAGACGGCAGCGGTTAATGGCAGCCGCGCAGCCCTCTGGCTTGGTCCCGACGAATTGCTCGTGCTCGACGCGCCGGATGTGGACCTGATGGCATTGTGCGGGCGCGTTTCGGCGCTGCATTCGGCGGTCGACGTCTCGCATCGAAATCTGGCGATCACTGTCGCTGGACCGGGCGCGGAAGCCACGCTCGGCGCCGGCTGCCCGCTTGACCTGTCGCTCGCGGCGTTTCCGGTCGGCGCTGCGACGCGCACGGTGCTCGGCAAGTCCGAAATCGTCTTGTGGCGCACGGAAGCGGAGACCTTCCATGTCGAGTGCTGGCGATCTTTCGCCGACTACTGCTTCACCCTGCTTGCACAGGGCGCGCGCGACGCTGCCATCTGATTACCCCATTCCGGCAGTAGCAATGTGCCGGCTGCCGTGTCAGGCTAGCCGTAACCATTCGATGCACACGGAAACAGGGCCATGAATACCGAGAAGGACAAGTCCGGCGGAAAACCGAACAAGACCGATCCCGACAACAAGCTCACCAAAGAAGAGCTGGACGAGGAACTGGATGAGGGACTGGAGGGAACGTTTCCGGCGTCCGATCCTGCATCCGTCACCCGCTCGACCCACCCCGGCAAGCCCAACGACCGGCCAAGGAAGCGCTAGGCGACTGTCCAGGCTCCCGCCTGCATCTTGACCCAGCCTGGCATTGCGGCTCACATGCCCTTGGGGCATACGGTCGGGGAGCTGGGTCATGGATTTCGAAGAACTTTCGAACTGGCCGGAATACGTCAAAATATTCGTCGGCGTACTGGCGCTCGTCCCACCGCCCGTTGTCATTCCGCTGTTCGTCGGTGTCATGGCCGGTCGTTCGATGGCGGAAAAGAAGGCCGCGGCGGCCGTCGGCGCCATCGGTTTCGTGGCGACGACAGTCTTGTTCACTTTCCTGGGGCAAGCGATCCTCGGCGTGTTCGGCATAACACTGGCAGCTTTCAGGCTCGCCGGCGGCTTCCTGCTCCTGATGATCGCGCTCGACATGATGCGTTCCGATCCGCATGTCGATGCCGGTGATGAGGGCAAGCGCGGTGGCAGCGCGCTTGCGCTGGGCATCGTGCCGATCTCGATCCCTTTCCTGGCGGGACCGGGCGCGATCAGCGCCGTGGTGTTGTTCGCGTCTGATCATGACGGTGTCTCGCACCGCATTCTCGTTTCCATCGTGCTGATTGCCGTCGCCATTCTGCTCTATCTGGCGTTTCGCATAGCGGTCGCGGCCGAGCAGCTCTTCACCAGGAACGTACAGCTCATCTTCAACAAGGTCATGGGGCTGATCGTTGCTGCGATCGCCTTCGAGTTCATCATGGACGGATTCGCCGACCACTTCCCCGAAATGGTGACGATCCACCACTAGAGCCGCGGCTGCGGCAGCCGCTTGTACATGATCGTCGTGGCGTCCAGTCTGGCCTCGAGCGGGTCCAGGCAATAGTCGGGGATGGTTCCTGCCGTCAGGTAGCCCAGCGAGGCGTAGAGCGGCTCGGCCATGTCGCCTGAGCGCGTGTCGAGCGTGATCAAGCTGCGGGTCAGCGCGGCCGCCCGCAGCTCAAGTTCCATCATCAACATCTTGGCAATGCCACGTCGGCGGAAACCGGGATGCACCAGCAGCTTGGTCACCTCGGCTCGATGCGGCTGGTTGGGCGGCGTGTCGATCGCCAGCTGAACGGTGCCGACGATGCGCAAGCCTTCCCGCGCAACCAGCAGGACACGCGATCCTGCGTGCAGGGGCGGTAGCACCTTGTCGCGCCAGAAGGCCTCGGCCTCATCAAGCGAAAAAGGCATGATGAAGTTCACGCTGGCGCCGGCATGCACGCAAGCGTGCAGTAGGGCGGCCAGTGCGCCAGTTTCCTTCGCCGCCTCTTCGGGTGACAGCGCGGCAATCTCAATGTCAGCCACAGCGTCCATGTCACACCATGAAGAGGTAGTATCGCGCGGCGGAGTCGGCCGGCGTCTGGAAGGCGCTAGGCCCGGTAAGGCGGTAGCGCAGGCAATCGCCGGGCCTCAGTGCATGAGTGACGCCTTCGAGCGTCACCGAAAGCCGGCCGAAGACGAGCAGCAGATGATGCTCCAACCCGTGACGGGGCGGCACGTCGTAGTCGATGCGTTCGTCAGGCCCCAGCCGGCATTCCAGCACCTCGCCGGACAAGGTGGCGGCGGGCGGCGAGACCGAGCGCCGCTCGAACGCGATCTCGGGGTCGGACCACAGCGGCTGGGCGTCACGCTCCAGGAGTGGCGCAAATTCGCCTTCGGCCATATGCATCAGGCGCGACACTGCGATGCCGTAGGCGGCGCACAGGCGCGAGAGCACAACCGCAGTCGGGCTCACTTCGGCATTTTCAAGCCTCGATAGCGTTGCGCGGCTGACCCTGGAGCGTTCGGCAAGCTCGTCGAGTGTCCAGCCGCGCCCTGCGCGCAGCACCTTCAGGCGCGCGGCGATGCGGGCATCGATCGTATCGAGATCGGTATCTGAAAGCACAGTTTCCATATGTGGGACAGATTCCCGAAAATGGAAGGAAAGTCAATTGTAATTGGTTGCGGCCTAAGGTTTGCGGGTGCGTGACGGGCGGTCAGGTTTCTGGCCCAGCCGGTTGATCCACCTGCGTCTGTTTCGCGCTGCCGTGATGTCCTAGTTTGCTTCGACCGGGACGGCACCGGACCGGCCGGAATATCCCTCGAAACCGCAACGATGATCACGCGACCATGAACCCACACGGGCGCCTCGCGCATTTCGACAGCCGCTATTCGTGGGGCCGCCTCGCCGTCTCCGTTCTGATCGGCACGATCGGCAATGTCGGAATGTGGGCGGTTGTCGTGGTGCTGCCGGCGGTGCAGGCCGAATTCGGCGTGGAACGCGGCGACGCCACGATTCCCTATTCGCTGACCATGGTCGGCTTCGCGCTCGGAAATGTCCTGTTCGGCCGCTATATCGACAGGCGCGGCATCGCGGTGCCCATCGCGATTGCGGCTCTCGCCAACGGGGCCGGCTTCATCCTCGCGGGCATGGCGTCCACGATCTGGCTGTTTGCGCTGGCTCAAGGGGTGCTGATCGGTATCGGGACGGCAATCAATTTCGGGCCTCTGCTTGCCGATGTTTCGCACTGGTTCTGGAAGCGGCGCGGGCTGGCCGTCGCGGCCGCGGCATCGGGCAATTATCTCGCCGGTGCGCTCTGGCCCCCTGTGATGAACGTCTTCCTCGCCGATTCAGGCTGGCGGGCGACCTATATCGGCATCGGCATCTTCATTATCGCCACCATTGTGCCGCTGGCGCTGCTCCTACGCAGGCCGCGCCCGGCCGAGCAGATTGCGGCTGACGGCAGTTCCAGCAATCCGCCGCTGAAGGAAAGCGCGCTTTCGCAGCGCTCGCTGCTCATGCTGCTGATCGTCGCCGGCATCGGCTGCTGCATGGCGATGGCGATGCCGCAGGTGCACATCGTGGCCTATTGCGTGGATCTGGGCTACGGCGTCGCGCGCGGTTCCGAGATGCTGTCAATCATGCTTGCGGCCGGTATCATCAGCCGGTTGGCATCCGGAATTCTTGCCGACTGGATCGGGGGCGTGAAGACGCTGCTCATCGGCTCGATAGGGCAGGGGCTTTCGCTGCTGTTTTTCATCCCGTTTGACGGGCTGGTTTCGCTCTACATGGTTTCGCTGTTCTTCGGGCTGGCGCAGGGCGGCATCGTGCCAAGCTACGCCATCATCGTGCGCGAATATTTGCCTGCCAGGGTGGCAGGCGAACGGGTGGGTATCGTCATCATGGCAACGATCGCCGGCATGGCCATCGGCGGCTGGATGTCGGGCTTCATCTACGACCTGACCGGTTCCTACGCCGCCGCCTTCATCAATGGCATCGGCTGGAACGTGGTCAATATCGGCGCGATGCTTCTCGTGCTGTACAAGACGCGTGGGCCGAAGCGCGCAGTTGCGGCCGCTGCCACCTAGACCGAGGTGATGCCGCCATCAGCGGCCAGCGTCTGGCCGGTCATGAATGAATTCTTCGGGTCGGCCGCGAACAGGATGACCTCGACGATTTCGTCCACCTCGGCCAGCCTGCGCATGGGCACGCCGCGTGTCATCTCCGCTTCCGCGGCCTTCTGGTCGGGTGCGTCCCTGAATGCCGCAAGCGCCATGTCGGTGCGTGCGAATGAGGGGCAGACGGCGTTTACACGAATGCCGCGGCGCGCATATTCGGCTGCGGCAGAGCGCGTGAGCCCGACCACTGCGTGCTTGGCACCCGAATAAACCGCCAGCGTCGGTGCGCCGGCGATGCCAGCGACAGACGCCGTGTTGACGATGATGCCGCGCTTGCCGGTTTCGCGGAAGCGCTTTTCCATTGCCGGCAACTGGTGGCGCATGGCGTAGATCACGCCCATCACGTCGATATCGATGATGCGTCTGGCCTCAGCCATGTCCATCTCGCCAAGCCGGGTGAGGTTTTGCGCGATACCGGCATTGTTGAGCGCGATGTCGATGCCGCCGAACCGCTCAATCGCCAGCTCAACCGCCTTCTTTGATGTCGTTTCGTCCGCGATGTCGCCAGCGACAGTCGCCGTTTCGGCATCCAGCGACCTGGCAAATTCATCCAGCTTGCCGGAGTCAAAATCGGTCAGCACCAGCCTTGCGCCTTCGGCAGCGAAACGTCTCGCCGATTCAGAACCGAAACCGCCGGTGGCGCCGGAGATCAGTACGATCAGTCCTTCGAAACGGCTCATGTCACTTGCCTTCCTTGTCGATCATCTCGACCGCCAGCCCGGCCAGAAGCTTCACCGCCTGTCCGTAGGTCTTGGCCTTTTCCGGGTTTGACGCATTGCCGTCGAGCGCGCGCTTGTAGACGCCTTGGCAGATGGCTGCGAGGCGGAAGAACGAGAAGGCAACGCAGTAGGTCCATCCCGCAACGCCCGGGATGTTGCGTCGCCTGCAATAGGCCTCGACATAGGCCTGCTCGGTCGGCAGGCCGAGTGCCGCGCGGTCCAAGCCACCCAGACCCTTGAAGCCCGAACCATGCGGCAGACGCCACTGCATGCACTGATATGCGAGATCGGCAAGCGGGTGGCCGATCGTGGACAATTCCCAGTCGAGCACGGCAGCGACGCGCGGCTCGTCCGGCATGAAGATCATGTTGTCGATCCTGTAGTCGCCGTGAACCAGCGAAACTTCGCCGTTATCCGGCGCATCGTTGCTCTCCAGCCATTCGATGAGCCGTTCCATGTCCGGTTCGTTGCCGGTCTGGGAGGCGCGGTACTGTTTCGACCACCGGCCGAACTGGCGGTCGAAATAGCTGCCCGGCCGCGCGAAATCCTCAAGCCCCACGGCAATGTGGTCGACCGCATGCAGTCTGGCCAGCGTCTCGTTCATGGAATCGTAGATCGCATCGCGCTCGGCATTGTCGGCAATTTCGGGCAGGGACGGGTCCCAGAAGATGCGGCCTTCGACAAATCCCATGACATAGAACATGCGCCCGATCGGTGAATCTTCCGGCGCCAGATGCAGCATTTTCGGAACCGGCACGTCGGTTTCGGCCAACGCAGACATGACGCGGTATTCGCGGTCGACCTGATGGGCCGACTTGAGCAGTTCGCCAGGCGGCTTGGCGCGCAGAACGTAGCGTCCGCTCTTGGCACGCAGCATATAGGTCGGATTGGATTGCCCGGTCTTGAACTTGTCGATGCCTTCGAGCGACGAGAATCCGGGAACATTGGCTTCCAGATACGGGCCGAGCGCCCCTTCGTCGAGCTGGTTTGGATCGCTCATGCTCGCGCTCGCTCCTTTTCGATCCGCGTCAATGTCAGCCAGTGAAGAGAAAATGCCGGCTTTCTCTGGTTTTCGATTTCCATTGTCACATCGTATCCGATCTCCAGCCAGCCAGACGGTCGCGCATGGACGCGCGCAACGTCGAAATGCGCCCTGATGCGGGCGCCCGTTTTCACCGGCGCCTGGAAGCGCACATTGTCGAAACCCTGGTTGATGTTGATCTCACAGTCGATGACCGGCGGCAGGGCCTCGTAGGCCATGGTCGACAGCAGCGACAGGGTGAGGAAGCCGTGAGCGATTGTTCCGCCGAACTGGGTTTCGGCCGCCGCCCGTTCCGGGTTCACATGGATAAACTGGTGATCGTCGGTCGCGTCGGCGAATTTGTCGATCATTTCCTGGGTGACCAGCCGCCAGTCCGACACGCCGATTTCCGTGCCAATGGCGGCTTGCAGTTCCTGAAGCGAGATCGGGGGCCGGCGAAACAATTCCATGGGCGAACTTCACGCTCATTCGCTGAACAGCCGCAATCCATGATGGACCGATTCTCCACCGTCGATGGGGAGAATGGCGCCCGTTACGTAGGATCCGGCGCGCGAGCACAGATACAGCGTCGAACCTGCGATGTCATCCGGACGCCCGATACGTCCGATCGGATTACGCGAGCCGACATTCGTCGCCTGCTCTTCGCTGGCAGTCGCAAATGCGGTCATGCGGCTCTGAAAAGGGCCGGGCGCAAAGGCGTTGACGGTAATGCGCCGGCCGGAAAATTCGTTGGCCAGAGTGCGCGTCAGGTGATGCACGGCTGCCTTCGATGCGGTGTAGGAATATGCGCCGTCGGCCATTGGCTGGGTACCCATGACTGAGCCGAGATTGATGATGCGGGCCGGGTCGTCGTCGGTTGCCGCCTTGTCGAGTAGAGGCAGAAGTTCGCGCGTCAGGTGAAACAGACCGGTGACGTTGACATTCAGAACCTTGGCCCAGGCGTGGTAGGGAAACTCTTCCAGCTTCGCTCCCCATGACACGCCGGCGTTGTTCACCAGAATGTGGAGTGCGTCGGTGCGTTCGCGAATGGTGGCCACCAGCGCGTCGATGCCTTCTTCGGTGCTGACATCGCCGGCAAATCCTTCTGCGCTTCCGGGCGCGCCTAGGTCGTTCAACTCCTTGGCCACTGCCTCGCAGTGCTCGCCCTTGCGGGAGGCGATCAACACGCGTGCGCCGCCCTGCACCAGGCCGGTTGCTGCCATACGGCCAATGCCGGTGGCCGCTCCCGTCACCACCGCTACCTTGCCCTTCACTGAAAACAGATCGTCCAGATACGCCATCTTCTCCTCCCTATACCGCGGTACTCTTCGCGAATGCGTGATAGCCGCGTTGACAACATACCCGGTAGTATGTTCATTCTTTCGCTATCCGTAAACCCGCGTTCGAGCAAACAAAAAACAACAGCGGGTGGCGACAAGGCGGGAGGAAGCCGGTTCCATGGCGCAAGGCGCTCATGACGTCGTGCCTGACAGTTCGCGAGCAGACATTCTGATGGCTGCGGCGCAATGTTTCATGGCGCGTGGCTACAACGCCACTTCTATCGACGACGTTGCGCGCAGCCTGGGCGCAACCAAGGGCCGCATCTATCATCACTTTTCTTCGAAGGGCGATCTGTTCGCCGGCGTCTTTCGCACCGGGATGGACATGATCTACGAGGCGGTTGAGCCCTTGGCCAACCTGCCCGGGAACGCACTGCCCCGCTGGCGCGAAATGGCATTCACGCATGCGCGCATGATGATCACCACCAAACCCTTCCAACGGGCGGTGTGGATCGGTGTGGAGATGCACCTTCGCGGCGCAACGACGCCGGAGCAGCGCGTTGTTCTGAACGAACTCGTTGATACGCGATCGCGCTACAGCAAGCTGTTTCGCAACACGCTTCTGCAAGGCCGCGAGGAAGGCGTGTTCAAGTTTGACGATCTGAGCGTCACCAACCAGCTTATGTTTATGACGCTCAATTCGCCTATTTTCTGGTACTCGCCTCGTAACGGCGAAAAGGACGACGATCTCGACATGCTCGCATGGCAGGTCGTCGACTTCGCGCAGGGCGGGCTTTGCGGCATTGAGGGAGAGACAACGACATGAGCACGATGGACCTCGGAATGACGGAGCGGCTGAAGCCGCTTCATGAAAAGGTCGCGACAATGGTTCGCGAAGACATCATGCCGGTCGAAGAGGAGTTTCTTTCCGAGATCGGCAAGGACGGCGACCGCTGGAGCTATACGGCGCGCCAGACCGAAATCCTCGAAAGCCTCAAGGCCAAGGCGCGCGAGCGCAAGTTGTGGAATTTCTGGCTCACCAATTCCGACCAGGGCTACGGGCTGACCACGGTCGAATATGCCTATCTGGCCGAAGAAATGGGCAAGGCGCATCTCGGCGCCGAGACCTTCAACTGTTCGGCTCCGGACACCGGCAACATGGAAGTGATCGAGCGTTACGGCACGGCCGAGCACAAAGAAAAATGGCTGAAGCCGCTGCTCGACGGCAAGATACGCTCCGCCTATCTGATGACCGAGCCTGACGTCGCATCGTCTGACGCGACCAATATCTCAATGCGCTGCGAGCGTGACGGTGACCACTACGTTCTCAATGGCGAAAAGTGGTGGTCGTCCGGTGCCGGCGACCCGCGCTGCAAGATCTACATCGTCATGGTGAGGACCTCGACCGAGGGGTCGAAGCACCAGCAGCATTCCATGATCCTGGTTCCGGCCGACACACCCGGCATTACCAAGCTGCGGGCTATGACCGTTTACGGCGATGACGACGCGCCGCACGGACATCTGCACATGCGGTTTGAGAATGTGCGCGTACCGGCGGATCACCTGATCCTTGGTGAGGGCCGCGGATTCGAGATCGCACAGGGCCGGCTGGGGCCGGGCCGCATTCACCACTGCATGCGGGCGATAGGTCAGGCGGAGAAAGCTCTGGAACTGATGTGCCAGCGTTCGATGCGGCGCGAGGCATTCGGCCAGCCGCTCGCGAAGCTTGGCGCCAATTACGACATCATCGCGGAATGCCGCATGGAAATCGAAATGGCGCGGCTGCTCTGCCTGAAAGCGGCGTGGATGATGGACCAGGGAGACCCGCGCGCCGCGGCACCGTGGATAAGCCAGATCAAGGTGGTCGCGCCCCGGGTGGCGCTCAAGGTCACGGACGAGGCGGTTCAAATGTATGGCGGCCAGGGGATTTCACAGGACACGCCCCTTGCGCGTTCGTGGACCCATCTGCGCACGCTCAGGCTGGCGGACGGTCCGGACGCGGTGCACCGCCGGCAGGTCGCCCGCACCGAACTCAAGAAATACACTCAGCAAAAGGTCTGAGCTGAAAAATGAAAGCAATCATCGCCCGCGACTACGGTCCGCTCGAAAACCTGGAATATGGCGATTGGCCGGATCCCGAGCCGAAGGCAGGTGAGGTGGTCATCGAGGCCGAGGCGATCGGCATGAACTTTCCGGACGGGCTTCTGGTTCAGGGGCTTTATCAACTCAAGCCGGAAGTGCCTTTTGTCCCTGGCATGGAGATGGCGGGCAAGGTCATCGCCGTCGGCGACGACGTGAAATCGTTGAAGGTCGGCGACCGTGCCGCCACCGTCGGTTCGCTCGGCGCTTATGCAGAGCGCTTGGCGGCGCCCGAGCAAGGGGTGATGAAATTGCCTGACGGAATGCCCGCGGGTGACGCCTGCGCGTTGCTGTGTGGATACGGCACATCGCACCACGCATTGAAGCAGCGCGCCAACTTGCGGTCGGGAGAAACGCTTTGCGTGCTCGGCGCGTCTGGCCTGACCGGCATTGCCGCAGTCCAGATCGGCAAGACGATGGGCGCGCGGGTGATTGGCGTGGCTTCTACCGAAGAAAAGCGCAAGATCGCAAAGGATGCCGGCGCCGATGAGGTGATCGGTTACGACAATCTGCGCGACGATTTGAAGGCCGCGACAGACGGAAAGGGCGTCGATGTGGCGTTTGATCCGGTCGGCGGCGACATGTTCGACGCGCTGGCGCGTTCGATGGGCTGGGGCGGCCGGTTGCTCGTCATCGGATTTGCTTCTGGCACGATCCCGAAGCTGCCGGTCAATCTGACTCTGGTGAAGGGCTTCAGCGTCGTCGGTGTCTTCTGGGGCTCGTTCACGCGCAAGGAGCCCGCCGTTTATGCCGACAACATGCGCGAGTTGATGGGCTGGTACATGGAAGGCAAGGTCAAGCCGGTGATCGACGGCACCTACCGGCTGGCCGATGCCGCCTCGGTGCTGCAACGCATCCTCGGCCGGGGCGCTACCGGCAAGCTGATACTGGAACCGTGAGGGCGAAGCGATGACATTGCCGACCACAATGAACGCGCTACTTCTGAAGAATGAAGGGTATGCGCGCGAGCACTCAGGAACCGTTCTCGAGGCAATGGGCCCCTATGTGGAGCCGGGCCAGATCGCGGTGCCCGAGCCCGGACCGACGCAGGTTCTGATCAAGGTGAAGCTCGCCTCCATCAACCCGTCCGACGTGATGTTCCTGAAAGGTCTCTATGGCCAGCCTCGTAAGCAGGGGCAGCCGGCGGGTTTCGAGGGTGTGGGGGAAGTGATTGCCGCTGGTGACGATCCGCTTGCGAAAGGGCTGGTCGGGCAGCGGGTCGCGTTTGCGACGGGCCTGACCAACTGGGGCTCCTGGGCTGACTACGCGGTTGCCGAAGCCGCTGCCTGCATCCCTTTGATGCCTGCGCTGCGCGACGAGGACGGTGCGGCGATGATCGTCAACCCGCTCACCGCGCTTGCCATGTTCGGCATCGTCAAGGAAGAGGGCGAGAAGTCGTTCATCGTGACGGCCGGTGCGAGCCAGCTCTGCAAGCTGATGATCAGCGTGGCGCATGAGGAGGGTTACCGCCCCATCGCCATTGTGCGACGCGACGACCAGATACCGCTTTTGGAGAAGCTTGGCGCCGCCCATGTTCTCAATGCCACGGCGGATGGTTTCGAGCAGGCACTGGCCGCGATCTGCCGCGAGGAGAAGCCGCGCATCCTGCTCGATGCGGTAAGCGGTCCCGTGGCCTCGGCCGTGTTCAACGCGATGGGCAAGGGGGCGCGCTGGATTGTCTACGGCCGGCTCGACCCTGCAGATACTGTGATCCGCGAACCCGGCCAGTTCATTTTCATGAACAAGAAGATCGAGGGGTTCTGGCTGACGCAATGGATGCGAAGCGGGACGCCTGAACGGCGCATGGCGGCGGTCATGGAGGCGCAGCAACGTTTCGCGGACGGGCGCTGGAAGACCGATGTCACCGCCGTCGTGCCGATTGGCGAAGCGATGGATCGCGTGGCGGACGAACTGGCGAAACCGAACGGCAAGGTGTTCATCGCGCCGTAGTGAAAACAATCGGTTGCCACGTTCGGCAGCCTGTATAGGATTTGAATTGCCAGCGTGACGCAGAATCGCGCGGCGCAACGGGAGGAATGACGTTGGACGTCTTGCAGCTTGTCGTAAGCGGGCTGGCGAATGGCTGTATCTATGGCCTGATAGCGCTGGGTTTCGTGTTGATCTACAAGGCGACCGAGCAGGTGAACTTCGCCCAGGGCGATTTCATGATGCTCGGCGCTTTCGTCTGCCTCGGCCTCACCAACGCCGAGTATCTCGGCTGGCCATTCTGGATAGCGGTTCCTGTCGCCATCCTGATCATGGGCATGTTCGGCTACTTCCTCGAGACCTTCATCCTGAGGCAGATGTTCGGGCAGCCGCAGGTTGCGGTGGTCATTCTCACCATCGCGCTGGGCTTTGTGCTGCGCTTCGTTGCCGGCATCATTTGGGGACATGAACCGGTATCGCTGGAATCGCCGTTGGCGGGACAGGAACTGCGGTTTGGCGGGCTGGTGCTCGGTTGGGACGAAGTGTCCGTTATCGCGGTGACGGTGGTTCTGACCCTGCTGCTCTATTTCTACTTCAACCGGACGCGCCTTGGCGTTGCGATGCAGGCATCGTCGCAAAACCAGCTGGCCGCCTACTATATGGGCATCCCCGTGAAGCGGTTGAACTCGCTGATCTGGGCGCTGGCCGGCGCGGTGGCTGCGGTTGCGGGCATCTTGTTCGCATCGAAGGGTTCGATCGAACCCTCTATCGGCCTGCTCGGCATCAAGGCATTCGCGGCTGCCGTTATCGGCGGTTTCGGTTCACTGCCGGGCGCATTGCTCGGCGGTCTGATCGTCGGTCTGATCGAGCCGTTCTCGGCGCGTTACATCGCGGCCGGATACTCGCAGATCATGCCCTATCTGCTGCTCTTCATCATTCTCGTATTCAGACCGCATGGCATTCTCGCCCAGGTCCACTCCAAGAAGGTCTAGGGTCAGATGCGCACGGTATTCAAGACAAGCTACGACGCCGACATAAACCTGTTTCGCCACGGCGCACAGATGGGCTGGTATGTGGCGCTGCTGGCACTGGCGATCATCCTGCCGTGGATATTCGACACGTTCTGGATCGGCGAAGCGACCAACATGCTGATCTGGGCGATTGCCGGCATGGGACTGATGATACTGGTCGGCCAGACCGGGCAGGCGAGCCTCGGTCATGCCGCGTTCCTCGCAGTCGGTTGCTATGCCAACGTTCTCCTGCAGGAAAAACTCGGATTGCCATTCATTCTGGCGTTTCCACTGGGCGGCATCATCGCCGGTCTGGCGGGTGTTCTGATCGCAATCCCGACAACACGGCTGCACGGCATCTATCTCGCGATCGGTACGCTGGCGATTTCCATCCTCGCCGACGATTTGATCGTGATTGCCGAACCGCTGACCAACGGCGTTATCGGCCTGTTTGCGCCGGACATCGACATTTTCGGCCTGACGATCAACCGTTATGCGCAGCCGGACCTGTTCTACTGGCTGGTGCTCGTGGTCACCATCCTCGTCGTGCTTGCCTACCGCAACATCCTGCGCACTTCACTCGGGCGATCGTTCGCCGCGGTGCGGGACTCCGAAGTGTCGGCGCGGGCGATGGGTGTCAATGTCGCCAAGACCAAGGCGATCTCGTTCGGTATCTCGGCGGGTATCACCGGGCTGGCGGGCGCACTGATGGGGCACTTTGCCGGCATCTTCAACAATGAGACGTTCAACATCATCATCTCGATCCAGCTGCTCTTGATGATCGTGATTGGCGGCCTCGGCTCCATTCACGGGGCGTTCTTCGGTGCGGTGATCGTTGCCATCCTCCCGCAGGCCATCGCCATTTCGCGTGACATGGTGACGGGCGCGCTGGGCGTCAGCTCGATCGCAATCCCGGGTCTGGAGACGGCCATTTTCGGCTCGATCCTGATCGGCTTCATCCTGTTCGAGCCGATGGGCATCTACGGCCGCTGGCTGAAGATACGCACCTATTTCGAGCTGTTCCCCTTCTATCGGCGCGACATGTTCCGCCGCCAGAAGAGCTACCTAAAGACGGAGAGAATGCGATGAGCCTTCTCGAGATTGATAACGTCACACTGCGCTTCGGCGGCGTAACCGCGGTCAACCAGGTTTCGTTTTCGGTCGACCAGGGCGAGGTCTTCGCCATTGTGGGCCCCAACGGCGCCGGCAAGTCGACGCTGTTCAACCTGGTTTCGCGTTTCTACGAACCGGCCGAAGGCGATATCCGCTTCGAGGGCGAGAGCATCCTGTCGCGCGGCTCGCACGAGATCGCCGGGCTCGGGATTGCGCGCACCTTCCAGAACATCGAGCTGTTCGAGCAGGCAACCGTGCTGCAGAACCTTCTGGTCGGGCGGCACCGACACAGAAAGAGCAATCCGCTCAGCCAGGTGTTCTTCCTGCCTGGTGTGCGCGAGGAAGAGCGCAAGCACCGCCAGGCGGTGGAGCGGGTTATCGACTTCCTCGACCTGCAGGCCTACCGCGAGAAGTATATTGCCGGCCTGCCCTATGGCGTGCGCAAGGTTGTCGAGATGGGCCGCGCGCTCGCGCTCGAACCGAAGCTTCTGCTGCTCGACGAACCGGCCTCCGGCCTGTCGGTCGAGGAGACGCAGGACGTCGCCTTCTGGGTCGAGGACATCAAGAATCAGATGGGCATCACGGTGCTGATGGTGGAGCACGACATGCACCTTGTTGCATCCGTCTCCGACCGCGTGCTGGCGCTGGCCGACGGCAAGATGCTGGCACTTGGCACGCCGCACGAGGTGCAGAACCATCCGGCGGTGGTCGAGGCCTATATCGGCACGACCGAGATTGAAGAGAAGGTATCGGCCTGATGCTGCAAACCGCCGAAAAGATCGACAAGGAAGCGACTTCGGACACCGTTCTGTCTGTGCGCAATCTTGAGAGCTATTACGGTCCTATCGTCGCCATTCGCGGCGCCAGCCTGGAGGTACGCGAGGGCCAGATCGTCACCGTGCTTGGCGCCAACGGCGCGGGCAAGACAACCCTGCTGAAGACCATCTCCGGCGTGATGAACCCGGAAAAGGGCGAGATCTTCTACAACGGACGCAACATCGCCGGATCGGATCCGGATCAGGTCGTGCGCGCTGGCATTGTTCACGTGCCGGAGGGGCGCGAGGTCTTCCCGCTTCTCACCGTCGAAGAAAACCTTCGCATGGGCGCCTATACGCGCAACGACACGGCCGGCATCCGCGAAGACGAGGAGATGGTCTACTCCTATTTCCCGATCCTGAAGGAGCGCGCCCGTCAGGCCGCAGGCACGCTTTCGGGCGGCCAGCAGCAGATGCTCGCCATTGCGCGCGGACTGATGGCGCGACCCAGGGTCATGCTGCTTGACGAGCCAAGCCTTGGACTCTCGCCGCTGCTGGTGAAGGAGATTTTCGGCATCATTCGCCGGCTCAACAAGGAGCAGGGCGTGACGATGATGCTGGTCGAGCAGAACGCCATGGTGGCGCTCAATGTCGCCGACTACGGTTATGTGATGGAGCTGGGGCGCATCGTCATGGCCGATGACGCACAGCGCCTCCTGCAGTCGAAGGACGTGCAGGAGTTCTATCTCGGTATCAAGGAAGAATCGCAGCGCGGCCAGAAGCGCTGGAAACAGAAGAAGACCTGGCGTTGAGACAACAGCGTCGGCATCTGGGAACGCCGGCATTTGTGAGGAGCACGCAATGACGATCGCGGAGAAACTGCCTCCACAGCAGACGTTGAACGGGCACAGCTTCAATGCCGAAGTTGGCGGAACCGGTCCGTTCTATTTCGACGGTTGCGACACGCTGCCGAAGCTGTTTCGACAGAATTGCGAGAAGTATGGCGAGAAGATCGCGCACCGCGAGAAGGACCTCGGTATCTGGCTCGCCTATTCGTGGACCGATTTCTACGAACACGCACGGCTGATCGGGTTAGGCCTTCTGTCCCTCGGGCTGAAGCGCGGCGAGGTGATCTCCATCCTGTCAGACGACAACAAGGAATGGATTTACACCGATCTTGGCGTGCAGTGCGTCGGCGGCATCGTTTCGGGCGTCTACGCGACCGATTCCGCCTCGCAGCTCAAATATCTGGTCAACGATTCCGACAGCCGCTTCCTGTTTGTCGAGAATGACGAGCAACTCGACAAGTTCCTTTCGGTGCGTGACGAGATGCCAGGCCTCACCAAGGTCATCGTCTACGACCGTGACGGGCTGCATGCCTTCAAGGACGATCAGGTCATCTTCATCGACGATTTGTACCGGCTGGGGCGCGAATATCTGAAGGAGAACCCGAAGCGGTTCGAGGAAGAGATCGCCAGTTCCACGCCCGGCGAGACGGCCATCCTCGTCTATACATCCGGCACCACGGGCCCGCCCAAGGGCGCGATGATCAGCCAGTCAAACATCATTGCCTCCATCATCGGCTCGTCGCTGACGCTGCCAGTGGGTGAGACCGACGAGCAAGTCTGCTTTCTGCCGCTGTGCCACATTCTGGAGCGCCTGATCTCGGTCTTCGTGCCCGTTGGCCACGGCTCCATCGTGAACTTCGCCGAGAGCCCGGAAACCGTGTTCGACAATGTGCGCGAAGTCAGCCCGCATGTCTTCACCGCGGTTCCGCGGGTCTGGGAGAAGGTCTATTCGCGCGTCTCCATCATGGCCGAGGAGGCGACGCCTATCGGAAAATGGGCATACCGGCGCGCCATCGCGACGGGAATGAAGCGCAGCGCGGCGCTCGACAATGGCGAACCGGTGCCGTTTTTCACGCAGCTTGCCTACAAGTTCTGGGACTTTACGGTTTTGCATGGCATGCGCAGGCTGCTCGGCTTCGACCGGCTGCGGCGCGGCACCACGGGTGCGGCCCCGATCTCTCCCGATCTGCTGAAATGGTACAAGGCCGTCGGCATTTCCGTGCTTGAAGGTTACGGCATGACCGAAAGCTCGGGCGTGATTTCGGTCAATCTGGTCGACGACAACAAGACGGGCAGTATCGGCAAGGTCGTGCCCGGCGGTGAAGTGCGGTTCGGTCCGGACGGCGAAATCCAGTATCGCGGGCCGAACGTCTTCAAGGGTTACTGGAACAAGCCGGACAAGACCGAAGAGACGATCACTGAAGGCGGCTGGCTTCACACCGGCGATGTCGGGCGCATCGACAATGAAGGCTATCTCTACATTACCGGCCGCGCCAAGGACATCATCATCACCGCCGGCGGCAAGAACATCACGCCCGGCGAGATCGAGAACCGGCTCAAATTCTCGCCCTACATTTCCGATGCGGTGGTGATTGGTGACCAGCGCAAATACCTCACCTGCCTGATCATGATCGATCAGGAAAATGTCGAGAAGTTCGCGCAGGACAAGCGCGTGCCGTTCAACAATTTCAAGTCGCTATGCGCTGCGCAGGAGGTGCGTGACCTGATTGGAGGTATCGTGGACGAGACCAACCGGGAATTTGCCCGCGTTGAGCAAATCAAGGATTTCCGCTTGATCGATGTGCTGTTGACCCCCGAAGATGAGGAACTAACGGCCACGATGAAGCTGAAACGCAGCTTCGTGGAGAAGAAACATAAGAAGCTGATCGACGCGATGTATGGTTGAGCGACCAGCATTCGCAAAGTCAAACCAGGAGGAACTGACATGAAGCACATTATCGGCAAGTCGCTTCTTGCACTTGGCCTCGCGGCCGGGATGGCAGGCGCGGCACATGCAACGCAGGGCGTTTCCGATGACGAGATCGTCATCGGCTCGAACGGCGACCTGTCCGGCATCTTTGCCGCGTTCAACGTCGGTGCGATCAAGGCCGCGCAGATGCTGTTCGACCAAGTCAACGATGCGGGTGGCATTCACGGCCGCAAAATCCGCTTCGTGGTTGAAGATCACGGGTACCAGGTGCCCAAGGCGGTCCAGAACTTCAACAAGCTGATCAACTCGGACAAGGTGTTCGCGATGATCCTGAACCTCGGAACGCCGCACAACATCGCCGGCTTTCCGCTGATGGAGGCAAAGGAAGTGGCGAATGTCGGGCCTCTGACGGCTGCACGGCAGATGCTTGAGGGCGACATCACCTACAAATATGCGGGCTTCTCGTCCTACTACGACCAGCTCCGCGCGGGTATCAACTATCTCGCCAAGGAGAAGGGTGCGGAGAAGGTGTGTGCGATGTACATTCCTTCCGACTTCGGCCTCGAAATCCAGCAGGGCGCCAAGGACGAGGCTGAAGAACTCGGACTCACCTGGGCCGACGAGACGACCCACAAGCCTGACGAGCAGGATTTTGTCGGATCGATCCAGAAGCTGCAGGCATCGGGTTGTGACATCATCGCGACCGCTATCGGTGTGCGCCAGACGATCGTTGCCTTCGGTACCGCCAAGAAACTTGGCTGGACCGACGTGTCCTTCATCGGTTCGTCGGCCGGCTTCAACACCGCCGTCGCCAAGGTGCCCGGCGGCGTGACCGAAGGTTACTATGCGGCTGCCGGCTGGGTCGATTTCGAAGACCGTCTCGACGTGCCGGAAGTCAAGGAATGGGCTGACGCTTATCAGGCCTATTCCGGCAACCCCGCCGACACGGCAGCACAGCTCGGCTACAGCGCGGCGACCACGCTGGTGCGCGCTCTCGAGGCTGCCGGTCCGGACCTCACCTCGGAGAGCTTCCGCACAGCGATGGAAGGTCTGGCCTATGACGACGTGATCAACGATGTGCCTATCGATGTCGGCGCCGACCACCAGGGCGGCAACCTGATCGTCATCTCCAAGATCGACGGCGGAAAGTGGGTTGAGGTTTCGCGCATCGACCCGATGCAGGGCCAGTAAAGACCCGGCCACCTGAAGACGAAGGGCCGCGCGGGAGACCGCGCGGCCCTTTTGCGTTGGTGCCCGATGCAACGAAGTGCGTCCTTCGAGGCTCGCCTTCTAGAGGTTAGTGCCGACACGGTAGCGTCAGTCGGGGCTCGCGCCTCAGGATGAGGGAGGTCGTGCGCCCAAGCGTCCTCATGCTGAGGCGTTTTGCGAAGCGAAACCTCGCAGGACGCACCACGATAAAAAAACCGCGACACGGCTACTCCGCAGGAGCGGGGTTTTCCTTGGCTGCGGCTTCATCCAGCTCGCGGTAGAGCCGTGCTTCCTCGTGCGACTTCGGCGTGACGAAACGGCCGAGCATCAAATAGGCGACCGGGGTCAGGAACAGCGTCGATATGGTCGACAGGCCGAGGCCGCCGACAATCACCCAGCCAAGGGCAATGCGAGCCTCGGCGCCAGCGCCACTGGCCAACACCAGCGGCAGGCCGCCGATAATGGTGCAGATCATGGTCATGACGACCGGCCTCAGGCGGATGTTGGACGCCTCTTCGATTGCCGTGCGTACATCCATCCCGCGGTCGCGAAGCTGGTTGGCGAATTCCACGATCAGAATGCCGTTCTTGGCCATGATGCCGACAAGCATGACGAGGCCGATCTGGCTGTAGACATTGAGGCTGGTGCCGGTGAGCAGAAGCGCAAAGACCGCACACGCGAGCCCGAGCGGCACGGTCGCCATGATGATGATTGCGGAGACAAAACTCTCGAACTGGGCGGCGAGCACCAGAATGATGATGACGATGGCGAAGCCGAATATGGTCGACATGGAGCTCGACGTTTCGCCAAGCGTGGCTGCCTCGGCCAACGGGATCACGCGGGCGCCGGGTGGCAGATGCGGCTCTGCGATCTCCAGTACGCGTTCATAAGCGCTGCCGAGCGCGAAATCGTCGGCAAGGGCAGACGAGATGCTGACGGAGCGCATCTGCTGCTCACGGTTCAGCGCCGGTGGAACCGCCTGCTCTTTTAGTGTGGCAATCGTGGAAATCGGGACAAAGCGGCCATCGCCAGTCTTGAGGAAGATGTTCTCAAGGTCGGTCGGGTCGTTGATCGGATTGGTGGTCGAAACCAGCTTCACCGCAAAGCTGCGGTCGTTGACGAACACCGTGCCGATCTGGCGGCCGTCGAGCATGGCCTGCATTGCTTCGGCGAGGCCGGCGATGTCGATACCGATTTCGGATGCACGTTCCCTGTCGATCGAAACGGACAGCTGCGGTTGCGTCGGTTCGTCGGATAGGCGCGGCTGGCGGAAGCCCGGATCGTTCTCCATGTCGGCGACAATTGCCGCCGCGGCTTGGCCCAGATCCGAGTAATTGTTGCCGACCACGGCAAACTGCAGACCATTGCCCGCGCCGCGGATGCCGAGACTGTTGGGTTGGAAAGCGAACGCCCTGACGCCGGGCACGTCGCGCACGCGATTTGAGATGTCGGCCAGGATTTCCTGCTGGGAACGTTCGCGCTCGTCCCAGGGCTCAAGCGTCATCACTACGAAACCGCTGTTTTGCGAACCGCGTCCCGCAATCGAGAACGTGTTGCTGACCTCTCCGGTTTCGCGCAACGGCTCGATAAGCGCTTCGATCTCGCGCATGCGCTGCGCGAAATAATCGAGACTAACTCCCTGCGGCGCCGATACCCGCATGAAGGCGACGGACCGATCCTCCTGAGGCGTGAGCTCGGAGCGAATGGTCGGAAACAGTGCGGCCGCCAGAGCGGCAAAGAGCGTGGCGACCACCAGCACGACCAGCGGCGCGTTGAGGCTTGCGGCTAGAAGGCGGCGGTAAAGGCCGGCCAGCAGACCGCCGAACGAGGCGGCCGCGCCGGTGGAGTGGTGGTTGCCCTGACCGGATGCGAGCATACGCGATGCAAGCATCGGGCACAGTGACAGCGCGACAACCGATGACAGGAAAACGGCAATAGCCAGCACGAACCCGAATTCGCGAAACAGACCGCCGGTCTGGCCCGGAAGGAAGGAGAGCGGCACGAAAACCGCGATCAGTGTCGCCGTGGTTGCGACCACTGCGAAGAAGACTTCCTTCGTGCCGAGCACGGCTGCTGCGCGCGGGCCCATGCCCTGGTTGCGGCGGCGAACAATGTTTTCAAGAACCACGATTGCGTCGTCGACGACGAGGCCGGTGGCAAGCACGAGGGCCAGCAGGGTGAGAATGTTGATCGAAAAGCCGGCAAGATAGATCGCCGCAATCGTTCCGATCAGCGCGACCGGCATGGCGAGGCCGGGGATGATGGTGGCGCGGATGTCCCAAAGGAACAGGAATATGACCAGAAGGACGACCGTGACCGAGATACCGAGCGCAATCTCGACCTCGTGTATGGCGCCGTTGATGAACGTCGCATCGTCGCTGGTCACGCGGATCGTCATGCCCTCGGGCAGCCGCTTCTGGACCTCTTCGGCTGCTGCGCGAACGCCGGCCGAAATCTCCAGCGTGTTGGATTGTGCCTGGCGAACGATGCCAAGGCCGATGCCCGTTTGACCGTTGGCGCGTAGCTGGGTTTCGTTGATGTCTGCTCCCAGCGTAACGGTAGCAATGTCGCCCAGCCGGACCCGACGATTGATGATCAGGTTTGCGAACTCGTCCGGCGTCGTGACAGACGCTGTCGCCCGCACGATCAGGTCTTGCGTATTGCTGGTCAGCGAGCCTGCAGGTGTGTCGAACGAGACCGAGGCCAGCGCCTGACGGATATCCGCAATGGTGAGGCCGAGGCTCGCCAGCCTGGCCTGATTGATGTCGATGCGGAAAATCTTGTCGCGGTCGCCATAGACCTGCACATCCGCCACGCCCGGCACGGCAGCGAAGGTGTCGACGATCTGGTCTTCAACCAGCACCGTCATGTCCTGAATGGTCATGCGGTCGGAGGTGACCGCCAGCCGCACAACGGCGGAAGCGTCGGCATCGGCCTTGATGATACGCGGCGTTTCGATGTCGTCGGGCAACTGGTTGGCGACCCGGCCAACGGCGTCGCGCATGTCGGACGCGGCGGTATCGAGATCGACGCCGTCGCCGAACTCCACCGTCACCCGGCTGTCGCCGAACGAGGAACTCGACGAAATCGACTTCACGCCGGATACGCGCGAAACGGCGCCTTCGAGAATGGCGGTTACTTCGCGGTCGATCGATTCGGCCGAAGCGCCATTGTAGTCGGCGCGCACGGTGATGACGGGACGGTCGACGTCGGGCAGTTCTCGGATTTCGACGCCGAACAGGGCTGCAAGGCCCGCAACGGCGATGAGCGTGTTGAGCACGAAGGCCAGCACCGGGCGGCGAACGAAAAGCGCTGTAATGCCGTTTTCGGCGCCCGTCCTGTTGTCACCTGCCGTCATCGCATCCGTCCCCCTCAGGAGCCGCGCCGGCGCTGTTCGACGGGTTCGGCCTCAGATGTTGCCGGCGGTTCCTGTCCCACGGTCCGGACCGGTTGGCCCTCGCGCACGGAGTGAATGCCTTCCGTCACCACCATTGCGCCCGGTTCGATTTCGGCGTCGATCAGCACCGTGTCCGTGTTGCGCTGGATAATGCGGACGGGAACGCGCTGGCCGATGCCATCATTGATCGACCAGACATAAGCGCCGTCCGATCCCCATTGGATCGAAAGCGGATTGACCGCGGTATAGACGTCGCCCGCAAAGCGCATGTTGACGCGGAAGGACATGCCGGCACGCAGCGAGTCGTCAGGATTCTCGATCAGCGCCTGTATGTGGAGCGTGCGGCTTTGTTCATCGATCCGGTTGTCGACAGCGCCGACTTTTCCTGTGAAGACATCGCTCGGGCGGGCAATGGAAGTCGCCTCGACCGGCGCGCCAACGACGATCAGGCCCGCATAGCGCTCGGGAACCCAGAAATCGACGAGGATCTGCGACCGGTCGTCGATGGTCGCGATCTCGGTCTGCGCGGTGACGTAGTTGCCGGCGGTGACCGGCAAGATGCCCACCGTGCCGGAAATCGGCGCAACGATGGAACGGCGGTCGAGGGTCAGCCGGGCGTCGCGCAGGGCGAGCCGGGCGTTCTCGACAGCAAGCTCGGCTTCGGTCTGCTGAACGGCGGTAACAGTGTTGGACGAGCGCAGCGCCATGATGCGCTCAAGCCGGGCCTCGGCATCCTCGAGCGCGATACGCGCGCGATCGACGGCGATTTCTTCGGCTTCGCAATCGAGCCGGGCTATGGTCTGGCCAGCTGTCACGCTTGCCCCCGATGTTACGGCGACTTCCGTCAGGCGGCCGGACGCAAAGGGCGTGACCACAACCGACTGAATGGCTTGACCTGTACCGATGGCCGTCAGACTGTCGTTGATCGTGGCGGTGGTGACGGGTTCGGCCACGACAGCCTGTTGCGGAAACCCGCCTCCGCCGCGCCGGCGCGGATCGCCTGCAGGTTGCTCCCCCGTAGCGCTCGCGAACGGAACCCAGTCAAGCCCCAGATTGGCCAGTGTGCCGGAGGCGCCAGGGAAGAATTTTGCCCACAGAACGACGGCTGCGGCAATTACCGCAAGCGATATGAGGAGCTGTTTCCAGACTGCCATTCGCGTCTCCAGATGGCACTGCGCGCTTCAAACACGGGAACGGTTGCTATTTCAGAAACCCGACTGCAAGGGCGCGAAGCATGTGGGCCAAGACACAATGCGGCGCGAATACTCGCCGGCATCAAGTCCAGTTATGACAGTGAAATTACGGCAAGGCATCAGGGAAATCATTAAATGTCGGTAACATGGCGAGGCATAGGAACCGCGTCTAGACCGAAGCCGTCATCCCGCCATCGACCATCAGCAAGTGTCCGTTGACGAATGAAGAGGCGTCGGAAGCCAGGAAGATTGCAGCGCCTCCGAGCTCCTCAGGGCGGCCCCAGCGGCCGGCCGGAACGCGTTTGAAAAGCCATTCGCTGAAGGCCTCGTCCTCGACCAGTGCCGCGGTGAGATCTGTGTCGAAATAGCCGGGTGCAATTGCGTTGACCTGAAGCCCAAGCGGTCCCCATTCAGTCGCCATTGCCCGTGTCAGCATCTTTATCGCCCCCTTGGTCGCCGCATAGGGCGCGATTGACGGGCGGCCGAGTTCGGACTGGACCGAGCCGATATTGATGATCTTGCCGTGTCCGCGCCCGATCATGCGCTTTGCAACCGCCTGCGCGACATAAAAGGCGCTGTCGACATTGGTGGCGAAGATGCGCTGCCAGTCATCGGTCGAAAACTCGACAAGAGGGCGTCGTATCTGGATGCCGGCGTTGTTGACCAGGATAGCCAGCGGGCCATGCCTGTCCTCGATCTGCCCGATGGCCGTGTTCACCGCATTCGGGTCGGTGACATCGAAGGCCGCGGCCGCGACTGAGAGCCCGTCCTTCTCCAGTGTCGCGGCGGCGGCGGTCAGTATTGCCTCGTCGCGACCATTGAGAACAACAGTAGCACCGGCTTCCGCCAGTGCGCGCGCAATTGCCAGACCGAGACCGCGGCTTGAACCGGTGATCAGCGCAACGCGGTCGGTCAGGTCGAACAGTTCGATTGATTTGCGAGACATGGTTAGACCTTACGGCGCTGGCCGGATATCGACGGGCGCGGGAATATCAGCTTTCTGAACGTCCCGCAGCAGTTCGATCATGCTCGCCACCTGGTGTTCCGCGATCCGCTTGCCGAGTTCCGCTCTCGCCTTGGACGCGTCGCCCACCGCGCCGGCGGGATTGAGATCGTTCGCCACCCAAGCGTAGGACAACGTGCCTGTCGGGCGCAGATGCGTGAAGCGCTGCTCGTCCTTCGCCGCGACAGAGACGAAGTCAACAGCCTTGGACATGTCGACCGTGTCCGGCCGAAAATGCAGCATGAGCGCCGTTTCCACCTCACCGCCGTGAATGCCGTGGCGGCGTTCCTGATCCGAAATAGGGTCGTCAGGCATGGGGAAGTGCCAGCCTGCCTTGACCGCCAGCATTCCGGCGCGGACGCGAAGCTCACGCGCGACAATGCCCATCATCTCGACATTGCCGCCATGCGAATTGACGAAAACGATCTTGCGAATGCCGGTGCGTGCGACCGACAGGCCGAGTTCGGTCCAACCCTCGATCAGGTTTGCGGCGGTGTGGGTCAGGGTGCCAGGCGCCCAGACATGCTCGTTCGACTTGCCGACCGACTGGATCGGAAGAATACGCAGGGCCAGGTCGTCCGGCAGCTTCTCGACCAACAGGTCGAGGAAGCCCTGATTGATCATTGTGTCGGTGCCGACCGGCAGATGCGGGCCGTGCTGTTCGACCGCCGCGATCGGGATCATGGCGATCGTCGCTTCGGGATCGAGGTCCAGAAAGTCGGGCGCGGTAAAGTCGTTCCACCAGATCTTGCGCGTCACTTGTCGCTCCCGTCAGGCAGGGTTTGCGCGGCGGCCACCGCTTCCACTTCGACCAGAAATTCCGGTCTCGCAAATCCCGAAACGACCATCAGCGTTGAAGCCGGCAGAGGGTCCGAAAACAGCGCGTTTCGTACTTTCATATACTCCGCCAGATGTTCGCGGCCGGTTACATAGGTGTTGATGCGGACAATGTTGCCGAGATCCATGCCCGCTTCTTGAAGCACTGCGCGGATGTTTTCAAAGCAAAGCTCGGCCTGTGCGGCGCAATCCGGCGGGATTGTGCCGTCGGCGGCAATGCCGAGCTGGCCGGAACAAAACACGATGCGCGCTGGTCCGTCGACAATAGCGCCGTGACTGTAGGCCGAAAATGGCGGGTGAATGGAGCCGGGTACAAGCGGATGGAACATGGGAGACTTCGCAGAATGAAGGATGACGATGCTAGGCCGCAATCAAAGGCATGAAAAGCCCGCAGGGCGCAATTCTGCACAAGATGAGTGCACAATCGAAAATGATGAATTTTTGGGCTTCACAACGGATATCGTTCGGATAAGGTTTTGGATGCCCCGCACTGGCGGATTGAAAAGCGGCACTTGCGACCGTTTCGCGCCTCACCCCGGAGTTGTTCGATGTCCAATCTCATTAGCAAAGTTTTCGCCGCGGCCGGCCTCGCGGCTTTCACCCTTTCCGCTTCGCTGACCAGCGCGCTGGCGCTCGATGCGGTCACCTTCGGCACCAACTGGCTCGCACAGGCCGAGCATGGCGGCTACTACCAGGCCGTCGCCGATGGCACCTATGAGAAATACGGGCTGGACGTGACCATCCGGCAGGGTGGTCCGCAGGCGGCCAACCGTTCGCTTCTGGTCGGCGGCCAGATCGAGTTTTACATGGGCGGGCCGACGCAGGCGATCGACGCCGTCAAGGAAGGTATCCCGACGCTCACTCTGGCATCGATCTTCCAGAAAGACCCGCAGGTGCTGCTCGCGCATCCCGATCAGGGATTCGAGACCTTTGCCGACCTCGCGAAGGCCAGCAAGCTGATCCTCTCGAAGGACGGCTTCATTTCGTATTTCACCTGGATGAAATCGGCCTATGAGGGTTTCTCGGACGAGATGTACGAGCCTTACACCTTTAACCCTGCGCCGTTCATCGCCGACGAAAAGGCGGTTCAGCAGGGCTACCTGACTTCGGAACCCTACGAGATCGAGACGCAGACCGGCTGGGCGCCCGTGGTGTTCCTGTTGGCAGACAACGGTTTCGCGCCTTATTCCACCACCATCGAGACGATGAAGCCGTGGTACGAAGAGAACAAGGACGTCGCCAAACGCTTCGTGGAAGCAACGATCGTCGGCTGGTACAATTATCTCTACGGCGACAACGCGGCTGCAAACGAGCTGATCAAGGCTGACAATCCGGAGATGACCGACGGGCAGCTGGCCTATTCGCTGGAGAAGATGAAAGAGTATGGCATCGTGATTTCCGGCGATGCCGAGGACAAGGGTATCGGCTGCATGACCGACGAACGCTGGTCGTCCTTCTACGACCAGATGGTCGAGGTTGGTGTGTTCGAGGCCGGCATCGATGTCAGCCAGGCCTATTCGACCGAGTTCGTTTGCCAGGGCCTTGGCAAGGACCTCGTGAAGTAACGAGGCAATGCTCGAAACGACGGTCGCCCTGAGGCGGCCGTCAAAGACCATCGAACGGGAAGGCCGGCCAGTTGAATCTCGCGGTTGAAGCGAAGGGTGCGCGTTCAACGGCCCTCGCGCATGGGCGCAAGGTCGTGTCGATGAACGGAGTGTCGAAGGTCTTTTCCAACGGCACCGTGGCGCTGACCGATATGACCATGGATGTCGGCGCGGGCGAGTTCGTCAGCCTGCTTGGACCGTCCGGCTGCGGCAAGTCCACCGCGTTGCGCATCATTGCCGGTCTCGGCGAGCCGAGTACGGGCACAATCGACTGGCCGTCATCCAAGATCAATGCGCGGGGACTACCCGAAGGCGATGTCGGTTTCGTTTTCCAGGAGCCGACGCTGATGCCGTGGCAGACGGTGTTCGGCAACGTTTACCTGCCGATGAAATTGCGCGGGCAATCGAAGAACGCCGTCAGAAGCGAAGTCATGGAAATGCTCTCGCTGGTCGGGCTGGCGGACTTTGCTGAGGCCTATCCGCGCGAGCTTTCTGGCGGCATGAAGATGCGCGTTTCGATCGCGCGTGCACTGGTGACCAAGCCGAAGCTTCTGCTGATGGACGAACCGTTCGCGGCGCTGGACGAGATCACCCGGCAAAAGCTCAATGACGATGTGCTGATGCTGTGGAAGCAATCCGGCGTGACGGTCATCTTCGTCACGCATTCGGTTTATGAATCCGCCTATCTGTCCAACCGCATCGTGGTGATGAAGGCGCGGCCGGGACAGGTCTATACCGATATTGCGCTTGACCCGCCGGAGCAGCGTGACGAGAGCTACCGGGTGTCGGAAAAATACCGCGAAACCTGCGCCAGCGTTTCCGAGGCGCTGCAGAACGCGATCCATATGGGGCAGGTCGCACATGGCTGAAGCGACAACCAGCCAATCCAGCCAGATGGAAGCGACGGGCGAGGAAGAAGCCCCGCGGCCACCGCCACGTGTGACCATTTCGGAGCGATTTCTGCGTATCGCGGTGCCGGTCGGCATGTTCGTCGGCGCTATCGTTCTGTGGCACCTCTATGTCGTGATCAACGAGGTGCCGCATTACATCCTGCCGAGCCCCTTGGCGGTCGCATCGTCTCTCTGGAACGACTGGAGCACATTGGCGCCC
The DNA here is from genome assembly GCA_965232405.1 of Rhizobiaceae bacterium. Taxonomy (GTDB): domain Bacteria; phylum Pseudomonadota; class Alphaproteobacteria; order Rhizobiales; family Rhizobiaceae; genus RCIO01. Next base: position 2,544,373 of record OZ246966.1, read on the forward strand.
GCGTTGCTGGTGACCGTGCGCATTACTTTCACCGCGCTTTTCCTGGCGCTGGTCGGTGGTGTCGGGCTGGCGATCATCCTTGTGCAGTCGCGCTGGATTGAGCTGGCGCTGTTCCCGTTTGCCGTCATCCTGCAGGTGACGCCGATCATCGCGATCGCGCCGCTGCTGTTGATCTATGCTCCGGACACGCAGACCGCGCTGCTGATCTGCGCTTTTCTGGTCGCGTTCTTCCCGATCCTTTCGAACATGGTGCAGGGGCTGAAAAGCGTCGACCACAATCTGCTCAACCTGTTCGATCTTTATGGCGCCTCGCGCTGGCAGACGCTGCTCTACCTCAAGCTGCCGGCCTCGCTGCCCTATTTCATGGCGGGCCTGAGGATCGGCGGCGGGCTGGCGCTGATCGCCGCCGTCGTCGCCGAATTTGCCGCCGGTTCGGCCGGCGCCGGTTCGGGCCTCGCCTTCCGGCTGCTTGAAAGCCAGTACCGGCTCAATATTCCGCGCCTGTTTGCCGCCCTTGTTCTGCTGACGGCGACCGGCGTGGCGATCTTCGGTCTCACCTCGCTCATCTCATGGCTGTCGCTTCGCCGCTGGCATGAGAGCGCCGTGCGGAGGGAGAACTGATTATGGCGAGGTCCGGGGACACACTCATACTCGCCAATGCAACCGTGCCGGCCAGCGTGGCCGGCGAGGCGGCGTCTGGCACCCTGCGGCGGGTCGACATCACCATTTCCGGCGGCATGATCGAGGCGGTCCAGCCTTCGGGTGCGCAAACGCCGGCTGGTATGCAAATCCGCGATCTGGATGGCGGGCTGGTACTGCCGGCCTTCGTTGATGTGCACACACACCTCGACAAGGGCCATATCTGGCCGCGCAAAGCCAATCCCGACGGCACCTGGATGGGTGCCTTGATGTCGGTGATGGAAGATCGCGTGGCGAACTGGTCGGCCGGCGACGTGGCGCGGCGCATGGACTTCTCGCTGCGCTCAGCATTCGCGCACGGCACCGCGGCGATCCGCACCCATCTCGACAGCGGCCCGCCGCAATGCGACGTGACATGGGACGTGTTCGAGGAGGTACGGGCCGAATGGGCCGGCCGCATTGAGTTGCAGGGCGTTTCGCTGTTGGGGCCAGACCATCTGCTTGAACGCGACACGACCCGCCATGTGGCCGAGCGTGTGAAGGCGGCAGGCGGCATTTTCGGCGGCGCGGTGGCGGAGTATTCAGAAGCGCGCAAGGCGATCTTCGCCGCCGTGGAAGCCGCAGGCGAGGCCGGTCTGGATCTTGATTTGCATTGCGATGAAACAGCCGACCCTTCGGCGCAGTCGCTCAGGTATCTGGCCGACGCGGTGATCGAGACTGGCTTCGTGGGCAGCGTTGCTGCCGGCCATTGCTGTTCGCTCGCGGTTCAGGAGGAGGCAACGGCGCGAGCGACCATCGAAAAGGTTGCGGAAGCCGGCATCGCCGTCATCTCGCTGCCCATGTGCAACATGTATTTGCAGGACCGTCACAACGGCAACGCGGTGCGCACGCCGCGCTGGCGCGGGGTGACGCCGCTCAACGAACTGCGAACAGCTGGCGCGCCGGTGGCGATTGCATCCGACAATACGCGCGATCCGTTCTACGCCTATGGCGATCTCGACGGGTTGGAGGTTTTGCGCGAGGGCGCGCGCATCCTGCATTTCGACCACCCAGCCGACAGTGCCTGGACATGGGCGCGAGCGGTTGGCGCCAGCCCGGCCGCCTTTGGCGGCTTTGCCTACAAGGCGACTATTGTTTCCGGCGAACCGGCCGACCTGATCCTGTTCAGGGCGCGCGACTGGACCGAACTGATGGCGCGGCCGCAGTCCGACCGGGTGGTGCTCAGGGGTGGTATCGAAATCGACCGGACCTTGCCGGACTACCGCGAACTGGATGACTTGATGACCGTGGGAGCAGCTTGATGGATCTTGCAGGTTTCCGTACCGCGCTGGGCGACATACCGGTAGAGGACAACCCGCGGCTCGTGCAGCAGAAAAGCCGCGATCACTACTGGTTTTCACCGTGGCTCAAATCGACGCTTGAGCATGTGACCGCCGACCTCATCGTGACGCCGCGCAACAATGCCGACGTGAAGACAACGTTAGCAGCTGCTTACAGATATGAAGTGCCGATTACGCCGCGCGGTGCCGGCACCGGCAATTACGGGCAGGCCATGCCGCTGTCGGGCGGCGCGATGCTTGATCTAAAGCTGCTCGACACGGTGATCGACATCAAGCCGGACCGGGTGCGCGCTGGTGCGGGCACCATCATGAGCAAGCTGGACGAAGAGACCAAGGCCGCGGTTGGCGGCGAACTGCGCTTTCACCCTTCGACCTACAGGCTTGCTAGCATTGGCGGCTTTGTAGCCGGCGGCTCTGGTGGCGTCGGCTCCATTCGCTGGGGCGGATTGCGCAATGCGGGCAACATACTGGGCCTCAAGGTCATCACTTGCGAGGAAGAACCGCTCGAGCTGGACCTCAAGGGCAACGATATCCTGAAGGTCGCACATGCCTATGGCACAAACGGCATTATCGTCGAGGTGGAGATGCCGTTGGCGCCAGCCCATGACTGGGTCGAAGTCGTGGTCGGGTTTGATAATGTAATCGATTCCTTACGGTTTAGCGAGGCGATCGCGCGGCAGGACGGCATTCTGCTCAAGGAAGTGTCGCCGATGGCAGCGCCCATCGCGCAGGACTGGTTCACCCGCTACCAGCCCTTCCTGAAACCGGATCAGGCGGTGGTGCTGATCATGGTCGCGCCGAACTCGGTCGAGGCGTTGCAACTCTATATCGACCACCACGGCGCGGAAACGCTCTATCGCAGCGATACGGCAGATGAGGAACTCAAGCGGCGGCTGCCGCCGATCTACGAATACACCTGGAACCACACCACCCTGCGCGGGATCAAGATCGATCCGTCGATCACCTATCTGCAGACGCAATATCCGTCGCTGGATCATGTGGTGAAGATCATGGGCATTCTCGGCGACGAGATGCCCATGCATATCGAGATGATCCGTTTTGACGGGAGGATCGTGTTCTCCGGACTTCCGATCGTGCGTTACACGAACGAGGAGCGGCTGGAGGAGATCATCCGTATTCACGAGGACAATGAGTGTCTGGTATTCAATCCGCACCGGTACACGCTGGAGGAGGGCGGCATGAAAAGAACCGACCAGGCACAGCTTGCCTTCAAGCGCGAAGCCGATCCGCGCGGCTTGCTCAATCCCGGCAAGATGATTGCGTGGGACGATCCCAATTTCGATTTCGAATCCGGCCGCGTGTGGCTGTTTTCGGCGCTTGAAACGCGAGGTGCCGCCTGATGCGCGTCCATGTCGTCCACGCACATCCCGTGGAGACAAGCTTCAACAGATCGCTTTTTCACATTGTCTGCGAAACGCTGGAGGCGGCCGGGCACGAGGTCGACGCGCTCAATCTCTATGATGAGAATTTCAACGCCGTGATGAGCCGCGAGGAGCGGCTGAACTATCACGATGTGCCGGACAACGTTACCGAATGCCTCAGACCCTATGTCGACCGGCTGCTGGCGGCGGAAGGGATCGTTTTCGTGCATCCGGTTTGGAACTTCGGCTACCCGGCGATCCTCAAGGGCTATTTCGACCGGGTATTCATGCCGGGCGTGTCCTTTGAGATGTCCGAGGGATCCGAAAATGGCCGGCTCGTGCCGAAGCTGAAGAAGATCCGCAAGGCGGCGTTCATCACCACCTATGGCGGCACGCGCTGGCGCTCCATGGTGATGGGCGACCCGCCCAGATTGCTGGCCAAGCGCTGGGCATGGGTGACCTTCCGCGGAGCACCGAGACCGAAATACCTGGCGCTCTACGACATGAACAACAACGACGAGACGCGGCTGAAGGCCTTTCAGGACAAGGTCAGGCGGGAGTTGTCGCGCTTCTGAGGAGGGTTGCCGGGATGACGTCAGTCCGTCAGCCTGGCCAGAATTCCTGTTTGCGGTCCTCAAAGCCGAGCACGTCGCGGGATCCGGTCCAGCGTGCGACCTCGCCCTCCATCCCGTCCGGATCCTCGAAGTTCACGAGGCGAACGGCGCCGAAATCGGTAATGGTGCCGTCCGATGCGCCTGCCTGCACGAGGCGCCGCCTGATCTCCTGCAGCTTCTCCTCGCTGTCGACCTTCAGTGCAAGATGATCGATGTGGCCGCGCTTTCCCATCTGCATCGACCCCGCCTCGAATCCAGTCGGTTCCGGCATCTGGAAGGGATGCAGGGCAAAACCGCCGCCAAGGTCGATGAGCGAATGGCGAAGCGTGCCGCCGCCGGGGCCGGGCTCGGAGAGATCGAACATCGTTTCCGCGTCGAAGACCTTTTCATAAAAGCGAATGAGCCGGTCCATGTCGTGTGTGAACAATGTCAGATGATGCGCACCAACCGTTACGGGCATATCGAGCTTCCTTTCCGATAGGAAAGGATATCACCCCGGAGCCTGTCGGGCGAACCGCTCGGACGCTGGCGAGGCATCGGGCCACCGGCTGTCAGCGAACAGCAATCGGCGACGAATGGATGCCGGAACGCGCGGGGCAACCCCGCGGGCATACAAGCCCGGTATCGACGCAGATATCGCTGCCATTCAGCCGAGCCCGAAATAAGGCCTCAGTGATTGTCGCGCGGGATGCCGCTGGTCTGCGCAATGCGCTGATATTTGACCGCCGGCTTAAGCACCATGCCTTGCGCAAGCTGGTCGACCATGCCGCGCTGGATTTCCTGCCAGGGGGTCTGGTGATCGGGGTAGGGGAAACCGCCATTGCTCTTGAGTTCAGCGCGACGCTTTTCCAGTTCCTCGTCGGATATCAGAATATTGGCTTCGCCTTTCCTCAGATCGATACGGACGCGGTCACCCGTCTTGACCAGCGCCAGTCCGCCGCCAACCGCCGCTTCAGGCGATGCGTTGAGGATGGAGGGCGAGCCGGAGGTGCCGGACTGGCGGCCATCGCCGACGCAGGGCAATGAGTGAACGCCCTTCTTCAGCAGGCTCGCCGGCGGCTGCATGTTCACCACTTCGGCTGCACCCGGATAGCCGACAGGGCCGGCTCCACGCATGAACAGGACCGAATGCTCATCAACCCCGAGATCGGGGTCCTCAATGCGGTGATGGTAGTCTTCGGTCCCCTCAAATACGACCGCGGTACCCTCAAAGGCATCCGGATCGTCAGGGTTTGAAAGATACCGGTTCCGGAATTCCTCCGAGATCACACTGGTCTTCATGATGGCGCTGTCGAACAGGTTGCCGCGCAGGTTGATGAAGCCCGCATCTTTCAGCAACGGATCCGAAACCGGCCGGATCACCTTACTGTCCATGTTTTCGGCGTTGCGGCAATTGTCGCCGATGGCCTCGCCATTGACCGTCAGCGCCCCGGGGTTCGGAAGCATGCCTGCCTTCATCAATTCGGCCACCACAGCGGGCACTCCGCCGGCATGGTGGTAATCCTCGCCGAGATATTCACCTGCCGGCTGCAGGTTCAGGAGCAGCGGCACCTTGTGGCCGAGCCGCTGCCAGTCGTCATTCGTCAGTTCGACGCCGAGATGGCGCGCAACCGCGTTGAGGTGGATCGGCGCGTTGGTTGAGCCACCGATCGCGGAGTTGACTACAATCGCGTTTTCGAACGCCTCACGCGTCATGATGTCGGACGGCTTCAGGTCTTCGTGCACCATGTCCACAATGCGGCGGCCGGTCTGGTAGGCCATCTGGCCGCGTTCGCGGTACGTCGCCGGTATGGCGGCGGAGCCCGGCAATTGCATGCCCAGCGCTTCGGCCAGACTGTTCATGGTGGTGGCTGTGCCCATCGTATTGCAATAGCCGGTGGACGGTGCAGCTGAGGCAACGATTTCGGTGAAGCCGTCAATGTCGATTTCCTCGGCGGCGAGCAGTTCGCGCGCCTTCCAGACGATCGTGCCGGAACCCGTTCGCTGGCCGCGGAACCAGCCATTGAGCATGGGGCCGACCGACAAGGCGATAGCAGGGATGTTGACTGTTGCCGCACCCATCAACAGTGCCGGCGTGGTCTTGTCGCAGCCGATCGTTAGCACCACGCCGTCGAGTGGGTATCCGTAAAGCACCTCAACCAGCGACAGGTAGGCGAGGTTGCGGTCGAGCGAGGCTGTCGGGCGTTTGCCTGTCTCCTGGATCGGATGGCAGGGGAATTCGATGCAGAGACCGCCGGCGGCGGTGATGCCGTCACGCACCCGCTTGGCGAGTTCGATGTGGTGGCGGTTACAGGGCGAAAGGTCGGAGCCGGTCTGTGCAATGCCGATGATCGGCTTGCCGCTCTGCAGTTCCTCGCGGGTCAGACCGTAATTGAGATAGCGCTCAAGATATAGCGCCGTCATAGCCGGGTTGTCGGGATTGTCGAACCATTGCCGCGAACGAAGTGCGGGCTTGTCGCCTTTGTCTGCCATAGAAGCCTCTGGAGGGTATCAATCGATTTAGTGTTTGCGCCATTAGCGCCGCATGTTCAATGGCGAAGCGCCGCAATACGTTGCTGCGCCGCAGTATCGTGCAACTAATCCACCGTTTCGCGAGGTTCGAAACCAAATTCTGTATTGTTTCGAATTTCTGTGATAGCGGAAGCAAACCGAACCTAACCGAACGCAGGAGCGCAGCCCTTTGTATCTTCCGCCGCGACAGTCAGAGATCGTGGAGAAGGCCCGGCGCGACGGCCGGGTCATGGTCGAAGAGCTGGCCCTGCAGTTCGACGTCACGCCGCAGACAGTCCGGAAAGATCTGAACGATCTGTGCGAGCGGCGCATTCTGACACGCATTCACGGCGGCGCGCTGTTTCCCTCGTCGACCCACAACATGCTCTACGAGCAGCGTCGACAGATAGCTGCTGGGGAGAAGCAACTCATTGGCGAGGCCGCCGCCGAGTTGATCCCTGACGAGGCGTCGTTATTCATCAATATCGGAACGACGACAGAGGCCGTCAGCGAAGCGCTTCTCAGCCGCAGCAAGCTGATGGTGATCACCAACAACATCAATGTTGCCAACAGGATGCGCCCCTTCCCGCAGTTTGAGGTGGTAATCGCCGGCGGTGTGGTTCGCACGTCCGACGGCGGTATCATCGGCGAGGCGGCGGTCGACTTCATCCGCCAGTTCAAGGTGGATTTCGCTGTTGTCGGCACGTCGGCGATCGACGAGGATGGAGCTCTGCTGGACTTCGACTTCCGGGAGGTGAAGGTCGCGCAGGCGATCATGGCCAATGCCCGCCACGTCATACTGGTCTCGGACAGGACGAAATTCGAGCGCACGGCTCCGGTTCGCATGGGGCATCTGTCTCAGATCAACACTTTCGTGACGGACGTCTGCGACAAGCCGACAATCCGCCGTATCTGCGTCGAAAACGACGTTGCTCTTGTGGAAACCGGCGCAAGCGCCTGAAATCAAAGGTGCTTTGCGAGAGCCCGGAACCGGCGCACCCGCGCGCCGGCGGGAGCGCGAATTACGTTCGTTAACTTTCGTTTGACATTCGTTTTGGCGCAAATTACGCTGATATCGTTTTCGCAGATAGACAAAAATGCTGCATTGCGAAAACGGGAGGATACGCTTGTCAGACTTGGAGCCCTACGACGTTTTCGTCATAGGCGGCGGCATCAACGGCTGCGGCATTGCGCGCGACGCGGCTGGTCGCGGGTACTCCGTGCTTCTTGCCGAGATGAACGATCTGGGTTCCGGCACTTCGTCTGCAGCGACCAAGCTCATTCACGGCGGGCTGCGCTATCTCGAACATTACGAGTTCGGCCTTGTGCGCGAGGCGCTTCTTGAGCGCGAGGTCTTGTGGGAGATGGCGCCGCACATCGTGTGGCCGCTCAGGTTGGTGCTGCCTCACCACAACGGCCTGCGCCCCGCCTGGCTTCTGAGGCTGGGCCTGTTTCTCTACGACCATATTGGCGGTCGCAAGCGGCTGCCGGTGACCAAGGTGCTCGACCTGAGGAACGATCCGGCGGGTGAACCGCTGAAACCGGAATTCGTGAAGGCGTTCGAGTTCTCCGATTGCTGGGTGAACGATGCGCGGCTTGTGTCGCTCAACGCGCGATCAGCCGCGGATCTTGGCGCCGGCGTGCGCACACGATGCCGCGTGGTGAGGGCCGAGCGCGGCCCGGACCTGTGGACCGTGACGATGGAAGACGGCAGGACCGGTCAGCGGACGACCGTTTCGGCCAAGCTGCTGGTCAACGCCTCCGGACCATGGGTGGATACCGTGCTTTCCGGCGCGATCGGCCAGAACGATGCCGACAACATCCGGCTGGTCCAGGGCAGCCACATCGTCATCAAGCGCAAGTTCGAGCACGAGCGCGCCTACTTTTTCCAGAACTCCGACGGCCGCATCTTCTTCGCCATCCCCTATGAGGAGGACTTCACGCTGATCGGCACGACTGATCGCGACTATGAAGGCGACCCGGCGGATGTGGCGATCACCGATGAGGAGGTCGCCTATCTTTGCGAGGGCGCCAGCACCTATTTCCGCGAACCGGTTGTGAAGGAGGACATTGTCTGGACCTATTCGGGCGTGCGGCCGCTTTTCGACGATGGTGCGTCGAAGGCGCAGGAGGCGACCCGAGACTATGTCCTGCGCACCGATGCCGGCACCGGCAAGGCGCCGATGGTCAACATCTTCGGCGGCAAGATCACGACCTATCGCAAGCTTGCCGAAGAGGTGGTCGGCAAGATTGGTACGATGATCGGAAACCGCAAACCGGCGTGGACGCAGGGAGCCGCGCTGCCCGGTGGGGACTTCCCGGCCGACGGTTTTGAAGCGCAGGTCAGGGGGCTGATGTCCGACTATCCCTTTCTTGAGACGAAACATGCACGCCGGCTGGTCCGCCTCTACGGCACGCGGGCGCGCGCCGTGCTCGGCAATGCCAATAACATCGAAGGGCTGGGGCGATGCTTTGGCGCCGATCTCTACGAAGCGGAAGTCACCTATCTTGCCCGTAACGAGTGGGCAGTGTCTGCCGAAGACGTCCTTTGGCGGCGCACGAAACGTGGTCTTGTCGTCTCAAAGAAGGAGGCCGGGGCGCTGGAAGCGTTCATGCGCGACTACACCGAAACACTGCATCACAACCAGGCTGCGGAGTAGGGGAGGGAGACATGCTTGAACTGAAAAACATATCCCTCAAGGTGGATGCCGAGGTCTTTATCGACGACGTTTCGCTCACGCTGCAGAAGGGCACGCTCAACCTGCTTCTTGGCCCCACGCTATCGGGCAAGACCAGCCTGATGCGGCTGATGGCGGGGCTCGACCGGCCGACCTCCGGCTCGGTCTGGTTTGAAGGCAAAGATGTCACCGGCGTTCCAGTGCAAAGCCGCAATGTCGCGATGGTCTACCAGCAGTTCATCAACTATCCGGCGATGACGGTCTACGACAACATCGCATCGCCACTGCGCATTCAGGGTGCCAGCAAGCAGGCGATCGATGCCGAAGTACGCCGGGCGGCCGACCTTCTCAAGCTGACACATTATCTCGACCGTACGCCGCTCCAGCTTTCGGGCGGCCAGCAGCAGCGGACCGCGCTGGCGCGTGCAATCGTGAAGAATGCGAGCCTGGTGCTGCTCGACGAGCCGTTGGCCAATCTGGACTACAAGCTGCGCGAGGAACTGCGCGAAGAACTGCCGAAGATATTCGCCGAGACGGGCGCGATTTTTGTCTACGCGACGACCGAGCCGCACGAGGCGCTGCTTTTGGGTGGTCACACGGCGACGCTTTCCGAAGGGCGCGTCACCCAGTTCGGACCGACGATCGACGTGTTCCGTTATCCGAACGATCTTCTGACGGCGCGAACCTTCTCCGATCCGCCGCTCAACACGATCAAACTGCCCAAGAAGGGCAAGACTTTCAGCCTTGGTGGTGGGGCAGACCTCCCGGTGCCCGATGATCTCTCTGGCATAGCCGACGCCGAGTACACGATCGGCTTTCAGCCCCACCATCTCTCCCTTGAACCGCACGCGCCGGGCGCCGAGCCGGTTCACACAACAGTCCAGGTCACCGAAATAACCGGCTCGGAGAGCTTCGTGCATGTGGACTTCGAAGGATCGCGGTGGGTGATGCTGTCACACGGCATCATTGCGCTCGAGCCGGGTGAGACGGTGGATGTCTACATCGATCCGCGTCACCTGATGGTGTTCGACATGGACGGCCGCGCTGTGCGTGCGCCCGCCAGAAAGGCGGCCTGAACGATGGCGCGATTGAACCTCGACCATATCCGTCACGCCTATATGGACAATCCGCAGTCGGATGCCGACTACGCGTTGAAGGAGGTGCATCACACCTTCGAGGAAGGCACGGCGTGCGCGCTGCTTGGTCCGTCCGGTTGCGGCAAGACCACGCTTCTCAACATCATTTCAGGGTTGCTGAGGCCGAGCGAAGGCAGGGTCCTGTTCGATGGCAACGACGTTACCAATCTTTCGACGGAAGATCGCAATATAGCGCAGGTCTTCCAGTTCCCGGTCGTCTACGACACGATGACGGTCTACCAGAACCTCGCTTTCCCGTTGCGCAACCGCCGGGTTCCCGAAGACGAGGTCGACCGGCGGGTGCGCGAGATCATCGAGATGATCGATCTCGGCGGGCTGGCGGACCGGCGGGCGAACAAGCTCACTGCCGACTCCAAACAGAAGATCGCGCTGGGGCGCGGTCTGGTAAGATCCGATGTCAACGCCATCCTGTTCGACGAGCCGCTGACTGTGATCGACCCTCACATGAAGTGGCAGTTGCGCTCGCAGCTCAAACAGCTGCATCGCCGCGTCGGGTTCACGATGGTCTATGTGACGCACGACCAGACAGAAGCGCTGACTTTCGCCGATACCGTCGTCGTCATGTATGAGGGCGAGATCGTTCAGATCGGCACACCGGCGGAGCTGTTCGAGCGGCCGAGCCACACATTCGTCGGCTATTTCATCGGATCGCCTGGCATGAACGTGCTGCCGGTCGAACTTCATGGCGGGACCGCAAAAGTCGGAGATGTCGGGATCAAGCTCAACTCGCCCGTTTCGGTCGCGAACGGTGCAAAGACCGAACTCGGCATCAGGCCTGAATTCGTTCGTCTAGGGCGCGAGGGCACACCGTTCGAGATTACCAAGGTCGAAGACGTCGGACGCCAGAAGATCGTACGCGGCCTGTTTGCCGGGCATTCCATTTCGGCGATCGTTCCGGAAGATGGCGAAATACCGTCCGAGCCCAAGGCGACGTTCGAGCCGGACGCAGTGAGCATCTACGCCGATTCCTGGCGTGTCGAGCCGGAGGCCGCGCGATGACCAAGACGCTCAACAATCGCGCCTGGTTCATGGTGCTGCCGGTGCTGCTGCTGGTCGCGTTCAACGCCATCATTCCGCTGATGACGGTGGTCAACTATTCGGTCCAGGAGACATTCGGAAACAATCTCTTCTTCTTCGAAGGCGTGCGCTGGTACGAGGAAGTTCTCACGTCGAGCCGCTTCCACGCCTCACTGGCGCGGCAGGTCATCTTCACCGTTGTCATTCTGCTGATCGAAATCCCGCTCGGCGTCGCCGTCGCGCTGGCAATGCCGCGCTCCGGCCCGTGGGTCTCGGTCTGCCTTGTGCTGATGGCGCTGCCGCTGCTCATTCCGTGGAATGTGGTGGGCGCGATGTGGAACATCTTCGCGCTGCCCGACATCGGCCTTCTGGGCTATGTCGTGAACGCCATCGGCATCGACTACAACTTCACCCAGCAGCCTGGTTCGGCGTGGTTCACGGTCGTCTTGATGGATGTCTGGCACTGGACGTCGCTGGTCGTTCTGCTTGCCTATGCTGGCCTGCGGTCCATTCCCGATGCGTACTATCAGGCAGCGCGCATCGACAGCGCGTCGGCCTGGTCGGTGTTCCGCTATATCCAGCTGCCGAAGATGCGGCGGGTGCTCACCATCGCAGTGCTTCTGCGGTTCATCGACTCCTTCATGATCTACACAGAGCCGTTCGTGCTGACCGGCGGCGGACCCGGCAACTCGACGACGTTCCTGTCGATCGATCTGGTGAAGGCGGCTCTGGGCGAATTCAACCTCGGCATCGCAGCGGCGATGAGTGTCATCTACTTCCTGATGACCCTGCTCGCCTGCTGGTGCTTCTACACGCTGATGACGCGTGGAGAGGAGCAGGACTGACATGGCGGTGACAAAAGACACGATGGCAGGCAGCGAACAAGCCGTGAGCGACCGTTCAGCAACCGGCACACGCGGGCTCAGCCGCTTTGCGCCGTCCGGCCTGCGCTGGCTGGTGCCGACCGCCTACATCATCTTCCTGATGCTGCCGATCTATTGGCTGCTCAACATGTCGTTCAAGACCACGAACGAAATCCTCGGCGGGTTCTCGCTCTATCCGCGCAATTTCACCGTGGAATCCTATGTCGAGATCCTGACCAATCCAGTCTGGTACAATGGCTACATCAGTTCCATCAGCTATGTGGTGATCAACACGGTCATCTCCGTGACCGTGGCGCTGCCGGCGGCCTACGCGTTTTCGCGCTACCGCTTCCTCGGCGACAAGCACCTGTTCTTCTGGCTTCTGACCAACCGCATGGCGCCGCCCGCCGTGTTCGCGCTGCCGTTCTACCAGCTTTATTCGGCGATCAACCTGTTCGACACGCCCTGGGCCGTTGCACTGGCGCACTGCCTGTTCAACATTCCGCTGGCGGTCTGGATCCTCGAGGGTTTCATGTCGGGCGTGCCGAAGGAGATCGACGAGACCGCCTATATCGACGGCTATTCCTGGCCGCGCTTTTTCGTGAAGATTTTCATGCCGCTGATCGCGAGTGGCATCGGCGTCACCGCCTTCTTCTGCTTCATGTTCTCATGGGTGGAACTGCTGCTTGCCAAGACGCTGACGGCCGTTGCCGCCAAGCCGATCGCGGCTGTGATGACGCGCACCGCATCGACTTCCGGTTACGAACTCGGGCTGCTGGCCGCGGCCGGCGTGCTGACCATCGTGCCCGGTGCGCTCGTGATCTATTTCGTCCGCAATTACATCGCCAAGGGCTTTGCCCTGGGGCGGGTTTAAGAGGGGGGGAGGAAACCGTGCTTGACCTGACCTGGATGGCCTGGACCTGGCAGACGGCCACCTTCTTTGCCGTGATCGCGCTATTGCTGGCCGGCATGACCGTGTGGGAATTTGTGCGGCCGGGAGGCGCGCCGCGAGACGGCGTGCTCGGTCTCCACACCACGCGCGGCGACCGGCTGTTCATATCGCTGCTTGGCAGCGCCTACATCCATCTCGCTTGGCTTGGCCTGATCGGGCCAGGTCTGTGGTGGGCTCTTGCTCTTTCGATCGTCTACGCGGTTCTCGTGTTTCGATACGTCTGAGCGGGAAAAAGGGTGGAGCGATCGCGTGCAGGCGACCGCTCCCATCGCACTCGTAACCTGCATTGGGAGGAAACTCATGCGACGACACTTTCTAACATCCACGTCCGCGCTTGTCCTGTTGCTTGGCGCAAGCCAGGCACAGGCCGGCATGGACGAGGCAAAAGCGTTTCTCGACAACGAGATCGCCGGCCTTTCGGTCCTGACACGGGCGGAACAGGAAGCGGAGATGCAGTGGTTCATCGACGCAGCCGCACCGTATGCCGGGATGGAAATCAATGTGCTTTCGGAAGGCATTCCGACCCACACCTATGAGTCGGAAGTTCTCACGAAGGCCTTTGAGGAAATCACCGGCATCAAGGTGAACCACCAGATTCTCGGTGAGGGCGAGGTGGTGCAGGCGGTCCAGACGCAGATGCAGACGAACCGCAACCTCTATGATGGCTATGTCAACGACTCCGACCTGATCGGCACCCACTCGCGGCTGCAGCTCGCCTACAACCTGACCGACCAAATGGCAGGTGAGTGGGCGGCGACGACCAACCCGGGTCTCGACCTCGACGACTTCATGGGGACCCAGTTCACGACCGGGCCGGACGGCAAGCTGTACCAGCTTCCGGACCAGCAGTTCGCCAACCTCTACTGGTTCCGCAAGGACTGGTTCGATCGTGAAGATCTGCAGGAACAGTTCAAGGCCAAATATGGCTACGATCTGGGCGTGCCGATCAACTGGTCGGCCTATGAGGACATCGCCGAGTTCTTCTCCAACGACGTGAAGGAAATCGACGGTGTGCGCATCTATGGCCACATGGACTACGGCAAGCGCGCGCCTGACCTTGGCTGGCGCATGACCGACGCCTGGCTGTCGATGGCAGGCACGGGCAGTGTGGGTGAGCCGAACGGTGTCCCGATCGACGAATGGGGTATCCGCATGGAAGAGGGTTCGTGCAACCCTGCCGGCGCAAGCGTATCGCGCGGCGGCGAGGCGAACGGCCCGGCATCCGTCTATGCAATCCGCAAGTGGGACGAATGGCTGCGCGCCTATGCTCCTCCCGGAGCGGCGAGCTATGACTTCTACCAGTCCCTGCCGGCGCTGAGCCAGGGCAATGTGGCCCAGCAGATCTTCTGGTACACGGCCTTCACCGCCGACATGGTTGCCCCGCAGTCTGCGGGCAACAACACTGTAGATGAGGAAGGGACCCCGCTGTGGCGGATGGCGCCTTCGCCGCATGGTCCGTACTGGAAGGAAGGGCAGAAGGTCGGTTACCAGGACGTTGGCTCCTGGACGTTCCTGAAGTCGACGCCGTCCGACAGGGCCCAGGCTGCATGGCTCTATGCCCAGTTCGTGGTCTCCAAGACCGTCGACACCAAGAAGTCGCATGTCGGTCTGACCTTCATTCGCGATTCCTCGGTTCGGCATGAGTCCTTCACCGAACGTGCGCCGAAGCTGGGCGGTCTGGTCGAGTTCTATCGCTCGCCTGACCGTGTGCGCTGGTCGCCGACGGGCATCAACGTTCCGGACTATCCGAAGCTGGCCCAGATCTGGTGGCAGCAGATCGGTGACGTGAACTCCGGAGCGTTCACCCCGCAGGAAGCCATGGACCGTCTCGCAGAAGAGATGGACATCACCATGGCCCGCATGCAGGCGGCTGATGAAAGCGCCAATGTGTATGGCGGCTGCGGTCCGCGTCTCAACGAGCCGAAGGATCCGTCGGAATGGCTCGGCACGGAGAACGGCCCGAAAGCCAAGCTGGACAATGAGAAGCCGCAGGGCGAAACCATCGCCTATGAGGAAATCATCAAGCAGTGGCAGTGATTGTCTGACTTGCGGGACATCGTCCCGCGCATGAGAACAAGGGAGGCGGCGCAAAGCTGCCTCCCTTTGCCATGTGAGGAGGAGCGGAATGGCGCGCAAATTTGTGCTTGCGATTGATCAGGGAACCACATCGAGCCGGGCGATAGTCTTCGATAGCAAGATGAAGGTTGTGGCGACCGGGCAGAAGGAGTTTCCGCAACATTTTCCTGCCTCGGGTTGGGTCGAACACGACCCGGAAGACATCTGGAAAAGCGTCGTCTCGACGGTTCGTGCAGCACTCCGTAAAGCAAAGCTGGAAGCCGGCGACATTGCCGCCATCGGCATCACCAACCAGCGCGAGACAGTGGTGGTGTGGGACAAGGCGACGGGTAAGCCGATCCACAATGCAATCGTGTGGCAGGACCGGCGCACGGCGGCGATGTGCCAGAAGCTGAAGAAACGGGGGCTGGAGCCGAAATTCTCGAAAAAGACCGGCCTGCTGCTCGATCCCTATTTCTCCGGGACCAAGATCGCCTGGCTGCTCGACAATGTGAAAGGCGCGAGGGCGCGAGCCAGAAAGGGCGAGCTACTCGCCGGCACGATTGACACATTCCTGATCTGGCGGCTGACGGGCGGCGCGTCACACGTCACCGACGCGACCAATGCCTCGCGTACGCTGATCTACAACATTGCCAAGGGCGAGTGGGATGCCGAGCTGCTAAAGTTGCTTAACATTCCCGGCGAACTGCTGCCCGAGGTGAAGGACTGCGCCGCCGATTTCGGCGTCACTGAGAAGAAGCTGTTCGGTGACGAGATTCCCATTCTGGGCGTGGCCGGCGACCAGCAGGCCGCAACCATCGGGCAGGCCTGTTTCGAACCGGGCACGATGAAATCGACATACGGCACCGGCTGTTTCGCGGTGCTGAATACAGGCGCTGAACTGGTGCGCTCCAAAAACAGGCTCCTGTCCACCATCGCTTATCAGCTGGACGGCAAGGTCACTTATGCGCTGGAAGGCTCGATCTTCATCGCCGGCGCTGCCGTCCAATGGTTGCGCGATGGGCTGAAGATCGTGCGGCGCGCGGCCGATACCGGCGAGATGGCGGCGGCTGCCGATCCGACCCAGCAGGTTTATCTGGTGCCGGCATTCGTTGGTCTCGGCGCGCCGCACTGGGATGCCGATGCGCGAGGCGCAATCTACGGGCTCACCCGCAATTCCGGTCCGGCGGAGTTCGCCAAGGCGACGCTCGAGAGTGTTGCGTTTCAGACGCTGGACCTGCTGGACGCCATGAGGAAGGACTGGCCCGCAGGACGGGGCGAAACGGTGCTTCGCGTCGATGGCGGCATGGTGGCGTCGGACTGGACCATGCAGCGGCTGGCCGACATTCTGGACGCACCCGTCGATCGGCCGAAGATACTGGAAACAACCGCGCTGGGTGCAGCCTGGCTTGCCGGCTCGCGCGCTGGAGTGTGGCCCGGCCAGGAAGAGTTTGCGCGAAAGTGGGCGCTCGACCGCCGCTTTACCGCTGCCATGGATGATGGTGAGCGCAAGCGCCTCGTGAAGGGTTGGCGCGATGCGGTGAGGCGCACGAAAAGCTGAGCCATGCGTAGCGCCGCCGCGGCCAGCCTAGCGCTACTGATATCTCAGAAGGCGACGCGAAGCATTGCCCCGCCCGCGTGTCGGCTTGCGTTTTGCTGGAACCGGCCCCGATAGGACAGTGATGCAGAAAAGCGTCCATCATTGGAGCGCAATGAAAGCTCACCGCCGAGATCGGCAATGTGCGCACCGACGGTTGCCGCGGACGAGGTGATCGACCGGCCAAGCAGCATCGCCTTGGCGCTTGGAGTCCTGTCGCCTGCCAGATAGCTATAAGCGAGGTCGGCTGCCGCCACGACCGTGTGGTTTTCCGTAGTCGCCAAAGTCGTTTCGGCCCGGACGCCGAGACCGACCTCTGCCTGAAGCGACGACGATTGCGCCACGGACAACGAAAAGATGCCTGCGCCGGTTTCACTGTACGCCCCGGTCTGCTGCGCGCGAACGGCGGCCCTTAGATAGGGCATCAGCTTGCCGCCACCGGCCTTGAACACACGCCCGCCCCGCGCATCAACCTCGCCAGCGAGTGTCTGCGGATTGCTGGTGCCGACACGGGTGACTGCCGTCCCGGCGGCACCTGAAATGGCGCGTCGGATAAGCGTCTGGTCGAAATATGCTATCTGGGCATTTCCTTCCAGGTGCCAGCCATTGCGTTCAAGTGCTCCATACGCACCAAGATGAAAGCCGTTTGTCGCGCCGGAATTGCCGCCAGTCGCCGCGCTCAGGTTCTGGCGCGTATAGCCGCCGGCAAGACCTGCGCTCACGCCATTCCCGAACTCGGTCTCAAATCCCGCAGCAAACCCGAATAGCGAGGTGCTGTAAGCGCTGGACGCGGCGCCGGCGGCGAGGTTGGAGACGCCTCCGATTGCTTCGATCCAGCCGCCGCGTGAAGCCCCGACATTGCCGCTGAGAGCCGGAGATCTTCCACCGCCCGCATAGGCAAGTAGCGGTATCGGGCCGGTCCCCGTTGTCGAATTGTCCCTGCCGAAACGGTTTTGAAGAGTGCTGCCAAATTGGCCCAACGCTTCGAAGCCGGACCAGCCGGCCGCAGAAAACAGGTCGCCAGTTTCGGGCTCGAAGCTGGCAACCATGTTGGCAAGGTTCAGCAGACCCCAACCGAACTGATAGTCGATCCCCGGTGCGCCGATATCTGTAGCGGTTTGCAGTACAAGCTGGGTGATTTCGGCCGGCGTAGCGTCAGGAAACATCTGCCGCGCAATGGCGACGGCGCCGGTGACATGGGGGGCGGCCATAGACGTACCGGTATCCACGAGATAGCCACCGCCGTCGGCGGTGGAAAGGATGTCGGTGCCAGGGCCGGCGAGGCAGAAGAGTGCGCCCGATCCGCAGGGCCCGCTCTGCAGCGTATGATCGGCGTCTACATTGACCACGGCAATCCAGGCCGGTTGCAACCCGGGAAACAGGAGAGGCATCCCGGAGGAGATATCGATATCGGTGAACGCGGTCTGGTTCGTGACCGCCCACACGACAACGCTGTGCTGCTGGGCATTCTGGACGGCGTTGACGAATGCGATCGTGTCAGGGTCGCTGACGAAGGCCGAAGGGTTCGCCAGCAGGACGTTGACGTTCACGTCCAGACCGTAGCTGTTGTTGATCGCCGCCGGACGCAGTGCCGCCGCGGCGTTGAACGCTGCTCCGGGCGCGCCACCATGGGTGTAGAGCCCCAGCAGCGCTTCATAAGCAACGCCATGCATTGCCACGTCATCCTTCAGTCCCGCAGCAATTCCCGCGACATGCGTTCCATGAAGCGCAACCGGTACGGCTCCGCCGCCATTGGCAGTGTGGGAGCTGTCGACAATGTTTGCGGCAAGATCCGGGTGATTGATATCGAACCCGTCGTCGATGATGACGATGACCTGTCCGGCGCCTGTGAACCCGGCGGCATACGCAGCAGATGCGCCTATCAAGCCAAGCCCGCCACCTGCATTGTATTCAGGGGTCTCAAAGGCAGCGGCGATGCGGGCGTCTATGTTGCCGGCGTGAACCGTAGAGGTAGCGGCAGCCAGTGCGATGGCACCGACGAAGGACTGAACTCTCAACACTGTACCCGCACTCAAAACAAACCCGCTGGAACTATTAGGAAATTGTTTACTTTGAGGCAACCAGTCGACGTCCGGCACGATTGCCGGAGTTAACGCAATGGCTGCAAACACACTGGGCGGTAGTGCGCTGATGGGTTGCTATCGACAGGTGTTGGTGAGGGAAGCGACGCGACGGCTTCAGCCAAGAAAGCCGGCCTATTTGGCGCGCCTCGGCCGGCTCAGCTTGCCTCGCTCAGCCTGATCAGTGCGGCGAGCATCAGGTTGGCGCCTTTTTCGATATCGGCCCAGTCGCTCCATTCTTCCGGCGAATGGCTGACGCCGTCGCGGCTGGGAATGAACATCAAAGCCGACGGACACAATGACTGCATGGTTTGCGCGTCATGACCGGCGCCTGAGGGCATCGAACGGGCGTCCAGACCGAGCCTGTCGGCCTCTTCGTGCAGAAGCATTCCGAGCTCCGGGTCGAGCGACACGGGCGCGATGCGGCTTTGCTCGACGATCTTGACGCTGAGGCCGTTAGCCTTTGCCGCTTCGTCGATCCTGCGTTCGAGCGCGTCCTTCACCGCTTCGATGATGGCCGGATCAGTGTCGCGAATGTTGATAACGAATTCCGCGCCGCCGGGCACGGTGTGAATGAAGTTCGGATAGAGGTCAGCCTTGCCGATGGTGACGCGCGTGTTCTCGCCACCGCGGTCTGCAATGATTTGCGGGATCGCCGCTCCGACAGCCGCCAGACCCGCGAATGCGTCGGCGCGCAGGTTCATCGGCGTCGTGCCTGAATGATTGGCCTTGCCGGTCAGGGTAACGCGCAAATTGCGCACGCCGGCGACGGAGTGGGCAATGCCGATTGGCTGGCCGGTGCTTTCCAGAACCGGCCCCTGCTCGATGTGAAGCTCCAGGAACGCGCGGATTTCGTTGCTATTGCGTCTGGCCTTGATTGCGTCATGCGCGATCAGCCCCTGCGCTTCCATGGCGTCGATCAATCTGTTGCCATTGGCGTCCTGCGCCTGATCGATCCATTCGGGTGTGACCACGCCGGCAATTGTCTGGGAACCCAGCATGCCGCCAAAGCGGCCTTCCTCTTCAGCCGTCGCGACAACCTCGATAGCTTTCTTCGGCTTCAGACCCGTGTCGCGCATGGTTCGCACGCATTCGAGCGCTACCGATGCGCCGAGCGAGCCGTCAAAGGCACCGCCCTCCGGAACCGTATCGAGATGCGAACCGGCCATGATGCAGGGGCCGCTTTCCGGGCCGTATCGACCGAACAGATTGGCCACGCTGTCGCGGCTCACCACCAGCCCGTCCTGCTCCATCTGGCCCTGAAACCAGTTGCGAACAGCCATGTCGGCGTCGGAATAGCCGATCCGGTTGTAGCCTCCGGTTTCGCGGTTGAAGCCGAATTCATTGATGCCTCCCAGCAGGTCGCGCAGTCTCTGGACGTTTATGGAGATGTTTGCGGAGGGCATGATTTGATCAATCTTTTCAAAAGCCTGTCTAACCAACCGGCAACGCGGAAATGCGCGCCGATCAATTTATTATGATAAATGCTTGCAGAAACGCAAATTCTACGAATTAATTAACGCGAGGGAAACGAAGGAGTCCGTCATGAGAAAACTCTTGGCTGCCGCCATTGCGGCGGTGTCGCTGTCCTTCGCGGCACCGGCGCTTGCACAGACACCACCCAATGTTCTTGTCATTGGCCAGATCGCAGAACCGAAGTCGCTCGATCCGCATGCCGTTACGGCGGTGAACGATTTCCGCATCCTGATGAACGTCTATGACGGGCTGACCCGTTACAAGGACGGTACGCTTGAAGTCGAACCCGCTCTCGCCACCGGCTGGGAGATTTCGGAAGACGGCAAGACCTACACGTTCACGCTGCGCGAAGGCGTCTCGTTCCACGATGGAACGCCGCTCAACGCGGAAGCCGTGAAGTTCAACTTCGACCGCATGCTGAAAGAGGATCATCCTTATCACGACACCGGGCCGTTCCCGCTGTCTTTCTTCTTTTCCGCGGTTGAGGACGTCGCTGTGGTCGACGACCTGACGGTAGAATTCACGCTGTCAGCACCATACGCGCCGTTTCTGTCCAATCTTGCCTATCCGACCGGCCTGATCGTTTCGCCGGCCGCGGTGATGGAGCATGGAGCGGATTTCGGTCGTAACCCGAGCGGCACCGGCGCCTACAAGTTCGAGGCGTGGGAAGCCAATTCGCGGGTCGTCGTTACGGCCAATGCGGATTACTGGGACGGCGCGCCGCCGAAGGAAGCACTGATCTTCCGGCCGATCAGCGACGCCAATACGCGTATCGCGGAGATGCTGTCGGGCGGTCTCGACATCATGGTGGAGGTGCCGCCGGATGCGCTGCAACAGTTTCGCAGCGACGATACGTTCACGGTCTATGAGCAGGCCGGACCGCACGTCTGGTTCCTGATCCTGAACGCCAAGGAAGGCCCCTTCGCCAAGAAGGAAATCCGTCAGGCCGCCAACTATGCCATCAACAAGCAGGCACTGGTGGAAAACATCCTTCAGGGCACGGCCGAAGTCGCGGCCGGCCCGACACCGCCTGCCTTTGCCTGGGCCTACAATGAGGAACTTGAGCCCTATCCGTATGATCCGGAGAAGGCCAAGGCCCTGCTCGAAGAGGCTGGCTATGACGGCGCTGAACTCACCTTCTATGTGACTGAAGGCGGCTCAGGCATGCTCGACCCGGTTGCAATGGGCACGGCCATCCAGGCCGACCTGCAGGCCGTCGGCATGCCAACCAGGATCGAGACCTATGAGTGGAACACCTTCCTTGGCAAGGTGAACCCCGGCCTCGAAGGCAAGGCCGACATGGCGGAGATGGCGTGGATGACCAACGATCCCGACACGCTGCCATTCCTGGCACTGCGCTCGGAAGCCTGGCCCGACAAGGGCGGCTTCAACTCCGGCTACTACGCCAATGAGAAGGTCGACGAGTTGCTCAACGAAGCGCGCGCGGCAACCGATCAGGACCGGCGTGCCGAGCTCTACAAGGAGATGCAGGAAATTGTCCAGGAAGAGGCGCCCTGGGTCTTCGTGGCCAACTGGAAGCAGAACGCCGTTACAGGCGCCAATGTCGAGGGCTTCAAGCTTCAGCCTTCCTTCTTCCTGATGCTACAGGACGTCGGCAAGAACTGACCTCCCCGTCCCCGGCAGGGTCGCCTGCCGGGGACACTCCATTTCTTCCAAGCCGAGGAGGGGCCGAACCATGGCAGCCTATATCGTCAAGCGCTTGCTTGCCGCTATTCCGGTGCTGTTCGGACTTTCGATCATCGTCTTCCTGATCATGGCGATGATACCGGGCGATCCTGCCACGGCTATTCTCGGCTCCTATGCGACACCTGAAAATGTTGAGAAGCTCAACCGCGATCTCGGCCTCGACAAGTCGCTGCCCCAGCAATATTTCATCTGGCTCGGCAATCTCCTGCAGGGTGATTTCGGCCGTTCCTATGCGCTGAACCGCCCGGTTCTCGACGAGGTGCTGGAGCGTTTTTCGGCGACGCTAATTCTCGCCGGCTCGTCGCTTGTTCTATGTTCGATATTCGGCCTTCTGGCGGGCATCGTTTCGGCCGTTCGGCAGTTTGGCTGGACCGACCGGATCGTCACCTTCTTCGTGCTGATCGGCATTTCGATACCGTCATTTTTTCTGGGCCTGCTGCTGATCCTGTTCTTTGCCGTGCAGCTGCGCTGGTTCCCGGCGTCCGGCATGTTCGCGATCTATGGCGGCGGCGACCTGCCTGACCTGCTTTACCACCTTGTTCTTCCAGCTGTGACGCTTGCCGCTGTTGCAACCGGCGTGATTGCACGGCTGACGCGAACCTCGATGCTGGAGGTGCTGCGGCAGGACTACATCCGCACCGCCCGCGCCAAGGGCCTTTCGGAGCGCAAGGTTATCTACCTTCACGCCCTCAAGGCAGCGATGGTCAATGTCGTGCCGGTCATCGGCCTGCAGGCAGGCTTCGTTCTTGGCGGTGCCGTCTATATCGAGACCGTGTTCCAGTGGCCGGGCATCGGAGCGATGCTGGTGAAGGCGATCTCCACCCGCGATCTCCTGCTGGTGCAGGGCGGAGTGCTCTTCGTCGCTGCGGCCTATGTCTTCGTGAACCTCCTGGCCGATGTGGTTCAGTCGATTCTCGATCCGAGGCTGAAGACATGACGGCCCAGACGGCAACGGCGGCACCGGCCCCGAAGAAGCAGGCGCGCCGGCTGACAGCCTGGCAGCTGTTGATGAACAACACGCTCGCGGCGACGGGCTTCTATGTCATCTCCTTCATTGTCGTCGTGGCGCTGCTTGCCCCGCTGCTGCCGCTGCACGATCCCGACGCAACCAATCCCGCCAACCGGCTTTTCCCGGTCTTCAGCGACGGTCACCCTCTGGGCACTGACCAGCTGGGCCGTGACATTCTCTCCCGACTGATCTGGGGCACGCGGGTTTCACTGCTCGTCGGTATTTCGGCGTCCTGCATTGCCGCATTCTTCGGATCGCTGATCGGCTTGACCGCGGGTTACCTCGGCGGCCGGTCCGACAACATCATCATGCGCGGCATCGATATGCTGATGGCGTTCCCATATATCCTACTGGCGCTGGCCATCGTTGCGGTTCTGGGGCCGGGACTGCTCAATGCGCTCTACGCCATCGCGATCGTGAACATCCCGTTTTTCGCGCGCAATGTGCGCGGCATTACACTTGGACTGTCGCGCAGGGAATTTGTTGATGCGGCCCGCCTCTCCGGCAAGGGGCATGTCTCGATCGTACTCACCGAGATATTGCCAAATGTGCTTCCGATTATCGTCATCACCATGTCGACCACCGTCGGCTGGATGATCCTCGAAACGGCGGGCCTGAGCTTCCTTGGTCTCGGCGCGCAGCCGCCGCAGGCCGATCTCGGCTCGATGCTGGGTCAAGGACGCGCGCTTCTGTTCACCAATCCGATGGTGTCGATCATTCCCGGCGTCATGGTGTTCCTGATCGTGATGAGCATCAATCTGCTCGGCGACGGGGTGCGTGACGCGCTTGATCCGCGCCTGAGGGCCGGCGCGCTCAACCGCCCGATGGCAGTGACACGGGTCGACCGCCGTTTCGTTCCCGAACACGACGAGGCCGATGAGGATGCCGCACTCGAGGTGTCGGAACTGGAGACGAGCTTTGAGAGCACGCTGGGCCCGCAACCTGCCGTCAAGGGCATCAGTTTCAGGCTGCGCAAGGGCCGATGTCTGGGCTTGATCGGCGAGAGCGGCTCGGGAAAAAGCGTCACCGCTTTGTCGTTGCTCGGCCTCGTGGCCTCTCCCCCAGGCGTCATCACCGGCGGCCGGGTGAGCATTCAGGGCAAGGATGTGTTCTCGCTCAACGAAACGGAGATCAGCGCATTCCGGGGCGGCAAGGTGTCCTACGTCTTCCAGGACCCGCTGACGACGTTGCACCCGCTGTTCACCATCGGCGATCAGGTGGCAGAGGCGGTGCGGGCGCATCAGCCGGTCGGCAAGGCCGAGGCCTACGCCAAGGCCGTCGAACTCTTGAAGACAGTTCGCATCCCCGATCCGGAAGCGCGGGCCAATGCCTATCCGCACGAACTATCAGGCGGCCAACGCCAGCGCGTCGGTATTGCCATGGCGCTGGCAAACGATCCGGATGTGATTATCGCCGATGAACCCACGACCGCACTCGATGTGACAGTGCAGGCGGAAATTCTCAGACTGCTGCAAGTGCTGCGCAAGGAGCGCGGCCTGGCGCTTCTGTTCATTACGCATGACTTCGGCGTCGTGGCGGAGATCTGCGACCGGGTCGCGGTCATGCGCTTCGGCGAGATCGTGGAGGCCGGGGACACGGAGACCGTGCTCGGCAATCCGCAACACGACTACACCAAGCGACTTATCGCCTGCGTGCCGAAGCCGGGGCAGGGGCGCAAGTTCCTCGAAGCCATCCGCAAACTGCCCCCGGTGGACGCGGCCGGAGGACGAAAGGCATGACCGTGCAGGACGCCATTTCGGTCACCGATCTCACCAAGACCTTCGGCGGTGAGCGCTCCCTGTTTGGCGGGCGCAGCCACGAGGTGAAAGCCGTAAAGGGCGTTACGCTGGAACTGAAGCACGGCGAGACGCTGGCAGTCGTGGGTGAAAGCGGATCGGGAAAATCGACGCTGGCGCGAATGGTGGTCGGCCTAGAGACGCCGTCATCGGGGCAAATGCAGATCGCCGGCAAGGACGCCGCGGAACTGACGGCCGAAGGCCCGCGCGCGTTTGGCCAGATGATCCAGTATGTGTTCCAGGATCCGGTTTCGTCGCTCAATCCGCGCAAGAATATCGGCACGATCCTGGAGACGCCGCTGAGGCTGCTGAAAGGCTACGATCAGGCCAAGCGGCAGGCGCGGATGAAGGAATTGATGGATGCGGTGCAGATGCCGGCAGACTCGCTCGAGCGCTATCCACACGAATTTTCAGGCGGGCAGTCGCAACGCATCGCCATTGCGCGGGCGCTTGCCGCGGAGCCGCAGATCATGGTGCTCGACGAGCCGGTTTCGGCGCTCGATGTTTCTGTGCAGGCGCAGGTGCTTCTGCTGCTTGAGGATCTGCGCAAGGAGTTCGACCTTTCCTACCTTTTCATCAGTCACGATCTGGCGGTGGTGGAGAGCATTTCCGACCGCGTCGCCGTGATGTATTTCGGGGAGGTTGTGGAGATCGGATCGGCCGAACAGCTTTTCAGGTCTCCCAAGCACGAATACACCGAAAAGCTGATATCCAGCGCGCCGCGTCTGGAGAACGCTCAGGGCTGGTAATCGAATGCATGACCGTATCCGCAATCATGGGTGAGGCATCACGGATCGGGGGTGTCATTGCGGCGCCGTTATCGGGCGCGCGCAGGCGCAAGCGTCCTGACACCGTGGCTGCGCAGATACGCGAACGCATCATCGAACACGCACTTGTTCCGGGCGACCGGCTTCCGCATGAATGGATCGAGCCGGAAAGCTGGCAGGTGTCACGCGGAACGCTACGTGAAGCGCTGAAGATTCTGGAATCCCAGGGTCTCACGGTCAGCAAGACGGGACCCGGCGGGGGCGTATTCGTTTCGACAGTCGAGGCGGAATATGCGATCTCGCTGCTCGACAATTTGTTCCTGCACGAACAGCCCTCGATCGCCGACATTTACGCTATCCGCAAGGAATTGGAGCCGAAACTGGCGGCCAGTCTTGCGGGCAAGCTTTCGCCTGAAGCGTTCGCATCGCTGCAGGCGACGATAAGGCTCTACGAGGACGAACCGGCGACGGCGGAGGAAGAGTATCGGCAGCGGCTGGCAGAGCTCGACTTTCACGAAGAGCTGGCACGGCTTTGCGACAACCGGCTTCTGGGCTTTCTGTGCCGGTTTCTCGTCAGCCTGCTGCGCGACATGGCCGTTTGCCGCGATATTTACAAGCAGCACAATCCGGAACTGCGCGAGACGGGCCTTCACTATCAGGTTGCCCTGTTGCGCACGATCAAGGCCGGCGATGCGGAGCGGGCAGTCGAGTTGATGCGCGAGCACATGATAGCGGCAGAGGCCTACATGCTTGAGCGGGCCGAGATCAGGCGGCGTTCGCACCGACAGGATGCGCCGTGACCCTTTCCGGTATCAAGACGATCCACAGTGCCCACCATCATTGCGGGTGGGACAACAGCATTGCTCCGGTGCATACCGTGGCGCCGGGCGAAACCGTGCATTTTGAGTGTCTGGACGCTGCCGGCGGGTTCTTCAACGACCGCTCTACAGCCGCCGACATCGCGCGCATGAATGGCGATCGGGTGAACCCGGTGACCGGACCGATTTTCGTGGATGGAGCAGAGCCCGGCGATTGCCTGAAGATCGTGATTGGCGAATTCGAACCATCGGGATTTGGCTGGACGGCCATCATTCCGAAATTCGGGCTGCTGGCCGACCAGTTTCGCGAAGCGCGGCTGCATCTTTGGAACTACGACAGGACCGGCGGCATGCCCGCAGCATTCGGCAAGCACGCACGCGTGCCGCTCAAGCCTTTTGCCGGCACGATGGGCGTCGCGCTGAAGGAGGCGGGCAGGCATTCGGTGATCCCGCCTCGCCATGTTGGCGGCAATTTCGACATTCGCGATCTGGCCACGGGCACCGAACTTTACCTTCCGGTCGAGGTGCCTGGCGCGCTGTTTTCGGTGGGCGATACGCATGCCGCGCAAGGCGATGGCGAAATCTGCGGAACGGCCATCGAAAGCGCGATGAACGTCTCGCTGACATTCGAAGTCATCAAGCACGCAGCGCCGCCTGCTCCGCGTTTCGCGACGCCCGGACCGGTGACGCGGCATCTGGATAGCGCGGGTTATGAGGTGACGACAGGCATCGGTCCCGACCTGATGCTTGCTGCGCGGGACGCCGTCTCGGCAATGGTCGACCTGATTGCAGGCCAACGGAGCATGGCGCCCGAGGACGCCTACATGCTGTGCTCGGTCTGCGGGGATCTGCGCATCAGCGAAATTGTCGATGCGCCGAACTGGGCTGTCGCGTTCTATTTTCCGCGCATCGTGTGGGAGTGAAGCGCTAGATCGCGATCACCTGCCCGTCACGGGCGGTTTCTATCTCCAAATCCCCGGCGCGACCGACCATATCCGGCCCGAGATGGGTCAGAAGCAGGCGCTTGCATTCAAAGCCGTCCCGCTTTGTCCGCAATTCCTCGTAGCTGAGATGTCCATCAAATGCCGTCTTTACATAGAAGTTGCACTCGCAGATGAACAGATCGGCGTCGCGAGCAACGTCGTACAGCGTGTCGGTCCAGCCGGTATCGCCTGAATAAGCAATTGTCTTGCCGCTGGTGGCAATGCGTACCGCGGTTGCGGGGGCATCTCCCGCGGAGTGCTTCACCGGATATGTGAGGAACTTCCGGCCAAGTAGCTCGGTTGCGCGCTCGGGCTCGACTGCCAGGATTTCGAGCGGAAATTCCCAGCCGCGCCCCCAGGCGCCCGGATACATCTCTTCAGACAGCGATCTGAGACGTTCCTCGATGCCTGGCGGACCTGCTATCGTCAGCGGGCTCGTACTGCGAGAGCCGAAAGCGCGATGCAGCAAAAGCAACGGCAAGCCGCCGAAATGATCGCCATGCAAATGCGAGACAAAGACGAGCTCGACACTGTCGGGGTCGATGTCCATCCTCTGCAGTGCGGTCAGGCTTGTCATGCCGAAGTCGAGCGCCATCCGGCCATGCTGGTCGTCGATCAGATAGCAGCTCTGGGCGTGGCCGCCGCTGCCAAGTGCGTCACCGCAGCCGATGACTGTAAGCCTTAGATCTGTACCGATGGTCATGGCCTCCCGTCCTGGCGCGCGCCGCGATGGCTACATGCCCAACCAGCTGACATTGCAGCAAGTATGTCCGGAGAGGAACAGATGGTGGGCGTGACAGGGATTGAACCTGCGCCCCCTGCGATGTCAACGTATGGGACCGCGTTTGCGTCAGATGATCGACGCCCTCTAGGTGTCTGCGAAGCCTTATGTCGTTTTCGGATTGAGGGCGCGTTCGGGGCCTCGGACCTAAGGTACTGCCGACTGGCAAGAAGGCGCGCCTAGGCGCAGAACGCGGCTTTAGGTCGGCGCGCCGAAGCCCCAATTCACATTGCTGCGAAGGTGCGATTTCGACGTTTGTGCAATAAATTTCAGTACATGAATTTTTCGTCGCGAGGATTGACTCTTGTACTCGTCGCTGTTTTTGATGCGCGCGCTGCGATAATTTTCGTAGAGTGAAATTTCTTGCATGGGTGGGCCATAACGGCTAAGCCCGAGTGGGAACCAAGCGGAGGAGCAAAATGAAAAAATTTGCATTTGCCGGGCTGATGGCCACGGCAACGGTGTGCTTCGGTCTGGCGTCGGCAAGCAGCGCGTCGGCCGAAAGCAAATTTCAGTGCGAGCCTGGAGAAACCTATATCATGAACGTCATGGTATCGGCGCATCCCTACTGGGTGCCGGTTTACCAGGGCTTCAAGCAGGCTGCGGCCGCGATGGGCTGCGAGACCATCTTCTCGGGCACGCCGGATTACGACATCACCAAGCAGATCGCGTCGTTCGAACAGGATCTGGTGAAAAATCCGGCCGGCATTCTGCTGCATCCGATGCAGTCCGACCCGTTCATTGAGCCAATCAACCGCGCCATCGCCGGCGGCGTCGAGGTGGTGACGTTTGCGGCGGATTCGCCCAAGTCGAACCGCACCGCCTACATCACGTCGGACAACGTGGCCGAAGCCAAGTTTGCCGCCGAAGAGATCGTGAGTCAGGTAGGCGAAAGCGGCGAATATGCAGTGTTGGAGAATCCCGGCCAGTCCAATCATGACCTGCGCGTCACAGCGCTGATCGACTACATGGCCGAGAACTATCCTGACATGAAGCTCGTCGGTCGCCAGGCCACGAACCAGGACAGTAATGCAGCCTACCGCGCCACTGCGTCGATCCTTCAGGCAAATCCTGAGCTCGACGCCATGTGGATTCCCGAGGCCGGTTCGGCCGAGGGTGCTGTTGCAGCAGTGCTTGAGGCCGGTGCCGATGTGCTGATCATGCACGCCGACGTGACGCCCACGACGCTTGAGCACATCAAGGCCGGCAACATCCACATGTCGCTGAACCCCAACCAGGGCGTGCAGGGCTTCATGGGCTTCATTGCCACATTCCTGGCCGCGCATCCCGACATGTTTGATCCGTTCAACGATTACAAGACGTCGGGGTACAACCCGATGCAGATCCCGTTCGTCGACAACGGTTTTGCCGTCATCACCAAGGACAACGCGGATTCGTTCGATCTGAACAAGTACATGGAAGGCCGCGACCCGAGCTAACGGCTCTGCAGCCCTTCAATCGAACCTGCGCCCGCTGTAGCGGCGGGCGCAGATCCCAGGACCATCACTTTTTGAAGACCGTGTCATGCCGGGCGACAGTCAAACACCCATCCTTGAGATAAGGAACATGTCGAAATCGTTCGGGCCGATTCACGCGCTTCGCAACGTCGATTTCGAACTGCGCCGAGGCGAGATTCACGCTGTAGCCGGGGAAAACGGCGCCGGCAAATCGACACTCATGAACATCATCGACGGAATTCTGCGATGTGACGAAGGGACGATCATGCTCGACGGGCAGCCCGTCGACATCACGTCACCAGCCGTTGCTCAGAGCCTCGGAATAGGCTTCGTCCACCAGGAGATCGCGCTCTGTCCTGACATAACGGTCGCCGAGAATATTTTCATGGGTGTGACCAACACCAGCAAGCGGTTGCTGATGAACTTCGCCGACCTTGAGCGCAAGGCGGTCGCGACCCTGCGTCAGCTGGGCGATATCGACCCTTCCGCGCTTGTGCGCAGCCTTTCCATATCGCAGCAGCAGCTTGTCGAGATCGCCAAGGCGCTGACCCTCGACTGTCGCGTGCTCATCCTTGACGAACCGACGGCCGCATTGACCGAGCGCGAGGCCAAGTTGCTGTTCGACATCGTCCACGCTCTGGCCAAGCAGGGCATATCCATCATCTACATTTCGCACCGCATGGTGGAAATCTTCGAAAACTGCGACCGCGTGACCGTGCTTCGTGACGGCCGCTACATCAAGACGATGAACGTCGCCGACACCACGCCGCGTGACGTGGTCAGCGCCATGGTGGGGCGCGTCATCGACAGTCTATATCCAGAAAAGCAGAGCGATAACGAGCGCTCGGAGGAACTCATCCTCGATGTCCGAAACCTCAGCGAAAAAACCCGCTTTCAGGACGTATCGTTTCAGCTTCGCAAGGGTGAGATCCTTGGCCTTGCAGGTCTGATCGGCGCCGGACGCAGCGAGATTGCGAAAGGAGTGTGCCGGTTGGAAGGGGAGATCACCGGCGAGGTCGAACTCGCGGGAAAAAGGCTCGAGCTGCGCGACTACGGTGACAGCATCGGACAGGGGATCGTCTACCTGTCCGAAGACCGCAAGGGTGACGGCCTCTTCCTTGAGATGGCGATTGCCGCCAACATTTCCGCACTCGATCTCAATCAGGTTGCCGCGAGGCTCGGCGTCATCGACGAAACGCGCGAGGCCGAACAGGCTATCAGACTCGGCGACCAGCTCAACCTGAAGCGCGGCCATGTCTGGCAGCCGGTCAGCGCCCTGTCGGGCGGCAACCAGCAGAAGGTAGCTATTGCCAAAATGCTGTCAGTCAATCCGAAGGTGATCTTTCTCGACGAGCCGACACGCGGCGTCGATGTGGGTGCCAAGGCCGAGATTCACCGCATTTTGCGCCAACTCGCCAGAAACGGGGTCGGCGTGGTCGTCATATCGTCGGAACTGCCGGAACTGATCGGCGTGTGCGACCGGGTCATCGTCATACGTGAGGGCATGGTCGCAGGCGAGGTGACGGGTGAGGAGATGACGGAGGAAATGATCATGTATCTGGCGTCGGTGGGGCAGGAAGGCCGGAGGGCGTCATGAGCGAAGGCGAAGGCACAACGGCGGCGGGCACAATGAGCCCTGAGCGGGCCGTGAACAACAGCCCGGCCGAGCTTGTCAAGCGGCTCCTGCGCATGCGTGAGACGGGCCTCGTGCTGATTATCCTTGCGCTGTTCGTCGTGATGTCGTTCGCCTCGCCCTACTTCCTCACATGGGTGAACATGCGGGCGATGGCGATGGCATTCGCCGTCGAAGGTATCGTCGTGGTCGGCATGACGATCCTGCTGATTTCGGGCGGCATCGACCTCTCCGTCGGATCGGTAACGGCGCTCGCGATGGTGATAGCCGGTTTGCTGTTTCTGGCCGGCGTCGACCCCTGGGTCGCTTCGGCGATTTCGATCGCAGCCTGCGCGGCCATTGGCGCAGGGATGGGATTTTTTGTGACCCGGGTCGGCCTGCACCATTTCATCGTGTCGCTGGCCGTCATGGTGATCGCGCGGGGTCTCTGCCTTCTGGGCACGGGCGGACGGCCGCTCGGTCTCTTTACTCTGCCTCCGGAGTTCAAGTTCATCGGACAGGGTTCGATCGGGGTGATCCCCGTCGTGATCATCATCTTTGTCGTCGTCGTCGCGATCTTCGATTTCATGCTGCGGCGCACGACGATGTTCCGCAAGGTGTTCTACACAGGCAGCAATGAGAAGGCGGCAGCCTATTCGGGCATCCGCACGAAGAAGGTCGTGTTCCTGACGACCACCCTGTGTTCGGCGCTCTGCGGCGTGGCGGGCATCATCTACATGGCCCGCTTCGGCTCGGCTCAGCCGACCTTCGGTATCGGCATGGAGCTTAACGTGATTGCCGCGGCGGTGATCGGCGGCGCCAGCCTGTCGGGAGGCACCGGCACGATCTTCGGCGCAATCCTCGGCGCCATCCTGCTGTCGGTGGTGTCCAGTTCGCTCGCTCTGCTCGATGTCTCGGTATATTGGCAGGACATCATCAGGGGCTCGATCCTGCTTAGCGCGGTGACGATCGACCACTACCTCAACAAGCGGCGCGGCTGAGCGCCGGGAGGGCTGGAACGATATGGCTGAGAACAAGCCCGATTTCGAAGCGGTAAGGCAGATCCACACTGTTCTGGTGCTGCATTTCGTCGATGGCCTGAAGCAGTCGGAGATCGCGCAGGCGCTCAACCTGTCGACCTCGAAGGTCAACCGGCTGATTACGCAGGGCCGCAAGCTCGGCATGGTCAAGATCGCCATCGAAAGCCCGTTTCAGCGTCTCGTCGACCTGGAAAAGCGGCTGAACGACATTGCCGGGCTGGCTACGAGCGTGGTTACGCCCACGGTATCGGGTTCTCCGGACTCAACGCTGCAACAGGTCGGCAAAGCGGCGGCCAACCAGGTGCTTGAGACGTTGCGCAACGGCGACGTCATCGCAATCACCGGCGGCAAGGCAGTCAGCGCGGTGGTTGAAAACATGCAGGCCGAACGGGCGTTCGACGTAACCGTGGTGCCGCTGACCGGTGGTGTCCAGGGCAAGTACTACACGGACGTCAATCACCTGGCCACGCAGCTCGCAGAACGGCTGGGCGGCAAAACCATGCTCGTTCATGCGCCACTGTTCGCCGAGAACGAAGACCAGCGAAACATGCTGCTCGGCATGGCTTCGATCAAGGAAGTCTTCGATCTTGCACGCAAGGCGGCGATTGCGCTGGTGGGCATCGGATCGATCGATACGCCGGGCTCCAGCTATTATGATCTTCATCCGGTTCCCAATCCGGATCGCGAACATATTGTCCGCAGCGGTGTGCGTGGCGAATTTCTCGCCCACCTGATCCGTGAGGACGGCACGCTCGCCGACTACCCGCTCAATTCGCGTCTCGTGGCGCTCGACCCGGCCGAACTTTCGCAGATCCCGCGCCGCATCGGCGTGGTGGCGGGCGCCGAAAAAGTGCTGCCGATTCAGGCGGCGCTCAATGGCCGTTTCCTGGACTCCCTTGTCGTTGACGAGGTGACCGCCGGGGCGGTTCTCGAAAGAATGGAGAAGTTGCAACATGTCGCATGAAGTCCTTGTCCGCGAAATCGGATCGTCCGGGATCAGGGCCTCTGCGGTGGGCCTGGGCACTTGGGCGATCGGAGGCTGGATGTGGGGCGGAACCGACGAGGCAAAGTCCATCGCCGCGATTCAGGCATCAATCGACGAAGGTATCAGCCTGATCGATACCGCGCCGGCCTACGGGCAGGGCTTGTCTGAGGAGATCGTTGGAAAGGCAATCGCCGGCAGGCGGGACAAGGTGGTGCTGGCCACAAAATGCGGTCTCGTGTGGCACACGCAGAAGGGCAATCACTTCTTCGACTATGATGGCGGGCCGGTGCATCGCTATCTGGGCGCTGACTCCATCATGCATGAAGTCGAACAGAGCCTGAAGCGGCTCGGTACGGACCGGATCGACCATTACATCACGCACTGGCAGGACCCGACGACGCCTGTTGAGGAGACAGTCGAGGCGCTCGAAAAGCTGAAGCAGCAGGGCAAGATCCGCTCCATCGGTGCAAGCAACCTGTCGAGGGACGATCTGGCCGCCTATCTGGCGACCGGCAAGCTCGATGCGATCCAGGAAGAATTCAACATGGTCAAGCGCGGGATCGAGGAAACGCTCGTTCCTGCCTGTCTCGAGCACAACGTGTCGGTTCTCAGCTATTCGTCGCTCGCGCTTGGCCTGCTGTCGGGGAAGATCGGGCCCGATCGTGTCTTTGAAGGCGACGACCTGCGCAAGGACAATCCGCTCTTTTCGACAGCAAACCGCCAGAAGGTCGCGCGGCTGATGGAGACGATCAAACCAATCGCCGATGGGCACGGAGCCACGCTGGCGCAGGTCGTCATCGCCTGGACGCTTCAGCAGCCGGGCATCACCTTTTCCCTGTGCGGCGCACGCAACGCCGAACAGGCGGTCGAAAATGCAGCGGCGGCTCGTATCCGCCTCACAAACGAAGAAATCCATAAAATAAGCGAGGCCGCCACGAGCAACCTGACCGAACTCGACGCCTGATCCGACACCCTCAACGAATGGAGCCAAACCGCCGCGACAGCGCGGCGAACGGCGCAGCTATGCCAGAACAACGAAACAAGAAGATAGAAAGACTGGGCCGTGACGGCCGCTTCGACGTGATCGTCGTTGGCGGCGGCATCAACGGCATCGGCGTCTATCGGGAGCTCGCCGCGCAAGGCCTGCGCGTACTTCTGGTCGAGCGCAACGATTTCTGTTCCGGCTGCAGTGCTGCTCCTTCACGCATGATACACGGAGGGCTGCGCTACCTCGAAAACGGCGAGTTCGATCTGGTGCGCGAGTCGCTGTGCGAACGTGACGCGCTGCTGTCCAACGCACCTCACATGGTCAGGCCGTTGCCGACGACGATCCCGGTAACCTCGATATTTTCGGGTCTTCTCAATGGCACGGCGAGTTTCCTGGGACTTTCGAGGCCGCCGGCGAGTCGTGGCGCGGTTCCGATCAAGATCGGGCTGACAATGTATGACTGGATTACCCGCGGCCGGCGGGCGACCCCGAAGCACACCTTCCGCGGTCGCGACAAGACGCTGCGGTTGTGGCCGAAGCTCAACCCGGATCTGCGCTTTTCAGCCACCTACTACGATGCGTGGATCAGCTATCCCGAAAGGATGGGTGTTGAGCTTGTCCTGGACGCCGAGAAGCTGTCACCGGAAAGCGTGGCGCTGAACTATGCGGAGGTGACGTTTCTCGATCACGGGTTGAGCCTCCAGGACCTGGTGACTGGAGAGACTTTTGCGGTCGAAGCACGTGCCATCGTCAATGCGACCGGCGCGTGGGTGGACGATGCCATCGAAAGGCTGACGGACAACAGCCGTGGCGCGAAGCCCCTCGTCGCCGGCACCAAGGGCTCTCATCTCGTCATCGACAACCCCGAGCTATTTGATGCCCTCAATGGGCATATGATTTATTTCGAGAATTCAGATGGCAGGGTCTGCATCGTATTCCCATATCTCGGAAAGGTGCTTGCGGGCGCGACCGATATTCGGGTCGACAAGGCAAGCCGGGTGCGCTGCGAACCGGAGGAACGCGACTATATTTTCCAGGCGCTGCGCGCCGTGTTCCCGTCGGTCGCGATCGCTGAAGAGGACGTGGTCTTCAGCTTCAGTGGAATCCGACCACTGCCGCTGAGCGACCACGAATTCACGGGCCGGATTTCACGCAGTCACTTCGTCCACCGCCTCGACGGTACGATCCCGCAATTCTGTCTTGTCGGCGGCAAGTGGACGACGTTCCGCGCCTTTGCGGAGCAGACGGTTGACGCTGTGCTGGATGATCTCAAATTGACACGAAAAGCCGGCACCTTGGCCATGCCCATTGGCGGTGGCGCCGGCTTCTCCGACGACTATGCCGGGCAACTGGCTGAGCGGCACGCCGTTTCGGCAGAGCGCGCTTCCTATCTTGTCGATCTCTACGGCACGCGCGCCGACGATGTGCTCGCCTTTTGTACAGGCCGGGCCGACGACACACCGCTGGATTGTTTCAGCCAGACCACCGCCGCTGAAATCGCCTTCCTCGTTCAGCGCGAGTTGGTTTGCCGGCTGGGCGATATTCTGCTGCGCCGTACGCCTCTCGCCATCCGCGGCGAGATTGCCAGCACGCTCGTCGACCGCGTTGCCGCCGTTGTGGCGGCTGAGGCCGGCTGGGATGAAGCAAAGACACTCAGCGAGATCCAGGATTTCGGGAGCGAACTTGAAGAGTTTTACGGCGTCTCCCGCGAGATGCTGGAACGCAGAACCCGCGACAGGAGCAAAACATGCGCATAAGTACCAAGGCTCGAATGAACCGGATGTTCACCAACGGCGGCTGCCTTGACGTGGCGATCGATCACGGCGTCTGCAACGAACCGGGCTTTCTCGTCGGGCTTGAAGACATGGCGGGCGTCGTCGACACCCTGATCAAGGCAAGACCCGACGCTATTCAGATGGCTTATGGCCAGGCGGACCTGCTGCAATCGCGTCCTGAAAAGGACAAGCCGGCGCTCGTCATGCGCATCGATATGGGCAATCCCTATAATGCCGAGCGCCACCGGGTCATGTGGTCGATGCTCCAGAACCACGACGAACCGATCATTGGCGCGCTCGAAATGGATGCCGCTTGTGTCGTCGTGAACCTGTTCATGCTGCCCGACGAGCCCGAACTCTTCCGTCAATGCATCGAGAACATCAGTAAGGTACGTGCGGCATGCCACAAATACGGAATGCCGCTGATGATCGAACCTCTGGTGATGCTTCCGAATGAAGTGCGCGGCGGCTATCAGGTGGACGGTGATGCCGACAAGATTGTCACCCTGGTTCGGCTGGCGTCGGAAATGGGAGCCGACATCATCAAGGCCGATCCGACCGACAATCCGGAAGATTTCCATCGGGTCGTGGAGGCGGCGCGGGTTCCGGTTCTGGTGCGCGGCGGCGGCAAGGAGGACCTGAAGAAGGTTTTGGCGAAGTCCGCCGCTCTCATGAAGCAGGGCGCAAAAGGCATGGTCTACGGCCGCAACATTTACCAGCACGACAACCCAAAGGCCGTCGTCAACGCGCTCATGGCGATGATCCATAACGGCGCCGACGGTGAGGAAGCCTGGGATATTTACAGCCGTGGCTGAGAACGGCCCCTACCTGCTGGGCCTTGATGCCGGCAACACCGTCATCAAGGCGGTGCTTTTCGACGCGCATGGCCGCCAGATCGCGATGCACGGGCTGGACGGCCACTCGCGCACGCCGCAGCCCGGCTATGTCGAGCGCGATGTGGATGAGTTGTGGGCCAATGCGCGTGAAGTCATTCGCGCCTGTATCGCCAAGGCGGGGATCGAGCCCGCACAGATTGCGGCGATCGGGTCCGCCGGCCACGGTAACGGGCTTTATCTTCTTGACCGTAATGGCGAGGCGCTGATCGGTGTCCAATCGCTCGACACAAGAGCCGCGGCACTGGCAAGCGAGCTCGACGCGGCAAGCGGCGCGGCGATGCATGCCATCAACCTGCAACGGCCATGGCCGTCGCAGACGCCGGTTCTGCTCGCCTGGCTGAAACGCCACCAGCCCGAACTCTACGCGAAGGCCGGAACCTTGCTCTTCGCCAAGGACGTCGTCACCTTCCATCTCACAGGAGAACGCGCGAGCGAGATTTCCGATATGTCCGGCGCGGGTCTGCTGCGGTTGCCGGAGGCCTCCTATGACCGCGATCTGCTTGCGCTATATGGTCTTGAGGATGCATGGCGCATATTGCCGTCGCTTCACCAGCCGACGAGTATTGTCGGCCGTGTCACGGTGTCGGCGGCCGAGGCTACCGGGCTTCACGCGGGCACGCCCGTCGTTGGCGGCTATTTCGACGTGGTCGCATCGGCTCTGGGTTCCGGTGCGGTCGGCCCGGGCGATGCCTCGATTGTCGCTGGAAGCTGGTCCATCAACCAGGTGTTTTCCGACGCCCCGGTGCGCGACGATAGCGTTTTCATGATCTCTGCCTATGGCGACCGTCGCTTCGCCAACATGGAAAACAGCGCAACTTCCGCAGCGAACCTTGAATGGTATGTACGCACGCTGATCGAGCGCGGCGGCCACCACGACGATCCCTTTGCGATTGTGAACGAGCTTGTCGAAGCGGTGAAACCTGCGCCCGACGATCCGCTGTTCCATCCGTTTCTTTATGGCGGCCGTATGGGCGCGCATCAGCGTGGAGGCTTCTACGGTCTCGGCGGCTGGCATGGGGAAGGTCACCTGCTACGCGCCCTCTTTGAGGGGGTGATGTTCGAGCATCGCCGCCATATCGAGGTGCTCGCCAGGGCCGGTGTCCGTTTCGACAAGGCGGCATTGTCAGGCGGCGGTTCGCGCTCGCGCTGCTGGCCGCAGATGTTCGCCGACGGGCTGGGCGTTCCCGTTACTGTTGCTGAGGCGCGGGAAACCGGCGCGCTCGGGGCTGCGATTGCAGCAGCGGTCGGCGTGGGCATTCATGCCGACGAGCTGGCGGCGGTGCAGGCAATGACACGGCCTGAGCGGACCTACGCGCCCGACGGCAACATGGCAGCCCACTATGACCGCCGCTACGAGATTTGGACGCGGCTGACGGTTGCCTTGGAGCCGATCTGGAAAGAACTCGAAACCTGATGACGAAGCCGCGGAGAAGCGAAGGGCGTTACGACTACATCATCGTCGGC
The DNA here is from genome assembly GCA_965232405.1 of Rhizobiaceae bacterium. GTDB lineage: Bacteria > Pseudomonadota > Alphaproteobacteria > Rhizobiales > Rhizobiaceae > RCIO01. Next base: position 2,582,792 of record OZ246966.1, read on the forward strand.
GCTGGCACGGCTGGATGCGTTCTGGCGAATCGGTTGACCGAGGACCCGTCGACCCGCGTACTGCTGCTCGAGGCCGGTGGAAGCGACAACTACCACTGGGTGCATATCCCGGTGGGCTATCTCTACTGCATCGGCAATCCGCGCACCGACTGGATGATGAAGACCGCGGCCGAGCCCGGCCTGAACGGACGGTCGATTGCTTATCCGCGCGGCAAGGTCCTCGGCGGCTGTTCGTCGATCAACGGCATGATCTACATGCGCGGCCAAGCGGCCGACTACGACCACTGGCGCCAGCTCGGCAATACGGGCTGGGGCTGGGATGATGTGCTGCCCTATTTCCGCAAGTCGGAGGATCATCACAGCGGAAGCAGCGCCATGCATGGTTCCGGCGGCGAGTGGAAGGTATCGAAGCAGCGCCTGACATGGGATGTGCTGCGCGCCTTTCAGGAAGGCGCGAAGGAATTCGGCATCCAGCCGACGGACGACTTCAACGATGGCAACAATGAGGGGTCCGGGTTCTTCGAGGTCAACCAGCGTCGAGGCCTGCGCTGGAATGCGTCGAAAGCCTTTCTGCGCCCTGCGTTGAAGCGCCCCAATCTAAGGTTGATTACGGGCGCGCATGTCGAAAGGCTGGTGCTGGACGGGTGCAAGGCGACCGGCATCAGCTTCACCGGTGACGGAGTGATGCGCGAAGCATCTGCTGAGCGTGAAGTGCTGCTGACCGCCGGGGCAATCAACTCTCCGAAGCTGCTCGAGCATTCCGGTATTGGCAGACCGGAGATGCTGCGCGATCTGGGCATCGAGGTTGCGCACGAAAGTCCTGGCGTCGGCGAGAGCCTGCAGGACCATCTGCAGATCCGTACCGCATTCAAGGTGACAGGCGCCAAGACGCTCAACACCATGCAGCGCACGCCGCTGGGAAGGGCACGGGTCGGGCTACAGTATGCGCTGACGCAGAGCGGCCCGCTTTCGATGGCGCCGAGCCAGTTCGGCATGTTCACGAAGTCCGATCCCGCCAAGGCCACGCCGGATCTGGAATATCACGTGCAGCCCTTGTCGACAGACAAGCTCGGCGACCCGTTGCATCCGTTTCCGGCAATCACCGTGTCGGTCTGCAATCTGCGGCCAGACAGCGTCGGCACTGTTCACATAAAAAGCCCCGACACGTCCGAGCAGCCGGAAATCCGGCCGAATTACCTGTCCACGACCAGCGACCGCGAGACCGCCGTGAATGCGGTGCGCCAGGCACGCCGGATGATGACGTCACGGGCGATGCAACCGTACTTGCCCGAGGAGTTCCTGCCGGGCATCGAGTACCAGTCAGACGAGGCGGTGCTTGACCAGGTGGGCAACATCGCCACGACCATCTTTCACCCGGTCGGCACCTGCAAGATGGGCAATGACTACAAGGCCGTGGTCGGCGCCGATCTCAGGGTACACGGCATAGAGGGGCTACGCGTTGTCGATGCGTCCATCATGCCTCGCATCGTATCGGGGAATACGGCTTCACCTGTTGTCATGATCGCTGAAAAGGCGGCCGATATGATTCGGGCGAGATAGAGATACGCTTCGACCCGGTTCTGCTAGCCGGCAAGGGCCGCGACGAGATCGATGATCCGCTGCCGCCTGCGGAAGGGTCTCGTTGATGCCGTGACGCAATGCCTGCACCCATTTACGGAGCCGATGGCAATGTCGAGACGACGATCGGTAGGGTTGCTGCCGGTTGATCTATCGGCAGCGCAGTCGAATGCGCTTCGCGAGCGCCTGCTCCACAGCAGCCGGTCGTTGTCGTCTCGATAGTTGCGCGGCGAGTTGGGGAGGAGCAGGCACAAGCCGGGATCTCCTGTCATCGTCAGTCGACTGGCGCCTGCACACGTGCGCACGCACGGCCCGACGCGTCAAAGACGTGCAGCGCGCCTGCCCGAGGCGTCAACCCAATCGTTTGACCTGTGTTAAAATCGCGTGTCGGCGGCGCCTTGACGACAAGAACCTCGCCGTGGCCTGAGGCCACTTCCAGTATCGTTTCATCGCCGAGCCGTTCGACCAGGCGGATGGTCATGGGGAATTCGCCTGCATTGTCGACCTGACAATCCTCCGGGCGCAGACCTACTGTGACCTGATCACCAGCGGAGGCGCCGACCGAACCGGTAAATGCAATGTTCAGTCGGCCGAATTCGCGGGTCTCGACCGAAAGATGCCCGTCGGCCACGGCGTCGACACGCCCACCAACGAAATTCATCCGTGGAGATCCGATGAAGCCCGCAACGAAGATGTTCGCCGGGTGATGGTATAGCTCCATCGGCGTCCCGACCTGTTTCACCTCGCCACCATCCAGGACGACGATTCGATCCGCAAGCGTCATCGCCTCGACCTGGTCGTGGGTAACGTAGATCATGGTGGACCCGAGGTCGGCGTGCAACCGCGCGATCTCTCGTCGCATCGAGACGCGGAGCGCAGCGTCGAGGTTCGACAGCGGCTCGTCGAACAGAAACACCTTCGGGTGGCGCACTATGGCGCGGCCGATAGCGACGCGCTGACGCTGCCCGCCCGAAAGCTGGTGCGGACGACGCTGGAGCAGATGTTCCATCTGGAGAATCCGCGCCGCCTCGTGAATTCGTTCGTCGATGTCTTTCTTCGGTAGCCGCGACAGCTTCAGGGAGAATGCCATGTTCTGGTAGACGGTCTTATGCGGATAGAGCGCATAGGACTGAAACACCATGGCGATCCCACGCTCCTTGGGCGCCTTGTCGTTGCAAGCTTCGCCGTCAATCCGGATCGTGCCGGAAGTCGCATCTTCAAGCCCTGCAACGATGCGCAACAGGGTCGACTTGCCGCAGCCGGAGGGACCGACAAACACGACTAGTTCTCCGTCGGCGACGTCAAGATCGACGCCCTTGATGACGTCGATCGAACCGAATGACTTCGTGATCTCTTCGAGCTTGAGTGCGGCCATGCAGATATCCCCTTGCCTGCGATACCGGGGCGCGCAAACAATTCGCGCGCCCCAGAACCGCTATTCGCCGCGCATGCGCTGCTTGAAGAAGTCGAGGTGCTTGTCCTGCGCCTTGATCATGCGTTCCCGATAGACACCATAAATCTGGTCGGTGTCGTGGAGCGTAACGCCGGCGATTGTCGGCGAAGCGAAGGTCGGCGACTCTATGCCCTTGGCCGAGAGTTTCTCCGCGGTTCGCGCCACCAGTTCGTGCATCATCATCATGGCGAGAACCGTGGATGAACCCGCCACCGGTCGGGACCAGCCGTCGACCGGGACGATCGCGTCCTCGATCGGCGCGCAGGTGTCGATGACGATGTCGGCAGCATCCGCCAGCCGCATCCCGGAGGAGTGGGTCGCTGCCTTGTCGAGATTTGCCTTGGCGGTAACAGCAACAACCGTCATGTCGCGTTTCTTCGCGTAAAGGGCAGTGTCGATGCCGGAGGCGTTGCGGCCGCTATGTCCGAAGATGACGATCGAGTCTCCGGGATTGAGCGGCTGGTGATCCAGGAACTTCTCAGCGTAGCGCTCGGTGCGCTCAAGCCACAACAGTTCCCTGACGCCGCCTGCGCCAAGGATGTTATGCCACATCAAGCGAGGGTCGGTGAGGGGGTTGAAGCCGACATAGCTGCCATAGCGCGGATATGTTTCCTGCACCGGCAGGACCGAATGGCCGGACCCGTAGAGATGGACGAGGCCTTCGTTGCCAAGTGTCGCCGAAAGTGCCTCGGCGGCTTTGTCGAACGCGTCTTCGTTCTCGCTGGCGGCGCGCTCGGCGAGCTTTGCCAGACGGCTGATGTAGAGGGAGGACATGAGGAGGAATGTACCTTTCGCTGTTGGTTAGAGTTGAAGGCGAGACCGGATCTCGTAGCGGTCGCCGCGCATGGTCGAGACGGTAAATTCGAAGGGAGCCCGCGCGTCGGAGGTGATGCGCTGGACTATGAAAGCCGGGCTGCCGGCAGCGACCTCCAAGGGGCCCGCGTCTTCGGGCGACACGATGCCAACGCGATAGATTTCGCGCGCCACCTGGGGCGTGATGCCGAAGCGGTGCTTCAGCAGCTCGTACAGCGAGGGAACCGGTTCGCCGATGTCGACGAGGCCGGGCACGCGCGCCGCGGGAATGAAGGCGTTCTGGATGCCAATCGGCAGGTTGTTGCCGGCGCGCAGGCGACGAACCTTGACGACGAGTTCGCCCTCGGCGATCTCCAGCGCGCTCGCCACCTCCGGCGACGCAGCCACCTCCGTCATTTCCAGCAAGCGCGAGCCGACGACGAGCCCGCGATCGGCCATTTCCTGGGTGAAGCTGGTCAGTCCGCGCACGCCGGCGGTAACTGTCGAGGTGCGCACGAATGTGCCTCGCCCGTGCTCGCGCCGAAGCAGACCCGCTTCCTCGATGTTGCGAAGTGCGTGACGGATGGTGATACGGCTGACGCCCAACATCTCGCTCAGCTTGCCCTCGTTAGGCAGTTGCGTTCCGTCGGGCCAGGTGCCGTCGGCGATCAGTGCGCGCAGTGCCTGTTCGGCCTGATGCCACAGGGGTTCGGGGCGCGACCGGTCGGCGCGCCGAAGATTGATCGTCATGGTCTGTCCTCCGCCCAGATCGGGTGCCCATGCGCCGCCAGTCCGGCCCCGACGAGGCCCGCCCGCGTCCCGAATTCTCCTGCCGCGATCTCCACGTCACGAAGATGCGGCGGAAGCTGCCGTATCAGCGTTGGGCGGAGCCGAGGGCCAAGTACGTCGAGGCTCTCGACAACGCCGCCAGCGAAAATCACACGCGCCGCCCCTGTGAGTGCGACAGCACCGGCAAGAGTGGTTCCAAGTGCCGCAGCGGCGGGTTCAATCGCCCGAGTAGCTTCCTCGTTGCCGTCCCTGACGGCGGCCATGAGGGCGCGTCCGTCCGCGTAGTCCAAGCCAACGGCAACGCGATCAAACGCGGTGCCCGAAGCGATACGCTCCAGCCACCCATGTACGTCGCTGCCCTGGTCTTCCGGGTCGGCGCAGGCCCAACCGAAAGACGTTGCAGCGCCGCCCGCGCCCCTCAATATCCGCCCGTCTGCCAGCACGGCTGAACCGATGCCGGTACCGATGGCGAGCAGAATAGCATTGTCCACGTCGCGCGCGGCGCCGCCGGCGGCCTCGGCAAGCAGGGCGAATTGCGCGTCATTTCCAAGTGCTACCTGGACATCAGGAAACAGTGCGGCCAGATCGACGGAGTCGAGGAACGGAAGATTTGGCACCCAGGCGCAAACCGTTCCGCGGGCAAGACCCGGGATGCAGACCCCCATCCTGGCAGCGCCGTTCTCTGCCAGCAGAGAGGCCACTCGCTGCCGCAGCTCATCGAGGCTTGCCGGCGCCGGCCATTGGCCGAGCGGGCGCGCAGCCAGTGCGTCCTCCCCTGACAGGCCGGCGCGGATGTTGGTTCCGCCGAGGTCGATCGCCAGCGCTCTCATCCCTTGACTCCGGCGCTGACAATCGAGTCGACGAAGAAGCGTTGCAGGAAGACGAACAGAACCAGCGGTGGCAGCACTGCGAGCGTCGCTCCTGCCATGACGAGGCCCGTGTTGACCGCGCCGCGATTGTAGGAGAGCAGCCGCCCGAGACTGAGGACAATGGGGTAGTCATCGGTACTTCCCTGGAGCACGGTCAAGGGCCAGAGATAGGTGTTCCAGTGGTAGACGAAGGCGAACAGCGCGAGAGCGGCGATAGCCGGAACAACCGCCGGCGCCACGACGGAGAAAACGATGCGAAGCTCGGAGGCGCCATCGACCCGCGCCGCGTCGATCAAGTCATCAGGGACCCCGGCCACGAACTGGCGCATCAGGAATATCCCGAAGGCGTTGGCAAGGTGCGGGGCGATCACCCCGAACAGGCTGGCCCCAAAACCGAGCGATGTGACCAGCCGGTAGAGCGGGATCAGCGTCACGATCGGCGGCAGGAACATGGTGGCGATCAGGATCGCGAAAAGCGTGTCGCGACCGCGAAAGCGGTACTTGGCGAAGGCGTATCCCGCCATCAGCGACGTAACGAGGATGCCGGCGGTCGTAGTCGTGGCGATAATGAACGAGTTGAGAAAGGAGCGTCGCGCATCGATGACATCGGCGACCTCGCCAAATGCGGCCAGATTTGGCGTGGCCGGTATCCAGACCGGCGGGGTCTGCATGCTCTCAGACGGCGTCTTGAGGCTGGAAAGCACCATCCACACGAGTGGGAAGGCTGCAACCACGGCTATGCCGATGATGGCAAGCAGGACAAGGACGTCGCCCGTGCTTGGACGGCCGCGAAAGACGGCTCCGGTCATGGACGATCCTCCTTCTGCCGCGCGAGGGCAAAAATGAGTATGATGGCGACAATCAGCGACAGCATCAGTGTGACGGCCATCGCCGAACCCAGGCCGCCTTGGGCGCGCTCGATGCCTACGCGGCGAATATGGAACGTCAGCACGTTGGTGGCGTTTGCTGGCCCGCCCTGGGTGATCAGCGCCACTGGTTCGAACACCTGTACGGCGTTGATCACTCCGATGACCGAACTGAACAGGAGAGTCCGCCGCAAAAGCGGCAGCGTAACGCCGAAGAACCCCTGGATCCGGTTCGCGCCGTCGATCCGTGCCGCCTCGTAGAGAGAGGAGGGGATCTGGGTGAGTCCTGCGATGACAAGCACGGTAAAATAGCCAATCTGCTGCCATACATTGAGAATGACGATGGAGAACAACGCAGTGTCAGGCGAGGACAGCCAGGGCTGCGGGCCGATACCCACCCAGGACAGCAGCTGGTTGATCGGGCCTTCGGTGGGCGAATAGAGTTTCGACCAGACCAGCGCCACCGCGATCATCGGCACCATGTAGGTCGAGAACAGTACCGTTCTTAGAACATTGCCTCCGGCGACGCGGGACTGGTGCACGAGAAGGCCCAGCAGCACTGACAGCGGCAAGATGATTGCGACGGACAGGCAGGTATAAATGGCTGTGTTGAGATAGGCGCGCTTGAAGTCACGTCCGACCGAGATCGGTCCGAAAATGTCCTCGAAATTGCGCAGGCCAACAAATTTTGCGGTGCTGAAACCTGTCTGCGTCGACCACTCGTGAAACGACAGCCAAATCGTCAGAACCATCGGCACGAGGATGAACACCCCGATCAGCGCGACCGCAGGCGTCAGCATCACCCAGATAGAGCGTGATCGGGAGAGTGTCATTTGCTCGTTCGATTTGGGCCGGCGCGCGGCATGATAGCACACGCGCCGGCCAGCCCGGGGAGGACTTACTGTGCGGCCCGCTCCAGGATCGATACGGCATCCGCTTGCGCGTTGGCCTGTGCCTCTGCTGGCGTGATCTGGCCGTACTGCAACTGCTCGAGAGTTTGCTGCAGCGCTTCCGAAAACTCCTGGCCACCGAGCACGATGGGGAAGCCCTGTGCGTTGGCGAGCGTAGAGACGTAGCCTTCGAGGAAGGGGCGTCCGAGCGCGTCTTCATAGGCTTCGACGTCGGAGCTGCGCGACGGCAGGATGCCCATGGACTGGAGAATGTCGGCCATCGCGGACGCACCGTTCTTGCCTGACTCGGGCCCGTTCAGCCATGCGAGGAAATCCCAAGCCGCCTCCTGCTGTGCCGGCTCCGCGCCGGCATTCACCACCGTCTGCCAGGAATACGAGATCGAGCGTGCGGTATCGCCACTCGGGCCGACCGGGATCGGCGCCGTCCCGATGTTATCGAAAGAATCGCCCATTCCGCCTTTGAGCGCACTTTCCCACCAGTTGGCCATGATGATCATGCCGGTTTTGCCGGATACGAAATTGTCGAGGAAAGGGCCGGTGGTATTGGCGTCGGCCGTGCCCATCGCGGCAACGGTCGAGCCGCTTTCAATCAGATCCGCATAAAGCTGAAAGGTTTCCAGCGCCTGCTGACTGTCGAGCTGCGGCTCGCCGTCCGCTATCAACTGGCCGCCATTGGAGACCAGCAGGGACGAAAACGGATGGACGACGCCGGCGGCCCACGAGTTGATCACACCGAAGCCCTGGCGCCCTGCCGATTCGTCGGTGAGCTTGGCCGCGGCATCCTTCAGTTCGTCCCATGTGCTGGGCGGGCTCGCGATTCCGGCCTCCTCGAGGAGCTTCTTATTGTAATTCAGGGCATAGACGTTGATCTCGTTGGGAATGCCGTAAACCTCGCCGTCGACACTTGCTGCGGCAGCGATGCCCGCCGGCCAAATGCTGGTGACGTCGGCTGCAACTGTCTCCGGAGCCGGTGCCACAAGGCCGTCCTTCACCAGAGCCGGCAGCCACAGATCGTAGATGCTGGCGATTGTCGGGCCGTCGGAGCCGCCGGAGCGGATCGTTGTCAGCAGGTCGCCGAACGGCACTGCGCGGACCGAGATGGAAACGTCGGGATTGCCAGCGCTGTAGGCAGTGGCGGCGTCTTCCAGCAGGGCAACCGTGTCTGGAGCCCAGTGCGTCAGGTAGGTGATCTGCACGTCCTGCGCCTGCGCCGACAAGGGCGAAAGCGCGGTCGCTGCGGCGGCCGCGAGCACGAGTCTCGACAATGCATTCATGTTCGTTCTCCCAGGGATCGTGATGACAAGTGGTGTACGTGCGTCCCAAATAGGTTATAACAACATAATCTATTCTGTGTAAATGACCCTTGTGATGCGGCGACCCTCGTCGCGATGTTGAGGAGAAAGAGCGTGAGCCAGACACATATGCGCCGCGAGACCGACGAAGCGGCGACGGTTCTCCGACGGCTGTTGTCTCGGGAGTCGGAATTGATTGATCGTGTGGCCGGGCTGCTTGCGAATGCGCCTGGGCCGCTAACAACTGCCGCACGGGGCTCTTCCGACCATGCGGTCACGGTGTTCAAATATGCCAGCGAGATCCTGCTGGGCCGTCCCGTTGCTTCCATCGGCCCGTCGGTGGCGTCGGTCTACGGAGCAGAACTGAAGGTGCGCGAGGGTATCCACCTTACAGTATCGCAATCCGGGGCAAGCCCTGACATCCTGGCGCTCCAGGATGCTGCTTCGCGCGGCGGTGCAACAACCGTGGCTATTGTCAACGTGGTCGATAGCCCGCTGGCGCGCGGCGCCGATTTCGTGATTCCGCTCGGGGCAGGGATTGAAGCGAGCGTTGCGGCGACCAAGACTTATATTGCATCCTGCGCCGTGCTGCTCCTGCTTGTGGCGCGAGCCGCGCGCAGCGCCGAGTTGCTGGACGGGCTGAAACGCCTTCCGGAGGCGCTGGAAGCCCTTCCTGTTGATGCTGATACGCGACTGGCCGAGACGATTGCAGAAGGGCGCTCACTATACGTAAGCGGTCGCGGGCCGGCCTTCGGCATCGCCCTCGAAGCCGCGCTCAAGGCGAAGGAGACTGCCGGGGTACATGCCGAGGCGTTTTCAATGGCGGAGCTCATGCACGGCCCTTTGCAGCTTGTCCGCGAGGAGTTTCCGGTCGTTGTCTTCGTTCCGGACGATGCGTCATGCAAGGGGACGCTCGCCGCGATCGATCGGCTAAGCGAACTGGGTGGTGCGGTGACGCCGATATCGACCATCGATCTTCCCGGCGGTCTGGTGACCCCCTCGACCGGCCATCCATTCTCAGACACGCTCGTTTTCATGCTAGCTTGGTATCGCGCAGTTGAGCGAGCCGCGCGTCTGCGCCGTCTCGATCCGGATCGTCCGGCCAATCTGCGCAAGGTGACGGAAACGATATGACGGGCCCAAGAGCGATAACCGGTGCCCGATTGTTCGATGGACACTCTTTCCGGGACGGTCACCACCTTGTCATTGAGGCGGGCCAAGTTGTGGCGGTTGAAGCCGGTGCGCCCGATCCGTCTATCGACGTCACATACCTGGACGGGGGAATCCTGGCGCCGGGTTTCGTGGACGCTCAGGTTAACGGTGGCGGTGGCATCCTGCTCAATCATGAGCCCACGCATGAGGGGATCGCCCGGATCGCTGCAGCGCATCGTAGGTTCGGCGTCACCGCCATCCTGCCTACCCTGATAACGGATACACGCGACAGAACCGTCGCCGCCATCGACGCGGTTGCGCATGAAACGGACAGTGGCGTGGTGGGGTTGCACCTTGAGGGACCTCATCTTGATCCCGCCCGGAAGGGCGCGCACCCCCCAGATTTGATGCGGCCGCTGCAGGAGGCCGACATAGATCTGTACGCGCAAGCAAGGGAACGCGTCGGTACACTGTTGATAACGCTGGCACCCAGGCAGGCCACGCCGCAGGCGGTTCGAAGGCTTGTGGATGCGGGAATCGTCGTTTCTCTTGGCCATGCAGACTGCACAGCCGATGAAGCCGAGGCCCTGTTCGATGCGGGTGCCCGAGGCGTCACCCATTTGTTCAACGCTATGAGCGGGCTGGGCCATCGCGAACCGGGACTGGTAGGCGCGGCGCTGGCGCGCGGCGATGTCTGGGGCGGGATCATTGCCGACGGTCACCACGTCGATCCGCGCGCCCTGGCAGTGGCGCTCAATGCGAAACGCGGACCGGGCAGGCTTTTTCTGGTGTCTGATGCGATGGCACTCGTAGGTAGCGACGCGGACACTTTTCCGCTTCACGGTCGGACGGTCAGGCGCGACCGAAGCGGGGTCAACCCGAGGCTGACGCTCGAGGATGGAACGCTGGCGGGCTCCGACATCGATCTGGCCTCTTCGGTGCGTTACATGGTCGATCACATGGGGTGGCCTATTGAGGACGCATTGCGCAGGGCAACCGCAGATCCAGCCGATTTCCTCGGCGTCGGGCGAGCGCGAGGCAATCTACGTCCCGGAGCCCGTGCCGACCTGGTGCATCTGTCAAATTCACTGGAAGTCAAAGCGATGTGGCTGGCCGGATCACTGCCTACGTCCTAGCCGCCGTCGGCGCCAAACGCTGTCAACAAGAAAAGGATCAGACCGGGCGCTCAATCGGAGCGTTTGCCAACGACCTATGAGGTGCCAGCAAATTGTCCGCTAAGCGCACACGTCAGGCTCGTCACAATATGTGACGTGATCATACGTCCAGCAGTAGAAAGGGTTTGGATGGTGGGCGTGACAGGGATTGAACCTGTGACCCCTACGATGTCAACGTAGTGCTCTCCCGCTGAGCTACACGCCCATCCGACGCGCGCTTACAGCACACCGACCGTTTGCGGTCAATAGAACGTTGCGGGCTTTGCCGGTGTGCGGTTCAGGCTGCCGCCAGCATGCGGTCGACCTCGTTTACCAGGTCGCGCAGGTGGAATGGTTTGGAGAGGATCTTGGCGTCTTTCGGGGCATTGGAGTCCGGGTTCAGCGCCACAGCTGCAAAGCCGGTGATGAACATCACCTTGAGGTCGGGATCGAGTTCCGTCGCGCGGCGCGCCAGCTCTATGCCATCCATTTCGGGCATCACGATGTCAGTCAGAAGCAGCGAGAAAGCCTCTTCGCGAAGCCGTTCGTAAGCAGAGGCCCCATTGTCGAAATCGACGATGTCATGCCCCGCCCGCTCCAGTGCCTTGACCAGAAAGCGACGCATATCCTCGTCATCTTCCGCTAGGAGAATTCGTGCCATAGACCCGTCCTGACAGATACTATTCCAACCGGACAATGATGCCCGTTAACCATATCGCTATATGCGGGCTGTCGGGTAAACATCAAGTGAATGCGCGGTCACAAGCCGCTGTTTGCAACGTCTCCGGCGTTTAGGGCGTATCTGGACACCAGGCCCGATATTGGGCACGTTCAAACCATGAAACGGGATTCCCGGCGGGTTCGCGCATGAGTGCACATGGCGATTTTGTCTCTGTTCCGCCCTTCAGCGTGGCTGAAGCGGCCGAGCAGCGCGTGCCCTTCGTGTTCAATTCACCGCATAGCGGGCGTCACTATCCCGAGCGTTTTCTGGCGATGGTCAAGCTCGACGCCGAGACGATCAGGCGCTCGGAAGATTGTTTCGTCGACGAATTGTTTGGCGGCGCTGTGCGGCTGGGAGCGCCGCTCTTGGCAGCAAATTTCCCGCGCGCCTATCTCGACGTGAACCGGGAGCCGTGGGAACTCGATCCGCGCATGTTCGCCGAGCCGCTGCCGCCTTTCGCAAATATCCGCTCGCCGCGCGTCGCAGGGGGTCTTGGCACCGTTCCGCGGCTGGTCGGCGAGGGGCTGGATATTTATGGCCGGCGGCTGCCGCTTTCGGAAGCAAGGGAACGCATCGACCACATCTACAAGCCCTATCATGAGACATTGAAGCGACTGGTCGCGCAAACCCATGCGCGGTTTGGCTACGCCGTGCTGATCGACTGCCATTCCATGCCGGCAAGCATCCGCGTTGGCGACACCGGCGTCAGGCCCGACTTCATCATAGGCGACCGGTTTGGCGCCTCAGCCTCCGCCGCACTCACCGAACATGCGATCAATATCCTGGTCGAGATGGGCTACACGGTTGCACATAACAAGCCCTATGCGGGCGGCTTCATCACCGAGCACTATGGCCGCCCGGCGCGCGGGCTTCACACCTTGCAGATCGAGATCAATCGCGGGCTCTACATGAATGAGCGGACATATCAGAAGACCGGTGGATTTGCTGCGCTTGCGAACAATTTGACTCGGTTTGCCGCCGATCTCACGACACTGCCTGACATGTATCTGCAAGCCGCGCCGCTGGCAGCTGAGTAAATCATCCCGTTGAATTCATGATAAAAAAAGACCGCATCGTGGTGACGACGCGGTCCAAGTCTAGGGAGGAAACGCCCAAGGTGGGCTAGACAGAAAATCTGTCTGAGGATGAGTTTATTGTGCGATGCACAAATGTCAAGCGCGCTGTATACAGACGATTTCAGGGCCGCCCCGGCACCGAACGAGACGTTGAAAGAGGACGGTAGATTTGACCGACATGCTGGAATTCATGCGCGGCCTGGCCAAGGCCGCAGCCGAACAGACACTGCCTCGGTTCCGGCAGGGGTCGGCTGTCGACAACAAGCTCAGCGCCGGCTTCGACCCGGTGACGGAGGCGGATCGCGAAGCCGAGCGGGCAATTCGCAGCCTGCTTGAACAGCAGTTTGCCGACGACGGCATACTCGGCGAGGAATTCGGCCTCGCCAACAGCGAGAGTTCGCGCCGCTGGGTAATCGACCCGATTGACGGCACACGCGCATTCATTTCCGGGCTGCCGCTGTGGGGAACGCTGGTTGGTCTCACCGTCGAGGGCAGGGCAGTTGCGGGGATGATGTCTCAGCCCTTTACGGGCGAACTCTACCTGGCGGACGAAACGGGCGCTTATCTGGACGGGGCAAACGGCCGCAAACTGCAGACAAGCGGTGTCACCGAGCTCTCGGAAGCGACGCTTTGCACCACGACGCCCGCTTTGTTCGACGGCGGGTTGCGCCGAGCCTATGACCGGCTTGAAGCCGAAATGCGGCTCGCGCGCTACGGCACCGACTGCTACGCCTATGCCATGCTCGCTTCGGGCCACATCGACCTGGTGGTTGAGCCGGGCCTTCAGTCCTACGACATTGTCGCGCTGGTTCCGATTATCGAACAGGCGGGCGGCGTGGTGACGACATTCGATGGCGGCCGGCCGGAGAGCGGCGGCAACATCATCGCGGCCGCAAATGCAGAACTGCACGCAAAGGCGTGCGCATTCTTTGCCAATAGCTGACAAGTTCTAGACGGCGGCTTCGTCCGAGCCGGGAATGAAGGCGTCGAATGCCGCGAGCACCTGTTCGCGGTAGATGTCGGCTTCCTGCAGCAATTCGTGGCGGGCGCCATCCACCGTCAGCAGTGATCCCGATCTCAGGGCCTGCGCATATTCCTCGATTGCCGAGGTCGAGACGACCTCGTCTGCGCCAGCGGCAACGAAGAGCGTGGGTATGTGGATGCGCGCCATGAAATCGGGGTCGGCGACGGTTTCGACGGCGCGGCATACAGCGCGCACCCAAGCGACCGTGGGACCGCCCAATGCCAGTTCCGGGTGCGCCTTGTAGAGAGCCTGATTGCGCATATAGCGCGACCTGTCTGTTGTGAGCACGTTGGTGGCGAAGGGGCGCGGCTCGGCCGGCCGCGGACCGGAGCCGAAATAGCGTTTGCCCAGGCCCAGGAAATACAGGAGGCCCGTGACCCGGCGCAGGCGCGTCATGGAGACCGGCGTTGTCGCAAAGCGCAATAGCGGCGCCGTCAGCACAATGCGGCGCACCCTGTTGATCATCGCCGGCGCCGACAAGAGCACGACGAGGCCACCCGTGGAGTGAGCCAGCATGTAATAGGGCGGGCGGCAGTCGGGCAGGGCGATTTCCTCGAAAATCTGCTCGAGGTCGGCCACATACTGATCGAAACTCTCAACATAGCCGCGCTGCGGGTCGCTGATCAGCCGGTCCGAACCACCCTGACCGCGCAGATCGTAGGTGAGCACGCCAAAGCCGCGCGCCGTCAGATCGCCGATTGTCTCGAAATATTTCTCTATGCACTCGTTGCGGCCCTGGACCAGCAGCACCGAACCCTTGAGTGGCCGACCGGTCGCCTCGAAGCGGGCGTAGCGGATCATCTTGCCGTCGCGCATGGCGTGTTTGCCGTAATGCGCCTTGGACGGCACTGGATTGCCGTCGACCGCGAAAAGTTGTCCTGCCTGCTGTTCCATTCCGGACCGGTATGCCCCTCGCATCCGAACATCCGCGCCTGAATAGAAGGCGGCAGCGCAAAACGCAAAACTATTCGGACGTTTGGTAAAGGGCGAAAATACGAAGGCCGGGCCAGCCGTCATGGCTAAACCCGGCCTTCTGTCGGATCCAGGCGGAAGGGACGTTGCACCCGGTTCCGGCTTCGGAGGCGGCTGGTTTGAGCCGCCAATCTTCAGCGTTGAGGCCAAGGTAACAAGGCCTGCCTGAACGCAATCAGAAACGGCCGTTCATCTGCGGTTCATCGGTGTCGCAACGCGCCTCTTGAAATCGGATTTGGGCGCACCCAAATCTTTGTCGTGGTCGCCACAACGGGGCCACTGACCCAGACGGATCGGCCAATGATGGCGTCCGAAGCAGGGTCAAACGCAAACCCATGTTGCTTTACGGAGAACAGACATGCGTCACGTTGATTTTTCCCCCCTTTACCGTTCGACCGTCGGCTTCGACCGGCTTTTCAATATGCTGGATGCCGTCGGCCAGCCCGACAACAGCGGCCAGACCTATCCGCCCTACAATATCGAGCGCACCGGTGAGGACGCCTACCGGATTTCGATGGCTGTCGCCGGGTTCGGCGAGGACGAGATCTCGATCGAAGCCCACCGCAATGTGCTCACCGTGAAGGGCGAAAAAGCCGAAGAGCGCAGCGAGGACAAGGAGTTCCTCTATCGCGGCATCGCCGCGCGCGCATTCGAGCGCCGTTTCCAGCTCGCCGACTTTGTCGAAGTTTCGGGCGCGCAGCTGAAGAACGGCCTTCTTCACATCGAACTGAAGCGCAACATCCCTGACGAGATGAAGCCGCGCAAGATCGAGATCGTCAATGGCGGTTCGAGGAAGGCACAGCAGATCGAAGCCAAAGCCGCCTAACCGGCAGCTACTTCCAAGACTGCAAGGAACGGCGTCCTTCGGGGCGCCGTTTTTTGTTTATGTGGCGTCAGGAAAAGGCAGCGCCGGCCTGGCCGGAAGCATCGCGGTCGGAGCGCCGCGCCAGCAGAAGCCGATCGAGCGAGATCGCACCCGCCCCGCGCACGGCGAGATAGACCAGCGGGAACAGCCAAAGCAGGCGCTGATCGGCGATCAAGCCGTCAGAGAAGCGGTCGAACATGGCCCCGATAGTCTTGGCGTCTACCTGATGAACCGCGATGTCGACATAGGTCTGGACGGCCACGAATGCGATCATGCCCACTGAGGCAATGCGGGTGAAAAGCCCGACTATGATCAGCAAGGGCAGGATGAACTCCGCATAAGTGCCGGCGAAGACCATCAAACCCCAGGGGACAAAGGCGACTTGCGAAACATCGCCTCCGGCTGCCTCAACTGCCGGCAGCGCGATCTGGTAGTAGGCGTTGGGGGAGATCGAGAAAAATCCCAGCAGGCCTTCGCCGACCTTGGTCTTGGCCGAGTTGAGAAAGTAGAAGTAGAGCACCGAGGCGAAGACGAAGCGGGCGAACAGTCCAAAAAACCAGCCCCGCGTCAGCCGTTCGACACCACCGACCAGTGAATCATAAAGCGATAACAGCCCACGCATTGTTCCCCTCCCTAGTCGGCGGTTGCAGCCGAGAATACTCCAGCGCCCAGCATCAGCCCAATTGCAGCCGAAAGGTCGAACGCTTCGTCTGCGCCCGTTGCAGCTTCGGCCGCCTCAGCTAGAGTCCGGCCTATCATCAACGCGTCCAGAAATGCGGCATCACCAGCAGATATGGCCTGCAGCGTCACCTCAACATCCGGGCGCGTAATGAGCCCGTCTTCGGCAATGCCGGCGTTGATGCGCTGCCCCGTTTGTGCGCGGCGATTGGCATTGAAGATCGTGACTGCCGCGAATTGCGAGCGAACCAGAGCTGCCGCCGGATGCCGCACAAACCGTGCATTCGGCAGCTTTTCGGGCGGAATGGCAGAGAGGGCCTCCGGTACCAGCGGTGCGGTGTCAGCAGCGTGGTAGGCGTCGAGCCCCGCACGCTCCAGCCGCGCAACATCGGCGAGATATGGCATCGACGCCGCCGGTTTGAACCCTTCGATGAATGCGGCGAACTCCTGTCCGTAGCGAAACAGCAGCGGCGATTTTGGCGGGTGGGCGCGCACGAACAGCCGGGCGAGCTCGGCGAACCGCTCCTCACCGACAATTCGGCTGACCACTGGAAAGACATCGGCTAGCGCGTTGACCAGGCTAACGGTCACATTGTTGCGGTAAACGTCGAAGCGCTTGACCGGGACGCCGCCGAACGCACTCGACAGACCCGAAGGCGTGGGCGTTTGCGGGTCGAGGATCGCGCTTCTGAAGGCCTGTTCGTGGCTGGCCTCAGGCATGGCGGCGGCCAAGCATGAAGGATTTGGCGTTGCGGTCGAGAATGGTGCGCGCCGCGGCCGCTTCGGATCTCAGGATCGGCCATTCCGGCACATCATTGTCCCATTCGACCAGGGTCGGGATGGGGCCGCATTGGCTGATGACGATTTCGTAGAGCTTCCAGACGGCATCGGCGACCGGGCCGTCATGGCTGTCGATCAGGAGCACGTGGCCTTCGCCATCATCCTGCTCGGCGTGGCCGGCAAGATGGATCTCACCGACATGCTCCAGCGGAAACTCGGCCAGGTAGTCGATCGCCGAGGTGCCGTGGTTGGTGGCGGAAACAAAGACGTTGTTGACGTCAAGCAGCAGCCCGCAGCCGGTGCGGTCCACCACCTCATCCAGAAAGTCGGTTTCCGAATAGGTCGATTCCTCGAAGAGCAGATAGGTGGAGGGATTTTCCAGCAGCATTGGCCGGCCGATTGCATCCTGCACCTGATCGATATGCGCGCAGACCCGGTTGAGTGTCTCCGTGGTGTAGGGAAGCGGCAGCAGGTCGTTCAGAAACACGTCGTCATGGGTCGACCAGGCGAGATGTTCCGACACCAGGGCCGGTTCGTAGCGGCGCACCAATTGCGCAAAGCGGTCGAGATGGCCGCGGTCAAGGTCGCCTTGTCCGCCAATCGACATGCATACGCCATGCAGCGAGACCGGGAAGCGCTCGCGTATCGCCGTCAGCAGGCGATGAGGCGCGCCGCCATCGCCCATATAGTTCTCGGCGTGGATTTCCAGAAAGCCGGCAAAATCGGGATCTCGTCCGATCGCGTCGAAATGCTCAGGCTTGAAGCTGGCGCCGGCAAGGCCGTCGACCGGAAACACGGGAAATCGCAGTTCCGAACTTTCGGCGATGGAAACGTGGCTGTTCATGAAACCAGCCTCCCGACTTGGCATGCACCATAGGTTAGAAAACAGGAGGCAGAAAGCGCAGCGCACTTCCTGCCTCCCTACCCCCGCCCAATGCCGGACGCGATGGGACGCCCTGCATCGGGGAGGCGCGATAGAGCCTGATCAGGCCGGGAGATCGCGGTCGAGCGCTTCCAGCGAGCCCATGCGGTCGCCCGGAAGTTCGATGTCCATGCAGGTGCCCGCGTCGACATAGGTCCAGGCATTGCCCTGATAGTCGACCGACGAGGTGCCGGCACAAGTCGTGCCGGGACCGGCTGCGCAGTCATTTTTGCCGGCCATGGAAACGCCGAAGCACTTCTCTTTTTCCTGTGCAATAGCGCTCGTCGTCGTGGCGATTGTGGCGGTGGACAGAGCGGCGGCAACGGCGCCGGCGACGTAAGCTGCGCTTACGATGGTCTTGGTGGACATTTGGAGCTCCTCTCGAAATTGTTCGCTTGCCGGTGTGTTTCCGACAGGCGACAAACTGCAAAGGAGCGCGCTCAATTGGAAATCAACCGAGCGCGAGCGCCACTCACGTGGCGGTCACGCGAAGTTTGAAATCCGTTTATCGAGCATTCGGGGTTTCAGCCCACCAGTTCGACGAACCGGTCGACCTCGGTTTCCGTGGTCGCGAAGCTGGTCACCAGCCGTGAGAGCACTTCGCCCTCGCCGATTGTGCCGGCGAAATCCTTTGGCGGGTGCCAGGGGTAGAAGGATGCGCCTGCATCGGTGAGCCTGTTACGGACAGTCTCGGGCATGATGACGAAGACCTCGTTTGCCTGCGGCTCCCAAGCAAGACGCAGGCCGGATGCGCCTTCGGCGGCAGCGGCCAGCCGCATCGCCATTTCGTTGGCATGGCGGGCGTTTTTCATCCAGACATCGTTACTGAGATAGGCTTCGAACTGCGCGGCCACAAAACGCGACTTGGAAAACAGCTGAGCCGCCCGCTTGCGCAGGAAGGGGAGACCTGAGCCGAGGTCGGGATTGAGCACGATCACAGCCTCCGCACACCAGCAGCCATTCTTGGTACCGCCGAAAGAGAGCAGATCGACACCGGCCTTCCAGGTCATCTCGGCCGGCGAACAGCCGAGCGTGGCTAGCGCGTTGGCGAAGCGGGCGCCATCCATGTGGAGAGGAATGTCGTGCGCGCGGCAGATCTTTGAGACGGCGGTTATCTGCTCCAGCGTGTAGACCGTACCCACTTCGGTGGCCTGGGTGATGGAAGCGGCCATCGGCTGGCCCGCATGGATGAATTCGGGCGGATAACGGTGGATCGCCTTTTCCAGCATTTCAGGGTCCATGCGTCCGAGCGGCCCACCGACCGGACACATGCGCGCTCCGCCTGTGAAGAACTCCGGCGCACCGCCTTCGTCCTCGATCAAATGTGCTTCGTTATGCGCGAAAACGACGCCGCCCGGCCGCGCCACGGATGCAAGCGACAGTCCGTTGGCTGCTGTCCCGGTCGAGACGAAGAACACCGAAACGTCGCGTTCGAATATCTCGCCGAGCTGCGTCTCGACGCGTCTGTCCAACTCGCTGGCGCCGTAGGCCGGGGCATGGCCGGTTGAATGTTCAGAGAGCGCGGCCGCGATGGCCGGGTGCGCGCCGGCCCAGTTGTCGGATGCAAAGTTCATGCGTCGCCTTTCCGGATATTCAGTTCCAAGGCCCGATATGAGTTTTGCCCGACTGAGGCAAGGCGCACGGCCGCCGTCGGAGCCGTCTCTTGAAGGCGACAGAATTACGTTGAGCAGCATTGTTTCGCTAGAAGGCCCGTTGGCGTAATGATATTTCGCCTGCAGCGCCAAATCATGCCGAAAGCGTCTTGCGCCTTTCTCTGATTTCTGGCATCTAAGAGATAGGACAGTAGTGCTGTCTTATTTATGTGGGCATTCGATCCCGGATCGGCGTATAGTAGCGCAGCTCCGGTGGCGAATGCGAAATTGGTTGAAAGCGAGCCGGATGCGGCATGCCTTTCCGCCGAACGCATAGATCGAGGTTGCTTGACTTACCCCGGGTGAGCGGGCCATCTCCGGCTTTTCGAAAGATATGCCGAACCACACCGAAGCGCGCCCTGATGATGTGCCTTCGGAACGATTGCCGACCGCCCCTTGGGGCATGACGTGGAGGACAGGACGATGACGATATTTACGCCATCCCCGACACAGGGTGCGAGCGCGCCCGCAAAGGTTACGTCCGCCACGGCAAAACGCTTGCTGAACGGCGGTCTGCCGGTCGCGCAGGGACTGTACAATCCCGCCAACGAGCGCGACGCATGTGGCGTCGGCTTCATCGCGCACATGAAGGGCGAGAAGTCCCATCAGATCGTCAAGGACGGTCTTTTCATGCTCGAAAACCTGACCCATCGCGGCGCGGTGGGAGCCGACCCGCTGATGGGCGACGGCGCGGGTGTGCTGGTCCAGATTCCCGACGCGTTATATCGCGAGGAAATGGCGAAGCAGGACGTGGAATTGCCGGAAACCGGCCACTACGGGGTCGGCCACCTGTTCATGCCGCGCGACGCAGAACAGCGCGCGCATATTGAAGAAGTCATCAGCGAGGTCTGTCAGCTCGAAGGCCAGCCGCTGCTCGGTTTCCGCGACGTGCCGGTCGACAATTCATCGCTGTCGAAGGCGCCGGACATTGCGGCCGCCGAACCGGTGCACCGGCAGGTGTTCATTGGCCGCAATCCGGCGATCGAGACCGAGGACGAGTTCGAGCGCCGGCTCTATATCCTGCGCAAGGTGATTTCGGCGCGTCTGTTTGCCGAGACCGGGGGCATCGACAACGGCTTTTACGTTGTCTCCATGTCGGCGCGGACGATCGTCTACAAGGGCATGTTCCTCGCCTACCAGGTCGGCGCCTATTACAAGGATCTCGTCGATCCGCGTTTCGAGACGGGTCTCATTCTCGTCCACCAGCGGTTCTCGACCAACACTTTCCCGTCATGGAAGTTGGCCCATCCATACCGGATGGTGGCTCACAACGGCGAAATCAACACGCTGCGCGGCAACGTCAACTGGATGGCGGCGCGGCAGGCTTCGGTCGATTCCGAACTGTTCGGCAATGATATCTCCAAGCTGTGGCCGATCTCTTATGAGGGGCAGTCGGACACGGCCTGTTTCGACAACGCGCTCGAATTCCTGTCGCAGGGCGGCTATCCGCTGGCCCATGCGATGATGATGCTCATTCCCGAAGCATGGGCCGGCAACAAGCTCATGAGCGAGGAGCGGGCGGCGTTCTACGAGTATCACGCCGCACTCATGGAGCCGTGGGACGGCCCGGCCGCCGTCGCATTCACTGACGGCAAGCAGATCGGCGCCACGCTCGACCGCAATGGCCTGCGGCCGGCGCGTTACATCGTGACCGACGACCACCGCGTCATCATGGCTTCGGAAGCCGGCGTGCTGCCGGTGCCGGACGAGAACATCGTCCAGCGCTGGCGGCTGCAGCCAGGACGCATGCTGCTCATCGACACCGAAGCAGGGCGCATCATCTCTGATGAGGAGATCAAGTCGGAGATCGCGACCAAGCACCCCTACAAGCAGTGGCTGCAAAACACCCAGCTTATCCTGGAAGAGCTGAAGCCCGTCGAACCGCGCGAATTGCGCCGCGACGTGAGCCTGCTCGATCGCCAGCAGGCATTCGGCTACACGCAGGAAGACACCAAGCTTCTGATGGCGCCGATGGCCACGACCGGTCAGGAGGCAATCGGTTCCATGGGCACCGACACGCCGATCTCGGCAATGTCGGACAAGTCCAAGCTGCTCTACACCTATTTCAAGCAGAACTTCGCGCAGGTGACGAACCCGCCGATCGACCCGATCCGCGAAGAGCTGGTGATGAGCCTCGTGTCTTTCATCGGACCCCGGCCGAACATCTTCGACCTCGTCGGTTCGTCACGGCGCAAGCGGCTTGAGGTTCGCCAGCCGATCCTGACCAATGGCGATCTGGAGAAGATCCGCTCCATCGGCCACACCGAGGACCGGTTCGACACCAAGACAATCGACATGACCTATGCCAGCGGCGAGGGCGAGGCCGGCCTGCCCGGAGCCGTCGAGCGGTTGTGCGAGCGTGCCGAAGCCGCTGTTGCAGGCGGTTACAACATCATCATCCTGTCTGACCGTCAGCTCGGTCCGGACCGGATTGCCATACCCGCGCTTTTGGCGACTGCGGCCGTCCATCATCACCTGATCCGCAAGGGGCTACGCACCTCGGTCGGGCTGGTGGTCGAATCCGGCGAGCCACGCGAAGTGCATCATTTCTGTTGCCTTGCCGGTTACGGCGCGGAGGCCATCAACCCCTATCTCGCATTCGACACGCTGCGCGACATGCATCAGAACGGTGCTTTCCCGCCGGAAGTCGACGCGCATGAGGTTGTGACGCGCTACATCAAGTCGATTGGCAAGGGCATCCTCAAGGTGATGTCCAAGATGGGCATTTCGACCTACCAGTCCTATTGCGGTGCGCAGATTTTCGACGCCGTCGGCCTGCGCACCGACTTTGTCGAACAGTACTTTACCGGCACGGCGACGACGATTGAGGGCGTCGGTCTGGAAGAGGTCGCGCGCGAGACGGTTGTGCGCCACGAACGCGCATTCAGCGCCGATCCGGTGTTGCGCAACTCGCTCGATGTCGGCGGTGACTACATGTACCGGGTGCGTGGCGAAGCACACATCTGGACGCCAGACGCCGTGGCCGAACTACAGCATGCGGTCAGGCAGAATTCCGCCGAAACCTATGCCGGGTTCTCCGAGCGCATCAACAATGAGAGCGCGGAAGCAAAGACGATCCGTGGCCTTTTCCATATCCGCATGGCCGAGGAGGAGGGACGCAAGCCGGTGCCGCTCGACGAGGTCGAGCCGGCGGCCGAGATCGTCAAACGGTTCTCAACCGGCGCGATCTCGTTCGGTGCAATCAGCCGCGAGGCGCACACCACGCTGGCGCGCGCCATGAACGCGATCGGCGGCAAGTCCAACACAGGCGAGGGCGGCGAGGAACCGGACCGGTTCATGCCGCTGCCGAACGGCAAGCCGAACCCCGAGCGCTCCGCTATCAAGCAGGTTGCGAGTGGCCGGTTTGGTGTGACCGCTGAGTACCTTGCCAATTCGGACATGATGCAGATCAAGGTGGCGCAGGGCGCAAAGCCCGGCGAGGGCGGTCAGTTGCCCGGCCACAAGGTTGACGCGACGATTGCCAAGACACGGCATTCGACGCCGGGTGTGGGGCTGATCTCGCCGCCGCCGCATCACGACATCTACTCCATCGAGGATCTGGCGCAGCTGATTTTCGATCTCAAGAACGTCAATCCGACGGGCGACGTCTCGGTCAAGCTGGTTTCGGAAGTCGGTGTAGGCACGGTCGCGGCCGGTGTCGCCAAGGCGCGCGCCGATCACATCACCATTGCCGGCTATGATGGCGGTACCGGTGCTTCGCCGATGACGTCGATCAAGCATGCGGGCAGCCCGTGGGAAATGGGCCTTGCCGAAACCCACCAGACGCTGGTGCTCAACGGCTTGCGCAGCCGCATAGCGCTGCAGGTCGATGGCGGTCTGAGGACCGGTCGCGACGTGATTATCGGTGCGCTCTTGGGTGCCGATGAATACGGCTTCTCGACCGCGCCGCTGATCGCGGCCGGCTGCATCATGATGCGCAAGTGTCACCTGAACACCTGCCCGGTCGGCGTTGCCACGCAGGACCCGGTTCTCAGGAAGCGCTTCAAGGGCACGCCCGAGCACGTCATCAACTATTTCTTCTTCGTCGCCGAGGAAGTCCGCGTGCTGTTGGCCAGGATGGGCTTCCGCAAAATCGACGAGGTTGTCGGCCGCTCCGAACTTCTGGCGAAGGAAGAGATGGTCGAGCACTGGAAGGCGCGCGGACTGGACTTCACGAAGGTCTTCTTCAAGCCCGAAGCGCCGGTGGAAGAGACCCGCTGGACAAAGCGTCAGAAGCATCCGATCGATGATGTGCTCGACCGCAAGCTGATCGACATGGCCGCGCCTGCGCTGACGGCGCGCCAGCCGGTCAAGATTGAGTTGCCGATCCGCAATACGGACCGTTCGGCGGGTGCGATGCTGTCTGGCGCCGTTGCCAAGCGTTTCGGCCACAAGGGCCTGCGCGAGGACACTATTCAGGTCAGCCTCACCGGCACGGCGGGCCAGTCATTTGGCGCGTTCCTGGCCCGCGGCGTCTCGTTCGACCTCGAAGGCGAGGCCAACGACTATGTTGGCAAGGGCATTTCGGGTGGCCGCCTGGTCATCCGGCCGTCGAAAAAGGCCCGCACGGTGGCAAACGAGTCCATCATCGTCGGCAACACCGTTCTCTACGGTGCGATCGAGGGCGAATGCTATTTCGCGGGCGTTGCAGGCGAGCGCTTTGCCGTCCGCAATTCCGGCGCCATCGCGGTGGTGGAAGGCGTCGGCGATCACGGTTGCGAATACATGACTGGCGGCATTGTCGTCGTCATTGGCCAGACGGGCCGCAACTTCGCCGCCGGCATGTCGGGCGGCGTGGCCTATGTGCTGGACGAGGCGGGCGATTTCGCCGAGCGCTGCAACATGGCGATGGTCGAGCTTGAGCCGGTGCCGGAAGAAGACGACATCATGGAAAAGCTGCATCACCACGGTGGCGATCTGGACTACAAGGGTCGCGTCTCGGTCGATGGCGACATGACCAGCCATGACGAGGAACGCTTGTACCAGCTCATCTCGAACCATGTGCACTACACGGCCTCCGAGCGTGGCCGGCACATAATCGACAACTGGGCCGAGTATCGTCCGATGTTCCGCAAGGTGATGCCGATCGAGTATCGCCGTGCGCTGCAGGAGATGGAGCGGCTCAGGATGGGACTGGCGGCCGAGTAGCGCCTTTCGCTTCAACGCAACACCGGCGGAATGAACTCCGGCACGCGACGTAACGCGATGATATCTGACGGGACTGTATGATGGGCAAGGTAACGGGATTTCTGGAGATCGACAGGCAGGTGCACCAGTACCAGCCGGCGTCTGATCGCATTCGGCATTTCCGCGAATTCACGCTGCCGATGTCGGACAAGGAAGTCGAGAAACAGGCCGCGCGCTGTATGGATTGCGGCATCCCGTTCTGTCACGGGCCGAACGGCTGCCCCGTCCACAACCAGATACCGGACTGGAACGACCTCGTCTACAATGGCGACTGGGACGCGGCGATCCGCAATCTGCATTCGACCAACAATTTCCCCGAATGGACCGGCCGCATTTGCCCGGCGCCCTGCGAGGAAGCTTGTACGCTGAACCTCGAGGACATTCCGGTCGCCATCAAGACCGTCGAGCAGGCGATCGCCGACAAGGCTTACGAGACCGGTTATGTCCGGCCCTACCCGCCGGAGAAGAAGACCGGCAAGAAGGTTGCCGTTGTCGGGTCAGGCCCGGCCGGCATGGCGGCTGCTCAGCAGCTTGGCCGCGCGGGACACGATGTTCATGTCTATGAGCGCGAAAGCCGGCCCGGCGGGCTGATGCGCTACGGCATTCCCGACTTCAAGATCGAGAAGCACTATATCGACCGCCGGGTCGAACAGATGCAGGGCGAGGGCGTGACTTTTCATTGCGGCGTCAATGTCGGCGTCGACAAGCCCGTCGCCGATCTGCTCGCCGAATACGACGCCGTCCTCTATTGCGGTGGTTCGGAGAAGCCTCGCCCTGCAGGTATCCCCGGCGCCGATCTGCACGGCGTGCATGATGCGATGCCCTATCTGGTCCAGCAGAACCGCCGGGTTGCAAACGAGGACATACAGTCGGTTGCATGGCCATCGGAGCCGATTCTGGCCGGCGGCAAGCATGTTGTGGTTGTCGGTGGCGGCGATACCGCGTCCGACTGCGTTGGCACGGCTTTCCGGCAGGGGGCGGTAAAGGTCACGCAGCTCGACATCCGTCCGCAGCCACCCGAGAAGGAAGACAAGCTGGCATTCTGGCCCTATTGGGCCACGAAGATGCGTACGTCCTCGTCGCAGGCCGAAGGCGCGCAGCGGGAATTTCAGGTTGCGACGCTGGAATTCGTTGGCGAGGACGGCGAACTTACCGCCGTCAAGTGCTGCGAGGTCGACGAGAAGCGCAAGCCGGTCGAAGGTACGGAGTTCTTCATCCGTGCCGATCTGGCCTTCATTGCGATCGGTTTTGCCGGCGCGATGGAAGGCGGCTTTGTCGACAATCTTGGCGACAGGCTCGATACTACGCTCGATGCGCGCCGTTCGCACAACGTCGTCGCCAATGAGATCGACTACAAAACCAATGTAGACAAGCTGTTTGCTGCCGGCGATGTACGGCGGGGGCAGTCTCTCGTCGTTTGGGCGATCCGCGAGGGCCGGCAGGCCGCGCGCTCGATCGACGAGTTCCTGATGGGAACCACGCTGTTGCCGCGCTAAGGCGGCGTCCGAACTATTCGGTGATTGCCGTCGTGGTTTCGGTCGGGTCTGTCGGCGTGACCGGAACGGCGGCGTAAGGCGGCGCGGAAAAATCGTCGGCGCGGCCGGCCTTCGCCGGCGGGGCGATGCCTTCCATCGACAGTTTCTCTGCCGGCGTGCGGGCCTCTTTCGGCCGTTTCATCGTGACCGCGCCGAGCAGATCGTCGCCGCCGTCGAGTTCGGCGCCGCCGAGCGCCACGGGGTTGGTGCGCGTCACCTCGGGAATTTGGCCTGGATCTATTTCCAGCGGTGAGAAGTCTGAAAAGTCGTAGCTGGCAACACCGGTTCCGGCGGCTGCGCCAAGAAACCTGTTGAGCGGCCGTTCGGCATAAAATGCGACCTTGCGCCTGCCGTCCCTGGTCAGATTGATCCCGTCTGACCCGCGCAGACGTACGCGCTGGCCGTTCATGTCGGGGCCGACTGATGTGTAGGCGCCGTTTTCGTCAACGAAGCCGTCCCAGATGTCGATGAACTCACCACCAACGCGTTCGGTGGTCGAACGATAGATATCGTTGAACGCCAGCATGTCGGCGGTCATGGAGCGCGATTTGAACGATGGCACGCCTACCCAGAACAGCGGCAATCCGCGGTTGCGAATCTTCCCGGCAAGCGCCTCGACGCGCCGCTTGTATTCCTTGGTCCATTCTTCGCTGCGAACTTTCTGCCGCGTGCCGTCGACCACAAGCTGCTGGCGGTCGTTGGAACCGAGCATGACAATCACGACGGACGGCTTGTGCTCGTCGAGAATGGGTTCGATCTCTTCGGGCCAGTTGTAATAGTCGTCGCGCACCAGACCGGACGAACCGCTGGTGCTGGAGACGATGCGCACGCCCGGTGACTGCGCATAGGCGGAGACAAGACCGTCTGCCATGCCATCGGCCAGAAAGTCGCCAACGACCAAAACAACACGGGCATTGTCGAGCTTGTCGACCGCCTCGGGCTCAGGCGCACGCACGACATTCGACGAACTGCTTCCGGAATTACGGGTGCGGGTGGTGCGGCGCGGCTCTGCCTTTTCAGCGCGCTTGTTGCCGCCAAAAAGCAGGTCGAAAAGCGTTCGGGGCTTTCGCTCTTCCTGAGCAAAGGCCTGGACAGAGAGCGCGGTCAGCAGCGGCGCTGATACGAATACGACCGCCACAGCAATCGCGGCTAGTCGTATGCCGATGCCTTCGAAAGGCCGCCCCAGAACCAAACTCACTCTCCGTCAGTAACGACGCAAGGTACTCAACACCTCTTTGCTGGGGTGTCCGTCCTGCGTCAAGCCCAGCCGGCCCTGCACCGCCTTGATCGCATCGCGCGAGCCGGAGCCGATCTTGCCGTCGATCGGGCCGTCATAATATCCAAGCGCCGACAGCCGGCGCTGGAGCTCTTCCGTTTCGTCCGAGGTCAGCCGCGTGAACGGGCGGTCCCAGTCGCGTACAAGACCGCCATAACCGGCAATCTGGTCGGCAAGAAGGCCGACCGCCATCGCGTATTTGTCGGCATTGTTGTAGCGCTTGAGCACGAAGAAGTTCTTGGTCATCAGGAAGGCTGGCCCGTCGCGCCCCTGCGGCACTTTCAATTCGGCGCTGTCGCTGCCTCGCGGAAAATCCTTTCCATTGACGCGCACGACCCCGATCGAGGCCCACTTGTCGAGGCTCATCGAACCGCCGGGGAACTTGCGGCCGGGCGGGAGCGTCACCTCGTAGCCCCATGTATGACCGGTGCGCCAGCCATTGCGGGCGAGCAGGTTGGCGGCCGAAGCCAGCGCGTCGGGGATCGAGTTCCAGATATCGCGCCGGCCATCGCCGTCCACATCGACAGCAAAGGCCTGGTAGCTGGTAGGGATGAACTGGGTGTGGCCCAGCGCGCCGGCCCAGGAACCGGTCAGGTGCCTGACGTCGATGTCGCCATTCTGCAGGATTTTCAAGGCAGCCAGCAATTGCTGGCGGGCAAACTTGGCGCGGCGCTTGTCGGCATAGGCAAGTGTTGCAAGCGAACGCACCGCATTGCGCATCACGCGGTCGTTCTTGAGGATTTCACCGTAGTTCGATTCGATCGACCAGATGGCCAGAAGGATGTGGCGATCAACGCCGAACTGGCGCTCGATATGATCAAGCCAGCGCGCCCATTGCCGCGCCATTTGACGCCCTGTCGCGATGGCGTCTTCGTTCACGCGATTGTCGAAATAGTCCCACACCGGAGCACGGAATTCGGGCTGGAAGCGCGCCTTTTCCAGTACCTCCGGATCAGGCGCGGTGACGCCCTGAAAAGCACGATCGAAGGTCGAACCGGAAATACCATTGTTCGCAGCCACTGAGCGGAACTGCGAAACCCAGCGCTGAAAACCCGCGTCCGAGGATGCCGGTACTGCAGAAAATGACAGTATTACCGCCATTGTGGCTGCCAGGCGGGCGGCATAGTTCGCGATCGCGTGCATTCCGTGCCTCCTTCGAATCGCTGAAAGCGCTATCATTCGCCGACTGCAGTTAGGAAACAGTTTACCAAATTGCCACGCAACACATACTGAGGCACCGTACGCGCCGCTCCCTTGCCCTGCGATGCGAATCGTTCAGTATTCATCAATTCAGGCGTGAAAATGTTCTGTCAGGGCTCAAGCGAACCATCCAGGGATGTCGCTCAATGAAAAAAGTACGCAAAGCTGTCTTTCCCGTTGCCGGGCTTGGAACACGCTTTCTGCCGGCAACCAAGGCAATTCCGAAGGAGATGCTGACGGTCGTTGACCGGCCAGTCATCGACTACGTGGTGGAAGAAGCGCGGGAAGCCGGGATTGAACACCTCATCTTCGTCACCGGCCGCAACAAGGGCGTGATCGAAGATCACTTCGATGTTCAGTTCGAGTTGTACGACACGCTGGCTCAGCGCGGGAAGGACGAGGTGCTGGGCAATCTGCAACGCATCCAGCCATCGCCCGGCCAGACCAGCTTTACCCGCCAGCAGCAGCCGCTCGGCCTCGGCCATGCCGTCTGGTGTGCGCGTGACATCGTGGGGAACGAGCCGTTCGCGCTGCTCCTGCCCGACATGATCATGCAGGACGAACCGGGCTGCATGGCGCAGATGGTGTCGCTTTATGAAAAGACCGGCGGCAATGTCGTTGCCGTGCAGGAATGCGACCCGGCCGAAGCGCACAAATACGGGATTGTCGGACGCGGACGCACCACCGGTGACGGTTTCGAGATCACGGAGATGGTCGAGAAGCCGGCCAAGGGCACCGCGCCATCCAATTTCTATCTAAACGGCCGCTACATTCTTCAGCCGGAGATTTTCGACATTCTTGCCAGCCAGGAGCGCGGCGCCGGCAACGAAATCCAGCTTACCGACGGCATGCTGAAGCTGAAGGACAGGCAGGACTTCTTCGCCTATCCCTTCAATGGGCGCATTTTCGATTGCGGATCGCCGGAGGGTTTTGTGGAAGCAAACATCGCCTTCTCGCTGCAGCGCGACGACATGAAAGACCGTATCGGCGGCAGCCTCGCCGATCTTCTGGCTGAAGCGGAAGCAACACGTAAGAAACGTTCGCGCGCCTGAACAATCGCTGCGCCGCAGTCAGCGGCGCAAGGTCATGCCCAGATAGACGGTCGTAGTCTGGGAATCGCGGCCGGCAACGTTGCTTGTCACGCGCTCATGGCTCGCCCGTCCGGTAATGCCGGCAAAGCGGTTCAGCCACCATGTCAGGCTCAGTTCCCCATTGAGCGTGATATCGCGGTCGCTACTTGCAGAGTATTTGCGCCAGCCAGCGCCCAGCGAGGCGGTGCCGGTCAGGTTGGCACGCAGTTCCCGCGTGACGGCCACGGACGCATCGTAAAGCACCGAACCCGATGAACCAGCGGTTGTCGACCCTTCGACCTCGGTCCCGGCATTCAGGTTCACCGTCGTGCCGCGGATCGGCGACCAGTTGATGTCGGCGTCGAGTGACAGGGCGGATATGGCCGCCAGCCGCGTATCGTCGATGCTTTCGCCCAGCCAGCCGGCGGACAATTCGCCATTCAGCTTCTCGCCCATGTCAAACTCGACGCCGGCACGCGCGCCGTAGATGCTTGCCGAACGCGCATAACCGGCGGTGTCCAGCCGCTGGTCGTATATGCGACGGCCATATTCCAGTTCGATAAACGGGACCAGTGCCGGTGAGATTTCGTACCCGCCGCGCAGGCTTGCCGAATAGAGCGTGTTGTTGCGATCCGACTGGGAAAGCATGACGCCCGTGGACAGAGGTGCGGGTCCATAAGTATTGCGCGCCACGTCGCCGGTCAGCGAAGCGCGCAGCCTGCCGGAGTGTTTCTCAAGACCAAGGCTGCCGGTCAGCGTTTCGCGCAAGGCGCGTCCCGCCGTTCCTGAAAGCACCGTTGGGGAGGTGGCCTCTTCGGGGCCGCGTGAGTAGCCCGCTCCGCCATTCAGCCGGAACTCATTGCCGATATCGATGCCTACTTCACCGTCTGCGCTGCCGGTGAATTCCGAAAAGCCGGAGCCGGTGATAGAGGTTCGGTAGGTGGCATCGAGCGAAAGCGACGCCGAGTGGCGTGACCAGTTCGATGTTGCTTCGACGTTGAGGTTGGTTGACGACAGGAAATCGGCGCTACCGCCCGTTGTGGACTGGGCGTTCGATGTCCATTCGATTCCCTGTTGAAGTGTTGGCCTCAGGGTGAAGGTCCCGATCTCGATGCCCGGCGCGGCATAGGGGTTCTCATCCGCTTCGCGGCCTATTGCTTCGACGGCACTGGCGCGCTCGGAGTAGATCTCCGCTGCCGTGTTGCGCTCCTCGTCATCGGAATCAATGCTCCCGACACGAACCGTTCCGGTGGTGAGATCGGACGCTTCGGTATCTGTCGAATTCGAATTGGCTGTCGTACGGTTGGTGCTTGTCGGCTGGTTGCCGGCCAACTCGCCGTCCACGCCTTCGTCCGCTGCTCCGTCGCGGCTGGTTGACGAGCGCCGGCGGACCATGCGGGCAGCGGTGAGATCATTGGTTGCGACAGCCGACGGGCTGGTCGAAACATAACCGTCCAGTTCGGTGTCGGATACGTCGTCTGGCAGCGCTCCCTGGCTGACGGGGCGGTAGGTCGGCGTTGGCGCCCGTTCGACGTCCTCCACCGGTTCCGCAAATCGGGGGCGCTCGCTTGGCAGCGGCTGAAGCGTCCCGTCATCGTCGGAAATTACGCCGCGCAGCCGGGGCGTGTCCTGAGCGGTCGCAAGGCCCGGTGCGAAACCAGCAACCAGCCCGGCCGCCAAGGCCAGTGCTGTGCGGGAAGCGCTGTGTTTTGAATGGATGGACCGGACGCGCAACGTCACCAGACTGCTTCCTCGGCGACTTCTCTCATGAAGGCGCGGGAGGCGCCAAATCTTGCCGAACCGTAAACAGCGATGGTTAACGGAGCGTTGATTTCTTCAGGTCTGAGAAGCGTGGCCGGGCCCGATTTCGCGTCAGTCTCGGAGGAACCTATTCGTCGCGCTCGACCACCAGGTCGCCGCCTTTGGCGGAAACGATTTTGACCCGCGTTCCTTCCGGCATTTCGGGCCCCGACACGCGCCACGTCGTGTCGCCGATGCGAACCCGGCCAATTCCCTCGCTGATGGGTTCAAGAAGCGTTGCGGTGCGGCCGACCAATTGCTCGCCTCGCTTGTTGAGCAAAGGCTCGTCGCTTTCGGACTCAGTGGCATTCATGATCTTCTTGCCGACATAGGCAGACGCGATCGCAAGCACAAGGAACACCAGAACCTGCGCCTGCCATACCCAGAAAGAGTAAGTCCAGAACTGCAGTGACAGTGCGCCGACGAGAATGGCAGCGATACCGATCCACAGCAGGAACACGCCGGGGATGATGATTTCGGCTGCCAGCAGCGCAAAGCCCAGCACCATCCAGTTCCAGGGGCCGAGCTCGGAGAATACCGTGGCGATCATGGTGTCACCCTGGCGTCAGGACTGGCTGGGGCCGGTCGCGGGCGGCCTTGCCCGGGAGGGCGTCGGCGGGTTCGGGTTTCCGGGCCGGTCATCGCCGAACATGTCCCTTGCGATCGAACCGATGCCACCCAGCGTTCCGATCAGCGACGATGCCTCGAACGGCATGAGGACGATCTTGCCATTGTTGGCGGTGCCGATCTTGGCCAGCGCCTCGGTGTATTTCTGCGCCACGAAGTAGTTGATTGCCTGCACATCGCCCTTGGCGATGGCTTCCGAAACCACCTGCGTGGCGCGTGCTTCGGCTTCGGCTGCGCGCTCGCGCGCCTCGGCATCGCGGAATGCGGCTTCCTTGCGGCCCTCGGCTTCCAGAACCTGTGCCTGCTTCAGTCCTTCCGCCTCAAGAATCTGCGCGCGCTTGTTGCGCTCCGCCATCATCTGCCGGGCCATCGACTCGACCAGGTTGGCCGGCGGGTTGATGTCCTTGATTTCCACGCGGGTCATCTTGATGCCCCACGGGTTTGCCGCGTCGTCGACGATCTTGAGCAACCTCTCGTTGATGGCGTCGCGGTTGGAAAGCAGTTCGTCGAGATCCATTGAGCCCATGACGGAACGGATGTTGGTCATGGTGAGGTTCAGGATTGCGTTTTCGAGACCCGACACCTGATAGGCGGCCTGCGCGGCGTTCAGCACCTGATAGAAGGCCACCCCATCCACGGCCACGATGGCGTTGTCGCGGGTGATCACCTCCTGGGTCGGTACGTCGAGCACCTGCTCCATCATGTTCATCTTGGCGCCGATGCGGTCGATGAAAGGCACGATGATATTGAGGCCGGGCGTCAGCGAGCGCGTGTAACGGCCGAAGCGCTCGACCGTGAAATTGAAACCCTGGGGGACTGTCTTGATGCCCGCAAAGATGAGCAGCAGGACAAGAACGACAAGAACCGCAATGACGATGTCAAAGCCCGAAAACAGCATGCCGTCCTCCTGTCCAAGGCGTGGTGCCAACAGTCCGCAGCGGACCTAGCACGATTCGCTGTTCCCAAGGATGTAGGGAGCCGCCGGAGGCGTTGCAAACGTGTATAGGCACGCGCTCAGTCCGCCAGCCAGCCGCCAAGCTCTCGCCGCACAAGCGTCTCGATGACCTTCATCCCCTCGTCACTGTCGTTGAGGCAGGGAATGTGGGCGAATTTTTCGCCGCCGGCATGGAGGAAAATCTCGCGTACCTCGCCGTCGATCTCTTCCAGCGTTTCGATGCAGTCGGCGGAAAAGCCCGGATTGACGATTGCAATGCGCTTCACACCATCGCCGGCCAGTTTCTCGACCGTCTTGTCAGTGTATGGCTGCAGCCACTCCTGCGCACCGAAGCGCGACTGGAACGTCGTCATCAGCTTCGCTTCGTCCCAGCCCAGCCGCTCACGCAGGAGTCGCGAGGTCTTCATACAGTGACAATGATAAGGATCGCCCTTCTCGAAATAGGCCTTCGGAATGCCGTGATAGGACGCCAGCACCACCTCCGGTTCGAAATCAAGCGAGGCAAGGTGCTGTTCGATCGATGTCGCCAGCGCGTCGATATAGACCGGCTCGTCATGATAGGGGGGCACGCTGCGAGCCGTCGGCATGTGCCTGATCTTCATCAGCGCGCGATAGAGCTGGTCATTGGCGGTGGCGGTCGTCGTCGCAGAAAATTGGGGGTAGAGCGGCAGTGACAGGATGCGGTCGCAGCCCTGTGCGATCAGCCGGTCGACCGCACTTTTGATCGACGGGTTGCCGTACCGCATGCCCCACTCAACGCAAATGGCGGGTTCGTCGGCGAAAACGGCGGCCAGCTTTTCGGCCTGGCCGCGCGTGATCGTGCGCAGCGGGGATTCGTCGCGTTCGGTGTTCCAGATCTTCTTGTAATTCGCTGCTGTCTTTGGCGGGCGTGTGGTCAGCACAGCCCCGTAAAGAATCGGCAACCAGATTGCCCGGCTAAGCTCGATAACCCGCGGATCAAGCAGAAACTCGCGCAGATAGCGGCGCACAGAACCTGTGTCGGTGCCATCGGGCGTGCCGAGATTCACCAGCAATACCCCGATCCTGCCGATCGTCACTGGCGGATGACCGTCCGGCAGCGGGCCGATCTTTTTGTGGCTCTCCAGCCGCGCTTTCGCCTGAACCGTCATGGGACGTCTCCTTGTCTGCCATGCAAGGTAGACGATGGCCGGGTCAATTCAACGGGCCGCTGTGCCGCAGGCCTGGCCAAAAGAAAAGGCGGGCCGAAGCCCGCCTGTCCCTTTCCGCGAAGCCGTTGTTATTCGGCTGCCGGCACCGTGAGCTTGGAGCCGATCTTCAGGTTCTTCGGATTGATGTCCGGATTGGCCTCCGCGATCATCGACCATTTGGTAGCGTCTCCGTAGAATTCCTTGGCGAGGTTCCACAAATTGTCGCCGGCCATGATCTCATGCATGCTGCCCTCGGGCGCCATCATGGCCTTGTCGTCATCCTTCGCCATGGCCATTTCGGTCTTTTCCATGCCGTCATCGGCCATCGCCTCATCTTTCATCTCGCCTTCCATGGAATCGTCCGACATGGAGGCGTCCTTCTCCATCATCTCCTCGGAATTCTCCATTTCTTCCATCAAGGCTTTGCCTTCGGAGATGCGGCCGTCGAGATAGGGTGTGTAGGGGCTGTTGGCGGCAAGATAGTCGGCGACCAGCTGCTCCAGTCCCGGACCGTAGTCATAGGCGTTTGTGGCGTTGGTCTCGAACAGCTCGTAACCGTCGCCGCCGCTGCGCATGAAGTTGTTGGTTGCGATCAGGTAGGTGGCTTCGGGATCGATCGCAGCCCAGCTGTCGCCATCGGCGATCTCGACCGAAGTCACGCGCCCTTCGCCCGGTGCAACCGAGGGGTCGAACGTGTAGCGCAGGCCGGAGACCTGCGGGAAGCGACCGGCGCCGTCCTCGATCTGGCTCAAGCCGCTTTCGATGGAGGCCACCACGTCAGCGCCCTTCAGCTCGAACGTGGCCAGCGTGTTCTGAAAGGGCAGGACCGTGAGCACCTCACCCATCGTGATCTCGCCGGCATCGATCGAAGCGCGCAGCCCGCCACCATTGGTGATTGCGAACTGGACGCCCTGATCCTTGGTACGGTCAAGCATGGCGTCGGTGACCAGATTGCCCATCTGGCACTCCGTCGCGCGGCAGTTGTCGCGGCTGCCGTCGATCGCTTCCGCGGTATTGGCGACCACCTGGTTCTTCAGCTCCTCGATCGGTGCGCCGAGCTCGCCGATGCGGGCCATAACAGCTTCATCGGGCGTGACCGAAGCGTCGAGCAGGATCGGCTCGCCGTTTGCTTCCTTAACAATGCCGATGTCGGAGAAGGTCACTTCCAGATCGCCGAGATATTTCGAATAGGCATAGGCCTGCACGACCGGCACCTTGTAGCCGAGCGGATTGTCTACCCAGGTCGGGTAGGGGCCTGCTGCGCCGTCGGACGTGTTGGAAAGCAGCGTGTTGGAGTGACCGCCAACCACGACGTCAACGCCGGGGATCTTGGCGATGGCCGCCAGATCGCGCGGGTAGCCGACATGGGTCAGGGCGATGATCTTGCTGACGCCTTCCTTGGCGACTGCCTTCACCTGCGCGGTGATCGAAGCGACGTCTTCTTCGATGGTGACATTCTCGCCGGGCGAGGAAAGCTCGGCCGTGTCGTTGGCAACGGCACCCACGATGCCGATCTTCTCGCCGCCGACTTCAAGGATCACATAGGGCTTCACCATGTCGCCGAGCGACGAGGCAGCACTTGCCTTGATGTTGGAGCCGACGACCGGGAACTCCACCTTGCTAAGGAAGCCGGCAAGACCGTCCTCACCGTCATCGAACTCATGGTTGCCGACGACCATGGCATCGGTACCCATCATGTTGAGGAACTCGGCTTCTGCCTCACCCTTGTAGGTGGTGTAGAACAGCGTTCCCTGAAAATTGTCGCCGGCATTCAGCAGCAGCACGTTTCCGCCATCATGTGCGGCGCGGTAGTCGCGGGCGGCCGTCACCAGCCTTCCAGCGCCGCCAAAACACTTGCCCTCGCCCTCATCTTCGGCAGAACAGGTCGAGTCGTACTTGTTGATCGACTCGATACGGCTGTGCCAGTCATTCATATGCATGATGTTAAGCGTATAGTCGGCAAAAGATGCCTGCGCCGAAAAAGCCAGTGCCGAGGTGGAAACCGCGGCGGCCAGTGCAAGTCTTTTCATTTGTCGATCTCCCATGAAAATCCGAGACAGGCGTTTACCCTGTAATCTTGACGGTTTTGCCACTGTCATTTGCAGGCATGTTTTCACCGCCCGCGCGGGGTTGCAAGCGCAAACGCATCAACCTTTGGTCAGTTCGCGTATTCGCGTTCGTCGGCGATGACCTTGCCGTCATTGGGAAGCGAACCGCGTGGCGCAACCAGCACCTCTCCACCCAGCTTGGTGATTTCGCGCAACGCCGCGCCGATCGCGGTGGCATTGGGGTCCAGACCATCGCCCGGCTCGATGTGCAATGTCATCGCGTCGCGCTCCCCATCGCGGCTGACGACCAGACGCGCGCGCGCGATTTCGGGATGCCGTCGCACCACCTCCGCAACCTGTTTGGGGTCGACGAACATGCCCTTGATCTTGGTGCGCTGGTCGGCGCGTCCCATCCAGCCCTTGATCCGGGTGTTGGTGCGGCCGCAGGGCGAAACACCTGGCAGAACCGCTGACAGGTCGCCTGTGCCAAGGCGAACCATGGGGTAGGCTTCATTGAAGCTGGTCACCACGACTTCGCCCACCTCGCCTTCCTCGACCGGATCTCCGGTGCCGGGGCGCACAATTTCAAGGATCAGGCCTTCATTGAGGATCATGCCCGGGTGCGGTTGGCCTTCGGCGTCCGCCGCTTCGTAGGCAATGACGCCGAACTCCGCAGTAGCGTAGCATTGCAGCACAGCAATGCCGCGTTCGCGATAGTGATCGCGCAGCGTGGGAAACAGTGCGCCGCCGGAGACGAGCCCGAGCCGGAACGATGAAAGATCGCGCCCTAATTCGTCGGCCTTGTCGAGCATCACTTTCAGGAAGTCTGGCGTTCCACAGTAGACTTGGGGCTTGAGTGTTGCGGCAGCGTCGATCTGCATTTCGGTATTGCCGACACCTGCAGGGAAGACCGTGCAACCGAGCGCTCGCGCGCCTTCATCCAGTATGAAGCCGCCCGGGGTGAGGTGATAGGAAAACGCATTGTGAACGATGTGGCCGGGACGAATGCCGGCGGCGTGGAAAGCGCGCGCGGATTGCCATGCATCGGTGACCAGACCCTGTGGCTCCCAGATCGGACCAGGGGAGACGAATACCCGACCGCCTTTCAGAGCTGCAGGGTTGGCAAGGCCGCCGAATGGCGGACTCGCCTGCTGCATCTCCATCAGGTCGGCCTTGCGCAAGACCGGCAGCTTGGCCAACGCTTCGCGCGATTTGACCGCCGACAGGTCGTAACCGTCGAGCCATTTTGCGAGACCGGGTGCGAAATCGACCGCGTTCGCCAGAAAACCGGGCAGGCGCGCGAACAGGTCCGCTTCCCGGTCGGCCTGAGATCGGCCTTCCAGATCATCGAAAAAGGCGGTCATTGTTCCTCCCGTCAGGCAAGACTGCTTTTTCGCCTGTTATCGCAGCACCCGTATCCAGCGCGCAAGGTTGACCAGCGAAACAAGTGCCGACGCAACATAGGTAAACGCCGCTGCGCGCAGGACCGACTTTGCGGCGGGCATGTCCGCTTCGTCGAGGTATTTGCCCTCCTCGAGGATGGGCAGTGCCTTCTTGAAGCTGGCATCGAGTTCGACGGGCAAGGTGATCAGGTTGACGATGACGCGCACGGAAAGGAGCGCAAGGCCGATTGCCACAAGCGCTGCAAAGGCCAGAGGCGTGCGAGCGAGAATTGCAAGGAACGGCGCTGCGATGAAAAACACGGAGGCAATGCGGTCGGTTGCCGAAGCAAGCTTGGCCAGCCGCTGCCGCCAGACAAGAAGCCTTTCCCCGCCGGCGTCCTGCAGCGCGTGGCTGACTTCATGGGCAGCAACCGCCACAGCCGAAAGCGACCGGCCGTCGTGGTGTTGCTCCAGCAGACGGACAACTTTTGCTTCGGGGTCGTAATGGTCGCCGATTTCGGTCCGCTCGACGGCTACCGCCTCAAGGCCAAAACGGTCGAGCAGATGACGCGCCAGCTCCCCGCCAGTCCCAGGCAGGTCCGGACGGTCCTTGCTGTGCCGCGCGATCGCGTGCCGCACTAGATATTGCGGTAGTAGCGTGACGCCCAGCAGGAGAGCGATGCCGATGACGATCAGCATCGAAACTGATCCGTCAGGTTATGAGTCGTCGCTCGGGAAGGCCGCCGTTGCGGCCTGCGTTACCCGCGGTTGTGGCACCACCCCATTGTAGCGGGTGAGCACGAATTGCTGACCCGAAGCAGCGGTGCAATTGAGCTGGGTCGGCCCGGCGATAGAACAATTGAACGCGACCGGGCTCTGACGGATGATGGAGATGCCCGTGATCTCTACCAATACCTGATCGCGGTACTGGAACGTGCCTTCCGACAGCTTCTGACCGGAGTCGGTCGCCACCGTTTCGAACCGCCCGCCGAAGAAGCTGGTGATGCCGGTGCCGGCCTGATCGATCCAGTTGCCTTCGATTCCCGACTGGATAGGCGCCGGCGCTACAGGCAGAGACCTCCGGCCCCCGGTAGAGCAACCAGCGAACAGAACCGCTGTCGACAGGACGGCTACGACCGCCCCAATGCCCGCATTCTTCATCACGACGTGGTCTCCTCGCTGGATGCTATTGCTGCCGCTGTTTGCGCCGTCCCGGTGAAACAATCCAGAGTTGAGGCGCTAGTCTCCACTCATTTTACGAGAATATTCCTGAATTGCCACGGGTCCGACTTGTCGATGTCCTCGGGGAACAGACCGGGGCGTCCGTCCAGGGGCGTCCAGTCGGTATAATAACCCTCTACCGGGCCAAGATATGGCATCTGCACTTCGAGGCAGCGCTGAAAGTCCATTTCGTCGGTTTCGACGATGCCTGCTTCGGGGTTTTCCAGGGCCCAGACCATGCCGGCCAGCACCGCCGACGTCACCTGCAGGCCGGTTGCGTTCTGGTAGGGCGCGATCTTGCGGGTTTCGTCCACCGACAGCTGTGAGCCATACCAGTAGGCGTTCTTCTTGTGGCCGTAGAGCAGGACGCCGAGTTCGTCGATGCCGTCGACCAGTTCGTTCTCGTCGAGAACGTGGAACACCGGTTGCGGCTCGCCAGCACGGCCGAACATCTCGTGCAGCGACAGAACAGCGTCATTGCAGGGGTGATAGGCATAATGGCAGGTCGGGCGGTAGTTCACCTTGCCCTTCTTGTCGCGCACGGTGAAGTAGTCGGCGATCGAGATGGACTCGTTGTGCGTGACGAGGAAGCCGTATTGCGCTCCGGGCGTGGGGCACCATGTGCGCACCCGCGTGTTGGCGCCGGGCTGTTCCAGATAGATTGCGGCCTTGCTGCCCTTCTTGTGCTTCTTGCCGTTCTTCGGCATCCATTTTTCGTGTGTGCCCCAGCCCAGTTCCGCCGGCTGCAGGCCTTCCGAAACGAAACCTTCTACCGACCAGGTGTTCCAGAACGTGTTGAACGGCTTCGGCAGCTTTGTGCGTTGGGTGTCGCGTTCGGCGATGTGAACGCCCTTCACGCCGAGCTTCTTCATCATCTTGGCCCAGCCGGAACGGTCGCTTGCAGCCGGCGTCTCGATGCCGAGCTTCATGTCGGCAGCAAGATTGACCAGCGCCTGCTTGACGAACCAAGACACCATGCCGGGATTTGCGCCGCAGCAGGAGACCGCCGTCGTGCCGCCGGGGTTTTTGCGCTTTTCCTCGCGCACCGTTTCGCGCAGTGCATAATTGGTGCGTTCCTCATTGCCGGCCTTGCTGTCAAAATAAAAGCCGAGCCACGGCTCCACGACCGTGTCGATATAGAGCACGCCCAGCTTGCGGCAGAGCTTCATGATGTCGAGCGAGGAGGTGTCGACCGAGAGGTTGACGCAGAAACCCTGGCCTTCGCCTTCGGTGAGCAGCGGGGTGAGCAGTTTCTTGTAGTTCTTCTTCGTCACATGCTCCTGCACAAAGCGGATGCCGCGTTCATCGAGCAGCGCCTTGTCGTCGTCGCGCGGGTCGATGACCACCATGCGCGACTTGTCGAACTTGAAATGGCGCTCGATCAGCGGCAGCGTGCCGCGGCCGATCGACCCGAACCCGATCATGACAATCGGTCCGGTGATTTCGCCGTGAACCGGCCACTTCGCTTGCGCCATCTCCAACACTCCCTCTCGCTCAACACTTTTTGGGCCGCCACCCCTGTCACGTGCGGCGCTAAAACACATAAAGCAGTCACAATAAAGGGAAAACGGGCCAGTCAGGCGGAGGTGATGGCCCGGAGCCTGGCAACCAGACCGTCACGGTCAGCGGCAAGCCCCTTATAGGCAAGTTGGTCTGCATCGAGCGCGGCAAGCTGATCGGCGAAGGAGGAAGCGAGCGCGTCGCGGTCTGGAAGGCGTTCGAGCACGCTCACCGGGTCCAGATGGATGCGGATCGTGAACAGGATGTCGCCTGACCTGGGCAATCTGCGCAGCGTCTGGCGCTCGACGCGAATGAAGGTGGCGTCGGTGGACAAGCCGCCAAGATAGGTTCCGCCACTCTCTTCGACCCTTTCATCGCGCTGCGACTTGCTGCGCGGATGGAAGAGTGCTGAATCTTCCTGCAGCGACCAGTTATGGCGTTCGACGGGTTGGTCGGTCTTCAAACTATCGAAGATGCGGCTGATCAGCGCCGCATTGCGCGTATCGGGTCCGAAAGCCGGCACGGGCGCATGGATGTCGTGAAGCGGGCGGTCGAACTTCTCCGCCAGTGACCATGAGCTCGGAAAACAGAGCGAGGCCGCGACAAGCCGCCAGCCGTCATCACATTTGCGCATCAAGACCAGATCTTCCTGCACGAAACGCGCTGCGATCTGGAGCGGCGGCTCGTCCGATCCGTGAAGCTGGAAGCGCGGCAGCCGCTGGCCGAGAAAGTCCCATTGAGCACGGCCCGGAAAGATGCGCGCCACGCCTTTGACCAGATGATCGACGACGAGTTCGAGGACCTCGCGCTGGGTCTCGTCCGTGTCCGGCCGTGCGGCGAAAACATCGCGCTGCCGTTCGCCGATCAGCCGGTCCTTTTCCCTCAGCTGTGCCTCGTAGTGCCGGTCGATCTCGATCCAGTCATGCAGGTCGAGCGGTTTCAGGCCGATCGTGAATGGCCTCGCCGATCCGTCATAGGGCGTGTGCGCAGGGCGCAAGGATCAGCCGTCCATCGCTTCCAGTTCGGTTATCAGGCCATCGACGACCGAAAGGCCTTTCTGCCAGAAGGCGGGGTCCGAAGCGTCAAGTCCGAACGGTTTCAGAAGTTCGGAGTGGTGCTTGGTGCCGCCGGCCTTCAGCATCTCGAAATATTTGTCCTGAAAACCCTGTTCTGCGTTTTGGTAGACCGCATAGAGCGAGTTCACCAGGCAATCGCCGAAGGCATAGGCATAGACGTAGAACGGCGAATGGATGAAATGCGGGATGTAGGCCCAGAAGGTTTCGTATCCCTCGCGCAGCGCAATCGCCGGTCCAAGGCTTTCAGCCTGCACCTCCAGCCAGAATTCGCCTAGCTGGTCAGATGTGAGTTCACCGTTGCGGCGCTCGGTGTGCACCTTGCGCTCGAACTCATAGAAGGCGATCTGGCGCACGACCGTGTTGATCATGTCTTCGACCTTCTGGGCGAGCATCGCCTTGCGTTCACGCTTTTCGGTGGTCTGGTCGAGCAGTGAACGGAAGGTCAGCATCTCGCCGAACACGGATGCGGTTTCGGCCAAGGTCAGCGGCGTTGCCGACATCAGCGCGCCCTGTTCGCCGGCAAGCACCTGATGCACGCCGTGGCCGAGTTCGTGCGCCAACGTCATCACATCGCGCGGCTTTCCCATATAGTTGAGCAGCACATAGGGGTGCGCCGACGGCACGGTCGGGTGTGCGAACGCACCGGGCGACTTGCCCGGCCGTGCCGGCGCGTCGATCCAGCGCTTGTCGAAGAACTTGCGGGCAATGTCGGCCATTTCAGGCGCGAAGCCGTGATAGGCCGACAGCACGGTCTTTTTCGCCTCCTCCCAGCCGATCACCGCCTGCGTCGTTTCCGGCAGGGGAGCGTTTCGGTCCCAGTGGTTCATCTGGTCCATGCCGAGCCATTTGGCCTTCATGGCGTAGTAACGGTGGGACAGACGCGGATAGGCATCTCGCACCGCGCTCGCCAGCGCGTCGACGACTTCCGGTTCCACCCGGTTCGCCAGATGGCGGGACGCGGCAATGTCGTCAAAGCCGCGCCAGCGGTCGGAAATCTCCTTGTCCTTGGCCAGCGTGTTGGTGATCAGCGTGAACAGGCGAATATTGTCGCGGAAGGTGCCGGCCAGCGCCTCGGCGGCCTTCTTTCTTTCGGTCGGATCAGCGCTCTGGAGCAGGTTCAGCGTCGGTTCGAGCGGTTTTTTCTCACCATCGACTTCGAAGCGCAGCCCGGTCATCGTTTCGTCGAACAGACGGTTCCATGCGCCGCGCCCGGTCACCGACTTTTCGTGGAACAGCTGCTCTATGCGATCCTCGAGCTGGTAGGGCTTGTCTTTTCGAAGATCGACAACCCAGGGCCGGTAATGCGCAAGACCGGCATCGGCGGCGAACGCCTTTTCGAGATCGGCTTCCTCGATCTTGTTCATTTCCAGCGTGAAGAACAGCAGATGCGCGCTGGCGTCGGTCATCTTCTCCTGCACGTCGCCATAAAGTTTGGCGCGTTTCGGATCGGACGTGTCGCCGGCATAGACAAGGCCGGCAAAGGAGGCGATGCGTCCGATCAGCTCCTCAAGCTCTTCGAATTCACCGAGCGCCTTGCCAAGGTCGCCGCTCTCGGGCGCGTTGGCAGCCTCCAGCAGCTTGCCCTTCCAGCTGGCCTCGAACGCAACCGCGGCTTCGGCCGCGCGGGCCATGTCGCGCTTCAGTTCGGGCGCATCGACGCTGGGATAAAGGTCGGCCAGGTTCCATTCGGGCAGGTTTCCCAGCCCGTCCGTTGATGCGGATTTTTCGACCGCCGCGTTGCGCATCGGCAGGGTCGGGATGGAATTGTTAAGGAAGTTCATGCATCTCCCCGGATTGTCCGGAACGTGTGGGAAAGAGCGGACGGCGAAAGGTTTCGTTCACCGCGCTTCTTGAGCCCTTGTTTATAGGGTTGTGCCACGATGAGCCAATTCGCGCTTCGTTCAAATCAACGCTACTGGCCAAACATACCATGACTGCCTCAATCCTCGTTGTCGATGACGATCCGGTCCAGCGCCGCCTGCTGGAGACAGCTCTTGCCAAGGGCGGACATGGTGTTGTTACCGCGGATAGCGGTGAGGCTGGGCTTGCGGCGTTCGAAGGCGCTCGAGGCGGCGACATCGAAGCCGTGGTTCTTGATCTGAAGATGCCCGGAATGGGCGGATTGGCCATGCTTGAGACAATGCGCGAGCGCGGGATGGACCATCCGGTCATCGTGCAGACAGCGCAGGGCGGCATCGACACGGTGGTTTCGGCCATGCGCGCGGGCGCATTCGATTTCGTGGTCAAGCCGGTCTCACCGGACAAGCTGGTGGCGGCCATTTCGGGTGCGCTCAAGGTGGAAGAGCGCGGCTCGGCAGCCAAGCAGAAACAGGCGAAGACGCCGTCGTCCCGAACGATGACGTTTGACGATCTGATCGCGGCCAGCCCGGTCATGGAGCGCGTTCTGCGGCTTGGCCGCAAGGCTGCAGCATCGAACATACCCATCCTGATTGAAGGCGAATCGGGCGTCGGCAAGGAAATGGTGGCGCGGGCGATCCAGGGCGGCGGCGACCGGCGCGGCAGGCCGTTCGTGCCGGTCAATTGCGGCGCTATCCCCGATAATCTGGTCGAGAGCATCCTGTTCGGGCACGAGAAGGGCGCCTTTACCGGCGCGACCGAAAAGCATGTCGGCAAGTTTGTCGAGGCAAACAGTGGCACGCTCTTCCTCGACGAAATCGGCGACCTGCCGCTCGACGTGCAGGTGAAACTGCTGCGCGCCGTTCAGGAAGGCGAGGTCGACGCTGTTGGTGCCAAGGCGCCGATCAAGGTGGATATTCGACTGATCTCGGCCACGCACCGCGATCTCATCCAGCGGGTCAAGGACGGGCTGTTCCGCGAGGATCTGTATTACCGCCTCAACGTGTTTCCGATCCATGTGCCGGCGCTGCGTGAGCGTCCGGAAGATATTCCGCTTTTGGTGCAGCACTTCATCCACCGGCTCGGCAAGAGCGAAACGGGCGGGCGGGTGAAAGGGATCGCTTCGAATGCGCTGGCGATGCTCGAGGGCTATGACTGGCCGGGCAATATCCGCCAGCTTGAAAACGCCGTCTTCCGCGCCGTCGTGCTGTGCGACGGCGAAATTCTCACGGCTGACGATTTCCCGCAGATCAGGGCGCAGACCGACGGCATCGACCTGTCGGAAAGCGGACAGCGTCCGGCCAGGATCGGGAGACCGGTTGCCGTTGCCGCGGAAGGCGGTGGGTCGTCCGGCGAAGTGGCGCAGGCGGGTCCAAACCATGTTGATCCCGGAACAGTCCGGGCGCTCGACGAAAAGGGCAATGTGCGCGCACTGGCGGACGTCGAGTCCGAGATGATCAGGCTCGCAATCGATCATTATGGCGGGCAGATGAGCGAAGTG
This sequence comes from Rhizobiaceae bacterium, assembly GCA_965232405.1. Lineage (GTDB taxonomy): Bacteria > Pseudomonadota > Alphaproteobacteria > Rhizobiales > Rhizobiaceae > RCIO01. The sequence continues at coordinate 2,627,742 of OZ246966.1, forward strand.
GCACGGCGGCTCGGCATCGGGCGCTCAACGCTGTATCGCAAGCTGAAGGAACTCGGGATCGATCCCGAGACGGGGCGCGGGGAACGGCTGGCCTCTTAACCTTCCCACAGAAATTGCGGCGCGTTGCGGGCTGTCGCGTCAATTTTGTGCTAAACCCTTAATTTACCACGATGGTCGCTGACGGCTGCTGCCACGAAAGCGCCACGGTGTTACCGCATTCCAGCTTCAATAAGCTGGGATTAACCATTACTATGGATATTCGGGTCCGCCCTGCGATCCCGGTATCGATGGGGACAATTTTCGGCCGGCAAGGCGACGGGTTTGATCGAGAGCACGCGTATCTTTGGGGGAAGGCGAACCTTTGCGTTTGCCTGGCAAAAGGCCTTCGCAGGTTTGGTCCTGTCGATAGCGCTCCTGTTCGTCGCATCCGGAGCCGCCAGCGCAGAAACGCGCACACTCAAGCTCTATTTCCTTCACACCAAGGAACGCGCCGAAATCACCTACAAGCGCAACGGGCGCTACATCGGTTCCGGTCTCGACAAGGTCAACCGCTTCCTGCGCGACTGGCGGCGCAACGAACCTACCAAGATGGATCCCCAACTGCTCGATTTGCTGTGGGAGGTCTATCACGCCGTCGGTGGCAGGGATTACATCAACGTCATCTCCGCATACCGCTCGCCAGCGACCAATTCGATGCTTCGCAGCCGCAGCAATGGTGTTGCAAAGAACAGCCAGCATACGCTCGGCAAGGCGATCGACTTCTTTATTCCAGGCGTGAGCCTTTCGACCCTGCGCAAGACAGCGCTGAAGATGCAGCGCGGCGGCGTGGGATTCTATCCGCGGTCGGGCTCGCCATTCGTTCACCTCGATGTCGGCAATGTGCGGCACTGGCCGCGCATGAACCGCAACGAGCTTCTCGCTCTGTTCCCGAACGGCCGGACGGCACACATCCCGTCTGACGGAAAGCCGCTTGCCGGCTACAAGCAGGCGCTTGCCGCAATCAAGTCGGGCAAGCAGCGCAGCGCGACGGTGCAGGTTGCCAGCGCGAGCGATGCTGCGCCGCGGCGGGGTCTGTTGTCGGCGTTGTTTGGTGGCGCGGACGAGGAAGAGGATAATGCGGAGAGCGTCGAGCGTCCCGCAGCGCAGGTTGCCGCCGCTCCCGCACCAGCTCCGGTTGCGCCCGAACCAGAGCCAACGCCTGAAACAATTCTTGCGTCGCTGGCGCCGAATTCGATTCCATTCCCGCAAAGCGCGCCGCGTGTGACCGGGGATGCCAGCCAGGCACTTGCGCTTGCGCAGGCTGAGACGCCGAACGATACCGCACAGGATGCGCTGGAGGCCGCTGCCGCCGTGCTCGCCGAGGCCGGCGCGGAGCAGCCTGTCGAGGTGGCCCTCAACATACCTTTGCCGACCCAGCGACCCGAATACACGCCGGTCGTGGACAATGCCGAAATTCAGGTTGCCGATGCTGCGCCAACTGGCTTGTCGCTGCCGGGCACAGTCGACGAACCGCTTGACCCGGCTGCACCTGATGCCGCAGGCGGCCCGTCCGCTACCGTCGCCGCTTACATCTCGCTTCCCAGCCAACGCCCCGGCGAGGAGGATGCGCAGGAATACGTTTTGGCGTCGTTGCCCGAATCCACAGGGCCTTCCTACAGCGCGCCGCCGATTTCGGACGAGGGCGGCGAGGTGATTGTCAGCCGTCCCGAACGGCGTGAAAGCACCGATGGCCGGCTCGCTCGGCTTGGCGCTGCCCCCGCTGCCTCGCAGCGTTTGGCGCTGATATCTAACGACGGTCAGGAAGCCGAAGCCGCGATTGCAACTGGTGTGAAGACGACTGCCAAGGCAGCGAAACCGCAGCCGGGCGATTCTCGGCCTGATCCACGCGCCGTGCTGGTGCCTATTCCGCGCCAGATCGCGCGCTGGGCTCTCAATCCTGCGCCCGCCAACATGAACAAGGAGCGCACGCGCGCGCCGTCCTTCGAAATCGCCCATGTGCGCTCGGCGCCGCAGATGGTCTACACGGCAGGCTTTGAAAGCGGACGGCTTCCGCCGCAGGCCGACCGGTTTACCGGCAAGGCCGTGACGTTCATGTCCGTCGCTCGTTTCAGCAACTGATCTGAGGCTATCGCCGGCTCAGGCGGCTGCTTTCGGCGCTCGCAGGGCCGCAGCCTTCTTCGCAAGTTCCTCGATCCCGGTCCAGTCGCCCTTGGCCAGAAGGTCATCCGGTGCGACCCAGGATCCGCCCACGCATACGACATTCGACAGGGAAAGGTAGCTCTCGGCATTAGCTGGCGAGACACCGCCAGTCGGGCAGAAGCGAATGCTTGAGAGCGGCGAGCCAAGCGACTTGAGAAAGGGTGCTCCTCCGGCCTGTTCGGCGGGGAAAAACTTCAGGAACCGATAGCCTTCCTCCCGCAGCGCCATCATCTCACTGGGCGTGATGGCGCCGGGCAGAAACGGCGTATGCGTTGCGCGCGCTGCATCCAGCAATTCCAGTGTGGTGCCGGGGCTCACGATGAAGCGCGCGCCCGCCTTCTCAGCCTGATCGAAATCGCGGGTCGAAAGGATCGTGCCAGCGCCGACGATCGCCTCAGGCACTTCCGCCGCCACCAGCCGGATGGCGTCGATGGCGTCGGCTGTGCGCAAGGTGATTTCGATGGCCTTGAGACCGCCGGCGGCGAGCGCGCGTGCAAGCGGCACAGCGTCGGCCAACCGGTCGATCTTGAGAACCGGGACAACCGGCTGGCCGTCGAGCAGTTCCACCAGGGCTTCGGACCGGTCCTTCATCGCTCAGCTATCCTTCGTCGTTCATCTAATCGATTTACGGGCAGCCTCTAGCATATTTGCATCTGCAGGGCAGCATCAATTGCTGCGCTGCATATGAAGCCTCCGGAGCAGCGCCTTGAGGCGGTTCCACCAGGAACTCAGGCGCGCGGCCACCGACAGCGACTTGCGCAATGCCTGCATCGTATCCGGTCCTGCAATACCGTCGACCGTGAGCCCGTGATCGCGCTGGAACCGCCGTAACGCGGCGTCGGTCAGCGGACCGAAGGCGCCGTCAGTCTGAAGCGGATAGCCGGCTGCCGTCAGCGCGACTTGCAGATCGGCAACCCATTTGCCGCGCGACCCGCGCCCGAGCAGAGCCGTCGTTGCTTCGCTTGAAATCGGCGCGTTCCTTCCAGCGTGGCGGCGATAGGCTGCTGCAAGGCGCGTGTGATAGCGGTTCTTGCGGTAGTTCGGACCGTTGTAGCCACTCGCGAAGCGCGCCCAGTCGTGCCCGCCCAGCGCGTCCCGCAAGCCGGCTTTCACGATGTAGCGGGCCATCAGCCTCGCCTGTCCGGCCGCTCCGCCGCGTGCTTCTCCGACCAGCGCATCGACGCTGGAGAAACCAAGCCACGCCCAATGCGCGCCCATGACCTGACCCAGGCCCCAGGAAACGGATTCACAAGCCGCCTTGCGGTCAATCGCCATTGCGCGGTCCAGCATTCGCCAACGCGCTGCCTGGCTTGCGGGGTTGGCGATAATCCCGGCCACCGGCGATGAAAGGCCCGCTGCTCGCGCCTGTTCGCGTGCGGCTCCGTTCAGCCGGCGGTCGAAATAGTGACCTTCGAAGCGGATCAATGGTTCGTGTCGGCCGTTGACCGTGGCGTAGACGCGGCCGCCGGACTCGACCTCGGCGACAGCCAGAAGCGCTGCCGGTTCGATTCCGTTTTCGGTCGCTACGGCGGCGATTTCGGCGATTGTCCCGGCTTCAAACATGACGGCACTCCCGTATTGGTGGCCGTCGATTGTGCGGTGAACTCGCCTTGCGTGGATGAACTGACGCGTAGCGCTGAGGGGCCGATGTCTGTAGCCGCCTGCCAACGCTTTGGCATGGCTCGTTTTTTCGAGCCTTGCTTGAAGCTGGCTGCCCAAGGAGCTAGTGGAGCGCGATGAATCTATCCCCGCCCAGAGACGCCATTTCCGTTGCCGCCTTCTACCGCTTTGCGCGGGTGGAGGACCCGGCCGCGCTGCGCCAACGGCTGGAGCGCCAGGCGGAAGCCCAACATCTGCGCGGCACGATCCTCGTTGCGCCTGAAGGGGTGAACGGCACTATTGCCGGTACGCAGGAGGGGCTGGAACGCCTCTTCGCTTACCTGCGCACTGAGCCGGGCATGGCCAATGTCGACATCAAGTTCAGCGCCGCCGACGCGATGCCCTTTCACCGCATGAAGGTGCGGCTGAAGAAGGAGATCGTGACGATGGGCGTCACCGATCTCGATGCTGCCAACGAGGCCGGCGTCCATGTCGAACCAGACCAATGGAATGCGCTGGTCGGCAATCCCGATACCGTCGTCATCGACACGCGCAACGCCTATGAGACGGCGATCGGCACATTCCCCGGCGCGATCGATCCGGAAACGGAGAGCTTTCGCGATTTCCCCAAATGGGCCGACGACAATCTCGACCGGCTCAAGGGCAGGCAGGTCGCCATGTTCTGCACTGGCGGCATACGCTGCGAGAAGGCAAGCGCCTATCTCAAGCGCCTCGGCGTCGAGGAGGTGTTCCACCTCAAGGGCGGCATTCTGAATTATCTCGAGCACGTGCCGGAGAAAGACAGTCTCTGGGATGGCGAATGTTTCGTTTTCGACGAGCGCGTCGGATTGCGTCATGGGCTGGAACAGGGCGAGGCGACGCTTTGCCGGGCATGCAGGCACCCGCTGACGGCCTCGGACCGGGCTTCGGCGCTTTTTCAGGAAGGCGTATCGTGCCCGCACTGCCACGACAGCCGAAGTGAAGAAGACAGGGCGCGCTACGCAGAGCGACAGCGGCAGGTCGAACTCGCAAAACGGCGCAAGGCGGGGCCGCATATCGGGCACTAGGCGTCGCGCAATTCACCGCCCGTCATTGTATTTTCACCATGTGTTGCCTACCTCAACGCCAAATCGCCGGCCGATAACCGCGTTTGCTGCCGCAACCTGGAGGGAAAATCCGTGTTTGATCCGAAGAAGCTTCTCGACGACTTGCTGGGCTCGACGATCCCCGGAACCGATTCCACAGTGCGCGAGAAGGCCGGACAGGTAAGCCAGCTTGCCAAGGACAATCCAATCGCAACGGGCGCGCTTGCAGCGGTTCTGCTGGGCACGGGCGCCGGGAGGGCGCTTGCGGGCACCGCGCTGAAGCTTGGCGGTCTCGCTGCTGTGACCGGGCTGGCCTACAAGGCCTATCAGAATTATCAGTCGGGCAAGAAGCCGGGTGAAGGCGATGACGGTGTCGAGATCCTGCCGCCGCCGTCCGATACCGCATTCGATCCCGGTCTAGCGCCCCAGGGCGAGAGCGATTTTGCTTTGACCCTTGTGCGGGCGATGATCGCGGCTGCGAAGGCTGACGGGCGCATCGACGACGAGGAGCGCAAGCATATCGGCGACAGGCTCAAGCTTTCCGGCTTTGACGGCGAAGCGGAGGCATTTCTTCTGGCCGAAATGGAAAACCCCATCGGGATCGACGAACTTGTCGCCAGCGCGCAGAGCGATGCGCAGAAAGTGGAAATCTATGCCGCTTCACGACTTGCGATCGATCCGGATACGCGCGCCGAACGCGGCTATCTCAACATGCTTGCGGGCCGGCTGAAGCTTCCCGACGCTCTGGTTGAGCATGTCGAGGCGACGGTTGCCAACGTGAACGCCTAAGACACCGCGACCGAATGCGCGCGGTGCGCGCAAGCGGTGTTAACAGGGCGTTAACGATTTCGATTCAATCTGGCACAAGTGGATCGGCTTTCCTCCTCCCAAGACCGGTCCGGAATGGGCGGTCGCGAATGACCGCCCTTTTTGATATTCCCTTCCTTGTATCCGTGGCTGCGATCTGCACACTCTCGCATTGAATTGCGTGGAGGCTATTGATGGGCAGCAAAGTTGCGGTGGTTACCGGTGCCGGCAGCGGAATCGGCAGGGCAGTGGCGGTCTCTCTGGCCGCCGAAGGCTGGTCCGTCATGTGTTGCGGGCGGCGCCTCGACGCGCTTGAAGAAACCGTGGCCAGGGCCGAAGGCCCCGGCACCGCCGTGGCTGTGGCATGCGACGTGACCGACGAAACCCAGGTCGATGCGCTGTTTGCGCAGGTGGAGAAGGAGTTCGGCCGCGTCGACATGCTTTTCAACAATGCTGGCATGGGCGCGAAGGGCATGACCATCGACGAGATGTCGGTCGATCTTTGGCGGCAGGTGGTCGATGTCAATCTGACCGGCTCGTTCCTGTGCGCTCGCGCGGCCTTTGCGCTCATGCGCAGGCAGTCGCCGCAGGGCGGGCGCATCATCAATAACGGTTCGATCTCGGCCTATGCGCCGCGGCCGGGTTCTGCCGCCTACACCTCGACCAAACATGCCATAACCGGTTTGACCAAGACGCTGGCGCTCGACGGGCGGCCCTTCGACATTGCCTGCGGGCAGATCGACATCGGCAACGCGGAGACCGAACTTGCATCGGCGATGGCCAAGGGCGTTCCACAGGCCAACGGAACGATAGCGCCCGAACCGCTGATGGATGTGCAGCGCGTGGCGGAGGCTGTATCCTACATGGCCGGCCTGCCGCTTGACGCCAATGTGCTGTTCCTGACCGTCATGGCGACCAAGATGCCGTTTGTGGGCCGGGGCTGAGGAGGCAACCGCCATGCGCAAGGGCACTGAATTAGGAGGGCTGGCCGCGGTTTCGTTCCGCGGCATCCACTCCCTCTAGGCGATCCCGCCGTCCTGGACGGCAAGCTGCCAAGCACCCTGTCCAACCTGCACCGCAACAAGGCTTGTGCCCCGGAGCGAACCCTGAATGAGCAGTTTTCTGGCTGACTACAGTGCTGTCATTGCCCTGGTCCTGCTTGTCGGGCTGTTCGCCATGTTTGTCATCGAGCGGTATCCGCCCGAAGTAACGGCGGTAGGCTTTGCGGCGCTGTTTGTCCTGCTGGGTTTCGTTTCGGCCGACGAGGCGCTGGCGGTGTTCTCCAACCCGGCGCCGATTACCATCGGGGCAATGTTCGTGCTTTCGGGCGCGCTGGTGCGCACGGGCGTACTCGACGCACTGGCCGAAACCGTTCTGGGCCGCGCCACCGAAACCCCCATTCTTGCGATCGTGCTGTTCATATTCGCAGCTATTGTCGCTTCGGCCTTCATGAACAACACGCCCGTCGTGCTGGTTCTCATCCCGATTGCGATCCGTTTCGCCGCCGCGATGGGCATTGCCTCCACCCGGCTGCTCATCCCACTGTCCTATGCGGCCATTCTGGGCGGCACATGTACGCTGATCGGCACCTCCACCAACCTGCTGGTCGACGGCATTGCGACCCGCGCCGGCATGGAGCCCTTCTCGATCTTCGAGATCACGCCGGTGGGCGTCGTGGCGACACTGACCGGCGTTTCGGTGATGGCAATCCTTGGCTGGTTCCTGCTGCCCGACCGGCGCGGAAGCGCCGAGGACGCACCGATGCTGGAGACCGAGTTCCTGTCGGAAGTCACCATCCGCAACGAGGACAAGTTCGCCGGCCAGAAGATCTCGGAAATCGCAGACTTCAAGCGTCCGGGCCTGAGGGTCACCGGCCTTCGCACCGGCGGCAAGGTTATCCGCGGCGATCTAGGCGAGCGCGAATTGAAGAAGGGCGATTCGCTGATCGTTGTCGGCACGTCGTCAGAACTGCTGACGCTGAACAAGCGGGCAGCGTTGCGGGTTGGCCTCCGGCGTGGCGTCGATACCGGTGCGGACAAGGTTGCGGTGGAAGCGATCGTCGCGCCGCAAAAGGCGAGCGCCGGGCATCGCATCGCCGATCTCATGCTCGGACGGCGTTACGGCGTGCGCGTGCTTGGTGCCCACCGGCACAAGCACATTCCCGGCCCCGACCTGGAAAATGTCAGGCTGCGTCCCGCTGACAAACTATTGCTCGAAGGTTCGCCGCAGGGCTTCGATGCACTCGCCGAAGAAGCCGATCTCGTTGCCGTGTCGCGACCGGGTGGCCGCGCATTCAGGCGCGACCGCGCGCCGATTGCCATTGGCGCACTGGCTGTGGTCGTTCTACTTGCCGCAGCCGGCTTCATGGATATCAGCATGCTGGCCATTCTGGCGGTCGCGGCGATCCTGCTTTTGCGCTGCATCGACGGAGAGGAGGCATGGGCCTCGATCGAGGGTTCGATCCTCGTTCTCATCTTCGCCATGCTGGTGGTCGGCGCGGGGCTTCAGCAGACCGGTGCGGTGGAACTTGTTGTCATGGGGATCGCGCCGCTACTGGCTGACATGCCGCCATTGCTCACCCTGCTGGCGATATTCTTCATCACCTCGATTTTCACCGAGCTGGTGACCAACAACGCGATCGCAGTGATCATGACGCCGATCGTCATCGGGCTTGCAGCGCAGATGGGGTTTGACCCGAGGCCATTCGTGATTGCCGTGATGATCGGCGCAAGTGCCAGTTTCGCGACGCCGATCGGCTACCAGACCAACACGCTGGTCTATGGTGCCGGCAATTACCGGTTCCTCGACTTCATGAAGATCGGCATTCCGATGAACATCGCGGTGGGGCTGGCCAGCACATTCACCATCTGGATGATGTTTTTCTAACCAGCCAGATAGTCGCCGATGCGCTCGATGGCGCGTAGGATGTTCTCCTCCGAATTGGCGTAGGAGAGGCGGATGTAGCCTTCGCCGTGAACACCGAAATCGGGGCCGCCGATCAGCGCCACGCCTGCGTCTTCCAGCAGGCTCGATGCCAATGCCTTGGCCTTGCGGCCGGTGTCTTTGATGTTGGGGAACGCATAAAATGCGCCCTTGGGCGTCGCGCAGGAAATTCCGTCCAGTTCGTTGAGCCCTTCGACCACCGTCTGCCGGCGTCTGTCGAAGGCACGCATCATATGCTCGACCTCGTCCTGCGGGCCGTCGATTGCCGCGATTCCGGCAAACTGGCTGGGCGCGTTCACACATGACCAGCAATTGACGGCAAGCTTGCGGACCTTGTCGTAGAGGTTGTTGCTTTCGGGGCCGTTCGGCCAGATCGACCAGCCCATGCGCCAGCCCGTCATCGCCCAGGTCTTCGACCAACCATTGAGCAGGATCAGCCGGTCGCGGATTTCGGGGAAGGTGAGAAGCGAGCAATGTTCCTCGCCGTCATAGGTCATGACGTCGTAGATCTCGTCGGACAGGATCGCGACGTCCGGAAAATCGGCGAGACCCGCGACCAGCTTCTCGATTTCAGCGCGTGGCGTCACGCCGCCAGTGGGGTTGGCGGGCGAGTTGAGGATCAGAAGCCGCGTCTGCGGGGTGATGAGCGCCAACGTTTCGTCGGCCGAAAAGGCAAAATCGTTCTCCTCGCGGATGGGCACCGGCACCGGCCGCGCGCCGGTGTATTCGATCATGGAACGATAAATCGGGAAGCCGGGGTCGGGGTAGAGGATCTCTGCACCCGGTTCGCCGAACATGGTGATCGCCGCAAACATGGTCGGCTTGCCGCCGGGCATGATCATCACATTGTCGGGCGAGACCTCAACGCCGGTCGTCGTCAGCATACGTCGCACCACAGCCTCCCGCGTGGCGAGCAGGCCATTGGCGGGCGTGTAGCCGTGATGGCCGTCGCGCATAGCCTTGATGGCGGCCTCGACAATGTGGTCAGGCGTGCGGAAATCCGGCTGACCGATGCCGAGATTGATGATGTCGCGACCGGAATGCGCGAGTTCGGTCGCGCGGGCCAGCACAGCGAATGCGTTTTCCTCGTCGATGCGATCGAAGGCCGATATCGTTTGGAGCATATGGGGAGCCTGCGTGGTCCTTTTTCGAGCACGCATTTCTTGAGAGCCTTGGCCGGGCTTGTCAATTCGGGATGCAAACCGTGAACGCCGACCTTTCGAAATGGGTGCCGCGCGAGCGGCCGGGCCGGGAAACGCTTGAAGGCGGGCTGGTGCACCTCGAACCGCTCGATGCCAGGCAGCACGCTGACGGGCTTTATTCGGTATCCACCGTGCCAGACGCGATGGATCGTTTCCGCTATCTCGGCAACGACTATCCGCCAAAATCGCGAGAGGAATTTCAGCCGTGGCTGGACAGGGCGGCGGCGAGCGATGACCCGCGCCATTATGCGGTGATCGACAGGCAAACCGGGGCGGTGCTGGGGAGGCAGGCGCTGATGCGGATCGACACCATCAATGGAGTGATCGAGATCGGCAACATCTATTGGGGTCCCGACATCGCCAGGACGCCGAAGGCGACCGAGGCGCTTTATCTTTTCGCCAGCTACGCCTTCGACGATCTCGGCTACCGGCGGTTCGAGTGGAAATGCGACAACAACAACGAACCGTCGAAGAGTGCGGCACTTCGCTTCGGGTTTTCGTTCGAGGGTGTGTTCAGGCAGCACATGGTGATGAAAGGCAAAAACCGGGATACGGCCTGGTTCGCCATGCTCGATCATGAGTGGCCGGTGCTGAAGCAGGCGTTCGAGCGCTGGCTCGACCCCGCCAACTTCGATGCCGACGGGCGGCAGAATGAACGGCTGGCCGATATCCGCACGGCACTGGCCGCAGGTTCTCTCTGACGTTATAGGTCTCGCGTCGCAGCAATGACCGGAGGCCGACAGGCAAGATGCGGGAAAACCGAAATGCGCTGATCGCGGCGGCCATCATCATGGCGGCCTTCGTGCTGGTCGCGTTCTACCTGCCGGATATCATGTTGGCGGCCGGCAATGTCTCGCCGATAGCGGCGGCCTTCGTGGCTATCGCCTTCGTGGCGGCTTTCTTTCTGGTTTTCTGGCTGCGTGGGCGCCGCCGCAACGGGAGTGGATAATCATGCGAGTTCTGGTAACCGGTGCGGCCGGCATGATCGGCCGCAAACTTGCGGTGCGTCTGGCTGCCGACGGCGAGGTGGCTGGCAGGAAGATCACCGCACTCGATCTGCACGATGTCGTCACGCCAACCATCCCGCAGGCGACGTTCGCTTGCGACACCTTTGTCGGTGACTTGGCCGACCCCGCGCAGATCGCGACTCTGATCGGGCGAAAGCCCGAGCTTGTTTTCCATCTTGCCGGCGTCGTTTCGGGCGAGGCGGAATCCAATTTCGATCTCGGCTACCGGGTCAATCTCGACGGATCGCGAGCGTTGTTCGACGCCATCAGGCTGTCGGGCACGAAGCCACGCGTTGTGTTTTCCTCTTCGATCGCCGTGTTCGGCGGTCCGTTCCCGGATGTGATTGATGACGAGTTCCATACTGTGCCGCTGACATCCTACGGCACCCAGAAGCTGATGACCGAGGGATTTCTGGTCGACTACACGCGTCGCGGCTTCATGGACGGGATAGGCATCCGCCTGCCTACGATCTGCGTCAGGCCGGGCAAGCCGAACAAGGCGGCTTCAGGTTTCTTTTCCAACATCATCCGCGAGCCGCTTGCGGGGAAGGAAGCGGTGCTTCCGGTGCCGCGCTCGGTCGTTCATACGCATGCAAGTCCGCGCTCTGCCGTGGGCTTCCTCATACATGCGGCAGGGCTCGACGGCGAAGCAGTCGGACCTAGGCGCTGCCTCAACATGCCGGGCGTTGCCGTAACCGTCGGCGAGCAGATCGAGGCGCTGGAGCGCGTGGCCGGCTCAAAGGTCGCGGCGCTGGTTCGCGACGAGCCAGACGAGACAATCTGGTCGATCGTGAAATTCTGGTCGACGCGATTTGATGCCAAGCGCGCGCGGGAACTCGGTTTTGCGGCCGAATCCAGCTTCGATGAAATCGTGAAAATTCACATCGACGAGGAGCTGGACGGAAAAATCCCGGCTCTTTGAGATTGGCGTCAGGCCGACAGGCTGGCCATCAGAAGCGTGAGGCCAAGCAGGAAGACCAGTGCTGCGCCAACAATCTCGATAGCGGCGTGAAGGGTTTCGCTGCGGCCGCCCCCACCAGCCAGCAAGACTGCCCAGTTCTTTGCGGTCACGGCCAGCGTGGCGAGAACCGATACGGTGATCGCAGTGCCGAGCGACATCGCGAACACCGAGGCAATGCCTGCCGCCCACAATCCGTTCAGGAATGCGAATGAGAGAACGATCAGCGCGCCGGTGCAGGGTCGAAGCCCGACTGCGGTGATGGCTGTCCATGCTGTACGCCAATTGAACTGATCGCCGCCGATCAGCTCCGGATCAGGCATGTGGTCGTGATCGCAGTGGTCGCCATGCCCGTGCGAATGGCCGTGATGATGGTGGTGGCCATGATCGTCGTGGTGATGATGGTCGTGATGTGAGTGGTCATGCGGCGACGCGGCCGAAAGGCTGTGGGCCGGCCTTGAGCGAAGGCGGGCTACGAGCCGCAGCCCGGCCTTGCGCCACAGCAGCCACAGGCCGAACCCCGTGACCAGCGCATAGCTTGCAAGTTCGAGAAACCAGGTTGCGTCGGTCATCGAAACCGTGGTTCCGCGCAGGACGAGAAACACTGCGGCCATCACCACAATTGCCGTGACACCTTGCAGCAGCGCCGACAACAGCGAGAGCATGATGCCGCGCCTCAGCGCAACCTCATTGGCAAGCATGTAGGATGAGATGACCGCCTTGCCGTGACCGGGGCCTGCCGCGTGGAAAACGCCATAGGCGAATGACAGGCCGATCAGGACCCAGGCGCCGGATCCGTCCTGTTTCATCGTTTTCAGCGCGCCTGTGAGGGCGCGGTAGAAATCCTGCTGCTGCGTATTCACCCAGTTGAGAAAACCACCGAACAGGCCGGTGGATGGCAGTGCGGCCTCGCTGTTGCCGATACCCAGCGAACTCTGTGCAAGCGCCGGGCCGGCCATGAGCAACACGGCAACAAGCACCAACACCACGGCGCAGGTCGCCGGGCCCAGCCCCGTGGCTCCTAGGCGCCTAGCTGGCATCGTTGCAGGTCAGTTCGAGCCGGGTGGCGAAGAGCTTGCCGTAGTCATTGCCCCCCGGGTCGCTGAAAAACGCTTCCGTCAATGTGTCCTGGTTCTGCGCAAGCGCCTCGTCCGGGTCGGGTCTCACCACGGCTCGCGTGCAGCCTTGCGGCAGGCCATCAACCATCAGGTTCTTGTCCTCGTAGAAGTCGATGGCGGTGTAGAAGGTTGGATCGTAGACCCCGAAAGAGACCGTTCCTGCGAGCTTGAGCGGCGATACCGGAACCGACTGAAACAGAATGGCGAGCTGGCTGTTTTCGAATGTCGCGATCAGCTTTTCCGGCGCCTGCATTTTGACGTCCGCGCCGTCTGCGCTGACAAACTGGAAGTAGTCGAACTCAGCCAGCGAATCGTGAACCACGCCGGCCACCGTTTCCAGCTCACTTTCGTCCAGTTCAAGATCGCTGTTCTGGTCAAATTCGAGCTGCACCGTGGACGAAAAGAGATCATCGAAACGCCAGACATGGCCAAGCGATTGCACCGTGCCGTCCTGTCCGACTGAGACCTCCAGCGTGGCCTCGGCGAATACATGCGGGTGAACGCGAACCGGCGATGTTGCCGCAAGCGTAACGGCGATGCCGGAGCCAAGTGCCAGCGCGTGTCGACCGATCCGCATGTATTGGAACCCCTACTTTCCGAATGTCGAAACTTGAACCAGAAACGGGCGAAAATTGGACGCCGCCGCCGGTTCCTAGTCCTTGTCGTGGTTTTTCATCCAGCGCGCCAGATAATCAACAAATACACGGATCTTGGCCGGCAGGTAGCGGCGGTGGGGATAGACCACGAAAATGCCGCCGCCGGTGGGCACCCAGTCATCGAGCAGCGAAACGAGCTTGCCGCTCGCGAGCGCCGGCTCGGCGATGAAATCCGGCAGGGGCGCAAATCCCAGCCCGGCAATCGCGGCCGCGCGCGAGGCAATAGGGCTGTTGACTTCCATCCGCCCCGACACGGACACGCTGAGCATCTCGCCATTCGGCTTCATGAACGGCCACTGACTCAGCCAGCGTCCGTTGGTGTCGATGATGCAGGGCATGTTGGTGAGATCCTGCGGCTTTTCCGGCCGGCCGTGTTTTTTGATGAAGTCGGGCGAGGCGCAGAAGCGGATCGCGAACGGGCGCAGGCGGCGCGCCACCAGCGAGGAGTCCTCCATGCGCGTAATGCGGATGGCGACATCGAAGCCTTCCTCGACAAGATCGACAAAGCGATCGTCCAGCCGGATATCCAGCGTGATGTCGGGATGGTCGGCGGCAAAGTCGATCAATGACTGGCCGATTTCCACATCTGCGAAGCTGCGAGGCGCCGAAAGCTTGATGCGGCCCTTCACCTCGCCCGACGTGTCGCGCACCGATTCGGCCAGGGTGTCGATCTCGCGCACGATCTCGGTTGCACGTTTGTAGTAGGCGTGGCCGGCTTCGGTGAGCGAGAACTGGCGGGTTGTCCGGTTGAGCAATAATGCGCCCAACTCGTCTTCCAGTTCGCGCACATATTTCGACAGAAGCGCCTTGGACCGGCCGATCTTGCGGGCGGCGGCCGAAAAACCCTCAGCCTCGACCACGTCGATGAAAGCGCGCATGCGGGTCAGTGTGTCCAAACCTCAGGCTCCCCTGGCGAAATCGAGAATGGAACGTGCCAGCCGAATGAGCGCCATGTCGCTGCCGGCTGGTCCAAGCAGCGAAATGCCGAACGGCGCACCGTCGACAGACCCGAGCGGGATCGTGATTTGCGGAAAGCCCGACAGGCCCGAGAGACAAAGCAGACGCAGCGCACGCTCGCGGTAGTTCTGTATGTCATCGAAGGGCGTATCCTTAAGTGGTGCAGCACCCGGCACGGTCGGCATGACCAGAATGCCGTCGTCGCCCAAAAGCTCGGCCAATTCGTTCCGCAGGTCGGTGCGTTTCGGTGTCTCCGCTGTGGCTACCTCGCAGCCAAGCGTGGAGCCGAATTCGAAGCGCTCCTTCACGCCCGGACCGAGATTGCGTTCCTTCTCCGATATCCAGGGCCCATGCACGGACCAGGCTTCGTAGGCCTGCAGCTTACGGAAGGTCCAGTAGAGATCGTCGATGGATTGCGACAGTGCCGGTGCTTCTGCGGCAGCGCCGATGACTCCAGCAACGATCGCGGAGATACGCCGGTATTCGGCCGTCTCGGCATCGCCGAGCAGCAGGGCATCGAGTGCTGCAAGGCGGAGCGGGCGCGGCTTTCGAAGTGCGCTCGGGTCCTCAAGAAGTACCGCTCCGATTCGCTCATACGTCTCAATGTCCTTTGCGAACCAGCCGAAGGTGTCGAAGGTCGGCGCGAGCGGCATTGTGCTTTCAAGCGAGATTGCGCCGTGGGTGGTCCTCAGCCCGACCAGCCCGCAAAAGGCGGCCGGTGCGCGCACCGAGCCGCCAGTGTCCGAGCCGGTTGCGATATCCACCAGTGCGCCGGCCACTGCGGCTGCTGACCCGGATGACGAACCACCCGTGACCCGTTCGGGCGCTGCAGGGTTCACAGGGTAGGGGTAATGGGCGTTCTGGCCCATCAGGGAAAAGGTCAGCTCGTCGGTCTGGGTGCGGCCGACAAGCGATGCACCGGCATCAAGCAGTTGTTGGACGGCGGGCGCGGTTTTTGTCGCGGGTGCTGCCTCGGCCAGCATCTGCGGGTTACCGCCGCCGGTGCGCTGACCCTTTACGTCGTAGATGTCTTTGACAGCCAAAGTCAGCCCGGACAGCGGTCCGGATGACGGCGCCGTGCCGGGATTTTCGGGGCCTGAAACGAAGGCGTTGAATGGGTCTTTTGGGGTCGACATCGTTCACATCATTGAAACAAGAATCGGAGGGTCGTTCAGCGCAGAAATTTTTTCAAGCGGCACCGATTTTTTCATTGATTGTTACAGGGCTTATCCATATATCGCGGCTGCCCAAAGTCGCACGTGCCTGTGGGTGTCCGCCGGCCCCTCGTTTGGTGAGGGACACGGTAAGGTACCTGGAGCTAACCCCTCCAGTCGGTTTCGCGGCCAACCGTGAAATCGAGGACATCTTGAAGCAACGACGGTGCGGGCCTTTCTGGTGTCTGCCGGCTGTCCAAAAGCCGGGGTTACTGAAGAGGCACACCTTCATTGCCGGCAGTGCGGAGGCATTCTCCAAAGCTGAGGCAGACAAAGCGGATTTTCGCTCTCGGGCGAGGGTCCAACGCC
Organism: Rhizobiaceae bacterium; assembly: GCA_965232405.1. GTDB lineage: Bacteria > Pseudomonadota > Alphaproteobacteria > Rhizobiales > Rhizobiaceae > RCIO01. The sequence continues at coordinate 2,643,796 of OZ246966.1, forward strand.
GCGTGACGCGCATTTGCATGGTTGTCGGATCTCCACAGGCCGGCGCGTGCGGATGGTCGACACGCACTTTGTCCACCGCGGGTTCAGGGGCAGGCGCCCCGGCCCGAGCTTGCCGGCGGCCTTGGCCGCCAATGGAGAACTAGATGGCCACTCAGCGCGTCCTTGACTTCCTCGCCACCCGACGTCCGGAAGGTCCCTGCCTCGTTGTCGATCTCGATGTCGTGCGCGACAACTATCACGCCTTCGAAAAGGCGCTTCCCGACAGCCGCATCTTCTACGCCGTGAAGGCCAACCCGGCACCGGAAATCCTGCGCCTGCTCGCCTCGCTCGGGTCCAACTTCGACACGGCGGGTGTTGCCGAGATCGAAATGGCGCTCGACGCCGGCGCGACGCCGGACCGAATCTCCTTCGGCAACACGATCAAGAAGGAGCGTGATATCGCCCGCGCTTTCGAACTCGGCATTCGCCTGTTCGCCGTCGACTGTGAGGCCGAAGTCGAGAAGGTCGCGCGCGCCGCTCCCGGCAGCCGCGTATTCTGCCGCGTGCTGACCGACGGCGAGGGTGCCGAATGGCCGCTGTCGCGCAAGTTCGGCTGCGTTCCGGCGATGGCGGTCGATGTGCTGCGTCATGCGCATGCGCTCGGTCTCGACGCCTATGGCGTATCCTTCCATGTCGGCTCGCAGCAGACCGATCTGACCGCGTGGGACCGCGCGCTCGGCGACGCCAAGCGTGTCTTTGCCACGCTGGCCGAGGAAGGCATTGTGCTGAAAATGGTCAATATGGGCGGTGGCTTCCCGACCCGCTACCTGCGCGACGTGCCGGCGGCCCAGGCTTACGGCCAGGCGATATTCTCGTCGCTGCGAGCTCATTTCGGCAACCAGCTGCCCGAGACGATCATCGAGCCAGGCCGCGGCATGGTCGGCAATGCCGGCACCATCCGCTCCGAAATCGTGCTGATTTCGAAGAAGGCCGACAACGACAATCTGCGCTGGGTCTATCTCGACATCGGCAAGTTCGGCGGTCTGGCCGAGACGATGGACGAGGCGATCCGCTACCCGATCACCACCGCGCGTGACGCGGACGAGAAGGGCGGTTGCGTGCTCGCTGGCCCGACCTGCGATTCGGCCGACGTGATGTACGAGAAGACGCCCTATCCGCTGCCATTGTCGCTGACGATCGGCGACGAGGTGCTTATCGAAGGCACCGGCGCCTACACCACGACCTATGCGTCGGTGGCGTTCAACGGCTTCGAGCCTCTGCGATCCTACGTGATCTGAAGCGGCGGAAGCCGCTTCAGTGAGTGCCCGCCTGCCGGCCTTGAGCCGGCGGCGGGTTCGTTCGCGGGTATTTCTTCTCGGACCACCGACATGCAAACAGTCCAGGCTATCGATTCGGATACCCCCTCATTCCTGCCTGCTCTTTCCGCTGGGGGCGGAAAGCTGACCGTGGCGGCGTCTGCGCCCTGCGCATCCCACGGGGATACGTCTGGCACGCGCGGCGTCTCGGATGAGGGGGTGATTACTTCGCCCGCCATTTCCATCGCCAATGAGCTGCCAGCCGACGTTGTCGCCCGCGATGCGCTGCTCAACCGGGCGATGGGGCCGCGCTGGCGCAACAAATCGTCGGAGAAGCTGCGGCGCGGGCGTCTGCCCGCCGAAGGCCTTGCCTTTGTAGCGCGCGACGATGCCGGCACGGTGCTGGGGACCGTGCGGCTTTGGGAGGTGACAGCGAGCGAGGGCGGACCGGTCGCGCTGCTGCTCGGCCCGCTCGCTGTCGATCCCGCCCTCAAATCGGCAGGCATAGGCACTTCGCTGATGCGCCATGCAATCGCGGAAGCGTCGCGCCTCGGCCACGGCGCCGTGCTGCTTGTCGGCGACGCGTCCTATTATGCGCGGTTTGGCTTTTCGGCGGAAAAGACAGCCGATCTTGCGATGCCCGGCCCATACGAGCCGCATCGGTTTCTGGCGATCGAGCTTCGCGAGGGTGCACTTGATGGTGCTGCCGGCGTGTTGCGTGCGAGCGGGCGCAAAACAAAAGCGGCGCGGGTGAACCGCGCCGCCTGAACTTGCATTTGTGCCTAACCAGGTTGCCTAGAGCACCTGGCTGAGCTGCATGGCGACCGACATGTCGCCATCGACTTTCAGCTTGCCCTGCATGAAGGCCGATGTGGCATTCAGGTCTCCCGACATGATCGATTCCATGTCGTCCTTGGTCAGCGAGATGGTGCATTCGGCATCGCCGCCGCCGGTGGAAACGGTTTCGCCGTCCACCAGAATCGATCCGTCGTCGCCGAGGTCGAACTTGACTGAGCGGCTGAAGCCTGAGCCGGATGCCTTGCTGCTGATCTGGTCGGCGATTTCCTGAAGCGTCATGGGGTTACTCCCTTGCCCGTTAGCGGGTCGAATTTCGGTTGGCCGGACGGCCCACAAGCCGCCGGAAGTCGAGGTTCGCATAGCAGTCGATTGACGTTTACGTCAACGTGATTTAGCGTTTTGCGAATGCAGCGGCGGGCTTCATTTCCGGCCCGGCATACCCTTGGGAGGAAGGCCGTTTGGCCTATCGGAGCATCCTGCGCGACGGCTGTTTCGCCGGCGAAGTTCATCTCGTCACAGGCGGCGGTTCAGGCATTGGCCGCTGCATAGCGCACGAGCTTGCGAGCCTCGGCGCGCATGTGGTCATCACCGGCCGCAAGCAGGACAAGCTGGACAGCGTCGCTGCCGAAATCGCCGAAGAAGATGGCAGCGTAGAAACGGCGGCGTTCGACATTCGCGACGAGGAGGCCGTGACGGCGGCGATCAAGGCGATTGTCGACAAGCATGGCCGGCTGCACGCGCTGGTCAACAATGCGGGCGGCCAGTTTCCTGCGCCTCTGGAGGCGATCTCGAAGAAGGGCTTCGAGGCCGTTGTCGCCAACAATCTGACCGGCGGGTTTCTCGTCATGCGCGAGGCCTACAGGCAATCGATGCGCGAGCATGGTGGAGCCGTCGTCAACATGGCGGCCGACATATGGCGCGGCATGCCCGGCATGGGGCATTCCGGCGCGGCGCGCGCGGGCACGATCAACCTGACGAAGACTGCTGCCTTTGAATGGGCCGCTGCCGGAGTGCGCGTGAACTGCGTGGCGCCGGGATGGGTCGCCTCGTCCGGTATGGATACCTATGACGGGATGACTAAGGCGCTGATCCCGAAACTCAAGGACCATGTTCCCCTCGGCAGGCTGGCCGCCGAGGCTGAGATTTCGTCCGTGGTCTGCTTCCTGCTTTCGGAGGCTGCATCCTTCGTGACCGGCGTCACCGTTCCCATCGACGGGGGCGCACCATTGGGCTCGGCACTTTTCCCGATCGCCAAGGGCAGGGGAACCACGGCGTTCGACGGGTTCCATCTGGCGACCATGCCTGACGTGCTTTCCGGAGATGACGACTGATGGCCGTTCTTACCTCCGCACTCGACCCGGCCAGCGCCGCGTTTGGAGAGAACGTCGCTGCGATGTCCGAGAAGCTCGGCCGCGTCCAGGCGCTGGAACAGGCAGTGCGCGACAACTCGGCGCGCCGGAAGGATGTGTTCGAAAAGCGCGGCCAACTGCTTCCGCGCGAGCGGGTGGAACGGCTGCTCGACCCCGGCCAGCCCTTTCTCGAACTGTCGAAGCTCGCCGGCTACAAGATGCATGATGACGACGGCGACACCAACATAATGGGTGGCGGCACGATCGCCGGCATCGGTGTTGTCGCCGGCGTGCGCTGCATCGTCTCGGCATCGGACAGCGGCATCAAGGGCGGCACGATCCCGCCGATCGGGCTCAAGAAGGCGCTTCGGCTTCACGAACTTGCATTCGAAAACAAGTTGCCGCTGATCTATCTGGTCGAAAGCGGCGGGGCCAATCTGCTCTACCAGGCGGAAATGTTTGTCGAAGGCGGGCGCTCCTTCGCCAATCAGGCGCGGCTGTCCGCTGCAGGTATCCCGCAAGTGGCAATTGTGCATGGCTCCTCGACCGCGGGTGGAGCATATCTGCCCGGCCTATCGGACTACATTGTTCTTGTGCGCAACAAGACCAAGATCTTCCTCGCCGGCCCGCCGCTGGTGAAGGCGGCAATCGGCGAAGTGGCCGACGATGAAACGCTCGGAGGTGCTGACCTGCACGGCCGCGTCACCGGCCTTGGAGAATATGTCGCCGAGGACGATGCGGAAGCACTGGGCATCGGCCGCGAGATCGTCGCCAATCTTGGCTGGAACGAAGCGAGCGGCGAGGCAGGCGGTGAGCCGCCGTTGTTCGATACGCAGGAACTGCTGGGCATCGTTCCCGCCGACCAGAGGCGGCCCTTCGATTCCAAGGATGTGATTGCGCGGATCGTCGACGGTTCCGAATTTTTCGAGTTCAAGCAGGACTACGCCGCAGGCATGGTTTGCGGCCATGCGGCAATCGAGGGACAGCGGGTCGGCATTCTGGCCAATAACGGGCCGATCGTGCCCAACGGCTCGGTCAAGGCGGCACAGTTCATCCAGCTTTGCGACCAGGCCGGCACGCCGCTCGTGTTCCTGCAGAATACTGCCGGCTACATGATCGGCTCACAGGCGGAGCGCGACGGTGCGGTCAAGCATGGTTCGAAGATGATCCAGGCAGTGGCCAACGCGCGGATGCCGAAATTCACCATCGTCATCGGCGGTTCGTTCGGCGCCGGCAATTACGGCATGTGCGGACGTGGTTTCAGCCCGCGCTTCATCTTCTCATGGCCGTCGGCGCGCACCGCGGTGATGGGCGGGGAGCAGGCCGCGCGGGTCATGGAGATGGTCGAGCGCGGAAAGGCGGCGCGCAACGGCGGCGAGATGGACGAGGAAAAACTCGCCGCAACCAGCCAGCGCATTCGCGAGGGCATCGACGCCCAGTCCGATGCGCTGTTTTCGACCGCGCGGCTCTGGGATGATGGCATCATCGACCCGCGCGATACGCGCTCCGTTCTCGGCCTGTGTCTCAGGATCGCTGCCGAGAGCGAGAAGATAGAACCCAAATCGAACACGTTCGGCGTGGCGCGGATGTAAGGGAGGACGACATGCATTTCACCCCCGAGCACGAGGAACTGCGCCGCACCGTGGCCAGGTTCGTGGAGACCGAGATCAACCCTTATGCCGACGAGTGGGAAGCGGCGGAAGAGTTTCCGAGCCACGAACTGTTCAAGAAGCTGGGCGATCTCGGTCTGCTCGGCATCAAATACGATCCCGAATATGGCGGGCTGGGGCTCGACTTCTCCTATTCGATGGTGATGGCGGAAGAGCTGGGTCTGGCTGCATGCGGCGGTGTGCCGATGGCAATAGGCGTTCACACGGACATGTGCACGCCGGCGCTGAACCGGTTCGGTTCCGCAGAGCTCAAAAAAGAGTTCCTGGCCCCGTCCATCGCCGGCGATGTTGTCGGCTGTCTCGGTGTGTCGGAACCGGGCGGCGGGTCGGACGTGGCGGCCGTGAAGACAACCGCGCGTACCGATGGCGACGATCTCGTTATCAACGGCACCAAGATGTGGATCACCAACGGCCTGAAAGCCGACTGGTGCTGCCTGCTCGCCAACACCAATGACGGGCCGGTTCACAAGAACAAGTCGCTGATCGCGGTGCCGATGGATAGCAAGGGCATCACCCGGCAGAAGATCAAGAAGATCGGCATGAACTCGTCCGACACGGCGCAGCTCTTCTTCGACGATGTGCGGGTGCCGAAGCGCAACATCATCGGACAGGAAGGCATGGGCTTCACCTTCCAGATGCTGCAGTTCCAGGAGGAACGGCTCTATTCGGCGGCAAGCTCGATCAAGGGTTTCGACCGGCTGATCGACCTCACCATCGAATACACGCGCGACCGGCAAACCTTCGGCAAGCCGATCCTCGACAACCAGGTGGTGCACTTCCGGCTGGCGGAATTGCGCACCGAGGTGGAGGCGCTGAGGGCGCTGACCTGGAGCGCCATCGAGCAATATGTGTCGGGTGCCGATGTCACGCGGCTGGCTTCGATGGCGAAGCTCAAGACCGGACGGTTGGCGCGCGAAATCACCGATTCCTGTCTGCAATATTGGGGCGGCATGGGCTACACGTTCGACAATCCCGTCAGCCGCGCCTTCCGCGATACGAGGCTGGTTTCGATTGGCGCAGGCGCCGACGAGATCATGCTCGGCATCATCGCCAAGCTGGAAGGCACGCTGCCTGGCATGAGCAACAGGAAAGCCGCCGAATAGGGCGGCGTCTGCGGCAATGGAAAAGGCGATTCTCACCTGCGCGCTGAACGGAGTGCTGACCGACCCGCGCCAGCATGCCGTGCCGGTTACTCCGGCGGAATGCGCGGCGTCAGCGCGCGAGGCTTATGACGCTGGCGCATCGATCATCCATGTCCATTTCCGAAGCCAAGGCGAGGGTAAGGGGCATCTGCCCAGCTGGGAGCCCAATGTCGCGGCGGATATTGTCGGCGCAATCAGGCAGGCCTGCCCCGGTATCATCATCAACCAGACGACCGGAACGCCCGGCAAGGACATTTCGGGACCGGTTGCTTGCATCCGCGCAACGAAACCCGAGATTGCCGCCTGCAACGCCGGCAGCCTCAACTACCTAAAGCTCAAGGCCGACGGGCAGTGGGCCTGGCCGCCCATGCTGTTCGACAATCCGGTCGAGAAGGTCACCGCGTTTCTGGATGCCATGAAAGAGACGCATACGCTGCCCGAGTTCGAATGTTTCGACACCGGCATCGTGCGCTCGGTCGGCATGTATGTGGCGTCAGGCATGGCGATAAGTGCGCAGTACAATTTCGTCATGGGCGTCGCCTCTGGAATGCCGGCGGACACCGAACTCCTCGGTCTGCTTCCGCGCTACATTATCGACGGTTCACGCTGGCAGGCGACGTTGATCGGGCGACAGGAGATATGGCCGGTTCACCAGCGCGCTGCCGAACTGGGCGGTATGCTGCGAACCGGGCTTGAGGATACGTTCTATCTGCCAGATGGCAGCCGTGCCGGGGGCAATGGCGAACTGATATCGGCTCTTGTGCGCTGCGCCGAACAGGCAGGCCGCGCGGTCGCAAGCCCTGCTGAGGCCCGGAAAATGCTGAGCCTGCCATCTGCGGTTTGATGCTTGCAACTTCCAACGGGCGCTTGAAGCGTTTTTCGATTATTGTTATGATTGATAACAATATCGGGAGGTGAATCATGCCGATCGTGGATTTGCCGGGCATGAGGTCCGTCAACATGGGTACGTTGTCCGTCGAAGCCCGCAAGGCCGACGGCGCCATCTATCTGCGCTCTCCCGACCCGCTGCCCGCCTACGCCCGCTCCCTGATCGACAGGCTCGACGAGTGGGCTGGGAAGACTCCGGACCGCACCGTGTTTGCCGACCGGGGACAGGATGGCGAATGGCGGCATCTGTCCTATGCAGCGGCACGGGAAAGTTCGCGCGCGATTGCTCAGTACCTCATTGATCTCGGCCTGTCCGCCGACAGACCGATTGCGATCCTTTCTGGCAACGGGCTTGAACATGCACAGCTGGCACTCGGCGCGATGCGGGCGGGCATTCCCTTCGCTGCCATTTCGCCTGCCTACTGCCTCATCGCCAAGGATTACGCCAAGTTGCGCCATATCTTTGGCTTGCTGACGCCGGGGCTGATCTTCGCGGCGGAGGGAACACCTTTCCAGCCCGCGCTTGCCGACGTTCTGCAAGACGGGATGGTGGTCGCCAATGCGCGCGACCCGCTGCCTGGCGCGATTTTGTTCGATGACATGCTGGAGGCGAAGCCGACATCAGCTGTCGAGGAAGCAAACGCCGCAGTGACCGGCGATACCGTAGCGAAGTTCCTTTTTACCTCCGGTTCGACCGGCATGCCTAAGGGTGTGATCAACACCCAGCGCATGATCTGCTGCAACCAGGTGATGATCGCGCATTCGCTGGCGTTCCTGCAGGACAAACCGCCCATTATGGTCGACTGGCTGCCGTGGAACCACACCGCCGGCGGCAACCACAATTTCGGCATCGCGATCCACAATGGCGGCACGCTCTACATTGACGACGGCAACCCGACGCCGGCCGGAATTGCAAAGACCGTGCGCAATCTCGAGGAGATCGCGCCGACACTCTATTTCAACGTGCCCAAGGGCTACGAGATGCTGGTCGAGCATCTCGCGCGCAATGACCGGCTGCGCGAGAACTTTTTCAGCCAGGTCGAACTGCTGCAATATGCCGGTGCCGGACTGGCGCAGCATGTGTGGGACGCGCTCGAGGACCTCGCTCAAAAGACGACCGGCAAGAAGATAATGATCATCACCGGCTACGGTTCGACGGAGACTGCGCCGTTCGCTCTGACAACAACCTGGCCGGTGGACCGCCCGGGCGAGGTTGGTCTTCCGGCGCCAGGGCTGGAACTGAAGCTTCTGCCCAATGAAGAGAAGCTTGAGCTTCGGCTCAAGGGCCCGAACATTACGCCGGGCTACTGGCGGCAACCCGACAAGACTTCGGAGTCCTTCGACGAAGAGGGTTTCTACAAGATCGGCGATGCGTTGAAATTCGTCGATCCCGACGATCCCAATCGCGGGCTTCTGTTCGATGGCCGCGTGTCGGAAGACTTCAAGCTGTCCACCGGCACCTGGGTGAACATGGGCGCGGTGCGCGGCGCCATCGTCAAGGCGTTCGCGCCCTATGTGCGTGACGCCGTTCTGACGGGCCTCAACCGCAACCATATCGGCGCGCTGCTGTTTCTCGATCCCGATGCCGCACGCAAGATCGCGCCCGATCTTGCCGAGGCCGACGATGCTGCGCTCGCCGCCAGCCCGGCGTTGCGCGAGGTCTTTCAGCAAAGGCTGGATGAGATGGCTGCTCAGTCGACGGGAAGCTCAAACCTTGTAGCCCGCGCCATCGTGCTCGACAGCCAGCCGTCGATCGATCTTCATGAGGTCACCGACAAGGGCTCCATCAATCAGCGCGCCGTCATGGCGGCTCGGGCGCAACTGGTCGAAGACATCTATGCCGACACGCCACCCGCCCATGTGCTGGTCGCAAACAGGAAGAAAGCCAAATGAGCAATTCGCAAGGCCTCCGCTACACGTTTGAGGATAGCTGGCTGATCGACGGGCTGCGCACGCCCTTTGTCGACTACACCGGCGCATTCGCGCAGGTCTCGCCGATCGACCTCGGCATCAAGGCCGCACGCGAAGTCGTCGCGCGGACGGGTATCGACCCGGCGGATGTCGGCACCACGATTGCCGGCTCGATGGCCCAGGCGTCGTTCGACGCCTATATGACGCCGCGCCATATCGGCATCTATGCCGGTGTGCCGGTCGAACGGCCGGCGCATCTTGTGCAGCGCATCTGCGGCACCGGGATCGAGGTGATCGTTCAGGCGGCCGAACTCGTGACGCGGGACAAGGTCGATCTGGCGCTCTGCGTGGGTACCGAATCCATGAGCCGCAATCCGGTTGCCGCCTACACGCACCGCACCGGCTTCAGAATGGGGCAGATCGAGTTCAAGGATTTCCTCTGGGAAGCGCTGCTCGATCCGGCCTGCTCGTGCACGATGGGCGACACGGCAGAAAATCTTGCGCGCGACTATCAGATCACCCGCGAAGAGGTCGACCGTTATGCCGAACGTTCGTTTGCGCGAGCGATTGCGGCGCGAGACACCGGCTTCTTCGATGATGAGATCGTGGAAGTTTCGAGCGAGACGTTCGAACAGGACGGGTTCAACGCACGCTCCATCCGTCTGCCGCGCAAGGTGGAAAGCGTCAGTGCCGACAGCCATGTCCGCTCTTCGCCCTATGAGGTGCTGGCAAAAATCAGGCCGGCATTTGGAGGCGTGCAGACGGGCGGAAATTCCTCAGCCGTGGTCGATGGTGCAGCCGCCGCGATGATTGGCTCCGCAAGTGCCGCGGCGACGGCCAAATCGAAGCCGCTGGCGCGCATCGTCGCCGCTGCGTCCGTCGGCGTGCCGCCGCATATCATGGGCATCGGCCCGGTGCCGGCCATTCGCGCGGTGCTTGATGAAGCCGGGATGACGCTCGATCAGATCGATCGTATCGAAATCAACGAAGCCTTCGCTGCTCAGATCATGGCCTGTATTCGTGAACTCGGGCTCGACGATGAAAAGGTCAATGTGAATGGCGGCGCGATTGCCATCGGGCATCCGCTTGGTGCTACAGGCGTGCGCATAACAACGACCGTGGCACGCGAGCTGAAGCGTTCGGGCCTTCGCTACGGCATCGCCTCGGCCTGCATTGGCGGCGGGCAGGGGATCGCGATCCTCGTCGAAAACCCCGACGCGGTGAACTGAGATGCTGGTCAATCGACGCGACGTTGAGATCGAGTGGGGCGACTGCGATCCCGCAGGCATCGTCTTTTACCCGCGCTACTTCGCCATGTTCGACACGTCGACGGCCGGTCTGTTCGAAAAGGCGCTCGGCATGAAGAAGATCGCCTGGACGAAAAAGTACGGCATTGTCGGCATTCCGATGGTCGATACCGGGTCCAAGTTCATCGTGCCGTCACGTTACGGCGACGTCATCACCATCGAAACCCAGGCGAGCGACATCAGACGCTCAAGCTTCGACATCGCGCATCGCGTGCTGAAAGGTGACACCGTGGCCATCGAGGCGCGGGAAACACGGGTCTGGACTGGCCGCGATCCCGACGACCCGACGCGGATCAAGGCTGTGCCTATCCCTGAAGAGGTCGTCGCTGCACTGAAGGCAGGCGGTTAGCGGGGTTTCGCGATCCGGTCGAGCAATTCGATCAGGCGGTCGCGCTCGGCCTCGCCGCCCAGCCGCTCAATCATCCGGCCTTCATGCTTCGACCAGATTGCGAACATCTTCTGGACGAAACGTTCGCCCTCCGGCGTGAGGTGCAGCGAGTGTGATCGCTTGTCCTCCGGCGACTTGCGCCGCTCGGCAACGCCTCGCCGTTCCAGGCCGTCCATCAGGGCGACGAAATTGGCGCGCTTGATGCCAAGCTGCTCGGCAATTTCGGTCTGTTTCTGACCCGGCGTCTCGGCGATCAGGGTCAACACGGAAAATTCCGCCGGCCGCAGTTTCAGCTTGGAAAAGCTCTCGATGAAATCCTGGAACACGTTGAGCTGTGCGCGGCGCAGCATGTAGCCGATGATGCTCGACATTTCCGGCCGTCCGGTTCCGGCTTCCGTCCCCTTTGCGGCCGCAGAACCGCGCTCGCCTATCGTCCTGTTCCCCGCTGTCATAACACCTCGAAAAAGCTCAGCTTCACGCAGGCCGCTTCGCGTGCACCAGTTCCTACGCAGATCATGCGGTTCAGCCAGTCGTAGCGTTGGTCCCCAGTCTCGAATCGCGGATGAGTCCGCATGTAATATTTAGCCGGATCAACGGGTTTTCCAAGCGCGAGCGCTTCGACCACATCCGGCGGGCCGTGGCGAATGCCGTAATTGCGGATGTCGATCAGCGCGCCGTCATGCGTTTCCATCGAATAACGCGTGTCGAGTTCGGCCGCACCGTCGGTGAAAATCGTCTGCCAGTCGGCCCCTAGATTGAGAATGCGGCCGCTCAGGCGCTCGCCGGTTACCTCGCCACCGATAATAGGAATGATGCGGCGGCGGCCACGTGGCGCATCCCCCAGTTCCATCGGCTGGGCCAGTTCCACTTTCAAATCGCAAAGGTGGGCAAGTTCAATCGCGGCCATCGATCACGCTCCTATTTCATGGTCATCGGCAGGAAGAGAACGATCGACGGAAACAGAACCAGGAGGATCAGGCGCACGATGTCCGTTAGCACGAAGGGCAGGACGCCCCTGAAGATCGTCGGCAGCTTGACGTGCCGGGCTATCGAATTGATGACGAAGACATTCATGCCGACCGGCGGCGTGATGAGTCCCAGTTCAACCGTCATGACGATGATGACGCCGAACCAGATCGGATCGAAGCCGAGTTGGGTGATAACCGGGAAGACAATCGGCACCAGCAGGATGATCATCGCCATCGCGTCGAGGATGCATCCCATGACGATGAAGAAGATCAGGATCAGCGCCAGCGTGCCGTGCGCGCCGAAATCGAGGCCGACCAGGAACGCGGTGATCTTCTGCGGTGTCTGGGTGATGGCCAGAAAATAGCCGAACAGGATGGCCCCGATCAGAATAGTGTAGATGGCGACCGAAGTTCTGAGCGCCTCGATCAGGCTGTCGAGTATGAGGCGCGTGTTCAATCGACCGCGCGCAATGCCGATGATTGCGGTCAGGAGTGAACCGACAGCGGCCGCCTCGGTCGCGGTCACCACGCCGAAATAGATGCTGCCGATGATGGCGATGAAGAGCAGCAGGACGGCCCAGACGCCCCTCAGCGAAACAATCGCTTCCCGCAGAGTGAACGGTTCACCGGCGGGCAGCGAACGCGCATAGGCAATGCGCACGGTGGCCATATACATCAGGATCGCAAGGATGCCCGGAATGATGCCGGCGATGAACAGCTTCCCCACATCCTGTTCGGTGATGAAGGCATAGACGGCAAGGACGATCGACGGTGGGATCAGGATGCCAAGCGTTCCGCCGGCGGCAATGACCCCGCTCGATACGTCGTCGGCGTAGCCGAAGCGCTTCATTTCGGGCAGCGCGATCTTGGTCATGGTGGCGGCTGTCGCCACGGAGGACCCGCAGATTGCCGCGAAGCCGGCACAGGCGCTGATGGTCGAGAGCGCCAGTCCGCCTCGGAACGATCCAAGCCAGGCCTGTCCAGCTCGAAACAGTTCGCGTGACATGCCGGAATTCGTCGCCAACACACCCATCAATATGAAGAAGGGGATCAGCGTCAGGTTGAAATCGGTGATTGTGCGGATCGGCGACTGAGCCAGCAGATTGAGCGCAGGTCCGGGGCCGGTAATGGCGGCAAATCCGCCGACGCCCACAAGCCCCATTGCAATGCCAACAGGTACGCGCAGCGCCAGCATGGCAAACAGCGCCACAAAGCCGGCAACCGCGATCAGGTCGGATTCAGTCACTGCGTTTCTCGCCCCCGCGCTCGCTCTCGCTGAAATCAATCTTTTCGTATGCGTCGAGACTGCCGCGACCGTTGGCGATGAGGATCAGGCGGGCGGCCACGGTAAAGATGCTGACGCATACGCCGGCCCAGATCAGCGCCATGACCGGCCAGGCGGCAAAGCGCAGATCCATCGTTGCTTCGCCGCTTGCCTGCGCGCTCATCACGCGCCCCAGCATCTTCCAGCTCAAGAGGCAGGTGAACAGCAGCAGTACCGACCATGCAAACAGGTCGACGAAGCGTTGCAGGCGCGCCGGCAACATCTCAGCGACCAGTTCGACCTTGATATGCGAGCCGCGAAAGCCGACTGACGCGAAACCCCACATGATCGCGGCGCCGATGAGCAGGCGCGAGAGATCGAAAGCATCGGGAATTGGCGCGGTGAACAGATATCGCCCGATCGCTGAGGCGACGACGAGAACCGTGATGGCGGCAAGCATGACGGCCGCGACCCGCTCGATGATCAGCGACAGCCTTTCCAGAACGGCTTCCAGTTGCATTGGCGAATACCCGGATCAGCTGCCGGACGGCACGGGGCCGCCCGGCAATTCTCAGGCTATTCGTATAGCGCGTTGTTGCGCTTCAATGCATCCGTATAGCTCTGATAGATCGCGTCCGGATCCCCGCCCTTGGCCGAAACGTCGGCCCTCCAGGCCTCGATCAAAGGCTTGGATGCGTCGCGCCACATCTGGACCTCGGCATCGGTCGGCTTGTAGATCGTGTGCTCGCCTGAATCGATCATCTTCTGACGGCCGGAATATTCGTTGTCCGCCCAGCCTTCCGAAAACTTCTGCGACCATTCGGCCGTGCAGTGATCGTCGATCACCTTCTTGTCCTCCGGCGCAAGGCTTTCATACTTGGCCTTGTTGAACAGAAGCATCTGCGCGGAGATGTAGAACGGCATGTCGAGGTGGTACTTGGTCTCGGAATCGATGCCGAAGATGTAGATCGAGTTCCACGGGAAGGTGATCGCGTCCGCCGTGCCTTTGGCCAGGGCGTCACGCGCTTCCGGTGCGGGAACCTGCACACTTGCGCCACCAAGCTGGCTGACGAAGCGGGCCATCGTTGCGTGCGCCGGGCGCACATTCAGGCCGTCGAAGTCGGCTGGTACCTTGACTTCCTTCTTGGAGTGAATGGTGCCGGGATCGTGCGGATTGATCAGGCAGTAGTAGACGTCCGACATTTCCTCCGCGGCGAGCGGTGCATACCACTCGTGCAGCGCCTTGGCGCCGGACTTTGCGTTGCTGACATGGAAGGGAATTTCCGCGAGGCTATAGATCGGGAAGCGGCCCGCCTGATAGCCGGGATTGGTGTAGGTGATGTCGGCAATGCCGTCACGCGCCATGTCGTAGTGATCGGGCGCGGCGCCCAGCTGCTGAGCCGGGAAAATCGCGATATCAATGCGGCCGTTCGATGCTTCCTTGATGGATTCAACCCACGGCTCGATCCCCAACGTCTGGATCGGATGGGATGGCGGAACCCAGTGCGAAAGCCGAAGTTCCACCTCGGCGGTGTAGGCCGTGCCTGACATGAGCGCGAGCGCTCCAGCGGCAAGTATCGTCTTGGCAAGTTTCATGGCAGTTCCTCCCTGCTTCAATGGACGATCCGCCGCGGCGCCAGTTCCTCCAGGCGCAGCGGCAGCTTGAACGTCGATCAAATGTTATGATATAAAACAATTTCAAGAAAGGCCCTTTTTTAGCAGGCCGTCATAATCAATCGAACTTCGGGAAATAGCGATGACAGCAGCTCCCCGGCCGCGCGACGCGGCACACGGAAGTGCCGACGTTCTGTCAGTCGAAATTGACGGCGCCACCGCGCGCCTGACATTCAACCGGCCGGAAAAGCGTAACGCGATCAATGACGCGGTGCTGAATGCGCTTGGCGCGTTCTTTTCAGATATTCCCGCTGGCGTTCGCGTCGTCACGCTCAAGGGCGCAGGTGGCCATTTCTCGTCGGGCCTGGATTTGGCGGAACAGTCCGAGCGGGAAGCCGAACATGTTCTGCGTCACTCGCGCGGCTGGCATGCGATCATGGACCAGATCCAGTTTTCCGGCGTTCCCGTTGTGGCTGTGCTGGAAGGCGCGGTCATGGGGGGTGGGCTGGAAATTGCTGCCGCCGCCCATGTACGGATCGCCGAACCGAGCGCGACCTACCGCCTGCCTGAGGGCAAGCGCGGAATTTTCGTCGGCGGTGGGGCAACCGTGCGGATTGGCCGGATACTCGGGCCGGACCGGATGACGGAGATGATGCTGACCGGGCGGACGTACAACGCCGACGAGGGCCAGGCGCTTGGCCTCTCGCACTATCTGACCGCCGAAGGGCAAGGGACGGCGAGGGCGGCGGAGCTTGCTGCCGAAATCGCTTCAAATGCGTCGCTGGTGAACTATCTCATCATCCAGTCGATCGCGCGCATCAACGACATGTCGCGCGCTGACGGTCTTTACGCGGAAAGCCTCAGTGCTGCGCTTTCGCAGAGCGGTTCGGACGCCAAGGAAGGCCTTGCCGCGTTTCTGGAAAAGCGCAAGCCGCGCTTTTCCTGATCGATCCTAACTCGGGGTAACCGTTTCCGGTTAGTGACCGCCGCCTTGGTCAGCGTCGACTGCGTCTAGCTCGGGCGGGCCAAGCAGGCTCTCATCCGTTTCCAGACGTGAGGTGCGTCTGCGGATGGTGTTGTCGCGGATGTCGGATTTCGACAGGAAGTCGATCTGCTCAATCAGAACGTCGTGGACCAGCTTGTCGCCAACGCGATCGTTGATGCTGTCGCGGATGCCATCCTTGATGCGCGTCAGATCCAGCGCTTTCTTGTCGTGAAAGTCGATATCGGGATTGGCGTACAGGTATGAATAGACCTGATCGAGCAACAGCGCTTCGGCAGGCAGTGTGAGCAGGCTCAGCTTTTCCGGCTCGATGGTGTAGACGAGCCGCGCAAGGAAATAGCCATAGACCCGGCCTTCCCTGAATAGCGGGACCGAGACGATGCCGGTCTTCAGGTAGTCCAGACCGCCGAAGAAGCTCGGCTCGTTGACAGGCGTGCGGTGTTCCTTCGCATAATTGAAGGAGTAGTAGACCGATCCCAGCGCAGTGGCGGCGATCCAGATTGCTGCGAAGGCAAACTTGATCATGGACTAGGTTCCGCTGAACTGGTGCGCCGAGTAGGTGCCATCGTTTTCGGCGTGCTGGATCGCAGTTTGCAGCATTGAAGCGACTTCCTTGACCGCGTTCATATGCGCAAGGATAGCCTGTTCGTTGATCTCCAGCTTCTTGCTCAAGCGTTTCAGCCCATCGCGGACCTCCGCACTCATCTGGCCCACATCGACGCCGCGCGTCGCGCGATTCAACTCATAGAGATAACGGCTCTTGCGCTGGTTGGACGCTTTCAGGTCGAAGTTCACGTCTGTCCGTATTGCCGCAGTTTCCGCGTCCACGGCATCTTCGATGCGCCGGATAATGGCGGGAATGTTTCCTGAATGAACCATGTCGACCGGGGTCCGGCCCGTTGGCAACTGTTCGGCAAGATTGGACATTCAGTCAGTTTCCGATTGCGTTCTATTGCTCATCCGCCCTGGAAGCGGTGATGGATCCTTCGGTGAAGAGGCCATCCGTCGTCTCACGCTGCAATTCCTGAACCATCGCCGTCGTCAGCGCGGCAGTGTCTGCACGATCGGACTTGGCCTGGCTGTCATTGGCTCCGACAAGAGGCACCACCGTCTTTCCTTCGCGGTAGTGGTCGGCGAGCAGGCGATTGGCTATGCCCACGCCACCATTGTCGGCGACGGCGTCACCCAGATGCTGGGCGAGTACGGACTTCCACATGTTCCCTGACAGGCCCCCGCCATAGACGGAGTCCGTGTTTTCGGGAAGCATGGACTGGATGAAACTGCCAAGCACCAGGGATTCAAACTTCTTGTAGGCCTCGGCGTCCTGTGCCTTTTCCGCCGCGCCTGACACGCTGGCCGACAGATGCGTGGAAAATGGCTCGCTGGCGCTCCCGGTCGCGGAAATCGCCTGGAGCCGTGTCCGGGCGGCCTCGGCCGCTGTCGGTTCGGCCGCCTTGATGACGTCCATGACAATGTCGGTTGCAAGGGAAATCGCCACAGTTCCGGCTCCAGCAAATCAACTGCCGACAATATGCCTTGGAAAGCTTGTGGCAGGCTTACTTGGCGCTCCGGTTGCCGCGCGCGGCGAGTTCGAGGCGTTGCTGCTCCTCGGTCTTTTCGTCCAAAGCCTTTCCGGCCTGTCGGCGGGTGTTATCCGTGCGGTCGGCACGAAGCGTGGCCGAGATCACGTGTTTGGCTTCTTTCTCGGCCATGTCCTGATGTTCATCGCGCGTGGCAAACGCTTTGGAGATGCGCTGGTGATAGAGGTCCGGAAACAGCGATGTCATGGTCGTGCCGGCGTCAAACCGCTCGACCAGCTCGCGCGCCTCGCGGTCGGCTGCGTTCGAACTGGCGATGTGGCTGGCGTGGCGCGTCTCGTGCAGCGCCTGTATCTGGCGCTGAACCTCGACAAGTTTTGTCAGCCGTTTCAGTCGGCGGGCATCCATGATCGGCGCTACCTTATCTGTCGACCGTTACCGTCGCGAAACTGTCTGCAAACAGGCTGATCATCGTTCCGAAGGACAAATAGGCGAGGATGAGCGCACCGGCGATCACGAAGGGCAACGAGACAAAATAGACCGGTATCTGCGGCGACAGCTTGTTGATCAGGCCCGCGGCGAGATTGACCAGGATGGCATAGGCGATGAACGGGCTGCCCAGCCTCAGCACCACAAGGAACGCCTCGCTCAGAACGTCGGTCAGGTCGGTCAGCGCGCCTTGCGGATCGAAGGGTGTCGCGAGTGGCACAAGATCGTAGGACGCCACCAGTGCCTCGATGATGAGGTGATGAAAGTCGAGCGCGAACAGAAGAACCAGCGCCGTCAATGAAATGATACCTGCCATCGGCATTTGCGCGTCGGGCTCTTCGATACCGTTTCCCGGCATGCCGCCCAGTCCGGACATCATGGATATGGCGGCCGCCATGAATTGCAGCGCCAGCAGATAGAACCGTGCCAGCAGACCGATCAGCGCGCCGACCAGGAGTTCGGAACCGACCATTGGCAGAAGCGTACCGGGGTTCGGGTCCACCACGGCAGCAAAGCTGTCCCACATGTGGACCAGCAGAGCGAAGGACACCGCAATCGCAACGAAGAGGCGAACGTTCATGGGAACGCGAACGCTTGCCAGTCCCGGCATGAGCATGAAGCATCCGCCGATGCGGCAGAACGCCAGAAACGCCGCGATGACGACGTTTTCGACGAAGGGCATCCGGGGTCACTGGCCTCAGGAAACCGTGCCGAGGACGCTGATCTCCACGCCCTTGGCGATCTCGACATGCGAGAGCACGGGCAGGGTGGGGAACAGCCGCTCGACGATCATGCGAACATAAGGCCGAGCCTCCGGCGCGGTGACGATGGCGAAGCGCTCGCCGGCGTCGAGATGGCGGCGGATGACCTTGCCGGCGTCCTCGCCGAATTCCTCGAGTTGGCGGGGGTCGATGTCGAATTCGCGGACTTCGCCCTTCGGGTCGCGCTTGAGCGCCTGGTGGAAGGCGAGATCCCAGCGGTTTCCGAGCCTGAGTATCTTCAGGATACCGCTTTCGCTCAGATCGCCGCAGATCTGCTGGGCCATGCGAATGCGCACATGCTCCACGATCTGCTCGGTGCGGCGCACATGCGGCGCGATTTCCGCAATCGCCTCGATTATGAGATGAAGGTTCCGGATCGAGACCCGTTCAGCCAGCAGCAGTTTCAGAACCGCCTGCATGCCGGGATAGGTGATGTGCGAGGTGCAGATCTCGTCGGAGAGTTTCTTGTATTCGGAATCGAGGCGGTCGATCAGCGCCTTCATGTCCTTGTAGGACAGGAGCTGCGGCAGGTTGTTGCGGATCACCTCTGACAGGTGGGTCAGCAGAACCGACATGTTGTCGGCATAAGGAAGCTGCTCGCGCTTGAGGTCTTCCATGAACATTTCCGGCACCGAATAGGCGCGCATGCCGAAGGCGGGTTCCTTCACCTCTTCGCCCGGCATGTCGGGCAGGTCACGGCTGCCCAGAAGCACCATGAGCTCGCCCACGCGCATCTCGTATTCGGCTACCACCGTGCCGTGGATCTTGATCTGGTAGCTCTTTGCCGGAATGGCGAAGTCGTCTGTCAGCCGCACTTCGGGAACGACAAAGCCGTATTGGGTGGCGAACTTCTTGCGCATTTTGTTCATGCGGAACGCAAGTTCCTGATGCGAAGCGAGCAGGCGGGTGGAAAGCTGCTTGCCGATGAGGAGCTCGATCTCCGGCGTCTTCAGCGAGTGCTTGATCGAATCGCGCTCTTCCTCGTCCTTCGCGTCGGCGATTTTCTTTTGCTCGGCTGCTTCGGCAGCCGCTTCGCGATTGCGGCGCAGCGGCAGGATATATGCGACCGAACCGAGTGCGGCCGACAGGAAAAAGAAAGGAATGGCCGGAAGACCGGGAACTAGGCCGAGCAGGAGCAGCAGGCCGGCGGCAACCCACAAGGCGCGCGGATATGCGCCAAGCTGGCCGAACACGGCTTCGTCGGCGGAGCCGCGCGTGCCGCCCTTGGAGACAAGCAGGCCCGCAGCCAGAGACACGATTAGCGCCGGGATCTGGGTGACCAGGCCGTCGCCGACTGAGAGCTTCACGAAGACATCGGCCGCCTGTCCGACTTCCATGTCGTGACGCGCATAACCGATGGCAATGCCGCCAACGATATTGATGGCAGTGATGATCAGGCCGGCAATGGCGTCGCCGCGCACGAATTTCGAGGCGCCGTCCATGGCGCCGAAGAAGCTGGATTCCTCCTCCAGTTCGCGGCGGCGGAACTGGGCTTCCTTGTCGTCGATCATGCCTGCGGAAAGATCGGCGTCGATCGACATCTGCTTGCCGGGAATGGCGTCCAGCGTGAAGCGCGCGCCAACTTCGGCGATGCGCGTGGCGCCTTTGGTGATGACGATGAAGTTCACGACGATCAGGATCATGAAGACGATCAGGCCGATGACGAAATCGCCGGCCATGACCAGCTTGGAAAAACCGCCGATCACGTAGCCGGCGGCGTTGGTACCGTCATGACCCTGCGAGAGAATGATGCGTGTCGTGGCGATGTTGAGCGACAGCCGCAGCATTGTGGCGATCAGCAGCACGGTCGGAAACGACGAGAAATCGAGCGGACGCTGGATCCACAGCGCGACCATCAGGATCAGAACCGATACCGCGATCGAAAAAGCCAGGCCTACGTCGATCAGAAAGGCCGGGATCGGCAGGAACAACACCGACAGGATGATGACCACGCCCACGGCAAAGCCGATATCGCGGCTGTGCTTTCGCGCCGCCGGTGCCGCAATGCTGTCGCTGATGGCCATGAATATCCTCGTATGGTCGCACAACCATAAGAGACGAAACTTGCGCGAGGGCGGAGGGGCCGCAAGCTAATTGCGTTTCGTTATGCGGTGCTCGAAAATTGGGGCTGACGAGCGATGCAATGCGGCGAGGAGGTCGATCTTGCTGATCCGAGAAGAGCGTCCCGCGGACGAGGACGCAATCCACGAACTGACGACCGTTGCGTTTGAGCCGGTGCCCTAC
This sequence comes from Rhizobiaceae bacterium, assembly GCA_965232405.1. Classification (GTDB taxonomy): domain Bacteria; phylum Pseudomonadota; class Alphaproteobacteria; order Rhizobiales; family Rhizobiaceae; genus RCIO01. The sequence goes on from OZ246966.1 coordinate 2,664,425, forward strand.
AGCGACGGGTCCGAACCGGCGATCGTGAGGGCGTTGCGGGAAGCGGGTGATCTCACCATTTCACTGGTGGCCGACGATGATGGCGTGATCGTCGGCCATGTCGCGTTTTCGCCTATCGCGATCGATGGCGTCCACGATGGCTGGTATGGGCTGGGGCCGATTTCTGTCGCTCCGGACAGGCAGCGACGCGGAATAGGCAAGTCGTTGATTTTGAGGGGTTTGGAGATGCTTAGGGAGCGCGGTGCGAGTGGCTGCGCGCTGGTTGGCGATCCCGACGTCTACAGTCGTGTCGGCTTCGTCAGTGACGGGCAACTGACCTATGGCGATCTGGACAGCAAATATGTGCAGCGGCTCGTGCTGGCAGGTCCGGCGCCGCGCGGGGCACTGACCTATGCTCCGGCATTCGAACCGGATGCAAAGTCCGGCTAGAAGCCAGTTTCGATGCGCTGGAAGACGACGGTGGTGAAACTGTTCACCTGGCCGCCAACGAAAGGTCCCGAAAGCGCAATCGCCAGCAGGATGGCGACAATCTTGGGCACGAAGGTCAGGGTGATTTCCTGCACCTGGGTGAGCGCCTGAACGAGAGCAATGCTGACTCCAACCACCATCGCGACAACGACCGCCGGGGCCGAAGCCGCCAGCACGGTCCAGATCGCGTATTGGACGATGTCGAGGGCGTCAGCTTCGTTCATGGGTCAACTGATTGTAATTCCGTCCACGACCGGAATCTGCGCGCCCTGCGTGGTGATTGCCACCAGGCCATCTGACGTCACACGCACCTCGGCGACAACGCCGCTCGTCTGCCCGTCACCAGACGTGATCGTGTGGCCAAGCAGGGAGTCCACCTGCGCGATTGCGGAGGTCTGCAACAGCTGATCCAGCTTATTGTTGATCTGGACCGACTGCTCGACCTGGGAGAACGAGGCCAGCTGGGCGACATATTCGGTCGAGTCCATTGGCTCGGTCGGGTCCTGGTTTTTCATTTCCGCGACGAGCAGTTTGAGGAATGCCTGATAGTCGACCGCGGCGCCGGACGCCTGGCTCTGCTGCCCGGAAGCGGACGTGGCGCTTGTGGCGCTGTTTACGTACATGGGGTCTATTCTCCTGCGACCAGCGCAAGCGGGGCCCGCTCGCTGCCGGGATTGAGTATCTGCCTCTCCAGTTCGAAAAGGCTGCGTATCGATCTGAGTGCCTCGTAGGGGCGGTCTTCGCCCACGAGCTGGTCCACATGCTTGAGTGTGGAAAGGATGTGGGTGTCGGAAAAGGTTTGAAGCAGCGAAGGCAGCGTCTTGCGAAACAGTTGCCTGGCCTCCTCGCAGTTGCTCGGGTTCATCAGCATGATCTGCACCATGAAGTAGAGCTGCTTGAGAGGTGTGGAAGCGTCCTCGGGCTGAAGCACGTGGTTTTCGAGAAGAAACTGCACATCGTTCATTAGCTCGAGCGAAACCTTGCGGTCGGCGCGAATGACGGCGCCGTTGACGTAGATCTTCTCGTTTGCCTTGAGCGTGATGCGCAGCGTCTGGCTCATTGCATTCCGTCGCGGATGATCTGTGACACCTCAATCATGCCTTCGAAGTTTTGCGAGCGCTCCTGCCTGATCGCCTCGCCTTCGCGCAGTAGCCAAAGACCGATGGAAATCAGGTTGGCGCGCAGTTCGGGCGGGAGCTCGTTTTCCTCGCTGCCCAGATCCTCGATGAATGCGGTCCAGATCCGGTTCACGAAATGAACGGCCTCCACCGTCTCCTTCGATTTCGGGCCGCATTCCATTGCCTTGGTCAGCATGTCGATCGATCGCGTCAGCAATTGCCGTTCGCGATCGCGGGCGTCGGCAACAGAGTCAGTCTGAATGTCGGCGTAGGAGAACTGGTACATTATGTGTCGAGCTCGCTGGTTTTGCATTCCGAAAGGTTGATCATGGCAGGTACCTGACAAGGCTGAGCTGCCGTATGCGTGATGTAAGCGTGTAGGCGGTTTCGATCTGCGCAAGCAGCGTCGTAACGCGGGTCGATGCTTCGTATGGATCGACCCCTTCAAGGTCTGAAATCTTGCCTTCGAATATGTCGATCTGCATCTGAAGGCGCTCGCTTGCCGTCGTGATGCGATTTTCCACGATGCCGGTCTGTGCCTGAAGCTGGGCAATGCCGGAGATGGCCTGACCGGTCTGCGACGACGAATGCTCGACTACCGCCTGCTGCGCGTTGGCGTTGAGATTGCCGTCCAGGAACACCGCGACGGAGGCGGCCGCCATCATCATCCGACGCACGCCGTCGGCATTGGCGCTGACGGAGGCAGATGTTGTCTCAGTCAGCGTGATGCGCGCGGTGATCGTCTCGTCGGTCGCGTTCGACCAGTTGGTCGTCCAGTCGGCCCCCATGAACTGCGGTTCGACCACCGTGGTCAGGAAGGTCTCCATCGCAGCCTTGTCGATGGTTGCAGCCGCCGGCGCGGTGTGAGCAAAACCGAAATGGCTGCTGAAAGCGCCTTCCAGCGCGGTCCGAGCCGGCGAGCCCACCGCGAAGAAGTCGTTGATCGGCGTCACATCCGTATTCACGCCGGCGAACAGGTTCTCACCGTTCAGACTGGAATTCAGCACGCCGGTCATAGTCGTGATCGCCGCATTGGCTTCGGCTATAGCAACCGCCGGCTCAACCGAACCTGAGGTCGCGGCGGTCATGGTGCTGAGATAACTCTCGGCGATATTTGCCAGCGTTTGCAGGCCCGACTGCGTGGCCTCCAGCCGCGAATTCGCCAGCGCGTTGGAATCGATAATCGTCCCAAGGCGCTCGACATCGCGCTGCAGAGAGACCGATTGGCCGGTGCGCGATCCCAACTCGAGACCGGCGTCGGCAACCCGGCCGGTCACCACTTCGCGCTCGACCTTGATCAGTTCGGCCTGCATCTTCATCAGATGCGAACGAACCGACTGGTTCGTGTTGTAGGAAGAGATGAAGGTTGTCTTCATGACTACCTCACAGCATCCAGAAGTGCTGCCAGCATCGTATCGACGGTCTGCACCAGCTTGGCCGACGCCTGGTAGCTGTGCTCAAGGTCAAGCAGCAGCGACATTTCCTCGTCGATGTTGACGCCAGTCACATTGGACAGCGCTTCTTCAGTGCGCATCATCAGCGCGCTTTTGTTTTCAGTCGCAGTCGAAGCGCTTTGGCGCAGCGCCGAGAACCAGCTCACGGCCTCCGTGGAATAGCTGGTCAAGCTGATCGTGCCTGAAATGCCTGAAGCCGCGTCGAAGGCGATCGGTACGTCCAGAGCATCGTCATAGGCGAGCAGGAGGTTGGAATAGGATGCGCCGCCCGATGTGTTGTGCACATAGGCCGCGCCGTTGGCGCCGCCGTCACGCAGCAGGTGAGGGTTGCCGCCAACCGAGGAATCATAGGCCGCGTTGATGCTTATGACGCCCGCCAGACCGTTCTCCAGCGTGCCGGCTGCTGGCAGCGCCGGGCCGCCTGGCCAGGTGAAGAGACCCGCAAGGTCCGGATTGACGGCGCTTGGATCGGTCTCTGCAAATGCCGTGATCAGGCCGCGCGCAATTTCGTCGAGCTGGGACTGCATGCCGCCGGCCACACCCTCGCGGATCTGGACCAGTGCCGACAGCTTGCCCGACGCGCTGGTGTTTGCGCCGCTTCCCGATGGCAGCGGCACACCGTCGATGTAAATCGAATTGCCGGGCGCACCTGCAGCGTAGCCGGCAGTCGGCGTGAAGCTGACCTGGCGCGGCACTGTCTCAAACAGCGTGATGCCCGACGCGGTCGTCAGCATCATGTCATTGTCGCTGCGCTTGATTACCGAGACGGGCACGATCTCGGCGATTTTCTTCAGGATCGCATCGCGCTGGTCGAGTGCGTCGTTGACGTCGCGGCCTGTTTTCGTGCCGCCCGTCACCTCGCTGTTCGCCGCTTGAAAGTCGGCAAGAAGTCTATTGAGATCGCTGACGGTGGATACGATCTCCCGGTCCACCTGGGAGCGGTATGCCTGGATCGTGTTGGTGCCGTCGTTCAGTGCACGCACCAGCTGGCGCGCCTTCTCAACGGCGTTTTCGGCGACACTCGTGTTCGAAGGCGACGAACTGTATGTTTGCAGTGCCGACTGCAGGTCGCCGATCAGGCGCGCCGGATGGTTGGCGTTTTCGGTTCCGAAAACGTCGATGTCGAGCGCATTGAGCCCGTTGAGAAGCGTGTCCTGCGCCGACCAGGAAGACAGTGCGGACAGGTTCTGCCGAAACAGCACGTCGCTGGTGCTGCGCCGGATGTCGACGATCGAAGCGCCGTTGGCGGCGGTGGAAAGCATTGTACCCCGACGTGCGTAGTCGGGGTTCGAAGATTCGGAGATGTTGCGCGAGACAATTGTCGTCTGCCGCTGCGTATTAAGAAGCGCAGACTGCGCGATACTCAGTGCTGTAGACAGAGACATTTGTTGTTGGCCTTATGGTCTCCGCGCGACCCTTTAGCGCTTCAGATTCACCAGAATGTCCATCAACTCCGAACCGGTCTGGAACACTTTGGAGTTCGCCGTGTAGTTGCGCTGCGACTCGATCATGGTGGTCAGCTCTTCGGCGATATCGACGTTGGAATTCTCAAGCGCGCCGGAAACCACGCTGCCGCTCTTGCCCTCGGTGGGGAAGCCGATGCGTACCGTTCCGGAATCGGAACTCTGGCTGAAGACATTGCCCGGCAAGACCTGCAGCCGGTCAGGCGATTGAACATTGGCCAGTGGAATTCGGTAGAGGGCGCGGAACGAACCATCACCATACTGGGCGTAGAATGTGCCGTCGGGACTGATTTCGACAACCTCGATGGAGCTCGGCGGATTGCCGTTCACATAGGCATCGAACAGGGTAAAGCCGCTCGAAAGCTGGCTCATCGACGACAGGTCGATGGTCGTGTTCTGGCCGCCGGGGACCGGAATGACAATGTCGTCGGCGCTCAGTGCGGTGAGCTGGCCGTTGGTTGCGTCAAAGTCCAGCGTCTGGGTGGCCAGCGGGCCGGCGCCATAGGGGAAGAAGGTGCCGGCTGTTGCCTGGGATTGGTCGAATACGGCGACTTCCCAGGTGTTCGCGGCAGTCTTGGTGAAATAGACGTCGAGCAGAACCTCGCCGCCAAGGTTGTCATAGGCAACCATCGAGGTCTTTGCCGAATATTGCGTACCCACGACGTTGTCCGACGGCAGCGAACCGGCTGCGACAATGGTGGCGGCTTCGGGCAGGTTGGCGGCAAGACCGCCGGACGTTGACGGGCTGGCGACAAGCGAGCTTTCCGAAATGGTGATCGGTTCGAGTCCGTCGAAGCCGTTTGCGGTCACGGTCGGCGTTCCGTTCTCGTAGGAATAACCCATGAGCTGGAAGCCGGCGGCATTGACCAGACGTCCGTTACCATCCGGCACGAAGGAGCCGGCCCTGGTGAGGAATGGAACGCCGCTGGCGTCCTGGACCACGAAAAAGCCCTGACCGCTGACCGCCAGATCGGTGGTGGAGGTCGTGTATTGCAGCACGCCGCTCTTGGAGACGTTGTTGATCGTGTTGGCTGTAACGCCGCCCGAGGCGTAGGTGCCGCCACTGCTTGGAATGACCAGCGTGGAGAATTCGGACTTGGCCTTCTTGTAGCCAGTGGTGCTGGAGTTGGCGATGTTGTCAGCCACCGTTCCCAGCCGCGTGGCTTGTGCCGACATGCCGGAAACGCCGGTGCGCATCATGCCAAAGAGGCTCATAGCCTTTTCTCCTCATTCTCCTGGCCAATGTTCACGAGAATAAGCGACCTGACTTGCGCGAAGCTGTCTTTGTGAAGCATTTCAAGGGAAATGGCGGCGGTTGCTGAAGTGAACCGCCAGCGATTGGCATCAGCCGACCAGCCGATAGCCTAGAAATCTTTTGGAATCGATCGGGTCGTAGCCCAGCCGGTCGCGCAGTTTCTTACGCAGCTTGCTGATGTGGCTTTCGACCACGTTTTCCTCGACCTCACCGTCGAAAATTCCATAGATTGAATTGAAGACCTGCGTCTTGGTCACCCGGCGGCCGCTGTTTGCCGCCAGATATTCCAGAATGCGCCGTTCGCGACGAGGCAGCGGCATTGGTTCGCCGGCAATCTCCGGATCGCGTCCGTCACTGAAGACGCGCATGTCGCCGACGGTCGTGAACTTGTCCATTTCCATCGCACGGCGGCGGATGGCCGAGATGCGGGCCAGGATTTCGCGGATATGAACCGGTTTGCGGACGACGTCGTCGACGCCTGAATCGAACAGTTTCAGCGTGTTTTCGAGAGAGTTCTGGTCGGCCAGCGCAATGATCGGAGCTCCGGTGCGGTCGCGCAATCGCCTGGGAGAAACGATGTCACCCGAGCACTCGCCGATCAAAAAGGCATCGACAGCCTTCAGATCGTCGTCCGCTACGCTTTCGACCCATTCCCCGAACTCGCTCGAGCCGAAACCGGCGCTTGCGACCCCTTCGCGGCCGAAAAGCGAATTGTAACCCTCTTTTACTAGATCACGCTCATCCACAATAACTATCATCGGCCCGCCCTCCGAATCAGTTGAATAAAGTGTTAAGCAAGGCGTATCCGTTGGCAGGAATCGCGGACAACCACCGAAATCTTATAGATCAAATTTTGGGAGTCGCTTATTCGGCCACCTGAGTCGAGTGTGACTGGGCAACCTGTTGTTTTGAAACAGGAAAGTGTGAGGCTGCCGCAGCATGATGATCGGCTGCGTAAGTAAAATCTTACGAAAATACCGTTATTCTGTAGAACAAAATGAGCGGGCCTGGGGTGTCCAGCGCCCGAAACCGGTCGCCACAAGGTTGGCGATTACCCGGCAGATATAACGTTTCTGGGCGGGGTTGTTGTTCGGCCCGGCGTGGTATCGGGCGACCGCCATCGACCAGGTATCGTGCTCGCCGCGCAGCCGTTTGAGAAACCGCGCTGCGTAGTCGACGTTTCTGGCGGGGTCGAGCATGTCGCGCGGACCGCGAAACTGATCGCCGTGATAGTGATGGTTGATCTGCATGCATCCAAGATCGATCAGCTTCTTGCCGTCGCGGCGGGCCTTGTCGAACTCGATCACCGCTTCCGCCGCCGAACGCGGAAATACCGACCGGCCCTCGATATTCAGCGCGTAAGGGTAAAGGCTGCCCTTGCGGCCGGTTTCGGTAAGGCCGACGGCATAGAGGATGGCAGGCGGAATATCGTATCGCGCCGCCGCATCGATGATGTGCTGTTCGCAGGCGTTGGCGGCAGCGGCCGGAGCCGCCGCAACGACACTAGATATAAACGCCGCCAGAACCGTCAGCTTGCGCATTGGCCGAGCCACCTTGTGCGTCATTGCGATTGCCGTTTCCGCCACCCTGCCGCGATGCCTGTTCCTGCTGGCTGCCACGATTGCCATCGGACTGGGCGAACTCGCCGCCGCGACCGGCATTGTTGGGTGTTGCTGCTGAATTCGATTGCGACTGCTGCACCGTGATGCGGTCGACTTCGATGCCCAGCCCTCGCAAGGCCGTAACGATCGTGTCGGAATCGGTGGTGAGCCGATGCCGCGCTTCGGCGTTCTCGACCGTTATCTCGACGGACAGCTGCGCCTGCGTGCCTGAGAGGCGAGCTGTAACCATGCCAAGTTCGAGCGGCTGAAGCTGGATTTTCAGGGTCGTGATCGGGCCGGTCTTGGTGGCCGACTGCGCCAATGTCGTCTGGCTTGTGGCCTCCGCGCGCTCAAGGCCCGACATGCTGTCCGCAAGCGCGTTGGCAAATGCGGCGCTTGTTACCGACATGGCAGAGGACTGCGCCGGCATTGCCGGTGTCACGTGCTGAGAAACAACGGTTACGCCCGACAGGCGGTTGCCGTTCTGGTTCTGACTGACGGTGGGCATTTCGCGGTTCTGGCCGCTGCCACGCTGCCTGTCATCGCCACCGGATGCATCGTTCTCGGTTTCGCCTTTCGATGCGACAATCTCCTGGGCAATCTGTTGTCCCGTACCCTGCGCCTGTTCGGGCATGGCCTGGCGCGCGGTCTGGTTTGCGCCGCGCTGCAGCGCGTCAGTCCGCTGCGCGGCGGCGACCGCGCTTGCCTCGGCAGGCAACACCGTTGGCGTTGCGGCCTTGGCCGAAGGCTCAGCCTTTTCGGCATCAGGCGCCGCAGACTTCGCTTCAGCGTCCGCGCCTTGCGGCGCGGTTTTCGACTGTGCAACCGCCTCTGCGTTCTGGCCGGTCGCCTTGGTCTTTGCCTCGGCTTTGTCAGGAGTTGCCGCTACAGCGCCGATGATACTCGCAGTGTTGCTGGCTTCCTCGACCGCAGCGTCTTCTTCGGTATCCTCGCCCGCCTTGCCCTCGGCTTCCGCCTCTTCAGAATCATTTGCCTGCGTACCCAGCTTGCCCGAAGCGCCGTCCAGTATCGACGCGTAGCGACGCCAGATGCCGCGATCGTCGCCGGCGCCTGCGGTCTCGCCTGTCCCGCTCTTGCTTCGCGCGGCCGCTTTGTCACTGCCGGCCTCGTCGTTCACCATGTTCTTGAAGTCGGAAGAGCCATCGTCGCCGGCCTTGCCGGCATTCTTGTCGGCACGCGGGGCAACAGCCTTGACCGACGTGTCTGCTGAGAGGGCCGCGACACTCATTCCTTCGATCCCTGTAGCATTTTGTCTATTGATTCCAGTTTCTTGTGCATATCGGCGATGAACTCGCCGCTCTTGTCCAGATCGCTTGGCACTGCCGAAACCTTGTTCACCATGGGTGCTGTACCACCGCCTGCATCGGCCATCTCTTCGTCCGCCGGTTCCGGAGCAGCCTCAGACGGGTCCATCACCGTCTCCTCCGAAACCGTTGGTTGGCTGGTCACCTCGTCCAGGATTTGAAAGGCCGCATCCAGAAGCATGCGATCGCCGGCGGAAAGCCGTCGGCTGTCGATCGATTCAAGGCGCGCCCGGACAGCCTCGACATCGTCGGTAGTGACCGCTGCGACAGTCGAATAGAGAATGGCGCGTGGATCGTCCTCTGAGCCGATCTCGGCGGCCATGCCTTCCAGACCGGCGCGTGCAAATGCGAGAAGCTCGGTGTGCTGGTCGATGGCTGCGCGGCGCGCCAGCCGCAGATACACGACCTTTCCCTGCTCGCGTGACATCGCATTGATGATCGCGGCAATGCGGTCGAGGTCGATTGACCCGTGCAGTTCGGCGACACCGGCGACGAAGGCGTCGGCGAACTGGCTCGCATAGGGCGAGTTCAGGAAGCGATGAACATATTGATCGCTGCCGAGCAGGAAGCGGTCAACTTCGCGTTCGGCGATGCTGAGCGCTATCGAGCGGCGCAACGCAGCCTCCTCGACCAGCGTGCCCGGCCCCATCACCCGGGCGAGATCGAAATAGGTCAGGCTTTCGGCCGGATTGTCGTTGGCTGCGATGGAGCCCTTGATCAATGCCAGGAAAGCAGCGACCTCTGAGGGAACATCGCGCGGACTGACGTCCTTCAGCGCGTTGGCGGCGCTGCCCGGCTGGCCGCGCAGATATTCCAGCACACCGGTGCTCAGTCTCGCGTCCTGGCCTTCCAGGGAAAGCCGCGCCACGATGGTTTCCACCGTGCGCGGATTGCCACCGCTCATGGCGTAGACGAGCAGCGCGCGGAAGTTTCGCTTGTCGCCATAGTCAGCCGGACCGGTGGTCTTCAGCCGCTGGTCGATCAGTTCGATCAGCTTGCGCTGCATTGGCAGCGCGGCGTGGTCTCCATCGGCGATGCGATCCTGAACGAGCTGAAGCGAACGAACCATCTGATAGGGCTCGAGTGGAGGCAACTCGGCCCGGGCGTTGCCGGCTGCCAGCACCGCGGCAGTCGTGGCGAGCGCAGCCGCCATATGTCGCGGCGCCAACATCATCCGGTCGTCTCAAGCAGGATTTCGATGCGGCGGTTGGCGCTGGCAAATGGGTCGTCGGGCAATTTCAGCTGCCGGTCGGCATATCCGGCAACGCCAGTCACGCGCTTTTCGTCCAAACCGCCGCGCAGCAGCATGTAGTAGGTTGCGTGCGCGCGGGCGGTCGAAAGCCGCCAGTTGTCATAGCCGTCGCCGGCGAAAGGGCGACCATCTGTGTGACCGTTGATGACAACCGTGCCGTTCTGTTCGCGCAAGGTGCTGCCGATGCCTTCCATCGCGCGCACCAGGTTGCGCCGGGGAACGGCTGAGCCGATCTCGAACATACCGTCCTGCACATCGTCGGCGACCGAGATCAGAACACCGGTCTCGGTGGGCGTTACGGAGATACCATCCTGCGCAATGCCACCCAGCGCCCTGTCGAGCTGCTGGCGGATCGCCTCCGCCATGGCCTCATTCTTGTTCATTTCGTTTTGAGCCGGCGCCGGTTCGGCTTGCTCCAGTTCGGCGCGCAGCGTTTCCACCTCGGCGGCATAGCCGGGTTTCTGCTCGGCCATTTCCGAAGGCTCTTCTTCCGGCTGTTCAGGAAGCAGGCCTGGCAGTGCGTTGCTGTCGGTGATTTCGGCAATCACCTCTTCAAGTGTCGAGTCGGACTGGCCGGGTACGTCGACCTTCGGCGCGAAGGGATCGTCGTCAATCGCCGCATCCTTGGGCGGCGGCTGCAACAGGTCGGAAGCGATCGGCCCTTCAGGGAGCGAGGGCTTGGCGCTCTGTTCGCCAGCCTCGGGCACCTCGATCTGGCTCGACCAGAAATCCGGCGCAAATGGATCCCGGTACGATTCGCCGCCTTCAGCGCCGGTTGCGGGTCCCGAATCCTGCGCCCCGCCATCGCCCTTGGCCGAAATGTTCTGGAGAGCCTGAGTCTCACCGGCGATTTCGGAAAGCACCGCATAGGGGTCGGCGAAAAGCTCATCGTCAGTGTGTTCGGCAACGTTGGGCACTTCCGGCGGAATGTCTTCGTCTGCGGTCTCAGGCGAACTCATGCGGGTGCCGACAGCGTTTTCGGCTGCTGGACTGCGGGTTTCCTCGCCCGTTTCGCTGGATGAGGCCGGGCCCTTTTCCAGATCGCCGATGCCTTTGCGATTGGTGTTGCGATCAACCAGCTTGACCGGGTTGAAGTAGCTGGCAAGAGCGGCGCGCGTCTGCTCGTTGGCGGCATTGATCAGCCACATGACGAGGAAGAAACACATCATGGCCGTCATGAAGTCGGCGAACGCGATCTTCCAGACACCGCCATGATGACCTTCGTCGTCGTCCATTCCGCCCCGGCGGACGATGATGATCTCTTGTGTGCCTTCCGCGTCGGCTTTCATTCCATGATCTCCGACAGGGATGTGGACCATTCTGAAAGGCGCGTTTCAAAGAGCGTGTCTTCGATCGCGGCGGTGATGTCGAAGCCGGAGGCTTCGGTATATTCCACCTGGTCGGCAAGCTTGCCGAGTTTCGGCTGCAGGGCCTCGAACAGGGAAAGCGGTCCGTGAACCCTGATCCGCACGGCCTCACGGTCGCGGGCTGCACCGTTGATGGACTTGGCAAGCGCATCCAGAGCCTTGGCCTGAACGTCCTCGGTCAACGCAATGCCCAGAATGCGCGCAGTCACGGCCGAGGTCAGTTCCACCAGCCGCCGCTCCATTTCGTCAAAACGGCTGGCGACCACGCTGCCAGCCTGTTCGCCGATTTCGGCGCGGATACTGTCGATTTCCTGCTGATGGCTTTGCTTGAGCGCCTCGATTTCGGCCGCATGCGCAGCCTCCAGTCTGGCGGTGACTTCAAGCCTGGCAGCTTCTACGGCCTCGTCGATCCGATTGCCTATCGGCTCGGTAGGCATCGCGGGCATGGGAGGCGTCTTGATCGAATCCGCAACGGGCGAGGGCCCCACTGTCCGCTTGGGGCCGCCGAAATCCTTCAATACATCAGCGAGTGCAAGTGCTGCCATCAGCTAGCTTCCTGTGTCGCCCATTTGCGCAGGATCTGGGCGGTGCGTTCCTCGCTAAGGTCAACCATGCGCGCCAGCCGCTCCTGCGGTGCGGGTTTGATGCGTTTGCGAATGTCGCCCGACGCTTCCTCGACGTAGCCGCCGCCGTCGGACCCTCCGCCTTCGCCGCCGCCGCCGGCTTCACCGGTTCCGTCCGTGATGGCTGCCTGCTGCTGCGGGGATGCGTTGTTGGGCAGTCGGCGCTGAACTTCGTCGAAGCTCTGGCCACTGTTGGGACCGGCCAGCATGGCCGTCATCGGCCGCAACCCGAACCACACCACCAGGAAGACCACCACGATGAAGGCCGCGGCGTTGATCATGGTGCCGCTCTGGCGGGTCAAATTGTCGAGAATGCTTGACCCCGGTGCTTCGAAGCCTGCCTCATCAGCCAGGAATTCCACTGCCGAGACTTCCAGCAGGTCGCCGCGTGCCTCGTCGAAACCAGTGGCTGAAACCACCAGCTTCTGGATATCGGCCACGCGCTGCTCGATCTGTGCGTCAGTGGCGGTTTCGCCCAGGATTTCGCGAAGCCGGGCCTGGTTCACGACGACCGCGATCGACAGCTTCGAAAGCGTGTACCCGTTGGAAACAGTGGCGATGCGCTTCGAGTTCAGTTCGTAATTGGTGATTTCCTCGCGGCGCTCGCTCTGTTCCGACGATTCAGGCGCAGATGAGCTTTCAACCGCCGCTGTCGGCAGGTTCTGCTCCACCGTTGTCGGGTTTGCCGCCGAGCGCTGATTGGCCGTATCGTTCGACCGGACAACCTGTACCGAGCGTTCGACGCGGGAATTGGGATCGAAAATCGTCTCTTCGGTCTGACGCGAATCGGTATTCACGTTGGCGCGAACACTGGCGCGGAAGTTTTCAGGCCCGAGATAGGGCGCCAGCGCGCGGCGGATGTTGGCCTCGATGCTGGTGGAGACCGACTGCTCCACGGTCATGGAGCGCGCCATCGAGCTGTTGTTCGGGTCATCGCCGGACGCCAGCAGCGTCCCGGCAGAATCGAGCACCGTCACATTGTCGACATTGAGGCCCGGCACCGCCGCCGCGACCAGGTGGCGGATGGCTGAAGCAGCGCGCTGGCCGTCGATGCTGGAAGCGCGGATGACGACGGATGCCGTCGGCTTCTGCTCCTCGCGGCGGAAGCTGCCGCGTTCAGGCAGAACCACGTGCACGCGCGCTGCGCGAATGCCTGCAATCGACTGTATGGTGCGCGCAATTTCACCTTCCAGCGCCCGGATGCGGGTGATCTGCTGCATGAAGGTGGTCAGGCCGAGCGAGCCGACATTGTCGAACAGTTCGTAGCCTGCATTGGTGCTGGTCGGCAGGCCTTTCTCGGCAAGCAACATGCGCGCCTGCGAGGTCTTGCCGGCCGTCACCATCAGGGTGGTGCCGTCCGATGCGACGTCGAAGTCGATACCGGCTTCGCCGAGCACCAGACCGATCTGGTTCACGTCGGATCGCTCGAGGCCGACATAGAGCGTCTCGTAGGCCGGCCGGTTCAGATAGATCGAGGCGATGGCGATGATGGCAATGACAAGCGCCGCCACGCCGCCCATCAGGGCGAGCCGCTGAGGCCCGAAACCGCGGAGGTTGTCGACAATTCTCTGGATCTGTTCCGGCACCGGACGGCTGCTCCGACTATTGTGGAACCGTCAGACTAGCCGCTGAAGCTTGTGCGAAAATGTAAGAGGGCCGCCCGTTGCCGGGCGGCCCTCTCGTTTCGTGCTGTACTCGTTTGGTGAATTAGCCGCGGAAGAGCGACAGGATCATCTGCGAGTTGGAGTTGGCGATGGACAGAGCCTGGATACCGAGCTGCTGCTGCACCTGCAGTGCCTGCAGCTTGGTGGACTCTTCTTCCATGTCAGCGTCGACCAGCTGGCTCACGCCACGGTCAACCGCGTCCATCAGGTTCGACACGAAGGAGTTCTGCATGTCGATACGGCTCTTGATGGCGCCGAGGCTGGAAGCAGCACCGGTCACGCTCTCGATCATGGCGTTGACGCCATTGATGTAGCTTTCCATCTGGTCGGCGGTTGCGCCGGTGATGTTGACTTCAGCGATGTTGAAGTCGGCGCTGCCGGAGTTGGCGCGGACTGCACTGAGCTCAACCTTCGAGGAGACACCGGTCGTGTTGCTGGAGAACACGATCTGGTTGTCGGCGTTGAGCGAGATGTTGACGTCGTTCGCACCGCCACCAACGGTCAGATTGGCGTTCTCGAAGGCCTTGGTCAGAACCTGAACCATTTCCGCGGTGTCGGAGATGGTGGCGCTGCCGTGAGCCGAGGTGAGAGCGGTCGCTGCATCAACGGTGATGGTGTGATCGGTGCCATCGACATTGATGTTGAAGCTGATCGCGTCGTCAGCGTCCAGGGTGATGGCCGAGAAGGTGCCGGTCATCGTCGCGCTGCCGGCGGTAGCCGCACCGCCTGCATCCGTACCGGCCGTGTAGGTCACGTTGCCGGGGGTGTAGGTCGCCGCACCGTTGGTGTCGCCGTCATCGTTGTAGGTCCAGCCCGAGATGGCGATCGTAGCATCGGCGCCGGTGTCCGTTGTCGTGAACAGCAAGCCGTTGGTACCACCGTTGTCAGCAACGGTAACCAGACCATCGAGAGCGGTGCCAGTGATCGCCGTGGTGACAGCCGCAGCCAGCTGAGCGGTGGTGGTGATACCGTCGAGGCTGATGCCATTCAGAGCAACCGACGTTCCGCCGATGTCGAGCGTGAAGTCCAACGTATCGCCGTTGTCGGCGTCGTTGGCGAACGACAGGTCGCCGGTGTCAAGAGTACCGGCCGTTGCAGACGTGGCAGCACCTGCAACCGTAGTGGCGGCCGAGGTGTTCGAACCCGCGATCGTACCGGTGTCGGCGTTGCCGCTTGCCTTCTCGAGGAGGCCGGCGCCGCTTGCACCCGAATCGAACAGGGCAAACTGGGTCAGATCGACGTCAATCTTGCCAAGCGTGATGGTGTTGTCGGCGTTACGGGTGAACGAAGAAACGATCTGCTGTGTGGCCGAATAGCCAGAAGCATCCGAGTTCGTCGAGAGCCAGTTCGAGCCGGAGAACGAAGCCGACGAGGCAAGGCTCGTGAGCTGGCTCTGAAGCTCGGTGATTTCAGCCTGGATCTTCGACTTGTCAACGCCCGGAGCCGTCGCGGCAACGAGCTTGGTCTTGATTTCGTCGAGGTAATCCTTCGCGGAGTCCATCGCAGTGTAAGCAACGTCGACCATCGCGGCGCCAAGGCCGAGCGAGTCCTGAACGGTCGAAAGCGCCTTGTTGTCCGAACGCATCGTCGTTGCGATCGACCAGTAGGCGGCGTTGTCGGAAGCTTCCGCGACGCGGTAGCCGGTAGAAATGCGACCCTGAGTGGTATCCAACATTTTGTTGGTGGTCTTCAGAGTCTGCAGCGCCGTCATTGCGGCGGAGTTCGTCATGATACTGGACATGGGACCTGCCCCTTTTAAGGTGGTATTCTTGGGACATACCGGGCTAACCGGTTTGGAGGAGCGGCATCATGCCAATGAACGCTGAACAGGGTTCACCCACCAAGCTTTGCCCCAATATGGCGGTCAATTCCTACCAAAGTGATAATCGGCAGGCGCTGGTGTCGGGTTTTTGACGGGTTTTCTTTGACGTTGGGTAAGCTTGGAAACGGCTTCTTAGACAAAAGAACGGACAAGACTGCCGACGAGCAAGTTCCAACCGTCTATTAGCACAAAGAAAAGTATCTTGAATGGTAATGAAACCACCGTTGGCGGCAGCATCATCATGCCCATAGACATGGTGATCGTGGCGACGATCAAGTCGATGACCAGAAACGGCAGTACGATCAGGAAGCCGATCTCAAAGCCGCGTCTGATCTCGGAAATCATGAATGCGGGTACCAGCACCCTCAGATCGGTCTCGTTTCCCTCGACTGCAACCGTGTCGCGTTCGCGCGCGAGATCGACAAACAGAGCATAATCCTTTTCGCGGACATTCGCGGCCATGAAGTTGCGGAACGGGTCAGAGATGCGGCGCAGCGCTTCGGCTTCCTCGATTTCCTCGTTCATCAGGGGCTGAACCCCGTTATTCCACGCCTGATCGAAGCTTGGCGCCATGACATAGAAGGTCATGAACAGCGCAAGGCTGATGAGAATAAGGTTCGCCGGCGTCGTCGGCAGGCCGAGGCCGGCACGCAGAATGGAAAAGGCAATGACGAACCGGGTGAAGCTGGTGACCATGATCAGGATGCCCGGAGCGAGCGACAAAACCGTGATCAGGCCGAAAAGCTGGATGATCGTGCCGATGGTGGAGCCGTCGGCCTGGGTAATCTGTCCGAGATCGATCTGTTGTGCCGATGCAGTGCTTGCAAGAAGCAGAAACCCGGCGATTGTCGAAGCGATCAGTCTCATTCGAACAACAGAGTCCTGACCAGAACCTGCTTCACGCGCCCCTCGCTGCGGATGCGAGCATGCTCTTCAAGATCGGTCTTGAGATGCTGGAAACCGCTAGCCCCCTGAATCTGACGCGCCTTCACTGTGCGCAGATATGCCAGAAAGTCCTGATGAATTTGCTCGGCCAACACCGGATCAGGAATGTCGTCGAACACGATCGCAAGTTCCATCCGCGCCCAGATATCGACCGGATCGGCGAGGTTGGTATTTATCGGCGCCAGCCGGAAAACATGGAGCGTCTCTTCGGCGTCTTCTGAGCCGGGCAGGTCATCGTAATTCTCGTCAGGGCTGATCTGCTTGCCGGTCCCTTCAACGGCGCCGCCGCCTGTCATGACGGCTCCGGTCAGCCAACCCGTTCCGATCGCTGCACCGGTCAACAGCACCAGCATGAGAAGCTGGATGATGATCGAAGGGCCACCCTTGGGTGCGTCGGCTGCCGAGGCGCTTGCCATTGTTCAGCTTCGCCCCGTCAGAACGGCAACACGTTGTCGAGGAACTGCTGGCCGTAAGGCGGCTGCTGGACCTCGGTCAGGCGACCGCGACCGCCGTAGGAAATGCGCGCTTCGGCGATGCGTTCGTAGTCGATCGTATTGTTTGCGCCGATGTCGTTCGGTCTGACGATGCCGGCGATGGTGAGAATGCGGAGTTCTGAATTGACCCGCACTTCCTGGGATCCGCTGATCACGAGATTGCCGTTCGGCAGTACGTCGGTCACGACGGCCGCCACCGAAAGGTTTATGCTCTCGGAGCGCGTTGTCGCTCCTGCGCCATCGGTAGATGTGCCGGAAGTCACACCGCCGTCGGCAGAGAAGGATGCCGAAGGAAGGCCGGCGCTGAGGCCAAGCTTGCGCGAAACGGTTCGCTCGCGCTCCGACTCGTTCTTGAACTGAGCCCGGTCATTGATTTCGATCGACACGGTCAGGATGTCGCCCACCGAAAGCGCCCGCGGATCGGTGAAAAGCCGGCTCTGACGATCGTTCCAGAGCGAAAAGCGCCGTACCGGCTTTGCCGGTGTGTCGGGATAGCTGGCGGCGGTCATGACACTTGGGCCAACGCCGACGGCAACCGGCGAAAGCCGCGGCGGCACGCCGATCTCATCCATCGCCGTACATCCGCCTATGGTCAGGGCTGCCGCTACAACTATCAGAGAGCGCATCAGCTGGGGTCCTTCGTTCGCGCGGCGCTGACCATGATGCCGGTCAGGGACGCTGCGGTTTCGATTTTCATTTCATTGAGAATGACGCTGGCCTTGCGCGCGTCGAGGCTCATGAGAATGGCTGCCGCCGTTTCGGCGCGCAACTGGCCCAGCTGGCCGGCGGCTGCGTCGGGGCGCATGTTGCCATAGATTTCGACGACGGTTTCCTGCGCCTGCTTGATGAAGCGGTCGCGCCTGGCGAGCCATTCCTCATATTCGGCGCGTTTCTGCTCGAGTTTGACGATGCGATCGTCAACTTCGGCCTGCAGCTTCTCAAGCTCGATTTTCTGAAGCGCGTAGCGGCGGTCGCGCGCGGCATCGACGATGTTGCCGCAAAACCGCTCGATCTCTTCGGCGCTCGATTCCGTTGGTGTGCCGGGCACAAGCGACTGCGATGCGGCAGGCAGAGCCGCAGTCACAGCCAACAACACTGCGGCGGCAGCCAGCTTGGCGGCGCGGGGATGCGAGGCGATGGCGTGCATATTCCTCATGTCCGGCCTCTACTGGATGACGAGCTCGGCCTGCAGCGCGCCGGCCGTCTTGATTGCCTGAAGGATGGCGATCACGCCGTCTGGCTTCACACCGATCCGGTTGAGCCCTGCAACAAGCGTCTGCAGGTCGGGGCCATCGAGAATGGCAACCTTGGAATCGGGGCGCTCGACCTCGATCGCCGTGAAGGGTTCGATTTCGGTCTCACCGCGCGAGAACGGAGCAGGCTGGACGACACGCGGCATTTCGGTGATGCGCACGGTCAGGGCGCCGTGGCTGATGGCCACCCGCGCGATCCTGACATCCTGCCCGATCACGATCGTGCCACTGCGCTCGTCAATCACGACACGCGCCGGCGTGTCGGACTCGACCTGGATGTTTTCCAGTTCCGAATAGAAGCGGGCGGCCGACACACCGTTCGGCTTGCTGATAAGTACGGTGCGTGAATCCTGCTCGGCCGCGACCAGCTTGCCGTAGCGAAGCTGCGCAAACTGGTTGATCGCATCGGTCACGCGAACAGCAGTCGAGAAATCCGGATTGCGGAGCTGCAGCGTCATCGTGTGCGTGTCGTTAAACTCTGCATCGACGTGACGCTCCACGATGGCGCCGTTCGGCACACGGCCACTGGTCGGAACACCCTGCGTTACCTGCTCGGCCTGACCTTGGGCATTGAATCCGGAAACGACGACAGGCCCCTGCGCAACGGCGTAGATTTCGCCATCAGCGGCGCGCAAGGGCGTCATCACCAGGACCCCGCCCGCCAGTGAGGTGGCATCGCCCAGCGAAGAAACGGCGACATCAATACGCGCGCCGGACTGCACGAAAGGCGGCATGTTGGCGGTAACGATGACCGCCGCGATATTGTTGGAGCGAACCCTGCCGCCCTCGGTGGCGATGCCGAGGTTCTCAAGCATCGCGCGCATGGACTGTTCGGTGAAAGGCGAATTGCGCAAGCCGTCGCCGCTTCCCTGCAGCCCGATGACAAGGCCATAGCCGACAAGTTGGTTGTCGCGCGCACTTTGCAAGGTCGCGATGTCCTTGATGCGCGATCCGGCCATGATGTCGCCACCGGAAAGCGCCGGCAGTGCCGACGCTATCGAAATGAGTGCTGCAAGTATGAAGCGGCGGATCATGTTGCACCGACCCTCACAGTGCCGTCGGCCATCACGATGCCTGAAAAGACCACGCCGCTGTCGATATTGCGGACACGAATAAGGTCACCGGCGGAACCAGGCTGGAGGGGTACGGCAACAGCCGAGATGGTGAGCGACCCCTGTACAAACTGGACCTGCACCGGTTTGCCGGCTTCGACCGCATAGGCCTGGCGCAGTGAGCTCAGCGCAATCAGCCGGCCGGGCAGCAGTGTGCGACGCGCAACGCGGCCTTCCACCTCGATGCGGTCGTACACGATCGGCGGCAGGCCGGCCGTGCTTCGTTGCAACGCGACGGCCTGGACATCGGCTGTGGTAACCATCTCGCCCGGGTAGATCACCCTGGTCGGAACCATCACCATGTCCTGAGCTGCGGCCAGAACGGCGGAAGCCGCCACGGATGTGGCGGCGATCGCTGCAAGAACGGTGATGCGAAGCGGTTTCATCAGCGCATGCCCTGCGTGATGGTTGAGGCCATTTCATCGGCGGCCTTGATAACCTTGGAGTTCATCTCGTAGGCGCGCTGGGCCGATATCAGCTCGGTGATTTCCTTCACAGGATCGACGTTCGAGGCTTCGAGATAGGCCTGCTCGATCGTTGCGAAGCCGGGATCACCGGGCACGCCAACGTTGGCCGGGCCCGAGGCGACCGACTCCTGGAAAAGGTTGTCACCCAGTGGAGACAGGCCGGCCTGGTTGGCAAATGTTGCGAGTGTCAGCTGACCCAGTTCCTGAAGTTCCTGCTGATCGGCGAGGCGGGCGAAGACCTGGCCGGTCTTGTTGACGATCACCTCAACCGTGTTTTCCGGCACGGTGATTGCAGGTGAAACGGTGAACCCGTCGGTCGTGACCAGCTGGCCGACCGAATTGGTGTTGAACGCGCCGGAGCGCGTGTAGAGCGGCGTTCCGTCGGCGCCCTCGATCTGGAACCAGCCATTGCCGGTGAGGGCCAGGTCGAGCGGGTTGCCCGTGCTGACCAGCGAGCCTTGCAGATGCACGTTGCGCACGGCAACGGTCTTGACGCCGAGGCCGACCATCGCGCCTTCCGGAACCACGCTGGTGTTGGCGCGGTTCGGGACGCCCTGAAGCCGCTCGGTCTGGTAGAGAAGGTCGGAAAATTCCGCCCGTGCGCGCTTGAAGCCGGTGGTGTTGATGTTGGCGATGTTGTTGGCGATCACTTCGAGGTTGAGCTGCTGGGCGTTCATGCCGGTTGCTGCGATGGCGAGCGCTTTCATGTCGTTATTCCTCTTCAGATCGCCATGCGGCTGATGTCGAGATAGGACTGCACGATCTTGTCGCGGACAGAGATCGCGGCCTTGAGGGTCTGTTCGGCGCTCATTACCGCATCGACGGCATCGCGCATGTCAGCCCCGCCCTGAAGTGCGGCCACAGACAGCTTTTCGGCGTTTTCCATCTTGTTGATGGTGTTTCCGGCGGCGTTGCTCAGAGCTTCCGAGAACGAGGCCGCTGCAGCGCTTTCCGCTTCCGGCGTGCTTTTTCTTGCAGTTGCGGTGACCGCGCTGTGGGTGGCGGACAACATGTCCAGCGCGGTGAGAGCACCAATGACCATTATCCACTCCTCAGCAGGTCGAGCGTCATGGAGATGAGCTCGCGCGACTGCTTGATGTTCTGAAGATTGGCCTCTTAGCCGCGAATGGCTTCGCGCATGTCGGCCATTTCAAGAAGTACGTTGACGTTCGGCATCTTCACGTAGCCGAACTCGTCTGCGGCCTCGTGGCCCGGGCGGTATTCGACGGGGAACTCGCTCGGATCGTTTCCGACGGAGGTAACGCCCACCATGCTCGCCCCGCTTGCGCGGTCGAGCTCTGCAGCAAAGGTGACCGTCTTGCGCTGATACGGCTCGGAACCGGGCAGCTTGCCAGTCGACTGTGCATTGGCGAGGTTTTCCGACACGACGCGCAGACGCTCCGACTGGGCAGTCATGCCCGACGCAGCAACCTTGAGCGAGGCAAAGAGCGGATCCATTCCGTCAGCCTCCCGAAGCCATCAGCAGCATGCGATGAAAGGACTTCACCACGCCGGTGTTGAGTTCATAGGCGCGGCGCACCTCGTTGGCCTTGATCAGTTCCTGCTCGAGTTCGACCGTGTTCTCGGACGGCAGGACAGCTGTGCCGGACTCGATTTCCTTCATGGCGTAGGAGCCTGCGGCCGAACTGGCGCCGAGATGACCCGGATGCGTCGAGGCCATCGTCACGGTCGATCCGGACAGCAGGCTTTCGAACGGCTCAACGTCCTTTGCCCGGAAACCCGGCGTATTGACGTTGGCGATGTTGCTCGAAACGGCTGACTGGCGCACGGCAAGCCACTTGGCTTGCTGGGCAGCGAGATCAAACAAGTTTACGGCCTGCATTGCGAATCCTCTTGCAGCAGAACCGAGGGTATGAGGCGGGCCTTGCGCGGGCCTTGCGTTTTCCTGGAGCCGGCGTTGCCGGCGCTATTCGCTCAGGCCCTGGAGCGACATGACCTCCTGAGAGCTGGTCACGACCACCCAGCTTCCGTCGCGCTGCTCGATCGAGGCGACCTTGCTTTTGTCGGGAAGGATTGATCCGGTCTGGACGACGTAAAGGCCTTCCTTGTCTTCGATCATTGCCCGCCCGTTGGCTATGTGAACCACACGAAATACGGGCTTTGGAGCCACATCGCCCGGAAAGGGCTGATCGCTCAGCGGGACTTCGCCGGCAACGGGATCGGCCTGGTCGGGGACCGTGCCGGTGGCGATCCGGTCGAGCTCCAACAGCGGCACATCGTCGATCGTGAAACCCTGGCCGACGAGCGAGGGTTGATAGGTCAGGTCGTCCGGCACGATCCGGGTGGTGGCGCCGCCGGAAAACTCGACGGCGCGAATGCCGAATTTGTCCTGATTGAAGAAGACGTACCAGGGAAAGAATGCGCAAACGAGGCCGAGTGCGATGCCGAGCCCGGCAACGATGATGTCGCTCGACTTCTCCTTGATGCGAAGTTTCGCCTGACGGTTCACCGGTTCCGGTCTGGCGATCCGGAACGGGTTTCCGAAGGCCTCAGCCTTCTGCTTCCGGAGCGTGTTCAACGGGGTTCTCCCTGGCTTTCAGATGGTGTGCGAGATCGGCGAACGGGTCGTGTGAGCGCGGCTCCTGCGGCTGCTGCAGCAGTGCTTCGTAGATCGTCGGAACCTGCCTGACCGCGAGGTCGAGTTCGGCATCCGCGCCGGGTTGGTAGGCACCCAGAAGGCGGATGTCGCGCGTGTCCTCGAAGCGGGCGATCATCGATTTGAGCCTTGTTGCCAGCGTGTGCTGGTCCTGCGACCATGCGCGGTTGGCGAGGCGTGAGATCGAGGCAAGCGGGTCTACGGCAGGGAACCGCCCCTGCTCGGCAATCGCCCGGTCGAGCACGACATGCCCGTCGAGTATGCCGCGCACGGCATCGGCGACCGGATCATTGTGATCGTCGCCATCGACAAGAACCGAGAGAATGGCGGTGATCGAGCCGTGCCCTTCCACGCCCGGGCCCGCCCGTTCCAGCAGCTTCGGCAGGTCGGTGAAAACGGATGCGGGGTATCCGCGTGCAACCGGCGGTTCGCCCGTCCCGGTCGCAACCTCGCGCAGTGCGTGTGCGAGACGTGTGATGGAATCGAGCACCAGGAGCACGCGGTCGCCGCGATCGCGGAAATGTTCGGCAACCCGCATGGCGGTGTCCGGCGCGCGGCGGCGCATCATGGCGCTTTCGTCGCTGGTTGCCACGACCGCGACGGTCTTGGTCATGGTCTCGTCGCCGAGCGTATCTTCCAGAAACTCGCGGACTTCGCGCCCGCGTTCGCCGACCAGTGCGACAACAACGGTATCGAACGCGTCGGCGCTGGCCAGCATGGCAAGCAGGGTCGACTTGCCGACGCCGGAACCGGCGAACACGCCGAGCCGCTGCCCGTAACAAAGGGGCGTGAAAATATCGATGACCCTGACACCTGTCTTGAACGGTGCATCGACACGCTGGCGGCGCAATGGCGCAGGAGTTTCGGGGATATGGACGGCAGAACCACGCAAAAGCGGGCCTGCATTGTCTATCGGACGCGCCAGTGCGTCGATCACACGGCCGCGCCAATTGTCGCCGGGGCTGATCGCAATCGGCCCGCGATTGAATACTTCCTGCCCAAGTCCGGTATCCGAACTGCTCTCGAATGGCGCGACCAGGACCGAACCGGGGCTGATCTGCACGATCTCACCGGACCGTTTGCCGCGCGGCGTGCTGAAATCGACAACGTCGCCCAGCCGGGCCGAGCGCGAAAGTCCTCCGACCCGGAAATGGGTGGCAGTCACTTCGACTACCTGCCCACCATGACGGATAATCCCGGCCGGATCGCTAAAACGGCGATACAGCCCTTCCAGCGATTCGAGCGGATGCAGGCTGGCCGCAAAATCAGGGTGCGGCGCTGTGATTTCGGATGTCGACAATCCCTGTTATCCGACTAGCTTGAGCCCAGCGTGCGTATGGAGGTCTCCATCGCTTCCTCGCTGTCGCGCATCAGCGCGCTGACCTGGTCGAACGCCCGCTGTACCTGGATCAGTTCCATCATCTCCTTGACGGCATTGACGTTGGAATCCTCGACAAAGCCCTGCGCCACGCCGACTTCCTGCCTGTCCACGATCGGGATCGGGTTACCTTCCGGCACGATGCCGGAGTTGCCGAAGCGAGTGAAATTCATGCCAGGCGAGAACTGGTAGAGGCCGACCGCGCCAATCTGGCGGCCGTTCTGGCGCAACATGCCGTCGGCGCCGGCTTCCGGCGCGCCGCCAAGCGGGTCAAGCTGCAAAGGCGCGCCGCCGGCATCCAGAACCGGGTAACCCTGCAGGGTCACCAGTTCGCCGGTGTTGAGCATGGAGAACCGCCCGTCGCGCGTCATGACGGTGCCGCCCGGCGTTTCGATTGCAAACCAGGCGTCGCCAAGAATGGCGAAGTCGAGCGGGTTGCCCGTCTCGCGAAGCGAACCGCTGACATTGGCGATATAGGTGTCGCCGGACGAGACGAACGAAACGGAGTTGTCTCCGGTTCCGCTCACCAGATCCTCGAACTTCACGCCGGTCGCGCGGTAGCCGACCGTGCTGGTGTTGGCCATGTTGTCGGCGATGGTGGTGAGCCTGCGCTCAAGCGCCACCTGCGACGACAATGCTACATAGAGGCCGGATTCCATTCTGTATTCCTCAGCGTCTTAACTGGTTGAGTGTCAGCAGGAGGTCGGTCGAAATGCCGTATTCGACCGGTTGCGAGATCAGTGCGCTGATGCTCGACTGAACAGATACGCTGGGGTTTTCGACCTCCCACAAGGCCGAAAACCGGGCGAGAAATGCCTGCACCTTCTCCGGGTCCTGAAAGTCTTCGAGATCAAAGCGGGACTTGAACATCTCGACCTGCTTGTCGAGATCGGCCTGCGCCATCTCGTCGGGATAGCCGAGTGCTGTGCGCACCACCTTGCCGAGTGCGGTGTCGGCAAGAATGTCGTAGTAGGAATCGATGTCGGCGGCCTTGCGCTCGAAATAGAGCGCCAGGCGAACGCCTTCGTTCTGGCTGCCCGCTTCTTCTTCCAGCGTCTGGCGAACATATCTGTCCACCACGGGTTGCCGCGTTGCTTCAAAGATCGTCGCCGTTTCGCCGTAGCGATCGAAATTGTAGGTCTCGGCAAATTCGCGATACCGGGGGTCGGACAGCGAGTTGGCGAAGCTTTCGGAATCGTCGATGCCTTCGCTGACGATCTTCGTCATATAGGCCT
Source organism: Rhizobiaceae bacterium (assembly GCA_965232405.1). Classification (GTDB taxonomy): domain Bacteria; phylum Pseudomonadota; class Alphaproteobacteria; order Rhizobiales; family Rhizobiaceae; genus RCIO01. Next base: position 2,689,338 of record OZ246966.1, read on the forward strand.
TGGCGTAGGTCATCTCCTCGAGACCGAACGCCTTCATCGCATAGCGGAACAGCCGGTTGTCGGCGACAAACTCCTCTGGGGATTTTACCTTGCCGATGTTCTCAAGATAGTAGGCCGTTTCGCGCTCGACGGTCGGCTTTTCGCTGACGCGCTGAAGCGATCGCTCCATGTCCTTGGCAATGAGCCTGTAGCTCGTAAGTGTGTCGACCAAGCCGGCCTCCGGCGCCATTGTCCGCATTCAACCTAGCTGGCGATGCTTGCGTGAAGCTGTTGGGCCATGCGCCGGTGTTGCGGTGGTCGAGGTAAACAAGCCTCACACAAGGCACGCGCCCTAGAAAACAGACTGGTTGATTCTGGATAGGGGCCGGCGGTGGGAATTCTGATTGGAATGGTCGTCACATTTGGCTGCGTGCTGGGCGGCTTCATGGCGATGGGCGGGCACATCGAAGTGCTCATTCAGCCTTGGGAGGTGGTGATCATTTGCGGTGCCGCGCTCGGTATCTTCCTGGTCGCCAATCCGATGTCGGTCGTGAAGGATTCCGGTAAGGCCATGCTCGACGCCTTCAAGCAGTCTGTGCCCAAGGAGCAGGACTTTCTTGAACTGCTTGGCGTGCTGCACAGCCTGATGCGCGAACTGCGGACGAAGCCGCGCAACGAGGTGGAAGCACATATCGACAACCCCGAGGAATCGACAATCTTCCAGGCTTTCCCGAAAGTGCTGAAGGACCGTGACCTGACGCATTTCATCTGCGACTACTGCCGCATCATCATCATTGGCAATGCCCGGCCGTTCGAGATCGAGGCGCTGATGGATGAGGAGATCCACACCGTCAAGCACGACAAGCTGAAGTCCTATCATGCGCTGCAGCAGATGGCCGACGGCTTCCCCGCGCTCGGCATCTGCGCCGCCGTGCTTGGCGTGGTGAAGGCAATGGGCGCGCTCGACCAGTCTCCGGAAATTCTGGGCGGACTGATCGGCGCTGCACTTGTCGGCACCTTCCTCGGCATCTTCATGGCCTACGCGGTGGTTGGTCCGATCGCGGCCAAGGTAAAGGTGGTGCGCGAGAAACGTACGCGCCTCTACATCATCGTGAAGCAGACGCTGCTGGCCTACATGAACGGTTCGCTGCCTCAGGTGGCGCTCGAGTTCGGCCGCAAAACGATTTCTTCCAAAGACAGGCCTTCCATCGACGCGGTCGAGGAAAGCACACTCAATTCCGGTGGCGAAGCCGCCAAGGCAGCCTGATCGGGTGTCTAACGGACCAAGCATGTCATGAGCAGTCAGCCGACCCCGGCGCAGATGCGCAACCTGATCGTTGAACGCCTGACCGGCGAAACAGGCAATCCCGATCATGTGTTGGACACGGCCCATGCCTGCGCGTCGCGCTGCCTGCCGGAAATCATCAGCTATTTCGAGGAGGAACTGAACGTTCCGATCGAGGTCGAACAGGGTTCGATCGAGATCTGCCGCATGGCGGATGTTCGTCTGGCGGAAGGTAGCTTCGGAGCCATGTCGGTGGCCTCTGCCGAAACCTCGCCTGATGCGCTGTTCCAGACGCTCGACCCAGAGGCCATGGCCATTATCGTGAGCGCACTTTTTGGCGCTGACCCCGAGCAGGCGCCGGCTCCGATCACACGCGCACTATCGGAAATCGAGATTGAGATCGCAGAGAAGGTATTCGAGGCGATCGCGCAGATATTCAACGGGACCGGCGAAAGATCGTTCGGCATCCGGTTTCCCCTCGGCGAGGCGATTGTCGGCGACGAGATCGGAACGCATGTCCTGCGCGACGGGCCGGCTGCCAGGATTGTATTGGACCTGATCTTCGGTGAAAGCCGGGGCAAGCTCACCGTTGCGCTGCCCCAGCGCGTGTTGCTGCAATTGCGCGGCGACGCCACTGCCAAGTCGTCGGCTCCGGCAGGCGTGTGGAGGGCACGCTTCAATGACGAGGTCATGCGCTCGAAGCTTTCGCTCACGGCCGCCATCCCGCTGGGTGAGATTACGCTCGGCCAGATTGCCGGGTTTCATGAAGGCCAGATCATCGAGTTTCCCGAGCAGGCTCAGTCGCAGGCGCGGCTGACCGCGCGAGACCAGGTGTTGTTCGTGTGCGAACTCGGAAAGCTTGGACAGAACTACACTGTGCGCATTCTCCAGCCATTCGATGCGCATGAGGATTTCGTGGAAGGACTGATTTCGGCATGAGCGAACCAGAAGCAAAGCCCGTTCCGCAAGCGGACGAGACCGCGACCGAACCAAAGGCTGCTGCGCCCGACGCCGCGGCCGCGCCAGGCGATCCGCAGGAAGACCAGCTCAACAAGGCGATCGAAGAATTGCGCGGGGTACTGCATGAGACCGACGCCGCGGGAGACGCCCCGGTGGGCGGTGTGTCAGGCGGCAACCCCGGCATCATTCTCGGCATTCCCGTCGAGGTTCAGATCGTTCTGGGGAGCACCGAAATGCCGGTCTCGGAGCTGATGTCGTTGCAGAAGGGCGCAACCGTTTCGCTCAACCGGCGCATCGGCGAGCCGGTCGATGTGATGGTCAACGGCCGCAAGATCGCCAAAGGCGAAATCACGGTCCTGGAAGACGATCCTTCTCGTTTCGGCATCAAGCTGACGGAAATCAACGCGGTAACCAGGGGCCGGTAGTTTTGGGCGCCAGCAGTTCAGCATCATGAGCCAGTTGCCAACCCTTTCGCGATCCCAGAAGGCCGCCGCAATCCTGGTGGCAATGGGCAAGCCTTCGGCCGGCAAGCTGCTCAAGTTCTTCAAGCAGGAGGAACTGCGGGGCCTGATCGAGGCCGCCCGTTCGCTCAAGACCATCCCGCAGAGCGAACTCGACAGGATCGTGTCGGAGTTTGAAGGGGAATTCGCCGAAGGCGCGGGACTGCTCGATTCCGGCGACACCATGAACAACATTCTCGCCGAGACGCTGACGCCGGAAGAGGTCGACGCGATCATGGTCGGTGAAAAGACCGACGACGCGGCACCAAAGGAAACGTTTTGGCCTCAGCTGGAAAAGCTGCCACCCGAGCGCGTGGCGACCACGCTGGAAAACGAGCATCCGCAGACAATCGCCATGGTGCTGTCCTGCATTGCTGCGCCCGCGGCGGCAGCGATCATGGTCAAGATCCCCAAGGCAACACGCGGCGAGGTGGTCAAGCGCATGATGTCGCTTGGCAACGTCTCGGACAAGGCGCGCGAAATGGTCGAGGAAAAGCTGCGTGTCAGCCTCACCGACGAAAGCTCGGTGCGCGACAATTCCGCCGGTCAGATGCGCGTGGCAGGTCTGCTCAACGAGCTCGACAAGTCGGTCCTCGACGACGTGATGGAGGACATGGTTGCCGCGGGTACGCCGGACCTCGAAGAGCTCAAGTCGAAGCTCTTCGCCTTCGAGGATATCGTTCTTCTTTCGCAGGCTTCGCGTGTTTCGCTCTTCGACAACATTCAGACTGAAATGGTCACCGTTGCGCTGCGTGATGCACCGCCGGACCTCACCGAAGCCGTGCTGTCGGCAATTGGCGCGCGTTCACGCCGCATGATCGAGTCGGAACTGAAGGACGCCGCCGGCAACATTGCGGTCGACGAAATCAACGCCGCGCGCCGCACCATCGCCTCAACGGCGATCCGGCTTTCTTCCGAAGGCGCGCTCGAACTTCCCAATCAGACCGAAGGCGAGGCTGAAGCCAGCGCCAACGCTGCCTGAGCTATTGCACTGAGGGAGCGGCGCGGTGTCTGACAAGCCGGACAAAGAAAGCAAGACAGAAGAGGCTTCCGAGAAGAAGATTCGTGACACCATCGAGAAGGGCAAGCTGCCTTTCGCGAAGGAAGCCCCGGTGTTCGCATCCTTTCTCGCCATTCTGCTGTTTGCACTTTTCTTCGCCGAACAGAGCGCCGCGCGCATGGCCGGATTTCTGTCACTGTTTCTGGAGCGGCCGGAAGACTGGCCGCTGGGCACGGAACGCGACATCATCCTGATTATGCAGGTGGTGATGTTCGAGTGCGGCAAGGTGCTGGTCGCGCTTATGCTGCTTCTTGTGACTGCGGCGCTGGCGGCCTCGATCCTGCAGAACACACCGCGTTTCGTGCTTGAGCGCGTCAAGCCTCAGATGTCGCGCATTTCGCTCAAGGAGGGGTTCACCCGCCTGTTCGGAGCGCAGGGTCTGGCAGAACTTTTGAAGTCTCTGGGCAAGCTGACTTTCGCTGGCATCATTCTGGCGATCGCGATGCGCAACGCGCTGTCGGAACTGATTTCAGGCATGAGCACGCACCCTGTCGTGTTCGGCTTCGTCATCAACGACATCGCCAAGGAAATCCTCATCGCCATCACGCTTGTCATGCTGCTGATCGCAGCTGCCGACATTCTTTGGTCGCGCTTCCACTGGCTGCAGGACCTGCGGATGACGAAGCAGGAGGTCAAGGACGAGCTCAAGCAGACCCTGGGCGACCCGATCATGCGCACCCGCATCCGCTCGCTGCAGCGCGACCGGGCGCGCCAGCGCATGATGTCCGCGGTGCCGACGGCAACCCTGATCATCGCCAACCCGACCCACTACTCGATCGCCCTGCGCTATGTGCGCGAGGAAAACGAGGCGCCGATTGTCGTGGCCAAGGGACAGGATCTTGTGGCGTTGAAAATCCGTGAGATCGCGGAGGAGAACAACATTCCGATCTTTGAGAACGTGGCGCTCGCGCGCTCCATGTACAAGCAAGTTTCGGTGGATAGTCTCATACCACCCCAGTTCTACCAGGCGGTCGCCGAACTGGTCAGGATTGTCTACTCGCGCAAGCCGGCTCCGGCACGGTAACCATTGTCAGATCTCAGGAAACGTTGATGCACAAGCAGGCCTTTGCCTCATCCAGGGAAGCGATCGTGGCAGACGCGATCAAGGACTTTGTTTCCGAACTGCGCATGGTCGACCTGGCCGATTACGTATCCTTCATCCATCTCGGTCATGTCGCCAATTTGGCGGATATCGTGGATTCGGCGGCGGAACTCTACTTTATGCCGGGCACGCTGAGGCTCGGTCATGGCGGCGATCTGGAACTGGCTTGGAGCGGCGATCAGCGGGTCATGCTCGATCTCGAACTCAAGCCATCGGGCGCGACCGTCTTCTTCACGCTCAGCCTCGGCGACGCGGAGGCCGGGATCGATGTCAATTATGTCGCCTTTGACAAGCCGCAAGACGAGCCGGAGGCCAACACGGCGTTTCTGGAAACTGCTCTTGAGGCGGCGCGTATTCGCAAGACGCAGCCGCTCAGGATGGCCGGCTAGTCGAACAGTCCCATTCGCAGCGCCTTGGCCACCGCCTGCGTGCGGTTCATCGCATTCAGCTTGCGGGTCGTGTTCGTCAGATATTGATTGGCGGTGTGGACGGAGAGGCCCAGACGCGCGGCGATCTCCTCGCTTGTCAGCCCGTTCGCCGTCAGTATCAGACATTCCAGCTCGCGTTTGGAAATCGAGGGTACGTGGTCGCCGGTCACCGGCTTTAGCTTGGCGATGACGCCAAACAGGCCGATGCAGCGCGCGTGAAGATCGCAAAGCATTTCGGTCGAAAGGCGGATCCGCGGGCCCGTGAATACAATTGCGCCCTCCGCACCATGTTCCACCGCGGCCGGCAAAGCGAGCCCGGCTGTAGAGCCGGCCGGCGGCTCCATGCGCTCCACCAACCCCAAGTCCGCATGAAGCGTACCGAACGGTTCCAATGACTGCGCCCAGTAGAGGGGAACGGACGAAGCCGCGATGCGGCGGGCAAACCGATCCCCCAATGTTGTAGTCAACAAGCCGGTCTCTTCCGCGACACCCGGGTAGTGCGCATCGAGACAGACGGCCAGATGCTGCCGCCCGGGGCGGGGCGTCGCAAAATATGCGACGAAATGATTTGCGCCGATGTCGTCGGTGATGCGCCGCAGCTTGCGCACAATGTCGGGCAGCGTGTCGAGACGGATGATCTGCGGGTCGGCGCTTTCTACCGTGTCCGCTTTGTGCAGCGGTTTCAGCATGGGCCGATTCCAGGCAGGCTCGGGTGGATCATCAGATGATGCCGCTCCGAATGGCTACTGCGATTGCCATTGTCCGGTTGCGCGCCGACAGCTTCTGGATCACGTGGGCCAGATAGCTGTTGATCGTGTTGGCGGACACGCCGAGAATGGTGGCGATATCAAGCGTGGTCTTGCCTTCGGCAACCCAGCCGAGGCATTCGCGCTCCCGGTCCGAGATCGGATATTCGCTTGTATCCGCGTACATCTGGTTGCCAAGCGTTGAAAGCGCATAGCTGAGCGACATGATCGCTGCCGGCGCCCTGTCGGTATCGAGCCGATGCGGCCGATTGGCCGAGAGAATGACGAAGTGATGGCTGGATCCGGCGCGTAGGCGCACGGAAACGAATTCCTGATGGCCGTCGCGGCCAAGGGAAGCCGACTGGTCTGCACTCAACAGGCCGGCTTCAAGCGCTCGCCAGGTGCGCGGTACCGAGCCCATATATGACGTCTCGGGCGCCGCGGCGATCTCCTGCAGCGACGCTGTCCCGAGTGCCTCGATGGCATCGAAGGTCCAGTTGGAAGCGATGATGCGCAACTCGTCGTTGCAGCGTTCGGTTCCGATGCGGGCAATGAGGTAGTGATCGGCGCGGACACGGGCACAGAGCCCGCAAAGAAAGGGGATCAGTTCGGCGCGGCTGGTTGGAAGAGCAAGGCCTTCGACCGGTTCGTGAAGGCGGGCAATGCTGTTCATCGCGTCAACTACAGTGTTCCTGTTCTTCTTTCACCCGCCTTGCGGCGGGCGTGCGGGACGCGGCTACCGAACTGTAATCAAGACACGAATCCGTACGCGGACGGCAGAACCTGCCGTCATGCTGATACGCGCTTGACCGGGATTTACTTTTGGGGGCAGCGACTGCGAATCACTGCCGACTCCCGAGGATTAGGCAAACGTTGGACTCGGGTCAAGAATCCGAATCACGCGAATTGCGATTTTCTTCCATAAGCCATCTTTGGCGGCGTTTTGGTGCGCGTGCGGCTACCCGATTGGCTGCAACGACCGTCAGGATAATGTCTGCTGCCCCGGCAGTGGCCTGTCGACATCCGAATTTTTCAGAAGATCGCCGGGGGTAAGTGGTAGCGGAGGAGGGACTTGAACCCCCGACACAAGGATTATGATTCCTCTGCTCTAACCAACTGAGCTACTCCGCCCCGCGAGGGCAGGGCCGCCCCGGAAGACGCGCGGATATAAGGTTTTGCCCAACTGACTGTCAAGCATTGCGGACAAGGCTTATTCCGGCGTTTTCACGGCGGCATTCACCCTTTATCAAAGTGTGGGGTTGAGCAGTCGGGGACGCGGGTCTAATGAGGCGCGGCGCAATCAAGGCAAAGAGAATATGGCACCGCGCATAGCAGTCCTGGGCTGTGGTTACTGGGGCAGCAATCACGTCAGGACCCTGAAGGCGCTCGACGCGCTTCACGCAGTTTCCGATGTCAATGCCGCGCGGGCCGAAGGCTTCGCGATCGAGCATGATTGTCTGGCTGTCGGGCCGGACGATCTGTTCACGCGTGACGACATCGATGCCATCGTCATGGCCCTGCCGCCCCAACATCATGCCGAATACGCGATCCGGGCGGTCGAGGCCGGCAAGGACGTTCTGGTCGAAAAGCCCATTGCGCTGTCGGTTGCCGACGCCGAACGCGCGGTTTCGGCGGCCAGGGCAAACAGCCGTGTCTTCATGGTCGGCCATGTGCTGCGTTTCCACCCGGCCTTCGAACAGCTGAAGCAGCTGGTCGATTCTGGCGAGCTGGGCGACATCAAATACATTCACTCGCACCGGCTCGGCCTCGGCAAGTTCCACACCGAGAACGACGCGTTGTGGGATCTTGCGCCGCATGATCTCTCCATGATCCTGGCGATCACTGGCGCGCCGCCGGAAGAAGTGCGCGGCGAGGGCGCGGCCCTGCTCGACCATCTCTCCGATTTCGCTCATCTGCACATGCGCTTTCCAGGCGGCATTCGCAGTCATCTGTTCACGTCAAGGCTCAATCCTTATCGCGAGCGCCGGCTAACCGTCGTTGGCACGCGGGCGATGGCAGTGTTTGACGATGTCGAACCGTGGAGCCGCAAACTTGCGGTCTATCGCCATGCTGTCTGGCAGGATTCGGGCCAGTGGGCCTTCACGACAAATGAGCCGACTTATGTTCCGGTGGCTGAGGGCATGCCGCTGACCCGCGAGTTGCAGCACTTCATCGCTTGCGTTCAGTCGCGCGACGATCCGCGCACCAACGGCGAGGAGGCGATCTCGGTGCTTCGCATCCTGACGGCCGGCACCGTCACGCACGACTAGTTGCGGCTGATTATCGGAAGATCTATGCGCTGTGCGCGGCGGGCGTCTTAGCCGTCAGCCGTGTCAGCATCGCTTCGGCTTCCGCGTGGCGCTCCGAACGCTCGATGAAGCCGCCGCCGAACACCCGGGCGTCATCACCGTCGCCATCATACAGAACGCAGGCCTGGCCGGGCGCCACGCCTGCTTCGCCATCGGCGAGCTCGACAACGAATGAGCCGTTTTCCGCCAGCAGCCGTGCGGGCCTTGGCGGGCGCGTTGAGCGGACCTTGGCGTAGAGTTCCACACCGCCTTGCGGCAGCGCCGACAGATCCTCATCGCCCAGCCAGTTGAAATCGCGCAGCATGATGCGGTGCGTGTCGAGCGCCTCACGCGGGCCGACGATGACGCGGGCGCTGCCGGCATCGAGGTGAACGACATAGAGCGGCTCGCCCGACGCCACGCCGATGCCCCGGCGCTGACCGATAGTGTAGCGCATCACGCCTTCATGGTGGCCTAGCACGCGGCCGTCGATATGAACGATCTCGCCGGGAACGGCCGCATCCGGCTTCAGCTTGGCGATGATGTCGGAATATTTGCCCTGTGGCACGAAGCAAATGTCCTGACTGTCCTGCTTGGTCGCAACCGACAGGCCCATGCGTTCGGCCGCGGCGCGCACTTCCGGCTTCGCCATGCCGCCCAGCGGGAAACGCAGGAAATCGAGCTGCTCCTGCGTGGTGGCGAACAGGAACCAGCTCTGGTCGCGATCCGCATCGACCGGCCGATAGAGTGCGCGATGCTTTCCGTTGGCCCTGCTGCGTACATAATGCCCGGTTGCCAGCGCGTCGGCGCCAAGATCGCGCGCGGTCTGCAGCAGATCGGCAAACTTCACCGTCTGGTTGCAGGCAACGCAGGGGATCGGCGTTTCGCCGGCAATGTAGCTTTCGGCGAATGGATTGATCACCGCTTCCTTGAAACGCTGTTCGTAGTTCAGCACGTAGTGCGGAATGCCCAGTGTCTCGGCGACACGTCGCGCATCGTCGATGTCCTGGCCTGCACAGCAGGAACCTGCACGGTGAACCGCCGCGCCATGGTCGTAAAGCTGCAGCGTCACGCCCACGACCTCGTATCCTTCGGCGGCCAGAAGTCCGGCAACGACCGAAGAATCCACGCCTCCCGACATCGCTACGACGACGCGCGTTTCGCCCGGCTTGCCGGGCAGGTCGAGGCTGTTCAGGTGAGTGCTCATTATCGCTGTCTTCCCGGCATTCGCATTGTGGCGCTGCCTGGAACTTATGGGTTTGCGGCCACCGGTTGTCGTCAACAGAGTATCGGACCCTATGCCAACCGCCCTGATATAGGTCAAGCGAGTCCCGCGCGCCACACAGTAAGGGGATTCATCCGGGACAGTAAAATGTGAACGAAGCCGATAACCATTCGTTCACTCTGGTTAGCCGTGCATTACCGCGTGCTTAGGCAATTCTTAAAGCTGTGTGCCTACAGTGGCGCAGGTTAGGTCCGGGGTTTTGTAGAGAGTACGATGACCGATCTGGTTAGACCGCGTGTAAAATATGTCATTGGGCCCGATGGCAGCCCGTTGACGATTGCCGATCTTCCGCCGACCAATACGAGGCGTTGGGTGATCCGGCGCAAAGCGGAAGTTGTGGCTGCCGTGCGCGGGGGCCTGCTGAGCCTTGATGAAGCCTGCAACCGTTATCGTCTGACCGTCGAGGAATTCCTTTCCTGGCAGGCGTCGATTGACGATCACGGGCTGGCTGGGTTGCGCACCACGCGCATCCAACAGTACCGGCACTAGAGCCGGACCTCCCGAGGGCGCGCGTCTTGCCCTAACGGGCGGACTTCACCCCGATCAGCGCTGAGGCGAGTGCGGTCAGCACGACCGATGTGGCGAAGAACCACAGGCCGGGCATTGTGAGTGCGGTCGCCAGGCCGCTGGTCTTGGCCGCAAAGACAACCAGCGCAACCAGCAAAACATCCAGCATCGACCATTTGGAAACCGTGCCAAGCATGGCCGGCACGCGCGCCAGTGCGCCCGGTTTCGCGGCAAACAGATATTGAACCGAAATCAGCTTGAGAGCCGGAAGGACAATCGAAAACAGGGCGATCGCCGCAGCAAGCAGCCAGTCTCCGCCGCTCCAAAGCCCGGTGACGATTTCCAGCAAAGACGGGCGGTCGGTAAACAAGAGCAGGCGTTCGACCTCGATCAGCGGCTGGGTGATCCCAAGCGCGAAGCAGAACGTTGCTGTGATGATGAACGCGGCGGCGAGCAGTCGCATGCGGCTGCTATAGCCGCGGTGGCGTCTCGCGCAAAGGCAATTTGGTTGCGGCCAGGCCCGCAGGCCTAGCCGTGCATGGCCTGTTGCGGGGCCGGTTCGGTCTCGCGCCCGCGGCCGTCGCGTGATTCAAGAGCCTCGGCCTTGGCGAGTTCCTGCTCTGCTTCGGCGAGAGCTGCTTCGGCCGCTTCCTTCTGCTGCGCCAGATCAAGCTGCGAATTGCGCAGGTTGTCGCGGCGCTGCAGCGCAGCCTTGGCGAAGGTCGGATAGGCGAAATGAGCGACGTCGGTGATGCCCGCCTTCTTTTCTTCTGCGGCGATCTGCATGTCCAGCTCGGCGGCCATTCGCTCGAATTCGCCGATCATAATATCCAGCTGCCCAAGCTGGCGGCGCTTTTCGCTGACCTGGAACTGCTTGAGTCGAACAAGGTTCTGGCGCGACTTCATTATCTGTTACTCCTTGCACGCGTACACCGTGACCAAGCGGTCGAACTACCCTTTCAGACCGGCTCGCCTGCCCAAAGGCGCCGAACCTTCCTGCCCAAACACACCCGAACGCTTCCTCGATCCTGCAAAGAAAATCCTAATCTTTCGCAAGCCTGGTAACCATTCGTTTACGGGCATTGTTAATCATAGGGACGAGGGCTTAAGGCGGGGTAAAGATCGAGCCGTTTCGACAGATTTCCGCAAGTTGAGTCCAATGAGTCACTTGTGAAGAGAATCTCATGTGTCGCGTTAAGATGATGCGTCGTGCGATTCACCATTAGATTCAAGGAAATGTGCGGGAGAGCTGATCAGGTCTGATATTGCTTTGGAAAGCAGAATCAGATTTTGTTAACCATTAGCTGGCAGCCTTCGATTCAGGCAATCGCTGCCCCGGTCATCACTACGACTACCGGTCCGGCGGCAGAGAAGGGGAATGAAATGCGCGTTTTGCTCATTGAAGACGACAGTGCCACGGCGCAGAGCATCGAGCTGATGCTCAAATCGGAGGCCTTTAACGTCTATGTGACCGATCTCGGCGAAGAAGGTGTCGATCTCGGAAAACTGTACGACTACGATATCATTCTCCTGGACCTGAATCTTCCGGACATGTCCGGTTATGAGGTGCTGCGCACCCTCAGGCTTTCCAAGGTCAAGACGCCGATCCTGATCCTTTCGGGCATGGCCGGTATCGAGGACAAGGTGCGGGGCCTGGGCTTCGGCGCCGACGACTACATGACCAAGCCGTTCCACAAGGACGAGCTGGTTGCGCGCATCCATGCAATCGTTCGCCGCTCCAAGGGGCATGCGCAGTCGGTCATTACAACCGGCGACCTTATCGTGAACCTCGACGCCAAGACGGTCGAGGTCGGTGGCCAGCGCGTGCATCTGACCGGCAAGGAATACCAGATGCTGGAGCTGCTCTCGCTGCGCAAGGGCACCACGCTGACCAAGGAAATGTTCCTCAACCACCTTTACGGTGGCATGGACGAACCGGAACTGAAGATCATCGACGTCTTCATCTGCAAGCTGCGCAAGAAACTCGATGCGGCGTCGGGTGGTCAGAATTACATCGAAACGGTCTGGGGCCGCGGCTATGTGCTGCGCGAGCCGGAGGAAGTGCGCGAAAGCGCCTGATCCTTCAAATGACCTAACCGCCTGTATTCGCAGGCGATTTTCCCTGGACGACATAAACAAAAACGCGCGATTTCGGTTCGCGCGTTTTTTGTTTGCCTGGCATGACTGACTGGTCAGGCTGCTGCGGCTTCTTCCATCAAATCCATTGCGCGGAACCGATCCAGCAGCAGCTGGCGGTTGAACGGCTTCAGGATGTAGCCTTTGGCGCCAGCACGCTTGGCGCGCATGATGGGACCAATGTCGAACTGGGTGACGCAGACAACGATCTGCGGCTTGATTGCGCTCTCGATCGCTGTCGCACGCATGATGAACTCGACCGCTTCCATGTCGGGAAGAGACATGTCGAGCACGATGATGTGCGGCATGTCGGCTTCACACATATAGAGTGCTTCGGTGGCCGAGCTGGCCTCAATGACAACGAGCTCCGAGCTGGAGAGTATCCGCTTGGCGACTTTCCGAATGACGCTTGAATCATCGACGATCATGCAACGTTTCATGACCTGTACCCCGTAGATTGTGGCGGCCCCAGCTCCGCCGGCTGCCCAACGACGCTACGTTGAATGGGTAAACATCTGCGTAACGGCCGCGATAAAGTTGTCAGCAAGGCGCGCAAGACCAGCCATTGCGGCCAGTTCGGTGCCGGGATCGACGGATCAGCTGGCGGTCAGCGTGATCTCGTCGGCGCCGGCACGGATGTTGACCGTCATGTCGGCTTCCTTGGCCAGAAGCAGCGTGTAGTAGGGCTGCACGGAATGGGCGTCGATCGGCTCTTCGGGCTTGCCGCCCGAATGCAGTTCGAGAAACTTCGGCGGCACGCGAACCATCGGTCCACCCGCCGTCAGCGTGAACTTCGGCGCGGTTTCCAGATCGTCGAGCCGGACCACGATCTTGCCGCCGCGCGGTATCGCTCCATTGGCGATCAGGATGAGATTGAGCAGCAACTTCACCTTGTTCTTGGGCAGCAGCGCACGCGCGCCGATCCACTCAAGTTCCGGTTTTTCGTTGCGAATGAAGGCGGTAGCGACGTTCTGCGCGTCGCCGGTGTCGATCTGCATGCCGGCTGAGCCGGCTGCGCCGAATGCCAGGCGCGCAAACTGCAGCCGTGCCGATGCGTTGACCGCGCTGGCGCGGATAAGCTGCATCGCGTCTTCGTCCGCTCCGCCCTCTTCGAGCAGTTCAAGGCCGTTGTTGATCGCGCCGACGGGAGAAATGATGTCGTGACAGACCCGGCTGCACAGCAGCGCGGCGAGCTCCGAGGCCGACAGCGATAGATTTTCGTTCATAGTCCCAAGTCCCCCGTAACGTCTTGTCTGGCGGTTCGCCCCATGCCGAATCGCCTGCCGCATTGCACCATCAGGCGTGGCACAGCCCAGTCTCGGCCACAAGAAGAGGCCGGATTGCAACGCGTTGCAACTGCGCGATCGCGCTATGTGGTCCAATCCGCTTCGCGTCCGCCATCTGTCGATGGGGGTTAATGGTTGAAAAAGGATTGAGACCTAAGATCGCATTCGATTCATTCCATGTGCCGGCAGGCCCAGATCTGGCCACCGACCCTTGGTACGGAACGTAATCGCAAACGGAGATTGGAAAGATGCAGTCCAGTTTTGTCGCACCTATCCGCACCCGTATCGCCGCGGCGCTTCTCGTGTGCCTGTCGGCTACGCTCATCGGAATGAGCGGCGCACGCGCCAATGCCAATGATGCCTACTCGTCGCAGGAAGTGATCGACGCCGGTCACAGGTTCTTCGGCTCGACCTCTGGTGGATTGGCTGCGGTCGTCGAAAAGGTCTTCTCGTCGTTCGGCCTGCCCAATGGCTACGTGCTCGGCCAGGAAGGTTCCGGGGCGCTGGTTGGCGGCCTGACCTATGGAGAGGGCCTGCTCTATACCAAGAACGCCGGCGACCATGTTGTCTTCTGGCAGGGGCCATCGCTCGGCTGGGATTTTGGCGGGCAGGGGTCGCGCACCATGATGCTTGTCTACAATCTGGACTCCGTCCCCAGCATCTACAAACGTTTCCTCGGCGTTGCCGGTTCCGCCTATGCGGTGGCCGGTCTCGGCTTCAATGTGATGAAGCGCGGCAATGTGGTTCTGGTCCCGATCCGCACTGGCGTTGGCGCTAGGCTGGGCGTCAATGTTGGTTACCTGAAGATGACGCCGTCGCCGACCTGGAATCCGTTCTAGGCTGATCTGCAGGCCGTTCTGCCCGGACAATCCGAAATTCAGTCAGGCGCCCGCCATTCCCGATGGCGGGCGCCTTGATTTTGACATGCAGGCTTGCGGTGATTGGTTTAACCTTAAGAGAGAGTAAAAGCTGCGAGGCTCTGGATTCGGTGCCGGTCGCCGTGGCACAGTCGGTCCAGTGTATGTGGCGGTCATGAGGCGTTAGTCCGTGATACAGAGTATCCTGTTCTTTTCTCTCGGCTTTTTGTGTGCCGGGTTCCTGGCGCTGATGGTGGCTCCGGCCATATGGAGGCGGGCAGTCGTGCTCACCAGACGCCGCATCGAAGCGTCCGTTCCGCTTTCGCTCAACGAAATTCAGGCCGACAAGGATCGCATGCGCGCCGAGTTCGCCATGTCGACGCGGCGGCTGGAAATGAGCATCAAGTCGTTCAAGGAAAAAGCGGCGTCGCAGATAATCGAGATCAACAAGAACCGTGACGAGTTGAGGCGACTAGCCGAGGAACGTAGTGAGAAGAACGACGCGCTGACTGCACTGGAGGCCAGTGCGGGCGAACTTCGAAACGAGTTGCGGCGGCGCGAGGAGCAGCTGCAGCAGGTTTCCAACAAGCTGCTCGATGCCGAGGCAAGGCTCGAGGAAAAGGCGCTCGAAGTCGACAAGATGGGGCGCATGTACGACGAGGCGAGCTTCCAGTCCTCCAGCCGCCAGATCGAGCTGGTGGCGCGCGAAACCGAAGTGGAGAAGCTTTCCAGCGACGTGTCGGAACTCCGCGACCAGCGCAAGGAAGCTGAACGCAAGGTGCGCGAAGCCGAGGCCGAAGCAAAGGCGGCACAGGACGCGCTGAAGCTGGAAAAGCGCCGCGCGGCGGATATCGAAGCACGGCTCGAACGGACGATCGCCACGCTCTCCGACCGTGAAGACAAGCTGGACAGGCGCGAGAAGGAACTCGAGCGGCTGCGCGAAGAACTCAAGACCAATTCCGGTTCGGAAAGCGAGTTGAGCGCAGCTCTCAGCGAAGCGCAGGAAGAGAAGGTCAAGCTCGAAGGCGAAGTGGCCGACCTGACGCTGCAGATGTCGAACCTGCTCGAGGGCGCCAAGGGAGCGGACATCGAAAAGGCGATGGCCAAGCTGACCGCCGACCGAGAGCGTATTGAGGGCCGGTTGAAGATGCTGGTTGAGGAAAACAAGAAGCTGCGCAAGGAAGTGGAGACGTTCGAGCGTTCCAAATCCGAGGATTGGGACGAGGAGCGGCGCGAAAACGCGCTGCTACGTGAACAGATCAACGATCTCGCGGCTGAAGTCGTCAGCCTGACGATGGCGCTGGACGGACCGGATTCGCCCATTCGCAAGGCGCTCGACCAATCGCCGTCAATCGACGGCGGGCCAGGCGCGGCAGAGTCCATCGTCAATCTCGCCGATCGCGTACGCGCACTGCAGAAGACCGCCGCCGCAACCCGCTGACCGCGCTTCAGCTAGCCTGAAATTGCCGACAATCGGTGCAGCGCAATCGCTGACGCAGCAGCGACGTTGAGGCTGTCGAAGTCGCTGGCGATTGGAATGCGCACACCTTCCGTGGCCGCAATCAGCTCGGCGGGTAGTCCTTCCCCCTCAGCACCGAGGTAGAGCGCCCGTCGGCCTGCCATCGCCGTCAGTTCGCCAATGTCTGTCTTGCCATTTGGCGTCAGTGCAAGCTGCCGGAAGCCGGAACAGCCAAGTTCGGAAACCAGCGTTCGCCAGTCCGGCGCGATTGCGTAGGGCACCTTAAGGACGCCGCCAACCGATACGCGTATCGCCTTGCGGTAAAGCGGGTCGCAGCATGTTGCATCCAGCAACACTGCGTTTGCGCCGAATGCAGCTGCATTGCGGAACATGCTTCCCACATTGTCATGGTTGGATATGCCGACGAGCGCCAGCACAAGTGCGTCCTGCGGCAGGGCCGCTATCAGTTCCCCGATGCCCGGCATCTCGCGGCGCCCGGCGACAGCGAGCACGCCCCGATGCATGTGAAATCCGGCGATTGCGTCCATGACGGTGGATGATGCGACATAGACCGGCAGCGATGCCGGTGCGTTTTCCAGAATGTCCGTCAGGCCGTCGAGCCGGTTTTCCAGCACCAGCACCGATACCGGTTCGAAGCGGCCCGCCTCCAGCAGAACCCGCAGGACGACTTTGCCTTCGGCGATAAACAGCCCGTCGCGCCGTGCCAGATCCCGGTCGCGAATGTTGCGGTATGCCGCAATGCGCGGATCGTCCGCGTGATCGATCCTGATTGATTGCATGGTTCTCCTGACCCTGACGGCCCGGAGAGGCCGTGATCAGGCTACATAGATGTTCTCGAGCGAGCGGAGAAGCTTGAGCAGCTTGTCCGACTTGCACGAATAGTAGATGAGCTGTCGCTCGCGCCGCGTCTTGACCAGATCCATGGCCCGAAGCTTGGCCAGATGCTGGGACAGGGCCGACTGGCTGAGCCCGACCCTGGTGGCAATCGCGCCCACGGACATCTCGCCATCCGCCAGGTAACACAGGATTGCCAGCCGCTTGCCGTTGCCCACGGCGTTCAACACGGCCGCGACGTCGTCCGCCATGCCTACAAGCTTGGTATGTTGCATAATGCCCACGATCACTCGCATCTTCGAGACAGCGCGGGGGCATTCGCTGTCTGAATTCCTCGTATGAAGACCGGCTCATTGCCGCAAACCGATTTTCGACCGTTATTTTAGTTGCAGCTTGCGAGAGCGCAACCCGTCTTTACTTGATTTGGGTTTTCGCAAGGTCAACTTCATTGGCAGCGGTTCTTTCGAGCTTCTTACGGCCATCTGCCGCCATCTTCACCAGCGCGGCGCGCATGTCGGATGCGCTGGCCAGCCGTTCGGGGAACTGGACGCGCCTGGCGACGTCGCCACAGGCAAGGTCGAAACCCTCGGCGTCGATGCCTGTCATCGCCCAGTCGCCATCGGCCTCGCCCGCGAATGCTTGCGCATAGATGCCGATCGCGTCGCGGTGGTCGGCGTTCATGTGAGATACGGCCGATTGCTCGGCGGAGGAAAGCGCGGCGTTGACGGGCGTCTCAACCAGCAGGTCGTTGCGGTTCAAGGCGTAAGCCTTTCCGAAGCCGCCATTGAGGCTGGCGCTCCGTGGTTCCAGCCGGAAGTAGCTGAAATCGGCAAAACCGGCATAGAGCTTCGCCTTCGGATGGCGGTTCAGGAAGCGACGCTCGGCGCGTGCCCGGTCATCGTCGGGCTTGTTCAGGCATCTGGCTTCACAGGCAATCGAGATACGCGGATGAGCGAGGGGATCGCCTTTGCCGGGTTCGCCCAGAAGCAGCGAGCAGCGTTGGTCGGCAACCAGCCCACCCGTATGTGCCGAGAGCGCCGAAACGAGAATGATGGGCGCGCCGTCCATGTCGGTTGCAACCGCAACCCGACTTGCCAAAGGCGCACCACTTTCGGGATCGAGCACTGCCAGAGAACCAAACCGCGCCGTTCGAATGAGGTTTCTTGCGAGCGCGACAGCCTCGGCGTCGGTCGGGCGCAGCACTTCCTTTTTGGCTTCACTCACGGATGCCTCGAAAACCTGACAGATGAACTCCTATTATCGCGCGACAATGCCTGCGCTGACAAGCTCTTCGATTTCAGAGGCTTCCATGCCAAACGCCGTCAGCGCGGCATCGGTGTCGTGACTTGCCGGTCCGGCGAGTGTGGACGGTGTGCGCGCGTATCGTGGCGCCGGCCCCGGCCTGCGCAGCCGGCCGATCATCTGATGGGTTCCGCGGGCCGAATTGTGCGGGTGATGCGGCGCTTCTTGCAGGCTGAGCACGGGCGCGACACACGCATCCGTTGCCTCAAACAGCGCCGCCCAGTGATCGCGTGTTTCGGTAATCAGGCGCGCGGCAATCTCGGCGCGCATTTCCTCCCACAGGCCCTGATCGTATTGCGCCTTCGCAAAGCGCTCCTCAAGTGGCAGTAAGCGCGCAAACTCGGCGAAGAACTGCGGTTCGAGACAGGCCACGGCCACATGTTTCTCGTCGCGCGTCTCATAGGTGTCGTAAAACGGCGCGCCGGAATCGAGCAGGTTGGAGCCGCGCTGATCGCGCCAGATGCCCGACGCCATGAAGCCGAAAAACGGTGCGGCGAGCATGGACGCTCCGTCGATCATCGCTGCATCCACAACCTGTCCCTTGCCCGAGCGGCTTCGTTCAAGCAGCGCAGCCAGCATTCCGGCGATGAGAAACATGGTGCCGCCGCCATAGTCGGCGACAAGGTTGAGCGGCGGCACGGGCTTGCCGCCCTTCGGGCCGATCGCGTGCAGCGCGCCGGAGAGCGCCAGATAGGTCAAGTCGTGGCCGGCACGGCTTGCCAGCGGTCCGTCCTGTCCGAACCCGGTCATGCGTCCGTAAACGAGGCCGGGATTGCGGGCGGCGGCGGGTTCAGGCCCCAACCCCAGCTTTTCCATCACGCCCGGCCGAAACCCTTCGATCAGGCCGTCAGCCCGCTCGATCAGCCGCAGGGCAAGTTCCACGCCTTCCGGTTTCTTGAGATCGACGCTGATGACGGAACGGCCATGCCGGTCGAGATCGAACTCCGGCGGCAGCGATAGAAGGGGCCTGGACTTGGAGATGCGCTCGATGCGCAGCACCTGCGCACCCATTTCGGACAATATCAGCCCGGCAAGCGGTACGGGGCCGAGGCCAGCCATCTCGATGATGCGGAAGCCGGCAAGCGGACCCGTTTTCGCCTGCGTTTGCTCAGGCATGGCTGGGCTCTAGCGCGGCGCCATGCGGATGGCGCCATCCAGCCTGATCGTTTCGCCGTTGAGCATCTGGTTTTCGACGATGTGACAGGCAAGCGCTCCATATTCTGCCGGTTCGCCGAGACGGGGCGGGAAGGGCACCTGCTGACCGAGCGAATCCTGCGCTTCCTGCGGCAGGCCGGCAAGCATCGGCGTGCGGAAGATGCCCGGCGCGATGGTGCACACGCGAATGCCGGCGCGCGAAAGGTCGCGGGCGACCGGCAATGTCATGCCGACAACGCCGCCCTTGGATGATGAATAGGCGGCCTGTCCGATCTGGCCGTCGAATGCTGCCACCGACGCGGTGTTGACGATCGCACCGCGCTCGCCGCCATCGAGCGGCTCAAGCGTCTCGGCGCGCACCGCAAACAGGCGAATCATGTTGAAGGTGCCGATCAGGTTGACCTCGATCACCTTGCGGTAGAGGTCGAGCGAGTGCGCGCCCTCCTTGCCGGTCGTCTTCATGGCGATGCCGATGCCGGCGCAATTGATCAGAATGCGGGGTGTGCCGAGCTGTTTCTCGACTTCCTGGAATGCCGCCTCGGCCTCCTCGGCGCTCGACACGTCGCATTTGATGGCGATGCCGCCAATGTCGGCGGCAACCGCCTCGGCGTTCTTGATGCCCACGTCGAACAGCGCGACCTTGGCGCCCTTGGCTGCCAGAGCCCTTGCCGTGGCCTCACCAAGCCCCGAGCCGCCACCGGTAACAACCGCAACCTGACCGGACGGATTCATGCGTTTCCTCCAAAATGTTATGAACTAGAACAATCTGTCTTCATCGTACCGGGTGGGCAGGCGGTTGTGCAAGCTGGCGATGAACTGTCTCGGCAAAGCGGGATCGGCGCTGTCCGCGCATTTCCCTATCGTCGTTGTGGTGGGTCGATGCTGTCGCCGGCCATCGGGACCGGATTGTGCACTGGCCCGACAACAGGCATGATCCACGAAGCTTCCTGTGGGTGGGTCAATGGGTTTGGTGACGGCCATTTGTCGTTTTCTGGTGATCGCTGCGCTGATTGCGCTCGGCACGCCGGTGCTTGCCCAATCGACGTCGAGCGACCGGTCAGCCATTTCGCTGGCGAAAACGTCGCCGGACGGGTCGATTGCGGGCGGCAAACGGCTGGCGCTTGTAATCGGAAATGCCGGCTATTCGACAATTCCCGAACTCGCAAATCCCGAGGCGGACGCAAATCTCATATCGCAGACGCTTGAGGCGGTCGGATTTACCGTCACCAAACTGATTGATGCATCGCAGGCGGAAATGAAGCGGGGGCTGCTCGAGTTCGGCCGCGCGCTTCGGCAGGACGGTGTCGAGGCGGGGCTGTTCTATTACGCCGGCCACGGAGTCCAGGTCCGCGGCGAGAATTACCTTGTTCCGGTCAATGCGGTCATCGCTGACGAGGATGAGGTCGATATCGAGGCGGTCAACGTCCACGACTTCCTGCAGGTGATGAACTCGTCGAAAAGCAGGATCAACATTGTCATCCTCGATGCGTGCCGCAACAATCCATACGCTCGAGGATTTCGTTCCATTACCCGGGGGCTGGCGCCTGTCGATGCGCCTACCGGCACGTTCATCGCCTACTCCACCGCGCCCGGGCAGGTTGCGCTCGATGGAGAGACGCTGGGCAACAGTCCCTACACGGCCGCGCTTGTGGAAGCGATTTCGACACCGGGGCGTTCGATCGAATCGGTGTTCAAGGAGACGCGCCGTCTGGTCCTGGACAAGACTGGTCGCAAGCAGGTGCCTTGGGAAACAAGTTCGATCGTCGGCGACTTCTACTTTACGCCTGATGCGGGGTCGGGAGGCGCCAATCTGGGGCGAGCGTCGCGAGCCTGGGAAGTCGTGCGCAATTCAAGCGACCCTGCGGAACTCGAACTTTTTATCGAGACATTCGGCGCCGAAAATCCGTTCCTGCAGGCACTTGCAGAACGCAAGCTCGAAACGTTGCAGTCCGAGGTGGACATGGCCGCCATCGACCCTGCAGAGCAGGCGGGAGGCAGTGCCGTCGCCTCGGCGTCGCAGGGGCCGGTGAAGATGGCTGTGGCAGGGCCTTTGACCGGCACATATGCCTTCTTCGGAGACCAGATCAAAAACGGCGCGGAGGCGGCGGTACGCGACATCAACGCCGCTGGAGGATTGAACGGGGCCACGATCACGCTGCGAGAGGCGGACGACCTTTGCGAGCCTCAAAAGGGTTCCGACGTTGCAAACCAGTTGGTCGATGCCGGCACCACATTCGTGGTCGGCCATTTCTGCTCTGGTGCGTCCATACCCGCATCGGATGTTTATGCCGCTGGCAACGTGGTGATGGTTTCGCCAGCGAGTTCCAATCCGCTTTTGACCGAAAGAGGGCTTTGGAACACGTTCAGGGTGGCTGCGAGGGACGACCGGCAGAGCTCGTTCATTGCCAATTTCATTGCTCGCCGTTTTTCCGAAAAGAAAGTCGCGATCATTCAGGATGGCTCTGTCTACGGCAAGGCGCTCACCGATGACGTAAAATCGGTGCTCAATGCCAGCGGCATTAACGAAGCCATGACCGGATCGATAGAGTCAGGGCAAAAGGACTTCACGTCTCTGGTTCATGAGCTTGCAGCGAATGAAATAGAGGTCCTTGTCTTCGGCGGATATCATGCCGAAGCGGGGTTACTTGTCCGGCAAATCCAGGAGAACGGGCAGTCCATCCAGTTCATCGGCGGGGACGCGCTGGTCACGGATGAATTCGGCGCGATCGCCGGAGACGCCGGTGAGGGTGCGATGATGAGTTTCCTGCGCGATCCGCGGAACCGCTCGTCCGCGAGAGCCACGGTCGATGATCTCACGTCTCGTGGACTGAATGCCGAGGGTTATACGCTATACGCCTATGCGGCAGCTCAGGTTATCGCGATTGCCGCGGAACGGGCCGGATCGAACGATCCACGCAAGGTGGCCGCCGAGATAAGCTCAGGTCGCCCATTCGAGACCGTTCTTGGGACGCTCAATTTCGATCCCAATGGCGACCGGATACAGGACGACTACACCATGTACGTCTGGCGCCGCGATGGCTCAGGCGGGCTGTATTACGAAGAGATGAATTAGCTCTGTCGACAGCCGACCTTCACGGGCCGCTGCAGCATTGGCCGCATCGCCACTCAGGCGCTGATGTCGCGTGCCCGGGTGGAACTGATCCATTCCATCAGCTTCGACGTGAGCCGTTCCGGCGAGATCGGCTTGGTGATGTAGTCGTCCATGCCGGCCTCGATGCAGCGCTCGCGGTCGCCTTTCAGCGCATGAGCGGTGACACCGATGATCGGCGTGTGCGACAGTCCCTGGCTCTGTTCGGCCTCGCGGATCGCGGCGGTGGCCTCCAGACCGTTCATGTCCGGCATGGAGACATCCATCAGGATCAGCTTTGGACGCCGAATGGTCCAGGTTTCGACCGCGCGCCGGCCATCGCCGACAATGCGGAAGGTGTAGTCCAGCGGCCGCAATATCTGGTCGAACACCAGCTGGTTCACCTCGTTGTCCTCGGCGACAAGGATATCGAGGGCGCTTGCACTCCGGTCAGGGGTTGGCATCGGCACAACGTTCTCTGCCGGCTGCGGAGCGGCCGGCATTGCCGGGGCGGGCTCAGGCGAAGGAGCAGGCGCACGCTGCACGGTCGGGACAGGTTTGACCGCGGCGGCAGCGGTCGCTGCAGCCGGTATGGCGCGGGCAACCATCAGGTGCTCGGTGATCGTGCTGAGCAGGAGGCTCGACCTGGCGGGCTTTGTGATGATCGCCGTTGCACCGGCCATCTTCAGTTCGCGAATGGCAATGCCGTGATCGACGGAGGTCAGAAGCAGCACCGGAATGTTGCGTGTCGCGTCCCGCGAACGCAGTGCATCGAGAACTTCGGCGCCGTTCATGTCGGGCATCTGGTAGTCGAGAATGATGAAGTCCACGCCCGATCCAATCGTCGTGGCGTGGTCGATGAATTCCAACGCCAGCTTTCCGCTTTCCACCGCGCAGCTGTCGAAACCCCAACTGCGGGTCATCTCGGTAAAGATGCTGCAATTAATGGCGTTGTCGTCGATGATCAGGATGCGCGCACCGCTGATGTCGGCATCGGCCCTGGGCGCTGGTTCCAGCGCCTCGTGGTCTTCCAGGGGCACGGCAAACCAGAATGTCGAACCTTCGCCAGACTTGCTGGTGGCGCCGAACTCGCCCTCCATGAGTTCCACCAGCCGCGATGCGATCGCCAGTCCGAGCCCGGTGCCCTCGTGGCGGCGGGTCGACGACGTGTCGACCTGGCTGAATTTCTCGAACACGCTTTCCAGCTTGTCTTCCGGAATGCCGATGCCGGTATCGGTGACGGTGAAGCGTATCTTGCCGGCTTCCTCCAGGACCTCGACAAGTACATGACCGCGCTCGGTGAACTTGACGGCGTTGCCGACGAGATTGGTCAGGATCTGCCGCAGACGGCCGACATCACCCACGAACCAGTCCGACAGTTGCGGGTCAACGCGAACCACCAGCTCAAGGTCCTTCTCGGCTGCGCGGGACGAGACCAGCGTCGCGACGTCTTCCACTGCCTCGCGCAGGTTGAAGGGTGCGGGATCGAGTTCGATATGCCCGGCATCGATCTTGGAGAAGTCCAGAATGTCGTTGATGATGGTGAGAAGGGCATTGCCCGACTTCACGATGACGTCGGTAAATGTCTTTTGCCGCTGATCGAGATCGGACTGAGCCAGAAGTTCGGCCATGCCCAAAACGCCATTCATCGGCGTTCTGATCTCATGGCTCATATTGGCGAGGAATTCCGACTTCGCCTTTTCCGACGATTTGGCAGCCTCGATCGCCGATTTCAGCTTGTCCAGCGCGGTTCTGACCGAGCGCTCCATCGGCAGGAAGAAGAAGAACAGGATCGCAGCCGCGAAAAGCCAGAAGAAGGTACCGACGGCGTTGATCGCCAGTTTTGTCCGGTCGGCGAAGGTCCTGTTCAGCGCGCGCAGTAGTCCGGCCTGTTCGGCCAATGCCGGCTTGAGGGCAATTTCGGTGTAGCCTTCGAGCGCCTTGCCGGCCCGTACCCGTTCGGCCCTAGCGGCCGTGGCTGCCTTGATCACCTGTTCGCGCCAGCCTGCAACCAGTTCGAGCGGATTGCGTTTGCCGAAGGGCGTATCGACGATCAGCCCTGCCTGCAGACCATCGCTCATTCGCGCCCACAGGCCGGCCATGCGGTTCTCCAGTTGGGCGAGCTTCTTGGCATGGACGCCGAGTGCTCCGCTGGCGTTGTCCGCGATTGCTTCATTGTCACCCGTCAACTGCCTGGCATTGCGAAGGATCGCATCCGCGAGGCCATCGGTTTCGGCGATCAGCGACGCAGTATGTGTGGCCTGGGAGAAGCGCGTATTGGCCATGTGGCCGCCGGCAACGAGCACGCCGCAGAGCGCCGCGAATGCCAGGATGACCAGAATGTTTCTCGTCCTGAGCCCCCGAACGGCCCCGGCAATGGTCTCGGTCGGGTCGCTACTGCTGATCACGGTTGCGGCCGAAAGGGTTTCGTCCGTTTTCGAACGGGCGAACGACGGCCGCAGATACGACAACAATGAACGTCTACTCGTCTGGCCTGCCTTGCGCTTCAGCCAGCGAAAACCACCCGCCATGCCATTGCCCCTTCGGTTGTGACAAGCATGGACTATCAGGGTGAAGTTTCAGTAAAAGCCGCGCCTTTTCGAAGGTCAGACGGAGAAGGCGCAAGCCTAGGCGGCAGAGGCGCTGACGGTCTCCATGGATGCCGCATCGAAGTCGGCGTTGGCGGCCTCTCGCTCGAGGTCGGAGATGAAGCTGCCGAGCCACGCCTTGGCATCTTGCTGCCGGATCTTCGCCAGCAGCGCCTTGTGGCGGTCCTGGCGTTCGCCACGCCGCATATCGAGAGCTGTGCGGATGGCTTCGGCCGTCCCGTCGATATCATAGGGGTTGATGATAAGCGCCTCGGTCAGATCCTCGGCCGCACCCGCAAATTGCGACAGCACCAGAACGCCGGGATTTTCGTCGTCCTGGGCCGCAACAAACTCCTTGGCGACGAGGTTCATGCCGTCACGCAGGGGCGTAACCAGCCCGACCCGACTTGCGCGGAACAAAGCCGCCAGTTTTTCGCGCGGCACCGGCCGGTTGATGTATCGAAGCGGTGTCCAGTTGAAATCCGAATAGCGGCCGTTGATGGATCCGGCCAACCCTTCCAGTTCGTGGCGAAGATCTGAATAGGCGTCGACATCCTCGCGGGTCGGCGGCGCGACCTGCAGGAATGTCACCTCTTTCTCCAGTTCGGGATGCCTCGCCAGCAAACGCTCGAAAGCCTGAAACCGGTCCGGCAGTCCCTTGGAGTAGTCGAGGCGGTCAACACCGATGATCTGCTTGCGGCGCAGCAAGTCGCGGCGCACCGCATCGATGCGTACGTCCTCCGGCGCTTCCGCGGCCATTTCGCGGAACGCATCTACGTCAATGCCGATCGGGTAGGGTTTGAGAACGATAGTGCGGTCGCCGACTTCCAGCGTGTTTTCGCCGACGATGCGCGCAAGGCCCCATTCTTCCAGATAGTGGCGGAAGTTGCTGGCATCGGCTGCCGTCTGAAAACCGATAACGTCGTAGCGCAGCAGCATTTCGACCAGCCGCTGGTGGTTCGGCGATGCCGAAAGCATGTCGTGCGGCGGGAAGGGGATGTGGAGGAAGAAGCCCATACGCTGGTCGCAGCCGCGTTTGCGCAGGCAATCTGCCATCGGGATGAGATGGTAGTCGTGCACCCAGACAAGATCGCCGGTCTTGAGATGCGGTTGGAGCAGATTGGCGAAATAGTCGTTCACCCGGCAATAGCCTTCGAAAAATTCGGGCTCGTATTCCACCAGGTCCAGCCGGTAGTGAAACAGCGGCCACAGGACGCTGTTGGCGAAACCGACATAATATTCGGAATAGTCCTTCTCGGTGAGCGGGGCGGAGATCATCTGCACATTGCCAATCTGCTCGGCATTCGCGCTTTCGGGCAGTTCGTCCCGCTTCTCGCCGTTCCAGCCGAACCACACACCACCGCGCTCCCGCAATGCGTCTGCCAACCCGACTGCAAGTCCCCCCGACTGGGTGGATTTGCGCAGGTCGGCAACGCGATTGGAGACGATTACAAGTCTGCTCATTGGTTCATGCTCCGGAATTTGCTTCGGCGACGGTGCCTGCCAGTCCACGGTGATCTGCGGCGATGGCATGCGGCTCTCCCCGCCGGAATTGCCCTCCCGAAATCTGCTTCGAGGCGCTGCCCCGATCTTGTGACAGGTCGCAGAGCCAGCGCTCGAATGCCGCCCTGTCAGGGGCTCTCAAGCTGGCGGCGGTCTCTCCGTCACCCACCTTGATGCCAAGGCCGCCAAGCTCTTCCACGAGGCGGAATGCGTTCTCGTCGGTCACGTCGTCGCCGGCAAAGACAGGCATGCGGCCGCGAAACGGCGTAACTGCCATGAAGTCGGCGACGGCGTCCGCCTTCGTGCGGCCGCCGAGCCGCAGTTCGACAACCATTTTGCCGCGCATCAGGTCGGCGCCGGGCGTTTTGGCTGCGAGCTTGCAGGCCAGCTGCAGACTGGTGCTGCCGAGGTCCGGGCGCTGCCTGTAGTGGAGTGCCACCGAGCCCGGCTTGTGTTCAACAATCAGCCCGGTGTGGTTGGCGGCAAACTCTTCGATGGCGTCGCCCAGCTGCGTCAGAAGGCCGGCGTCATATCCGCCGCGATTAACGGTGTCTCGCGCATCCCGCCATTCAAGGCCGTGAACGCCTGACAAGGGCAGTTTCAGCGGTGAAAGGAACTGGTCGAGAGCGTCAATCGGCCGGCCTGAAACGATGGCGACTGCACCGCCGGAAGCTCGGGACAGCCTGTCGAGCGCATCGAGAGCGGCCGGCGAGATGCGTACCTTCTCGGGATCGTCGACAATGTCCGCCAGCGTGCCGTCGAAATCGAAAAAGAATGCCGTATTGGGCACATCGATTTCGCGGTTCTTGGAATGGTCTTCGGTTTCCCCGTCATTCATCGCGGGTTATTCGATACTCCTGTTGTTTCTTTCAGTTTCGTGTCGTGGGTGTCGTTCAGAAACTCCACCACGCGCTGCAGCCTGCTCGAGGCTCGCCGGACTTGTTGGCGCCCGCAAGCGGCGCTTTACCGGTGCGCGCTGCATCGGTTGTTCGACCGGCGCTTTCCCGCTTTGTGAACCGTGAGTGCGACGAGTTTTTGACGACAGCCTTTGGGCGCAAAGGTGTCCCGTTCGTCGAAAGAATTGCCTGTGTGCCGACACGGTGCATGTAGTCACTCCCTGGTGGTCAAGGACAGTGTTTTGCGCCGGCTGTTCTCACATTGGGCAGAACCGCCAGCGCGTGAGATTGCACTGCAATATAACATTGTTGCAATGCAAAAACCACAGCTGGAGCGGAATATCGGGTCTCTGCCTAAGGGTTCGGCGAAAAAGACGCCGCAAAATCAGTTGGTTGGATAAGGCAAAGAAAATTCTAGCGCCGCAACACCGCCTTCAGAACGTCGCGAATGCCGATTGCGCCCAGGAAACGCGACTGTTCGTCGAACACGGCGACCGGAGCCGTGTGCGACTGGTGCATGGCGTGCATGACCTGCCGCAACGATGTTCCAGGCTTTGCCCAGTAGACAGGCTGGGTGTCGGGCGACACCTTTTCCAACGGATCGCATGAGGTCCACATGGCGGGCTTGCCATTGTGTTCGGCGGCAGAAACAAGGCCGTTCTTGTCCAGCTGGAAGCGGGTCGTCTGCCGGCGGTCCAGCCACAACCAGCCGTCGCCAGCGGATTCCAGGTCGCGCATGTCGCGCATCACATTCCACGCGGTGAGCACCGACAGCGGATTCACATTGGCGATGAAGTCGCTGACATAGTCGTTGGCAGGCGCCAGCACGATCTCTTCCGGCGTGCCGCTCTGCACGATCCGGCCGCCCTCCATGATGGTGATGCGGTTGCCGATCTTGAGCGCTTCCTCCAGATCGTGGCTGACGAACAGTATGGTCTTCTTCAGCCGATCCTGCAGCTCGATCAATTCGTCCTGCAGCTTTGTGCGGATCAGCGGATCGAGCGCGGAAAAGGGCTCATCCATCAAGAGGATGGGAGCCTCGGTCGCGAACGCCCGCGCCAGCCCGACCCGCTGCTGCATGCCGCCGGAAAGCTCGTGTGCGTATTTCGTTGCCCACTGGTCGAGATGCACAAGTTCAAGCTGGCGCTTCACGCGTTCATTGCGTTCGGCGGCCGGCATCCCGGCGAGTTCCAGCCCGAAGCCGACATTTTCAGCAACGGTTCGCCAGGGCAGCAATGCAAACTGCTGGAATACCATGGCCACGCATTCGCGGCGGATCCGTCGCAGCTCGTCGGCGGAGCAGGTCACCACATCGGCCTGCCAGTCGCCGTCATGGACAATGACCTCGCCGCGCGTGACCTCGTTGAGGCCGTTGACGGCCCGCAACAGCGTCGACTTGCCGGAGCCGGACAGGCCCATGAGCACGGAAATCTCGCCTTGCTCGACCGTCAGGTTGCAGCCGGCGCAGCCCAGCACCGCGCCGGTCTTTTCAAGCATTTCGGCGCGGTCGGAGCCGGCATCCAGCATGGGAAGTGCGGCCGAAACCTGCTTGGTGTCGCCAAAGACGATGTCGACGTCCTTGAACTCGACGGCTGCACTCATTTGCGTTGTTCCCCGCCAATGCGCGCCATGCGGTCCAGAATGATGGCGAGAACCACGATGGCCAGCCCGGCTTCAAGCCCGAGCGGGATATTGACGGAGTTAAGTGCGCGCACGACCGGCTTGCCCAGCCCGTTGGCGCCGATCAGCGCAGCGATCACCACCATCGACAGCGACAGCATGATGCACTGGGTCAGGCCCGCCATGATGGTGGGCATCGCCGACGGCAATTCCACCTTCCACAGCAACTGGCGCTTGGTTGCGCCGAAAGCCTGACCGGCTTCAAGCATGGGTTTGGGCACCGAGGTGATGCCGAGATAGGTCAGGCGAATTGGTGCCGGCGATGCGAAAATCACGGTCACGATCAGACCGGGTGCCGCACCCAGCCCGAACAGGATCAGCACCGGGATCAGATAGACGAATGTCGGCAGTGTCTGCATGAGATCGAGGATCGGCTGGAGCACACGATAGACACGCTCATTGTGCGCCGCCCAGATGCCCACCGGAACGCCAATCGCCATCGATACGGTTGCGGCGGCGACAACGAGAACCAGCGTTTCGACCGTCTCTTCCCACAGATCCTGGTTGATGATGAACAGCAGGCCCAGCGCGACGCCCACAGCCAGCTTCCAGGAGCGTTTCAGGTAGTAGGCGAGGGCGGCTATGGCGAGCACGACCACAATCGGCGGGAACCAGAGCAGCAGGTCGGTCAGCCCGTCGAGGACGACCGCCAGCCCGTCGGCAAGCGTATCGAAGAACCAGGCAAAATTCGTTGTCAGGAAATCGAAGAATTCTCGGCCCCAGCGACCGATGGGTATTTTCCAGCCGGAAATCCACTCAGAAACGAAATCCATGTCCCCTCCAGGTGCGCGTTACGCACCGATCTGCTTGTGCAGGGCGGCCGCGGACAGCCGCCCTGCAATTCATGCGTCGAAGCTTACATTCCGAGGCTCGACTTGACGGCAGCCATCGCATCGCCGCCATCGAAGGTGGTCACGCCGTCGAGCCAGGGGTCGACTGCGTCTGCATTTGCCTTCAGCCATGCGGTGGCGGCTGCTTCCGGGTCTTCGCCATCATTGAGGATGGCGCCCATGATCTCGTTTTCCATCTTCAGCGAGAACACCATGTTGGTGAACAGCTTGCCGAGGTTCGGGCACTCGTCGGCAAAGCCGGCGCGTACATTGGTGTGCACCGTCGCGCCGCCGTAGTTGGGGCCGAAAATGTCATCACCGCCGTCGAGATAGGCCATCTCGATATTGGCGTTCATCGGGTGCGGCTCCCAGCCCAGAAACACGACGTGCTCCTGAGA
Source organism: Rhizobiaceae bacterium (assembly GCA_965232405.1). Lineage (GTDB taxonomy): Bacteria > Pseudomonadota > Alphaproteobacteria > Rhizobiales > Rhizobiaceae > RCIO01. Next base: position 2,719,511 of record OZ246966.1, read on the forward strand.
ATTCGCTGCGCGCGTGACCTGGGAGAGCATGCCAGCTTCCGAGCTTTCGACAACCTCGAAACCGCTGAGGCCAAACGTGTCGGCCTCGATCATGTCGAGGATCAGCCGGTTGCCGTCATTGCCCGGCTCGATGCCGTAGATCTTGCCGTCGAGTTCGTCCCGGAACTTGGCGATATCGGCAAAGGTCTTGAGCCCGGCGTCAAACGTGTATTGCGGAACGGCCAGCGTGTACTTCGCGCCTTCGAGATTGGTGACCAGCGTCTCCACCGAGCCGTCCTCACGATAAGGCGCAATGTCGGCTTCCATGGTCGGCATCCAGTTGCCGAGGAAGACGTCGATGTCGTTGTTCTTCAGCGACGCATAGGTGACGGGCACGGAAAGAACCTGTGTCTCGGGCTCGTAACCCAGAGCTTCGAGAACGACCGAAGCCGTTGCAGTGGTTGCTGTGATGTCCGTCCAGCCAACGTCGGAGAAGGTGACCGTCTTGCAGCTTTCAGGGTCGGCGGCGAGCGCAGCTCCGCTGGATAGCGCGGTCGCAAGACCGAGGGCGAGGGTGAGCTTAGAGATGTGTGTCATTCTTCTTGTCTCCCGTTGAAATCTGCTTGCTTGTCGAGGCTCGCGGCCGCTCGGGCCGGGTGTGTTCGTGAACCAAGCACCATAGCCGGCTCGTTTCAAGCGCCAAGCAAGCGCATCGGGCGAAGGTTTTTCGTGGAAGGCGGCAATGGCCCCCTCCCATCCGCCGTCAAACTGCGCTCAATAGGCTCATGGCCAAGCTCTATTTTCACTATTCGACCATGAATGCAGGCAAGTCGACCGCGTTGTTGCAGGCCTCATACAACTATCGCGAACGCGGTATGACGACGATGCTGTTCATTGCAGCACTAGACGACAGGGCTGGGCGGGGGCGTATCGGCTCGCGCATCGGTCTCTCGGCTGAAGCCGACATTTTCGGCCCGGACGACGATCTATACACACAGGTCGCGGAGCGGCATGCATCGGCGCCGGTCCATTGCGTGTTTGTCGACGAGGCGCAATTCCTCAGCGAGGAACAGGTCTGGCAGCTTGCCCGGCTTGCCGACCGGCAGGGCGTGCCCGTGATGTGCTACGGCTTGCGGGTCGATTTCCAGGGCCAGCTGTTTCCCGGATCGAAGGCACTTCTGGCATTGGCCGACGATCTGCGCGAGATCCGCACCATCTGCCGCTGCGGCCGCAAGGCGACGATGGTCGTGCGTCTCGGGCCCGACGGGAAGGTGCTGCGGCAGGGTGCGCAAATCGAAATCGGCGACGACAAATATGTCTCGCTGTGCCGGCGGCACTGGGAAGAAGAAATGGGTTTCTGGCCTGCCGAAGACATGGTCGGCTTTTCCGCCAGTTAATCGCGTAGCGTAGAGCATCCGTCAATGTTTGGATGCGCATGCGCCGCTATGGAGCGCCCGTCATGAAGTCACTTTCAATCCCGCGCCGGAAACGATTGTCCGGCAACTCGCTGCGGCGGATACTGGCTGCACTATTCATTGGCGTCATTGCCGTTTCGGCTCATGTTACGCCCACTCTGGCGCAAGAGACGGCGGAGACCCCGCCCGCTGTTCGCGTCGGCGTCTATGTCAGCCCGCCATTCGTGATGGAAAATGCTGATGGCGGATATTCAGGTATGGCGATCGAGCTTTGGGAGGCAATCGCCGGTCCGCTCGATCTGCAGTTTGAGTATCAGGCTCTGCCGACATTCAAGGCACTGGTCGATGCGACGGCCGCCAACGAGGTCGATGTCGCCGTCACCAATCTCACGATAACGCGAGGCCGTGCGCTGCAGGTCGATTTCACCCAACCCTGGTTCGATGCCGGGCTGCGCATCATGGTCGATGAAAGCAGGCGGACCAGCTTTGCGGAGGTCGTGGAGGGGCTGGCGGAATCGGGCCATTTGCGGGCCTATGCATGGCTTGCAGCGGTTATTGTCGGCGCCACCCTTTTGCTTACGCTGTTCGACCGCCGGTTCGACAAGGAGTTTCCGCGGCGATGGCCGGAAGGTCTGGCAGAGAGCTTCTATTCCGTCATGTCCATCGCTACTTCGGGGCGCTCGCCTGCGCGCAAGAACCTGTTCGGCTGGGCCGGCCGGATCTGGCAGGGGCTGTGGCTCGTCTGCGGCGTTGCCGTGCTTGCCTATGTCACATCAACGGTGACGAGTGTCATGACCACGCTCGCCATCACCAGTGAGATCAATTCGGTTGCCGACCTGCCCGGAAACGAAGTCGGCGTTTTGTCGGGCAGCCTCGCGGAAGACTTCGTCAGGGATGAAGGCCTGGAGCGGCGGTCCTACCGGTCGCTTGAGGCGATGGTTCGCGGGCTGTTGCGAGGCGAGGTGGATGCGATCGTGGGGGATGCTCCGGTGCTTGAATATTATGAGCACACCCACCCGCAGGAAGACCTCCGGGTTGTGGGGGCTATTTTCGAGCCAGACAAATACGGCTTTGCGTTCACGCTGGACTCGCCGCTGGAGCGCGATGTCACGCTCGAACTGCTGCGTGCGCACGAGACGGACGTCGTCCAGCAACTGGACGAGAAATATTTCGGCGAGGAAGAGTGACGGTTTGGCTGCGGGCCAGCCGTCTTCCATCGGGACAAGCCGTCAGTCTTTCAATCGCAATGGGCGCTGCATATATTGCCGAAAACCGTTAGGGGCGCGAGGAACATAATCCATGGCCACACTGCAGAATTTTGATGCCGAAATTGCCAGGACCAAGCAGGTGGTCGAGGACATGCGCTCCAAGATCGAGCAATCGGGCGTCGTGCTGGACAAGATCGCCGAGGCCGACACGACGATCGGCGCCGCCGATTTCGACATCGAGAATGCGCGCATCAATGATGTGCTGAAGCAGCAGAAGGTCATGGAAGGCAACATTGCCGACCTGATCATCGGGCTTGAGGACGCGACCAACGTTTTCGGGGCCGAGTTCGAAAGCATGAAAAGCTATACGGGCTGGGAAAACTTCATCGGCCTGTTTTCCGCCCAGCGCAAGCAGCGCATGCGCACCGAGCGCGTGCGCAACATGTCGCTTGCCGGCAACCTGCAGGAACTGCTGGCCAAGTCCGACACGATCGTCGGCATCCTGAAGGACCAGAAAAATATCCTCGACCAGCGCTACAAGACGTCCGAGGCGAGCCTTGCTCAGGTGATCGAGCGCCGCAAGCAGGCGATGAGCAATCTGGAGACGACGCAAAAGCGCATCGAGGAACTCAACCCGATGCTGCTCGACCTCGAAAACAGAATCGCGGCTTCGACCAGCCAGAAGGAACGCACCGAGCTTGAGGGCGAGCGTTCCAAGCTGGCCACCGAGTATAACGAACAGCAGGCGAAGGAGCAGGAGCTTCTGGCCGAAAGCCAGACGCTGGAGCGCTACACCTCGATGTTCCAGACATTCGTGGATTCGCTCAACAACCAGATCGCGGCGCAGAACACGCTGATCAACAAACTGACCATCGACACCGAGCAGCGCATCGTTCTCTACAAGGCGCTGGAGGATTCGCTGAAGACCGCCGCCCAGCAGGACGTTGCGCACAAGATCAACACGCTCGGCAGCCAGGTCGACACCACTGCGGAACAGACGATGGCCGGCATCGGAGCCGCGGCGCAGAAACACATCGGCGATCTTCTGGAAATGCATGAAAAGAACATGGTGGCGACCGCCGATATCCAGCGACGCAAGAAGCTCGCAGACGAAGCATTCTCCCGGCGCTTCGAAGAGGTCATGCGCAAGCACAACGCGGCGGACTACGTAAGGCCCTGACCGGGCTGCGGAGCTTTTCCCGATGAACGCCGCGAATGATGCCGCGCGACGCTATTTCGATGCCATTTCAGCCGCTCTCACCGGGCTGAACATCTTTCTGCGCGACGACCGTTCGCCGCTCTACCGGCACGAAACCGTCGCCACCATCGTCAGCGAATATCTGGAGCGGCTGGAGCGCTCATTCTCGTGCTGGGAAAACCGGCTGGCCTTCGTCAATGCGTTTCGCATCAGCCGGGCCGATAGCGGCTATCCGGTTTTCCAGAACGTGCTTGAACTGGAAAACGACCGCAAGACGGCTGAGGAGCGGCTTTCCGCCATTCCTCAGCCGGACCAGATCCGCGCAGAGATGGCCGACTTCATTCTGCGCCACAAGGCGTATCCGGAGGCGCTGCAGCGCTCGATGGCGGAGCGGCTTTACCTCGAAGACGTGCGAAACCATCAGGTCTTTTCGCCGCTGGTTTTGCCGCGCACGGTGAAGGTCTCGGTCAATCCGAAGACCATGCGCCCCTACTACCTCGTTCATTGGGGCGTGTTCGACGGCGCTGCCAACCTGCCGCTGATCTACATGGCGACAGTGGAAGATTCCTCCAGCGGGCTGATGAGTGCGCTGGTGACCGAGGACGGCAAACTCAACGAGCATCTGGACGTGCCGCTACCGGTCGAAGGATTGCTCAACCCCGAACTCGCCCACCGCTTCGACGATTTTGCGGAGAAGAACTCCGCCTACTCGCTGTCGCCAGCCACCATTGCCGGCAATCTCGACAAGGATTTCGATCAACTGCACCCCAAGCAGCTGCGCCGCGTGGTGCTGGGGCCGTTTTATTCAGCGGGCATCACCGAGCACAATTCCACCGTCACCGATGTGCTGGCCAAGGTGCGGCGCAAGGAAAACGCCTGGCTGCTTACCTGGACCGTGCAGGAGGTGTTCTCCAAGAGCGAACGCCCGGAACGCAAGGGCCTGTGGTCGAGCCAGCCGGCGCGTGAGGAGTTCTACATCAACACGGATGATCTGGAGGCGGCTCGCCAGGGTGTTTCCAGCTACGAAAAACACGCGCTGATCCCGCACGAGGCCTATCAGCTTCTTTATGCGGCGAAGGAAGCGCGCAAGATCTTCGAGGGTTACTCGGTGCATATCGTGTCAAACGGCAAGGTGATCACCGATGTCTGACGCGACACCAAGCTTGTGAGGGCAGGATGGACACAGGTCTGACCACGATCGGCGAGGAAGACGTCGAGAAACATCTGCCCGTTGCGCAAAGCATGGTGACGCGCACGATCGTCATGGAAGACGGCAGCGGGCGCTCACAGACCGCGCTTGCCGGCACCGGCCGGCGTTTCGTTTCGCCGGTCTCGTCCGGTTCCGTGCGCAAAACCCGCGAGGTCGAACTCACCAAGACCATCCAGTCGGTCAGGCCCGGCGACCAGTTGCTCTCCATCGGCCAGCACACGGTGCTCTACCGGGCGCGGCGCGGCATACAGGTGGCGCTGGCGGTCGGTGACAATTTCGCCAAGGCAACAGATCTGGAAAGCCTGCAGGCAAGGAATACGCGCGCGCCGCTCGAAGGCGAGGACGCGTCGGTCTACAAGAAGCTGCTGGCGGCCTCGGCCTATGTCGCGGCCTTTTCCTTCGCCTCCTATCTGCTGCAGCTCGTCGAAAGCGACGGCGAGGCGCCCAACGACGTTGAAGAACCGGATTTCGTTTTCGACACGCAGCAGGATGCGCTGAAGGCGATGGTGGCCGGGCTGGACACCACGCTTGCCGGTGCGAAGGACGAACAGGATCTCGCAGCACGCACCCGCGCCTTCGCTACCGATGCAATCGAGGGGCTGTTGCAGCGTCGCGGCCGTTTCGACGGGCTTGGTGCATTCGAAAACGCGCATATGCGGCTCGATTCCGACGATTTCACCATCGACGGTTTCGATGTTGCGCCGGGCCGCAAGGTCAAGCCGCTGACGATGGACTTCAAGAAACCGGAAGAGGTCGTCGGCAACCACATCGCCAAATACCAGTCGATCAAGCTGGCCAAGATGCTGATGGCCTATGATTTCGACCGGCAGATGAACCCGTTCGTGGAGTTGGGCGGGTTTCTGTTCACTTTCATCGGCGATGGCGCGCCGGGCACCGGCAAGACCACGCTGATCCGCATGATCGCGGGGCTGGTGCATGAATACTGTCAGGTCGCCGGCTATCCGTTCCACTACGAGAATTTTGGCGTCGACCAGATATCGTCCTACCAGGGTAAGTCGGGCCAGAGCTGCCGGCAGTTCATCGACAATGTTCTGAGCCCGCGCTCGATCGGTTTCGGTACGATCGACGATATCGACCAGGTGGCGGCGCGTCGTTCAGACGATCGCGCCTCGGCCGGCCAGCACGAAATTACCGGCGTTCTGATGTCGGCGTTTTCAGGCGCCATGACGGTGGTGCGCGGCAATTGTTCGTTCGGCATGTTCTCCAACTATCCGGAGAATGTCGACGATGCGCTGAGGCAGCGGGCAGGGGCACGATGGCTGGTCGACGGGCCGCAGACGCGCGACGACTATATCGACATCTTCGCTCTGCTCGCCGGCAAGAACCACAAGATCCCGCTCGGCAAGCACGAACTCTATGCCGCGCAGGAAATTCAGCGCGCGGTCGACACCGCCTATGAAAGCCACTCCAAACCGCAGGAGGACGGGCTGCTGCGTATTCACGAGCGTTTCGTGAAGGAGATCGGCAATCCCAAGACGCTGGCCGATATCGGCACCTATCTGCACATGATCAAGGAGGCGGAGCCGCGCTTCACCGGCCGTGCGATCAAGAACGTCACGGACGCGATCAAGATGCGGGCAATGGATATCGAGCTTCCGGACGAGTGGTTCGAGGCGCCCGAAGCCTTCATGCACAAATCCTATGACGACAAGAAAGCGATGATCGAGGAACTGCGCGGACCGTTCGACATGGACATGGTCATGCAGGAAGTGAACCGCTACGCGGACTCCGAGTTCCGCTATTCCGACAAGGCCGACGATGCGGCGGTAGAGCGCATCATCCGCGACCAGCGCGTGCGAGAGCGCGCTGTGCGTGAGATCGAGGACATGAAGTCGAAGGGGCACTGGAATGGTTAGAGAAGCTCCAGACCGAGCGACGATTGTGTCCGCAATGCCTCAGATCGCCGGGGTTGAAGTCCCCCTCTCCCCGCTCGCGGGGAGAGGGTAAGGGTGAGGGGCAGCACAATGCGTGGTCCACAGACCGCTCGGACCAATCGCGCCCGGTCGCTGCGCAGAGCGGACAACGACGCCGAGAAGGCGTTGTGGTCCAGGTTGAAAGGGCGTCGGTTGTGTAGCGCCAAGTTTACGCGCCAGTTCCCGATCGGACCGTATTTTGCTGACTTTGCATGCCGGGAAAACCGGTTGGTTGTGGAACTTGACGGGAGTCAACATGTCGACAGCGACTACGACAGCAAGCGGGATCAGTTCATGCTTGCCGAGGGGTGGTCGATTCTGCGGTTCTGGAACGTGGATGCATTGGCTGAACCCGATGCGGTCTTGAACACCATTCAAGCCGCGCTCGAACGACGCCTCGAACCGACCGTTTCAACCGACCTGCGGTTCGTACCGGCGTCCAACTATGTTTCGGGGCAGGCCTGATGTTCGAAGTTCTTGCCCCTCACCCTTACCCTCTCCCCGCGCAGAGCGGGGAGAGGGGGCGTCATCGTGGCAGTCCCATCGTTAGCGAGAAGGGAGCAAAGTGAAACTCCTGCGCGACAACGAGTTGATCTACGGGCGGCTTTTGCAGATCGCCGAGCCGCATCTGATTGAGCGCTACAACAAGGCGCTGAAGGCATTCGGCCTGAAGCCGACCGAGCTCGATGGTTTCGAGATCGACCGCACGGGCTTTTCGCCGCAGATCGCCGAAGAGCTTGGCGATGTGCATTATCTCGACCCCAATCAGGTCAATCGCCGCTTCATCATCCTGACGCCGCAGCAGATCGACCTGCCTGTCGTTCACACCGCTTTTTCGAACACTTCGCAGCTTGTCTACGAGTTCATGTCGCGCAACGCGCGCGCCATTGACGCGCTGACGATCAAGGACGTGATCTACGGCGAGATCGAGGATTCCGTCTCCAAGGTCGAGGACATCGAGGATCTGCTGTCGATCAATCAGGTCCAGTTCCGGGTGCTTTCGGCTGAGGACGTTGTCGGCAAGGCGGCTGAGCTTGGCGCGCTGGTCGACCGGCTCAAGCTGGAACCCGAAGCCTGGCGCGACGACGAGATGCTCAGGCACATGGTCGAACTAGCCAAGGTCACCGGAGACATCCGGGAAAATGCGCTGGTGCCCGACCAGGTCGTGTTCCGGCACAGCGCATACTGGACCAGCCATTTCGGCGGGCTTTACGTGTTCATCGACCCCGACGTGACAACCGTTATCTCTGACCCGACTGCCCCCGGTTTCTGCCGCTCGCGGCCGTGGCAGGTGAGTTATCTGTCGATCCGCGACCCCGAGCGCGTCTTCCGCTTTCTGGCCTCGACCGGGCGGCTCGACCTGCCGCGCGCCTCATGGATCGAAAAGGCGGATTATCTCGAACATCGCGCCGGCCTTGTGGTGCGCGAGTTGGTTCATCGCAAAGATCCGAAGCAGGATATCGGCGCGCTCGACCGCGTCTGGCTGCAAAGCTGGATTCACGCCAATGCCGACATGATCAATGATGACGGCCGGTTCCCGTTTCTCAACGCTGCGAAACGGGAGCTTGCCCAGCTTGGGCAACTCAGGGTCGATGAAATCCGGCCGGATTTCCGCTTCCTCGTGGTGCGGGCCAAACCGGAGCATCCGGATGCCTGGCTGACCAACCGGCTGATCTCGGATTTCGTGCCCAGCGACTTCCTGTCCCGCTACGTCTTCAACAAGCAGGGCTTCTATCTTGACTATGACCAATTCGATCCGGTCTGGCGGCGCTATGTTGTCGATACGCTCAAAAGCACATATCTCAGGGACAAACTTGCCTTCCGGAAGCGTCTCTACGGGCTTGCGGACTAAACGGGGACCCGTACGCGATGCTTGATCCGATCGTGAATTTCTTCACCCGCGTCTTTCATGCGATCGGGCGCGGTATCGGGCTCCTGGTCGCGTGGATCATGTGGCCCTTTCTGGCGGCGGGGCGCTGGTATGCAAGGCGGCGCTGGGTGGTCAAGGGACCGATCGGCATAGTCCTGATCGCGCTTGTCGGCTTCTACATCTACTTTGTCTGGAACTCGCAGGTCTGGACCAATTTCAATCCCGGCTACGCCGCAGCCTACGAATTCAACGAGCGCAACAACTCGGCCGGCGTCGAAGTGGCCGATGCGCCCGGCACCTGCTCGCGCTCGGCCATTGCCGACGTTACGGCGGACCTGATCAATCTCAACGTGAACGAGAATGCATGGATTTCCTCCATGCTGCTCTACAAGCTCGGGCTCTTCGGCGTTGACTGGGATCATACCCCCTTTCTGGACAACAAGGCGTCGTTCCAGCGCGGCATCAACCAGACGGTGCGGCGCACGACGGTTGAACTGGTCGACACGCTCGGTCGTATCCGCGGCACATCGCAGGTGGACCAGAACCTGCAGGATGCACGGGGCAACATGCAGTTCGACGAGGAGACCTGGTATTTCGGGCTGAACCCGTTCGGACCGAAAACACCGACGCCGTCCTTCTACCGCTCGGCTATCCGCGACCTCGGCAATTTCAACGACAGGCTGGGAAGCTGCGACGCGACATTCGACGGCCGGGCTGACAATTTGCTGACCTTCATCGACCGTATCGCCAACGATATCGGCTCGACCTCCGATATCCTTCGCGAGCGCTCGGAAAACTACAATCGCGGCTGGTTCGACACCCGCGCTGATGACCGCTTCTGGTTCGCCTACGGTCAGCTCTACGGCTATTACGGGATCATGAAGGGCGCACGGGCCGATTTCCACGATATCATCAATTCGCGCGGGCTTGGGCCGCTATGGGACCGGCTGGACAACCAGTTCACCGCCGCGCTGGAAATCCGCCCCTTCATCATTTCCAACGGCCGCGAAGCCGGTTGGATCATGCCCACCCACCTGGCCACGATGGGCTTTTACGTGCTGCGCGTGCGCACCAATCTGACCGAGATCAGGGACGTGCTGGACCGTTAGCGATCTTTCCCGAGCGATCAGCTTTTCAAAAGTATGTCCGGCTCTATCTCGCCTTCCAGCACTTCGCGCGGTCCGTCAGCAGAGTGCTCATCGTCGGTCACTTCGGACACGCTGTAGAGCTTGTCGTTGCGAAATGCGCTCGCGAAGCGGGTTGATTTGTCGTCGGCCGGCAAGGCGCCGGAGCCAAGGAAATCGTCCTCTGCCTCGCTGGCGACAATGCGAGCGTCTGCGGGCGATTCCGCTCTGACGACGACAGTTCCCTGAGATGGGGCCAGGTCCCAGTTCGGGTCGTCAGGGGAGGTGATCGGTTCCAGTCTGAAGATTTTCATTCGGTTTCTCCGGGTGGATATGCATCTAAACGCGGGACGAAACACAAAATGCAAACAGCTTCGTCCGCGATGGCTATAGCGGGTGCCAATGGTTTCATCTGGTGCTTCGATTGTGGCCGGCAACCGGCTGCCGCATCAGACAACAAGATCGACTAGGTCGACGCGCGGCGTTGCTCACCTACGTCACATTGCGCAACAGTAGGCCCTGCCACTTCGGAAGGAATGCAGCTCATAGGTTGGCCCGCTTGTGCGGCCTGTCGCAATTCGTGCATTGCGTGGCAGTTTCAGGATGGTGTGTCCGGCGGCGATTGGATTTAGTCCCGCCGTGGCATCGGCCGGCTTGCGATCGGGAAATGCGCGCAGCAGCTCGTGCTTGTATACAATCTTGACATAGGATTGTATCGAAACCCTGAAAATGGCACTTGAGATCATTCCAAGTGGGGAGGTTGTATACATGGCCGAAGTCAAATCCGATATCGAGATCGCACGCGCCGCCAACAAAAAGCCGATCATGGAAATCGGCGCGAAGCTGGGCATTCCGCCGGAGCATCTGCTGCCTTTCGGGCATGACAAGGCCAAGCTCTCGTCAGAGTTCATCGCCTCCAAGAAGGGTGAGAAGGACGGCAAGCTGATCCTGGTCACGGCAATCAATCCGACGCCGGCCGGTGAGGGCAAGACGACGACGACGGTCGGGCTTGGCGACGGGCTCAACCGCATTGGCAAGAAGGCGGCCATCTGCATTCGCGAAGCGTCGCTCGGGCCCAATTTCGGCATGAAGGGCGGTGCTGCCGGCGGCGGTTATGCGCAGATCGTGCCGATGGAGGACATGAACCTTCACTTTACCGGCGACTTCCACGCCATCACCACTGCCCACAATCTGCTGTCGGCGATGATCGACAACCATATCTACTGGGGCAACGAACTGGGCATCGACATTCGCCGCGTTGTCTGGCGCCGCGTGATGGACATGAATGATCGCGCGTTGCGCCAGATCAACGTGTCGCTGGGCGGCGTGGCGAACGGGTTCCCGCGCGAGGCCGGTTTCGACATTACGGTCGCCTCCGAGGTGATGGCGATCCTGTGCCTGGCCACCGACCTCAAGGATCTGGAAAAGCGGCTAGGCGACATCATCGTGGCTTACCGACGCGACAAGACGCCGGTCTATGCACGTGACATCAAGGCCGACCGCGCGATGGCGGTGCTCTTGAAAGACGCGATGTCGCCAAACCTGGTGCAGACGCTGGAAAACAACCCTGCCTTCGTGCATGGCGGGCCGTTCGCCAACATCGCGCATGGCTGCAACTCGGTGGTTGCCACCCAGACCGCGCTGAAGCTGGCCGACTATGTCGTCACCGAAGCCGGTTTCGGTGCCGATCTGGGTGCGGAGAAATTCTTCGACATCAAATGCCGCAAGGCCGGCCTCAAGCCGTCGGCTGTCGTCATTGTCGCCACCGTTCGTGCGCTGAAGATGAATGGCGGCGTGAAGAAGGAAGACCTCGGCAAGGAAGACGTCAATGCGGTCGTCAAGGGCTGCGCAAATCTCGGGCGGCACATCGAAAACGTGAAGCAGTTCGGCGTGCCTGCCGTTGTCGCCATCAACCATTTCAGCGCCGACACCGACGCAGAAATCGCGGCGGTCAGGGAGTTCGTGGTATCCCAGGGGTCGGAGGCCGTGCTCTGCCGGCATTGGGCCAAGGGATCGGAGGGAACGGAAGAGCTGGCGCGCAAGGTGGCCGAGATGGCCGACAGCGGGATGGCCCAGTTCTCGCCACTTTATGACGACGAGATGCCGCTTTTCGATAAGATCAATACGGTGGTCAGGCGCATATATCGCGGCTCGGAGGCGATTGCCGACAAGAGCGTGCGCAGCCAACTTCACCAGTGGGAAGAGGCAGGTTACGGCAATCTGCCGGTCTGCATGGCCAAGACCCAGTATTCCTTCTCGACCGACCCGAACCTGCGCGGCGCGCCTGTCGATCACGTCGTGCCGGTGCGCGAAGTGCGGCTGTCGGCCGGCGCCGGCTTCGTCGTCGCCATCTGCGGGGAGATCATGACCATGCCCGGCCTGCCGCGCACGCCGGCATCGGAAAAGATCTTCCTCAACGATGAAGGGCTGATCGAAGGGCTGTTCTGACCGCCCGGCATTTTCAGCCGCGCGTCGTCCTTTCCAGATTTGCAATGACCTTGCCCAGCAAGGCGAGGTAGGCCGCCCGCTCGTCGTCGCTTAGGCCTTCCATGGCTGCGTCGTTGACGGCGTGGCCGGCCGCGCGAACGGCCTCCGTCAATTCGAGACCCTTGGGCGTTAGCGAATAGAACGAACTGCGGCGATCATCCGGATCGGGCCGTTTGGCCACCAGACCGTCGCGCTCCATTCGCTTGAGTGTGGCGGCCATCGTGGGCTGCTCGATGGCGGCAGCTTCAGTCAGTGCGCGCTGCGACAACGCATCGCCCCGGGCGAGCGCGAAGATAACCGGCATGTAAGCCGATGACAGCCCAAGCGGTTTGAGTTTCTGGTCGATCGCACGGGCAAACATGCGCGCGGCCCAGTTGGTCATATAGCCTGACGATTGTTCCCTGACGAACTGCATTATATAGCTTGCTATCCATTTATATTGTATGCTATACAAATAGCAGTTGGTTCCAGAATGCAAGGAATTTTGCGATGAGATGGAAAGGCGACAACCGCACCTACGGCGCAATGGCGATGACAATGCACTGGGCGACCGCCGCTGCCATATTCGCCCTTCTCGGATCAGGAACCATGCTGGAAAGGCTGGTCGATGACGCAACGCGGACACAGGTTCTGCGGGTCCACGCGGTCACTGGCGGTCTTGTCGTTCTGCTGACCCTGGCGCGCATTGCCTGGTGGGCATTTGCGGAGCGCAAGCCTGTCGAGCCGAACATGCCGCGCTGGCAGTCGATCATGGCGCGTCTCGCACACTGGCTGCTTTATGCGCTCATCCTCGTCATGGGCGCGAGCGGCGTTGCCATGCTGGCGCTGTCGGGCGCGGCAGAAATCCTGTTTTTGGGACAACCGGGTCCGCTGCCGGATTTCCACGCCTATCCGCCGCGAGCAGCACACGGCCTAGCGAGTTGGCTTCTGATCGGCCTGATCGCGGTCCATATCGGCGCGGCGCTCTATCACCAGATCATGCTTGGCGACAGGCTTCTCGCGCGTATGGGGCTTGGCCGCGCCCACTGACGGAAATTGTCGCCCCACCCACCGTTGTTGCGCGAGCGCGTGAGACCGTTCATACCAAGCCATGCTCGGAATGCGTGCTGCATCGGTATCGAAGTGGGGTTGGCAGTTTGCGCGCCTGACCCGCAAATTGTGGCTGCGTGCCACGCTCATTTCCTTGCTGGCAGTGGGCGCTGCGCTGGTCTCACTTCTGGTTTCGCCCTATCTGCCTGCCGGGCTGTCGGCCAAGATCGGCGCCGACGCCGTCGACCGCATTCTCAACATCATAGCTACCAGCATGCTGGCGGTTACAACCTTCTCGCTGAGCGCGACGGTGGCTGCCTATTCGGCGGCCACAAGCAATGTCACCCCGCGCGCAACAAAGCTGCTGATCGAAGACAGAACGACCCTCAACGTACTGGCGACGTTCGTCGGCTCGTTCCTGTTTTCGGTTGTCGCAATCGTCACGCTGGCGATGGGCCTCTATGGCGAGCGCGGACGGGTGGTGCTGTTCGCAGTCACTATCCTTGTCATCCTGCTTATCGTCGTCACTCTCTTGCGCTGGATCGACTATCTGCTGCGGCTTGGCCGGGTAGGCGAAACAACCGAAGAGGTGGAAGACGCAAGCACCTCGGCCATGCGCATACGCAAGAAGCGACCCAACCTTGGCGGCACGCCGTGGGATGAGCCCGCTTCGCTGCCGGCAAATGCGGAACCGGTCTTCTCCAGCCGGATCGGCTATGTGCAGCATGTCGATGTTGGTGCGATAGCGGGCCGCGCGGAAGAGTTCGGCGCTCGTATTTATCTTGGCGCACTGCCGGGCACTTTCGTCGATCTGAAACGCCCGTTGGCGTGGATTGCCGGCGCCAAGGGCGATCTTAAACCGGCTTCCATTGCATCGGCATTCACGGTTGCCGATGAGAGATCGTTCGATCAGGACCCGCGTTTCGGGCTTTGCGTTCTGGCCGAGATCGCTTCGCGCGCCCTGTCTCCGGGGCTGAACGATCCCGGAACCGCCATTGATGTCATCGGGCGCGGTGTGCGCATCATGTCCATCTGGGCCGGACCGGATGACAGCGAAATCGAACCCGTCCACCCGCAGGTCTATGTGCCGTCGATCGCCATCGCCGACATTTTCGATGATTTGTTTGCGCCGATCGCGCGCGACGGCGCCGCGATAGCCGAGGTTCAAATCCGCCTGCAGAAAGCCTTTGGCGCGCTGGCGCGTACCGATGATCCGGCATTTCGCGAAAACGCCATCCGACATTCCGGCATTGCGCTCCAAAGAGCGGAAGCTGCGATGAGGTCGAAGTTCGACCTTGAGCGCGTGCGCGCCGCCGCTGCCCTGGTGTCACCCCCGAAACGTGCCGCAGCGGGCAGGAAGCGCTCGAAAGCGAAGCGGGCTCCGTGAAGGCTATGTCTGCGTTCACAAACGGCCTGCGCGGGTCCTCCGGTCTGGTCGCGCTGCTGGGGGTCATCGGCGTCTCGCTCTATGCGTTCTTCCAGATCGCTGATGAAGTGAACGAAAACGAGATCAGGCAACTGGACGAAACGCTGCTGCTAGCGTTTCGCAATCCCGCTGACGTGACCGACCCGCTCGGGCCGGCCTGGTTTGAGGAAACGGTGACAGAGATCACCTCGCTCGGCGGCTACCCGATTCTCCTGTCTGTGATTGCCGTGGTGGTGGGTTACATGCTGGTGGTGCGCAAGTTCGGGCCGGCTGCCTATGTCGTGCTTTCGGTCGGAACAGGCACCTTGCTCAGCCAGGGCCTCAAGGTGCTTTATGACCGCGCCCGCCCGGACATGGTCGATCATCTGGTGGTCACGCATACGGCGAGCTTTCCCAGCGGGCACGCGACAATGAGCACGATCGTTTATCTGACGCTTGCGGCAGTGATCGTGAGATTGGTGCCAAGCCGCATGGTTCGCATCTATGTGCTTGCAGTCGCGGTGCTGGTCTCTGTCGCCGTTGGTCTCAGCCGCATCTATCTCGGCGTTCACTGGCCGAGCGACGTTGCAGGTGGCTGGGCGTTGGGTGTCGCCTGGGCCAGTCTGTCATGGCTGGCCGTTTCTGTTGTCAGGGCTTTTTAGAAGCCGTGATTCCGGCTTGCGCCACCGTGGTTTCGCAGCTAATGAAACTGCCGATGAACACGCTTTCGACCAGCAATCTGTGGTGGTGGGGCTGCAAATAGCGGCCTGACGATACGCGTGCGCGAAAATGCAATGGCCGCAACGGGATGACCGGGCGGCCATTTTTTGTTGTGTCCCCCGGTCCTTGTCGGGCGAAGGACGGAGACTTGGAATGACAGTCGAGACACTTGAGAATGGCGCGGAGCGCTTCGTGACGGAAGGCGGCATCGCTGTCACACGCAGCCGGCACGAAACGCCATATGAGGACGCGATCGAAACCTATATCGACGCGCTCAATTCGCGCCGCGGCTGCGTGTTCTCCTCCAATTACGAATATCCCGGCCGCTACACGCGCTGGGACACGGCAATCGTCGATCCGCCTGTCGCAATAACAGCCCGGGGCAGGGCGATGCGTATCGAGGCGCTCAATGACCGTGGCGCGATCCTTCTTCCGGTCATCCTCGGTGCGGTATCCGATCTCGACGAGGTGAGCATCGAAAGTGCTGAAGACCACGAGATCAGGCTTCAGGTTGCCGAACCCAGCAGGGTGTTCGTGGAGGAAGAGCGCTCGCGTGCGCCGACCGTGTTTACCGTTCTCAGGGCGCTGGTCGACCTGTTCCGCACCGGCGAGGACGGCAATCTCGGCCTCTATGGCGCATTCGGATACGACTTGGCATTCCAGTTCGATCCGGTGAAGCAGAAGCTTGAGCGCGGTGAGAGCCAGCGCGATCTGGTGCTTTATCTCCCCGACGAGATACTGGTGGTCGATCACCATTCCGCCAAGGCTTGGCATGACCGCTATGACTATGCAGGCGACGGCTTCTCGACCGAGGGCGTGGAGCGCGGCGGCGCGAACGAGCCGTTCGTTCCCTCCGCCACGCAGCCACCGCGTGGCGACCATGAGCCCGGCGAATATTCGCGGCTGGTGGAGAAGGCCAAGGAAAGTTTCCTGCGCGGCGATCTGTTCGAGGTGGTTCCCGGTCAGCTTTTCTATGAGCGCTGCGAAACCAGCCCGTCGGAGATCGCCCGGCGGTTGAAGATTATCAACCCGTCACCCTACTCCTTCTTCATCAATCTCGGCGAGCGCGAGTATCTGATCGGCGCGTCGCCTGAAATGTTCGTGCGCGTGTCGGGCAGGCGCGTGGAAACCTGCCCGATCTCGGGCACGATACGGCGCGGCGACGACGCCATTTCCGACAGCGAGCAGATCCTCAAACTGCTGAACTCGAAAAAGGACGAGTCCGAACTCACCATGTGTTCCGACGTCGACCGCAACGACAAGAGCCGTGTGTGCGAGCCGGGCTCAGTGCGCGTCATCGGCCGCAGGCAGATCGAGATGTATTCGCGCCTCATCCACACGGTCGACCATATCGAGGGCCGCCTGCGCGCCGGCATGGATGCGTTCGACGCCTTCCTGTCCCATGCCTGGGCTGTGACGGTGACCGGCGCGCCGAAATTGTGGGCGATGCGCTTCATCGAGGAAAACGAGAAAAGCCCGCGCGCCTGGTATGGCGGGGCTATCGGTATGGTACATTTCAACGGCGACCTGAACACCGGGCTGACGCTGCGCACCATCCGTATAAGGGACGGGCTGGCGGAAGTGCGCGCCGGCGCCACCTTGCTCTACGATTCCGTGCCCGAAGACGAGGAAGCAGAGACCGAACTCAAGGCGTCGGCGATGCTGGCGGCGATCCGTGAGGCTTCTGCCGGCAACGCGGCCAACAAGGAGCGGAGTGCGGCGCGTGTAGGCGAGGGGTTGTCGATCCTTCTGGTCGACCACGAAGACAGTTTCGTGCATACGCTGGCGAATTATTTCCGTCAGACGGGCGCGCAGGTCACGACGGTTCGCACACCGGTGGCGGACGAGGTTTTTGACCGCCTTCAGCCGGATCTTGTGGTGCTGTCTCCCGGACCCGGAATGCCCAAGGATTTCGACACCAAGGCGACGATCACCCGCGCCCGGTCGCGCGACATTCCGATCTTTGGCGTTTGTCTTGGGCTGCAAGCGTTGGCGGAAGCCTATGGCGGCGAGCTGCGGCAGTTGCGTGAACCCATGCACGGCAAGCCGTCTCGGGTGCGGGTCAATGAACCGGGTTTGGTATTTTCGGGTCTTCCCAAGGAAGTGACGGTGGGACGCTACCATTCCATCTTTGCCGATCCCGTCAGGTTGCCGGACGATTTCATCGTCACCGCCGAAACCGAGGATGGCGTTGTCATGGCCTTCGAGCACAAGAACGAACCCGTTGCGGCCGTCCAGTTTCATCCGGAATCGATAATGACGCTTGGCCAGAACGCCGGCATGCGGATGATCGAGAATGTGGTGGCGCACCTGCCCAGGCGGGCAAAAACCAAGGCGGCGTGATTGCAGCAGATGACGGCAAAGGAGCGCGTACGAAGGCTGGCCGCCTGGTCGATCGTGATCGCCTTCGCCGTCATGGGGCTCAAATTCGTCGCATGGCGGATGACGGGGTCGGTGGCGCTGTTCTCGGACGCACTTGAGTCCATCGTCAACGTTATCGCCGCGGGTGCAGCGTTCTGGGCAATCCTCGTCTCGCACAAGCCGGCTGACAGTTCGCATCAGCACGGCCATCACAAGGCTGAGTATTTTTCCGCGGTGCTCGAAGGCGTGCTCATCGTCGTCGCCGCACTGCTCATCCTCATGGAAGTCTGGCGGGCCTGGCAGACGCCTGTAGCGCTCGATCAACCCTGGCCCGGACTGGCGGTGAATGGCGCAGCGGCCGTCATGAACGGCCTGTGGGCGTGGCTCCTTGTGCGTGTCGGATCGGTCAGCAAGTCGCCGGCGCTTGTCGCCGACGGCAGGCATATACTGACAGACGTCGTCACCTCGGTGGGGGTGATCGCCGGCCTGATCGGCGCGGTTCTCACGGGGTGGTATTTCCTCGACCCGTTGCTGGCGCTGGTCGTCGCGCTCAACATTCTTTGGCAAGGCTGGAAGGTGATCAGAACGTCGGTTGACGGGCTGATGGACCGCGCCGTGGATGCGGACGAACATCTGCGCATCCGCGACATCATCTCAGCCAACTCAAGAGGCGCATTGGAGGTCCATGACCTCAAGACGCGCATTGCGGGAAGGGCGACCTTCATCGAGTTTCACCTCGTGGTCGATGCGCAGATGACGGTAGCTGACAGCCATGCGATCTGCGACAGGATCGAGGAGGCGCTGAGCGCTGACATACCTTCTGTTCGGGTCATCATCCATGTTGAACCGGACGATGAAGCAAAGCTGCCCACCGGCTCTGCCGCGGTGCCTTTCGCGTGAGCCGGCAAGCGGAACCGTCCGCGCCTGAACAAGGGCCGATCGACGGATGGCCTCACTGGCTGCAGTGGCTGGGGCTGTTCGTGCTTTCGGCCGTTGCGGGAGCCGCGCTCGAACTCGCTCACATGCCGGCAGCGTTCCTGATAGGCCCAATGCTTGTCGGCATCCTGCTTGGCGTTCAGGGCGCATCGATCCGCATGCCGCAGCCGGCTTTTGTGCTGGCGCAGGCGGTCGTCGCGTGCCTGGTGGCGAATTCGTTATCGCCGGAGTTTCTGCCGGCCTTTCTGGCGAACTGGCCTCTGCTTGTAGGATGCGTGTTCGTTACACTGGTTGCGAGCAGCTTCCTCGGCTGGCTGATCAGTTTCTGGAAGATCCTGCCCGGAACAACGGCTGTTTGGGGATCGGCGCCCGGTGCCGCATCGGCCATGGTGCTGATGGCTGGCGCATTTGGTGCCGACCAGCGCCTTGTCGCTTTCATGCAGTATTATCGGGTTGTGCTGGTCACGGCGGCGGCTGCCGTAATCGCGCGCCTTTGGGTGGGTGATACACCTGACGTGGTCACCGACTGGTTCCCGCCGCTACAGGCTGTGCCGCTGGCCGCCACGGCGTTCGTGGTTGTTGCAGGCCCGTGGGTCGGGCGGCTGATGCGCATGGCATCGCCGCAGTTCATTGGCACAATGGTTCTCGCATTCGCGCTGAAGGCGGGGTTAGGCGTGGAGTACCAGTTGCCCGAGTGGTTGCTTGCACTCGGCTACGCTATCGTCGGCTGGACGATCGGCCTGAAATTTCGCCACGAGACGATAACCCAGATACGCCGGTCTCTGCCTCAGGTGACGGCAGCGATCCTTATCCTGATCGCAATCTGCGGTGTGGTCGCGTTTCTGTTGGCCGAGTTTGCAGGGGTCGATCCGCTGACTGCCTATCTGGCGACCAGCCCCGGAGGCATGGATTCCGTGGCCATCATCGCGGCCGCCGCCGATGGCATAGACATCTCGTTCGTCATGGCTCTGCAGATGTTGCGCTTCCTTATCGTGTTGCTGGCCGGGCCTGCGATCGCGCGATTTGTGGCGCGCAGGGTGTAACCACAACGTCATTTTCTTACGCTCCGTAATTTGCCCGATATTTCTGTTTATGGGAGTGTCGGGTGTGAATTTGGGTGAGCGGGAACGCATGGGTGCGCTTCGTATCCTCGCTGCGGCAATTGTGGTTTTCTGCGCCAGCGGCCTGTGGGCCGCCGAGCGCGGCGCAAGCGGTATCGCGCCCACCGCGAAGGCGCAGTTCACGGCTTCGCATGCACTCGTCATTGGCATCGACAACTATTCCGGTGGCTGGAAACAGCTGAAGAACGGGGTCGCGGATGCGATAGCGGTCGAAGAGGCGCTGAAAGTCTCCGGCTTTGCCGAGGTCACGCTGGTAACCGATCCCGACCGCGATGCGCTTGTCGATGCGCTGGAGGACTTTGTCTACGGGCCGGGTGCTGATCCGGACGCGCGGCTGATCATATGGTTTGCCGGTCACGGGCATACGATCGACGGCGAGGGCTATCTCGTCCCGAAAGAAGCCCCGCTGCCCGATGGCGAAAACGCTGCCGGGTTCAGGCGGGACGCGCTCTCCATGCGCCGCTTTGGCGAATATCTGCGTGAAATCAGGTCGCGCCATGTCCTGGCGATTTTCGATTCCTGCTTTGCCGGAACGGTCTTTAACGTCATGCGGGACATTGAGGTGCCAGCGGCCATTCATCAGGCCGCGTCGCAGCCCGTGCGCCAGCTGATCACATCGGGAAGGCCGGGCGAATCCGTCTCTGACGACGGCACGTTCCGCAGGCTGTTCGTTGCCGCGCTGCTTGGCGAAGACCGGCGCGCGCATGGCTCCGACGGCTATCTGACCGGCAGCCGGCTCGGTTCGTTCCTTGCCGACACGGTGTCCAACTACACCGAGGGCAAGCAGAACCCCGTGCACGGGAAGCTCGGCGTGATCGATCTCGATCTCGGCGATTTCGTTTTTCCGCGTCGGCTGGCGACCGATGGATTGACCGCCGCTGCCTCGCTGGAGCTCGATAGTGCGCCGCATCTGCCCTCGGTTGAGCGTGGCGGCATTCCCGAACTTCGCATCGAACTGCCCGAAGCGGACCGCAACAATGACGATGCGCGCTATCTGGGTGACAAGCTTGCACGCAATCTGGTCGAACATCTCGTCGAAAACGGCGTTTCGGTATCGAGCGCGCTGACCAGCCGCGCGCCGCTCACCAGCGCTTCTCACAACCTTGCGTCAAAAGTTTCCATTCGGGACGACAACACCATCTTCGATGTCGATTTTTCCGCCGCCGACGGGACGGTTCTCGCGACGGCGAGCGTGGCCGGTCCGACGGACTTTTTCGTTGAACACTACAAGGTGCTGCCGGAAACGGTGCTCTTCGCGCTCGATCTTTCGCCGCAGAGCCTGCGCGCCTTGCACACGGCCAAGCCGGCGACACGAAACAGTTTCGCGTTCGCGCAATTTCTGGCCGCACGGCGGCTGGCGCAGGCACGCCGGTTTGACGAGGCGGCGGCGCTGCTCAACGCCGCACTTGAAACCGACCCGTCCTTTGCTGCCGCCCACGGAGCCCTGGCCGATCTCGCGGAGGTTTCAGGAGCAGACGAAAACGATGTCGAGCTGCATCTGGCCGCTGCGCTGAATATCGACCCTGATTATCCGCGTCTCAGCATCTTTGCAGCGACTGACATGGGCGATCCGGTCCCGGCCCTGCGTCTGGCTTCGCTGTCGGCTGGTTGGGAGGGTATTGGCGACGGGCTGACCTACCAGCGCGCTGTGGCGACAGATTACGGGATCAGCCTGCACGCATGGCGGTTCGAGCCGAAGAAATACAGGCTTTCCGTCGCCCATTCGGAAAACGCCTTTGGCAGCACGGCTGAGGAGTTTCGCCGCTCGAAGAGCGCAGTTGTGGCTATGAATGCCGGGTTCTTCGATCTGGATATCCGTTCCCGCCTGAGCCCTGTTGGGCTGCTGGTCGCGAATGGTCGCGAGATCAGCTCCTTCGATGAAGAAAAGGCGGCTACTCCGCTGTCAGGCATACTCTACAGTCGCGGCGACGAAGTCGGCATCCTGCCGGCACGACAGTTTCAGGGCAGCGAAGAGTTCGACATGGCCGTCCAGTCGGGTCCGCTGGTGGTCGATCCGGGTGGTACAAACGGCATCTACAGCAACTCTTTCGATCGCTTGAACCGAAGCGCGGTCTGCATCGATGATGAGGGATCGGTGACACTGGCTCACATTTCGGGTGGTCTCAGCCTTTTCGAATTCGGCGATCTTCTGTCGACGGATATCGACGATGGCGGCCTAGGCTGCGAGCGTGCGATCAATCTCGACGGTGGACCTTCCAGTCAGGTTTCGGTTGCCGCCGAAGGGCAGGTTTTCGAAGCGCCGGGCCTTTGGAAGGTAAACAATGCGCTGGTGCTTCTGCCGGCCGAAGCCGAATAGCGCCCAGCCCCGTTTGGACGTATCAAGTCGAGCAGGCTTGCCTCGCCAAAGGCTTCGCGCTATCACGCCGTCCATGTCGACACGCGCCACATTCCCGGTTTCTCAGCGCTCCGCTTTCGCGGGCGAGACCATGCGCGCACTTTTCTCGACGCTCCGTCTACTCGGCCTTAGCGGCGATCGCCGGGCTCGCTGAGAAGGAGCGCCCGGCGGTCGAACTGGCCGGCCACGGCTGCTGCTCCTTGCCAACTCAACCATCGAATTCAATCTTGTGTCACCGGCGCCGCATAGGACCGTGACGCAGCCGGAGCGAAGACAATGAACAAGCGAGAAGAAACCCCATCGTCCGGGCGGCCCGTGAAGGGCATGCCGGACGCCGCCAGTAAGTACGAACATTATCCGCAAGTCGTTCTCGAGGACCGAACCTGGCCATCGAAACAGATCGAGCAGGCGCCGATCTGGTGTTCGGTCGACCTTCGGGACGGCAATCAGGCGCTGATCGACCCGATGGGCCACGAGCGCAAGGCGCGCATGTTTGGCCTGCTGCTCGAAATGGGGTTCAAGGAAATTGAGATCGGTTTTCCGTCCGCCTCGCAGACGGACTTCGATTTCGCCCGCTGGGCGATCACCGAAGCCGGGGTACCGCAGGACGTTTCGCTTCAGGTTCTGGTCCAATGCCGGCCTGAACTGATCGAGCGCACATTCGAGGCGCTCGACGGCGCGCACCGGCCGATCGTGCACTTCTACAATTCGACCAGCGAATTGCAGCGCCGCGTCGTGTTCGAAAAGGATGTCAGCGGCATCAAGCAGATCGCTACCGATGCGGCAAAGATGATCACCGATATGGCGGCCAAGGCCGGTGGCGGCTACCGGTTCCAGTATTCGCCGGAGAGCTTCACCGGCACGGAACTGGAAGTGGCACTCGAGATCTGCAACGCCGTTATCGAGATCGTCGATCCCACGCCGGACAACAAGCTGATCATCAACCTGCCTTCAACGGTCGAGATGTCGACGCCGAACATCTATGCCGACCGTATCGAGTGGATGTGCCGCAATCTGGATCGGCGCGATGATCTGATCATTTCGCTGCATCCTCACAATGACCGTGGCACCGGTATTGCCTCGACGGAGCTTGGTCTGATGGCCGGCGCCGACCGAGTGGAGGGCACCCTGTTCGGCAATGGTGAACGCACGGGCAATGTCGATATCGTCACGTTGGCGCTCAACATGTACACGCAGGGCGTCGATCCGATGCTCGATTGCTCCGACATTACCCGCATGAAGGATGTGTACGAGTATTCGAACCAGATGAAGATACCCGAGCGTCATCCCTATGTGGGGGAACTCGTCTACACGGCGTTTTCCGGCTCGCATCAGGATGCGATCAACAAGGGCATGAAGGCGATCCGCAAGGCCAACAAGCCATTGTGGGAGGTGCCTTATCTGCCAATCGATCCGCAGGATGTCGGACGCACCTATGAGGCGATCATCCGCATCAACTCACAGTCCGGAAAGGGCGGCATCGCCTATGTGCTGCAGGCGGACTACGGGCTCAACCTGCCGCGCAACCTGCAGGTCGAGTTCAGTCAGGAGATCCAGGCGATCACCGACCAGGAAGGCCGTGAGCTTCCGTCGAAGCGGATCTATGACCAGTTCATTCAGGACTATGTCGACCAGCCAGGCGGGCGGCTCAAGTTCCTCGATCACCGCACCTTCCCCGACGAGCAGGCGAAAGGCCGACGCATCGTGGAGGCGACGATTGTCGATGGCGGCAAGGAAATGACGATTTCCGGTTCGGGAACAGGGCCGATCGACGGTTTTGTCGATGCGCTATCAAAGCATATCGGCGTTGAGCTGTCGGTGGTTGACTATTCGGAACACTCCATGCAGCGCGGATCAAACGCTGCCGCCATCTGCTACATGGAGATGGAACATCCGGGCGGGAAGCTGTTCGGCGTCGGCATCAACACCAACATCGTGGCTGCCTCGCTGGAGGCCGTGGTGTCCGCGGCCAACCGGATACTCGCCGCTTCCGCCATTTAAGTAAGTAATTACTAACACAAATACGCGTTGGCACTGGTGTCAACGCGTACTTGTGCACCTCCTAATCAAGCGTATGATCAATCGTCTTACCTTAGGGAAGGGAGATTGACGTTTGCCGCGGCTCGCGCCACTTGCCGTCGAAGTGGAAGAAGCCCTTGATAAGGTGCTCGACAGCGAAGCTTTTGCCCGGTCCGGCCGTGCGCGAGACCTGTTGCGATATCTCGTCGGGCGCGAGCAAGCGGGCGAGAGCGAAGCTCTGAAAGGCTATGCAATTGCGCTCGACGTCTTCGGGCGAACGGACGAGTTCGACCCATCGACAGATGCAGTGGTGCGCGTTCAGGCGACCCGGCTGCGTGATCTTCTGACGCAATATTACGAGGGCGAAGGCGCGGGCGACCGGCTGCGTATCGTCATCCCGCGCGGCGGTTATGTTCCTTCCTATTCCTATGTAGCGATCGATGAGCAGGTTTCGACGGCCGAAGCGTCGGAGGCCCTCGGCACGCGTGATCCTGCAGGCGAAGCCGGAGGTTCGTCTACAGCGCCGGGCAAAGAGCAGGCGGCAGCGCCCGCGGCCGGGACTTCGCCGGTCGGGCGCAGCGAACTGCGGCTGGTGTGGATCGCCATGAGCGCAGTCGCAGTGTTGCTGGCAATCCTAGCCTATCGCACCGGTATTGACGGTTGGGTGGGGAGCGGAACCGGGCCAGAAACAAAAGGCGAAGTGGCATTCATCCCTGCAACCAAGCTGCCATCGGTACATGTCAGTGCAGCGCCGGACCAGGGCAATGTGGACAGGGTGGCAGCGATATTGCGGGTCGCACTCGCCGGTTTCGACACGATCGAATATGTCGACCTGTCACCGGAAGAGGTCGAGGCGGCATCCAACAACGAAACGGCCTTCCAGTTCGGGGTTTCGCAGGTTCCCGGCGAAACCGAAGTCAGCATTGCCCTTCAGCACGCCCAATCGTCACGCAATCTGGTTACGCGCGAGGTTGATCCGGTCGCTGCCGAAGACATGATTGCCGACATTCTGACCAGTGTCGCGCCGGTTTCGGGCGCCATCTACGCCTTTCTGGCAAACAACGGCATCACGACGCCACTGATCACCTGCCTGCTGGAAAACGACTATTACTACCGCGACCCAGGCGAGGAACAGTTCATCCGCGCCTTCGATTGCATGACTGCCCTTGAAGAGGAGCAGCAGCGATCGCCCCTGATTTATTCCGAACTGGCCTCGCTCGAGTTGCAGGGCATCGTCAACCGGTTCGAATACGCCGAGGATTTTACGCGTGACCGCGCGTTGGAATGCGCCCGGCGTGCTATCCAGATGGGTCCGACCAGCCCCTATGCACACCGCGCCTATGGCTACCTGTTGCAGCGGATGGGCAACGAAAGCGAGGGCCTTGTCTGGATGCGCAAGGCCTATGAACTAAACGTATTCGATCTCAGCATGGCGGCGTCCTTTGCCTACGCGCTGGTGTTTTCCGGCGCCTATTCGGAAGCCGTACCCGTCCTTGAGCGGGCGGTGCGGGCATCGAGCGCGCGACCGGGCTGGTGGGACTATTCGCTGTTTCTTGCGGCCTTCATGCTCGACGAAGACGAAAAGGCCGCGAATGCTACACTTGCGCTCGAAACCACCAAACGCGCGCATTATCTGGCGGCGCGCATGATCGTCGCGCATCGTGCGAGTGACCAGGCGAAGGCTGACCAGTTGCGATCCGAAATTATCGAGAACTACCCGGTATTTGCAGCCAATCCGCGCCAGTTCTTCATTGAAGCGGAATATCCCGCAGACCTGACGGATCGACTGACTGATGCGATCAGCGCCGCTGGACTTGTCTCCGCAAGCTGACGGATCAGGCGCTTCTCAAACCGCTGCCACTTTACCCGAATGCGCGGCCGTGCTTTGTCGCTGGCTCCACGATGAGACCACGATGAAGCTGTTTGCGCAGGAAGCCGGTACGACCGGCGACACGATTGTTCTGATCCATGGATTTGCCGGTACCCACGCCGCATGGCGCGACGTGGTTCCGTCACTCGCGCAGACCAACCGCGTGATCGCCTACGATCTGCCCTCTCACGGCAATTCGCACCCCTGGCCTGAGCCCGGTACACCCGGAAAGGCGGTGCGGGCCTTGCTCGCTGACCTGAAGGAACGCGGCCTGGAACGGGTTCATCTGGCCGGTCATTCTATGGGCGGAGCCATATCGGTCCTGATGGCGCTTGCCGAGCCGGAACGTGTCGCCTCGCTGACATTGCTTGCACCCGGCGGCTTCGGACCGGAGATCAATGCGCGGTTGCTCAGGCGGTTCGCTGCCGCCCGGAACGAACCCGAAATCCGGTCCTGCATGGAAGCCATGACTGGCTGGAACTGTGAGATCAACGCAACCGCAGTCAGTGAAGAAATGTCACTGCGGGCGCGCGAAGGCTATTGCGAGGGCCTGACCACGGTGGCCAATGCGATTACGCGGGACGGCCGTCAGGGCGCTATCCCGCGTGAACAGATCGGCGGTTTGTCCGTTCCCGTGGCCGTTGCATGGGGCACCATCGACAACGTTCTGCCCGTTTCCCAGACCGAAAACCTGCCGCCGCATGTTGCGCTGCATCTGTTGCCCAATGTTGGCCACATGCTGCCGCTCGAGGAGCCCGAATTCGTGGCCAAACTCATTTCCCGCACCGCACGGTGAATTGCGCTCCGCTCCGCGCGTAAACCTTATTGACGCACTGCACACACAAGCCATTTTCGATGTGCTAAGGTTTTGTTTACCTTAGTTTTAGGGTTCGGGAACTGGAACCATGAGCGAGAACACCGAAAAGGCCATTGAACAGGACAATGTGCGCCGGCTGTCGGCAGCCATCCTCGAGGTCAAGACCGCGCTGGCCGACCGGGAAGACCTGGTCCACGACGCGCGCGACGTTCAGCGCACACGGCTGGAGCTCTTGAAGCAGGAGCTTCAGGATGTCATCGAGGACGCACCCGATGACGAAACATTCGATTTTGCGATTTCGTCCGGCGAGCAGCCGCGCTTCTGGATCGACGCCGTTGCGCATGTCTCGATCGGCCGTGACAGGCGAAGCTACCGGTTTGTGCGCGATACGCGTGCTGGCCGTGTCGTGCTGGCGGAATCGAGCGAAACCGAGCCGGTTGCGGAAGTGGTGACGCGATACGTTGCCGAGCGCATTGTCGAGCGCAGACGGCTTCTGGAGGATGCGCCGGCTCAAATCCAGGCGGAACAGCCGGATGTCGGCGAGGCGCCAAGTCTGGCCGGCTCACAACAGGCCGAAAACGTCCCCGACAGGAAGGCAGAGTTCATGTCGGGCATGGCGCTTGTTGCCATCGGAGCGATTGTCGGCGCTGCCGTTGTCGTTGCATTGCTGCGCGACCGCATTCCGGAACTCGGATCGATCTTCGGCGCCAGCTAGGCGTCGATTGCAGCTACAGGGATCTCACGATCCTGACGTCAGGTCTTCGGTCTCGATGATCGCCGGCACGGTTGTCGCGCCAGCCAGACCCCTGCGCTCAAGCTTGACGGACCATTTGCCCGGATCGCCTTCGATCTCGAACAAATTGTACTGCGCTGCCGGTTTGGAATGACCCGGCCCCTGTCCTGCCGCCGGTACGCCGACGACCGGCACCCGTACATTCGGGCCGTTGATCCAGTGTGTTGTCGCAAGGTGCGTGTGACCGTGAAGTACGAGTTCGGCGCCGTGTTCGCGAATGACCTTCTGAAACCGTCTGATACCGAACAGGCGTTTGCGGGTTGCGGTTGCGCCGCGAACGGGCGGATGATGGATCAGAATGACGCGAAACAGGCGTTCTGATGATGCCAGTTCCAGAAGCTCCGACAGCCCCTTTGCCTGTTCCTGCGTGAACGATCCGCTCGCCATGAAAGGCGCGGTGGCGTGAGCCGACGATGCGCCAATGAGTGCGAGCGGTCCGCGTCTGTGCAGATAGGGAAAATCGTGGCGGGTCGTTTTTTTCGGCCGGTGATCGGTTTCCATCCAGCGCGACCAAGACTTGCAGGCGCGGTCCAGTGCGCCTGGCACATAAGCGTCGTGATTTCCCGGAACGAGCGAGATGCGTTCGGCCGGCGCGAGTGCTTGCAGCCACAGCTTGGCCATCTCGAGCTCTGCGTCCAGCGCGAGATTGACGAGGTCGCCGGTTACGGCGATGTGGTCCGGCTGGAACTTGTCCATGTCGGCAAGCAGCCGCTCGGTTACCCCTTCATGGATGTTGCGGCGCCGGTTTCGGTGCCAATTGATGTAACCGGTGATCCGCTTGGAGGCGAGTTCGCGATAGGTTACACCCGGCAGGGGCCCGAGGTGGATGTCGGATAGATGGGCAAGTCGGAACATCGTTTCTTTCTAGTCACCGCAGATGCAAACGCAATCCGGCGCGCACTCTCAGGGACTGCGCCGGCATGAACGACGCCGAGGGTTCGCCGGAACCGCGCCAGACCGGCTGGCCGCGGCTGCGCGCAAAGCTGTTTCACTCCTATTTTCTTTTTCGCAGGCCGATGACGCTTGGCGTTCGCGCCGTCGTTCACGATGCAGAGGCGGGCTGCGTCTTTCTCGTGCGTCACACCTATGTGCCCGGTTTTCAGCTTCCCGGCGGCGGCGTCGAAACGGGCGAAACGATGCGGCAGGCGCTTGAGCGCGAACTGGCCGAGGAGGCGAACATCAGGCTGACCGGGGAACCTACGCTGGTATCGGTCCATTTTAACCGGCATGTCAGCAAGCGCGATCATGTCGCGCTGTACCTGATTTCGGATTTCACTCAGCACGCCGCCAAACAGCCTGATCGGGAAATCGCCGAAGCGGGGTTTTTTCCGATCGACAATCTGCCGGCCGATACCACGGTCGGGACACGGCGTCGGATCGCTGAGGTCTTCGGCGACACCGAGGCTTCAGCACACTGGTAACATTGCCCGTCACACTAATTTGAGCGAGTTGCCCCAAGGCCGGCCCATTTGCAGCGTCTCATGGGCATTGTGGGAGATTGCATGGTGGAACGGACAATCATCGACCTTGGCAAAGCCAGAAACCGGCGCATCGCCGTCTGGACACCGTGGGGTGTCGTGCCGACGGAGAAGACGCGGAAGAAGGACATTGGCCGCCCGGTCCAGAGCAAGCATGACACGCTTGACGGCGGCAAGACCCTGCCGCCGCGACGTCTGGCGAGCTAGAGCAAACGGGTCTGCTATCAGGCCGCGGCCTTCAGCCGGCCGCGGTCGTGCGGCGCGTCGAAATCGATCTCCGGACCAACGGGCACGATGCGGGTCGGGTTGATGGTCTCGTGACTGCCGTAATAATGCGCCTTGATGTTGGGCATGCTCACCGTGTCGGCAATGCCCGGCACCTGGTACAGTTCACGCAGATAGTTGGACAGGTTCGGATAGTCCCTAATCTGGCGCAGATTGCACTTGAAATGTGAATAATAGACCGCGTCGAAACGGACCAGCGTCGTGAACAGGCGCCAATCGGCTTCCGTCATCGTGTCGCCAACCAGATAGCGGTTGCGGCCAAGCCGTTCTTCCAGTTCGTCCAGCGCACTGAACAGTTCGCCGAACGCTTCCTCATAGGCTTCCTGCGTGGTCGCAAAGCCGCTGCGGTATACGCCGTTATTGATCGCCGGATAGACGAGGCTGTTGATGGAATCGATCTCGCCACGCAGCCGTTCCGGGTAAAGATCGAGCGACGCGTCGCCCCATTCGTCGAACGCCTCGTTGAGCATGCGAATGATCTCGGAGGACTCGTTGGAGACAATCGTCTCTTCCTTGCGGTCCCAAAGCACAGGCACCGACACGCGCCCGCTATAGGCCGGGTCGGCCTTGGTGTAGATCTGGTGCAGGAAGTCCAGGCCGTACAGGTCGTCGCCGGTTGCGCCGTCCGCCTCTTTGAACGTCCAGCCATCCTTGCCCATGAAGTGGTGAACAAACGAGACCGAGATGACATCCTCCAGCTTCTTCAGCTTGCGGAATATGAGCGTACGATGCGCCCAGGGGCAGGCATGGGCAACGTAGAGGTGGTAGCGCCCCGGTTCGGCCTTGAACCCGCGCTCGCGTCCCGGCGCAGGGCTGCCGTCGGGGGTGATCCAGTCACGCCACTGGGACTCTGCGCGCTGGAAACGCCCCTTGTTCTTGGTTGTTTCGCGG
Source organism: Rhizobiaceae bacterium (assembly GCA_965232405.1). Taxonomy (GTDB): domain Bacteria; phylum Pseudomonadota; class Alphaproteobacteria; order Rhizobiales; family Rhizobiaceae; genus RCIO01. Next base: position 2,750,017 of record OZ246966.1, read on the forward strand.
TTCACGTCCTGCCAGACGCCATCGACCAGAATACCCATGAATTGATCCTTTCGTTTCTCCCGATCTAAGGGAGGCGGCCGCTGGCTGAAAGGCCGATGCGGTAAACTGACCGTCAACAAACCGGGTGGCTGGCCGCACCTGCAAGGCGCAATTGCGCTGCCGCAAAAACGATGCTAGGCGTCCGACGCTCTTTTTCGGGGGGATCAAGTGAGCCTCACAGCCAGTTTCCAGCGACGACGAATGGGTCACCGCGCCTGAGGTGGCGCGATTGTGTTTGGGCGCCTGCGCCCTGAAGTCCCATTTGCAAGCGGAAACAGAGCGATGAGCAACACGGATGTCGTGTATCTGCCGGAGCAGCCGGCACATGATTCAGCCATAGAAGCAATCAACGAAGAAGCCTTCGGGCCTGGCCGGTTCGCGCGCGCGGCCTACAGGATCCGCGAGGGCGGCCCGCACGATCCTGCTCTGTCATTTGTTGCGGTGATCGGCGGCGAAGTTGCGGCATCGGTGCGCCTGACGCGTGTTGTGGCCGGCGAGGGCAGGGCGCTTCTGCTCGGGCCGCTTGCGGTTCGGCCGGCCCACAAGAACATCGGCATCGGACGCAATCTGGTGACGATCGCCATAGAAGCTGCCGCGAAGGCGGGTCACGGCGCGGTGCTTCTTGTTGGCGACGCGCCCTATTATGGCCCGCTGGGTTTCGACCGCGTTCCGCCCGGTCAGATATCAATGCCCGGCCCGGTCGATCCCGCGCGGTTGTTGGTCAACGAAATCGTTGCTGGATCGACGGACATGCTGCGCGGCAATCTGGTTCACGCCGACATGGCACAGATCGCCAGCTAGCCCCACCTCAACGGTTGTCCTCAAGCACCAGCGCAGCGCCCTTGGCGCCTGTGGCGATTGCCGTTGCGTTGGTGTTGCCGCTGATGATGGCCGGGAAGATCGAGGCGTCGATGACACGCAGCCGCTCCACGCCATGCACGCGCAAGCGCGGGTCGACGACCGCCCTGGCTGGGTCCGGCCCCATGCGGCAGGTGGAGACGGGGTGAAAGACGGAACCGCTGCGCCTGCGGAAATCGTCGACCAGTTCCTCATCCGACATGCATATCGAGCCGGGCAACACTTCTTCCTCGGTGATGTCGGCAAGTGCGGGCATCGAGGCGACGCGGCGCAGGTACTTCACCGCCGCCAGCATTTCCTCGACATCGTTGTTGGTCGCATAGGCGTTGGCAATGATGCGCGGGGCATCGGCCGGCTCGGCCGAGCGGATGTGGATCGAGCCGCGGCTGGTTGGCCGGCAGTTCGACAGGCCGATCGAGTAACCCGGCCATGGGTCCGGCGAAAGCACGGGCCGCTCGCCAGGCTTGGGGATCACGGTCGAGAACGCCTGGAAATAGAGCTGCATGTTGGGCCGCTCCTGCGCAGGGTCGGTGCGGAAAAACCCGCCGCCCTGATTGATGCTGATCGACAGCGGGCCGGTACCGCCAAGCAGATAGCGGCTGCCGGCGGCCAGCTTGCCCCACCAGGGCCGCAGCATCTGGTTGAGGGTTGGGATCCGCGCCTTCCATGTGTAGTTGATGCCCAGATGGTCGGCGAGGTTCTCGCCAACCTGGCTGTTGGCGTGAATGAGCGGGATGCCAAGGCCTGAAAGCAGTTCGGGGTTGCCGATGCCCGACAGTTCGAGCAACTGGGGTGAGTTGACAGAACCGCCGCTGACGATGACCTCGCAGCGCGCCCGTGCCGACTGCTTTCGCCCTGCCAAGACATATTCGACGCCGACGGCGCGGCGTTCCTCGAACAGGATCCTGGTCGCCAGAGCGTGTTTGACGAGTTTGAGGTTTTTCCGCCGCAAGGCCGGACGCAGGAAAGCGCGGGCTGACGACATGCGCCGGCCGTTGCGTGTTGTGATCTGGTATATGCCGGCGCCTTCTGCGTCGCCGCAGTTCAGATCGTCGCAAAAGGGCAGGCCGGATTGCTCCGCCGCCTTCAGATAGTGCCGCACGAGCGGATGCACGAACGCGCCGATATTGCTGACATGGACCGGACCGCCCTGACCGCGCGTTTCGCCCGGGCCTGCCTGATTGTGCTCGATCGCCTTGAACACCGGCAGCAGGTCGTCATAACCCCAGCCGGTGTTTCCTTCGTCCCGCCAGGCGTCGTAATCGCCGCGCTGGCCGCGTATCCACACCATCGCATTGATGGAGCTGGAGCCGCCCAGCAGCTTTCCGCGCGGCCACCAGTCTGCATTGCCTGCAAGCCCCGGATCGGGCTCGGTCTGATAGTGCCAGTTCACCCGCTTGTCGAAGAATGTCTTGCCGTAGCCCAGCGGCATTTGGACATAGAAGCGGCGGTCGGTGCCGCCGGCCTCCAGGATCAGTACGGAATAGCGGCCGCCCGCGCTCAGCCTGTCGGCAACGACACAACCGGCCGAGCCCGCACCGACGATGATGAAATCGAATTCCTGCATCGATCTCGACCGCTTCCCTCCCTGGTCGAGCGGAGATTAGCGCCGCCGGGAACTGCGCGTCACCGGGCCATTCCGTCATCGCCTGTGAATATTGCGACCGAGGCGACGACAACCGGCAATCGAAAGGCTCGCATCGGCCTTTGTGATGATTTAGTTCCTTAAGTGACGTTGATTGGAGGAATGTTGATGGCCGCAGACGGTGAAAAACCGGTTGGAGACCTGACGCTGCGCACGCTGGCCATGCCGGCTGACGCCAACGCGGCGGGCGACATTTTTGGCGGCTGGGTCATGGCGCAGATGGACCTTGCCTGCGGCATCCGCGCGGCCGAGCGGGCCAAGGGTCGCGTGGTCACGGCCGCGGTGAAGGAAATGTCGTTCGCCAAGCCGATGAAGGTTGGCGACACACTCGCGATCCACATCAGCATCGTCCGGATCGGCCGCACCTCCATGACACTGCAGGTCGAAGCCTGGGCGCAGCGCTATCTGAGCGATGTCATGGAGCGTGTCACGCACGCCGATTTCATCATGGTCGCGCTCGACGATACCGGGAAGCCGAAGGAAATCCCGCCGGAATAGACCCTAGGAGCCTGCCCGCTCGTCGTAGCGTTGCCGTGCTTCCTCGATGCGGGCGCCGTTGCGGCGGGCCCATTCGCCCAGCGCGCTGACAGGCCTGAGCAGTTCGCATCCCATATCGGTAAGCTCATAGTCGACGCGCGGCGGAATGGTCGGTTCGACGGTCCGTTTTACGAAGCCGTCACGCTCCAGCCCGCGCAGTGTCGTGGTGAGCATCTTCTGCGAAATTCCGCCGATTTCGCGCCTGAGCTCGCTGAAGCGCATTGGCTTGCGGCCCAGCAGCTCGATCACCAGAACCGTCCACTTGTCACCGATGCGCGAAAGTACCTGACTCACGGCCCGGCAGTCATTGGTGACCTCAGGGTGACTCAGTGTCAATAAAGTGCCTCCTTGTGCACTGCGCAAAAGGTTTCCAAATTAGACCGCAGTATCCAGTGGATACCACAGTTTCAGAAGGAAACCTTACAATGTCCAATCCAAAGATAGCAATCGTGGTCGGGTCCACAAGGCCGGGCCGTTTCGCAGACCATCCCAAACAGTGGATCTACGACCGTGCCGCCGCAAGAGACGATCTTGATGTCGAGATCGTCGATCTGCGCGACTACCCGCTGCCGCTGTTCGAGGAGGCCATGTCTCCCGCATGGGCGCCAAGCGAGAACGAGGTCGCCAAGGCCTGGCAGGCGAAGGTTGCCGAGTTCGACGGCTTCATCTTCACCGCAGCGGAATACAATCGCGGCCCGACCGCAGCGCTGAAGAATGCGCTCGACTACGCCTACAATGAATGGAACCAGAAGGTTGCGGCCTTTGTCGGTTATGGCGGCGTCGGTGGTGCGAGGGCGATCGAGCAATTGCGCCTTCACGCGGTCGAACTGCAGATGTCGCCGATCCGCAACGGCGTGCACATCATGTTCCCAGTCTATATGGACGTCGTCCAGAACGGCAAGAAGCTGTCGGAGTTCGATTTCCTCAATGAAAGCGCCGACGGCATGCTGGACCAGCTTTCCTGGTGGGCAAACGCCCTCAAGACCGCTCGAAAGACAGAGAGCGAGCAGGCCAAGGCTGCCTGACGGCAACAGTGCCGAAACATACGCGGGGAGGCGGGCAAGCCCGCCTCCTTTTCTATGCCTTCTTTTCCCGGTGGGTCGGCGGCAGGCGCGATGCTATCACCTTGTCGATACGCCGCCCGTCAAGGTCGACAACCTCGAACCGCCAGCCATGCGCATCCACCGTTTCGCCCGCAGTTGGCAGGTGATGCAGGAACGACAGCAGGAACCCGGCAACCGTTTCATATTCGCGGCGAACCGGCAGCACAAAGCCCAGAGTGTCGGCCATGTCATCGGCCGACATATCGCCAGCAATAAGCCAGGAGCCGTCGCTGCGCTGAACAATGGGCGGGCCTTCCGCCTCCAGATCGGCCTTGAAAGCCCCGGCAATCGTTTCCAGCACGTCGGCCGGCGTCACCAGCCCCTCAAACACGCCATATTCGTCATGGACCAGCGCCATCGGTATTTCCGCCTCGCGCAGCATCGCGAGCACGTCAAGCGCGTCGGCGTTGTCGTGCACGATCGGAGCCTGATGGACGAATTTGCGCGGATCGAACTGCTTGCGCGACAAAAGTGCGGCCAGCAATTCCCGCGTGTGAACCACACCCACCATCGTGTCGACCGATCCTTCGCCCGCCGGCAGCCGCGAGTGTTTCGTTTCGATCAGCTGTTTGCGGATCGTCTTGCGGTCGGCGTCGAGGTTTAGCCAGGCGACTTCCTTGCGCGGCGTCATGATGGCGCGCACGGCGCGGTCGCCGAGCCGCATGACGCCGGCGATCATGCGCCGCTCGTCGGTCTCGATCGTGCCCTGGGTTTCGGCCTCCGCAATCAGGCTGCGTATCTCGTCGTCGGTCACCCGGCTGTCATTGCGGCCGGACTGTCCGAGCAAAAGCAGGATCAGGCGGCCTGAAATATCCAGAAGCCATACGATCGGGGCGGCGATGGCTGCCAACAGCGTCATCGCTGGTGAAACCAGCATCGCGACACGTTCTGGATTGCGAAGCGCGATCTGCTTGGGCACCAGCTCGCCGATGATCAGCGAAAAATAGGTGATGATCGCAACAACGCTGCCCACGCCCAGCGTGTTGGCGAGGCCCTCCGACACGCCTGCCTCTTGAAGCGCTGTGGCGAAGCGCAATCCCAGCGTGGACCCTGAAAATGCGCCTGACAGCACGCCAACCAGGGTGATGCCGATCTGGACGGTGGACAGGAACCGGCCCGGGTTTGCGGCCAGTGCCAACGCCCGCTTGGCGCCGCGCCGGCCTTCCTTTTCGTAGGCTCGCAGTCTTGCCGGCCGGGCGGAAACAATAGCGAGTTCCGACATGGCAAGAAGGCCGTTAAGCAGGATGAGGCCGGCGACGATGGCAATTTGGACGGCAAGCATTGGCTGTGCTTACCATTACGCAATCGGCATTGCGACGGTGTTTTGCCTCAGGCCACGTCGCTATTTACAGGCAACGTATCCGTTGCGGCGTTCCTTGATGTCGAAATGAAAATGATCGGCGTGATCGGCGTTGTAGCCGGGCCCGAGAACCGTGCTGAAATATTCGCAGCCGCCCTGCCTGACATTGTTGAGTAGGCTTTTCTGGCGAAACGCGAAGAAGCCGGGCTTGCGCACGTCGATATCGCGCCCGCTTTTCAGCTCGATGCGCATGACGTCCAGCGCATTGCCTTTGGAATGTTCGGAAGGCGTATTTGTACCGGCGATCCTGCGGCAGGAATAGCTTGAGCCCTGGTGGATTGTCTTGATGCCGGAGAAATACCGGGTGCGCGCGGTCGGTGCGAGTTCCTTCTTGGTCCACTGTGCAAAGGCAAGCGCCATGTCGCAAGACAGGGTGGCGGCGGGTTGCATGTTGATGCGCCCTGAGAGACCGAAGACCTTGACGGGATAGTCGATGCGGCAGGCGCCACCATCGTCGATCGGCGCAAGGTCCTGATATTTCACCCCGATGCGTTTCAGTTCGCGGCGGCAAGCGACCTCGTCGGCGGGCATGACACCCGGCGAACGCGGCTGCGTCCAGCGCGGGAAGCTCACCATCATCGGGTTGGAGGGCACCAGCCTCTGGAACCCGCGTGCGGGCCTCGCGCTGCTCGCACTGACCGAGGAGGTGGTTTCGCCAACCGCGACATGCGGGGTCAGCGCCATCACCCCGCTGGGCGAACATGAGGTGGCGACAAGCCCGGCAGAGACGAGCGCCGCTATCGTGACCGCCAGACGCGGCCGCAAACCATTGCCGGTGCGGCTGCTCAGCACCGCAAACCAAGGGGTACGCATGCACCAATCCCCTTTGAACTCGCTACGAGCGGTTCAAATTAAAGGCGAATTGTAAAGGAAGTATCAGTGCGCGCGTTTACCAAGCCGCTGCAGCGTCAGAATCATCCAGCCTGGGCTTAAGATTCTCTAACGACAGTAGGTCGATCCGTTCCGCCGCTCGGCGAGGTCGAAGTGGAAGTGCTCGGCGTGATCCGCATCCGTCCCGGGGCCCAGCACCGTCTTGAACGGTCCGCAGGCGGCGCGGCGAACGGCCTGCATGAAGCGCTTCTCCGGCTTGTTTGCCGGTCCGTAGGCAACAACGTCGATCACGCGCCCGTCATCAAGAATGAAGGCGGAGATATCGAGCGCGTTTCCCTTGGCGTGTTCGGAGATCTTCTTCCCGCTTGCCCGGTTCCTGCAAACATAGGCCGAGGCATGGCGGACGCGGGTCAATTCCGCCCCAAACCCCGACTTTGCAGCCGGAACGGCCACGTTTCTGATCAGCTTTGCAGCATTCTCGGCCGTCGCGCAGTTCATGACGGCGTCGGGCGCCAGTTCGATGCCGGCGCCGAGCGAAGTCACCCGGATAGGGTGGGCAATGCCGCACTGGCCTTCGCCTTCAATCTTGGGAAGCTCGTCATAATCGACGCCCAGCACATTCAGCTGCGCACGGCAGGTATGTTCGTCCGCCGGCATGGCGTTTTCGTCACCTGGCCGGGACAAGGCTCTGTTGATCGGGCGCGGCGTCGGAACCTTGGAGACCGATGCCAGCAGATCACCTGCGGCCGGCCTGGAAGGCGGCGCAGGCATGCTTTGCGGCATGTCGGCGGGGGCTGTGCCGGATGCGCCATGCGCAATGCCCAGCGCGCCGGCGCAAATCATGATCGCACTCAGTGCGAAACCCGCGCCGAGCCATGTTTTTCCTAATTCTGTCATTGCTGGGTTAGTTCACCGGAAAGCCGGCATGTGCAAGGCGGTGGCCCTCACAAAGCGTAACGGCCGGTAACGCGGCATCTTCCGTAACGGCATTTTGATTTTCGGTTGCGACCAGAATGCTTAGCATCCACCCAGCGGGTAAAGGCATAGACGCAATTCAGGGAGCAAATCGAATGCGGATAACGACTTTCATCAGCGCGGGCGCGCTCTTGCTTGCCCTTTCGGGCGGTTCGGCTTTCGCAGCCGGCGAGAGCGGCGGCGGTGCGACCGATGCCTCCAGCCAGTGCACCGGCGGCAAGGTCTATAGCGAGCAAATGAAGAAGTGCGTCGATCCGGAAGAAAGCATGCTGGACGACGAGACGATCTACCAAGCCGGGCGCAGCTTCGCTCAGGCTGGCCGTTATGGCGAGGCCATCACGGTTCTGAGCACGATTGCCGCGAACGGAGATCCACGTGTTCTCAACTATCTGGGTTACTCGCACCGCAAACAGGGCCGCATCCTTGTCGGCCTCGGCTATTACGAGGAAGCCTTGAAGCTCAATCCGGACTTCACGCTTGCCCGCTCATATATGGGCGAGGCCTTCCTGCAGCTGGAGGATGTCGATTCGGCACGCGCGCAGCTTCACGAAATCGCCAACCGGTGCGGTACGGGATGCGACGAGTATCTCGCGCTCGACCGCCAGATCGGCGACTATCTGAGAGAGATATAAGAGGCGAAAGCCTCCAGTCAGGGGAAGGCGGGCTACAGCCCGCCTTTTTCATTTGCGCCTACTCGGCCCGGCTGACGCGCACAACCGCGCCATTGTTCTGGTCCGTCAGCAGCCACAGCGCGCCGTCCGGCGCGACCTTGACATCGCGGATGCGGCCGAAGGCGCCTTCGAACATCCGCTCTTCGCCCACGATCTCGGCGCTCTCGTTGCGGTCGAGCCGGGCAAGCAATTGCGCACGCAGTGCGCCAACCAGCAGGTCGCCCTGCCACTCGGGGAACATGTCACCGTCATAGACCGCCATGCCGGATGGCGCGATGGACGGGTCCCAGTAGTAAAGCGGCTGTTCGTAGCCTTCGGCTTCCGTGCCCACGCCGATCTTGCCGCCCGAATAGTGTCGACCATAGCTGATTACAGGCCAGCCATAGTTGAGGCCGGCTTGCGGCCGGTTGATCTCGTCGCCCCCGCGCGCGCCGTGCTCCACCGTCCAGAGTGAATCGGTCAACGGATCCCACACCGCGCCCTGCGCATTGCGGTGGCCCTTGGACCACAGTTCTGGCTGGCTGCCGGTGGCGTCGGCCCAGGGGTTGTCGGCGGGAACCGAGCCGTCCGGCGCGATCCTCAGCACAGCTCCGGCATGGTCGCCCATGTCCTGCGCCCGCTCGCCGTCGCCCCTGTCACCGATCGTGAAAAACAGTGTGCCGTCGGGCGCGGGCACGATGCGTGAGCCGAAATGCCGACCCACGCGCGTCTTGTTCGCCATTGAAAAGATGGTCTCGACATTCTCCAGCCGCGGTTCACCATCACGAACCAGCGTTGCACGGGCAATTGCTGTTCCGGCGCCACCTGTTCCCGCTTGTGAGAAAGACAGAAAGATCGTGCCGCTGGCCGCGAAGTCGTTCGCCAATGCAACGTCGAGGAGACCGCCCTGACCGTCGGCATGGACCTCGGGCACACCGTCAAGCGGCGCTGAAAGCTGGCCCTCTTGCAATAACCGCAGCCTGCCCGGTCTTTCGGTGATCAGTGCTGCCCCGTCCGGCAGGAATTCCAATGCCCAGGGATGCTCCAGGCCGCGTGCGACGATTTCAGCCGTGGCCGGAATGGCTCCGGCATTAACGGCTGCTGATTGGCCGCTGGCCGGTCCGATGCCGGCCACAAGGGTCAGAGAGGCTGCCGCGAGTGACTTGATTGTGCTGTGTCCGGTCATCTGACGACAGGTAGGGACAATGCCGCCGAGGGCAAGTGGCGGTTGTGCAAAGGTGGCGCAGCCGGCACTCGACCATGAGGCGCTCATGCCAATCTGACGCAGGGTAATGGTGAATTTTCGCCGGTATCGGAGGTTTTGGGCCACATTTTCGCGTGAAAATCGTAATCAGATTGCTATAGTTAGCCGGAGACTATGGAGCGTGTCCGCGGCCGGGGGTTGCGGGCCGTTTTATTTTGTCGTGCAGGCTTGTTGCCTGTGGCTTGCAATAGGGGTGACTGAATATGAACAAGGTTCCGATGACAGCTTCCGGATTCAGGACGCTTGAGGAGGAACTGCGCTGGCGCCAGCAGGAAGAGCGCCCGCGGATCATCGACGCGATTTCGGAGGCCCGCGCACATGGCGACCTGTCGGAAAACGCGGAATATCATGCCGCCAAGGAAGCGCAGAGCCTGAACGAAGGCCGCGTGGCGGAGCTCGAGGATCTCATTGCGCGCGCCGAAGTCATCGATGTTACCAAGCTGTCCGGCGATACGATCAAGTTCGGCGCAACCGTCGTTCTGGTCGACGAGGACACGGAAGAAGAAAAGACCTACCAGATCGTCGGTGATCAGGAAGCGGATGTGAAATCCGGCCGCATCTCGATCTCCTCGCCGATTGCGCGTGCACTCATCGGCAAGGGCGTGGGCGACGCCATCGAGGTCAATGCGCCCGGCGGCGCACGCGGCTATGAGGTCTTGCGCGTCGAGTTTGTCTAGGACGCCTGAGCGTTCTCGGCCCCGCTGACTGCGACCAGCCCTTCATCCTTCACCTGTCTGATCGTCAGCGCCGTGCGAACGGTGTCGACGTTTGGCGTCGATGTCAGCTCTTCGATGACGAAAGTCTGGAAGGTGGTCAGGTCGTCGGCAATACAGTGAAGCAGAAAGTCGGAATCGCCTGATACCATCCATGCGCGGCGGACGATCGGCCAGTGTTTCGTTCTCTCGGCGAATGCCTTGAGTTCGGCGTCGGCCTGGTGGTGCAGGCCAATCTGGCAGAAGGCGACGACGTCCTTGCCCAGCATCGGTGCGTTGAGAATGGCCCGATAGCCGCGAATCACGCCGGTGTCTTCAAGGCGCTTGACCCGCCTCAGGCAGGGCGGGGCTGAAATGCCGACCCGGCGCGAGAGCTCGACATTGGTCATTCGACCGTCATCCTGCAGTTCGCGCAGGATTTTCCAGTCAATGGCATCCAGTTCTGCCTTGAGGGTCATGGGGTCCTCGACCAAGGGGCTGCGAATGGCGAATCCATCGGGGATGGGCGGCTGAAACTATTCCATCCGCCCCGATTGGCAAAGTGTCGCGCGAGTGCCCACCTTGTGAGAAAACCGATGCTGGACTTGCACAATGGCAGGTCCGACACTTAGATCAGACAGGCTGAACGGGTCCCCGGTGACCGGGTTGAATTCAGCCACTGCATCAAGCGCAAAACATCGGAAGGAACTGCAATGTCGAGCCGCCATGCGCCCGTCCTTATCATCGGCTCCGGGCCGGCAGGATATACGGCCGCCATCTATGCCGCGCGCGCCATGCTGAAGCCGCTTCTGGTTGCCGGGCTGGAGCAGGGCGGCCAGCTGACGATTACCACCGATGTGGAGAACTATCCGGGCTTTGCCGACCCCATTCAGGGCCCGTGGCTGATGGAACAGATGCTCAAGCAGGCGGAGAATGTTGGCACCGAAATCGCCAATGACGTGATCGTCGACGTCAATCTCGACGTCAGGCCATTCCGGCTGCGCGGCGATTCGGGCACCGAATACACCTGTGACGCGCTCATCATCGCCACCGGCGCCAAGGCAAAGTGGCTCGGCCTGCCATCGGAAGAGACTTATATGGGCTTCGGCGTGTCTGCTTGCGCCACCTGCGACGGCTTTTTCTATCGCAACAAGGAGGTCGTGGTGGTTGGCGGCGGCAACACCGCGGTCGAGGAAGCGCTCTACCTGTCGAACCTGGCGAAGCATGTGACGGTCGTTCACCGCCGTGACGAGTTCCGTGCGGAGCGCATCCTTCAGGAGCGGCTGTTCGCCAAGGACAACATCACCGTTCTGTGGGATCACGTTGTCGACGAGATACAGGGTGCGCAGGACAACCCGCCCATGCCGGCGGCAGTCAATTCAATCAGGCTGAAGAATGTACGCACCGACGAGGTTACGGAAATGCCGATCGACGGCGTGTTCGTGGCGATCGGCCATGCACCAGCGGTTGAGCTGTTCGAAGGCAAGGTGAAGCACAAGCCCAACGGCTATCTGTGGACCGCGCCGGATTCCACGCAGACCGATATTCCGGGCGTTTTCGCTGCAGGCGATGTGACCGACGACATCTACCGGCAGGCGGTCACTGCCGCCGGGATGGGCTGTATGGCGGCGCTTGAGGCGGAGCGCTATCTTGCGGCGGCAGAAATGCACAAGGAGGCGGCCGAATAGGCGGTTCGGTCGTCGCCACGATCTGAAATGAGGGGGCATCAATGTCGGTGGACTGGGACAAGCTGCGTGTCTTCCACGCCGCTGCCGAGGCAGGCTCCTTTACCCATGCGGCGGAGACGTTGCATCTGTCGCAGTCTGCGATTTCCCGTCAGGTCAGTGCGCTGGAGCAGGAAATCGGCGTGCCGCTGTTCAACCGTCATGCGCGCGGGCTGGTGCTGACCGAACAGGGCGACATGCTCTACCGCACTGCCCACGAAGTGCTGATGAAGCTGGAAAACGTCACGCTTCGTCTCACTGAGACGAAGGACCGTCCTTCCGGTGTCTTGCGCGTCAGCACGACGGTCGGTCTGGGCACCGGCTGGCTGACGGAACGCATACCCGAGTTCATCGAGCTCTATCCCGAGATCAACCTCCAGCTCATCCTCGCCAATGAGGAGCTCGACCTGACAATGCGCCAGGCCGATTGCGCGATCAGGTTGCGCCAGCCGCAGCAGCCCGACCTGATCCAGCGCCGGCTGTTCACCGTGCATTTCCATCTCTATGCATCGCCGGCCTATGTGAACCGCCACGGCAAGCCGAACACGATCGACGAGCTGGACAACCACCGTATCGTGGCCTTTGGCGAGCAAGTGCCTTCGCATCTGTCGGACATGAACTGGCTGGAGACGGCCGGCCGGGCCGACGGTCACAAGCGGACTGTTTCGCTGCAGATCAACAACATCCAGTCAATCAAGCTGGCGGTGCAGCGCGGTGCGGGTATCGCGATGCTTCCCGACTATGTGGTGGAAAAGGATTCGGGTCTGGTGCAGCTGCTGCCGGAAACGGAGGTGCCGTCATTCGACACCTATTTCTGCTATCCCGATACGATGAAAGGGCAGGCACGGCTGCACGTTTTTCGTGACTTCCTCATTTCGAAGGCACGCAGCTGGGCCTACTGAAGCGGCAATTGCTGACTTTGTCAGTTGTCCCCACTGCTTTTCTGCAGTGCAAAGACGCTTGTTGGATAAGCAACTGACTGGAATTCAAGCATTATTCCTACCCATGCAATTCTGCATGGGTGCATTGCAAAATGGGATGCTTGTTATTTGAGCGCCGAATGCACATATCACGGTCACTCGCGGGTGCGTTTCTCCTCCCATTAGCACCTGCTGAGTGTTCCCCTCTGGAGGTTTTGCCTAACGGCACTCCAACGACTTGCCGGATCTTTTGATCCGGCATTTTTTTTGACTATCGGGAGAGCGAACCAGTTTTGACCGTTGCCCACCGTGTAACGGTCACATGTAACCCTACGTAACCTGCACATACGCCGACGGACGATTTATGTGTCGGCTCATGGTTGCGGCGTGAAACGTGACAAGCGGGGAATGGGGGCATTTCCCGCCGATACGTTTTGCGCCGCACCGGATTTGATCCTTCCGATCAGCACGCGCTCTCCCCTGCGGCGGACCTGCGGGTCGCTCGAAACCCAAGTTCTGGCGACCCTGTCTGCACAACGGAAACGCCCGGCACAGCCGGGCGTTTCTTCGTCTCTGATTTGCACCGAAACGGTTCGTGCTCGCCGAACCTGGTTTGCTAGGCGGCCTTGCCTTGCGCGTCGAGCACTGTGTCTGCCGCCCGTCCGGTGAGTTCGGCCATGTGGTCGAAGCTCGCCCGGTAGGATGCAACGCCGGCAGTGGCCGAGCGCAGTTCGATAATGAGATTGCTCATCTCGGCCTGCGGCATCATCGCTTCCACCACGTCCCAGCCATCCCATCCTTCGCGTGCATCGAAACCCAGAATCTGTCCGCGGTGCTGCGGCACCAGCGCGGTGACCCGCGCCGTGGCATCCGACGTGGTGTAGATCTCCAGCTTGAAGATCGGTTCCAGAAGGACCGGCGAACACGCGGCCATGCCTTCGCGCATGGCAAGTTTCGCGGCCTGCTGGAACGCCATGTCGGACGAATCGACCGAATGGTATGAGCCGTCGGCTAGGTTGACGGCGATGTCGACCACAGGGAAGCCGAGCGGCCCGGTCTTCAGATAGTCGCGGATGCCCGTCTCCACCGAAGGGATATACTGTTTGGGCACCACGCCGCCGGTGATGGTGTCAGTGAACTCGAAGCCTGAACCGCGCGGCAGCGGCTTGATGTCGATCACCACATCGCCGAACTGGCCATGGCCGCCGGACTGCTTCTTGTGCCGGCCGCGTTGGGTGATGCCCTTTCGAATGGTCTCGCGGTAGGGCACCGATGGCACGTAGGACTGGATCGGAATCTGATACCTGCCTTCCAGCCGCTCCATTGCCACGCGCAGATGCATTTCGCCGTGACCGGACAAAACGGTCTCGCCGGACTCCTGATTATGTTCGACGGTGAGCGAGGGATCTTCCTGTTCCAGCTTTTGCAGGGCCGCTGAGAGCTTGACCTCGTCCTTGCGTTCCTTCGGCCTCAACGCGACCGCAAACACAGGCTGTGGAGGCGTGAGGTCGGCAAAGCGCACTGCCTTTGCCTTGTCCGCAAAAAGCGCGTCGCCGGTGTCGGCATCGTCCAGCTTGCCAAGCGCGACAGTGTCGCCTTCCGATGCGCCCGACAGCTTGTTCTGATCCTTGCCGAGCATCGCGTAAAGACCCGACACCTTCACCGTCTTGCCGGACGACGTTGTCAGTTCCTCGCCATCCTTGAGCGAGCCCGACAGGATGCGGGCGATCGACAGTTTTCCGCCATGTGAGGTGTGGCTGGACTTCATGATCTGGGCGACCGTTCCGGCGCCGTCTGCGCCCAGTCGTTCGCGCGTTGCAGCCACGTCAGGTGCGTCGTGCCGGATCGCCTTCAGGAGGCGAAGCACGCCGTTGCCCTTTTCCGCTGAACCGATGAGCACCGGAGTCAAAACACCGTCGCGCAGGTCGGCTGCCAGATCGTCGAATACCGCGTCCTTCGGCGGTTCGATATCCTCCAGCAACTGTTCCATCAGTTCGTCGTCGTGATCCGCGAGCTTTTCCAGCATGGAGAAACGCGCCTCGATCTCGCGCGCCTTGTCGTCGTCTGGGATCGGCTGGATCTCGCTTTCGGCATGCTCGCGATAGACATAGGCGCGCTCAAGCGCCAGGTCGATCGATCCGATAACAATGCCGTCCTTGCGCAGCGCTATCTGCCTCAGGAGCAGAGGCTTCGGGCTGGCCGGCTGCAGCAGCTTCAGCGTGTCGCGGATGCCGCCCTCGCTGCGGTCGATCTTGTTGAGAAACAGCATGCAGGGAACGCCAAGCTCGTCGAGCTGGCGCAACACCAACTGCAATGCCGGGATCTTCTTCTCGTCGGCTTCCGCAACCACCACTGCAACATCCGCTGCGGCCAGTATCGGTTCAGCCTCATAGGCGAACTCCACCGAGCCCGGGCAGTCTATGAAGGTCATCGCCTCGCCCATGAATTCGGTCGTAGCCGTGGTGGCCTCGATGCTCATGGCATGGCTACGTGCTTCGGCCGAGTTGTCGCCGACCGTCTGACCCGATGCGATTGTGTTCTGTTTGGGAATGGCGCCGGTGCGCGCCAGAATTGCTTCAAGAAGTGTGGTCTTGCCGCTGGCAAAGGGACCGACAATGGCAATGCATTTCGGCCCCGTGCATCTTTCTCCTGCGCGTTTTCCCATGACTGGCCTCTCCCTCATGCGTTTCGCATTGAGCGGCGGCCGGCCTTCGGCCGTCGCATGGCCGCGACGGCTCTTGCGGCCGCTCGAAGGCCATAAGAGGCATCGTCACACGGGTTTCACGTTTCGGCAAGAGCGTTCGCGCGGCACGAAAAAAAGCCCGGCGCTTGGCCGGGCCTTCCGATTCGGACGGACCGGGACGACGGGTCGCCCCGGTCGCGCTGACTTGCGAGCCTAGAAGTCCATGCCGCCGGCCGGCATTGCCGGCGCGGTTTCCTTCTTCGGCCTTTCGGCGACCATCGCCTCGGTGGTCACCAGAAGACCTGCTACTGACGCGGCGTCCTGCAATGCGGTACGCACGACCTTCACCGGATCGATCACGCCCTGCTTGTAGAGGTCGCCGAACTCGTTGGTCTGGGCGTTCCAGCCCCATGCGAAGTCGGGTTTCTCTCTCAACTTGCCGACAATGATGGATCCTTCGGCGCCTGCATTGGCAGCGATCTGACGCACGGGCGCTTCAATAGCCTTGCGCACGATCTCGACGCCGAACTGCTGGTCGGAATTGTCGACCTTCAGATCGACAAGGGCATTGGAGGCCCTCAGGAGCGCAACGCCGCCGCCGGGAAGCACGCCTTCTTCGACCGCCGCACGGGTCGCATGCAGCGCATCGTCGACGCGATCCTTCTTCTCCTTCACCTCGACCTCGGTCGAGCCGCCAACCCGGATGACGGCAACACCGCCGGCCAGCTTTGCGAGACGCTCCTGCAGCTTCTCGCGGTCGTAGTCGGAGGTGGTCTCTTCGATCTGCGACTTGATCTGCTGGACGCGACCGTTGATCTCATCCTTCGAGCCGGCGCCATCGACGATGGTGGTGTTTTCCTTCTCGATGACCACCTTCTTGGCGCGGCCCAGCATGTCGAGGGTCACGTTTTCAAGCTTGACGCCCAGATCCTCGGAGATGGCGGTACCGCCCGTCAGGATTGCAATATCCTGCAACATGGCCTTGCGGCGGTCGCCGAAGCCCGGAGCCTTCACTGCCGCCACCTTGAGGCCGCCGCGCAGCTTGTTGACGACCAGCGTGGCCAGAGCCTCGCCTTCAACGTCTTCTGCGATGATCAGCAGCGGCTTGGACGACTGAACGACCGATTCCAGAACCGGAAGCATGGCCTGCAGGTTGGAGAGCTTCTTCTCGTGGATCAGTACATAGGGCTCTTCCAGTTCGACCCGCATCTTGTCCTGATCGGTGATGAAGTAGGGGCTGAGATAGCCTCGGTCGAACTGCATGCCTTCGACAACCTCGAGTTCGGTCTCGGCGGTCTTGGCTTCCTCGACGGTGATGACACCCTCATTGCCGACCTTCTGCATCGCTTCCGCGATCATCGTGCCGATTTCGGTCTCGCCGTTGGCGGAGATGGTGCCGACCTGGGCAATCTCGCCGTTCTTGGTGATCTTGCGGGCGTTGCCTTTCAGTTCCGCAACAACCGCATCAACAGCCTTGTCGATACCGCGTTTGAGGTCCATCGGGTTCATGCCAGAAGCCACCGCCTTGGCACCTTCCCTGACGATCGACTGGGCGAGAACCGTAGCGGTCGTGGTGCCGTCACCGGCGATGTCGTTGGTCTTGGAAGCGACCTCGCGCACCATCTGTGCGCCCATATTCTCGAACTTGTCCTCAAGCTCGATTTCCTTGGCGACGGTGACGCCGTCCTTGGTGATGCGGGGGGCGCCGAACGACTTGTCGATCACCACGTTGCGGCCCTTGGGACCCAGCGTGACCTTCACAGCATCGGCGAGAATGTTGACGCCCTTGAGCATACGCTCGCGTGCATCGGTATGAAATTTTACGTCTTTGGCAGCCATTGGATTCACTCCTCGATAGGCAGCAATCTTGACTGGATGGATGCGCCGCTCAGGCGGCCTTCTTCATCGAGGCGGTGACCTCGACGATGCCCAGCACGTCGCTTTCTTTCATGATCAGCAGGTCTTCGCCGTTCAGGCGAATTTCGGTGCCCGACCATTTCCCGAACAGGATGCGGTCGCCCACCGCTACGTCTAGCGGATGCAACTCACCCGCGTCGTCGCGCGCGCCGGGACCGACGGCGATGACCTCGCCCTCCATCGGTTTTTCCTTTGCATTGTCGGGAATGATAATGCCGCCGGCCGTTTTCTCTTCGGCTTCGACCCTGCGGACGAGGATACGATCGTGCAGTGGACGGAACGTCATGTCGTTCTCCTTCAAGGACAAACAAGTTGAGAGGTTCCTCCGCGCCGGCTCCAGTGAACCGGAACGGGGCACGCAGTCCAAATTTCGGCACTGCGCGCGCATGAGATATTTGCGGGATTTTCGCCTTTCAAGAGGCGCAACAAAAAAATTGGCACTCGGCGGCGCCGAGTGCCAAACGTCTGAACCGCAGGACGATGTGCCCGATCAGTTTCAGGTAAGCGAGCCGGTAAATCGCTGGATTCTGGTGCAAGCTTCTTCCAGCAATTCCTCCGATGTGGCGTAGGAGATGCGGAAGTTCGGACCGAGCCCGAAGGCCGATCCATGCACCACGGCCACGCCCTCGGCTTCCAGCAGTTCGGTGACGAAATCCTCGTCGTTTTCGATCACCTTGCCGCTCGGGCTTTTCCTGCCGAGCACACCGGCACATGAGGGATAGACGTAGAACGCACCTTCCGGCGTGGGGCAGTTGATGCCGTTCGCCTGGTTGAGCATCGAGACCACCAGATCGCGCCTGCCCTGGAAGATCGCCTTGTTCTTCACGATGAAGTCCTGCGGGCCGTTCAACGCCTCGACCGACGCCCATTGCGCGATCGAACAGGCGCCCGATGTCTGCTGGCCCTGTATCATGTCCATCGCCTTGATCAGCTGCAGCGGACCCGCCGCGTAGCCGATGCGCCAGCCGGTCATGGCATAGGCTTTCGAGACGCCGTTCATGGTCAGCGTGCGATCGTAGAGCGCAGGCTCCACCTCGGCGATGGTGACAAACTTGAAATCGCCATAGGTCAGGTGCTCGTACATGTCGTCGGTCAGCGTCCAGACATGCGGGTGACGCAGCAATACCGCGGCGAGCGCCTTCAGTTCAGCCTCGGTGTAGGCGGCGCCCGACGGATTGGACGGTGAGTTCATCACCAGCCATTTGGTCTTCGGCGTGATTGCCGCCTCAAGCGCTTCCGGCGTCAGCTTGAAGCCGTTGTCGATCGAGGTTTCGGCAAAGACGGCAGTGCCGCCGCAGATGTTCACCATCTCCGGATAGCTGACCCAGTAGGGGCTCGGAATCACTACCTCGTCGCCGGGGTTCAGCGTCGCCATGAACGCGTTGAACAGCACCTGCTTGCCGCCGGTGGCGACGATGGTCTGTGCCGGTTCGTAGTCTAGGTTGTTTTCGCGCTTGAACTTGGCGGCAATCGCCTCGCGCAGCGGCACGATGCCTGAGACCGGCGTGTATTTCGTCTCGCCGCGCCTGATCGCCTCAATGCCTGCGTTCTTCACATTGTCCGGCGTGTCGAAATCGGGCTCTCCTGCGCCAAGGCCAATGACGTCACGGCCCTGCGCTTTCAGTTCGCGTGCTTTCTGAGCGACCGCGATGGTCGCGGATGGCTTCACGCGTGAAAGGGCGTCGGCAAGAAAGGCCATTTGTCATGTCTCCATTGGGAAATACGGCTCGGCAGCCGCCGCTCTATTAGTCCGATCGCATGTGCAATCGCAAGCAAAAGCAGGCCCGAATGGGCTCTGGCCCATGCCCGAATGTTAACTGGCGATCAATCCATGACTGGGAGAATGGAAAGACCTCAGTTTGTTGCCTATGGGAGAAGCGAACGTGTCGCGCAGCGTTGCCCTTGCACATATCGTGCGGCAAAGCGACGGCACGTCGAATGGCGTGTGGGGCGTGTTTGTGCTCAAATCGGCATTTCAGCCGATCTTCGCCTTTCACGACGGCAAGCTGGAGATCACTGCTTTCGAAGGGCTTCTCAGGCCGTTTCGCGACGGGCAGGGCATGTCGCCCGGCGCATTCTTCAACGCCGTATCGGCGCAGGACAGGCTGCATGTCGAGAACCTGTCGCGCACGCTTCACATCCTGAATGCCGGCACCTGCCTCGACAGGAGGGCGCGGCTGTTCGTCAATTTCGACCCCTCGGTCTTTGTGGAACGCGAGGTGGCGACTGCCGCATTGCGCGACATGCGGCTCGTCCTGCACGAGGCAAGTATCGAGCCTGAACGGATCGTTTGCGAGATCACCGAACAGAAGACTTCGTCGGACTCTGCGCTGCACATGTTTGTCGGTGAGCTGCGCCAGCACGGCTTCGCCATCGCCATCGACGATTACGGCGCGGAAGAATCCGGCATCCAGCGGATAAACGAGCTTCGCCCCGATATTGTGAAATTCGATGCGCACTGGATCACGCATCTCATGCGTACCGGCCCCGGTCAGGCATTGCTCAAGGCGATGGTTGCGGAGTTCGAGGGTCGCGGCATCGCAACCCTGTTCGAAGGCATCGAAGAACCCTGGCAGCTCGAAATTGCCGAGAAGTGCGAGACCTCGATGATTCAGGGTTTCGTGCTCGCCCGGCCACAGATTGCGCCCACCAGCTTCGGAGAGTTCAACGTGGTCGGATTGACGGAGCTTTCAGCGGCGGAAGTCGAGAAGCGTCCTGAGCCAGGCGCTCCTCCACCCGTCGCGGAGCAGGAAACACCAGCTGCTCCCGTCAGGCAGGCGCCCCGGCAGCGCACATTCGGCCAACGGGCACATCGACCCGAATGAACGCTACGGACGACATCCTTTCGCTTGTCAGCGTCGATGTGGTTGGCATCCACACCGCGCAGGTCGGCCCGTTCGTGCTCAAGAGCACGTTTCTGCCGGTCTACCGCGCCGAAGAAAATGAGCTTCGCATGGCGGCGCTCATTGGCGGTGCGCGCTTCCAGCTTGCAGGGCACGCGGTCGTTCCCTCCGCGCTCGAGCAAATGCCGGCCGAGCATCGCGCCCAGGCGGTCGGGCTGGGACGCGCTCTCGTTGCCCTCAATCGCGGCAATACCGGTGTTGACGGGCTGGATGTGATCGTTCCGGCCGGCGACACGGAAGCGGACATGCTCGATGCCGTCCTGGATGGCGACGCAGAAAACGTTGCCTGCGCAGATTTCGAGCCGGCCAGGCTGGTCTGCGAATTGCCATCGGCGGACCAGATCGGGCTGGAAAGGCTGGCGCGCAATGTCGCTTCGTTCCGGCGACGGAATGTCGGCATCGCCATGCGCGGATTTGCGGGTTCTTCAGCCGCAATCGAGGCCGTGCGAGCGATCCGGCCTGAGCTTGTGACCATCGAAACGCGGTGGTTTCGACAGGTTGCCTCGATGGCTCAGGCAGCCTGTCTGCTGCCGGGTTTGTTTCGGAGTTTGCGCGCAACCGGCGCCAGCGTGCATGTGGGCGGTCTCGACAACAACGCCCAGATTGCCGACGCACTTGCGGCGGGTGCCGACCTGCTGAGCGGGCCCGCGCTCGCTTCACCCGTGCCCGCTGGCGGGTTCCTCGCCCCGATGTCGCTTTCGGTCGAGGACATCCAGCGGCGTGCCAACAACATCGTGCCGCTATTCGGCTGATCGCCGTCCAGGGTTTTGCGCAGCCGGCAAACCATGACGTTTTGTGACACCGACCGGCCACCCGGTGGAACGTTACAAAACTGAATCAATCCGGTCATCGCGCCGTAACATGGCGATGCTCTCAAGGCGTTACCTTCAACCAGGTGACACGAGGGAGCTTCCCATGAAACCGCGCATTCTCCTTGCGGCTACGACTGCCGCACTTATCGGATATTCGGCCAACGCATTTGCCGAGACACAAATCCAATGGTGGCACGCCATGGGCGGCCAGCTTGGCGAGACTGTCAACACGATCGCTTCAAACTTCAACGCCTCGCAGGACGAGGTGGAGATCACGCCGGTCTACAAGGGCACCTACGAAGAGACCCTGACCGCCGGCATTGCGGCTTTCCGCGCCGGGGAGCAGCCCAACATCCTTCAGGTCTTCGATGCCGGTGCGGCCACGGTGATCGGCGCCAAGGGCGCTGTCCTGCCGGTTCAGGACCTGCTGGAGGGCGCTGGCGCTTCCTTCAATATAGAGGACTACATTTCGGGCGTTCGCTATTTCTATGCCGACAGCAACGGCAAGATGATCGGCATGCCGTTCAATTCATCCGCGCCGATCATGTACTACAATGTCGAGGCGCTGGAAAAAGCCGGCGTCGAGGCCCCCAAGACCTGGGAAGAGTTCGAGGTGATCGCGCCGAAGCTTAAAGAGGCCGGCTACATCCCGCTTGTGCAGTCGCACCTGCCCTGGGAGTTCACCGAGAACTTCTTCTCGCGCAACAATCTCCAGTTCGCCACCAACAACAATGGCTATGACGGCGCCGAAGGCACCAAGCTGCTGGTCAATGTCGAGCCCCTGAAGATGATGTTCTCCAAGCTGGCCGAATGGCAGAAGAGCGGGCACTTCGAGTGGTTCGGCACCGGCTGGGGCGACAACCAGACGCCATTCGAGCAGGGCAAGGTCGCCCTGTGGGTCGGTTCGTCGGGCTCGTTCGGCGGGTTGATGAAATCTGCCACGATGCCGTTTGGCGCCGTACCGCTTCCCTGCTGGGAATCGATCGTCGGCGAGGATGGCTGCTACCAGTCGTTCATCGGCGGCGCGGCACTGTTTGCCATGTCCGGCAAGTCGGACGAGGAGAACAAGGCAACGGCCAAGTTCTTTGAATACATGACCTCGCCGGAAGTGCAGCTGATGTGGCACAAAGAGACCGGCTATGTGCCGATCACCAATGCCGCCTACGACCTTGCCAAGGAGCAGGGATATTATGACGAGACGCCGCAGGCCGAGGTTGGCATCCAGCAGCTCAATATGAAGGCTGGCGAGTGGACCAGGGGCTACCGCATGGGCTTCTACGTCCAGATCCGCGATGTCATGAACCGCGAATACGGCAAGCTCTTCTCCGGCGACACGACCGTTGATGCCGCATTCGACGCGATCGAGGAAGAAGGCAACCAGCTTCTGGAGCGGTTCGCCCGCACCGGCAGCTAAGCCACCTCCATCCGATAGCAAATCAGACGCGCGCCCCTGCTGGCGCGCGCCGCTTTGCCGCCCGCGGCAACCGGAGATAGCCCAGCATGAACAAGGTCAGGTTCGGCCACTCGATCATCCCCTATCTATTTCTGCTGCCGCAGATGCTGATCGTTGCCGTCTTCTTCTATCTCCCCGCCGGTGAGGCGATACGATCCTCCTTCTATCTGGAAGACCCGTTCGGGTTCGGCTCGACCTTCGTCGGTCTCGACAATTATCGCGATGTGCTGAGCAACGGCGAATATCGGCGCGTTGCCATATTCACCGTCTGGTTCACCATCCTCGTAGCCTTTTTCGCGCTGGCCATTGCGTTGCTGCTGGCGGTCAAGGCCGATGCGGTGCTGCGCGGCGCCAGGGCCTATCGCACGCTGCTGATGTGGGTCTATGCAATTGCGCCGCCGATCGCCGGACTGCTTGGCATCATGCTGTTCGATCAGCATGTCGGGCCGATTGTGGAGCTGGTGTCCTGGTTCGGCCGGGATCTGCGGGTTGGCGTCAGCTATTTCGACACCGCCTTCGCGATGATCGCCACGGCCGTCTGGCTGCAGATCGCCGTCAATTTCATCTTCTTCCTGTCGGGGCTTCAGTCCATTCCGCGCTCGATCCGCGAAGCCGCGCTGATTGACTGCCAGTCGGGTTTCATCCGGTTCTGGACCGTCGTCTTTCCCCTGCTCGCTCCGACGGCGTTCTTCCTGCTTGTCATCAACATCACCTACGCGCTCTTCGACACGTTCGGCCTTATCGACCTGATGACCAAGAACGAACCGGGCAACAACCCGGTGACGCTGGTCTACAAGGTCTTCCTCGATGGCTTTCGCGGCAATGATCTCGGCGGCTCGTCGGCCCAGTCGGTGATCCTGATGGTCGTCGTCTTCGTGCTCACGGTCGTACAGTTCCGCTTTGTCGAGCGGCGCATCCACTATTCATGAGGGCCGCCCGATGACCGACACCGCCGCGACACTGGACAAGGCGCTTGCGCCGAGCGTGCCTGATACAGGCATCAAATGGGGGCTTGTCGTCGACCACGCGATCCTCATTGCCGGATCACTGTTCATGCTTCTGCCGGTCTATCTGGCGTTCATGACTTCCACCCACGAAGCCGTGACCATCCACACGCAGGGTGTGCAGTATCTGCCGGGCGACCAGCTTCTGGAAAACTACCGGTCCGTGATGTTCGACGGGGTCGGCTTCACCGGCGCCGTCAACGGAACGACGATGATGATGAACTCCATGATCCTGGGGTTCGGTTTCGCTATCGGCAAGATCATCGTCGCCATGATGGCCGCCTATGCGATCGTCTATTTCCGCTTTCCGCTGGCCGAACTCGCGTTCTGGGCGATCTTCATCACGCTGCTCCTGCCGCTCGAGGTACGCATTCTTCCGTCCTACGAAATCGTTCAGAGCATGGGGCTGATCAACACCTATACAGGTCTGATCGTGCCGCTGATCGCATCGGCGACGGCGACCTTCTTCTTCAGGCAGTTCTTCAAATCCGTGCCCGACGAACTGATCGAGGCGGCGCGCATCGACGGTGCGGGGCCGTTCAAGTTCTTCATCGACATTCTGGTTCCGCTCAGCCGCACGATGATAGCGGCCATCTTCATCATCATGTTCGTCTATGGCTGGAACCAGTATCTGTGGCCGACGCTGATCACCACCAACGAGGATTATTTCACCCTCGTGCGCGGCATCAAGCAGATCATCCAGGTTTGGGTCGGATCGCAGATCCCCGAATACAGTCAGGCAATGGCGCTGGCGATACTTGCCATGCTGCCGCCCGTCATCGTGGTCGTGGTGTTCCAGAGCTGGTTCATCAAGGGCCTGACCGAAAGCGACAAATAGGAAACAGACATGGCCAAGGTGCGTATCGACCGGGTTTCGAAAATCTATGCGGGCACGCAGCGCGCGGTGAACGACATTTCGCTCGAGATCCCGGACGGAAAGTTCATCGTGCTTGTCGGCCCTTCGGGCTGCGGAAAGTCCACGCTGCTCAGAATGGTTGCCGGGCTGGAATCGATCACCGAGGGCACGATCTCGATCGACGACCGGGTGGTGAATGGTGTGGACCCGGCCGAGCGCGACATCGCCATGGTGTTCCAGAACTATGCGCTCTACCCGCACATGAAGGTCTACGACAACATGGCCTACGGGCTGAAGAACCGCGGCATGCCGAAGGCCGAGATCGACAGCCGTGTTCAGGAAGCCGCAAAGACGCTGGAGCTTTCGCAACTGCTTGAGCGGCGTCCGCGCGAGCTGTCCGGCGGGCAGCGGCAGCGCGTTGCAATGGGCCGCGCCATCGTGCGCAGCCCCAAGGTGTTCCTGTTCGACGAACCGCTTTCCAACCTCGACGCCAAACTGCGTGGCCAGATGCGGGTCGAGATCAAGAACCTGCAGCGGCGCTTCGGCACGACAAGCATCTATGTCACGCACGATCAGGTGGAGGCGATGACGCTGGCTGACATACTGGTGGTGATGAACCACGGCATTGCCGAGCAGATCGGGACCCCCCTCGAAGTCTACGAACGTCCGGCCAGCACCTTCGTCGCCGGCTTCATCGGCGCGCCGGCGATGAACCTGATCGACGCTGAAGTGAGCGCCGACGGCAGGAAGCTCGTGGTTGGCGGCGAGGCATTCGCGCCTTCAGGAGTGACGCTTCCTGAGAGCGGCCGGCCGGTTACACTCGGTATCAGGCCGGAGCATCTGACGCGTGCTCAAAAGGGTGCGAAGGCCGATCTGGAAATCACCGTTGCTGCCGTCGAGATTTTGGGCGCCGACACGCTTGCCCACGGCCATGTGGGCGCCGGTGGTGGCAGCAGGTCGCAGACGATCGTGACCAGATTGCCAGGCAGCGCGCGGATCGAGATCGGGGCGCGGCTGCCGCTTACGCTGGGCGAGGGCATGGCGCATCTTTTCGACCGGGAGAGCGGACGGCGCATCGAGCGCGCAGCCGCGCCTGCCCTTGATAGCAAGCGCGCACCCGTTGGAGAGCCGGCCTAAACGAGCCCGAAAAAGAGGCCCGGCGAACCGGGCCTTGAGTTGCGGGAGAATACCCGTCGGGAGGTAAAGGCGTTTCGCGGTCAGGCCACCTGCCGCCAGCTGTGTTCGGCGGGTTCAGGCATTTCGGGCGTCATGGCGCCGCGATAAAGAATCTCGTTCAGGAGATCGAGGTCGACGTAGTAGTAGCGAGAAAGCTGCACCGGGATTTCGTCGAGCGGATAGCCGCGCGAGAGCATGTAGTCGGCAACGACCGAAAGCTGGTCCGGCTCCGTCAGCCGACGTTTGCCATTATCGTCCGGTATCTGATGCACGCTGTCCCCCTTGCCGCATTGTGGACATACGCATCACCTGCGCGCGCCGGCGCGCCAATACTCTGAAACTGCTTGGAAATACTGCCCGACTACAGCGGGCTACGCCCCCGAATCACCTGTATCCGAGTATGCATCCGGTTGAATCGCGGCGCAAGGTTGGCGTTTTTCTTGGCGCAAGCCTCAAGCAAGCTCGGGTCGTGCTCAGAAGGTGAAGGCGCCCTGGGCCGGATCGACCGATGGCGGCACTGCGCGCTCATGCGCCAGAAGCCGCTTCTTGGTGACGAGGCCGCCGGCAGCGGAAAAGCCGCCCAGCTTGCCGCCGGCAGCAACGATGCGGTGGCAGGGAACGATGGGCGGGAAGGGATTGCGGGCAAGGGCTGTGCCGGTCTCGCGCGCATGGTTGGGAAAGCCCGCGCGGCTGCACAATTCGCCATAGGTGACGACCTCGCCGTGACCCAACCGGCGCGCAGCGGCATAGATGGCCAGCCGGAACGGGTCGATGCCTGAAAGATCGAGTTGGATGGCATCGAAGCCGGTTTCATCGCCCTCGGCATAGGCGCGGATGGTACTGACCGCATCGCGCACGGGAGCGGGTAGGGCAGCTTCGTCTTCCACCAATGGCGCACCGGACCCACCGCGTTCGGCGAGGAGTTCGATCGCTGCCTCGCGCGTCGGCTCCGGCAATATGCAGCGGTTGATGCCCTGCGCGCTCCAAGCGATGGAAAAGAAACCCAGCACCGTCTCGATGATGAAGGCGCCGGGCGCGGTGTCGGGCGGGAAGGGATTGGCTGTCATCGCTCAAACCTGCTCTTCAGACCCGAAACTAGCACGAGTCGGATCGTCAATCACAGAACGCGCCGAATGCTGCTGACATGTTGGTTCTTGTTGGCTCACGGACCTGCGGCCGTTCTCGATGCGAACCATGCGCAATTGGACAAAGCCCGCGCCAGCGCCGAATATGCGCCTCCAACCTGAGGGGATTTCATGCGTTCCATTATTGTTGCAGCCGTCTTAGCCACTGTCTCGGCCGGCTTCGCCGCGGCGCAGAATTGCGACGATCCACAGACACAAAGCGAGATGAACGCCTGCGCCGGCCAGATGCTGGAGGAGGCGGATGCCGCGCTGAATGCGACATACGCCAAAGTGCGCGAAAGGCTGCAATATGACGAGGAAGGACGCGAACTCCTGGTTAAGGCGCAGCGCGCATGGATCGCCTATCGCGACGCGGAATGCGAGATGCGCTCGATGGGCGTTGTCGGCGGCTCGATCTATCCGACCATTCATGCCGGCTGTCTGACCGACCTGACCGAGCAGCGCACCGCCGATTTCAACGCCATGCTGCAATGTCCCGAGGGCGATCTGAGCTGCCCGTTCTGATGCGCTCACGGGCTATTCGTTGCTGCGCAACGGCCCTGCGCGGGCGCGCCCGAAAAGTCGGGCGGGCGGCGGTCACCACCTTGGCCTGCGGCCGGTGGTTTGAAGGGGTCTGAACGATGGTCGTGATTGCGCGGGTTCTGCTCTTTATCCTGATCGTCGTTGTTGCAGCGGCAATCGGGGCGTTTGGCGCGTTTTTCGGACTGTATTTCCTCGGCCGGCTGATGGGCGCGGACGACCGGGAAGGCGGGCTGGCGATGGGAGCCGCCGGTTACCTGCCGATTGGCGCAGTTGTGGGCGCGGCCCTTGGCGCCTGGTTCGCCTGGCGCACGCTGCGGAAGCTGGAAGACCGGGCGACAATGGCTGCCGGATACGGTCTGGCCGGTCTCGTGGCGCTTGTGGCAGCCGGCTGGTTCGGGCTCGACTATTACCAGCAGGGCGGGCCCTACGCGGTGGAGGACGAGCCGCTTGTGCAGATCGAATGGCGGCTGCCGGAACAGGTGCCGGCTGCCGATGTCGTGCGCTACCGCTTCACCATGCGCTCGACCTTCATGGACTGGACGCTGGACTCCAAATGGGACGACCCGCCAACGCGCGAGGAAGAGGGGCGGACCGTGCTGCGCTTTCGCGGCCACCTGCGCTGGCGGCGGGAAGGGCGCATCTTCCAGCTGTGGACGTTTCCCGATCACGACGACCGCATCACGGTCGAGCTCGACCTCGGTGCCGACCCGGAAGCGCAGGCCGACTACGGCCCCTGGCGCGAGGCGGGCGATGGCCACGCATTCCGGACGCAGGTGACGCGCTAGTTTTCGCTCACGGCTATTCGTCGCTGCGCGACGGCCCACTTGGGCTTCGCTCCATCTTCGTCCGGACACGAACCTCGTTTGCGACGGCCTGCGGCCGTTCTTCGCGCTTGCCGGCCAGCGGGGCTTTCGTTATGAGGGCGGCGGGTGGGGAGTTTCCGTTTTCGGCAGTTTTATATGTCCCCGTCGTTCAGATCCCTTTCGCAAATCTCCATTGTGCTGGCCGCTTCGCTCGGCGCGCTTTCGCTTGCCGGCTGCACATCGTCCGGCGGCATGGCCGAGCAGTTGCAGGCCGCGGCCATTGAGGAAGCCGCACTGCCTGAAACGGTGAACGCCGTGCCCGGCGAGCGGGGCGAGGGCATCGCGATTGCCTCCTATGCGGGACCGACGCCGACGGACACCGTGTTTGCGCCGAACGGCCGCTTCGGACCCGACGAAGTTGCCGCGCGCAGCCCCGAACTCGACCTTCTGATCGCGCGTTATGCCGACCATTACGACGTGCCGGAGCGGCTGGTGCGCCGGGTGGTGCAGCGCGAGAGCACCTTCAACCCGGCGGCGCGCAACGGGCCCTATTGGGGGCTGATGCAGATCCTTCCCGAAACCGCCCGCACCATGGGCCACCGGGGCGAGGCGGAGGAGCTGCTCGACGCCGAAACCAACCTGAAATATGCGGTGCGTTATCTGCGCGGCGCCTGGCTGACGGCCGGCGGCGACGAGGACCAGGCGGTGCGGCTTTACGCGCGCGGCTATTATTACGACGCCAAGGCCGCCGGGCTCTTGGACGAAACGGGACTGGGCCGCGACCGCCGGCGGATGAATTAGGGGAAGAGTTTTCGCTCGGGTTTGTTTGCGCTCGGGTTTGTTTGCGCTCACGCCGAGTTCGCTCCGCTCACCGGCTCCGCGAGGGCGCCGAACGATCGGCGGCGCGCAGTCGCGCGCTCTGCCTTTGGCCGGAAAGCGCCGCATGTTTCTCGCTGTTTGCAATGCGCGTCCCGCCTTTTCACGACGTATTGGGCGGATCGAGCGCGTCCAGCGCCAGCGCGTGGCATTCCTTCAATATGTCGTCCGCCAGATGGGTGGGGCGCTTTCGCCTGCCGGGCGGGCGGCCGAAACGCAGCGGCGAAACGCGGCCGCGACCTTGGCTCTGGCTGAGCCTGTTCCGCGCATTCCAGCGGGCAAGGCGTCGCGCCTCGCGCGGCAGGTTGGCAAGGGCGCGGCGCGATGAAAGCAGACGGCGGCAGAGGCCCGTGGCATCAACCGGATCGTCGGAGGAGATATCCGGCTTTTCGGGCAGCGGCGCCGTTTCGGTGATACCCGGCACGCAGATGCGCGGCATGAATTTCGAGCTGCGCCTCGGCGGATCGGAGTGAAACCTCTTCAGCGGATCGAGCAGCGGAAATGCCGGGATGCGGATGGCGGCCGGTT
Source organism: Rhizobiaceae bacterium (assembly GCA_965232405.1). Lineage (GTDB taxonomy): Bacteria > Pseudomonadota > Alphaproteobacteria > Rhizobiales > Rhizobiaceae > RCIO01. The sequence goes on from OZ246966.1 coordinate 2,779,293, forward strand.
GATCCCCTTTGCGGAGAGCGGCGAAATCCGGCTGCGCGCCGGCCGGCCGGGCCACGACATCCTGTGTGGCAATGACGATGAGACGGCGGATGGCGGCCTCAGTGGCGCGCAGGATGCGCAGCGCATGCGCGTGCAGGTGGCGGGGTATGCTGAGGGGCGGTTCGTCCTCCAGCCCGGCCAGCGCGAACAGGCCCGCGAGAATTCGCTGTAATGCTTCGCGGTTGCGCTTGATTGCCAGGGTCCAGTCCATTTCCACCTCGCGTTGCCTGCGGGCATTGTTGGAGCGGGTTGGTCGGCGTGGATAGAAAAGTGACTAGCGAGTAGCGAGTAGCGAATAGGGACAAGGGGTTGGCAGGCGAATGAATCTATCCGGCGCTGAATCTGTCCCCGCCACATTTGCGATTGGCCCGCGACACCCCGCCGTCGTCATCCCGGACGAGCCGCGCAGCGGCGAAAATCCGGGATCCATGCCGGAACGGTGGTGATCCGCGCAGCAGTCACGGAATGGATCCCGGACAGCCTGCGCTTCGCTCCGTCTTCCGGGATGACGCGGAGATGGCAGCGCTTGGAACTGGCAGGCTCTGGTGACCTCGATTCCGAAGCATGAATTCCGACATGCTCCGCTCGTGGTGCTCCGCATCCTTTGGTCATCGGAACGCCGGGCTCGCTTGATTCAACAGCGAAGACACGGCTACCCGTGGGCCCTGGTCTCTCTCGAGCGGTTCAAACCGCTCAGCCGCGCCACCGCGTGGCCCCAGGTACACCGGCCTTTGCCGAAACGGTCGGTGGCCATCCGGCTTCCCGTGCAAAGGCCAGCGCAGTGTAAGGGAGGCGGAGAGGGTGGGGATAAATGAGTGAATGGTGAGTAGGGACAAGAGGTTGGCGGGCCAAAGAGATTTGCTGGCGCCAAATCTGTCCATGTTCTAGATACGGCGCATCCCGAATTGCGGGTGGCCGCCGGTGCGTGGCCAGAGGCGCAGCACCTTACCGCCAAATCTTGTGAATGCACATAATTTATCTTCTGATCAATTCAACCAGCCCAAGATGCCTTTCCCAATCTATTGCCGAATAACTTGCCCGATGACATCAATTGATGCATCATGAACTTAGCGGCGCGGGAGGGTGCTTGTGGAAGAGGAAATTTCAAGCGACGAGATAAAGCTGCTTCGCTCAGAGTACGAGCGTATTTCGGCAGATATTCGGACTTATGAATCCCTGAATGAAAAATTCGTTGGCGTATCACTTGCGGTAGTTACTGCATTTTTTGCTTACGGTGTGAAAGAAAAATTTGAGAGTGCTTTGATTATTTCGAGCTTCGCTCTCGCATGGCTACTTATATTTTCAATACTAAACTATAAGAACATATATAGAAGCGGTGGATATAAGAAATCAATTGAGATTATTGTCAACAAGAGTTTTAGCCGGAATGTCCTGTGGTGGGAGCATTTGAATCATGATCACAAGAAAAAATCGCGTCCGACCGGAATTTTGTTAGCAGTAGCTACATATGTTATTTTTGCCTCTGTAGCGATATATACAGATATTAAGATTTTCATTGCTTTCGGCCTATATGCCGGGGCAGGTTATGCAATAATGTTCATTATCTTCTCGATACTATCTTATGTTTATGCCTACAGGACTGTCGATAGCTACGAGGAGGCGCTGCAGGAGAGTCTTAGTGTGGCAATGAAGCGCGTGTAGCGAGAGCCTATGGTTGGTCCAGCTTTCATCTGGCCAATTAGTCACACCACAACATCTGGTCCAGTTGGAAGCGCAGGATCGCAATTTGTAAAAGTCACCGCCTGCGATGGGAGTTTTGAGACATTAAACGAAGATGAAGTGCTCAGCGTGGGGCGGATATGGTGATAAGGCCAAGGAAGCAGCGTCACGGATCAACAGGGCGGTGAAGAAGATGGAGCGGGCGAAACGGAAAGAAACAGTAGTGTAGCGCTTTTGGTCAACGGTGCGCCTTGGTGATGCAAATGTGGGAATGGGCTGCGGTTTCTGGTTTGGTCGTGACGACCCTCGGATTGGCCGGCGGATATTTTCTAAAGGCCAGTATCGAAAAAGGTATTCAATATCGCCTCGACAAAGAGCTCGAGACTCTAAAGGCGCAGCTTCGGGCCAAAGATGAGCAAATCGCGTCAATACGAAGTGGCGTTTTGGACGCGCTGAAATCACGACACGAAACGCTGAATCAACGAAGGCTGGTAGCGGCGGAGAAATTGTGGGCTGCGGTAACTAATCAAACCAAGTTCAAGATGGCTGTGGCAATGGTGTCGTCTATGAACATAGACGCCATTCTGAAAGCCAGTGCTGCTCAAGATGCGGAAGGCGAAAAAATACGTATGCTCGGTGAAATGCTGTGGCAAACGTCAGGCCTAGAGGAAGCTATAAGAGATAAGCAGGAGATAGCCGATCAAGAAAGATTATTCGTTCCACCTCTAGCATGGGCCGCCTTTAAGGCCCTTCGCTCTGTAAATGCAAGCGCTGTTGCTGTCTTGGCAACTGTTAAGACGGGTGTTGGACCCACAGTACTAAAAGGTAATTCCCATTCAATAGGACTTATCAAGGAAATTCTTCCCAATTACGGGGAGTTTTTGGACAAATACCCTGATATCGGTATTTATCACTTGGTCGAACCAATTGAAGAGTACATATATAAAGAACTAGTTTCGTTCTTGGCCGATCCAGATTTTGGCAAAAAGGCAATTGAGCAAGCTGCGGCGATTGCCAAGTATGCAGAAGAGCTCGAAGTGCAAAAGCCGGATATTTCCATTCCAGAAGAATATTTGGCGAAAGACAATGTGGGCGAAGCCATTTAGCCAACTACGTTAACTGTCCTAAAAATACCCCTGCAGCGGCCGGACCTCCAGGCTCCCCGCCCTCAGCGCGGCGATGGCCTCGGCGACGGCGGCCGCGCCTGCCATCGTGGTGTAATAGGGCACCTTCTGCATCAGCGTGGCGCGGCGCAGCGACTTGGAGTCCGACACGGCCTTCTGCCCGTCCGTCGTGTTGAAGACGAGCTGCACCTGGCGGTTGCGGATGGCGTCCTCGATATGCGGGTGGCCTTCCAGCACCTTGTTGATCTTTTCCGCCTCGACGCCGTTTTCGCGCAGGTAACGCGCGGTTCCGCTAGTGGCCAGCACGCGGAAGCCTTCGTCGGCCAGCTTCTTCACCGAGGGGAGCACGCGGGTCTTGTCCTCATCGCGGACCGAGACGAACAGGGTGCCCGAACGCGGCAAGTCGACGCCGGCGCCGAGCTGGCTCTTGGCGAAAGCCAGCGCATAGTCGGTGTCGAGGCCCATGACCTCGCCGGTCGATTTCATTTCGGGGCCGAGCAGCGTGTCGACGCCGGGGAAGCGGGCGAAGGGGAACACCGCCTCCTTGACCGCGATGTGGCCGAGCGGGCCGGGCCGGGGGCGGCCGCCATAAGCCTCGAAGGCGGCTTCCAGCGTTTCGCCCGCCATGATGCGCGCCGCGATCTTGGCGATGGGGCGGCCGATGGTCTTGGCCACGAAAGGCACGGTGCGCGAGGCGCGGGGGTTGACCTCCAGCACGTAAATCTCGCCGTCCTTGATGGCGTATTGCACATTCATCAACCCGCCGACATGCAGCGCGCGGGCAAGGGCTGCCGTCTGGCGCTCAAGCTCGGCCACGGTGTCTTCGCTGAGCGAATGAACAGGCAGCGAGCAGGCGCTGTCGCCGGAATGAATGCCGGCCTCCTCGATATGCTCCATGATGCCGGAGACATAAACGCCCGCCGTATCTGACAGGGCGTCGACATCGACCTCGATGGCGTCGGTGAGATAGGTGTCGAAGAGCAGTGGATTGCGCGACAGAAGCGTGTTGATCTGGCCGGTCTTGTCGGCCGGGTATTTCTGCCTGATCTCCTCCGGCACCAGGCCCGGCACGATGTCGAGCAGGTAGGTCTGCAGCATCGCCTCGTCGTGGATGATCTGCATGGCGCGGCCGCCCAGCACATAGGACGGGCGCACGACGAGTGGGAAGCCGAGATCGCCGGCAATGACACGGGCCTGCTCGACGCTGAACGCGATGCCGTTTTTCGGCTGTTTAAGGTCGAGCTTGACCAGCAGCTTCTGAAAGCGGTCGCGATCTTCGGCAAGGTCGATCATGTCGGGCGCGGTGCCGAGGATCGGGATGCCGGCCTTTTCCAGCGCCTCGGCCAGCTTGAGCGGGGTCTGGCCGCCGAACTGGACGATGACGCCGGCAAGCTGGCCCGAGGCCTGTTCGGCCTTCATGATTTCCAGCACGTCCTCATCCGTGAGCGGCTCGAAATAAAGCCGGTCTGACGTGTCGTAATCGGTGGAGACGGTCTCCGGGTTGCAGTTGACCATGATGGATTCAAAGCCGGCGTCGGCCAGCGCAAACGCGGCGTGGCAGCAGCAATAGTCGAACTCGATGCCCTGGCCGATGCGGTTCGGTCCGCCGCCGAGGATGACGACCTTCTTGCGATCGGAGACGCGGGCCTCGTCGGCCAGCGCGCCGGCAAAGGGCGTCTCATAGGTCGAATACATATAGGCGGTGGGCGAGGCGAACTCGGCGGCACAGGTGTCGATGCGCTTGTAGACCGGGCGGACGCCGAGCTTGTCACGCAGTTTGGCGACGTCGCGCGCCTCGGAGCGGGTGAGCGAGGCGAGGCGGGCATCGGAGAAGCCGTGGGCTTTCAGCATGCGCAGATTGTCGGCATCCTGCGGCAGGCCGTGCTCGCGCACGCGGGCTTCAAGCGAAAGGATCGCGGCGATCTGGTCGAGAAACCAGGGGTCGATGCGGCACATGGCGTGCACGTCTTCAACCGAGGTGCCAAGCCGCATGGCCTGCGCCACCATGCGCAGCCGGTCGGGCGTGGGCGTGCCAAGCGCTGCGCGGATGGCGTTGCGGTTTTCGCTTTCGTCGCCGTCGGCGTCGTAGCCGGGGATCTCGATCTCGTCGAGGCCGGTGAGGCCGGTCTCGAGGCCGCGCAGCGCCTTTTGCAGGCTCTCGGCGAAGGTGCGGCCGATGGCCATGACCTCGCCGACGGATTTCATCGCGGTGGTCAGCACCGGCGAGGCGCCGGGGAATTTTTCGAACGCAAAGCGCGGGATCTTGGTGACGACGTAGTCGATCGAAGGCTCGAACGAGGCCGGGGTCGCGCCGCCGGTGATGTCGTTTTCCAGCTCGTCCAGCGTGTAGCCGACAGCGAGCTTGGCCGCGACCTTGGCGATGGGGAAGCCGGTCGCCTTGGAGGCAAGCGCGGAGGAGCGCGACACGCGCGGGTTCATCTCGATGACGACGAGGCGGCCGTCTTCAGGATTTACGGCGAACTGCACGTTGGAGCCGCCGGTCTCCACCCCGATCTCGCGCAGCACCGCGATCGAGGCGTTGCGCATGATCTGGTATTCCTTGTCGGTCAGGGTCAGCGCCGGCGCGACGGTGATCGAATCGCCGGTGTGCACGCCCATCGGATCGACATTTTCGATGGAGCAGATGATGATGCAATTGTCCGCCCGGTCGCGGACAACCTCCATCTCATACTCCTTCCAGCCGAGTACGCTCTCCTCGATGAGAACTTCGGTGGTGGGGGAGGCGTCCAGGCCGGACTGCACAATCTCGAAGAATTCGGAGCGGTTGTAGGCGATGCCGCCGCCGGTGCCGCCGAGCGTGAAGGAGGGGCGGATGATGGCCGGCACGCCGACATGCTCCAGCGCCTGTGCGGCAACCGCCATGGCGTGCGCCATGTAACGCTGCTTGCGGTCGCTCTCGCCGAGGTTCCACTGGTTTTCCAGCTCGTCGAGCGCGGCGTCGAGTTCGTCGCCTTTGAGCTTCGCACGCAGCTCGGCGCGGGCTGCCTCGTGCTTCTTGCGGTCGGCATTCTTGATGTCGGAGGCATTGGCGAGCATCGACTTCGGTGTGGCGAGCCCGATCTTGGCCATCGCCTCGCGGAACAGGGCGCGGTCCTCGGCCTTGTCGATCGCCTCGGCATTGGCGCCGATCATCTCAACATCGTAGCGCTCCAGCACGCCCATGCGGCGCAGCGACAGCGCGGTGTTGAGCGCGGTCTGGCCGCCCATTGTGGGCAGCAGCGCGTCCGGTCGTTCCTTGGCGATGATCTTGGCCACCACTTCGGGGGTGATCGGCTCGATATAGGTCGCGTCGGCCAGCTCCGGGTCGGTCATGATGGTGGCCGGGTTGGAGTTGACCAGGATGACGCGGTAGCCCTCCGCCTTCAGCGCCTTGCAGGCCTGGGTGCCTGAATAGTCGAACTCGCAGGCCTGGCCGATGACAATGGGGCCGGCCCCGATGATGAGGATCGACTTGATATCGGTGCGTTTGGGCATGGAAATCCGTCTCTTGAACGCTTGCTGCGCAAAGCACCGGCGCGGGAGGGGCGCGGCCGGTTCGGCAGCTGGAATCTGTCAGGCTAGGCGCGCTCTATAGGGGAGAAGCGAGGCGGGGGGAACCCCTTCAAAGCCGTTCGTCACGGCTATCGGCACGGCGCCTTGCGAGCCCCCGCGCTACGTCACCGAACTTGACCGTGCCTGCCGCGCGCCGACGCGGGCGGCGGCATGCGGCGACAGCCACAGCCAGGCGAGGATCGCCAGATATTCGGCATATTCGAGCGCCATCGCGAGAAACCGGGTCTCATGTTCGAGAATGAAAAAGGTCTGCCAGGCGCAGATGGCCGCCATCACCGCATACCACCCGGCCATCGCCTCACGGAGTCGCGGCCAGCTCAGCACATAGCCCGCGAGATACGTCGCCGCAGCGGCCGCCACCACGCTCCATTGCAGGACAAGCATGCCGGTCGAGAAGAGCGGGTTGGAGAGCCGTGGCCAGGGGGTGACCGCGAATGCGAGTTCAGCGAAGCCGGCCGCAGCCCAAGCCAGCAGCCCGGCATGGACCACGACGAGCAGCGCGGCGATCAGGCGATCGAGCATTGGCGGCATGGTGGCCTCCTCACGCGCCACAATAGCACATTGAACAAAGCGCCGACGGGGCGGTGCACGAAGCAGCGGGAGGAAATAGCGGGTTTCGCCTTCGACCTCGCCGGTGCGGGCGATGCCGGTGGCGACCAGCGTTTCCAGCACCGGCGCGGGAAGGGCGCGGCCGGTTCGGCAGCTGGAATCTGTCAGGCTAGGCGCGCTCTATAGGGGAGAAGCGAGGCGGGGGGGAACCCCTGTGCCGATACAACACCATGTCAGAATTGACGCGGACGGACGGGGCGCACAATGCGCTGCTTGCGCTCCGTTTGCAGGGCAGTTCACTCCAAGGCCGCTATGGCGTCGTCGGTTGCCTCGATCAGCTTTTCGGCTGCTGCCGCTCCGGCACTGTTTCCGACTGAACGCTGATAGTCCCTCAACTCAATGAAAGCACGCTTCGCATCGTCGAACAGGTCCACCGATCCGTAAAGCCAGCCCCTGTTCAGCTGAGTCATGCCGAGACTATGGGTGGCTCGCAGCCACATTTCTGGCGCGGTTTCAGGGCTCCAGACTTCGAGAGCGGCACTGATGTGTTTGGAAACGCGGTCCAGCCGCGACGTGTCGAAACCATGCATGACATAGGCGAAATGCGCGATGCCCAGATTGTAGGTCGTCTCGGCCCAGTCGAGCGGGGCGTTGCCCTTCCGGCGTATCCGGAGCGCAGCCTCGTAGGCTGCCACGGCACCATCCAACCGGGCCACGTCTTTCGTTCGGTCGCCCAGCGTCTTAAGCGCCAGACCGAGATTGCTCTGTGCCGTCGCCCAATGAAAGGGGGCGCTGCCGGGCGTGAGAACTTCGAGCGCTCCACGCAAGGAATCAATTGCGCCAACCAGGCTCTCGGTGCCATCACCAAGCGCTCCGACCGCCTGCAGAGCAACCCCGATGTTGGACTTGGTCGTGGCCCACTGGATGGGGAAGGCGTCGCGAGTGCGTACGGTGAGCGCTTGCTGGTAGGCCACCACGGCCTCGACCAGGTGCGCGCGATTGCGCTCGCGGTTGCCGAGTGCGGTAAGGGCGACACCAAGGCTGCTCTGCACCTGCGCCCAAGTCTCCTGATCCGCTTGCCCGTCTGTTTCGCGAAGCGCACTGCGAAATGCGTCAACGGCTTGTCTGTACCAGGTCGTGCCGGCGTCGCGGTGTCCCAGCATTGTCAACGCCGTGCCAAGATTTGACTGCAGTGACAGCCTTTGGGGATCGAGGTCCCTAGGTACGTTGATCTCCAGTGCAGCACGGTAAACTTCAACTGCCGCGTCGAGATCTGCCGTTCCGGCGCTGCGAACGGAGCGCTGTACGAGGGCCAGACCAAGCCGATCCTGGCTGGTCAACCAGAGGCTGCGATCGTCCAGCTTATCGGCGATCGCAACCGCGCGGCGAGCTTCCGCTACCGCTTGATCGTGCGTTTCGCCCTTGCCCTGGTACATCCCGTATGCCAGCAGGCTGCGCACTTCGGCGGACTTGTTGACCCACGCCAACCAGTCATCCCACTTTTCGACGATGGCGAAAGCCTTGCGGAAGTCCGCGGCTGCGGCCTTGTGCCTTGACCGCAGCGACTTTGTCTGGCCGCTACGGATGTATACGAGCGAGTCCTCGATATCGCGCTGGCGAAGGGCAGTGAACTGGGCATCCCGGGCCGGCCGAAGCTTGTCAACGATCGCTGTCGCGCGTTCGCGCAACTCGTCTGCCTTTGCCAGCAGGCCCTCCAGTTCGGCTCGGTCTGCAAGCCGGGTCAGCCGAACGATTTCCGGGTTTGGATTGAACAGTTCCTCGCGCTCAGCAAGAATTTCAGCGAACTCCCTCGCCTTGGCGTGCAGCAATTTCTCCAGCTCGACCGGATCGTCCGGCGCGTCTGCGCCCATCACCTTGAGCATGCCGTATACCGCATCCATGGGCACGCCGACTTGGCCGGCGATGCGCTCGACCTGGCTACGACTGAAGTCGGGCAAGGCCGAAATGGTCAGCAGTAGCTGACGGCGTTCGGCGAGGATGTCGCCTTCGTCACCGGTTGGTTCTTCCGGAGCTTCGCCGAAATAGAGCAGGCGGCGCAGGCTTTCGTTGACCCAGGGGCGCTGGCGGCCATCGGTCTTGAGATAGACCTCCTCCGCCACCATGCGCATGACGGTGCCGAACTCCTCGCCGGCCATTGCCGCTATGTGTCGAATGAGGGCGGCCGCATAGGGGCTGTTTTCGCCCTCGGTGCCATCAAGTGCTACCTGACCGGGGGCGGCGGCAAAACCGATGACGATGCCGAGGTTATCGATGGAAGATGCTGGCTCATCCGCCTTGGCCAAGGAACCCGCACCACGCGTGTCGGTGACTGTCAGCCCGCCGGCCGAGAGAGGTACAGGATCGGCATTGGCGGCGGTCTTTAGGAGCGCGCCGTCGGGAAAGGGGTTGTCGCGGCAGGCATCCAGCAAAACGATGGTGACGGGCACGGTCTCGCGCAGGCGGCGGATAACGTCGGAAACCGGCACAAGCTTGACGGCGGCGGCATCGAGAGCGGAGATGTCGGCGTCGACCGGCACCAGCCAGTTTTCGCCGCCGGCTTCGACGCCATGACCGGCATAATAGAGCACGGCGACATCGGCATCCTCGGCGTCTTCGACGAAACGTTCGAGATCCTTTGCGAGGTCGTCCGCATCGCGGTCGGTGCGGCGCACGGAATCGAAACCCAGATCGGAAAGCAGTTCCTCAATGGCGTCGGCGTCGTCCGGCGGATTGGCGAGTGGCGCCAGATGCTCATAGTCGCCATTGCCGATGACCAGCGCGACACCGCGCAGGGGTTCCTGGGCCACAGCAAGCACGGTCGCGGCCAGCCACAGCACGACCGAAGCCAATGCCAGCCTCAGCGTTTTTGAAAACCTCGCTGAACAACGTGGTGTCATGATCCTTGTCACCGCTACCCCGCCCGCGCGGCCTCGACCTTCGCCAGCAGCGCCTCCGTTGCCTCGACGGTCGATTTTAGCGCGTGTTCGCGCAGGAGCGGGATGGCGCGCTGGCATGCCTGTGCTGCTTCGGCCAGAAGCGCGCTGTCGCTGCGCGCCTTGCCCAGTTCGTAGAGGGCGGCGCACAGGCTATCCTCCGACAGGCCGAGATTTGCCGCGTCCTTTACGCTGCGCTGGACGACGACGACAACGCGCAGGTCCCGCGCGGCGCGCTCGAACCTTTCGACTTCGCCGTCGCGGCGGCCGGCCACGATCTCCAGCCATGCGATGTTGTTGGCGAGGTAGGCCCATTCCCTCGGTTTTGTCTCGCGGCTGTAATAGCCGGTTGCGGCGGTGAGGTGTTCGATCGATTCCTTGAGCGCAGCCTTGTCGCCGCCGGCGTCGCCCAGCGTCGAAAGCGTCAGGCCCAGTTCGCGGCGGGTGAGCGCGCGGACCTCTTCCGAGTCGTCGTCCGGCATCAGGGCAAGGGCGGTTCGAAACGCATCCGCTGCGTCGCGCAGGACACCCATGTCATCGGTAGCGCCGCCGAGGCGCCTTAGAGTTTCGCCCAGATTGCGGCGGACGCCGACATGGAAGTCGGGCGCGTCCTCGCCTTCGGCCAGCCGCAATGCCTCGCGATAGGCGTCAGCGGCTGCCCGATATTGCTCCGCGCCGGCGCCGCGGTCGCCCATCAGGCGCAGCATGTTGCCACGCTTCATGTGCAGATCGGCAGCGCCCATGACGGTCCAGTCGTCGGCATAGTGCCGGAGCATCGCTTCGTAGCTGTCGAGGGCGGCCACGAGGTGCTCTGTGCCGTCCGACCGCTGCGCCAGATCGACGAGCGCATTGGCCAGCGCGGTCTGCGTTTCGTACCAGGCGCCACTGCCCGCCTCGCCGGCGCGAAGCGCTATGGCGGTGCGGAATTCCCCGACCGCCTGTTCGATCCTTGCTATGTCATTGTCGAAGTTGGCGAGCGTACGCAGCGCCATAGCATGCCAGTGGTGCGCCGCTGCCAGTTCGTGCTGAGACACCGCGTCCGGCGGCACACTGGTTGCCGTGCGGAAGGCGTCGACCGCTTCGTGCAAAGGGTCCCAGTCGCTGTTGGCGGCGGCCACCGTCCACAGCGCATCGCCGAGCTTTGTGGCGGCTTTCAACAGCTCGGAATAGCTGCCGGACCGGCTGTCCGCCGCTACGGCGGCCCGAAGCGCCGCGATGGCCTCGTCGTGCAAATCAATGCCGCCGGTGTTGTCGTCATGCGAGAGGTAAAGGAGGCCGATATTGCGCAGATGGATGCCCATGAAGCCCGGCTCATCCTCGCGTTCGTAGATCGCCGTGGCTTCCCGGTATCCGGCGAGCGCCGCGTCGAACCGGGCCGTATCCTTTTCCATATCGTAGAGCCGATGATGGGCGGTCGCCCGGTCGGCAACTGCGTTCGCGTATTTGGTCGCCTGGTTGGTCGGGTCGGAATATTCGACCGCCAGATCCAAGTGGCCGAGCGCGCGGTGGATTGCGTTCACATCTCCTTCGCGGTCGGCGATGCGGAGGTAGGACATCGCGGTGTCGTAGCTCACATTGGCGAAATCCTGGCGGTCTTCGCGGTTGTGGCGGGCCAGCAACAGTTCGTTCGCCTCGATCGAACGGTGAAACCAGGCAATATCGCCAGCCGCCTTGGCCAGCCTGCCGGCGGCGTCTCCGATGATACTCAGCGCCGCGACATAGTCACCCGTCCGCTCGTCGGGGTCGATGTCAGGCAGTTCGGCGTCGTAGACCGCGACCTGCTCTTCAAGGTGGCCGGCGTCGCCGTCGCGCGTGTAGAGCTGCCACAGGGTCCAGACCAACTCCTGGCTGATATCGAAGCGCAAATGCGGCGCGGCAGCCAGCGCCGGCTCGGCCAGCGTGTCGCGCGCGATCGTGGCCGCGCGCCCGAGCGTCGCCATGTCGTCCTCTATTACGCCAAGCTCGCGCGTGGCTCCGACGAGACCGGCCTTCAGAGGCGCCCAGCGCGGGAGGGCGCCGGCGGCGCTGTACACGCTCAGCGCATCCTCGAACGCCGCGACGGCTTCGCGGTAGGTCTGTGCGTCCTGCGTATGGAAGGCGTAGCTTCGCAGCGTCGTGGCGAGCAATTCGCTGGATTCGGCCCATTCGCCGGGCGCCTTGTCGCGCGTCCGGTATTGCAGCGCGCGGCGCAATGACGAGACAGCCTCGGCCAGTGTGTCTGTGGGATCGTCTTCGAAGTCGGCTTTCGATGTCAGAGCCCAGGCGATCGAGTGCTCCATCAGGCCGGTGGCAAGCGGAAACTGCTCCGGGTTCAGCTCGGCCAGATTGGCTTCAAGCTCGGCATGCAGGGCTGCAGCCGTTTCAGCGTCGACGCCGTCCGGGTTCTGTATCTTTGGCAGTGCGATACGGAATATCGCCAATTGGAGCTGGAAGAAAATGCGGTTTATCGGATCGTCGTCCTCGACCAGTTCCTTGGCTTGATCGAAAATGTCGATTGCCTCGCGCAGCGGCGCGGGATCGAGCCGGTGTATGGCCAACTGGGCGAGTTGGTTGCCGAGTTCGCCCTGTATGTCCTTCCAGAGCTGCGCGTTCTCGTCGCGCGTGATTTCCGTAAGGGCCTGCCGGTAGGCCGAGACAGCCTCTTCATAGCGGTCGTGCTCCTGGAGAAAAGCGGCGATGTTGCCGAGCATGAAGCCCCTTTGCCCGAGCGCCCGCGCCCTGTCTTCGCCGGGGGGCAGAAGCGCCAGAGCAGCATCAACCTCGGCGAGGGCATCGAAATAGCCGCTGTAGTCGCGGACGGCGTGGGCGGCGGCATAGCGGACCGACGCAAGGGTTGTGCGGGACAGACCTCGTTCGACGTTGCCAAGCGTTGCGGCGAGGCCGATGAGGGCTTCGCCCATGCCGACCGCGCGCTCCAGACTTTGCGGATCGCCGCGCATGCGGTTGTGGGTGAGCAGATTGTCGATCTGCTTTCTCCGGTATTCCCATGCCAGATGTTCGTCCCACCGGGCGATCTGTTCATAGGCCTTGCCGAAATCCTCCGCCGCTCCCGCATTGTCGAAGGCGAGGCGGTTGATTTCGGCGCTCTTCGCATATTCTGCGGCGAACTCGACGCGGCGGGCATGGATCAGGTCCTCTTCGCGTTCGATGACGGCGGAGAGCTCCCCAATGCGCCGGTCGGCCTCGTCACGCAGGCGCCGTGCCGTTTCGATAGCGCCTTCGGCGACGGCCTGGTCGGAAAGCGCCGACAGGCGGGCCAGTTCCGGATCGGGGTTTTCGATGACGCGGCGGCTGTCGAGGAAGGACTTCAAGTCCTCGGTCTGCTGGCGCAACAGCTTTTCAAGTTCCACCGGATCGTCTGGCGTGTCCGCGCCCAGCACCTTGAGCATGCCGTATACCGCATCCATGGGCACGCCGACCTGACCGGCGATGCGCTCGACCTGCTGGCGGCTGAAATCGGGCAGGCTGGATATCGTGACGAGCAGACCGCGCCGCTCGGTCAGGATATCGCCCTCGGGGCCTTCGACCGGGTCTGGCGTGTCGCCGAAATAGAGCAGGCGGCGCAGGCTTTCGTTGACCCAGGGGCGCTGGCGGCCATCGGTCTTGAGATAGACCTCCTCCGCCACCATGCGCATGACGGTGCCGAACTCCTCGCCGGCCATTGCCGCTATGTGTCGAATGAGGGCGGCCGCATAGGGGCTGTTTTCGCCCTCGGTGCCATCAAGTGCTACCTGACCGGGGGCGGCGGCAAAACCGATGACGATGCCGAGGTTATCGATGGAAGATGCTGGCTCATCCGCCTTGGCCAAGGAACCCGCACCACGCGTGTCGGTGACTGTCAGCCCGCCGGCCGAGAGAGGTACAGGATCGGCATTGGCGGCGGTCTTTAGGAGCGCGCCGTCGGGAAAGGGGTTGTCGCGGCAGGCATCCAGCAAAACGATGGTGACGGGCACGGTCTCGCGCAGGCGGCGGATAACGTCGGAAACCGGCACAAGCTTGACGGCGGCGGCATCGAGAGCGGAGATGTCGGCGTCGACCGGCACCAGCCAGTTTTCGCCGCCGGCTTCGACGCCATGACCGGCATAATAGAGCACGGCGACATCGGCATCCTCGGCGTCTTCGACGAAACGTTCGAGATCCTTTGCGAGGTCGTCCGCATCGCGGTCGGTGCGGCGCACGGAATCGAAACCCAGATCGGAAAGCAGTTCCTCAATGGCGTCGGCGTCGTCCGGCGGATTGGCGAGTGGCGCCAGATGCTCATAGTCGCCATTGCCGATGACGAGCGCGACACCGCGCAGCGCGTCCTGCGCGGAAGCGGGCGCTGCCAGTACGGCGAAAGCCGCCGCCAGAAACAGCGCTGGTCTGATCAGAGCAACCAGCCTTGCCACCAAGCGCGCGCCCGGCATCAAGCCTCCCGAAATCCCGTTCTACCCAAGGAATAGAATAGGCGGGACAATGGGGCCATGTCATGGCCCCATTGCTTAGAGGGTTAGCGGGGCTGCGCTCAAACTGTGCCAATCTTGCCGAAGGCTGGGGGCGATGGCGAGACCGCGCGTTCGAAGAAGCTCCGCTATCTCGTCGACGCGAAGGCCAAGAGCGGCCAACTGGTGGCAATCGTGAAGGCGTGGTGCGACAGCTGAGACGCCGCCTTGGCGCTATCTGCCCCTAGTGAACCAGCGCCGATATGGCCATCTGCTCGCCCAGCGGATCCTGGAATACGACGCGGTTGCGGCCGTTTCGTTTGGCGTCATAGAGGTGACCGTCGGCCTGCCGATAGAGGTCGGTGAAGGAGGAGGCCCGGTCGAGCGTCGCGCCGCCAATGCTGATGGAAAGCTGATAACGCTCGCCATTCGGCACAAAGCGTGCGTTTGAGACCGCCTTGCGGATGCGCTCGGCCATCATTTCGGCCTGCGGATAACCGACACCGGGCAGGAATACGCTGAATTCCTCACCGCCGATCCGCCCGACCGCATCGTTTTCACGGACTGCGGCGCGAATTGTGTCGGCGATCAGCCTGAGCGCCCGGTCGCCGGTTTCATGGCCGAAATTGTCGTTGACCAATTTGAAGTGATCCACGTCGATCACCAGCAGGGCGCCCTTGCTTGGCGGAACTTCCTTCAACATTCGTTCCAAACAGCGGTCGACCAGCGCGGTGAAGGCGCGACGGTTGAAGCAGTTGGTCAGGCTGTCGGTGGTGGAGATCACCATCAACTCGTGGTGGGCGATCGCCAGTTCGCGCAGCTTGCTGAGCAGGAAATAGAAGAAGGGCGGCGCCAGAACGAGCGGAATGATGAAGTTGTTGACCGGGTTTTCGCCCCATCGCCAGCCTTCGGAAAATGAGTAGCCATCGATGATGAATGCAACGGCCATGCAGACGAGCGTGCCCAGCGCGGTGAACACCACCACGCGCGTGCGCCCCTGGGCGGAAAAATCGAGGCTGTTCCAGATCATCTCGTTTCCCGGACTTAATCGGCAAACCGTAGCTGCAAGAGGTTAAACCAGCGTTAGGGAATAGAGCGGGATTTGCGGTGCCGGCGCAGATGGCGACCGGCCGCTTGTCAGGTGGAGGGACGTCTGTGAGTATCGCTGGCTGAAAGGAGCGTGGACCATGCGTCCCTTCCTGACCGCCATTTTCGCAGCAGCCGGGCTTGTGCTGGTGCGCCCGGCACTTGCCTACACGATCGTGCCGGCGGACGACCAGAGCGGGCGCATATTCGTGCATGTGGAGCGCGACTATGGCGATGTGGTGCCGCTGTCGGCGCTGCCGCCGCCCTTCAACCAGATCGTGCAGACCGCGCAGGGTCCGGACACGCTCAGCTTCCGGTGGCGCTATTTCCGTAGCGATGAGGACGGGCTGTTCTACATCCGCGTCGACGAAGACGGGTCGGGCACCGCAAATTTCGGGTTTAGCGATCCGGAGCCGGTGGCCGGCGACCGCCTCGGTGTCGCCGCGGTACTGATCGACCGCCAGGGTGAGGCGATGCACGCAATGCTGGTGCGCGCCAATGTCGAGGGCGGCATGCGTGACGAACCGGAACAGAGATTTGCCGCCGAAATTGCCATCGACCGCGAGCCGGGATGGTGGCGCAAGGTGGATGCCATCGGTTTTCTGATGATGAAATACTACGAACAGCAGGCGCCATCGGATGCCGGCGTGTGGGAAGCGATGCAACGCGCCGTCGACCGGTTCACAGAAGGCAAGGGGACACGCGAGCGCGCGGTGGCCGAGTAGCAGCCGGATTGATGCCGGACGCCGGCCTCAGTCGCCCGTGGCAGTTTCGTTTTCGGCATCCCGCTTCGCAGCCAGTTCTTCTATTGCGCGGTCGAGCGAGACCAGATGGTTTTCCAGACTGTCGGCCTCGTGGTTTTGCATCTTTCTTAACTGCCTTATGGCGTCGACGATCAGCGTGCGACCACGGGCCATTCCTTCCAGATCATCATGCTGATAGGCGATGAAGGCGTGCAAAATTCCCAGTTTGGATGTCGAGATGGCCCAGTCCAACGGCGTCAGTTCCGGGGTCCTGATCTCGAGCGCCGCGGCATGGGCGGCTGCCGCTTCCCCAAACAGGTCGAGGTTTCCTTCCACCTCGGCGATGGTCGAAAGCGCAATGCCCAGATTGTGCTGCACCTTGGCCCACTGAAGCGGCACAGCATCGACAGTCCAAACTTCCAGAACTGAGCGGAACAGGCCGACGGCGTCGTAGAGCATGTCGAGGTTCTGTTCCCGAACGCCCAGAATCCGGTATGCAAGTGCCAGACTGTTGGTGGCGTTTGCCCATTCCAGCGGGACGCGGTCGCGGGTCCATTCCTGGAGCGCATTGTTGAATGCCGCGATTGCGGCCCGGTAGCCGTCCGTACCGTCCTGTCCCCCATTCATCAGCAACAGAGCGACGCCGAGGCTGGACTGGGCGCGCGCCCAGTCCATTGGCGACACATCGCGCGTCCAGATTTCCAGTGCAGCCCCGGTGGTTTCGGCCGATCGGACCAGAAATTCGCGGTTGTTCGTCTTCTGACCCAACAGGCGATAGATAATGCCCAGATTGTGGGCGCTGTTGGCCCAGGGATCAGGGAAACGCTCGCGCGATAAGCTCTCCAGCGTGCGCTCCATGTGTTGGGCAGCCTTTTCCAGCAGTCCGATGTCGCTGCTGCGTTCGGCAATGAAGGCGTAGGCGGTGCCCAGACCGTCATTGGCGTTCCACCACAGGACCGGATCGTCCTCGGGGTTCAGTTCTTCCAGTGCCGCCTCGAACGCCTCGATAGCCTTGTAGAAGCTCTCCGGGCCAAGCTGGCGGTCGCCGAGGATTCCGAGCGTGCCGCCGAGCGCGATCTGGACATCGGCCCATTCCTTCGGGGCTTCCGCTCTTGGATACACCTCAAGCGCCGCGTGGTAGGCGACGATAGCCTCGTGAAGCCGGTCTGTGCCGGTTTCGCGCTCGCCGACCCGCGCCAGTCCCCGCCCCAGGTCGGCCTGATTTTCGGCCCAGGCAAGCGGACTGTTCTTTCTGGAGAAGTGCCGCCCCGCTTCCTCGAATGCCCTGACGGCGGCCAGCAGGCGCTCTGTGCCGGTTTCACGCTCACCGATCTTGCGCAGAACGTGGCCGATCTCGTTGCGCGTCTTGGCCCATCTTTCGCGGTCATCGAAGTTGTCGGCGATACGAAGCGCCGCCTCGCCAACATCCAATGCCTGCTGCAACAAAGCGATATCAGCCACGATGTCGCCATGCGTTGCAAGTGCGTCGAACTCGCTGAACTTGTAGCGCCAGGCCAGTGCGTCGTCCCAGCGTTCCACGCGGTCAAATGCGGCGGCAAAGTCCTCGGCCGCCTTCGGGTGCTCAAATGCGAGCAGATAGGTTTGCGCGCTGCGGGCGAAGACCTCGGCCGATGCGATGCGCTGTCTTTTCACCTGTTCCTCGGCGGCATCGACGATGGTGGCCTGGAATTCGGCATCGCGCGCCTTGGCGCGGGCGCGCAGCTTCTTGGCGCTTTCGATCAGGCCCTCGCGTTCGGCGCTGTCTGCAAGCGCGGAAAGGCGGGCGACCTCCGGGTCGGGGCTGGCGAGCGCATTGCGTTCGCCAAGGATGTCGCGGATGCGCACCGACTCCGAGTTCAGCACCTCCTCCAGGCGCTCCGGATCATCGGGAGCCTCAGCGCCCATTGCATTCAGCAGGCCAAACAGCGCGTCCATCGGCACGCCGTTTTGCGAAGCAATGCGCTTGACCCGGCCGCGGCCGAACTCAGGCAGTTCAGAGATTGTGATCAGAAGCTGCCGGCGTTCGGCGAGTATGTCGGCCTCCACGCCGTCGGGCGATGGCGGTGCATCGCCGAAATAGAGCAGGCGGCGCAGGCTTTCATTGACCCAGGGGCGCTGCGCACCGGCCGTCTTGAGCCAGACTTCCTCTGCGACCATGCGCATGACGGTGCCGAAATCCTCGCCGGCCATTGCGCCCAGATGGCGAAGGATTGCGGAGGCGTAGGGGCTGTTTTCACCCGGCGCGCCGTCGAGCGCGGTGCGGCCGGGCTCGGCGGCGAAACCGATCACGATGCCGAGGCTCTCACCGACAGACGGTTTGTCTGTCTGCGTCGAAAGCGCGGAAGCGCCGCGCCCGCTGCCGAGCGACAGTCCGCCTGCGGCGACCGGGGCCGGTTCGGTGTTTTGCGCCAGTCGCAGGGTGGCGCCAGCAGGGAAGGGGTTGTCGCGGCAGGCATCCAGCATGACGATGGTGACCGGAACGGTGGCGCGCAGGCGGGCAACTATCGCAGACACCGGAACGAGGCGTTCGCCGGCGGCCTCGAGCGCCGTAGCATCGGCATCGACCGGAACCAGGAAGTTCTCGCCGGCGGCCTCGATGCCGTGGCCGGCGTAATAGAGGATAGCGACGTCAGCACCTTCGGCATCCTCGACGAAATATTCCAGATCGCGGGCCAGCCGCCGTGCGTCACGGTCCAACGACAGCTCGGTCTCGAAGCCCAGGCCGGCGAGCAGTTCTTCGATGGCTCGTGCGTCGTTTTCCGGATTGGCGAGCGAGGGGAGGTTTTCATAGGTGGCGTTACCGATGATCAGCGCCACACCGCGCAGCGGGCGGGGGTCGTCGTCGGCCGCGTAGGTCTGGACGAGTAGCGCCGACAGCACAAGCAGAACCCCGGCCGCAATAAACGCGGTCCGCGCACGGAGAACTGCAATAAAGCGTGTTCGCGCCATCCAACCTGCCCTAGAGGAACCTGCAAGCGGAATCCCGCGACATTAAGGCAGGGGCGCGGGTGCGCGGCAAGACAGGTGGGCTGCTGGCGCTTCGGCGGCTTGATCTCACCGCATATCCGGTCTTGATTGCAGGTGAACCGGAGGCGGCGGCATGCGCCGCATTGTCACGAGGAGCAGACGGTGCGCTGGCGCGGCAGAAGACAAAGCAGCAATATCGATGATCAGCGCGGATCACGGCGCTCAAGTCCGTTTCCCGGAGGATTCGGGCGCGGCGGATCGGGTATGCGCATACCGGTCGGGCGCGGTAGCGGCGGCATAAGCATCAGCGGGATCATCATTCTCGTCATCGGCTATTTCGTGCTGCGTGCGATCGGCATCGACCCGCTGGCGATGATGAATGGCAGGCAGACGGGCGGCCAGTTCGTGCAGGAGGAGGGCACCCAGGCGTCCGACGAGATGCGCGAATTCGTGGCGGTGGTTCTGGCTGAAACCGAAGATACCTGGAACGGCATCTTCAAGGCGGAGGGCACGACCTACCGCGAGCCGACGCTGACGCTGTTTACCAGCCAGGTTCGCTCCGCCTGCGGTTTTGCATCAGCGGCATCGGGGCCGTTCTACTGTCCCGGCGACCAGAAGGTCTATCTCGACACCTCGTTTTTCGATCAGCTGGCCCGCCAATTCGGTGCGTCGGGCGACTTCGCCCAGGCCTATGTGATCGCGCATGAGGTGGGTCACCATGTGCAGAACCTGATCGGGGTGCTGCCGCAGTTCAACCAGATGCGACGCTCGATGAACCAGGCCGAAGAAAACGCCATGTCGATGCGCGTCGAACTGCAGGCCGACTGTTTCGCCGGGGTCTGGGCGCACTTCACCGCGCAAAAGGGCTTGCTGGAACAGGGCGATATCGAGGAAGCGCTCAATGCGGCGCGCCAGATCGGCGACGACACGCTGCAGCGGCGCAGTCAGGGTTATGTGGTGCCCGAAAGCTTCAATCACGGCACCTCGGCGCAGCGCCAGACCTGGTTTGCCAACGGGTTTCGCAATGGACGGCTGTCCGACTGCGATACGTTCAACAACCCAATCTGACGCGGCTGTCCCAAGTCGCAGGAAAAGACGCGCATGACGCTTGGTAAACCAGCGGTAAATCGAACGTTTCGATCGCCAAACATCAGCTTAGACTGAAATTAACGCCTGCCGCGTATGTTTGCCCTCTGGTATTGCTGGGGGTGGACCATGCAACGTGCGTTCAAACGTTTCCTCAAGAACCGAAGTGGCAATTTTGCTATTGGCGCTGCGGCGCTGGCCATACCGCTGGTCATGGCCGCCGGTATCATGGTGGATCTGACGACGATCGGGCGCTCGCAGGCCGAATTGCAGCAGGCGATGGACGCCGCGGTGCTGGCCGTCGCGCGCGAGGGCGATGATATTACCGACAAGGAAGCGGAGGCGATCGTCCGCAATTTCCTGGAGAACAATTACGACCTGACCTTCGCAAATCTGAAGATCATCCGGCAGGGAACGTCGGTGAAGATCGACGCGATGGCAGACACGAAAATGGCCTTTGGCGGGCTGTTCGGCTACAGCGACTGGGCCGTCCAGGCGGCGTCGACCGCCGACATTGCCTACGCCAATTACGAGATTGCGCTGGTTCTCGACACGACCGGCTCCATGGCCGGCGGCAAGCTGACGGCGATGAAAGATGCCGTCGACGGCATGATCCAGTCGATGAGCGCGCAAATCAACAACAAGGACCGGCTGAAATTTTCGCTGGTGCCGTTTGCCACCTTCGTCAATGTCGGGCCGGAATACGGGCCGAAGTTCGACAAGAAGGGCGTCCAGATCCCCGGAACGGGCGCGCCTTGGCTCGATCTGCAGGGATACAGTCCGGTTCCGCAGTCGGAACTTACGCCGGGCGCCAGCCGCTTCCAGGTCTACGAGAACATGGGCAAGAGCTGGCCGGGCTGCGTCGAGACGCGCTATCGCGGCACCAAGGACTACGATATCAGCGATGCGCCGGCCGATCCTTCCGACCACAAGACGCTGTTTGTTCCAGCCTTCAGCATCGATGAACCTGATACCGGCGGCTATGTGAACAGCTACATCGAAGCCGATGTGGACCCTCTCGACAAATCCAAAGAGGCCAAGAAAAAGAAGTGGGCCAAATATGGCGTGAAGACGGACGCCGACGGCAATCCCCTGCTTGGAGGAATTCTCAGCGACGTGACCGGTATTCTGGGTCTCGGTGGCGATGATGATGACGATGATGATGGCAAGTCGCTCAAGGTCAAGAAGGTCAAGATCGATGACGGCCCTTCGGGACATGAGGGATTCAACAAGGGGCCGGACTTTGCCTGCGGCACCCAGCCGATCACCGCGCTGACCAACGACTACAATTCGCTGCGCAGCAAGGTGAAGACAATGGAAGCGCGGGGCACGACCAACATCATGGAGGGTGTGTCCTGGGGCATGCGCGTGCTGACGCCGGGCGAACCGTTTGCTCAAGGCAAGCCGAAGGACAAGACGGGCGTTGAAAAGATCATGGTCGTTCTGACTGACGGCGCCAACAATTTCGGCGTCAACACGACCGAACTCGGCTCCAGCTATTCGAGCTACGGCTTCCTTGTCGATGAGCGCATGGGACCGCTGCCTGCAAGCGGCGCGGCCACCAACGCGGCGATGAACGAGCGCACGCTCGCAGCCTGCGATTACGCGAAAGCCAACGGCATCGTAGTCTATACGATCCGGCTGGAAGAGCCCGATGTGAAGACGGGCTCCATGCTGCAGGATTGCGCGTCTTCGCCCGATCACTATTTCGACGCGCCGTCGCGCTCGCAGCTCGACGAGGTGTTCGAGGAAATCAAGGAGCGCGTGGTGCGGCTACGACTGGCCTCCTAGCCGAGCTCCATGCGCATGAAAAAGGCGGCTTTCGGGCCGCCTTTTTTTCGTTTGCGGCCAATGCGGTTACCCTGGCAGTAATTGTCAGCTTGATTGGGCTGGATCAGCCTAAGGGCGCGCCTTGCGCCATAGCGGCGGTTGACGCGCCGCGGCATATTGTTCAAACTTAAACAATATTCAGACAATCGGGAGTCCCGCATGGACATGCGCCTGGCCTGGCTTGCCGTCGGGACCTTTACCATCAGTTCTGTCGGCTTTGCGTTTTCGGGCCTGTTGCCGGTCATTTCGGTCGACATGGGGATCGGCATCGCGACTGCCGGTTATGTGCTGATCGCCTATGCGCTTGCCTATGCCGTGGGTGCGCCGGTGCTTTCCGCATTTGGCGGCGCGCTCGACCGGCGGTGGCTGCTATCAGGCGCGCTGCTGGCTTTCGTGGCCGGCAACGGGCTGGCGGCGATGAGCATCAGCTTCGTCTGGCTGATCATGGCCCAGGTGATCATGGGCGCGGCGGCAGGCCTGTTTGTCGCGACAGCACAGGCGACGGCGGTTGCGATCGCGGGCCCGGCGCACAGGGCGCGGGCGATTGCGGTCGTTTATACAGGCACGGCGATTGCCGTGGCGTTCGGCGCGCCGCTGGGATCGCTGATTGCGGCACTTGCCGGCTGGCGCGGCACGTTTCTGACGGCGACGGCCGTCGGCCTTTTCTGCGCTGCCGTCCTGTGGTTGCGCTTGCCAAAAAACCTAGCCGGCAGCAGGCTGACACTTGCCGAGCGGCTGGCCGTGGTTGGACGGCCGGGCATCGGGTCGTCGCTGCTGGTCACACAGCTCTATCTCGCCGGCGGTTTTGCGGTCGTAGCCTATCTCGGCCCCCTGGCGACAGAGGGTGCAGGGCTGTCGCGCCTGGCCATCCCCGCCGTGATGCTGGCTTTCGGCATTGGCGCGGTCATCGGCAACACGGCCGGCGGCTATTTGTCCGACCGGGTCGGCGCGACTCGGGTTGTTAAGATGTCGCTCGCCGCATCATTCGTGCTTTCGATCGTCATGACCGTCGGCCTGACCTATCTTCCCGCTCCGATAGCCGGGCCATTTCTGATCGGCATCATGGTGGTGTGGGGATCGGTGGGCTGGGCGTTCAACCCGGCGCAGGGCAGCCGCCTTGCCAGCTATGCGCCGGAGGCCGTACATGTGACGCTGTCGGCCAATGTTTCAGCGCTTTATGTCGGGATCGCGCTCGGCACCACCATTGGCGGACAGGTGCTCGACCATATCAGCGTCGCGAATCTGGGGTTGGTAGCGGCGGTATTCCCGGTCGTCGCACTTGCGATCATCTACGCCAGCGCGCCGGAGCCTTCGCAGACGGCGAAAATGCCGGCCGAGTAGGCGACAAAGTCAACTGCCTGTTGCCAGTCCTATTCGCCCCATCCGGCGATGACCGCATCCGCCTCGAACTCGACCAGCCATTCGGGATTCACGAAACGGTCGATTGCCATGATCGTGTCGACCGGGCGAACGTCGCGGAAATATTCCTTGCGGACGTCGATTGCCGCCTTCCAGTTGTCGATATCGGTCAGGATCACGCGGGTGCGCACGACGTCCTGAAGCCCGGACCCCGCTTGTTCGAGGGCATCCTTGATGATCTCGATGCATTGGCGGGTCTGGGTAGCGACGTCGCCGATGCCCACTGTCTTGCCATCAGGCCCGACCGGCGCTGTGCCTCCGATCGAGATGAACGGTCCCACGCGGACTGCGCGGGAAAACCCCACAACCGCCTCCATCGGATTGCCGTTGGAGATCAATTCCCTGTCGAATTTCATTTCCGATGCTCCCCTGCTGATCAGCAAGGGTACAATGCGGGTGCCGACGGCGGGCTGGCAATCGATAGTTGGGGCAGGTCTGGCTCCCCAACAGGCGTCCGACACTAGGGTCGGCGAGAACGATGACAGGCCAGATTTTTCGCGTTTGTGCCGAAATCAGATGATTCCACCTGACTGCAAAACGCTTCAGCCGCGCCAGTCCTCGCGGGTGTAGATATGAAAGCGCGCAAAAAGCCCGCCCGGTTCCGTTTCCTCGTGCGTCTCCCGCATCCCGATCTTCCTGAGGAGACGGAGTGAAGGGATGTTGCGGATGTCGGCGAAGCCGATGAAATGATCGTGGCCGGTGGCGCGAAAGATCCAGTCGCGCAAGCCGCATGCCGCCTCGAACGCATAGCCCTGTCCCCAGTACTCCCGAAACAGGGCGTAGCCTATTTCGGGCTCGCCGGTAGGCGGATAGATTCCGAAACCTGCCCGCCCGATCAATGCGTTGCTGCTCTTTTCGATGAGCCGCAGCTTGCCCATGCGGTGGGTTCTGAAGTTGTCCTGCCACACAGCGAGGCGCTCGGCGGCCTGCTGGCGCGTCCAAGGCTTGCCGTCGAGCGAAAGGTAACGCGCGACCTCCGGGTCACCGTGAAGGCGCACCAGATCGTCGACGTGTTCGGGCAGCCAGTTGGTCAGCCGGAGACGGTCCGTCTCCAGGACCGTTTCGAGCCGCATCAGGCCGGAAAGCGCCTCTGGCATCAAAGCAGATCAGCGCTCGGCCAGTGCCGGCTCGCCCTTTTTCTCGCGGATCAGGTTTACGAAACGGCGGAAGAGGTAGTGCGAATCCTGCGGGCCGGGCGAAGCCTCGGGGTGGTGTTGGACGGAGAAGACCGGCTTGCCGGCGACGCGCAATCCGCAGTTGGAGCCGTCGAACAGCGAGACGTGAGTTTCTTCCACGCCGTCGGGCAGGGTTTCGCCATCGACGGCGAAGCCGTGGTTCATCGACACGATCTCGACCTTGCCGGTCGTGTGGTCCTTGACCGGATGATTGGCGCCGTGATGACCCTGATGCATCTTCTTAGTCTCAGCGCCGAGCGCTAGCGCCAGCATCTGGTGACCGAGGCAAATGCCGAAGATCGGGATGTCGGTCTTCATCAGCGCCCGAATGACCGGCACGGCATACTCGCCGGTTGCGGCGGGATCTCCCGGTCCGTTGGACAGGAAGATGCCGTCGGGCTTCATGGCAAGTATGTCATCGGCCGGGGTCCTGGCCGGCACGATGGTGACCTTTGCGCCAAGGCCGGCGAGCAGGCGCAGGATATTGCGCTTAACGCCATAGTCGATGGCGACGATATGGAATGCGGGGTCACCCTGACCGGAATAGCCTTCGCCGAGGACCCAGGGTGTCTCGCTCCACTGCGAGGATTGTCCTGAGGTTACTTCTTTCGCCAGATCGAGACCGACGAGGCCGGACCATGCCGCGGCCTTCTTTTTCAGGTCATCGACATCGAACTTGCCATCTGGCGCATGGGCGATGACGGCGTTGGGCATGCCCTTTTCGCGGATAAGAGCAGTGAGCGCGCGCGTGTCGATGCCCGACAGCGCGACGATGCCGCGCTTCTTCAGCCACTCGTCGAGATGGGCGGCGGAGCGGAAGTTCGACGGGTCGGTGACATCTGCACGGAAGATTGCGCCGACCGCGCCGGCGCGGGCAGCGGGCACCAGATCCTCGATGTCGTCGTCATTGGCTCCGACATTGCCGATATGCGGGAAGGTGAAGGTGACGATCTGGCCGGAATAGGACGGGTCGGTGAGGATTTCCTGATAGCCTGTCAGCGCCGTATTGAAGCAGACCTCGCCGACAGCTTCGCCAGTGGAGCCGAGGCCTGAGCCTTCGATCACCGTGCCGTCGGCAAGAACCAGAAGCGCGGTCGCGGGGGTGGCTCCCCAGGGTGCGGTTTGAGCGGCCATATCACATCTCCGGCAACAATCTTGCCGCGCTCTTGAAACAAGGCCGCGAAGGGCCATATAGCGCGACGAAAGAAACGCGCTCGCCGACAGTGCTGGCCAAGCGCGCCCTTGATCTAGATGCTTTCAAAGGCGCGGACAATAGGCAAGGGCCGACGAGCGGTCAATGTGAACAGAAGCGTTCGCACAATTTTGCTAAATTCTGCAAAAACAGCAGCTTAGCGGCAGGAAAACGGTTTGCGCCCGGAATGGGCCGGCGTTATCCTGCGCGCGAGGCAGGGAGTGTTTGGCCATGCGCGAGAAGATCGCCGCGGCATTGAAAGACGCTATCAAGCAGCAAGACAAGCACCGGGTTTCGACGTTGCGCCTGATCCAGACAGCGATCCAGGACCGCGACATCGCCAACCGCGGGGCCGGCAAGGACCCGATCAGCGAAGCCGAAATCGCGGCGGTGCTGATCACCATGGTCAAGCAGCGCAAGGAATCGTCGCGGCTCTACGAGGAAGGCGGGCGGCTTGAACTTGCCCAGCAGGAACTGGACGAAATCGACATCATCCGTTCCTTCCTGCCGAAGCAGCTTTCCGACGCCGACACCGAGCGCCTGTGCGCCCAAGTCGTTGACGAGGTGGGTGCGGGCGGTCTGCGCGACATGGGCCGCTGCATGAATGCGCTGAAGTCCAAATATCCGGGCCAAATGGATTTTTCCAAGGCGAGCGGGATCGTCAAGAACATGCTGCGCTAGGGTTTGCCGATATTCTGGCCATGACGGGCTGCAAATAGCGGTTTTCTGCGCTTCCGGTGCTCATGTACCTGAACGTACAATCCGCTCCGGTTCTCGAAACCCACCAGTTTGGTCGCATGCGCGCCCATCTACGATTCCGCCGCGCCCTGACCCAAATCTCATCAAACCCTGCGGCCCGCTACCACGACGATCTGGATTGATGGAAACCGAAAAGACAGCCGCGCTGAAAGAGCGCCTCGAGGCGGAACTGGCCGATACCGAACGGCTGCTTGCCGACCATGCCGAAAACAGCGCGCCTGTGGAACTCGACCAGCAAAGCGTGGGGCGGGTTTCGCGCATCGACGCGATACAGGTTCAGGCGATGGCGCAGGCGGTGGAGCAACGCCGCGAAGCGCGAATTGGCATGTTGCGCGCAGCGCTTGGTCGTATGGACGACGGCGACTATGGCTATTGCCTGGAATGCGGCGAGGAGATCGCCGCCGGGCGGCTGGACGCCGACCCGACATTCACACATTGCGTGAATTGCGCGGGCAAACGGGGATAGGGCGCGGAGCCGGCCGGAGCCGACCCCGCAGATTGTCGTTGTGATGCCGGTGGCTACTTATTCAGCCGGTTTCGGCTCTTCAGTCTCCAGCGGCACATCGCTCGTCATCGTATCGTCGATGCCTTCGGCGACATCCTCATAGGCCGGTGCGGCCTCGAGCTCCTCGCGCGTGACGTTGAGCACGATGCGGTCGGGCAGGTTGTCGCTACCAACGACCGGCTCGTCGGCCGTCGGCTGCATGCCTACCATGGTTTCAGAACCGGTCATGGTTCCGGTCGTGCCGGTGCCCGTGGTGCCGGCATCCGGCAACTCGGTCTGGGCCTGTGCCTGGGCAGCAGCCTCTTCTTCCTGCTTCTGCCGCACAGTCTTCAGACCTTCGGTCTTGCCCGGTCCGAACTCAAGCGCGCTCATCGACACGGCGACGTCCTTCTCGCCAATGCCGAGGAAGCCGCCAACTCCGACCAGCACGGCGATCACTTCGCCTTCCTGGTTGACCAGAACATCGGAGATATCGCCAATGTCTTCGCCATTGGCGTCCTCGACGTTCTTGCCTTCAAGGTCGGTCACGCGCCATGCGCCAGACTGCGGGACGGTGACGAACGGACCTTCGACAGCATCTGCGGCGGCAAGGGCCGCATCCGAACCGTCGTCGCCGGACATGATTTCGTCCGTATCGGCGGTCTGTTCCATACCGTTTTCGGCAGAATTGGTTCGATCAGATGCCTGATCGCCGCCCTGCTCCTCGAGCAGTTCCTCGGTCTGTTCGACCGGGTCCTGCTGGGTCTGCTCCTGGGCGACAGCGGCAAACGGAATCGAAACTGCCGCAAGCAATGCCAAATAGGTGTTCCTGTTCATTGGATCTCTCCTTTGACTTTCAACACCCCCCATTTTGAAATCGCCGGGACGCGAATGTTCCCGACCAAATGCGCTGGCCAAGGGCCAGCAACAAGCAATCGCGGAAGCAGGCGTTTGCCTGGCCCCGCCATTGCTATGCTTCACAAGGTGGCGACGAATTCAGCGCTTTCAAGGCCCGCTTTTTGGCGAAATCTGGGAATTCATATGGCCGAAACGGGAAGCGGCGGCCGGGCGCCGCTGCGACGTTCCCAGATGTGGGAGCCAAGCGCGACGGCGGTTGCCACCATCATCGCAAAGATGCCGAGAACAGGCAGGCTGCGATAGCCGAAACCGGCGGTCAGAAGCAGCGAGCCGATGGTTGCCGCAAGCGCTATGCCGAAGTTGAAGCCGGACGGGATCAGCGAGGAGGCAAGGTTGGGCGCGTCGACCGTCCAGCCCAGAATGCGGGTCTGGATCGGCGCGCCAATGGCAAAGTTGATTGCGCCCCAAATGGTGAGAATGGCGATCATCGGAACGGGGTATGGGCTGGCGTAATACATGCCCGCCATGACGAAGCCCTGCAGCGCGAGAAGGGTGATCATGGACGGCATCAGCTTCCAGCCGGCGAGACGGCCGCCGACGAAGACGCCGATGGTGGCGCCCACACCGTTGAGAAGAAGCACCCAGGGGATCAGCTCCAGTCCGAGCCCGGTTACTTCGCGCAGATAGGGCACGATGTAGGTGTAGGGCACGAACTGGCCGATCATCAGCATGAGCATGACGATGAGCGAGGTCCAGACCTGCTGACGACCAAGCACGCGCACCTCTCGCATGAGACCGGCAGACGGGGCAGAGCTGGCTGACGTGCGCGGCAGCAGCGCAAGCATCGCCACGATGGAGATGATGCCGAGGCCGAACATCGCCCAGAATGTTGCGCGCCAGCCGAACATGTTGCCGATCGCCGTTCCGGCCGGAACGCCCAGAATGTTGGATACCGTCAGGCCGGCGAGCACGATGGCGACGGCCATGCCCTGGCGATCCTCGCGAACCAGGCTGATGGCGACGACCATCGCCGCGCCGAAATAGACGCCATGGGCAATCGCCACGAGCACACGCAGGACCAGCATGGACGCGAAGCCGGGCGCCATCGCGCAGGCAAGCTGGCCGGCGGCGAAAATCACGGTGAGCCAGATGAGCAATGTGCGGCGCGGAACGCGGCCGGTCACGATCGTCATCAACGGCCCGCCGACCGCGATGCCGATGGCGTAGCCGGTGACGAGATAACCGGCGATCGGGATCGAGACGCCCAGCCCCTGAGCCACGTTGGGCAGCACGCCGGCGATGACGAACTCGGTCGTGCCGAAGGCAAAGGCGGCAATGAATAGGGCGATCAGCGGCAGCGGCATCGGACTTGCGGGAGGAAACTGGACAAGGGCCGGCGTCAAAGCACGGGGCGGCCCAACCTGCAATCGAGAAATCGTGGGCCAGGGTTCAGCTTTTGTGGATGGTGCAGGGTACCAGCCATCTGTGGATCACGGGCATGATTGGTGTCATCCGTCGCGCTTTGGCCATTGCGTGGTAATATGAGAGCCTTCAACGAGGCCTCGATGCGGTTTTCAGATTCCTTTCTCGACGAGATACGCGCCCGGCTGCCGATTTCGGCCGTCGTGGGCACGCGCGTCACATGGGACAAAAGGAAGACCAACACCTCGCGCGGCGATTACTGGGCGTGCTGTCCTTTTCACGGCGAAAAGACGCCGTCCTTCCACGCCGACGACCGCAAGGGCCGCTACCACTGTTTCGGCTGCGGGGTTTCGGGCGATCATTTCCGCTTTCTGACCGAACTCGACGGGATGGCCTTTCCCGAAGCGGTGGAGCGGCTGGCCGATCAGGCCGGTGTGCCGATGCCGGCGCGGGACCCGCAGGCCGAGCAGCGCGAGAAACAGCGTGCCTCGCTGACGGACGTAATGGAACTGGCGACGGGGTTCTTCCAGGACCGGCTGCAGGCAGGAGACGGGGCGAAGGCAAGAGCCTATCTGCGCGACCGGGGCATCACCTCGGTGACGCAGCAGACATTCCGGCTTGGCTACGCGCCCGACGACCGCAACGCGCTGAAGGAATTTCTTGCCTCCAAGGGCGTCGCAAAGGACCAGATGGAAGCCTGCGGGCTGACGGTCTTCGAGAATGTGCCGGTTTCCTATGACCGGTTTCGCGACCGCATCATGTTTCCGATCGAGGATTCGCGGGGG
The DNA here is from genome assembly GCA_965232405.1 of Rhizobiaceae bacterium. GTDB lineage: Bacteria > Pseudomonadota > Alphaproteobacteria > Rhizobiales > Rhizobiaceae > RCIO01. Next base: position 2,809,418 of record OZ246966.1, read on the forward strand.
CGGGTGATCGCGTTTGGCGGGCGGGCAATGTCAGCCGACATTCCGGCGAAATATCTCAACTCGCCGGAGACCGAACTCTTCCACAAGAGCAATGTGCTCTACAATTTCGCGCGTGCGCGCAAGACGCTTGGCCGCGACGACACCGTGATCGCCGTCGAAGGCTATATGGACGTGATCGGCATTGCGCAGGCGGGTTTCGAGCATTCGGTGGCGCCACTAGGCACCGCGCTGACGGAAATCCAGCTCGAACTTCTGTGGCGCATGACGAAAGAGCCGCTGCTTTGTTTCGACGGCGACAAGGCTGGCATGCGAGCGGCCTTCCGCGCCGCCGAACTGGCGCTTCCGCTGATTGCGCCCGGCAAGACGCTGCGTTTCGTCATCCTGCCGGAAGGCAAGGACCCCGACGACATTGTGCGCGAGGAGGGGGCGGAAGCATTCCAGGCGCTGATCGGCGAAGCGCGATCGCTGGCCGACATGCTGTGGTTGCGCGAGACGCAGGGCAGCGTGTTCGATACGCCCGAACGGCGCGCCGACCTTGAAAAGCGGCTGCGGCTTTTGACGGCCACCATCCGCGACGAAAGCGTGCGCTACCATTACAGCCAGGACATGCGCGACCGGGCGCAGGCCTTCTTCGGCGCGCGGCGCGATACCGGCCGGCAGGGCAGGGGCGGCGACAATAGAAACCAGGGTTATGGGCGCGCCGGCCAGGCGCAGGGCCGGCTGGCGGTGTCTGACCGGCTGGCGCATTCCGCACTGGTGCGTTCGACCGGGCCAGTGATGCCGCTGCGCGAGGCAACCATCGTTGTTGCGCTCGCCAATCACGCCGCATTGCTCGACGCCTATTTCGATCAGGCGGCCGCGCTCGACCTGGAACATCCCGACCTGAAGCAGCTTCTGGCCGGGCTTCTGGACATTGCCGCGCATGGCGACAGCCATGAGCCGTCGGACGTGAAAGCCGGATTTGAGGCGCGTGGATTGGCCGAAGTGTGGGAGCGCGCGGTGGCGCAGGTGCGCGGTGCGCACCAATGGCCCGCACTTGCGGATGCCGCGTTGGAGGATGCGCGCGAAGCTTTCGTGCAGGCGCTGCACTTGCAGCGCAGCGCGGGCTTTCTAAATAAGGAGCTGAAAGCGGCCGAACTGGCGCTTGCAACAGATCCGACCGAAGAGAACTACCGGCGTCTGGTCGAAATCCAGGCGCATATCCGCGACGCACAGGCGACCGAGGCGCTGATTGAAGGCTTCGGAGTGACGTCAGGACGGGCAGCCGGCTGATTTGGCATTCGGAGCGGAATGCGGGATTTGCCGGCAGATGATTCGCTTTTTTGCCGGATTTGTGCCACTGGCGCTTGACCTTGCGAAGGAATGACGGAATCAGACGATCCAAAATCATTGGTTGGGATCAATATCCCGGCGGTGTTGTGGACCAACGCCGCCGATAACCCATGTGACACGGTTAAGCGTCACTTAACGGGGTTTCGGCTACTGCGCACTGCGCACGACATGGCGACAGGGACTACCTGATTCGGATCGCTAACGGGCAGCATCAAGCTGCCGCCTGGAGACGGAAGACTAAATGGCGACAAAGACCAAGGAAAAGGAAGAGGCTGAAACCGAGCGCGAGGGCCAGACCGACGGTCCGCTGCTCGACCTCTCCGATGACGCTGTCAAGAAGATGATCAAGGTCGCCAAGAAGCGCGGCTATGTCACGATGGACGAGCTGAACGCGGTTCTGCCGTCTGAAGAAGTCACGTCCGAACAGATCGAAGACACGATGGCGATGCTGTCCGACATGGGCATCAACGTTGTCGAGGACGACGAGGCCGGCGAGGAAGGCGACAACAAGGACAAGGACAGCGATTCCGACGATTCCACCGAGGTTGCGGAACAGAGCGGCACCCAGGTTGCGACGACGACCAAGAAGGAGCCGACCGACCGCACCGACGATCCCGTGCGCATGTATCTGCGCGAGATGGGTTCGGTGGAGCTTCTGTCGCGCGAGGGCGAGATCGCCATCGCCAAGCGCATCGAGGCCGGTCGCGAGACGATGATTGCGGGCCTTTGCGAAAGCCCGCTGACCTTCCAGGCGATCATCATCTGGCGCGACGAACTGAACGATTCCAACCTGCTTTTGCGCGAGATCATCGATCTCGAAGCAACCTATGCCGGACCGGAAGCTAAGCAGGCGCCGGTGGTGGAGCGCGTCGATCCCGACGACAAGCCGAAGGAAGAGCAGAAGACGCGACGCCGCGACGATGACGACATCACCAATGTCGGCGGTGAAAGCCAGGTCGAAGAAGACGACGAGGACGACGAGGACGAGGCGAACCTGTCGCTTGCGGCGATGGAAGCCGAGCTTCGCCCGCAGGTGATGGAGACGCTGGACACCATCGCGTCGACCTACAAGAAGCTGAGAAGGCTGCAGGACCAGCAGGTCGAGGCAAGGCTTGCCGCGACCGGCGCGCTGTCGACCAGCCAGGAGCGCTCCTACAAGAAGCACAAGGAAGAGCTGATTACGGCGGTGAAGTCGCTGTCGCTCAACAATGCGCGCATCGAGGCGCTGGTCGAGCAGCTCTACGACATCAACAAGCGGCTGGTGCAGAACGAAGGCAGGCTGCTTCGTCTGGCCGAAAGCTACGGCGTGAAGCGCGAGGACTTCCTGAAGGAGTATCAGGGTTCCGAACTCGACCCGAACTGGACGAAATCGATCTCAAACCTTTCAGCCAAGGGCTGGAAGGAGTTCACCAAGAACGAGAAGGCCAAGATCAAGGAGCTGCGTACCGAGATCCAGAACCTTGCTCAGGAAACCGGTATTTCGATCGGCGAATTCCGCCGCATCGTGAACCAGGTGCAGAAGGGCGAGCGCGAAGCGGCCATCGCCAAGAAGGAGATGGTGGAGGCCAATCTGCGCCTCGTGATCTCGATCGCCAAGAAATACACCAATCGCGGGCTGCAGTTCCTGGACCTGATCCAGGAGGGCAATATCGGCCTGATGAAGGCGGTCGACAAATTCGAGTATCGCCGCGGCTACAAGTTCTCCACTTACGCGACGTGGTGGATCAGGCAGGCGATCACCCGCTCGATTGCCGACCAGGCGCGCACGATCCGCATTCCGGTCCACATGATCGAGACGATCAACAAGATCGTGCGGACCTCGCGCCAGATGCTGCACGAGATCGGCCGCGAGCCGACGCCGGAGGAACTGGCGGAAAAGCTGGCCATGCCGCTGGAGAAAGTGCGCAAGGTTCTGAAGATCGCCAAGGAGCCGATCAGCCTCGAAACGCCGGTCGGCGACGAGGAAGATTCGCATCTGGGCGACTTCATCGAGGACAAGGCGGCGGTGCTGCCGATCGACGCGGCAATCCAGGCCAATCTGCGCGAGACCACGACCCGCGTGCTGGCTTCGCTGACGCCGCGCGAGGAGCGCGTGCTTCGCATGCGCTTCGGCATCGGCATGAACACCGACCACACGCTGGAGGAAGTTGGCCAGCAATTCTCGGTGACGCGCGAACGCATCCGTCAGATCGAGGCCAAGGCGCTCAGGAAACTGAAGCACCCGAGCCGCTCAAGGAAGCTCAGGAGCTTCCTGGACAGCTAGGCCAAGCCAGACTGAAGAACACGAAACCCGGCGGAGACGCCGGGTTTTTCTTTTTGGACGGACCGCGGCGCGCCTATCCTGCCGCGAATGCGGGGAAATATTCGGCCAGACCTTCCAGCACGAATTCGATGCCGAGCGCTCCCACGATCATTCCGAGCAGCCGGTTCAGGACCACGCGCGTGAGCGGACCGATAAGGCTGCTGAGCCTGGCTGCAAGCAGCAATCCCGCAAGGAGTACTGCAGCTGATGTCAGTACGACGAGTACGACAATCACTGCATGCAGGTCATCGCCGGGGTGAAAGTCTTCGTGGGCATAGACCATGACAGCGGTAATTGCGCCGGGGCCCGCGAAGAGTGGTACCGCAAGCGGGAATATGCCGATGGCTACCGGACCGTGGGTCGAAGCTGGTTGGCTGTGTAGTTCCTCCTCCTCGCGCAGCAAACCAAGCATGTCGAGAGCGATGATCAGGACTACCAGACCCCCAAGAACCTTGAAGGATGCGATGCTGATGCCGAACGTTGACAGGACCGCCTGGCCGGCAACAGCGAACAACAGCAAGATGAGCGCTGTTGCGACAGCTGCGGTAAAGGCGGCTATTTGCCGGCCCGACTGAGACAGGCGGCTGGTTTGGCTTAGGAAGACCGGAACGTTTCCTGGGATGTCGATGATCGCTATGAGCGCGATGAGGAGCTTGGTGTACTCAGCGAAATCGAACATATGGTCCCCCCTGTCGTGCCCGCTGGAGCGCCACCAGCCGCGGGACCAGGCCCGAACATATTCCAGGCTACCGGTTACCTCTTGCCACGATGCCTGTGGTGAATGCGACAAGCGCTCAGATGGGATCAGTGTCGGTTGTGGCCCCAAGACAGTCAACTGCAGGACTGCCAAACATAGGAGGAACTCTGTTGGAAAAGGCCGATTTCAAGAAGACGCTGAAGCATCTCTATCTGCCGCCGGTGAAGGACTTCGTGCAGGTGGAAGTGCCGGCCATGCAGTTCGTGATGATCGACGGCCATGGCGACCCGAACACCGCGCCGGCCTACAAGGCGGCGCTGGAATGGCTCTATTCGGTCAGCTACGCGATGAAGTTCGCCTCCAAGCTGGGACTGAAGCGCGACTATGCCGTGCCGCCGCTCGAAGGGCTGTGGTGGGCCGACGACATGGATACCTTCCTGACGCGCGAGAAGGACAAGTGGTCGTGGACCATGATGATCATGGCGCCGGACTGGATCGACAAGGCCATGTTCGACGACGCTCTTGCGAAGGCGTCCGGCAAGCTGGGCGCGGAACCTCCCGACAGCCTGCGCCTAGAGAATTTCGAGGAGGGGCTGTCGGTGCAGATCATGCATATCGGCCCCTATGACGCGGAAGGGCCGACGATCGCCCGGCTGCATGGCGAATACCTGCCGGCACACGGGCTGACCGAAAACGGCCATCACCACGAGATCTATATCGGCGATCCGCGGCGCACCGCGCCGGAAAAGCTGAAAACCGTGATCAGGCAACCGGTGAAGCGGGTCTAGAGGCCGGTCGGGGAACGCTGCTAGCGGCTTCGGCGATAGACATAGACTGTCGCCGGCGGGATGTTTTTCCAGACCCTGACTGTCCGGGTGAACGAGAGCCCGAGCTCGCGCGCCACCGAAGCATGAAGCGGCGAAGTCGGCCCGTAGGTAAACTGGATGTAGACGCCGTCATCCACCATGCCGCCAAACGCAGCCATCAGGATCTGGCGCTGCACCTCGCGCGGCATGGACAATAGCGGCAGGCCCGAGACCACCGCCTCGAAGGGCGTTTGCGCGCTAACAGCCATCGCCTGCGCCGGCCTGTTGACGACCGTGACGCCGGGAAACGATCCGCGCAGCTGATCGCAAAAGACGCCGTTCAGTTCGAACAGCCACAGATCCTGTGGCTTAATGCCGGTGGCCAAGATTTCGCGGGTGATGTTGCCGAGGCCCGGCCCGAACTCGGCGACGCGAACGGCTGAGCGTGGCAATTGCCGCGCCATCAGCCGGCAGAGCGACGGCGAGGAAGGCGCCAGTGCGGAAACCTGACGCGGATGGCGCAGGAGCTGGCCGGAGAAGGCGAGCAGGGATGTGGTGGTGTCCATGAAGCCGGTTCCTTCTCAACGGTCGCGCATGATGCGGTAGGCAAGGGTGGGCGAAAGGCGGTGAACGACCCGCAGCAGCCTGGTCTTTTCGATCCAGATTTCAGGCAGGCCGCGCTCAACGCCGCGCAGCGTGTCGCTGGCCGCCCGCTCGGGCGGGTATTTGCGCGGTGCGGCGCTGGAAAGCGTGGTGTCCACCAGCGTCATGATGACCTCGCTGACCTGGATCGGCAGACGCTCGTGGCGGCACTGGTCGCGCAGCGAGCGCGTGAAGGTGCGCAGGCCCGCCTTGGTGGCGCAGTAGACAGGCGCGCCGCGTTTCGGCGCGATAGCGAGGCCGGTGGTGATGTTGACGATGGCCGCAGACGGGTGGGCGGCAAGCACCGGCAGCGCCAGCGTGGCGAGCTTGATGGGTGCCGTCAGGTTCACCGCGATCTCGGAGGCGATTTCCTCCAGCCGGCCGGAAGAGGGCGTGGTCAGCTCGAAATGGTTCATGATGGCGGCGTTGTTGATGAGCACGCTGCAATCGGGATGATCGCTGGCAAGCCAGTCGATAACCGCCTTCATGTCGTCGGGCTTAGACAGATCGGCTGCCAATGTTTTCACACGGCCCGGATAGGCGTCTTCCAGCCTGGCCAGCGCCTCGGCATCGCGGCCGACGGTGATGATGCGGGCGTTGCGTGCGACGAGCAGGCGGGTGATCTCCAGACCGATGCCGCGCGCGCCGCCGGTGAGCAGCACCTTGCGTCCGGAAAAGTCGAGGCGATTGGCCATCCAAGGGTCCGTGTCTTGCCATGCGGGTTTCGGAGGCTCATGATGCGAATAATTGCTCGCTTTTCTACTCGCTTACGATGACCGCAACCGCCAAGACCCTGAACCCGCGCAAAACTCCGCTGCAGAGCCGCAGCCGCGCCACCTGCGACGCGGTGCTGGAGGCGGCTGCTCGCATTCTGGAGTCGGAAGGCAGGCAGGCTTTCACCACCAACCATGTCGCCGAGCTGGCCGGCATCTCGGTCGGGTCGCTCTACCAGTATTTCCCCGGCAAGGAGGCGATCGTGGCGGTGCTGGTGCGCCAGCTGCGCCAGGAGATGCTCGACGATTTCGAGGAGGCGGTGCGCCAGTCAAAAGACGCCGACTTGGCCGGAGCAGCGCGGGCGCTGGTGCGTGCGGCCGTGCGCCACCATTTGCGGCGTCCCGCGCTGGCGCAGGTGCTTGAGCGCGAGGAGATGGACCTGCCGCTGGACGAAGAGACGATGCGGCTCAAGCGGCGGCTGGGCGAACTGGTGGTGGGCGTGCTTTCACGACACGGCGTGCCCGATGCGCCGGTGGTGGCATTCGACCTGATCGCCATGTGCCACGGGATGGTTGAGGCAGCCGTTCAGTCGGGCGAGCGCGACTTCGAGCATCTGTGCACGCGGCTCGATCGCGCCGTGCTGGGTTATCTCGGCGGGCCGGCGGCCAACTGACGCCTAACCGAACTTAACCCGCCGCCTCCGCGGCGCATTCGCTGCAAAACGGGGTCTGCGGCAGGAGGTCGAGCCGTTCTTCCTCGATCGGCTGGCCGCATTTGACGCAGGTTCCGTAGGTGCCGGCCTTGATGCGGGCGAGGGCGGCGCGAATGGCGCGATATTCGGTCAGGCCGCTGGCGCCCAGACTTTCCAGAACCTCGTCATCCTCCTGCTCGATGGCGTTTTCCTCCCAGTCGGGATTGGGCGCGTCGTCAAGCAGGTCCTCGATGTTCTGCAGTCGCTCATCGAGTTCGGCAAGGCGGGCAACCAGCTGCTTCCGCCGGGCTTTGAGGTCTGTCATGTCCGTTCCTCGGTTTGCACTCAGGTGCGCTTAGCGCGCCATCGTCGGCTGCAAATTGATGCCGGTCAATCCACCGGCGTGAATCTGTCGACGTATTGACGCGATACGAAGATTCGATATAACTAGTTTTATGGTTATAAATACGGATATGGAAATCGCCGAAGCCGCGCAGGGATTTGCGGCAATCGGGTCTGAAGCCCGGCTGCAGGTTCTGCAGGTGCTGGTGCGGGCAGGCGACCGCGGACAAACGGTCGGAGACATCCAGGCGCGGACCGGCATAGCCGCCTCCACGCTGGCGCATCATCTGCGCTTTCTGGCGTCTGCCGGGCTGATCGAACAGGAGAAGAACGGCCGCACGGTGATCAACCGGGCCGCCTACCGGCATCTGGAAGCACTGGCCGGCTACATCCTCAAAGAGTGCTGCGCCGACGCAGCGAAAAACGAGGCAGCGGAATGAGCGAGATCACACAGGCTGAGGGCGTTCAGCTGAAACAATGGCGCGATGCGCTGCTTACACCGTGGACGGTGGTGGTTCTGGCGCCGCTGGCGGTGCTGCTGCTCGATCCTGCCAATGCCTCCGGCGTCGTCAGCTTCGCCATCAGGGCCTTCATCGGCACGTTGCCCTATATCGCCTTCGCGGTGCTTCTCATCGCCTGGTTGAAGGCGGCCGGCGCGGACGCCGCGATCGGGGCCGCCTTCAAGGGGCGCGAAAACAGGATGATCGTGCTTGCCGCACTGTTTGGTGGGCTGGCGCCGTTCTGCTCCTGCGAGGTCATTCCGTTCATCGCCGGGCTGCTGGCCGTCGGCGCGCCGATATCGGCGATCATGGCGTTCTGGCTGTCGTCACCGCTGATCGACCCGCCGACGCTGTTCATCACCGCGGGCGCGCTGGGCTGGCCCTTTGCCGTCGGCAAAGCGGCTGCGGCCGTTGGGCTCGGGCTGGCTGGCGGCTTTGCGGTGAAGGCGATGGTTGCAGGCGGATTGTTCGCCAATCCGCAAAAGGCTGCACCGGTAAGCCGGTGCGGCTGCGGGCCGTCTCCGCTGGAGGGCAAGCCGGTGTGGCGCTTCTGGACCGAAGAGCCGCGGCGCTCCGCCTTTGGCGAGGAACTTCGGGCCAATGCGCTGTTTCTCATCAAGTGGCTGGCCTTTGCCTACGTTCTGGAAGCGCTGCTGGTGACCTATGTCCCGGCCGAACTGATCGCGGGTCTCGTGGGCGGCGAGGGTGTCGGCACGGTCGCCATTGCCGCGGCAGTCGGCATGCCCGCCTATCTCAACTCCTATGTCGCGCCACCGATGCTGGCCGGGCTGATGGAGCAGGGCATGAGCGCGGGTGCGGCCATGGCCTTCATGGTGGCGGGTGCAGTGAGTTCGGTGCCGGCGATGGCGGCGGTCTGGTCGCTGGTCAAGCGCGACGTGTTTGCCGCCTATATCGGGCTCGGCTTCGCCGGCGCGGTCGCAGCCGGGCTCATCTTCCAGCTTTTTGTCTAGACAGCCATCTGCTTGACAGGCGCAGGCGTCGGCAGGCACCAAGCCTGACATGCCGCAGACAAAGCTGACATTGCAGACCACGGGGCCGGGCCTCTACGAGTTCACTGACCGTGTCGCGGCGTTTGTGCGGGAGGCGGGAGCTGACGAAGGCCTGCTGACGGTCTTCGTGCGGCACACGTCGTGTTCGCTGATCATCCAGGAAAACGCTGATCCTGATGTGAAACGCGATCTGGACACCTTCTTCCGCCGGTTGGTTCCGCCGTCGGATGACCCGTCAATGTCATGGATGGTGCATACGACTGAAGGTCCGGATGACATGCCGGCGCACATCAAGGCGGCGTTGACCGCCACATCGCTCTCGATTCCGGTTGTTGGCGGGCGAATGGCGCTCGGCACATGGCAGGGCATTTACCTGTTCGAGCATCGCGACCGGCGGCACCGGCGCGAAATTGTGCTGAACCTATCGCGCTGAGCTTTCCGCGAAGATTTCGTTCCCGAATTCAAAGACTTCGGCCAGTAGCCGCGCGTTGCGGCGTGTGTTGTCGCTGATCCCCGGATTTTCATTATTTGCCACCGCCAAGCAATTGTGGTGAGTTTCCGTTGGGGAAGGCCGGAATATCTGGTCGCGCGACGGCATACGCCAAGAGAAGGTGCCGCGCTGCGTGTTTTGGGGGAGCGTCATGAAGAGGATAATCTGCGCCGCCGTCTGCGCGGTTAGCGCCTTATTTTTCCACGTATCGGTGGCCGTTGCTCAGACCGGGGGAAGCACCACCGGTATCAGCCAGGGAAACGGCTCGTCGCTCGTCGGCATACCGCTGACCCGGTCGGACCCGCGCAACATCAATCAGCCGGGCATCAGCGACGGCAACATCGCATCGCTTGCGCTGGACGTGCCAATCGAATGCGTCGTTGACGGCGACTACGACAGTGATGGCGATATCGATGAAGCCGATTACATGATCTATCGGCGAACGCGGGACCTTCCGACGGCGGCAAACGCTGATGATCTGACCATAGGAAATGACGATGAGCTCGGCCTTTTCGACCGATCCGGATTCATGCTGGACCGGCGAGAAAAGCTCTTCTGCGATCCAGACGAACTGCCCCAGCATCCCCTGCCGCCGGCACCGCATATCGTGTTTGGTGGCGCGCTGGGCGGCAACATACCGCTCGGCAATCCGCCATTTGGCCCGACACAGTTTGTCATCCCGTCGACCAATCTGGCAGGCCGGCTCTATGCGGAACTGTTCTGGCCGCACAAATTCGGGCCGCGGACCCATTTCGCGCTCGGCATTGCCGGCATCTATGGAAGCACATCCCCGCATTTCGTCGGCAATTATGGCAGTACTGCAGTCGTGGCCGTCGGCGGACTGGACAGCCATTGGGGCGGCGTAATTTACGCAGCGGCGGAGCACTCCATTGCGCCGAGGATCAACGCGCGGATCTTGCTTGGCGCGGGTGTCGGACAGCGGACCCTCAACCTGACGACGGGAGGCGTGACGGTCGCGCAGGGAAGCGGCACGGTGCTGCTGCTGCAAGGTGGCGTCGAAGTGTTCCGTCGCCTCAACGACAATGTCGATGTCGGACTTGGCGTGTTTGCAACGCGGGCGGGCGGCATCAATACCAATGTCGGGGGAATGAACCGGACCGTCGGGCCCGCGTGGAGTGCAAAAGTACTGGCCGAGTTGCGGTTCAACTTCAGTCAGCTGGTGGACTAGGGTCAGTTAACGGCGTCCAGCATTGAGCCGACAATGCGGCGACGCAAGCAATTGCGATTGTGCCGGAGACGAAAAGTTCAGCAAAACGAATGCGTTGACTCACGTTACGCTGGGTCCGAAAATCGGCGCATTCCTGATCGCAAATGCGCACGCCCTGAATTCATGCGTGACGCGGGCTCGACTGGGTCACGTGTTCAGGGTCAGCGGCGGGCACCGCTGATATTACGGGTTTGCGAAAACGCGGGTGGGCACAGGAATGGCACATTACAGAATTGGACTGATTTCACTGGCGATGGCGGCGTTCGGCCTTGCCGGCGCGGCGCAGGCGCAGGAAGCGGTGGACCTTTTCACCGATGAACCATCGGAAACGGCGCGCGGCCGCGCGCTCTTCGAACCGGTGCCGGGCATCAGCCGCGAGATCATGGGCGAAGTCGCCTATTTCACCCTGTCGCCGGCAGCCGGCCGCAACATCCGCGCTTCAAGCCGTGGCGGACGGCGGCTGCGCATTGCACTGCCGGAAGGCGAGTCTGCAACCTGCCTGTTCCCGCCGGAGCCGAACTCTCCCGACAATGACAGCCCGAGGCTGCTTTCGGGCAATGTGGCAGGCTCTCCCGACATCGGCCTTTGCGACCTTGTGGTCGGCGATGACGGCGTTGTCGGGCACCTTGAGACGCGGGAAGGACGCTACCGCATTGTGCCGGTCGGCAGTGGCGACCATGCCGTGGTGAAGATCAGGACGGAACGATTTGCGCCCGAAGGCGAGCCGAGACAGCCGCCGGCCGGCGACGCGCCCCGGCAGGAACAGCAGCGCGACGGCCGGTTTCTCAACGGGCTTTGCGACCAGCGCATGAACGCCTCGCTGCCGCCGCGCACGCTGGGGCCGATCCGCGTGATGATCCTTTACACACCGGCGGCGAAGGCCAAGTCATTCGATATCGATTCCGATATCACGCTGCTGATTTCGGCGCTCAGGCGCAGCTTTTCCGCGAGATCGACCGGCGGCAATTTTTCTGTCGGCGTGGAACTCGCTCATGCGCAAATGGTCAATTACAGCGAAGCGCCGGACGGGATGGGGACGGATCTCGACCGGCTGACGAACCCGTTCGATCCCATCTTCGGGCAGATGGCGGATTTGCGCACGCGCTACCGGGCCGATCTGGTGCATCTTCTGACCGACGCCAATGACGGCGACGGCTGCGGGCTGGGCTGGGTGAATGCCAATCCGTATCCCGGCAACGCCAAGTATGGTTTTTCGGTCGCCGACATTGGCTGTGCGGTCAACAATTACAGCTTCATCCACGAACTCGGGCACAATATCGGCATGCAACACGACCGTGCGGTGATGCGAGAGCCCGATCCGGACGCAACCAATTACGGTTATGTAGTTCCCGAGGAGCAGGTTCGCTCGGTGATGGCCTACAACAGCGCCTGCGACGCACAGGGCATCTATTGCGAAAGGCTGCCCTATTTCTCGACGCCGCGGCTGAGTGTTGACGGGACGCCCTTCGGGCGCTCCGCGCGCGACCGCAACGGGGCATACAATGTCGAGGCGCTGTGCAGGGGCGCGCCGGTGATCGCCGGTTTCCGTGACCCGTATGACTTTGTCTCGTTCGAGAACCAGGACGTCATCGGCACGGAAATCGACCGCGTGCGCGGGCTGGATCAGGACGCCTGTGCGGCCCGATGCGAGGACAACGCCGCCTGCGAGGCCTATACCTTCGACAAGTGGAACGGCTGGTGCTTCATGAAGGGCTCGGTATCCGGGTTACGGCTGGAACCCAAGGCGGTGTCGGGCCTGCGGCCCTGGTATGACGAACCCGGCCGCTCCGACCGTCCGGTCAAGATGGTGCACTATCGCGGCAAACAATTTCCCGGGAAAGGCTATGAAACGCATTATGCCTCGGACGCCGACGCTTGCGAGAGCATCTGCGAGGGCGACGGCCACTGCATGGGCTACACCCAGCATATCAACGAAAATCGCTGCGAGACCTTTGCGACGCTGGGCGAATATTTCTCCAGCAATGGCGCCGAAAGCGGTGTGAAGACGCAGCCATTCCCGTCCGGCGACGAATAGCGGCGGCAAGGGGGACAATGCCGTTCGACTATGTCAGCGTCGAGGAGACGATCGCGCGCGCCGGGCTGCGCATGGTCGTGGTTGGCGGGCTGCCCAGTCCGTGGGGTGAGGCTGCCAAGGGCATTCTTCACATCAAGAAGATCGAGTGGGCGGCGGTGCGGCTCGCCTATGACAGCGACGCGCTCAGAGCGTGGGCCGGGCAACGCAGCGGGCCTGTCGCCATCTATGAGAACGAGCGACCGCGCGCGGGCTGGCATGAAATCCTGCTTCTGGCCGAGCGGCTGGCGCCAGAGCCGGCACTGCTGCCGGCCGATGAGGCGGAGCGCGTTACGGTTGCGGGCATCGGCCAGGAATTGTGCGGCGAAGACGGGCTCGGCTGGTCGCGCCGGCTGCAACTTGTCGATGCCGGTCTGAACGGCAAGGGTGGCTTCGTGGAGCCGGTGGCCAGATATCTGGCGAAGAAATACGGCTATCGTCCGGGCGTGGCGGATGAGGCGAAACGGCGGGTCGTCGCCATCCTGTCGATGCTTGTCGCGCGGCTGAAAGAGCAGCAGGCGGCAGGCAGCCGCTACATCGTCGGCGAACAACTGACGGCCGCCGACATCTATTGCGCGACATTTGCCGGCATGTTCCAGCCGCTGCCGGAAGAGGTGTGCGCGATGGACCGGCACATGCGTCGCGCCTTCGCGACGCTAGACGATGAGACCGAAGCGGCTCTCGACCCAGTCCTGTTCGAGCATCGCGACATGATGTACCGCGATCATCTAGAGTTGCCGCTATCGCTTTGAATTCAGGTATCTACGAGGCGCATGGTCTCGTGCCTAAACCTGAATATTAGACAATATTTGAAGTAATTTCAGAACCCGGCGCTAACAATGTTTTGTTTCTATTTTCAAATAGTTGCGTCTGAACGCGTCCGGTAACCTTTTCATAGCTGCATTCCGTTCAGGGTGGGGATTCACGCGCATCCGAGCAAACGGAACCGATAATGGCACACAATCTCGCGGTTAAGACCACCGAACCCAGCGAATTGGACAAGCTGCAGCTTCTGGTCGACAACCTTCCATTCGGGGCGGCTCTGGTTACCCTGGGTGGCCATATGCTGGTGCACAATCCGGAGTTTGCCCGCATCTATGGCATGGACCAGCCTCCTCCGCCCGGCGTTTTTCCGGAGGGCGTGGACCAGGCGCAAATGACCATCTGGGATCTGCTTGACCTGGGCGTGTTCGACCACCTTTTCGACAATGCCCGGCAGGTATTCATCGACACATTCCAAAGCCTCGAGCGCGGCGAAGACTACTACAAGAACCTCGAGGTGAATGGCCGGCTCATCGAAATCCACGATAAACCGATCGGCAACGGGCTGGCGATCACGACACATATCGACGTGACCGAGCGTATTCGTGCCGAGAAACAGGTGGAATACATGGCGTGGCACGATCCGTTGACGGGTCTGCCCAACCGGGCCGCTTTCACCGACCGCCTGGACCACATGATGGAAGAGGCAAAGGTCCTGGGAAAAACGTTCGCAATCGCCTCGGTGGATCTCGACCGATTCAAGGATGTGAACGACGTATTCGGGCATGGCGCCGGAGACGAGCTTCTCAAGGAAGTCGCCCGCCGGTTCCAAAAGGCCGCGGAGCATTGCTTCATTGCCCGTCTCGGCGGCGACGAGTTTGTGTTCCTTTGCGCCCACGATTTGCTCCCCGAACAAATGGGGGAGATGGCCGAAGCCATGCTTCGCGAGGTCAGCGGCGAGGTGGAAATCGATGGTACACGCCTGCTGATCAATATGAGCGCCGGCATCGCTGTCTATCCCGACAACGGTCAGACGGCGGTTGAGCTACTTAGCGCCGCCGATGCGGCACTCTACCGGGCCAAGGAGGAAGGGCGGGGAACCGTCCGCTTCTTCGAACCGGAAATGGATCGCCGAATTCACAATCGCCGGCGGCTGGCTCAAGACTTGCGGCTTGCCCTGGTCAAGGGCGAACTGTCGCTCCACTATCAGCCACAGTCGACTGTGGACGGCGAACTCACCGGCTTCGAGGCGCTGTTGCGCTGGCAACATCCCGATCGCGGTTTTATCTCGCCCGCCGAGTTCATTCCGGTTGCCGAGGAGAACGGACTGATCGTCGATATCGGCTCATGGGTGCTAAAAACGGCCTGCGCGGAGGCGGCGAGTTGGGACAAGAAATATTCTGTTGCCGTCAATCTTTCGCCGCTCCAGTTCAGGCATGGCGACCTGCCCGAACTGGTGCATGAAACGCTCTTTGCAACAGGACTGAGCCCGGACCGGCTGGAACTGGAGATCACCGAAGGCGTTCTGGTGGTCGATTTCGCCCGTGCGCTTGGCATCCTGCGGCGTATCAAGGCGCTTGGCGTGCGCATCGCCATGGACGATTTTGGCACCGGATACTCGTCACTGAGTTATCTGCAGGCCTTTCCATTCGACAAGCTCAAGGTTGATCGGTCGTTTGTCGCCAATCTGACAAAGGACAAACACGCGCGAGAAATCGTGCGCGCGGTCATAGGGCTTGGCCGCGGATTGAATATGCCCATTGTGGCCGAGGGCGTGGAAACGCAAGAGCAGCTCGATTTTCTCGCTGCCGAGCAGTGCTTCGGAATTCAGGGCTATCTGCTCGGTCGACCGCAGGCGCACGCGGATACACAGGCGACGATATACCGTGCCGGCAATCAATCCACCCAGTGGTCGGCTACCGGCTAACGGCGCGCAGCAGTTCTTCGCCCGGCCAGTCCCGTCTGCCGCCGGCTTCGGCTACCTTCACCAGCTTGACGATTGCGGTGTTGACGGGTGCTGGGCTGCCAATCCGCTCGGCCAGCTTGACGATCTCGCCATTGAGGAAGTCGATCTCGGTGGGGCGGCCAGCAGCGAAATCGTCAGCCATCGAAGAGCGGGCATGGGCGTCGATCTTCTGCAGTTTCAGCCCGACGGCATTGAAGAAGAAATCGGGTGTGGCGACAAAAGCGGGGATCAGCTTTGGCGGCAGCGGGCCGACCTTGGCCGGAGTTATGCCGGCGGCCGACAGGACGCCAAGCGCCTCGCGCATCGAAGCCGCCAGGACGCGGCGGTAGGCGCGCTCCGACAGTTCGGCAAGCAGGGTCTTTCCCGATAGCGCGTTGACGGCGTTGTTCAGGTTGATGAGCAGCTTGCCCCATGCCAGCGAAAGCGGATCGTCGGTGAGGGCAAGTTCGGCCGGCGTGCCGGCAAGGGCGGTGGCGAGCGGCTGAGTGATCGCGTGGCGCTCGGCAGCGAGCAGGCCCGAGGTGCCGCGATGCAGGCGGTTGTCATCCAGCCAGGCGACATTGAAGCCGGTCATGCCGCGCAGGATCGTGCGGCCGGGTAGCGCGTCTTTCAGGATTTCGATGTTGCTGATGCCGTTTTGCAGCGAAAGCACGGCGGCCGAGGCCGGAGCGTCGGCCGCGATCTGGCCAGCGGCTTCTGCCGTCGCTGTGCTCTTGACCGTGAGCACGATCAGCTCGGCGTTTTGGAGCGCCTTCGGCGAAGTCTCGAAGGGAAGGGTATCGGCCGCAACAACAACGTCCAGCCCTTCATGATCGGTAAGGCGCAGGCCGTTTTCCGCGATACGTTCAGCAACGGGCGGGCGGCCGATCAATGTGACGTCGAGGCCGCAATTCCTCCACATGCCGCCGACGAAACAGCCGACCGAACCGGCGCCCAGGACCGTAATGCGTGGCGTCATGGATGTCCCCGGTTTGCCTCCCTGCCGGGCAATCCTATAGTGGTTGCAACGAACGCGGTAGCGCGGAGAGGAAACGATGTCCTTTTTCAAGAAGCTGTTTGGCGGTGGGGGGCCGGATGCCGTCGATGGCGGCGAACCGGTGGAGCACAAGGGCTACGTGATCCGCGCGACGCCCTATCAGGAAGGCGGGCAGTACCAGACCTGCGGCGTCATCTCGAAAGAGATCGACGGCGAAACGAAGGAACACCGTTTCGTGCGCGCCGACCGGACAAACTCGGTGGACGAAGCCATCGCGATCTCGCTGCGCAAGGGCCAGCAGATCGTGGATGAGCAGGGGGATACAATATTCAAACAGTAGGCGTTGGCCGATGTTGCGGCCATGACGGGCTGCAAATGGCGGCTTTCTGCGCTTCCGGTGCTCACGTACCCCAAGTACGCTCCGCTCCGGTTTTCGAAATCCACCGTTTTCGCCTCACCCTGCCCGCAACCTAGACAAACCCCGTGTTGGTTGGTGGGATATGGGCCTGATAGTGAAATTGCGTCGATGAGTGCCTAAGTATCAGTGTCAGCCGCAGCGAATGCGGCTTGTCGCCATGCCGCGCAGGAAACGGGTCGTTCCCGGCGCGCGATCCAAACATAAGAAGACAAGGGAGCCGCCATGCTGCTGGACGATCTGGATCGGACATTCGAAATCGATTCCGCCATCGATGCCGAAGAGGTGTCGGAGCTGACGCTGGACCGGCGTTCGCGCAGGGTGGAGCCCAAGGCAACCGACGTTGCTGAAGCCGATGTTGCGCTGCCCGACGATGCGCCGGCGGAACTGGTTGAAGCCGCTGAGTTGCTGATCAATGCGGGTTACAGGATCAGCCGTGCTGATGACGGCGTCAGCGACGAGGATAGTCCTTCACTTTCGCCGCGCGAGCTTGAGGTGCTGTCACTGCTTGCCGAGGGCGCGCCGAACAAAGTGATCGCGCGCCGGCTCGACATCTCGGTTCACACCGCGAAATTCCACGTTGCGTCAATCATCGCCAAGCTGGGTGCCGCCAACCGCACCGACGCCACGGCAATCGCCATGCGGCAGGGGCTGATTCAGAGCTAGCGATTCGGAGAGGCGGACCTCAAGCCGACGGCTCGCCCTCGGACGCGACGATCTCCACGATCTCGATCTCGAAGGTCAGGTCGTGCCCGGCGAGAGGGTGGTTGGCGTCGACCGTTACCTGGCTTTCATCGAAATCCTTCACGACAAGCTGGACGGCGCGGCCGTCAGGTGTCTGCGCCTGCAGGATGCCGCCAACGGCCAAATCGATTTCGGCAGGAATAGTGGAGCGCGGCACGACCTGAATCTGCTGTTCGTCGCGCTGGCCGTAACCTTCGTCCACGGGGACCGTAACGGTTTCCTTGGCGCCGACGGCCATGCCCTGGATCTGCCTGTCCAGGCCGGAAATGACCTGGCCCGCACCAACCCTGAGCTCCAACGGCTCCTCACCCTGCGACGTGCCGAACTGGGTGCCGTCCTCCAGCTTTCCGGTGTAGTGAATGCGCACGACGTCGCCGCTTTTGACTTCGGTCATGTCGTTGTCCGATCTTTTCGAGGAATGTTGGCTGCCGCCGCGCGGCGCCGGGCGAATGGCCGGTATGAACCGACGACTTTCGATTCACGGACGGTAAAGGCCCGGGGTGGGGCCTGTAAAGGGATGGCTGCTCATTCGGTGCTGCGTGCAACTTGCAGCTTGCCTTGGCGCTGACACCGCGCGACGATTGGCGGACACAATCAGGGAGGCTGCTTCATGTCGCTCAAGGGCAAGACCGTATTCATTTCAGGCGGGTCGCGCGGGATCGGGCTGGAGATCGCGCTGAAGGCCGCGCGCGACGGCGCGAATGTGACAATCGCGGCCAAGACGGCGGAGCCGCATCCGAAGCTGCCTGGAACGATTTACACTGCTGCACGCGAGATCGTGGAGGCCGGCGGGCAGGCGCTGCCGGTGATCTGCGATATCCGCGACGAAGGCCAGGTTGCCGAGGCGGTGGAAAAGACTGTCGCGGAATTCGGCGGCATCGATGTGTGCGTGAACAATGCCAGCGCGATCCAGCTGACCGGCACGCTGGCCACCGACATGAAGCGCTACGACCTCATGCACCAGATCAACACGCGCGGCACATTTCTGGTTTCCAAAATGTGCATTCCGCATCTCAAGAACGCGCACAATCCGCATATTCTCAATCTGGCGCCGCCGCTTGATATGGACGCCAAGTGGTTCAAGAACCACGTCGCCTACACGATGGCCAAATTCGGCATGTCGATGTGTACGCTGGGCATGAGCGCGGAGTTTGCTTCGGCCGGCATTGCGGTCAATTCGCTGTGGCCACTGACGGCGATTGACACGGCCGCGGTGCGCAACCTGCTCGGCGGCGAGACCGTTGCATCGATGAGCCGGTCGCCCGAAATCATGGCCGACGCCTTCCATGCAATTGTGATCAAGCCGTCGCGCGAGACGACCGGCAATTTCTTCATCGACGAACTGGTGCTGCGCGATAGCGGCGTGACGGATTTCTCGAAATACGCGCCCGGCGCGACGGGGCCTCTGGCAGCCGACTTCTTTGTGCCTGACGAGGTGTTTGCCAAGACCGACACCAAGGTCGGCGGGCTGGTGAGTTAGGTCCTGTCAGCAGCAGGCTTCGTCGCGCTGTATTGGCGGGCACGCCACGCTGCCATGGGAACAGAATACGCAGCAGTCGCCGGGTTTAGGCTTCAGCAGCGTTTTGCAGCCATTGCATTCGTAGAACCACTGGCACGCGTCAGTCGGCATGGTTTCCGTTTTTGCGTGGCCGCAGATAGGGCAGGTGATCGTTGATGTCAGTTCGACATCCGGCATGTCTCGCACCTACATGTAGGACAGGAAAAACATGGTCAGTCGTTCCTCGTTGATGATGACAAGCCAGGCGAGGGACGTAAGCGCGCTACCTATGGACAATGTCGCGACCGTGGTGCGAGATGCGCCGCGTCGTAGAGCGACGAACCATGCGGCAACCAGCAGAATGACCGACAGACCGATCAGGTAAGGGCTGACGGCGGCAATGGGCGCGAAGACGACCATCCAGCTGCCGCCCAACCCGGCAATCATCAGGCTCATCGGCAGGACACAACAGGTGGTTGCCGCGAATAACGCAACAATCGAACCGCCCAGGCCGGCGCGTGAGATCGTATCAGCCATCGTGCAGTCACTCTCCTTGATTGGCCATTTGCAAACCCTACAATCTGTAGCGGCTACAGGATCAAGGGACATTCGATGTATTCGATTGGTGATGTTTCCAGGCGCAGTGGCGTGAACATCGAGACCATCCGTTATTATGAGCGGGAAGGGATCTTGCCCGCACCCGAGCGTACCGCTTCGGGACGGCGGGTCTATGACGCGGAGGGCCTGTCGAGATTGTGCTTCGTCAAGAAATGCCGCGACCTTGGCTTTGCGATGAGCGATGCAAGAACCCTGCTTGCGCTCGCAACCGTTGGTGGCATGAATTGCGGTGAGGCGAAGCCCGTCGCGGAGGCGCATCTGGGAGCCGTGGCAAGCAAGATCGCGGAGTTGGAGCGGCTGCGGGATGCCCTTGCCGAACTGGTCGGGGCCTGCGGCGATCCAGATTCGGAATGCCCGATGCTGAAGGTCTTTTCGGAGGCGGGCGACCAGCTACCTGAACATCAGGTCCCGAACCAGGTCCGGCACAAACTGGATGGCGCGCAGGGCTGATTTCAGCTCGGTCAGTTCGTCGGACGAAAGCGCCGATATTTCGACCTTGTTCGACACCGGTATGCCGGCCAGCAGGTCACGGCTTTGTTGGGCAAGCATGAACCTGATCACCTTGCCGTGGGCGACGATGAGGCGGGTGAAGTCGGCTTCACCGCCGATCTGGAGGTCGCGCAGGCCGGACAGCCGCTCGCGTGTGGAGCGGGCGCGAACGCCGTGGCGGATGGCAAGCGCGCGCGCGAAGGCGACAACCGGGAAAAGGCCATAGGCCTTGAGATCGATACGGCCCTGCTCGGTGCGCAGGCCGCCCAGCAGTGTGAATGCGTTGACGGGTTTTGCCGCCGTTTCACCCAATGCCTTGGCGAACGTGACCTGATCACCGGCTGCCTCATAGGCAAAGGCGAGCAGGTTGTTGGCGAGGGCGCGGTCGCCGTGGACCGGATTGAGGTCGAAGAAGATGTCGACATTGAGCAGGTCCTGCGGCCGCGAGCGGCGTACCCAGTCGGCTATGCGGTCTTGCCAGGTTGCAAGCGAACCGCGCCAGGTGGCGTTCTTCGCCATCACGCCGCCATTGCAAAGGGGAATGCCCGCCTCATCGAGCAGCGGCGCCATGCGTTCACCCAGTGCTGCGAACCAGCGATCGTTCTCGCCACCGGGTTCGCCCTCGGCAAAGATGATCGCATTGTCCTGATCGGCGGCAAGCAGGCTCTCGCCGCGACCGCCCGAACCAAGCACGATAACGGCATAGGGGCAGGGCGGTGCGCCAAGTCCCGCATCGGCCATAACGCGCTCGGCCAGCACGGCGGCGCGGCGGGTCATCGCCCGCAACTCCTCGCTGACGATTTCGGCGATTGTGATCGCCTCGATGCCCTCGGCCAGCAGGGAGGTGGCGACGGTGGGAAGCTGCGACCAAGCCGCGGCCATTTCCGGTCCCGTCGTTGCATCCTCGATCTGGTCATTGAGGTTGATGGCCGCACTTGCGCGCAGTTTCAGCAGGTCGCGGGCGGAAATGACACCGGCGAGGTTCTGCTCGTCGTCGCGCACCGCCAGATGGCGGATTTTCATGCGCGCCATACGGCCGATGGCACGGTAGGCAAAGGCGCCCTCACGGATCGTGACAAGGGGCCGTGTGGCAATGTCGCCCGCCGGCACGCCAAGCGCATCGCTGCCAGTGGCCGCGATATGGCGCATCAGGTCGCGCTCGGTGAGAATGCCGTAATCGGTGACCGGCGCTCCCGGTTCGCCATTTTCGGAGACGAAGACAGAGCTGATCTTGCGATCCAGCATCAGCGCCATTGCCTCGGCGGCCTTGAGTGAGGAGCGAATGCACACCGGCGGCTTGCTCATCAGGTCGCCGATGCGGTGGCTGTAGGCATAGGGGTCGACGGCGACGAAGGCGCGGAATGCATCCGGGCGCGAGACAGGCTCCGGCCAGCCGGCGCGATGATGGGTTTCCAGCTGCTCGGTGAGCTGCAGGCAGGCGCGCTCGGCCTCGGCCAGTGTGCGGATACCGCGCTCGGCCAGATGCGGCACAAGCGCCAGAAATATGTCGGCGGCGGCACGCGCATCGCCCAGCGCCTGATGGCGCGAGGTCAGTTCGACGCCGAGCCAACTCGCCAGCGCTTCCAGCGAGTAGTCAGGCAAATGGGGATTGGCGGTGGCGGCCAGGAGGCGCACGCAGAGCGAGCGCGGTTTCTTCCAGTCCATGCCGGCGCGTTCGGCCTCGTTGGCCAGCACGGCGAGGTCAAAGCCGACCGAATAGCCGATGAGGATGCGTTCGCGGATATGAGATGCGGCCTCGCGCCAGGCTTCGGGGAAGGCGGGCGCCTGCCGCACCATTGCATTGGTGATGCGGTGGATTGCCGTCGAACTGGAGGGGATTGCGACCCTTGGGTCGACCAGCCGCTCCCAGACCGTCTCAGGCGCCAGCCTTCCACGATCAATCGCCACAAGGCCGATCTGCACGATGCGGTCGGAGCGGGCATCAAGTCCGGTCGTTTCCGTGTCGATCGCCACCGCATCAAGTGCGGCCAGCGGAGTGGCGCCTGTAACGATCATGAGGGTTCCTCCCAACCCATGTCATGCACATTAGCGGCGTTTGCGCCTTGATGCATATCAGACGTGAAAAAGCCCGGCCGCTGGAGGGGGCGGCCGGGCTTTTCTTGCCTATCCCCCGGCTATTGGGGATGGGGCAGGGAACGATTGTTATTTCAGTCCCCAAATGTGGCAATTCAAGAGCGAGGCGGGGCCAGGCATGGAATGCCGGTCCTGCCTCACCCGCGAAATGCGGGCCTAGCGGTTGGCCACGGGTGCGACCAGCGGCGTGATGCGGCGAACCGCGACGCGCCGGTTGGTGCGGTTGGGCGCTTCGGTGTTCACCTTCAGATAGGCCTCGCCATAACCCTGGATGACAAGGTTTTCAGGCGGGATCTCGAACACATCGGTCAGTGCCCGCGCCACGGATTCGGCACGGCGGTCGGACAGCGCCAGATTGGCCGTCTCGGTGCCTACTGCATCGGTGTGACCTTCGATAAGGAAGGTCTCCGCCGGGTTTTCGTCCAGCAGGCGCGACATGGCGTTTGCCAGACCGTCCAGCTTGGCGATTTCGCTCTCGCCGATCGAAGCGGAACCGAAATCGAAGGTTATGTTGTCGAGGTCGACCCTGCGCACGCTGTCGCGGATGCGGGCGGAATATTTGACCTCGTCGATCGAATAGAGCCGGCGAACCCGCTCGACCGGCGGCTGGTCGAGGAACTCATAATAACGGTCGGGATCCTCTACGCGCCGCGCATCGAGAATATATTCGCGCGCCGGAATACGCAGGCGAAGCGGCGGCAGGTCGCGGCCCGGATCGCGCCAGCGGTTGCGGCGACCATTGTCGTCGTCGCGGTCACCCGCATAGACTAGGATGTATTCGCGGCCGTCGGGCGTGATGCGCGAGCGCTGGATGACGTCGCCATAACGATCGCGGATGGTCACGATCCGGGTGCCGTTGGGCCGGATGATCGTCTCGCGGGTGCGGCCGCGACGAAGCTCCTCATAGTAGATCTCGTCGGCGCCACGGCGCAGGCGGTCTCGGTCGTCATGTCCGACGATCTGGCGGCCTGCAAGCGACAGGATAACGCGCCCGGCGATCTCGCCGATGATTTCGGCATCGCTGCGCTGTTCGACGCGGGACTGGGCCTGGGCTTCCTCGACGCGGGTGCCTTCGCCGGAGGTCGCCGACTGGATTTCGCTCGCTTCCGGAACGGCTTCGGCCTGTGCAGCCGCGTCGGTCTCAGGCGGTGGAGCCTGTTCGGCTTCCGCCTGGGCAGCGGCGTTCGCGCTGCCGTCGGTCTGGGCCTCGCCGGCGGTTTCGGTTTCCTTCTGGCTGTCGAGGATCGGAGCAGCGTTTTCTTCGTCCAGCTGCTGTTGTGCCGCATCTTCATCGGCCGGCGCAGCTTCCTCGGAAGCGGCTTCCTCTTCGGCAGGCGCGGTCTCCTCCTCAGCAGGAGCGGCAGCATCCTGATCGGCATTCTCAGCGGCCGGCTCTTCCGCAGCCGGTTCCGACGCTTCTGGCGCAGGCTGTTCAGCGGGCGCTTCTTCTGCTGCCGACTGTTCGGGCTGAGCCTCTTCTCCCATCGCCGGTTCTTCGGCGGGTTCGGCTTCCTCAGTGGGGGCCTCTTCCTCGGCAGCCGGTTCCTCCTGCGGGGCAGCCTCGTCTTCTACCGGCTGCTCTTCAGGAGCGGGTTCTTCCGCTGCAGGCTCTTCGGCCGGTGGTTCTTCAGCGGGCGCTTCTTCTGCCGCAGGAGCTTCCTCCTCAGCCGGCTGCTCGGCTTCCGGAGCCGGTTCTTCGGCGGCTGGTGCTTCCTCGGCGGGTGCCTCTTCCTCAGCAGCAGGCGCTTCTTCGGCCGTGGCTGCGTTTTCCAGCGCCTCGATCTGTTCTTCGATGGCGAGGCGTTCTTCTTCGGTCAGTTCCTCGTTTTCGAGGCGCAGGCGCAACTCTTCAATCGAGGCTTGTGCGAGGACGACGGGTGGAATGCCGGCCTGCGATTGAGGAATAGCGGGAACGTTGGAATTCAGCGGCGCTGCGAAGGACGACACCGGATAAATTGGCGCGGTCATCAGCAGAGCAAGCGCAGTTCCTGCAGCGATCGTGCGGTGAGATTTCATGTCTTCTCCAGCTCCGGGGTGTCACAACACCCCTGATTATCAAGCCACCCGCTGGAACCCATCCAAGTGCCGTTGCCTAGTTCAGCACTAAGGCAGATTGACGGCAGAGCGGTGGAACCGGTCCGAAATGCTTGACGCAATGGGCCGAAAAGCCCAGTTGTCGCCGCATGGCCGAGCCGTTCTGGAAAACCAAGACATTGGAGGAAATGTCGCGCGCGGAGTGGGAATCGCTCTGCGACGGCTGCGGCAAATGCTGCCTCGCCAAACTCGAGGACGAAGACACCGGCGAAATTCACTTCACGACAGTCGGCTGCCGGCTGTTCGATGCCGATCTGTGCCGTTGCGAGGACTATGAAAACCGGGTCAAGCGTGTGCCCGACTGCGTGCCGCTGACGCCGGAAAATGTGCGAACCATCCCCTGGCTGCCGAAAAGCTGCGCCTACCGGGCGATTGCGGAGGGACGCGAACTGGAATGGTGGCATCCGCTGGTTTCGGGCCGGCGAGGATCGGTGCATGCAGCCGGCATTTCGATGCGCGGCCGCGTGACGGCAAGCGAGGACGAGCTGGACGACGCAATGGACTATTTCGAGCACATACTGGAAGGCGAGCCGTGAGCGAAAATGTTGTCGGAATGGAGATGCTACCCCTATGAGCAGGGATGAAACGGAAGCGCTGGTGGAGCGCTATCTCAAGGCGTTCAACGCGAGCGATGTTGACGGCATGCTTGCCTGCCTGCACGAGGATGTGGCGCACGACATCAACCAGGGCGGGCGGGAGATCGGCCGCGAGAAATTCCGCTGGTTCATGGCCATGATGAACCGGCACTACAGTGAGGAACTGTCCGACATCGTGGTGATGGCCAACAAGGCCGGCAATCGGGCGGCGGCGGAGTTCACCGTGCGGGGCAAATATCTCGAGACGGCCGAGGGCCTGCCAAAGGCGAGCGGCCAGAGCTACAGCCTGCCTGCCGGCATCTTTTTCGAGATCGATGACGGGCTGATCTCGCGGGTGACGACCTACTACAATCTCGCCGACTGGACGGCGCAGGTCGAAAAGGGATGAGGCGTGGCGCTCACCGTTCGCAGGCTAAAGCGACAGGAAGTTGAAGGTGTCTTCGACGATCTGGCGCGGCTCAGAATCACCGTCTTTCGTGACTTCCCCTATCTCTACGACGGCGACCTCGAATACGAACGGCGCTACCTCACCACATTTCTTGGCTCGCCGGGCGCGGTCGTGATCGGCGCGTTTGACGGTCCGAAGCTGGTCGGTGCGGCGACGGCGTCTCCGCTCGGCGATCATCATGACGAGTTTGCGGCACCCTTTGTGGAGCGCGGCCTGCCGGTGGAGCAGATCTTCTACTTTGGCGAATCCGTGCTGGAGGCTGGCTATCGCGGGCAGGGGATCGGGGTACGGTTTTTCGAGGATCGCGAGGCAGCGGCAAGGGATGCGGGATCGTCGCATACGGTGTTTTCGGCGGTCGTGCGGCCTCATGACCACCCGGCGCGGCCGGCGGGTTACCAGCCGCTCGACCGTTTCTGGACCAACCGAGGCTACTGTCGCATTCCGGGCATGACAACCAGCTTCGACTGGAAGGACATCGGCGAGGCGCACGAGACCCAAAAGCCCATGGAATACTGGCGCAAGATGCTGAACTAGAAGCGCTTTTCAGCTTTTTTTGGTGTGTAAATGCGCCGGTTTTCCACGCACCTTCTTACATGAACGGCGGATGAACGTGCGGTTCCGGTCAGGTTCAGCGACGCCGGTTCATGCTGGGAAAATCTTGCGGGCGTCCGGCCCGTTCCCAGCAAGGAGCCAGATATGTTCAAGAAATTACAGACCGCCGCACTTTCCGCCGTTATCGGCCTTGGCACGCTGGCCGCCGTTCCGGCGACCGCGCAGGCTGACAGCTTCTATTTCGGCATTACGCCCAACGGGCCGAGCTTTGGTTTCCACAGCGATTCCAGCCGCCGCTGGGACCGCAACCGCCGCCATCACCGCTACCAGCGTAGCGAGTGCACCCAGCGCCAGGCACTGCGCAAGGCCGGCCGGATGGGCATCCATCGCGCCCATGTGCGCCGCGACAACCGCAACGTGATCCGCATTGGCGGCCGCAAGCGCGGTCACCGCGTGGCGATCGTCTTCGCCAAGGCGCCGAATTGCCCGGTAATCGGTTGGCGCTAAGCCGACCCTGCATTGAAAAAGGCCGGCGGAGCGATCCGCCGGCCTTTTTTGTTGCGCTGGCGCCGACCTACTGATCGAGCCGGAACGTCATCGTCACGGTGACGCTGTAGCTGTTTTCGCCTGCTTCGACGGGCACGGCCTCTGCCGCGTCCATGCGCATGGCGCGGGCGGCGACCGGCATGGGCGACGGGGTACCCGTCTGTTCGGTGATCTCCAGGATGCCGCCCAGTTCGACATTGGCGGCGTCTGCCAAAGTGCGCGCCTTGCGCGTAGCGTTTTCCACCGCTTCGCGGCGGGCCTGGTCAATCACCGCGTCGGGGTTGGCGTTGGTGAAACTGATCGAGCCGCCCTGGTTGACGCCCAGCGAAACCGAATTGTCGATCACCGTTCCGACCATGGCGAGATCGCGTACGCGCACGGTCAGTGAATTGACGACCTGATAGGCCACCAGTCTTGCCTCCTGGTTGCCGTCTTCGCCGCGCGAATAATCCCAGCGCGGCTGGATCGACAGGCCCGAGGTCTGCAGGTCGCGGTCTTCGATGCCCGCTTCCTTGAGCGCGGCGATCACGGAGGCCATGGCGGCATTGTTGGCGTCGAGTGCTTCCCGCGCCGTACCTGCCTCGCGCATCACCGAAAGGCTGACGACCGCCATGTCCGGCCGGACCGTGGCTTCGCCTTCGCCGGTGACGACGATGCGGGGCTGTTCGGGCGCTTGCTGAGCAAGAGCGGGCAGCGGCAGGGCAAGTGTAGCGGCGAGCGCCAGAGGCATCAGAATGCGGTTCATGTGGGAACTCCGATTCGGCAGATTGTGCGTGTCTGACCCGCGGACGGGCAACCGCAAGGTGGTATCAAAGCTCCGGTAGACGGCGATTGTGCGTTGATTGGGGCGCGGCTTGTATGCGCCAGCAAAAATCACTATCGATGCGACGCGTGGGGCCTGTAGCTCAATGGTTAGAGCCAGCGGCTCATAACCGCTTGGTTGCAGGTTCGAGTCCTGCCGGGCCCACCATTCAGTCTCGTCACTTTCGTCCGTTCTTGGCTGCATCCAAATAGCGCCGTCATTTCAATAGCTTGCGCGAGTGTAAACGCCAACGTTTAGCGAGAGAGACGCCATTGGCACCTGATAGGCGCTGGAACCCGGCCCTCCTCTCTGTTGGACCGTTTCTGTGTCCAAACGTTTGCAGCGGCGATTGTAGTATGATCGGGCGTTTTCAGCGCTTAGTCTGGGAACAAGGTCTGCTGCTCTGTCCAGAAGAGGGGTAGGTCGCTGATACGCGACAGACGCTGAGCCGTCAGGTCTACCGATTGGGTGCCCGAGAAGATCGCCTCGGTGATGCTGGGAGCGAGGAAGGCGAGGGGAAGCAGGCGACTGACCTCGAAGAGATCCGTGTTGTTGAGTGTAGCGACTTCGCTGAGCGAGCGACCGTCGCCTTCTGTCAACCGATGGAGGAAGCGGTTAGCCCGCAGAACGAGGTTGACGAGAGCATCATCCTGGCGTGGAGGCCGTGCCTGCCGATCATGCAGGATCAGACGCTGCTCGACGCCGCGTCGGCGTAGCGAGAAGGGGAATTCGATCGGAACCAGATGTGGCGTGGACTTGGCAGCACCTGTCCTGCTCGCCCTCGTACCGGTCAGGCCGGCGGTCAGGGCTTCGACATCGAAGACGATGGTCAACTGTCCTGGCTGAAGTTCCACGGCGCAGATGAAGCGACGCAGCATGGCTCGTTTCTCCAGCGGCACTGCAGACTGATAGTCCTCAAGCATTGCAGCCGATCGGTCGAGCGCTGTCGCCACGTCACCGGTGCCATCCGATTCCTGAATCCAGCCAGACAGTTGCGCCCGGTCGGTCAGAAGCTGAACCAGCTGGTGCTCAACGACCGATTCGATCTGTGGAGCCGGCAGCCGCCAGCCGGCCGATGCGTTGTCGCTGCCTTCGACCTTGTCCTTGGAGACGTAATAGCGATAGCGAGTCCCTTTGTTGCTGGCATGGGTGCTGCGAAGCACATCGCCATTCTTGTCTCGCACCAGCCCGGTCAGAAGATGGGTGCCCTCGCTGTTGGTCGCACTCCTTCTTGGCGGTGCCTGCGATGCCAGGAGCGCCTGAGCCTTGTAAGATATTTCCGGCTCAACAATCGGCTCGTGCTGTCCTTCGTAGAGCTGGTCGCGATGCCGGATCTTGCCGACGTAGATCGGGTTGGAGAGTAAGTAGTACAGATAGCCCCGGCAGAAGGAGCGCGGCTTCACCGACCGATCAGTTGTCTCCAAGGCTTCGTGGAAGCTCCGTTCTTTAGCCTCCTGGGAGAGTGTCCGTACGGACCTCAGCTCCAGATAGCGCCTGAACAGGAAGCGCACGATCAGGGCCTCCTGTTCGTGGACGATCAGCTTGCGGTTCTCAGCCCGGTAGCCGAGCGGAACGGTGCCGCCCATCCACATGCCCTTCCTCTTCGATGCGGCGATCTTGTCGCGAATGCGCTCGGCGGTGACCTCGCGCTCGAACTGGGCAAAGGACAGAAGCACGTTGAGGGTCAGCCTTCCCATCGAGGTGGTGGTGTTGAACTGCTGGGTGACGGAAACGAAGGAGGCTTCGGCCTCATCGAAGATCTCCACGATCCTGGCGAAGTCTGACAGCGATCGTGTCAGCCGGTCGATCTTGTAGACCACCACCACATCAATGCGGCGTTCGCTCAGATCGGTGAGCAGTCTCTGGAGTGCTGGCCTTTCCATCGTGCCGCCAGAGATGCCGCCATCGTTGTAGCGGTCGGGAACAAGCTTCCATCCAAATGAAGCCTGCGAGGCGATGTAGGCCGCACAGGCTTCATGCTGGGCGTCGAGCGAGTTGAAATCCTGGTCGAGACCTTCCTCGGTCGACTTGCGGGTGTAGATCGCGCAGCGCAGGCGCCGCGGTGTGTTGCCGCTCGCGCTCATAGCCCAAAGAACCTTGGCCCGGACCAGTGGGTGCCGGTGATGCGCCTGGCGACCGCCGTCAGCGATCGGTAGAGCTTGCCGTCGAAGAGGATGCCGTCCTCGGTGATATCGATGACATGCATGCGCCCATTCCACTCGCGCATGAGCCGCGTGCCCGGTGCAGGCGGTTGCTTGATGATTGCGGTGGCGGACGCTGCAGCCGATCCAGCCGTGCCCACCGACTTGGACATGACAAGATCTGATGAGGCATCGCACCCGCGGCTCACGCCATCGGCAGATACGTTCGCCAGTTGCCGCTCCACCTCCTTCTGCTTCGCGTGTTGTCGGATCGCCCGTCGGGCTTGCGCCGACAGTCCGCCGAGCCGCTTCGCCTGCAGATGCCAGGCTGCGGATCGTTCCAGCAGACCACGCTTTACGCCCTTGGGTGGCGGGCAGCCATAGGCCTTCACCCACGCCGCCACCAGTTCCTCTCGCGGGAGGTCGCAGATCGCTGCGACCTCCCGCTCCAGCTTCTGATCGTTGCGCATGATGCTCAGCCGGCCTTTGTCTCGCCGACGACGCGATAACGCCTGCAGCCGTCCTTGCCAGTTTCGCTCTCGACGGTCAGCCCCATCTTCTTCTTGACCGTGCCCGACAGGAAGCCGCGCACCGAGTGCGCCTGCCAGCGGGTCGCGTCCATCATGGCGGCAATCGTCGCGCCCTTGCTGCTTCTCAGCAGCTTGAGCACGGCGTCCGACTTGGTCACCTTCTGCCTGCCGGTCGCTGCGGTTGCAGATGCCTTTGTGCTGATTTTAGCGGGTTTGTTGACAACCTTGCCCTGCTGCTTCGGTCGCCGCGGCTTCTTCGGTGCCTGGTCCGAGCGAGCAGGTGCCTCGGCGGTCGGCTTCGATGCCGGTGCCTTGGTGTCGCGGCTGCTGGCGGTGGTCAGGTTGGTATCGTTGAATGGCATGTTGCTTCTCCTTTCAGCTCAAGGCTACCGGACCGTCCGGCGCCCGTACTGGCTGAAGCCCGCAATCGCGGGCCTGAGAAGCGGGCGAGCCAATCGCTCGGCTCCCACCGTGCCGACAGAAATGCTTCCGTTGCGAGCGAAGTCAAATGGAAACGACAAGGAGCGAAATGGCGGGAATGGGGCCGACTGCGGACTGGCGAGTGTTGGGCGGAAACTAGCAAAAAGCTGCCATTGCGGCATCTGCAGCTACTCTCAAGCCGCGGGTCCCAGGTTTGGGCCCAAGTACTGCTTAGAACTGCCAGCCCTCGCGCTCCATGAACTCTTCGAGCGACAGGCATTCCACCTGGAAGTGGCGGCAGATGTTCGGGATTTTCGCCCCGTTCGGCTTGAACTCCTCCATGGTGACAACGCCTCGACCTTCCGACGCCGCCTTCGCGACCACGAACGGGTCGGCGTTGCACCCGCCCCTGAGCAGCTTCCGCTGCTCGATGTTTTGCTGGAAGTGCACGACACCGTATTTCTGGCCCACGAACGCGCCCTCAGTTGCTCCGGGTATGTGGAAGAACTCTTCCCGCTCCTGCGCCCAGTCCCTCAAGGTCTCAACAGGACCGTCCACGCACTCGCGGCGTACCTCGCGGGTGGAGATGATCCGGCAATCCGCCACCAGCCCCTCAAAACGGTCCCACAGCGTCGGGAAGCGGCGCCGGTAGTAGTTCTTGAACGGAGCTGAGAGGGGTGAGGTGTCGAACACGTACATCAAGCTGCCCCCCCGGCTGAAATACTCCTCCAGAGCCCCAACGTGACGCGGCTTCGTGTCGAGGAAGTCTGCCAGTTGCCCCTTGTCGATCCTGTTCTGGTGGTACTGCGACAGTGCCAGAGCGACGTACTCACGGCCCAGGTGCGCGAGCTTGGTCCAATACGGATTTCCGCCCGGTGCGCGCTCGACTTGGCGCTGCGCGTTCCACCGTTCGGTCGTACTGGTCCTCGGCCACCCTTCCTTGGTCCAGCAGGCGACGAAAGATCACCTCCCTGCTGACGTGGAACTGGGCCGCGAGAGCCTCCGCAGTCGCCTCGGTGGCCTGCCTTCCAGCCATGGCGCGTTTGAAGGTGTCTTGGCAGCAGAATTTGGGCAGCGAAGCTGCTGCAAAAACCTCAATCTGCCGGGCATCGCCACGAGCCGATCAACATATCGGTCGCGAACCTTATCGATTCCGCTGGTATGGAAGATGAGGTGCGCGAGCTCGTGGAAGTAGGTGAATATTTGCCGGGTCTTGGTCGAGCTGTTGTTCACATAGATTACCGGGAACTCCTCGTCGTAGAGGCAGAACCCCGAGAAGTCGTCCACACGGAACGCGTCCTTGAAGACAAAGACGCCCACGTTCAGCAGCGCCGTCCGCCACTCCTTGAGGTCCGCATCATCACCGTGCCATGCCTGCTGCTGATGGACGGTCACCCCGACGTACTGACGCACGGCGGCGGCCATCTCGACCATATCTAGGTTCGGAGCGAACCGTAGATCCCGCGTGATAAGGCGCTCTGCCGGGTTCCGTCCCTGGGTGAGTTCCGCCAGATTGATCTGCATGGCCTTTGCCTTGCGCATCAACATGCGGACTCGGCTCGGCAAGCGATCCAGCTCGGCCTCAGGCAGCGTGCGAAACGTCTCGTTGGTCGGCGGCACGTCAGGCGGGTTGGGGAAGAAAAACACCGCGACCGGGACCTTGAGCGTGTCGGAAAGTTGCTCAAGCTGCGGGTAGGTGGGCGCGGACGCACCTGCCTCCCAGTCGGCAATCCGCTTGAACTTCCGTGCGGCCTCATCAGGGCTCAGCCCCGCTCGCTGGCGGGCCCAAACCAAGAGGGGGGGTGGGAATCTGCTCTGCCATTTCGCCCTAGGTAATAGCGGGGAAGCAGTTCTTCCTATGCCAAAGATTGCGCCACTTACTCGGCAATTAGCCGGCCGGCATCAGAGAGCACCTCTTCTGGTTCGACGGGCCGCTCCGCCGTCAGGTCTCGGTTCGCTCTGCGAGGATCAGAGCGCCTCTATGTCGACGCCGAGATACCAAACGGTGTTCTCGATCTTCGTGTGACCCAGCGGGATTCGAATTGCGCGAAGATCA
Source organism: Rhizobiaceae bacterium (assembly GCA_965232405.1). Lineage (GTDB taxonomy): Bacteria > Pseudomonadota > Alphaproteobacteria > Rhizobiales > Rhizobiaceae > RCIO01. The sequence continues at coordinate 2,841,990 of OZ246966.1, forward strand.
CCGGTGGCTTTGTCGATTTTCGATAATCTGTCTGTCGGCTATGTCCGTGACGTCGGTCGTTCACGTCACCGGCCGTGGCGGGCCGAACGGACCGCAGCATCAGGGTTTGTGCATCGGAACGCTGTCCAATGAATTTGGGCCATATGCCAAGTCGAGCCACCCATGAACCGCCCGCACCACAACTCCAATGTCGTAGGTACCGGTTTCGCGAACACAATAATTCGCAAATGTGTTGATATCAGACATCTATCGTTTCGCCGGAGACGGCCTCACCGGTTGATGTTCTCCACCTTTGGACTACTACCGGACCATTCGCTCAGCATATCGAGGTAGCGGATGTGGACAGGGCGGGCGAGCAGGTCCTCCTGCCTTTCAAGAAGCGGCTTCAAGTGCGGCATCTGCATGTGCCGTCCGAGGTCTTCCCGGCTGCGCCAGTTTTCGTAGAAAACGAAGCAGCAGGGATCGTCCACATCGACATGGAAATCGTAGTTGATGCAGCCCGGCTCGGCGCGCGTGGGAGCCACCTGGGCTTCGAGTATCGCACGCAGTTCCTCGCGTTTTTCAGGCTTCGCCACCACGGTTCCGATGATTGTGCAAAAGCTGCTCATGTCACGACCGCTTCTGGCTGAGGGCGACGGCGAGTATGATGATGCCGCCACGTGCAATCAGCTGCTGGCTGTATTCGAGACCCATCAGGATCAGCCCATTGTTGATGACACCGATCATCAACGCTCCGAAGATTGAGCCGATCACGGTGCCTCGACCGCCGAAAAGGGCTGTTCCGCCGAGCACGGCGGCCGCAATCACGGAAAGTTCGTCGCCCTCGCCCAGTTGAAACCGTCCAGACTGCAGGCGGCCGGCGTATAACATGCCCGCCAGCGCAGCCGTGACCGATGAGATGACAAGCACCGCCATCTTGATCCTTGCTGTGCGAATGCCAGTATATCTTGCAGCCTCGGTGTTACCCCCGACTGCCAGGATTCTGCGGCCGAACTTGGTGTGCCTCAGGGTGACGTGCCCAATTGCGCCAGCCACGATCATCCATAGCAGCAGGCTCGGAATGGGCCCCAGATTGCCGCTGCCGAAAAAGCCCGCATAATTGCTGTTGAGGATGGGGATCGCGGCCGTATCCGATATCCACATCGCGGCGCCGCGCGCAATTCCCATCATCGCGAGCGTCGTCAGGAATGTCGGGATCAGGAGGCGCGTCGAAAGGACACCATTCACCAACCCGACGAAAAGCCCCGTTCCGAGGCCGGCCAGGATGCCAAAGCCAAGGCCACCCGCCGAAAGAGCCATCGCCGTCGTCACGGACGCCAGCCCGGCCACGGCGCCCACGGAGAGGTCAATCTCCCCCGACGACAGGACCAAGGTCATTGCAACCGCCATCACGGCTATCACGGCGGTCTGCCGTGCGATGTTGAGCACGTTGTTCGGGTCAAGGAATCCCCGATCGTGCAGTGTGACCGCGAAAAATACGAAGACCACGGCAAAGCCGATATAGATGATGTTCTGGCGCCAGGTCTGCTTGAAATAGCTCCACAGCTTGCCAAGAGACCCATGCGTCGATTGCGCTTCAGTCATGCCGCCTTCCTTGTTGTAGAAGCAACTGCAGTTTCTGCTCGGCCTGCAGTTCCGAATGAGGATCATGATCGTCTGCTGCGAGCCGTCTCGCATCGAGAGTCTGAACGATTTCGCCGCGCGCCATCACGCAGATGCGGTCGCTAACGGCCAGAAGTTCCGCAAGCTCCGACGAGATGAAGATGATCGATTTGCCTTCCGACGCCAGTTCGCGGACAAGACGCAAGATCTCGCCTTTCGAGCCGATGTCGATACCGGCGGTCGCTTCATCCATGATGAGGATGTCAGGCTGGGTTGCCAGCCACTTGCCGATCACGACTTTCTGCTGATTGCCGCCGGAGAGGGTGTTCACGTCCGAGTCCGGACTGTGAGTCTTGATGTTCATCCGGGATATGATGTCGCGCACAGTCTCGCGTCCGGTCCGGCCGCTTATGAACGGAGACGCGCTGAGCCTGTCGAGAACCGGCAGTTCGATGTTCTGGGCCACGCTGTGCTGCAGCACGAGCCCTTGTCGCCGGCGGTCTTCAGGCACAAGCGCCATTCCGGCGGCCATTGCCATCTGCGGAGACGTGATTTGGACGGGCTCGTTGCGTATCAGGACTTCACCGGAAGCGATGCGTTCCAGGCCGAAGAGCATCCGCGCCAGCCTGCTTCGACCCGACCCAAGCAAACCGGCGATACCCAGAACCTCGCCTTCATGAAGGGCAAAGCTCGCACCGGAACCCGTGCCGCTGCGCAGGTTCCTAAGCTCGAGAACGACATCCTCGCTGCCGGTCGGGTCGGTCGCATATTCGAGCAGGTCGCGCGTCGCCTTGCCCATGATGTCGGTAATCAACGTGGCAAGCGTGTAATCGGCGATCGGTCTTGTATCGATATGATGCCCGTCGCGCAGCACGGTCGCGCGATCGGCCAGCTGGAATATTTCGTCCATGCGGTGCGACACATAGATGATGGCCTTGCCCTCGCTGCGCAGGCGCCGCAGCAGCTCAAAGAGGATCTCCACCTCGGAGGCGGTGAGTGCCGAAGTGGGTTCGTCCAGAACCAGGATACGCGCATCTTGGGACAGCGCCTTGGCAATCTCGGTCAGTTGCTGCTGGCCGGTCGAAAGGTCAGCGACAAGCGCGTCGGGGTCGAACTCGACGCCCATGTCGCGCAGTATGGCGAGGCTGTGTTCGCGCATCGCGCGTTCATCGATCACGTAGCGTCTTGCCGGTCGCCAACTGGTCGTGCACGAAGTCCATCGTCCAGACGTCATTGGGACCGACGGCGTCCATGGGGCTTTTACGGCGAAGCTGCAGCAGGCGAAAGCCGGCCGATCGTGAATTCTCGTGCCATCCTGATCGTCCGTCAGGCGGAGCCTGCGATTGTCGGCTGGGGGCAGCGCGATTGCAGGATCGCTCTTGACGTTGAGTTTTAGCTATGCTTCAATTTTAGCGAAACTAAAACAGGGAACGGCATGGCGAACACAGCTGTCAGGGAGACCGGAAAGGCCGAAGCCCATCGTTCGTTGGGCGAAGGGCTGCGTCAGAGACGCCGGGCGCTGGGTTTGACGCTCAAGGAAGTTGCCGAGGGGGCGGGGCTTTCCGTGGGCTTCATCTCGCAGATCGAGCGCGGCATCACCGCGCCCTCCCTGTCCTCGTTGGTCTCCGTTGCTCGCGTGCTGGATACCGAGGTCAGCGAATTTCTCTCGCAGCCCACGGGCGACCTGCCGATCACGCGGCATGATCAGCGTCCGGTATATGCGGTCAGCCCTCATTCTCTGACCTATGAGCGTCTTTCATCCACCTTCCCCGGTAACGTGCTGCGCTCCGTCATCATCCACGAGCCGCCAGGACATCGCAGCGAGCCGATCTCACACGAGGGAGAGGAGATGTTCTACGTGCTCGAGGGAACCGTCACCATCGAGGTCGACGGAGAGCGAACGGTGCTTGACGTGGGTGACTCGCTGCACTTTCCCTCCACTAAGACCCATTCGTCGTGGAACCATGCGGACCGGCCGGCGACCATACTTTGGGTCGGAACGATGGATGTGTTCGGCGACGATCCAAACGAGGAGCGCCGCGGCTGGGGCGGCGGCGCAAGCGGCGGCGACAGAAAACAAAACAACAACCAAACAGAGGTGTGAACGATGCAATGGTACAAACTTCCACTCGCGGCGGCCCTGCTTGCCGCCACCGCCCTCACGGGCACCACCGGCGCAGCGCAGAGCGTTCTGCGATTGGACGAGGTCGCCGTCGGCGAACTCGATCCCGGCAAAGCCTCGGACTATGCTGACTCGATCCTGATGTTCAACATTTACGACACCCTCGTCATCCCGGTCCAGGGCGGTCCGGGCTACGCGCCGCATCTGGCCGAGAGTTGGGAAGCCGACGGCAGCGATTTCGTTTTCAAGCTGCACTCTGACGTGAAGTTCCATAGCGGCAACCCGCTGACAGCCGAAGACGTCGTCTTTTCCTTCGATCGCATGAAGGCGCTGGGTCAGGGCCTGTCCTACCTGTTCAAGAACGTTGAGGGCGCGGAAGCCGTCGACGGGCAGACGGTGCGCTTCAAGCTGTCGCAGCCCTATTCGCCGTTCATCGCCTCGCTGGTTCGCCTGCCGATCGTCGACAAGATGCTGGTGATGGAGAACCTCGGTGAAGGCGAGGGCGAGATGAAGGATTGGGGCCAGGCCTTCCTGTCAGGCAATGCTGCCAGCACCGGCGCCTACAAGGTGGTCTCCCACAATCCGCAGGAAGAGACGGTGATGGCGAAGAACCCCGACTACTTCCTCGGTGTCCCGGACGCCGCCCCCGACACGGTGCGCCTGCGCTACGGGCTGGAAGCAGCCACCGTGCGCACGCTGATCGCCCAGGGCGAGCACGACATCTCCTCGCAGTGGCTGCCGCCGGAGGTGCTGAAGTCGCTTGCCGCCGATGGCGCGCAGATCCTGAAGGAAAGCGGCGGCGGCGCCTTCTACATCAAGATGAACACCGCCAAGCCGCCGCTTGATGACGTCAACTGCCGCATGGCTTTGTCGAAGGCCTACGACTATGCCGCCGGCGTCAAGATGGTCGCTGTCACTGACGATGTCGCCCAGGGCTCGGCCTCGACCGGCGCGATCCCGGTCGGCATGTTCGGCTCCAATCCGACCTCCGACACGCTGTCGCGCGACCTCGAGGCGGCGAAGCAGCATCTGGCCGACTGCAAATACGCGCCGGAGGACTTCAACCTCGAGATTTCCTGGATCGGCGAGGTTCCGCTCGAGGAGCGCTACGCCTTGCTGATGCAGGCCAACTTCGCCGAACTCGGGATCAAGTCGGAGATCAAGAAGCTGCCCTGGGCACTGTTCACAGAGCAGGTCACCAAGCCGGAGAACACACCCAACATCTCGCAGGTCTTCGTCAACGCAGTGACCGGCGACCCCGACACCCTGCTTTATGCCATGTATCATTCCACAGCCGCCGGCACCTGGCAGTCGCCGGAATATCTCGATGATAAGGCGGTGGACGCAGCCCTCGACAGGGGTCGTACAGAAACCAGCGACGAGGGACGCGAGGCAGCCTATTCGGCCCTGAACGATCGCCTGATGGAGATCGCGCCGTCGATCTACGCCTATGACCGCCAGTCGCTGTTCGCCGCGTCGAACCGCTTCAAGGCGCCGGCGCTGTCCGATCCCGACAAGGCATTCGGGCTTGACGGTTTCGGCTTCACCTTCCGGCTCATGGAAATGACCGGCGAGTAACGCTCGCCGGGCATCGGCCGGCGGCATTAGCCGCCGGCCGCAAATCGAAACCAAGGTCGCGCATCATGCCGTCTGTCATCCGCCTCCTCGCGAAGCGGCTGGGAACCTCATTGATCGTACTGGTCGGGGTTTCTATGCTGATCTTCACCATCGCCCGGGTCATCCCCGGCGATCCGGCGCGCATCGCGCTAGGCCCGAGCGCGTCGCCCGAGCAGGTGCAGGCGCTGCGTGACCGGCTGCATCTCGACGAGTCGCTGCCGGTGCAATACGGCTATTTCCTTCGTGATCTGTCGCGTGGCGACCTGGGGGTCTCGCTTTACACCAACCGCCCGGTGACGACCGACATTGCCCAGTTCCTGCCCGCAACTCTCGAACTCATCGTCGTCGCCGGCCACATGATGATCCTGATAGGCCTGCCGCTCGGCGTGATCGCCGCACGTTACCGCGGCTCATGGGCGGATCATGCGGTGCGCGTCTTCACGCTGCTCGGCGTGTCGGCTCCCAGCTTTGTCTGGGCCGTCATCCTGATGCTGATCTTTGCCTTCTACCTGCCGCTGTTCCCGATCGCGGGACGCATCGCCGATAGCTATGCGATCCCCTCGGTCACCGGTTTCTTGATGGTCGACACGCTGCTCGCCGGCAATCTTCGCGCCTTCGGAAATGCGGCCTGGCACATCGTGCTGCCCGCCTTCGCGCTGGCACTTTCGGGCATAGGCCAGGCGGCGCGGCTGACGCGTTCCAACATGGTCGAGACCTACGACCGGCCGTTCATCGAGATGGCGCAATCCTATGGCTTCCCGGAACGTCGGATCGCCAACCGCTACGCCTTCCGGCCCTCGCTGATTCCGTCGCTGACCATTATCGGCCTCGATTTCGCGGCCATGCTCGGCAACGCCTTCCTGGTAGAGGCCGTCTTCGCCTGGCCGGGCCTGTCGCGCTACGGTGTCGCCGTCATCCTGCGCAAGGATCTCAACGCTATTGTCGGCACGGTGTTGATCATCTCGGCGATGTTCCTGATCGTGAATATCGTCGTCGACCTCCTGATCGCCTTCATCAATCCGCGCATCCGCTACTCGCAGAGGGCGTCATGAGAAGATCGCTCTTCATCCTCCTGCGCAACCCCCTGTCGCTCACGGGCGTCGTCCTCATCACGCTTGTCGTCGTCAGTGCGGTCTTCGCCGATTTCATCGCGCCCTTCCCTGAGCATGCCGGTGCGGTCGTCGACTTCGCAAATTTCAACAAGGCGCCCGAATGGCCTTATTTGTTCGGCACCGATCTGGTCGGCCGCGATCTCTTCACGCGCATCCTCTACGCCTATCGCATCTCGCTCGTGCTCGGCTTCGTGGTGCTTGCCATCGCCGTGCCAATCGGCGTCACCATCGGGCTGGTGGCCGGCTATCTCGGCGGCTGGACCGAATATGTGCTCATGCGCATCACAGACGTCTTCCTGTCTATTCCGCCGCTGGTCCTCGCCATGTCCATGATGGGCCTCCTGGAGCCGACGCTCACCAATGGCATGCTCGCCGTCACCGCTATGTGGTGGCCCTGGTACACCCGCCTCGTCTACAATCTGACGCGGGCCGAGAAGGAGGAGGGTTACGTGCTCGCCGCCGAGGTAATCGGCGCCTCGAAGCCGCACATAATCTTCCGCGAGATATTCCCCAATTGCGTGCCCTCGATCGTCACCAAGATGACGCTCGACCTCGGCTTCGTCATCCTGATCGCCTCGTCGCTCTCCTTCCTCGGCCTTGGTGTGCAGCCGCCCACGCCCGATCTCGGCTCGATGGTCGCCGACGGCGCGAAATACCTGCCTGATTCCTGGTGGCTGACAGTCTTCCCGGGTCTTGCGATCTTGGTCGCCGTCTTCGGCTTCAACCTGCTCGGCGACGCGCTGCGCGACATATTGGGGGTCGACCAATGACCGCCACGACCCTGCGTCTCGCCGACCTGCGTCTCGGCTTCAGGACCTGGGCCGGCATGGCCGAGGTGCTGCACGGCATTTCGCTGCACATCGACAAGGGCGAGCGTGTCGCGCTCGTCGGCGAGTCGGGGTCCGGCAAGTCGGTCACCGCTCGCATCGTCCTCGGCCTGTTGCAGCAGTTGAAGAGCGCGCGCATCTCCGGCACCCTTGAGTTCGAGGGCACCGACCTCGACCGCCTGCCCGATGCCGAGCGGCACCGGCTGCGCGGCACGAAGATGTCGATGATCTTCCAGGACCCGACATCGTCGCTCAACCCAGTCTACCGGATCGGAACCCAGTTCCACGAGGTGCTGAAGCGTGCCGAGCCGGGGATCACCGAGGCAGAAGCGCGCGCGAAGGCAGTTGCCCGGTTGGCCGATGTCGCGATCCCAGACCCGGAGCGGGCACTCGAATCCTACTCCTTCCAGCTCTCTGGTGGCATGAACCAGCGTGTCATGATCGCCATGGCACTCGCTAACGAGCCCTCGCTGCTGATCGCCGACGAGCCCGGCACCGCGCTCGACGTCACCGTGCAGGCACAGACGCTGAAGCTGATGCGAGACCTCGTCGAGGAACATCACACCTCGGTGCTGTTCATCTCGCACAATCTCGGTGTAGTGCGCGAATTCGCCGACCGCGTCTACGTCATCTACAAGGGCCGGATCGTCGAGCAAGCAACGGCCGAGGCCCTTTTTGCCGACCCACGCCATCCTTATACCCGCGCCCTGCTTTCGGCGGTGCCGCGCATCACGGGCGGCGGCATTCCGGAGATCGAGGACGTGTCGGAGGACTATTTCCAGCCGCTCGTCGTCCATGAAGGCTGCGGCGAGCCGGGGGAAGCACGGCCGTGACCCACCTGCTCTCCCTGCGCAACGTCTCCAAGGTCTTTTCGCTCGGCACCCGCGAGGTCCGCGCCGTCGACGACGTCTCGCTCGACGTCGAGGAAGGCGAATGTCTGGCGATTGTCGGCGAAAGCGGTTCCGGCAAGTCGACCATCGCCAACATGATCCTCGGCATCTATCCGCCGTCGATGGGTTCGATCTCGTGGCGGGGCGACATCCTGCCCGAGCGCCGCGAACTGCGGCACCGGCGCGCGATCCAGCTTGTGCAGCAGAACCCGCTCTCCTCGCTCAACCCGCGCCGCTCGGTCGGCGCCTCGCTCAGGCTGGCGCTCGACGTGCACGGGATCGGCGACCGCCCCCATCGCAGTGACCGCGTCGGACGCTTGCTTGAGGAGGTCGGCCTGCCTGCCGATTTCATCTCGCGCTCGCCCGCCGCCCTGTCCGGTGGCCAGCGCCAGCGCGTGGCGATCGCCCGGGCGCTCGCCTGCGAGTCCGAGCTGGTCGTACTCGACGAGCCGACCTCGGCGCTCGACGTCCTCGTCCAGGCTCGTGTCCTGAAGCTTCTCACCGAACTGCGCCAGAAGCGCAACCTCACCTACGTCTTCATCACCCACGATTTGTCGGTGGTGCGCAACATCGCCGACCGCGTCGCCGTCTTCGAAAAGGGCCGGCTGCTCGAACTGAGCCCGACTGAGATCATCTTTGCCGATCCGCAGCACCCCTACACCCGCCGCCTCATTGGTGCGGTGCCGGTCGTCACCGGCGAGGAAGTGGCGTTGCGCGACCGCCTCATGGAGAACGAGAATGCAGGTGCCTGACTATTCGCAATTCCTCGACGCGGCCGCGTGCGCCGACCAGCCGAAGGTATCGTTCGACGCGCTCTGCGCCCTGGCGATCGACGTGGTCGGGGTGAAGCTTTTCACCATCATGACGCATGACGCCAAAAACGGTGTGGCCGGCCGCATCTATTCCAACATGCCGGAGGCCTACCCGGTCTCGGGCACCAAGCCCGCCAACGAGACCGACTGGTCGCGACAGGTGATCGGCGAAAAGAAGACCTTCGTCGCCAACGACATCGACGGCATCCGCGCCGTCTTCAACGATCACGAACTGATCCGCTCGCTTGGCTGCGAAAGCGTCATCAACGTGCCGATCATCATCGATGGCAAGGTCGCGGGCACGATCAACTGTCTGCATGAGGCGGGCTTCTATTCGGAGGAGCGGGTCGAGGCCGCGGAGGCGCTGAAGCTTCCGGGCATGATCTGCCTGCTGCTCAACGAACGCGTTCAAACCACGGGAGCCTGACATGGCCGACACCACCATCCGCGTTACCACCGATGTCGGCGGCACCTTCACCGACCTGGTCTGCTTCGAGACCGACCACAACACCGGCGAATCCCGCATCGTCACGGCGAAGTCGGACACCACCCCGCCGAATTTCGAGGAGGGCGTACTGAACGTCATCGCCAAGGCCGGCATCGACCCCGCTGCGATCGATTTCCTCGCCCACGGCACCACGGTGGTCATCAACGCGCTGACCGAGCGCAAGGGCGTCAAGGTGGGGCTGATCACGACCGAAGGCTTCCGCGACACGCTCGAGATCGCGCGCGGCAACCGGCCCGACTTCTTCAACCTGCATTACGAGAAGCCGAAGCCCTTCGTGCCCCGCTACCTGCGTCGCGAACTGCCCGGCCGGGTCAACTACAAAGGCGAGGAAATGAAACCGCTCGACCTTTCGGGTCTTGCCGCGATCCTTGACGATTTCCGCAAGGATGGTGTGGAGGCAGTCGCGATCAGCTTCCTGCATTCCTACGCCAATCCATCGCACGAGCAGGCCGCACTTGCCGAGGTCGGCAAGCTCTGGCCGGAGGTGGCCGTGGTCTCATCGCATCAGATCACCCGCGAATGGCGTGAATACGAGCGCACCAACACGGCAGTGCTCTCGGCCTATGTGCAGCCAACGGCCGAGCGCTACCTGTCGCGCCTGGCCGGCGGGCTGAAGGACCAGGGGCTGAAGGGCAGCCCCTACATCATGCAGTCCAACTGCGGGGTGGATTCGCTCGAAAGTGTCTCCCGCATCCCGATCACCATGGTCGAGTCCGGGCCGGCGTCCGGCTTCTGGGGCGCGGCCGAACTCGGCAAGCTGATCGGCGAACCCAACGTGCTGGCGCTCGACATCGGCGGCACCACGGCCAAGTGCTCGCTGATCCAAGACGGCCAAGTCAAGATCATGACCGACTACTGGATCGAGCGCGACCGCACCTCGGCCGGCTATCCGATCATGGTGCCAGTGGTCGATCTGGTCGAGATCGGCAATGGCGGCGGCTCGATCGCCTGGGTCGACGATTTCGACAAGATGCATGTCGGCCCGCAATCCGCCGGCGCCATGCCAGGCCCGGCCGCTTATGGCCGCGGCGGCGACAATGCCACCACGACCGACGCCAATCTCTGGCTCGGCCGCATCAACCGCGACTATTTCTGCGGCGGCGAGGTGGTGGCCGACATGGCAGCGGCGGAGAAGGCGATCCGCGCTGTCGGCGACAAGCTCGGGGTCGACGCCGACGAGGCAGCGCGCGGCATCATCCGCATTGCCAACTCCAACATGGTCAACGCGCTCAAGCTGGTGTCGCTCAACCGTGGCCATGACCCGCGTGAATTCACCCTCGTCGCCTTTGGTGGCGGCGGCGCCATGCATGCCGTCGCTCTCGGGCAGGAACTCGGCGTCAGCAAGGTCGTCGTCCCGGCGGGTGCCCCGGTCTTTTCCGCCTGGGGCATGATGATGTCGGACCTGCGGCGCGACTATTTCGTCACCCGGCTCGCCGAACTGAAGCCCGGGTCCGCCGCCGTGATCGAGAACCTCTTCACCGAGACAGAGGATCGCGCCCGTCGCCAGTTCGCCGAGGAGGGCGTGGCGGCCGATAAGGTGAAGTTCCTGCGCTACGGCAAGTTCCGCTATCAGAATCAAGAGCACACGACCGAGGTGCTGCTCGACCAGGGCGCCGTCACCGACGACCGTCTCTCCGGCATTGAGGCGGCGTTCCACGAGACCTACGAGCGCGAATACACCTACCGTCTCGACGCGCCCGTGGAACTCGTCGGCATCCACCTCGTCGCCTCTGCCGAGGTCGGCAAGCTGACCATGAAGGAGCGTCCGGAGACGGATGACGAGGCCGATACCGCGCTGAAGGGCAGCCGCGAGGTCGATTATGCGCTCGACGGCATCCACGACGCCGCGATCTATGACGGCGACAAGCTTGAGCCGGGAATGAGCTTCGCAGGCCCGGCGATCATCGAGGATTCCGGTTCGACTGTCGTCGTTCATCCCGGCAACCGGGTGACGATCGACGGTTACGGCAACATCCACATCGAGCTGCAGGGTTGAGGTGCACACAATGAGCAAGGCAAACAACGACCCGATCACTCTCGAGATCATTCAGAACTCGCTCCAGGCGACGGCGGACGAGATGTTCGCCGCGATGCGCAAGGCGGCGATGAGTTCGATCATCTATGAGGTGCTCGACATGGGCACTGGCATTATGAACGCCAAGGGCCAGCTCGCCAGCTCGGGCGCCGGCATCCCTGCCTTCATTGGTGTGCTCGATAAGGCAGTGAAGGTGATCGTCCAGAATTTCGACAAGCCCGGCGACGTCGAGCCGGGCGACGTCTTCGTCACCAATGACCCATATCACGGCGGCGTCACCCATCTGAACGACATCGTCGTCGCGATGCCTGTCTTCGCCGGCGGGCGCATCATCGCCTGGACCGCCAACATCGCCCACAATTCCGATATCGGCGGCATGGCGCCCGGGTCCCTCTCGGGCGAGGCGACCGAAATCTTTCAGGAGGGGCTGCGGCTGCCGGCCGTGAAGCTGATCTCGAAGGGCGAGCCGATCAAGCCTGTATTCGAGATCATGAAGGTGAACTCGCGCATGCCGGACTTCCTTGAAGGGGACGTCTGGGCGGCGATCGCCTCGGCGCGCATCGGTGCGAAGCGGCTCTCCGAACTTGCCGAGAAATACGGCGTCGAGACCTTTGAGCAGGCGATGGCCTCGTTCATGGATTTCGGCGAGCAGGTCTCGCTGGCCGAACTTGCAAAGCTGCCGCATGGCACGTTCGAACTGTCGGAGGAGCAGGACGACGGGCGCATCTACAACGTGAAGATCACCATCTCCGACAAGGAGTTCGTTGTCGATCTTTCCGACAATCCCGACCAGGATGTGGGGCCGACCAACACCAGCCGCGACGGCGTGATGGTCTGCGCGCAGATGATCTTCAAGTCGCTGACCGATCCCTATTCGCCCTGCAACGAGGGCTCGTTCCGGCCGATCAGACTCGAGACGCGCGAGGGTTCCGTATTCCACGCAAAGGAGCCGGCGCCGATCGGTTTCTATTTCGAGACAGAAGTGAGGGTCTATGATTTGATGTGGCGGTGCCTGGCCCAGCACGTGCCCGAACGGCTGGCGGCCGGCCACTTCTCCTCCATCTGTGGCACCTTTATCGGCGGCACGCACCCTGACACCGGCCGCCACTACACCATCATCGAGCCGCAGCTCGGCGGCTGGGGCGCAAGCTACGGGCGCGACGGCAACAGCGCCATCTTCTCCGGTTTCCACGGCGAGACCTTCAACACGCCGGCCGAGATTTCGGAGGCGCGCAACGGGCTGTTCGTCGACCGCATGGAGCTCAACACGACGCCCGGCGGCGAAGGCAAATGGACCGGCGGCCACGGCATCCGGCTCGACTACCGCATCCGGGTCGACGGCTCGTTTCTGACCGCCGGCTACACGCGCTCGCGCATCCTCCCCTGGCCGCTCGACGGCGGCCTGGAAGGCTCGCCCAACTATGTCGAGGTGCTGCGCCGCGAGGGCGGCAGCGAGCGCTATGCTTTTGTCTCCGGCCTGACCGTGAACAAGGACGACGTGATCCGCGTCGTCACCGGTGCGGGGGGCGGCATCGGCGACCCGAAAGAGCGCGACCCCGAGGCGGTGCGGGATGACGTCCGTAACGGCTTCACCGCACCCGATCGTGCCCGCGAGGTGTACGGCTTTACCGACTGAACCGAGCAATCCTTACTGCAACTACGAAAGGAACACACGATGGCAAGCGAAAAGCCGCTCAAGATCATGTATCTCAGCCCAGTCGCCCACACCGGCGGCTACGATCCCGTGTTTGCGCAGATGGCACGAGATCACAAGATGCCGGGCACCGAAGTCCACATAACCTCGCTGCCAGCCGAGGAAGGCGGCTTCACCCATATCGAGTACCGCTCCTACGAGGCGATCGTGACCCGCGGCATCATCCGCGCGACGCGTGCCGCAGCCCGTGATGGCTTCGACGCGCTGGCCATCGGCTGCTTCTACGACACCGCGTTGCACGACGCGCGCGAGGTGTCGGAGGGCATGATTGTGACGGCGCCCTGCGTCGCCTCCTGCGAGATCGCTGCCAGCCTGTCGAACCGCTTCGGCATCATCGTCGGCCGCCGCAAATGGGTGCACCAGATGGGCGCGACGGTACGCGAGCACGGCCACGAGCACCGTCTGTCCGGGTTCTATCATGTCGAACTCGGCGTGAACGACTTCCAGAAGGACCACGCCGAGACCGAGCGGCGGCTGCTGGAGGCGGGCCGCAAGGCGGTCGAGGAGGACTATGCCGAGGCACTGATCCTCGGCTGCACCATGGAGGTAGGGTTCTACAAGGAGGTCGAGGAGAAGCTCGGCGTGCCGGTGATCGATCCATCGATCGCGGCGCTGAAGCGGGCCGAATACGCCGCCGTGCTCAAGCGCCAGTGCGGCTGGAAGCCGAGCCGCAAATGGTCGAGCGAAGCGCCGACCGAAGAGGAGATCGCCCGCTTTGGCCAGTTCGACACCAACCGCCCCTTCGGCAGCCGAATCGTCGTCGAGGCGGCCTAGCGCATGTCTCCCGAAAGCGGGAACCGCTTTCGGCATGAAGACAGGCGCAAGAACAAGCACCTGAAGCGCGGGCGAATCTGACGATCGCGATGCGCTTTGGGTGACGACGCTCTGCGCCACTCGAGAAGCACACCGGCGGAGCCGCGGCTCCGCGCGAACTTAAAGAAAACGAGGATTCTCCATGTTGCAGCTCACGGTCGAACGCTTTTCACGTCTGCGCGGCAAGATGCACGAGACCGGTACCGGCCTCCTGGCGGTCGCGCCCGGCTCGCATATGGACTGGCTGCTGGGCTTCCACCCGCACCCCGACGAGCGGCCCTGCCTGCTGCTCGTCGGGGAGGCCAGCGAGGCCTTTCTGATGCCGGTGCTGAACGCCGAGGGCACGCGCGAATCGACCGACATCCGCTTCTTCACCTGGGCCGACGCCGAGGGACCGGAGGCGGCGCTGGCTGCGGCATTGCAGGACATCGGTGCGACGGGCGTCGCCAAGGTGGCGCTGGACGAGACCATGCGCGCCGACTTCGCGCTGCTGCTGCTCGGCATGCTGCCCGAGGCGAAACACGCCTTCACCGCAGAGACGCTCGGCGCCCTGCGCATGAGGAAGGACGAAACCGAATTCGCCAAGCTCAAGATGAACGCTGGCATCGCCGACCGCGCCATGCAGAAGGCCTTCGGCGCTCTCCGGCCCGGCATGAGCGAGCGCGAACTGGCGACCGTCATCAGTGACCATTTTGCGTCCGAGGGAGCGGCTACCCTTTTCACCATCGTCGGCGGCGGGGCCAACGGCGCCTTCCCGCATCATCAGTCCGGTGCGCGCAAACTGGCCGTTGGCGACGCGGTGGTCATGGATATCGGCGCACGAAAGGATGGATTCCCCAGCGACATCACCCGCATGGCGGTGGTCGGGCGCCCGCCGGAGGGATATGAGGACGTCCATGCGGTCGTGGAGCGCGCGGTGCAGGCTGCAATGCAGGCGGCGCGGCCTGGTGTGAAGGCGCGCGAGGTCGATGCTGCCGCCAGAGGCGTGATCGCGGACGCCGGCTACGGCGACTATTTCGTTCACCGCACCGGCCACGGCCTCGGCATCGACGGCCACGAGCCGCCCTACATCACGGCAACATCAGAAACGGCGCTGGAAGAGGGCATGGTGTTCTCGATCGAACCCGGCATCTACCTGCCGGGCCGCTTCGGCATCAGGCTGGAGGAAATCGTCATCCTCCGTGCCGACGGACCGGAGATTTTCTCCGCACTCCCCCGCGACCTTCATGTCGCAAGCGCCTGAACGGCCTTCGGATCGAACAGCGAAAGGAAGCAGATGCCTCGCGCGTGGCATATTCACGACTACTCCGGTTATCAGGGCCTTGTCCTGGAGGAGGAGCCGCTTGAGGAACCCGGTGAAGGAGAGGTTCGGCTGCGGGTCGAAGCATTCGCCCTCAACTGGGGCGATATGGACCTGATGAAGGACAACTACTCCTTCTCGTTCCGTCGCTTTCCTGCCCGCATCGGTATCGAAGCGGCCGGTGTGATCGACGCCGTAGGGCCGGGGGTCGAAGAGTATGCCGTAGGCGAACGCGTCTCGACACTTCCCTATTTCTACTACGAGCGCGGCGCCAGCACGGAATCGCTGGTCATAGACACGCGCTATGTCGCCAAGGTGCCGCCCAATCTCTCCCCGGTCGAATGCGCCGCGATCTGGATGCAGTATCTGACGGCCTACTTCCCGCTGACGGAAGTATCGAAGGTGGGGCCGCACAGCCATGTGCTGGCAACCGCCGCGACCAGCACGGCCGGGGCGGCTGCACTCGAGATCGGGCGACAACTCGGCGCCACTATGATCGGTACCACCCGCTTCGCGGAGAACGAGGACTATCTCCGGGAAATGGGCGCCGACCATGTCATCGTTCCCGGGCGCGACGATGTTGCGGCCACGATTGAACGTGTCACGGACGGCAGGGGCATTGATGTGGCATTCGATCCGGTGGGGGCCGGACTGATCGACAAATACAGCCCCGCCCTCGCGCGGGATGCGCGAATCTACTTCTACGGTACCCTCGACAAGGTCTGGCCTGCCTTGCCCTTCGTCGACATGTTCCAGAAGAACGCGGTGTTTCAGCCCTACTCTGTGTTTAACTATGTCGAGGACCCGGAGATGTGTCAGCGCGGTAAGGCCTTCATCTATGACATGTTGGAACAGGGCTGCATCCGCCCCCAGATCGACCATGTCTACCCGATGGAGCAATATATCGAGGCCTGGGACTACCTCAGCCAGCCGCGCAAATCGCACGGCAAGGTGGTGATCGAGACGGGCCTGTGAGGCGCATATCGTGACCAAGCCCGCCACTGCCGACGATCCGATTACAGCCGCCGTGATCCAGGCGAGCCTGGTGGCCGCCGCCGACGAGATGTTCGCGGTTCTGAAGAAGACGGCAATGAGTCCAATCATCTACGAAGTGCTGGATGTCGGCACCGGCATCACCGACGCAGACGGTGAACTGGTGAGTTCGGGCGCCGGTATCCCGACCTTCGTCGGGGTCCTCGACAAGGCCGTCAAGCGTATCATCGAACTCAACGGGCGCGAGGCGATCTGCGACGGCGACCTTTTCGTCACCAACGATCCCTATTTCGGCGGTGTCACGCATCTCAACGACGTGGTCATCGCAATGCCGGTATTCGCGCGTGGCGCACTCGTTGCGTGGACGGCTTCGATCGCGCATTGGAACGATGTCGGAGGCCGCACGCCGGGTTCGATGGCCGTCGATGTTTCGGAGATATTCCAGGAGGGCCTGCGCCTGCCCGCCGTCCGGCTGTTTGCCGGCGGCGAGCCGATCAACCCAGTCTTCGACATAATCGCCGCCAATTCCCGTTTGCCGGATTTCGTGCGTGGCGATCTGTGGGCGCAGGTGGCTGCAAGCCGCAAGGCAGAAAGCCGTGTCCGCCAAATTGTCGAGACCTACGGACTTGCAGCGTACCGCCACGCACTGGCGGCACTGTTCGCGGAAGGTGAGCGGCGTGCCCGCGCCGGCCTCTCCGCACTCCCCGCTGGGTCATATGAAGTCGTGGAAGAGCAGGACGACGGCGCGCTGTGGAGGGCCACGATCACTGTCTCGGCAGAGCGCTTCATCGTCGATCTCACCGGAAACCCGAAGCAACGCGCCGCCCCCTACAATACGAGCCGCGACGGCGCGGTTATTTCCGCCCAGATGATCTTCAAGACGCTCACTGACCCAACCCTGTTCGCAAACGGTGGCTCGTTTCACGCACTAGAGGTGATCACGGAACCCGGCACCGTGTTCCATGCGACGGGCACGGCTCCGCACGGCTACTATTTCGAAACGCGCATACGGCTGTTCGACATGCTCTGGCGCTGCATGGCGCAGGCCGTACCGGAGCGGCTGCCGGCCGGACATTTCGCCTCGATCTGCGGTACCGTGATCGCCGGCAATCACCCCGATACCGGCCGCCGGTTTACAATGGTGGAACCCCAGATGGGCGGTTGGGGCGCGACAGCCAGTCGCGATGGGCTGGACGCCATGTACTCGGCCAGTCACGGCGAGACATTCAACTGCCCGATCGAGATCTGCGAGGCGCGGTACGGCATCGATGTCGGCTACAAGAGGCTCAACGAGACCGGCGAGGGCGCGGGCCGGCATTCCGGCGGCAAAGGACTGGAGTTGAGCTACCGCATGCGTGCGCCGGCCGTGCTGTCGGCCGGCTACAGCCGCAACCGCCAGCCGGCGTGGGGGCTCCAGGGCGGTTCCAATGGCGGCACCAACGGCTTGGCGGTCATCGGGGCGGATGGCAGGCGCCAGGACTATGCCTTTGCCTCCGGAGTGAAACTGGACGCTGGAGATGAGGTTCAGATCCATACCGCAAATGGTGGCGGTTGGGGCGGGCCAAGGTAGAAACCTGTCGGCGCCGTTCCACGTGACGGGGCAACAAGCCAGCTGTGATCCTGACGACTGCTCTGCGTTACGTCTGCCAATGTCGGGCCGTGCGCTGCTGTGCTGAAACCAGGATTGCCAACGCGACAATCGGCGTTTCCGCGCGCAGAAAGTGCAATGTGTCTCCGGCGAACCGGTCCCGGGTCGACATCAGGTTCATGATGCCCAGTACCTGTCCGTCGGCAATGACGGGCAGGTTAGCCAGCGACTCGTACTGCATCGGCGATTGATCGGCGAAATCGGGCAACCAGCCTGCGATCTCGTTTCCATTGTTGGCCACCACTGGCTGCTTGCTGATGAACAACTGCCGGAACCACGCGGTATCCTCGACCTTGTCGGCTTCACCCAGCGGATAATCCGTCTCGTTGGACGAGTAGATGCGCACAAGCCGCGTCCCGCGATCGTTTGGGACGAGGACCGTGAGCAATGCGTCACCAAGGAGGGAACCCGCACGCCTGGTGATGAGATCGAAGAGTGAATCGGCGCCGCCGCGCAGCGCTTGCCACATCTCGGCCGGCATAGGTTCCACGCACACCGCCTAGCCTCCGACGACAGTGATGTCGCGCTCGAAAGAGGTCAGCGAAACGCTGCCTTCGTCGGTCACGACGACATCGTCCTCGATCCGGATACCAATCTCTCCGTTGCTATAGAGGCCCGGTTCGATGGTGATCACCATGCCGGGCTCCAGCACCTGATGGTTGCCTATCATGACCTGCGGCGCCTCGTGGACGTCGAGGCCAAGGCCATGCCCGGTCTTGTGCACGATCATGTCGCCGAAACCTGATGCGGCCAGTTCGGCGGTCACCAGTTCGTCCAGTTGGTGAAGCGTAAGGCCCGGTGCGCACGTTGCGCGACCGCGCGCATTTGCCGCCAGAACCGCATGATAGATGTCGTGATGGCGGTCGGATGGCTGACCGACAAAAAACGTTCGAGTGATGTCGGCATTATAGCCGGCGAAGCTCGCCCCGAAATCGATCAGGAGCGCGCCGCCTGCGGCAAGCCTCCGTTCCTCATCCGGTACACCGTGCGGATCGGCGGACGCCGCACCGGCAAGCACGATCGGGTCGAAGGCTATGCCTTCGGCACCCTGGTCAAGCATTTCGGCCAGCAGCTTCGCCATTACCTGGGTTTCGTTCATTCCGATTTCGGCCCATGCGATGGTTGAAGCCAAGGCGGCCTCGCTGATTTCGACGGCACGCCGCATCAGGGCGAGCTCGGCCTCGTCCTTGCACAGGCGCATAGTGGAAATGTCCGCGTGGGCATCGACGACCAACGTGTTCCCGAAAGTTCGCCGCAGCACCTCGCCTTCGAAGACGCGCATCCGCTGTCCCTCGACGCCGAGGCGCGCGCAGGCAAGCCTCTTGGCAACTCTCTCAAAGGCCGCTTCGAAACCGTCAGAATCCTGCCAGTATTCCGTTTCGACATCGGGGGCGAGGGCCTGCCACCGAGCCTTTTCGAGAAGCGGGATGACGGCGTGCCGCGCGCCGTCGCGCGTCACAAACAACACCGTCGGACGTTCCATAAGGTGGAAATTCGCCCCGGTCAGGAAATAGAAATTCGCTCCGGGCACGATTGCAGCGGCGTCCATGCCGCCGGCGGCGATAGCGTCTGTCAGCCGGTGGAGCCGGGCAGCCATCATGGCGTCGTCGATCATTCGGTTATCCCTTTTGTGCCGTAAGCGAAATCTTCGATCCGATCTTCGGCTGGAGCGATCGCTGCACGACCTCCAGTTCGGACAGCACGTGCTCGCTGGCGATTCTCTCCGAGGTGTCGGCGTCCCGGCCTGCAATAGCCTCGACCAGGGCTTCGTGCTGTGCGACGCATTTCCGCCGCTGCTCGTCATCAAACAGCGGGTAGTAGTGCAACAGGTGCATGCGCCGGCCGTAGTCGAGGGCAAGGCTGTAGAAATTGCCGAGAAAGCCATTGCGGCTAGAGGCGGAAACCTCGCGGTGGAAGGCCAGATCGGCTGCCGTCACCTTGTGGACATCGTCGTCTTTGACGGCCTGAGCGTATTCCTCGTGCCTGGCTTGGATTCGCTGCAGGTCCTCGTCGGAGCGCACTTCGGCGGCGAGCCGCGCGATGGCCCGCGACATGAGCATCAGTGCGTCCATATATTCGTGCGCATTGCTCATCGTGTGCGGGGTCACGATGGCGCTGCGGCCCGGCAGGAAGGTAACCAGGTCTTCGCGTGACAGCATAAGCAGTGCTTCGCGTATGGGCGTGCGCGAAAGTCCGAAACGGTCGGCGATCGCAATCTCGTCAAGCGCGGTCCCTGGCGCCATGCGCAAGGTCAGGATGTCTTCGCGCAATTCCTCATAGACAGCCGTCGAGCCTCGGCCGCGGCGTACGGCCCTACCATTCGCGCCCTTGTCCTGCGCGCCCCGCTTGATCGCCGCTCTCGGTGCCAATCCGGTTCCTCCCTGCAAGTCCGATCTCAGTAGTCGGCTGGGCCAGTCGTGCAAGCGTTCTGCACGCCATTTCGGCGCTGTCAAAATTACAGTTGCATAAAGTTTGTATTATGCCTACGATCAATCGTCCAGAGGGAACGGGCAATATTCAGCAACGGGAGAAAGCTGATGTTGAATCGAATTCACAAACTTGCGGCGGCTTCGGCGATCGCACTGGTCGCTTCCTGGGGAACCGCGGCCGCTGAGGATTGGAATGTCGCCTTTTTCGCCTCGTCGGCGCAGAACGGCTTCAATCAGGCGGTCTACGAAGGCGTCGAGGCCAAGGCCAAGGAGCTCGGAAACGTCACCACCTCGATCTATGACGGTCAGTTCGACGCCACCCGGCAATACGGACAGATCGAGGATGTGCTTGCCGGAGGCAAGTTCGACGCATTCATCGTTGTTCCGAACGATACCGTCGGAATCGCAGGGGCGATCGAAGAAGTTGGCAAGGCCGGCAAGCCTGTCGTCACTGCGCTGTTTCCCATCGGCCCGGATCTGTCCGAGCTGGAACCGCAGGTACCAGGCATAACCACGACGGTAGCCGGTCCGCCTGCCGACGGGGCACGCCTGCAGGCCGAGGATGTGGTCAAGTTCTGCGCGGACAAGGACCCCTGCAACGTGGTCGTCATCGTCGGACAGCGCATCTATCCGTTCGACAATCTGCGCTACGAGGCCTATCGCGAAGTGCTCGATCAGCACGACAACATCAAGGTCGTGGCGATGGGCGAGGGCAATTACGATCCCGACCAGTCGCTTACCGTGATGCAGGACATTCTCCAGGCCAACAGCGATATCGACGTCGTGCTGACCAATGCGGACCAGCATCTTATCGGTGTCGAAATCGCCCTCGAGGCAGCCGGTCACGACGTGAAACCGATCTATCTTTCCGGCGGCGGCGCCGCGTCAATCGCGATCGACGCGATCCGGGAAGGACGCTGGGACGTCACTCTCGCCCACTTCCCCGTTTCCATGGGGGCCTATGCGCTAGAAGCGGCCGTGCAGGCGCTCGAAGGCAAGACCCCTCCAAGCGTCATAAACATGGACGAGGTCGGGCCGGTCCCGCCGCTCGTGAACGCGGAAGTGCTCGCGGAGCATCCTGACTTCAAGGGTGAATGGGCCCAGTAGGGCCCGTCCGGCCGGCGGCGCCTGACCGCGTGCCGCCGGCCAACTTTTCCTACATTGCGGAGGTGAGATGTGGCCGGCGGATCCTACCGTGTTGCTGCCGACATAGGCGGTACGTTTACCGATTTGGTGTTCCAGGAGGCGGCAACCGGTCACTGCGACGCCTACAAGGTTCTGTCTACGCCCGAAAATCCGGCCCTTGCCGTCATAGAGGGCATGAATCGCCATCTTCCGGCCGGCGCGACAGCCGACTTCTTCGTGCACGGCACGACTGTCGGACTTAACGCGGTCCTCACACGGCGGGGCGCGCGTGTCGCACTGCTCACGACCGAAAATTATCGCGATATCTATACGATCCAGGGCAACGATCGCGGCGAGATATTCTCGATCCATTGGCGCAAGCCGCGCCCGCTCACCGAAATTCCCGACACGTTCACCGTCCGGGAACGGATCAACGCGAAGGGCGAAATCGAGACGCCGATCGACGTCGAGGAACTCGACGCCCTCGTCGCTGCCGTGGGCGAGCGCGGTTACGAGGCGATTGCGGTCTGCCTTCTGTTCGCGTTCAAGAACCCGGCCCACGAACTTGCGGTCGAGGCTTATCTGAAGGAGCAGCTCCCCGACGTCTCCATCACGCTCTCGCACCGGGTATCGCCGGAATGGCGGGAGTTTGCCCGCACGTCGACGACCGTGATGGATGCCTACGTGGCGCCGGTCGTCAGGCGGTACCTCGATACGCTCGTGTCCAACATGGCGGCCACGCTTCCCGAGGACAACCAGCTCCACATCATGAAGTCGAACGGCGGCGCCATGACTGCCGGCGCCGCGACCGAAAACCCACTTCAGACGCTCCTGTCCGGTCCGGTGGGCGGAACGATCGGCGGCCGCGCGCTCGCCGAGACGATCGGCCGGCCCAACCTGATCTGCGTCGACATGGGCGGCACGTCCTTCGACGCCAGCCTGATTGTCGACGGCGAGCCGTCCTCGTCTAACGAGGCGGAGCTTGAGGGCCTTCCCGTGCAGATGTCGGTCGTCGACATCCACGTGATAGGCGCCGGTGGCGGGTCGATCGCCTGGCACGAGGCTGGAGCCGTACGCGTTGGGCCGCAATCGGCGGGCTCCGTGCCGGGACCGGCCTGCTATGGCCGGGGAGGCACGGAACCGACGGTAAGCGACGCCAATCTCGTTCTGGGCCGGCTGGATTCGTCCAATTTCGCCGGGGGTTCGCTCAGCCTCGACCGCGACAAGGCGAAGGAGGCGGTCGCGAAGCTCGGAAGCAGCTTCGGCATGAATGCCGAGCAGATGGCGCAGGGCATCCTGGACATCATCAACGCCAAGATGGCGGATGCGATACGGACCATCACCATCCGCAGGGGCATTGACCCGCGCGACTTCGCGCTGGTCGCCTATGGCGGCGCGGGACCCGCCCAGGCGGTGGCGCTCGCAGCACAGCTCGACATCGCCGAAGTCATCATTCCGGTGATGCCCGGTGCGTTCTCCGCGTGGGGCATGCTGCAGACGGATGTGCGTCACGATTTCAAGATGACCTATTACGGGTTCTGGCATCAGATCGATGCGCAGGACCTTGCGGCAAAGCTCGGCGGGCTCGAGGACGAGGGGCGCGACTACCTGCGCAAGGAAGGGTTCAACGACGCGGACATGTCGTTCGAAAGGGCGGCCGATTTCCGCTATCATGGCCAGGAATATGTGCTGACGATACCGATACCACCGGGACCGGTGGACATGCAGGCGGTTCGCTCGTCCTTCGACGCGGCCTATGACCGCCAATACGGGCACTCAAGCCCCGATGCGTCCGTCGAGGTCGCCAATCTACGGGTTGCCGCGCTCGGACATCTCAAGCGACCGGGCGTGCCCGATCCGGTGGTCGGAGAGAGTGGCTCGACACGTTCGCGCAAGGTCTACTTCGCCGGCACGGAGCACGACACCGCCATTGTGCAGCGGAGCGGCCTGGCGGTGGGCTCGAGGGTGAACGGGCCGGCAATCGTGGAGGAGGCCACGGCGACGACCCTGGTGCCGCCCGGTTGGCGAGCGGAGGTGCTTAAGGGTGGCCACATGCTCGTGGCACGACAGCAGGAGGGGACGGCATGACAAAGCAAACCGCGGACCCGATCACCACGGAAGTCGTGCGCAATTTCGTCATTTCCTGCGCCCAGGACATGAATGCGGCCCTTTGGCGGTCGGCTTTTTCGGCGATCATTTATGAGGGGCGCGACAGTGCGGTGGCCTTAATGGATGAGCACGGCAACATGCTCGGTCAATCGACGGGCGTGCCGCTGTTCGTTGGCGCCATCGATGCGTGCGTGAAGCTGGTGCTGGAACGCTATGGCGACGACATCCATCCCGGCGACATCTTCATTCTCAACGATTCCTACCTGCAGGGTACGCATCTTCACGACGTCACAGCGGTTGGCCCGCTATTCTATGAGGGTGAAATTGTCGGCTTCGGAGCCGCCCGCGCCCACTGGCAGGACATCGGCGCCATCGACCCCGGGTCGACCATGGGTTCCACGTCGATCTTCCATGAAGGGCTGCGTCTTGGTCCGACGCGCATTGTGTCGAAATCGAAACCTATTCGGGAGTGGTACGACCTCCTGACCCGCAACACGCGGCTCAAGGACATGACGATCGGCGACCTCAACGCGCAGATCACGGCCATACGCACCGGAGAGCGCCGCCTCGGCCAAATCCTCTCGCGCATCGGGCCCGACGTGTATCGCGCCGCATGTGCAAACATCTTCGAACAGGCGCGGCAGCTGGATGTG
This sequence comes from Rhizobiaceae bacterium, assembly GCA_965232405.1. Taxonomy (GTDB): domain Bacteria; phylum Pseudomonadota; class Alphaproteobacteria; order Rhizobiales; family Rhizobiaceae; genus RCIO01. The sequence goes on from OZ246966.1 coordinate 2,866,299, forward strand.
GAAGCGATCCGTGGTCTGAGGGACGGAACCTATGATCGCGAAGGCTATCTCGACGACGATGGCGTCGGCGACGAGCCCGTGAAAGTTGCGCTCAGCCTTACCATCGAGGGTGAGCGCATGATCATCGACCTCGAGGGCTCCTCCGGTCCGGTGGAAGGCGCGATCAACTGCGGCGCGGTGCAGACTGCCTCGCTGCTCAGGCTGGCCTACAAGACCATGATCAACCCTGACAGGGCGATAACCGGCGGGTCCTTTTCGACCATGGAAGTCAGGATCCCGGACAAGTGCATGTTCAATGCTAGGGAACCGGCGGCCTGCGAGTGGTACTTCACCGGCCTGGGCCTGCTCGCCGATCTCATGATCTCGTGCCTTGGCGAGGCAATGCCGGAACGGGCGACCGCCGCCCACTACGGCGACTCCATGGTGGCGGCGTTCTTCAGCATGAATGAGGAGCGAGGCCAGTGGATTTCGGTCGAGCCGACGGCGGGCGGCTGGGGCGGCCGCGTCGGTTCGGACGGCGAAAGCGCGCTGATCAACCTCGTCAATGGCGGCTTCCGCAATCTCCCGGCGGAGGTCTACGAGACCAAGTTCCCGGTGCGCGTGGAGGAGTTTTCGCTACGCTGCGATTCCGGTGGCGCCGGACGCTGGCGCGGCGGTTGCGGCGTCGTGCGCAGCTACCGGCTGCTGGAGGATGCATTTGCAGCGCTGTGGTTCGAACGCTCGAAGACGACGGCGTGGGGGCTCAAGGGCGGCGAGAACGGGCAGGGGCCGGACAACGATGTCGTCTACCCGGATGGCACGGTGGAAAAGCAGCTCAAGATGCGCGCGCGCCACTTTCCCAAGGGCACGCTGTTCGTGACCCGCACCGGCGGCGGCGGCGGTTACGGCAACCCGCGGGCGCGACCTGCGGACGAGGTGCTCGAAGACGTGAGGTTCGGAACCGTCTCGCGGGACCAGGCAATGGCACGCTATGGCGTCGCGATCACGGACGATCTCAGCATCGATACGGAAAAGACGCTTCCCCGGGAGGCCGAAACAGCGACAGCCTAGGTGCCGGATCGCATTCCGGCCAAGCCGTTGCATTGGATACGAGCAGCAGATGGAAACTGCGCGAGGTGAACAACAGGCCGACGATGTGGAGCCCTATGTAAGGCTGGTCGGCATCTGCAAGGCGTTCTCGGGCGTCAGTGTGCTGCGCGACATCAACGTCGAATTCCTGCCTGGCGAAATTCACGGCCTCGTTGGCGAAAACGGTGCGGGAAAGTCGACAGTGGGCAAGATCGTCGGCGGCTACTATTCGCGCAGCGCCGGCGACCTCTTTGCCTTTGGCGAGCCGGTCGACAATTGGGATCCGGCGGCGGCGCTCAAGCGCGGCATCGCCATGATGCACCAGGAGCTGCAGCTAGTCCCGGCCCTTACTGTCGCGCAGAACGTCTTCCTGGGTATCGAAAATGCCGCCGCGGGTTTGCTGCGGGGCGACGAGAATGAGCGCCTGGGCGATATCGCTGCGTTCGCCGGTTTTGACCTCGACCCCGACGCCCCGGCCGGCACGCTGAGCATCGCCGATCAGCAGAAGGTCGAAATCATGCGGGCCCTTGCGCGTGACGCCAGGGTGATCGTCATGGACGAGCCGACATCCTCGCTCACACATGACGAAGCCGAACGCCTCCACGCGGTCATGCGCAAGCTTCGCGCGCGCGGCCACACGATCATCTACGTCTCGCATTTCCTCGACCATGTTCTGGACGTTTGCGACCGCGTCACCGTGATGCGCGATGGCGCGGTTATCCGCACCGCCGAGGCAAGAGACGAGACGAAGGCGACGCTCGTCGCGGCAATGATCGGACGTTCAGCGGCCGAGGTGGCCTATCCCGAACTGCCGCCGGAACCCGACCGAAGCGGGACGCCGCTGCTCAGCGTCCGCAATCTCTCGACCGACACCGGTCTGCTCGACATCAGCCTTGATCTGTTTCCCGGAGAGATCGTCGGCCTTGTGGGCCTCATCGGCAGCGGCCGCACCGAGATCGCCCGTGCCATTTTCGGGGCGGACGCCGCGATATCGGGTCAGGTGCTTATCGATGGAGCGGACTATGCGCTCCGTTCGCCGCGCGAGTCCGTGGCTCGCGGTATTGCAATGGTGCCGGAAGACAGGCGCCGTCAGGGTCTCGTCCTCACACAGCCGGTGCGGCCCAACATGACCTTGCCGCATCTGGATACCTTCTCGGCCCTGGGGTTGGTCCGGGGGAAGGGCGAAAAGGCACATGCGAAGCGCCTCATCGAGTACCTTGGCGTTCACCCGGCCGAGGTTGACGGCCAGGTGATCAACTACTCGGGCGGCAACCAGCAGAAGGTGGTGCTCGGCAAATGGATCATGAGCGATCCGAAGATTGTCATTCTTGATGAACCGAGCCGTGGCGTGGACATCGGCGCCAGGCGGCGCATTCACGAGTTCATCGGCGAAACGGCGCGGCGTGGCGCCGGCGTGCTGGTGATCTCGTCCGAGATCGAGGAGATCATCGGATTGGCGCACCGCGCCTACATGGTCTCCGACGGCCGCGTCATCGATGAATTTCGTCCGGGCGAGACGAGTGTGGACGATGTCCTGTGGCGCCTGTTTCACGAGCAGGGCAATGAGGGAACGGCGAGGAAGGCTTCATGAGCAGCAGTCGGACATCGGTGGAACAAGAAGGCAGGAGAGGGCGTGTTACAGCGGCCGGCGTCGCCCACTTTTTCCAGACCTATGCCGTGGCGGTGATGATCGTCGCACTGATCATCCTTCTCTCCTTCCTGTCCGATTCCTTCCTTACGGTTCAGAACCTCATCAACATTCTCAACCAGAATACGCCACTGGCGATCATGGCCGCGGCGATGACGCTGGTCATTATCTGCGGCGGGTTCGACCTGTCCGTCGGCGCGATCTTCGCGGTTGGAAGCGTGGCTGCAGCTGCCATTGCGCTGGCGGTCGATCCGCTGGCCGGACTGATCGCGGCGCCTCTCATCGGCGCAGGGCTCGGCTTCGTCAACGGCGTGACGATCGTCACGCTCAACATACACTCCTTCCTTGCGACGCTCGCCATGGGTCTGGTCTATCGGGGGATAGCCATACTGATAACCGGTGGCACGCTGGTCCCGGTACGTCTGGATGCATTCACCTGGCTCGGGCGAGACAGGATCGGACCGATCTACATCGCGGTCATCGTCATGGTCGCCTTTGCCGTTCTGCTGACCGTCGTACTCAACAGGTCGACGCTGGGGCGGCGCATCTTCGCAGTCGGCGGCAATGAAGAGGCCGCCATCCTGTCGGGCATCCGCACTCGATGGGTGAAGATCATCGCCTTCTCCATCAACGGATTTGCCGCCGGGCTCGCCGCGGCAATCGCGGTGTCGCGAATTTCGCTCGGTCAGGCCACGGCCGGCATGGGCATGGAGCTCGAGGCTATTGCCGCCGTTATCATCGGCGGGACAAGCATCTATGGCGGGCAGGGGGCCGTCTGGCGATCCGTCGCTGGCGTCATCATGCTGGCGCTGGTCAACAACGGCTTCAACATCCTGAATGCCGACCCATTCTACAAGGACCTGACGACCGGGCTTATCATCGTCGCGGCCGTGGCCATTAGCGCCAGCGGTCGGAAACGCTAGCTGCGGCACCTCGAGTAGTAGCCTTGTTCGCGGCGAGGCGACCGCTTGGTACTCTGCATCTACGCTCAGCCTGGGCATTTCGGCGCGAGCGACAGCTTCGCATTCGTCTCAGTCAGAGGGGCAATCAGTGAAGTCGGTAACTGAACAGATGTCGCCTCACGTGCTCATACGCTCGGTGTGAAGGCAATTTGATGCCGGATGACCTAGGCGGGACTGCGCCGTCGTTCCCGGGAACCAGGTGGCAACATCCTCGAGCGGTACAATAGCCAGCATAAGCAAGACAATCATTCCGAGAAACGGAAGGACCTGAAGCGCGATATGGCGGATGTCGATCCTGCCGACACTCGCCACCGTGAAGATGTCGTGCCGACCGGTAGGGTGACTTGCGCTGCCTCGACGGCGGGCACAACAAACAGGCCGCAGGCCAGAGGATGGGCTCACGGTCTGGGTGATCGAGCATTGGGCATTGACGAGCGGATCACGTTGTGTAATTAGTTCGGTTAGGGAACGAACTAAATAAGCGCCGTGAACGACACTCCACGCATCTCTCGCCAATTCTCGCTCTGCACCGTCATGGAGACAATCGTCCATTGCGGGCCGATCTCTAGGGCGAGCATCGCCAGGCAGACCGGGCTGTCGAAGCAGACGATCTCGGAGATCGCGCGCCAGCTCGAGGACGATGGCTGGATCCGCGAGACCGGCCGCACCAGCGGCCATGTCGGCCGCGCCGCCGTCACCTACGAGATCGTACCCGACGCAGCCTGCATCGCGACCGTCGATCTCGGCGGCACGAAGGCGAGGGCGGCGATCGCCGATTTGTCCTGCCGGGTGCTGGCTGAGGTTACCGAGCCGACAGACAGGCGCGGCGGCATACATGTCGTGCGACAGATCGCGCGCATGTGCCGTGCGGCGGCCAAGCAGAACGGCATTCCGTTCGACAAGGTGCGGCTCGCCGTCGTCGGCGTGCCCGGCGTGCCGGACCGCAAGAGCGGCTCGGTCATCATGGCGCCGAACATCTCCGGCTTCGCGGAGATCGATGTCGAGGCCACGCTGCGCGAGGAACTGGGCGTCGAGACGATCCTCGAAAACGACGTCAACCTCGCCGTCCTGGGCGAACAGTGGATCGGCGCCGGTGTCGGCGTCGACAATCTGGCGTTCGTCGCGCTGGGCACGGGCATCGGCGCCGGCGTCATGGTCGACGGCAAGCTGGTGCGCGGTTTCGGCGGCGCGGCCGGCGAGCTCGGCTTCCTGCCGTTCGGCGGCGACCCGTTCGATCCCGCGTCGCTCGATACGGGGGCGCTGGAGCGCGTCGCCGCGACGGCGGGCATGCGCCGCCGCTATCTCGAGCTTTCCGGCGCCGACATCGACGTGCCGCACATCTTCGAGGCGGCGTCGGGCGGCGACGCTCTCGCCCGGCAGGTGCTCGACGAAACGGCGCGCTATCTCTCGCGCGCGGTCGCCGCCGTCTGCGCGGTCACCAATCCCGGCAAGGTGATTTTGGGCGGCTCGATCGGCTCCCGCGAGGAACTGGTCGAGCGCGTGCGCGGCCTCATGCCGCTCTGCTTCCCCTATCCCGTCGAGATTGGCGTGTCCTCCCTCGGCCCCCTGACGGCGATCGTCGGCGGCGCGGCGGTCGGGCTGAGCCAGTTGCATGCCGCGCTTTTCTCGGGCGGCGTGCCGGGCGCGGCGATCGCGCTGCCGCCGGCCGACGTCGTCAAGCTTGCGGCGGCGAACTCATGAGCGCGCCTCACGACCTCGTCGGCCGGCTGCGCGGGCAACTCGACCGCGAGGCGGCGATCGCGCTTCTTCGCGAAGCGGTGGGGCGCGAGAGCGTGACAGGAAACGAGGCGAATTTCGTCGATTTCCTCGAAGGCCGCATGACGGCCCTCGCGCTTCGCCCGCAACGCGCCGACTTCCTGCCCGGGCGGCCCAACGTGTGGGGCGAGCGCAGGGGCGAGGGCGGCGGCCCGCGCCTCCTATTCATGGGTCATACCGATACGGTCCACGTGCGCGGCTGGGCCGAGCACTGGTCCGGCGACGAGCGCGCCGATCCCTTCGCCGGGGCGATCGTCGACAGCGCGATGTGGGGCAGGGGCACGGGCGACCTGAAGGCGGGAATCGCCGCCTCGCTGGCGGCTCTCGCGCTGCTCGACGCCGTCGGCATCCGCCTCGCCGGCGATGTCGCCTATGCCTTCGTGGGCGACGAGGAGAGCGGCGAGCCCGGCACCGGTGTGAGCGCCGGCGTCAAGGCTTATGCCGCCGGTGTTCTGGCGGGCGAGATCGAAAAGCCCGACTTCGCCGTCTATGTCGAGCCGACGCGGCTCGCCGTCTATCCCGCCCAGATGGGCTTTTTCATCGCCGATGTGACGGTGACCGGCAAGACCGCCTATTTCGGCGTGCCCGAGCTCGGTGTCGACGCGCTCAAGGCAGCGCACGATGTCCTGGCCGCGATCTGGGCACACTCGGATGAGATCGGCCGGCGCGGTGCCCACGATCTCGTCGGGCGCGCCTTCGCGCTCGTCACCGGTATCGAGGGCGGCGGATACATCGCGGTTCCGGGCGAATGCAGGTTCTCGCTGATCCGCAAGCTGCTGCCCGGCGAGGATCTCGACACGGCCGTGGCGGAACTCGAGGCGGTGATCCGCGGCGCGGCTGGCCGGGAGGGCATCTCGGTCGCGATCGACTGGCCGGCCGGCCGCGATCATGGCCATGGCGGCTCTCCCGCGGAAATCGACGCGTCGCGTCCGGAAGTGGGCCTGCTCACCGAGGCGCTCGCCGCCGCGATGCCGGGCGGGGGCGCGATCGAGGGCGCTCCCTACTGGTCGGAATCGCCCTTCCTCATCGATCGGATCGGCGCGCCGGCGGTCTATTGCGCGCCCGGCGACATCACCAACTGCCACACATTCGAGGAGCGGGTGGAAATCGACGAATACCTGGCCGGCATCGTCGCTTTCGCTGCCTTCATCGCGAGCTACTGCGGCGTCGCGTGAGGCGGCGGCGCAGGAACAACAGGGGCAACAGGTAACCAGAAGGAGGAACCTGAAATGGGTACCGCAAAATTCCTCGCAGCAGCATCAATGGCCGCATTCCTGCTTTCGGGATCGGCGCTGGCGCAGACGGTAGGACCGAACGGCGAGACGGCGACGCCGACGTCGCAAGTCGTCGTTCCGGACGTCGCGCCCTTCCAGGGCAAGGGCTACAAGGCCGCCCTACTGTGGCATGACCAGTCGGACTTCGTGAACGCGGTGACCGCCGGCGCGTCCGACGAGTTCGCGCGTCTCGGCATCGAGGTCGTGGCGACCACGTCGGCCGGCTTCGACGCCGCCAAGCAGCGCAGCGACATCGAAACCGCGATGACCCGCGAACCCGACATTATCCTGTCGCTGCCGCTCGACCCGGTCACCTCGGCCGCCGCTTTCGAGGAAGCCAGGAACGCCGGCGTCAAGCTCGTCTTCCTGTCGAACCTGCCGAAGGACTACCAGCATCCGGCGGACTATGTCGCGATCGTCACCGACGATCTGTTCCAGATGGGCAAGCAGGCCGCCGACGCGCTCGCCGAGGCGATGGGCGGGAAGGGCACGGTCGGCTGGATCTATCACGACGCCGACTACTACGTGACCAACCAGCGCGACAACGCGTTCAAGACCACGATCGAGAGCGACTATCCCGACATCGAGATCGTCGCCGAACAGGGCATCAGCGACCCGGCCCGCGCCGAGGAGATCGCCAATGCGATGCTGCTGAAGAACCCCGACCTCGGCGGCATCTACGTCACCTGGGCAGGTCCGGCCGAGGGTGTGCTGGCCGCGCTGCGCGGTAACGGCAATTCTTCGACGAAGGTCGTGACCCTCGACCTGTCGGAGCCGATCGCACTCGACATGGTGCGGGGCGGCAACGTGGCCGCGATCGTTGCCGACGAGGCATATGAGCTCGGCCGGGCGATGGCGGCTGCCGGCGCCAACGCGCTGGCGGGCGAGGAAATGCCCGCCTTCGTCGTCGCTCCGGCCGTCACGGCCGGTCCCGGCAATGTCGGCGAGGTCTGGCAGCAGTCGTTGCATATCGACGCGCCGAAGAGCGTGCTGGACGCTGCCGAATAATCGCGCAGGGGCGGGCCGTCTGGCGTACCCGCCTCATTCAAACAGGGAGCTGACAATGAAGACCACGACAATTCTGTTCGCGGCATCGCTTGCTGCAGCCACCGCCTCTCATGCCTATGCGGACCAACCGAAGACGGTCGGTCCCAACGGCGAGGAACCGACGCCGGCGGCGTCGCTCACGCTCACCGATCAGGAGATCGAGGCCGTCAAGGAGGGCGGCTACACCGCAGCGCTCGTCTGGCACGAACTCTACGACTGGTCCAACGCCGTGGCGCAGGGCGCCAAGGACGAGTTCGCACGCCTCGGGATCGAGGTCATCGCGGAGACAGACGCCGGTTTCGACACCGCCCGCCAGAAGGCCGACGTCGAAACGGTGATGGCGCGCGAGCCCTCGATCATCGTTTCGCTTCCCATCGATCCGCCGACCGCGCAATCGGTCTACGGCGTCGCCCGCGATGCCGGCGTGGAACTTGTCTTCATCGACAATGCGGTGAACGGCTTCACCCACGGCGAGGACTACACGGCGGTCGTCTCCGCGGATCTCTTCCAGATCGGCAACAAGGCGGCGATAGCGCTCGCCGACGCGATCGGCGGTGCGGGCAAGGTCGGCTACATGTTCCACGACGCCGACTTCCCGGTCACCAACCAGCGCGACGGCGCGTTCAAGTGGACGATCGAGAACGAGTATCCTGAAATCGAGATCGTCATAGAGTCTGGCATGACCGATCCGGCCAATGCCGAAGACATCGCTAGCGCCATGCTCGCCCGAAATCCCGACCTCGACGGCATCTACACGCCGTGGGCCGAGCCGGCGCTCGGCGTGCTTTCCGTGCTGCGTCAACAGGGCAACGCCGACACGAAGGTCGTCACGATCGATCTCAACGAGCCTGCCGCGCTCGACATGCTGAACGGCGGCAATATCGCCACGATCATCGCCGACGAAGCCTACAATATAGGCGTCACGGCCGCGCGCGCCGCGGCAGCAGGGCTGCTCGACAAGCCAGTCGACCCGTTCCTCGTCGTCGATGCGCTGGCAATCGGCTCCGGCAACGTGACCGATGGCTGGATGCAATCCATGAACCGGCAGCCGCCCGACAGCGTCAAGGCCGCCGCAGAGTGATCCTCCCGGGGGCGGGCCGCTCCGGCGGCCCGCCGATCCGGACGAATTTCCGAGACACGACAATGACCCTGCGTCTTCCCGCGATCTTCCGGCGCTTCGACCTGCAAGGCAGCGTCATCTATCTCGGCTTTCTGGCGATCTTCCTCTTCTTCGCCGTCACGCTGGCCGATGACGGGTTCCTGACGACGCGCAACCTGTCGAATATCGTACTGCAGACGGCGCCCGCGACGATCATGGCCATCGGCCTCGTCTTCGTGCTGTCGGCGCGCGAGATCGACCTGTCATTCGGCTCTATCGTCGCGGTGTCCGCGCTTTCGGCTGCCGTCGTCATGCAGGAGCACTCGCTGTTCTTCGGCGTCCTGGCCGGCCTCGGCGCCGGCCTTGCGATCGGTTTCGTCAACGGTGCGCTGGTCGCCTGGCTCGGCCTGCCGTCCTTCCTCGTCACGCTGGCGACGATGGGCCTGTTCGCCGGCGTCGCTCGCTCGATGACCGATCTGCGCTCGATCCCGGTCATCAACGACGCCTTCACCGGCTTCTTCGGCTCCGGCTCGCTGTTAGGCATTCCATCGCTCATCCTGTGGACGCTAGGCGCGGTTATCGTCGGCCACTTCGTCTACCGCGAAAGCCGCTTCGGCGCCCATGTCATCGCGACGGGCGACAATCCGCGCGCCGCGCAGGTGTCCGGCATCAAGGTGCCCCGTATCAGGCTGGCCGTGCTGATGGTCAGCGGCCTTTGCGCGGGGCTGGCGGGCCTTCTTTATGCCGGACGCCTGCAGGCGGCCAAGTACACGCTCGGCGAGAGCGACCTGATGACGGTTATCGCGGCCGTGATAGTCGGCGGCACCGCGCTCGGCGGCGGCAAGGGCTCGGTGATGGGCGCACTCGTCGGCTCGCTTCTGATGGGCATGCTCAACAACGGGCTTATCCTGATGGGACTGTCGGTGTCGGACCAGATGATCGTGCGTGGCCTCATCATCCTCGTCGCCGTCGCCATCTCGTTGCGCGACACCAACCGATAGGAGCGTCACGGATGTTTCTGAACCTGCTGAGACGCCGCAACCCCGCCTTTGTCGAAGCCGCTATCGCGCTTCATCAGTCGGGCAAGCTGCCGGCCAACGCCTACGTGCTCGACCTCGACGCCGTCGAGGACAATGCGCGGCATTTCAAGGGCGAGGCCGACCGGCTCGGCATGAAGACTTTCGCGATGACCAAGCAGGTCGGCCGCAACAGCGGCTTCTGCAAGGCGGTGATGCGCGGAGGCATCGACCGCGCGGTCGCCGTGGACGTCGCCTGCGCCGTCGCCTGCGATCGCGCCGGCCTTAAGACGGGGCATCTCGGCCATCTCGTCCAGGTGCCGCGCGGCGAGGCTGCGCTTGCGGCCGGCCACCTCAAGCCGGACTACTGGACCGTCTTCTCCGACGGGAAGGCGCGCGAGGCGGCCGCCGCCTCCCGCGATGCCGGGCGCGAGCAGGCGCTGATGGCGCGCATACAGATGGCCGGCGACACGTTCTACCGCGGCCACGAGGGTGGCTTCGCGGCGCAAGACATCGTGGCGGTGGCCGACCGCATCGACGGGCTCGATGGAGCGCGCTTCGCCGGCCTTACCAGCTTTCCCGCACTTCTGTTCGACAACGATCAGGGCAAGGTGCTGCCGACCCACAATCTGGCGACGCTGGAAAGGGCTGCGGAACGGCTTGCGAAGGCAGGCCGCCGCGATGTCGAGATCAACGCGCCGGGCACGACGTCCTCGGTCGTGCTCCCCGCGCTGGCGGATGTGGGCGCCACCCAGTGCGAACCGGGCAACGGCCTGCATGGCACCACGCCGCTGCACGCGCTGGAGGACCTGCCGGAGCGACCCGCCGTGCTCTATCTCACCGAGGTGTCGCACCACCATGGCGGCCATGCTTACTGCTTCGGCGGCGGGCTCTACATCGATCCGGTCTTCCCCGACTACGACGTCAAGGCGCTCGTGGCCGACACGCCAACCGTCGCGGACGACGCACTTGCCGGCGTCGAAATCCCGCCGCCGGCCGCGATCGACTATTATGGCATGATCGACGCGTCGGCTCCGGCAGAGCCGAAGGCCGGCGACAGCGTCGTCTTCGGCTTTCGCGGCCAGGCATTCGTGACGCGGGCATTTGTCTGCGGCGTTTCGGGCATTTCCAGGGGCGAGCCGGCGGTCGAGACGATCGAGAACATCTTTGGCCAGCCCGAATCCTGGCCCGACCTGAGGTGACCACTATGGCAGACGCAACCGCTCCGGGCTGCGGTCCGGTTCTGGAACTTTCCAACATCCACAAGGCTTTCGGCGGTGTCGTCGCAATCGAGGACTTTTCTCTCGACCTGCGGGCCGGCGAGATCGTCGCGCTCGTCGGCGACAACGGCGCCGGCAAGTCGACGCTGATCAAGATCGTGTCCGGCGTGCATGCGCCCACATCCGGCCAGATCAGGCTCGACGGCGAGCAGGTCGCCTTTTCGGATGCCAGCGTCGCGCGCGGGATCGAGGTCGTCTATCAGGATCTCGCGCTCGCCGACCAGCAGCCCGTCTACATGAACATGTTCCTGGGCCGCGAGATGCTGCGCAGGCCGTTCGGCCTGCTCGACCGCCCTGGCATGATCGCAGAGACAGAGAGGCTGGTGCGCGAACTCGACGTTCGTATCCCGTCCGCGCACGCGACCATTCGCGATTTGTCCGGCGGGCAGCGCCAGGGCGTGGCGATCGCCCGTGCGACGCGCTGGGCAAAGAAGCTCATCCTGCTCGACGAACCGACCGCCGCGCTCGGCGTCGCCGAGACCGCGAAGGTAGAGAAGATCGTCCAGGCGCTGAAGGAGCGGGATTTGGCGATCCTGATCATTAGCCACAGCCTCGACCAGGTGTTCAGACTGTCCGACCGCATCTGCGTGTTGCGCCGCGGCGTGCAGATCGGCGTGCGCGAGACTGCGAACACTCACAAGAACGAGATCGTTTCGATGATCACTGGCGTGCATTGAGCGCTCTCTGATGAACGCCGTGAGTCCGAACACGACGCATATGGCGCGCGAGATCACCGAAATTCCCGCCGTGGTCCGCCGACAGATCGCCGACGGCCTAGCCATCTACAGAGAGGAAGGCGAGAGGCTGCATGCGCTCGACCCGCGCCTTGTCGTTACCTGTGCGCGTGGCACGTCCGACCACGCCGCGACCTTCTTCAAATATCTGACAGAGGCGCGCCTTGGCGTGCCGGTCGCCTCGATCGGCCCGTCCGTTGGCTCCGTCTACGGCGCCAGGATGCGGCTTGCAGGCGCCGCGTGCCTGACCATCTCGCAGTCGGGCGGCAGTCCCGATCTTGTCACAATGCAGGGCGCGGCACGAGAGGGTGGCGCCAGGACCGTGGCGTTCCTGAACGTTGCCGACTCCCCCGTCGCATCTGGGGCCGACGCGGTGCTGCCTATGCTCGCCGGACCCGAAAAAGCGGTGGCAGCGACCAAGTCCTATGTCGCCAGCCTCGTGGCTCTCGCCGCCGTTCATACCGGCTTTGCCGGCGACGCGGCGCTTCTCGCCGCGATCGAACGCCTGCCCGAATCGCTCGAGGTAGCGCTTGCGCAGGACTGGACCGAGGCGCTGGTGCCCGTTGCGATGGGGACCTCGCTCTTCACCGTCAGTCGTGGCCCCGGCCTGAGTGTCGCCGGCGAGGCGGCGTTAAAATTCAAGGAAACCTGCCGGCTGCATGCCGAGGCCTATTCGGCGGCGGAAGTACGCCATGGTCCGATCGCCCTTGCCCGTGATCGATTTGCTGCGATCGTCTTTGTGCCGCAGGATGAAAGCCGCGCGGGGGTCCTTGAGGCGGCCGCGATCATGCGCGGCACCGGGGCGCGAGTGCTCATGCTCGACCAGGAAGAGCAGAAGAGCCCTTGGCTGGCGACGGCAAAAGCACCGCATCCCGCGCTGGCGCCGATCTGTCAGGCGGTGAGTTTCTATCGCTTCATCGAGCGACTTTCCGCGCAACTCGGCGAAAACCCGGACGCACCGCTGCATCTTCAGAAGGTGACACGCACGACGTGATGAGATGCTGCGAACCAGCACCACAATTGCTCACCCTTTTGCCCAAGAAAGGCCGAAGCCAAGCGACAACTTTCACAGCAATCTCCCTTGGCCTGTTACGGTAGATGGAGGCGCATTCGGTGTTGGTGCGTCTCCTCGTGAGGCTGTCGACGCCGCGAGATTAGGTAGTGCCACCGCCAGTTTTGGCAATCCGCAATACACCAAGCTGTGAGCCGGCCGCCGCGACAAGGTCAGCAACAGAGGAGCGTCGTCGTTGCGCAATGCTCAGGACCTATTAATTGGGTTTGGGATGTGATTCACGGTTTCCATTTATGGAGGCCGTTATGGGTGATTTGTTTCTGCTGAGCGTGCGCCAGATGGCGCGGATATCGCCGTTCTTCCTTTGGTCGCATGGTGTGCCGAGGGTCGATGACCGGCGCGTGGTGAGCGGCATCATCTACGTGATCCGCGACGGGCTGCAGTGGAAGGATGCGCCGGCTAGCTACGGTCCGCAGAAGACGCTCTACACCCGCGTCATCCGCTGGAGCAGGATGGGCGTGTTCGACCGCATCTTCGCCGGCCTTGCCGGCGAAGGACTGAATCCCGAGCGCATCATGATCGATGCGACGCATCTGAAGGCTCATCACACGGCGGCGAGCCTGCTTAGTAAGGGGATGTTCCCCGTCGTATCGGACGAACCAAGGGCGGGCTGAACTCCAAGCGCCATACTGATTGTGATGGTGAGGGACGGCCGATCATCCTGCTCCTGCCGGAAGGCCGGATGAGCGACCACAAGGGTGCCCGCCTCGTGCGGGACTCGGCCCCGAACCAGAAGTGGATGGCCGACATCACCTACATCTGGACCGCCGAAGGTCGGCTCTACGTTGCCGCCGTCGTCGCCCCGTTCTCTAGGCGTGTCGTCGGCTGGGCAATGAAGGCCGAGATGACGGCATAGCTCGTCACCGACGCGCTCATCATGGCGATCTGGAGACGGGGCAGGCCGGACAGCTTGCTGCATCATTCCACCAAGGCAGCCAATATACGAGCAAACAGTTCCAGCGCTTGATGGCCGATCACGGCATTACCTGTTCGATGAGCCAGTTGGGCAACTTCTGGGAAAATGCTGCGATGGAGGGCTTCTTCTCGTCGCTCAAGACCGAGCGGACAGCCCGCAAGGTCTACAGGACGAGCGATGATGCCAGGGTTGATGTGTTCGACTACGCTGAGCGCTTTATCAGCAGGGGCTTTTCCAAGCGGCAGCATAATGGGTCAACCCAGCCCAAGCTTGCACCCATCGCTGCTACAATTGGTCCGCAGCAAGCTATGTTAGCTTAACTGCGTGTCCGAAAAACCGGCAGCAGGCCAGGAAGCCTTCTTGAGGAAGCATCGCCTCAACAGTAGCTTTTCAGAAACTCTATGCCGATGCGTCAGGATGCGAAATGGGTTCCGGAGAGGCACACGATCGACGGTTGCGAGCCCTCGATTTGATCCTGCATATTGATGAGTGGTGCAGGATGTAACAGAGATTTGACTGATCCTAAATGGCTAGTAATTTCAATAGCTTGACATTGTGACGGTATTTCCGTCGGTACAGACGAATCCTTGAGGGAAAAACGCTTTTGAAATCAGGGAGTTAAGCTTTCAGGACATAGTGGAGTGGGAGTGAGCCCCGACCCGCAGGGGTGAGCTGATCCGGTGGGCTCATTTGAGGGGCGAGCGCCCGAAGCCAGCAAAGCGCGGCGGAGGGCCGGAACGAATTTCCAATCGGACTGGCCGTTTCGTCACGAAAGTCCCCAGCGATCCTCGACCGCGTAGCCGGTTTCAGGCAGGGTCGAGCCGCCATCGACGACGATGGTCTGTCCGGTGACATATTTCGCTTCCGGCGATGCGAGATAGAGCATCGCATGGGCGATGTCGTCAGCTTCGCCCATATGGCCGATGGGGATGTAGCGGCCGATCGCCGCCTGTTTTTCAGGTGTGGAAAGCACGCCTCGGCCGGGCTTTGCGATAAAGCCCGGCTCCACGCCGTTGACGGTAATGCGCTCGCGCGCCAGTTCGAACGCCGCACCACGCACAAAGGCGTTCACGCCGGCCTTGGCTGCTGAGTAGTGCGCACCTCCACCCATCGCCACGCGCGCCGAGACCGAGGAGGTGACGAGCAGCCGGCCGAAACCGTTTCGCTTCATATGCGGAATGGCTGCTTGGGTCAGCCATACAAAGGCCTGTAGATTGATACCAAGGGCCTCGGCCAGCCTTGCCTCGTCGAGGTTCTCGATCGAGGACCACGGACAACCGCCGGCGTTGTGGACCAGGATATCGAGCCGGCCTTCGTCGCCTGCAACGATGTTGACCATCTCGCGGATCGCGTCGCGCGCGACGCCGGGCCACGTAATCGCACGCGTAGCGAGACCGCGATCCCCCAATGACGATGCCAGGGTTTCTGCCACGTCCAGCGTTCGGTTGACGACAACAACCTTGGCGCCTGCCTCGGCGAAACGTGTGCTGATCGCGGCGCCTATGCCACGCGCGCCGCCTGTGACGAGAGCCACCCGTCCGGAAAGGTCGAACGCCATCGCGTCAGGCCACTCCCGCGGCAATCGCCGTGTCCGCAAAGCGTGAGAAAACGATTGTGTGCTTGTCGACATCGGCACCCGTGGTGGCCGGACACATCAACAGCATCGTATGGAATGGCGTCACGAGCACGCCTTCATTCATGTAGAAGGCGTGCAGAAGAGTCTCGAGGTCTCCGCGCCGGGTGGCGATCACGTCGGCGCCGTTTCGGGGCGGCTTCGGTGTGAACATGATCTCGACCCGGGCGCCGATCTGGGTGACATGCCAGGGCAGCTCGTTTCGCGAGATCACGTCACGTGCACCCGAGGCAAGGCGGTCGGCGTTTGCGATCATCCTTTTGTAGTTGACCGGCGTCAGAACCTCGGACAGGACCGCCTTCATTGTGGCGACCGTCAGCGCACTGCCCGCCAATGTGCCGCCGATGCCGAAATGGGAAGACTGGCGCTGGCGCGGATTGACGTGTGGCATCAGCTCCCACAGTCGCTCCGCGATCTGCTGGCTGACGCCGAACACGCCCGCCGGAATTCCGCCGGCGATCGCCTTGCCTGCCACGAGGATGTCGGGTTTGAGCCCGTGAAGTCTCGTGTAGCCGCCTGGCCCGCAGGAAAGCGTGTGCGTTTCGTCGATGACCAGAACCGTTCCCGTCTTGCGCGTAATTTCGCGGACGGCGGCGTGGAAGCCCTCGGCAACCGGGATCATGCCGAAATTTGTCATCAGCGGTTCCATCAGGACGCAGGCCACGTCTTCGTCAGCGAGCGCCTCTTCCAGCGCCTCGGCGTCGTTGAACTCGATGACCTTCGAGAGACGCGCATGATCGAACCCGTTGGGATGGATCATGTTGCGCATACGCATTCGCCCATCGCGCAACTCGACATGAGCCTCCTCAACACCTCCGTGGTAGCAGCCGGAGAAGACGAGAACCTTTTCGCGGCCGGTGATCATGCGCGAGATACGGATTGCGCCGCGATTTGCGTCGGTGGCCGAGGTGGTGAAGGTCCAATAGGGCAGGCCGAAGCGGCGGGTGAGTTCCTCACCGACCCAAAGGCTGTCCTCGGTCGGCATCATGTGGGTTGTGCCGCGCTCGAGTTGCCTGACTGCAGCGCGCGTCACCGCCTCCGGCGCATGGCCGCACATGCCGCCAGTGTCGCCGAGGCAGAAATCGACATAGTCGTGACCGTCGATATCGCGAATGTGGCAGCCTCGGGCTTCCTCCACATAGATCGGGAAACCACCTGCCCAGCGCCGCATCCAGTGCGAGGGGCCGCCATAGAGGAAATGTTCCTGCCCGCGCGTCCACGCTTCCGCCGAACGCGGGTGCATCTCGGCAAAGCGGGCCTGTTCGACATCGATCAGCCGGTCGATTGTTGTGGCAACGGAAGACGCCGCTGCGTTCATCCCAGAGATATCCAGGCAGTCTTTAGGTCGACGTATTTGTCGAGGGCGTGCAGCGACTTGTCGTAGCCGTTGCCCGACTGCTTCACGCCTCCCAGCGGAACCGTCCCGTCCGCGCCGCCATAGGTGTTGACGTGAACGACGCCGGCCTTGATGGCTCTGACCATGCGATGAGCGCGGGCAAGGTTGGCGGTCCATACGGCCGACGCGAGCCCATAGGGCGTGGCGTTGGCTATGCGGATGGCGTCTACCTCGTCATCGAAGGGCGTTACGGCCAGCACCGGGCCGAACACCTCCTCGCGTGCCAGCGTCATTTCAGGCGCGACGCCATCGAAAACTGTCGGAGCCATATAGAATCCGCCCGTTTCCGCCAGGATGCGGTTGCCGCCGGTCTTCAGGCTGGCGCCCTCCGAGGCGGCCTTTTCGACGTGCGACAGGTTTTTGGACAGTTGTTCCGCGCTGTTGATCGCACCTGCTTCCGTTCCGAGGTCCAGCGGGTCACCCACTTTCATCTTCGCCGCGATGGCGGCTACCTTTTCGGCAAATACTTCGTGGATCGAACGCTCCACCAGGAGGCGCGAACCCGCGACACAGACTTGTCCGGAATTGCGGAAGATGCCGTAGGCGGTGACCTTGGCTGCCTGGTCCAGATCGGGCGCGTCCGCAAAGACGACGTTGGGCGATTTGCCACCGAGCTCAAGATAGACGCGTTTGAGGTTCGACTGCGCGGAATATTCGAGCAGGCGGCGCCCGGTGCCGCCAGAGCCGGTGAACGCCAGCACGTCGACATCCGTGTGAAGGCCAAGCGCTTCGCCAGCGACCGCGCCACGGCCGGTGACGACATTCAAGACGCCTTGCGGCAGTCCGGCCTCCGCGCAGAGTTGTGCAAGGCGCAGCAGCGTGAGCGAGGCCGTCTCCGCTGGCTTGAGAACCACCGAATTGCCGGCGGCGAGCGCTGGAGCGATCTTCCATGCGCCGATCATCAGGGGAAAGTTCCAGGGCACGATGGCGCCCACGACACCAATAGGCTCGCGATGAATCAATCCCAGCACGTTCTCGGCCGTCGGCGCGATCTCGCCATACACCTTGTCGATTGCCTCCGCATAGTAGCGGAACGTGCCGGCGGCACTCCCGGGCTCCGCCTTCAGCGCCATGGCAATTTCGGTTCCGTTGTCACGCACGCCGAGGACCGCAAGCTCAAGCGCATGCTTCGCGATCAGATCCGCAATGCGGTGCATCACCTTCTTGCGTTCGGCCGGAGCGGCACGCGACCAGCCGCCTCGATCAAAGGCGGCGCGGGCGGATCTCACCGCACGGTCCACATCGGAGGCATCGGCATCGGAAATGGTCGTCAGCTGGCTGCCGTCGATGGGCGAGATAACTTCAAGGGTGCGCCCGGCGGTTGTCTCCTGCCAGTCGCCCCCAATGAACAGATGTTGCGGCGCGACCTTGTCTGCGCGAAGCCGGTCAATTGTTGCTTGGTCAGTCATGGGTGGCCTCTGTTGGTTTCGGTGCCTTGCGTGCGCGCAGGAGCGACCAGATATGAATCAGCAGAACGAATACGATAACAGCGAAGATGGCGCCCGCGATCGGCCGGTCGATCCAGTCGAGGGGCGAGTGGATGCGCGGCAGCGAGGTACGGAAACGCTCTTCCATGATGCGGCCCAACACCATGCCGAGGATGATCGGGACGATGGGTAGATTGAGACGTTTGAGCACCAGGCCCAGCACTCCGAAGACGGCTGCGATAGCACAATCGGTCATGGAATTGCGCAGCGAATAGACCCCGACAAAAGACAGCGTCAGGATCGCCATTCCGAGAAAGCGGTTTGGGATGGCGATCACTTTGAGAAGTGGTTTTGTCGCGACGATGAGGAATGCCAGCGCTAGAAAATTCAGGATCAGCAGGCACAGATAGAGAGCCAGCACGAAGTCCATCTGCTGTTGGAACAGCCCGGGGCCTGGGATGACGTTGTGCACGTAGAAGACCGACAGCATCATGGCGGTCAGCGCTTCGCCCGGGATGCCGAGTGCAAGAAGCGGGATCATGGCTGCGGCAGGCACGGCGTTGTTGGCGGCTTCGGAAGCGATAACGCCTTCCGGCGCGCCACGACCGAAGCGTTCAGGATTGGGGCATATCTTCTGCGCCCAGGTGTAGGACAGGAACTGGGCGGTGAACTCGCCGACCCCCGGAATAATGCCCATGACCGTGCCGAAACCCGCGGCGGGCAAAACCACGCGCGGAAAGCGGAAGACCTCGCGCAGCCCGCGAAACAGGCCGCCGCCGACACTCGGCGCAGCGGTCTCGGAGTCGCGACCCGACAGCAGGACCAGAGCCTGAGAGATCGCGAACAGGCCAAGCACAACCACGATCAGATCGACGCCGGAGGTCAGCCAGGTCTGGCCGAACGTGAAGCGCGATGAATAGCGCACCGGCTCCAGCCCGATCGTCTGCAGGAAGATGCCGAAGGACAAGAGCGCGCCCGCAGCCATATTTTGCCCGCGGTGGGCTATGACGACGAGGACCATGCCGAGCAGGCAGGCAAGGAAGATTTCGCGCGAGCCGAAAAGCGGCGCGACATCGGCCAGAACAGGCGCCAGTGCCATCAGGCAGACGACGGAAAAGATACCGCCGCAGAATGAGGCTCCGTAGGCGAGCGAAAGCGCGCGCGCCCCTTCGCCTTTGCGTGTCAGCGGATAGCCGTCATAGGTGGTGAGTGCATTGACGGGTGTTCCGGGTGTGTTGATGAGAACGGCGGGGATCGCCCCGCCGAACATTGCCGAACCGTATATGCCGAGAAGCAGTGTCAGCCCGACGATCGGTTCCAGCGCGAATGTGACGGGCAACAGGATGGCGATCGCGATGGCCGGTCCGACACCCGGAATCGCCCCGATCACGACACCGCCTACGGATCCGATCAGAAGCGCGGCAATGACGTCGAGACGCAGGAGAATGTCGACGCTGGCGAGGAACACATCCATGGAGCGTCAGAGATAGAGGATCATGAAGTTGCGCAACGCCGGAGACAGGTATTCGTAGATCGCCCCGCCAGGAATGCGTACGCCCAGGAATGACTTGAAAACGATCACCGTGGCGATCCCGGTCAGCATCGCCGCGCCGACCGTCGTCTTGGACCGGTAGCCCAGCCGCAGGGTCAGCGTGAGGGTAAAGGCGAGCGTCGCCGGCAGGTAGCCGATCAGCGGCACCAGCCAGACATAGGCCATGAACCACACGACATATTCGGCCGCGCGAAACCACCGGCCGACCTCGGCCAATGTGCCGTCACCGCTGAGGTGCCGGTTGCGTCGCCAGCAGAACCATAATTCGAGCCCGCCAAAGGCGGTCATGGCGCTGATCGCCACGATTGGCCAGAAGGCGGGCTGCCGGACAAAGGGATAGCCTGTCGCCCATTCCGTCTGTGCGGGGATGTTGGCGGCGAGAATGAGCGCGAAGCCGAAAGAAGCGAGACCGAAGACGATCTCCGCGCGATGGTGACGCGGCGTGCTCAAATCGGAAATGTTGTGACGTTCCGGCTCGCCGTTCATCGTTCGAACAATCCTGTACGGGATCGGTTTTATGCGGCGATCCGCCAATGGCGGACCGCCGTCATGCCTAGTTTTCGAGTATCGCGCCTACGTTCCCGACCGTTTCGATATCCGCCTCGATCTGCGCTGCCGACTTTGCCGCGTCCTTCCAGAAAATCTGGGCGCCGGTTTCTTTGGCGAATTGCTGCGCCCGCTCGCTTGCGATGGTTTCCTTCGCGGCGGCCGCTATCTTTTCGCGTACATCGGCCGGCGTATCCTTGTGCACGAACAGGCCGTTCCACAATGAAATGTCGAGTTCCGGGTCGATCTCGCTCACCGTTGGGGTGTCGGGCGCGGTAGAGATGCGCTCCTCGGTGACCGAGGCAAGCAGTGTTACCTCGTCGAGACACGGCAGTATCTGCTGCATTGTCGTGTTCATCACATCGACATCGCCGGAGGCGAGTGTGTTGCAGTCAAGTGCATCGAAGCCAGCTTCGGATGCATAGGAGAAGCCCATATTCTTGGCCAGCGCCAGAGTCGCTTGTGTCGGCAGCAGGAAGGTGCCGAAGTGACCGAGGACTACATCGTTGGATTTGGCATGTTCGGCCAGTTCCTGCATCGACTGATAGGGTGCGTCCTTCGAGGTCGCGATCACGAAAGGATAGGTCAGGAAGATTCCCACCGGCTCGAAAGGGTTCGGGTTCAGTTCCGGAATGCCGATATCGGGTCCGATGACCGGCACGTCGACGACAAAGGAGCCGATCATGTAGCCGTCGGCCGGTGCATTGGCGACTTCGACCGCCCCCGGGAAAGGGCCACCGCCGCCACCCGGTTTATTCACCACCGCTGCAGCCTGTCCGTACTTGGCCTGGAAGTCCTCGGCGATCATGCGGGTGAGCACGTCTTCCAGATCGCCGGGCGGGAATGGCACGATGAAGCTGACGGGCTTCTCTGGGTATTCGGCGTGCGCCGGAACGGATGCTGCGAACGCGAGCGCGGTCGCGGCAAGTGCGACTAGGGCATTGTTTTTCATGACGATTCCCTCTTTTGGTTGCCTTTGCAAGGCCGACCTTGACAGTCGTTCCACGTGGGTTCATTATTTGAACCTCTAGTTCGACTATAGACTTGCATCCGTTCCCGGTCTCTGTCAACGTAATTCCCATGTTAGGTATTCTGCTGTTCCCATGAGCACAGTCGGCAAGGCGATCGCGCTGCTGAATCTCTTCAGTGTCGAAGAGCCGGAGCTCGGGCTGACCGAGATTGCGCGGCGGTCGGGGTTCGACAAGGCGACCACGCGGCGGCTTCTTGTTTCGCTGAGCAGGGACGGCTTTGTCGAACAGGACACGCGAACACGACATTATCGGCTGGGTGCGGGACTCACGCGTCTCGCGCGCATACGGGAGGCGCGTTTCCCGTTTCTGCAGACGTCTCTGCCGTTCATCCGTGAACTGTCAGAGAAGACGGAGGAAACGGTTCATTTGGCGGAGGTCAGCAATGGTTCGCTGCTCACGGTTTACGTCGAGCATCCATCTCGCGCCAACCGGGTCAATGTGAATGTCGGCGAATATCTGCCATTGCATTCCACTGCGTCGGGTGTCGCCTACCTGGCGCATGTGCAGGAACCGCTGCTTGAATCCGCTCTCGCCGGGCCGCTCGAACCATATACATCGCGTACTGTCACCGACCCGGCGGCGGTAAGGGACCTGATCGAAACCGCGCGAAGGCACGGATATTCGATGAGCGACCAGGGGTATGAGGAGGGCGTTTTCAGCGTCGCATCGGCGATTCTGGGAGCAGACGGATACGCGATAGGAACGCTGGCGATCGCCGCGCCGCTGGTGCGCACGCCCAGGCCAGTTGCGATAGAGCGCGGCGAGACCGTTGCAGCGGCCGCACGGGGTATCACCGAACGGCTCTTCGGCGAAGTCTTCACCACCCTGAAAGGCAGGGCCACGGCATGAACGCGCAGACAAGCCAGATGCAGCACTCTCCACGGATCCTGGTCATCGGGACCGGTGACACCAAGGCGGACGAGCTCGGTTTCATGCGGGCAAAGGTCGAGGAGGCGGGCGGCGTGCCGGTCATGCTTGACGTCAGCGTTCTCGGCGACCCCCCTTACGCGCCGGACCATGACAAACATTCCGTAGCAGCCGCCGCCGATACGACGATCCAGGCGATTATCGGTTCCGGCGATGAAAACAGCGCCATGACACTGATGGCCGCGGGCGCTTCCAACCTGACACAGAGGCTCTACGAGAACGGAGAGATCGACGGCTTCATCGCGCTTGGCGGCACGATGGGGACTGACCTGGCCCTCGACGTCGCGCTGGCGCTGCCGCTCGGCGTTCCGAAATTCGTCGTATCGACCATCGCCTATTCCCATTTGATTCCGCCGGAGCGGATCGCCACTGACCTGATGATGATCCTGTGGGCTGGAGGGCTCTACGGGCTGAACTCGACCTGCAAGGCGGTGTTGTCCCAGGCATGCGGGGCGGTGGTGGGCGCCGCGCGTGTCGGGTTGAAGCCGGATCTCAAACGCCCGGTTGTCGGTATCAGTTCTTTGGGAAAAAGCTGCCTGACCTATATGGTTGCGCTGAAGCCTGAGCTGGAAAAGCGCGGCTACGAGGCCGTCATCTTCCATACGACAGGCATGGGTGGCCGGGCGCTGGAAGCGATTGCCGCGCAGCGTGGCTTCGCCGCCGTGATGGATTTCAGCCTGCAGGAACTCGCCAACCACCTGGCAGGGTCGGTTGTCACATCCGGTGCCGACAGACTGGAGAATGCCGGGCAGGCAGGCGTGCCGCAGATCGTGGCGCCCGGAGCAATCGACATGGTCGATTTTCCGTCCTGGCAGCCTGTACCGGAACGTTTCGCCGGCCGCCCCTATCACGCCCACAACAGACTGCTTGGTTCCGTCACCAGCGACGGGGAAAGGCGGCGCGGCATCGCGCGCGCGATCGGCGGCAAGCTCGCGGCAGCCAAGGCGCCGACTGCTTTCATTCTGCCTGCCGGCGGCATTCAGCAGTGGGACCAGGAGGGCGAGCCGCTGCATGAACCCGATGCGCTCGCCGCCTTCGTTGACGAGATGAGACGCAGTGTGCCGGACAATGTGGTGCTGCGCGAAATTCCCGAACACATAAACAGCACCGCTTTTGTCGAAACGGCGCTTTCGATTTTCGACGAATGGGTGGCGGAGGGCGTAATTCCGTCCGGCGCGGCCGCGGAACGAGACACGGCATGACACGGCCGCGGTCGCTCGTTCTCGATTTCGGCGGCGTTATCACGCGCACCCTGTTCGAGACGCACGAGCTTACCGAGAAGGCGCTCGGACTCCCGTCCGGGGCGCTGACTTGGCGCGGTCCGTTTGCGCCTGACAGCGATCCGCTGTGGCGGTCCATGCAGGCAGACGAAATCAGCGAGCGCGACTATTGGCGCACGCGCACGCGCGAAGTCGGGCGCCTTGTCGATGAAGACTGGGACCGGATGGAAACATTTGTGAAACGCGCCCGCGGTGCCGATCCGGAAGCCGTCATTCGTCCCGAGGCGGACCGGGCCATCCGTATCGCGCACAGGGCCGGCCTGCGGCTGGCCATCCTGTCCAATGAACTTGACCTCTTCTACGGCGCGGATTTCCGGAACCGGCTCCCCCTGCTTTCCCTCTTCGAGACGATTGTCGACGCTACCTATACCGGCATTCTGAAGCCCGACGCGCGCGCCTATGCTGCTGTCACAGCGGCGCTGGACCTTCCCGCGGAGGCCTGCGTCTTTGTCGACGATCAGCAGCGCAACATCGACGGGGCAGTGGCCGCCGGTATGCAAACCGTGCATTTCGACGTCCGTGAGCCGCGGCAATCCTACAGCAAGGCGCTAGGCTGCTTCGGTCTCGCCTTCGATACATGATCCACAGGAGCAGACATGCGCGACACAAACTTCCTCGTTGAGAACAACGCCAAGCGCATCTGGCATCCAATGGCCCATCCGGCCGAGATGCGCGGTAACCCGCCGCGTGTGATCATGAAAGGCGAGGGCGCCTATGTGACCGACCTCGAGGGCCGCACTGTGCTCGACGCGGTGGGTGGCCTTTGGAACGTCAATCTCGGCTATAGCTGCGATCCTGTGAAGAAGGCGATCGCGGACCAGCTCGACGCACTCCCCTATTATTCCGGCTTTCGCGGGACATCGACCGGACCGTCGATCGAACTCGCCTGGGAACTGACCGAGTGGTTCAAGCCCGAGGGAATGACACGCGCATTCTTCACGTCAGGCGGCTCCGATTCCGTGGAGACGGCACTCAGGCTCGCGCGGCAGTACTGGAAGATCAGGGGACAGGGAGACCGGACCAAGTTCCTTGCGCTGAAGAAGGGTTATCACGGCACGCATTTCGGCGGCGCGTCGGTCAATGGCAACGCCAATTTCCGCCGCAACTACGAGCCGCTGCTACCGGGTGTGTTTCACATCCCGGCGCCGTTCGCCTACCGCAATCCGTTCGATGAAACGGATCCTGAGAAGCTTGCGCGCCTTTGTGCGCGGGCGCTCGAAGATGAGATCGCCTTCCAGGGAGCCGACACCATCGCCGCGTTCATCATGGAGCCGGTACTTGGCGCCGGCGGAGTGATCGTGCCGCATGAGAGCTTCATGCCGATGGTGCGCGAGATTTGCGACCGCCACGAAATCCTTCTGATCGCGGACGAGGTCGTCACCGGCTTTGGCCGTACGGGCGCGTGGTCGGGATCGCGCGGCGTTGGTGTCAAACCCGATATGATGACAATCGCGAAGGCGATCACTTCCGGCTATTTCCCGCTGGGCGCGACGATGATTGGCGAGCGTGTCGCCGAGGTGTTCGAGGCCGACAAGACGAGTTTTGGGTCGATCGGTCACGGCTACACCTATTCCGGCCATCCGGTCGGATGTGCGGCCGGCATAGCCGCGCTGGCGGAAACGAAGAGGCTGAAGGTCGACGAAAACGCTGCCGCACGCGGCCTTGAACTGGCGTCGGTGTTGGAAGACCTGAAGGCCAGGCACGATGTAGTAGGAGACGTGCGCTACAAAGGTTTGATGGCGTCGCTCGAGTTGGTCTCGGATCGCGCAACCAAGAAGGCTGCAGACAAGGCCGTCATGAAGAATGTGTCTGACGCGGCCTACGAGGCGGGCGTGATGCTGCGGGTGTCTGGCGCGAACATAATTCTCTCGCCCCCGCTCATCCTGACCGCCGAGCAAGTCAAGCAGATAGGAACCGGGCTGGACGCGGGCCTCGCTGCGGCGTGAGTCAGACGAAGTTGGCGCTGAGAGCGGCAGGCAAACTGCTGCTGAAGCCCGAGATCGGTTGCACTTGAGCGAACGAGCGAGCTCTCACTGGCTGATCGGTTCGGGATGACCGTCAATTCGTGGTCTGGCTAACCGGCTCACTGAAGAAGCTTGGACGATACCTTCATTCGCCCGAAGGGCGGAATTCTTGATGGGAGAGGTTATGGCCAGGACACGTTGGGGCATCATCGGTCCCGGAAGCATTGCGCACAATTTCGCTGACGGTCTGAAAGAGGCGCCGTCAGGGAAAGTCACGGCAATAGCATCGCGAAGTGCCGAACGTCGGCAGGCCTTCGGAGACGATTACGATATCGATCCCGGCAAGCGCTACGAAACCTACGAAGCGCTCATCGCAGACCCTGATGTGGATGCCGTCTACATTTCGACGCCGCATCCGTTCCATGCAGCGCTTTCGATCCAGGCGATGCGCGGCGGCAAGGCAGTGCTTTGCGAGAAACCGGCGGGACTGAATGCTGCGGAGGTTGTCGCGGTCACGGAAGTCGCGGAGCAGATGGGTGTCTTCTACATGGAAGCGTTCATGTACCGCTGCCATCCGCAGATCGCGCGGATGCTGGAAATTCTTCGATCGGGTGAAATCGGCGAACTGTCGCATCTCCGGACAGCTTTCGGCTTCAACGCTCCGTTCGACGCTCGATCGCGGCTCTACGATCGCGAACTGGGCGGTGGCGGTATCCTCGACGTCGGAGGCTATCCGGTGTCACTTGCACGTCTCGTCGCCGGCGTCGCCGCGGTCAAGCCTTTCGATGAGCCGGAAGCAGTGAAAGGGACCGGCAGAATTGGCCGCTCGGGTGTCGACGAGGTCGCCTATGGTCTCTTGAAATTCGCGGGTGGGTTCACGGCCGAAATCGCTTGTGCAGTAGCGTGCGCCATGGACAATTCGGCGTGCGTCACCGGCACAAAGGGCTCCCTGAAACTCGACGATCCCTGGGTGCCTGGCCGCAACGCCGGCCCGTCCGACGCAATTCTGCGGGTAACGGTTGACGGCAAGGAGCGCGTGGAAGAACTCAAGCACCCGCAGCATCTGTTCGCCTTCGAGGCGGAAGCCGCGAGCAAGGCAATCGCTGAGGGTAAGCGTGAGGCGGACGGGCCCGCCATGACGCATGCCGACAGCATCGGCAACAACGACGTTCTCGACCGTTGGCGCGCGGAAGTAGGTTACACAACGATCGCGGAAGAGACGTCGTCCAACCGGGTTATTCCGGGCGTCATGCCGACGGGGCTGCCGCGGGTTCCCAAGGTTGAACTCGACGGACTCGATCTGCCCGTATCACGGCTGGTGATAGGCTGCGACAACAAGAACAACATCGCGGAAGGCGGTATCGTCTGGGACGCGTGGATGGAGGCAGGCGGCAACGCTTTCGACACCGCCTTCGTCTACGGCGGTGGGCAGCACGAGAAGGTGCTCGGCCAGTGGATTGCAGATCGCGGTGTGTCGAAGGAAGTCGTGGTGATCGCCAAGGGTGCGCATACACCCTACTGTACGCCGCGCGCCATCGAGGCTCAGCTCGACATGTCGCTTGACCGGCTGGGGCTGAACAGCGCACCGGTTTACATCATGCATCGCGATAACTCCGATGTGCCGGTCGGCGAATTCGTGGATGCGCTCAACCGGCTTCACACGGAGGGCCGCATCGGCATCTTCGGCGGGTCAAACTGGTCGGTCGAGCGCTTCGTGGAAGCGAACCGGTATGCCGAGGCCAATGGCCTGAGACCCATGACGATCCTCAACAACAACCTGTCGCTGGCTGTGATGGAAAAGCCGGTCTGGGACGGCTGCGTCACGTCGAATACACCCGAAACGCTGGTCTATCTGCGCGAGAGCGGTGTTGCGCATTTGAGCTGGTCGTCGCAGGCGCGCGGCTATTTCCTGCCCGAAGAACTGCGCGGTCGCCTGCCCGCAGACATCGGTCCGGAAACCTGCTTCGGAAGCGCTGCCAATGAAGAACGCCGTCGGCGCGCCGGCCAGCTTGCAGAAAAATACGGTGTGAGCGCGCACAACATTGCCACCGCCTGGGTGCTGGCGCAGTCCTTCCCGTCGCTGGCGCTCATTGGTCCGCGTTCGCCGGGAGAGATCGCCTCCACCTTGCCGGGGCTGGCAACTGCATTGCAACCTGCTGAGGTCAGCTGGCTCAATCTGGAGTCAGACTGAACCGGCAGGGATCAGTGCGGCGAGGCCGGGTTGGATACGGATTTCGGCCTTTGCCATGCGGCGAATGTCAGAGCGCCCGCCCGCTCATGGCTACAGGCCAACAGCGCCCGACACCATCATCCTGCTGGCGCATGGGCCGGTCATCCAACAACAATCAGGCTGCGTCACCTCGGTCGGTTTGCTCAACTGGATTGACGGTATGTATGGCGGCGCGGCTTCGTCGGGCCAGAAAAATAATCGGAAAAACAATGGGTTGCTTATCCGTCGCAGGATGGAGTGAGAAACGCCGCGACCTAAGCGGGTCAGCTGCTCGATCAGCTTGATGTGAGCGGCAGACGCGCCATGTGGCGCAATCTGCCAACAAATGTTAGCAGCAGCGCTCGATTGACTGGTCAGGGGGGATGACAGGCATGATTTTGGATGCGGATATCGCTGCCGGGGGTAAATTCGTCGGCCGCGTATGGCGTCCCGATGTTTCCGGTCCCGCGCTGGTAGTCCTGCGCAACGGCCGGGTTGTCGACATCACTTCAAAGTCTGCGCCCACCATGCGCGATCTGCTCGAACAGACCGATCCGGTGGCCTTTGTCGAACAGGCAAATGGCGACGATCTCGGCGCACTCGACGAGATCGCGACCAATGCATCGGACCTTGATCGGGTCCACTTTCTTTCGCCATGCGATCTTCAGGCGCTGAAGGCCTGCGGGGTAACCTTCGCCCGTTCCATGATCGAACGTGTCATTGAAGAGAAAGCGGCCGGCGACCCGACACGGGCCGCGACAATCCGTGAGCGCGTGGGCGCTGTCATCGGTGACAGTCTGAGCAATCTCGCTCCCGGTTCGCCGGAGGCGGCCAGGGTCAAGGAAGCCCTGATCGAAGAAGACGTCTGGTCGCAATATCTCGAGGTCGGTATCGGCCCCGATGCGGAAGTGTTCACCAAGGGCCAGCCCATGTCCGCTGTCGGCTGGGGAGCGTCGGTGGGCCTGCACCCCGTTTCCAAATGGAACAACCCCGAACCGGAAATCGTGCTGGCGGTCGACAGCGCAGGCAAAGTGAAGGGCGCGACGCTCGGCAACGATGTGAACCTGCGCGATGTCGAGGGGCGCTCGGCACTCCTGCTCGGCAAGGCGAAGGACAACAATGCGTCCTGCGCTGTCGGACCGTTCATTCGGCTCTTCGACGATAACTACTCGATTGACGATGTACGCCGCGCCGAACTTGAACTCACCGTCGAGGGCGAAGACGGTTTCGTGCTGAAAGGCCGAAGCTCGATGAAGGAGATCAGTCGCGATCCGCTTGATCTCGTCAGACAGACTGTCGGGCGGCATCACCAGTATCCCGACGGGTTCGTGCTGTTTCTGGGAACCTTGTTTGCACCAGTCGAAGACCGCGACGAACCGGGCCAGGGGTTCACTCACAAGCAAGGTGACGTGGTGACAATTTCGGAGCCCGCGCTGGGCTCGCTGCGCAACACGGTCCGCCTTTCCACCGATTGCCCGGAGTGGACATTTGGCACCTCGGCCCTTATGCGCAACCTGGCCGCGCGCGGCCTGCTCTAGTTTCAAAATTCAAACTTCGGGAGAACCCAATGTCGCTCCACGCAAACTTCGTCGCCGGACGCTGGACAGAGGGCGCCGAAGCCCAGCCGAACATCAACCCTTCCAATACTGACGATGTCATCGGCGAATATGTACGGGCGAACAGGGATCAGGCGCTCGAAGCGATCGAAGCTGCAAGTGCTGCCTTTCCGGCATGGTCGCGTTCGGGCATTCAGCAACGCCACGACATTCTTCTGAAGGTCTCCACCGAAATCCTCGCCCGCAAGGACGAACTCGGCCAGCTGCTATCGCGCGAAGAAGGCAAGACGCTGGCCGAGGGCACCGGCGAGGTCATCCGTGCGGCGCAGATATTCGATTTCTTCGCAGGCGAGGTTCTGCGCCTCGCCGGAGAGAAACTGCCCTCGACGCGCCCCGGCATCGACGTCGAATTGACGCGCGAACCTGTCGGCGTCGTTGGTATCATCACACCTTGGAACTTTCCGATCGCGATACCGGCATGGAAGATCGCGCCGGCGCTGGCCTATGGAAACACGGTTGTGTTCAAACCGGCCGATCTGGTTCCCGGTTCGGCGTGGGCGCTCAGCGACATCATCGCGCGCGCCGGCGTACCCGAGGGTGTGTTCAACCTCGTCATGGGCCGCGGCTCCGTGGTTGGCGACGCCATCCTCAATGACGACCGGGTCAATGCCGTCACATTCACCGGTTCGGTGGCGACTGGCCAGAAGGTTGCTGCCGCCTGTGTGAGCCACATGCGCAAGTTCCAGCTCGAAATGGGCGGCAAGAACCCGATGGTGGTGCTGGACGACGCCGATCTGGATATTGCCGTCGATTGCGCGGTCAACGGCGCGTTCTTTTCCACTGGACAGCGCTGCACCGCCTCCTCGCGCCTTGTCGTGACCGACGGCATCCATGACCGCTTCGTCTCGGCCGTCACCGAGAAGCTGAAGGGACTTGTGGTCGACGATGCCTTGAAGGCCGGCACTCATATCGGTCCGGTGGTGGATCAGAGCCAGCTCGATCAGGACATCTCCTACATTGACATTGGCCGTGAGGAGGGGGCGACCCTCGCTTTTGGCGGCGAGCGGCTCAACCGCGAGACGCCCGGCTTCTATCTCCAGCCTGCGCTGTTCACGGAAACGAAGCCCGACATGCGCATCAACCGCGAGGAGATATTCGGTCCCGTCGCCAGCGTGCAGCGGGTAAAGGACTACGAGGAAGCGCTGGCGGTCGCCAATGATACGCCGTTTGGCCTTTCCTCCGGCATTTGTACAACGAGCCTGAAACACGCCACGCATTTCAAGCGTAACGCGGAAGCAGGCATGGTGATGGTCAATTTGCCGACCGCCGGCGTCGACTACCACGTGCCATTCGGCGGCCGGAAAGGGTCCAGCTACGGCCCGCGCGAACAGGGTCGTTACGCCGCCGAGTTCTTCACCATCGTGAAGACAGGCTACACGCTGGCCTGAACCTGGCGAAGCGGCTGGTCTATTTGCGACATGGACCGGACTTGTCCGGGAGTCGGATGATTCCCCGTTTCGCCCGAATTCGGCGGCGAATCGCGCCTGCCGGGCGTGAAATCTCGCGAACACAGCCGGTTTCTTGTGACCAAAGTCGGAAAATGACTGAGAATACGTCGCGAACAGGCTATGTTGGCTGTCATATGTGCGTCACCGTTGACGCTGCGCGCCGTCACCTTTGAGGTGTAACTCCGCGCGCATATGTGCGGCGATGCGGCTTGAGGGGGCGGTCATCCACGCAATTTAAGGTCGTTCCGCCCTCGACAGTTCGGCATACCGCCAAGCAGCGATTGCCGTCTGGTTCACGCTAGAGGAGGGAAGCCGAACATGGCCGATACCGATCTCAATACCCCGATACCCGATCACGGGCTTGAACCGGGGCAGGACAACGTCAAAGTCATGGGGCTGGATGTCCACAACCCCGTGTTCTTCTTTTCCGCTGTTGTCATTGTCGCTTTTGTCATCATTACGCTGATCTTTCGCGACAGCGCCGGAGAGGTGCTGGGCGGCCTACGCACATGGCTGACCTCGACATTCGACTGGCTGTTCATGCTGTCGGCAAACCTGTTCGTGCTGTTTTGCCTGATTGTCGCGATCTCACCGCTTGGCAAGGTTCGGCTGGGCGGCGCCGACGCCAAACCTGACTTTTCATATACCGGCTGGTTCGCGATGCTCTTTGCTGCCGGCATGGGCATCGGCCTGATGTTCTTCGGCGTTCTGGAGCCGATGTATCACTTCAACAATCCGCCTCTGGGCGTTGCGGCTCCCGTGACCGACGGGGTCGTCAATCCCGATGCCGTCGAAGCCGCGCGTGAAATCGGCATGTCGGCAACGGTCTTCCACTGGGGGCTGCACCCTTGGGCGATCTACGCGGTGATGGCGCTGGCTCTTTCGCTGGCGGCCTACAACAAGGGTCTGCCGCTCTCCATCCGCTCCGCGTTCTACCCGATCTTCGGTGAGCGTATCCGCGGCTGGACCGGTCACATTATCGACACGCTGGCCGTCTTCGCCACGCTGTTCGGACTTGCCACGTCTCTCGGCTTCGGTGCCTCGCAGGCGCTCGCCGGATTGAACGAACTCTATGGCGTGCCGAACACGGACACGATGAAAGTGCTGCTTATCCTCGGCATCACCGCCGTTGCGCTGGTGTCCGTGGTTGCAGGCCTTGAAGCTGGTGTGAAGCGCCTGTCGGAAATCAACATGGTGCTGGCGCTGGTTCTGCTGCTGTTCGTCATCATTCTCGGCCCGACGGTTGCGATCATCAGCGGCTTCTTCACCAACAGCTGGGAATACGTCCTCAACCTGCCGCAGCTGTCCAACTGGATCGGCCGCGATGACACCGGCTTCATGCATGGCTGGACGACCTTCTACTGGGCGTGGTGGATTTCCTGGTCGCCGTTTGTGGGCATGTTCATCGCCCGGGTGTCCTATGGCCGTTCGGTACGCGAGTTCATCTTCTGTGTGCTGATCATCCCGACGCTGGTTTCGATCCTGTGGATGACCACTTTCGGCGGCACGGCAATGAACCAGTTCCTCGTCGACGGTTACACCGGCGTTCAGGAGACGGTTGTGGACTATGTTCCGGAACTGTCGCTGTTCAGGCTGCTTGCCGAGCTGCCGCTCGCTGGCCTGACATCGCTGGTCGGCATCATTCTGGTGATCGTGTTCTTCGTCACCTCGTCGGACTCCGGCTCGCTCGTGATCGACACGATCACGGCCGGCGGCAAGGTCGATGCACCGGTTGCCCAGCGTGTATTCTGGGCGATCTTCGAGGGTCTGGTCGCGATCGTGCTCTTGCTTGGCGGCGGGCTTGCCGCTCTGCAGGCTGGCGCAATTGCGACAGGTTTCCCCTTCGCAATACTCATGCTTGGCATGATGTATGCGACCTGGCTGGCGCTTAGGGACGAAAAGCGCTAGCCGCTTCGTAAACCGCAGGTCTGAAAAGCCCCCGTTTCGGCGGGGGCTTTTTGTTGTCCGGCGACAGTTGGTCGCCAGCCAGCCCGGAGAGCGTGCCGTGCTGTGCACGACTATTTTATTTTGGTTTATCGGAATCTATGAATGGCGCGGACACAAATGACCTAGTTAGGTCGTAGCTGCGAATGCAGCTTGTGCGGCCGATATTCCAAGGACCAAGGTCCGAACCCCGGAAAGCGCTGAAATGTTCGTTTCATTTTTCCCGCGGCCCAAACTGCTGTTTCTGACCGCAGTGGCGTGGTCGCTGTTTTGCATATTGTTCTGGTATCTGGTTGCTCAGAACTGGGGGTCGACACTCAGCCTCGGCGGGCTCGTCGGCTACGGCTTTCCGGAGGCGCTGACCGGGGTCGATGAGGCGGCGACGGTTGCGCTTCAGGAACAACAGGCCGATGCCGAAGGTTTCTGGTTCTACCAGTACTTCATCATCACGATCTTGCTGTTCATCGGCACCTGGATGCGCCTTGAGCCGCACCCCTGGCAACGCTGGTCGCTGGCGGGGTCGGCTCTGATCCTCTTCGTCAACTGGTTCCTCGTCCAGCTCGACGTGATGATCAATGAGTGGTTCGGCACGTTCTACGACATGGTCCAGCAAGCGCTGGGCGAACCAGGCTCGGTCGAGGCTTCCGACTACTACTGGCAGATCGTCACATTCCTGCAGATCGCGCTGATCTACGTGTTTGTCGGCACCATGTTCCGCTTCTTTGTCAGCCACTTCATCTTCCGCTGGCGCACGGCGATGAACAACTACTACATGGAGCGGTGGGAAAAGCTCCGCCATATCGAGGGTGCCGCCCAGCGCGTTCAGGAAGACACGATGCGCTTCGCCCAGATTTCCGAAGGCCTCGGCATCAGCATGGTCGATTCGCTCATGACCCTGATCGCCTTCCTGCCGCTTCTTTGGGTGCTGTCGGCCAATGTCACTGAACTGCCGCTGATCGGCGAGGTCAGTCAGGGGCTCGTCTTTGTAGCTATCCTCTGGTCGATCATTGGCACCGCTCTGGTCGCTGTTGCCGGCATCCGCTTGCCGGGGCTCGAGTTCCGCAACCAGCGGGTCGAGGCCGCCTACCGCAAGGAACTCGTTTACGGCGAGGACTTCGAGGACCGGGCGCAGCCGATGACCGTGCGCGAACTGTTTGAGCATGTGCGCAGGAACTATTTCCGCCTCTACCTGAATTACATGTATTTCAACGTGGTGCGGATCTTCTACCTGCAGATCGGCAACCTCGTTCCCTATATCGCGCTTGGCCCGACCATCATCAGCGGCACGATCACGCTGGGCGTCATGCAGCAGATCATCAGGGCATTCAGTCGCGTGGAGAATTCCTTCCAGTATCTGATCAATTCCTGGACGACGATCGTGGAACTGATGTCGGTCTACAAACGCCTCAAGGCGTTCGAGGCCGCTATCCACGGTGGCCCGTTGCCAGACATCGATCAGAACTATCTTGAGCGCGAAGCCGACGCGACCGGACCGGCTGAATAGGCTTCAGTCGGTCGCCGCGGGCTGCGGCGCGGAAGCGGGAACGATGTTCGTGCCTGCTTCCGCCGCGATGGCTGTGAGTTCCCTGTAGGTCACGCAGCGCACATCGGACATCCGGCAGGTCTCGGTGGCGAAGCGCTCCAGCGCCCGCCAATAGGCGCCGTCGTTCATCAGCCGGAAGTGGAAGCCTAGCTGCAGCGGCACCCTGTCGCCGTGGAATTGTCGCTCGAATGCGCCCCGAAAAGCCTGGTAGGCTCGTTCCTCGAATATGGCTGACTCGCTGGGTCTCTCCAGCGCTGCCGAGTGGCGGACATAGAGATTATAGTCCATTGCCAGTACACGCCGCGCCTCCGGACCCTCCGGAATCATCGGCAGCGAGAACATGGCAACACCGTCCTCGTAGCCCGGTGGCTGCGGGTCTCGCGAAACGCTGCTTGCATCGTAGGTGAAGCCGCTTTGAGCCAATGCCGGCGCAAGCGAGGGCCCGACCGCCAGATAGGGCGCGCGAAAGCCCGTGATCTCGGTTTTTACAAACTGCTTCCATTCGGCGGGCGCGAACGAAACGTTATTGGTTGTCCACGCGTCGCGCACGATCCGGGTGAATTCGTCGAATTCGGCCCGCCATTGCTTCTCCGACCAGCTGCCGCCATCGAAGTGTCCGCATCCGTGACTGGCGATTTCGTGGCCTTCAAGACGTGCTGCCCAAATTTGCCTGAGCCGCTGTGCAACGTCGTCGCGCGATTCGGCGAAGCCGACATTCGACTTGCCGGCCGGGTGCGCCGGCGGGTCGTAGAGTGCCCTGTCGTTGCGCGTAAGGAGGTAAACGCAGGAAAGGAAGTAGGTAAAGCTGGCCCCGGCCTTGCGGGCGAGATTGCGGCTGCGATGCCATTGATCGATGTCGTAGGCGCCGTCGAATGAAATCGCGACATACTGGACCGGTTGCCCGGCTGTTGCCGGCATGACTGCCAGCCCTGCCGCGACAAACGCGCAAACGCCAAATCGCTTTACCCCGGACGCATACATCGGTTGCTTTTGGCCATCCGAATGTGGCGGACTTGCGGTCTGAGGTACGCAGATGGCGTGCGGACAGGTTGTCCGATTTTCCGCTGGCCCTTCCATGCGCGCGAAAAACCGCTAAAAGGCTGCCGCAATGAGGGACTAGCGGGATTTCATCCCGGTCCCGCGCAAGGTGGTTTTCATGTCCGACGACAGTTTCATTCGCGAAGTCAATGAAGAGCTTCGCCAAGACCAGGCGAAGGCGCTCTGGGCGCGCTACGGTTCGCTTTTCATCGGCGCTGCCGTGGCCATCGTCGCCCTGACGGCAGCCTGGGTTGGTTACACCTATTGGGTCCAGACTCAGGCCAATGCCTCCGGCGACCGGTTTTCGGCAGCACTCGACCTCGCAGGCGAGGGGCAGAATGAAGACGCACTTGCTGCGCTCGAGGCGCTCGAGGCTGACGGTTATGGCGCCTATCCGGTGCTTGCCCGGCTGCGCGCGGCGACCGTGACCGCGGAAACGGGCGACCTTGAAACCGCAGTCTCCGAATTTGACGCAGTGGCCGCCGACAATTCCGTGCCGGACGCCATCCGTGACATGGCACGCCTGCGTGCGGGCTACCTGTTGGTTGATAGTGGCTCTTACGCGGATGTCGCTGCGCGCGTCGAGGTGCTGACTGCCGATTCGTCCGACCTGCGCCACGCCGCGCGCGAGGCGCTTGCATTGTCTGCCTGGCGTGAAGGCCGCAGCGCCGATGCGCTTTCGCTCTTCGAACAGATCGTCGGTGACGACGCCGCGCCGCGCAACACGCGCCAGCGGGCGGAAATCATGGTCGAACTGATCCGCGGCTCCAGCGCCGCCTCCTGACCAACAAAGCACCGCGATGAGCTTCCGGCTCGCCATTATCGGCCGCCCCAATGTCGGCAAATCGACGCTCTTCAACCGGCTGGCGGGAAGCCGGCTGGCGCTGGTTGACGACACACCGGGCGTAACGCGCGACCGGCGCGTTCACGCCGCGCGCCTGCAGGATCTGCGCTTCGAGGTGGTCGATACGGCCGGGCTGGAGAGCGCCGCACCGGAAACACTTGCCGCGCGCATGCGCGAGCAGACCGAGATCGCAATAGCCGAAGCCGATGTCGTGCTGTTCCTCGTCGATGCGCGGTCGGGCATTCTGCCCGACGATCGGACATTCGCCGACGTCGTGCGCAGTTCGGGCAAGCCGCTCGTGCTGGCTGCCAACAAGGCCGAGGCGCGGGACGCCATTGCCGGCGCTGCGGAGGCGTGGGAACTCGGGCTGGGCGAGCCGATTGCGATTTCGGCCGAACACGGCATCGGCATGGGCGAGCTGCGCGATGCGCTGGTGGCCGCGCTCGGCGATCGTGCCGATGGGCCGGAAGCGGAAGTCGAGACTACACCGCGCGATGAAGCTCTTGTCGGCGAGGATATCGAAGATCCCGATGCAGAGACGCAGCCCGCTTATGATCCGACGCGTCCGCTCAGGATCACAATCGTCGGAAGGCCCAATGCCGGCAAGTCGACGCTGATCAATGCGCTTGTCGGCGAGGAGCGCCTGCTGACCGGTCCCGAGGCCGGCATCACGCGCGATTCGATCTCGGTCGAATGGGAGTGGCGGGGGCGCCCCGTCAAGCTGTTCGACACGGCGGGCATGCGGCGAAAATCCCGCGTCCACGAAAAGCTGGAAAAGCTCTCGGTGGCCGACGGGCTGCGCGCAATACGCTTTGCCGAGGTGGTGATTATCCTCCTCGACGCGACCATCCCGTTCGAGAAGCAGGATTTGCAGATCGCCGATCTTATCGTTCGCGAGGGCAGGGCGCCGGTCATCGCATTCAACAAATGGGACCTGATCGACGAGCCGCAGCAATTGCTGGCCGAGCTCAGGGAAAAGACGACGCGGTTGCTGCCGCAGGTGCGTGGCATAAGGGCCGTGCCTGTTTCGGCGGAAACGGGCCGAGGGCTCGACAAGCTGATGGAGGCAGTGGCGTCCACGCATGAAGTCTGGAACACCCGCATTTCGACCGGCAGGCTCAATCGCTGGCTGGAGCGTGCTGTTGCCCAGCACCCGCCGCCTGCCGTTGCCGGCCGGCGACTCAAGGTCAAATACATGACGCAGGTGAAAACCCGTCCGCCGGGTTTCGTGCTGTCCTGCTCGCGTCCCGAAGCGATGCCGAACGCTTATGTCCGCTACCTTGTGAACAGCATGCGCGATGCCTTCGAGCTTCCCGGCGTGCCGATCCGGGTTGCTTTGCGCACGTCCGACAATCCCTATGCCGGACGCGCCAAACGCCGCTGAACCGCAACCGCCCAACCTTTAACTCTTGGTCAAGGTTAATCGATCATGTTGATCGAGTTGGGTGATGTTGCGTTTTGGAGAGTGGTTCGTGCGTGAGCGTAGAGTGATGCGGCAGCTTCCCGCGCCGCAAGTTGAGCGTTCGTTTCTTGCCCCCCTGCTTCTTGGAATAGGTATCTGGATCGGTTTCCCGACTGGTCTGGCCATGCAGGACATTACCAGCATGGTTGTCGGCGCCGAGACGTCCAATCATCGCTGGAGCACCGTGGTCGAGCGTTCGGTCGCGGGCTCAGTGCACAGCGCCGAGATGCCGTTTGTGGATAGTAGCCTGACGACGGGCTCCATCTCCGGCGCAGGTCTGAACGCGCCGGGCATCGGCGAGGTGGCATTCCGTACCAAGGGAAATGCGGCGGCCGAGACGCCGGACGAAGAGCGGATCAATCGCGGCGACAAGCAGGGCCGCATCGTCAATGTCGCACCGGTCGCCCCACCCAAGGAATTCAATGCCGGTACGGTCCTCCAGCGCACCTCGATGCTTGGAGGCGATGCGGCAGAGGCGCCCGTGATGGCCTTTGTACAGCCCGAGATAAAGGGCAAGGAATTGCAGATTGCCGGCACGTTCTACGTGCGGCAGGAAAAGAAAGCGGACCCCACGGTTCCCGTCTACCTCGCCTCGCTGGTCAACAACGACAAGCCGGACATTCTCGCCACCGCCTACGCCCCACCACCTCCTGACTTTGCCGAGGCATCGCCCTTCGCCAGCCTGTTGAAGGACGAGGAACCGACTGGCGGGCGGTTTATCCCGCCTGTGGCGCAAGACGACCATGAATGGATGAGCCGGCCCCTGCCGGCTTCCGTGTTTTCCGAAGGGGAGCAGCGCTGCCTGGCTGAAGGCATCTACTTCGAGGCGCGCGGCGAGAGCGTGAAGGGACAGGCGGCGGTCGCCCAGGTCATCCTCAACCGCGTTCGCAATCCCGCCTATCCGAATTCCGTGTGTGGTGTCGTCTACCAGAACCGGACCTGGCGCAACCGCTGCCAGTTTTCCTTCGCCTGCGACGGCATTCGCGACCGAATCGCCAGCCGCCAGCACTATGAAGTGGCCCATGAGGTTGCGCAGGCCGTTTCGGCCGGCAAGATCTACCTGACCGAGGTTGGGTCGGCCACGCACTACCACGCAACCTATGTGCGCCCACGCTGGGCGCGCGCGATGGAGAAGATGAACAAGATAGGGCTGCACATCTTCTACCGCACCTATGGAGGCGGCTGGAACTGACCAGCCACGGTCGCGGGTTTTCATGCCGTATTGCGGCCGTCTCGGGCTCTCGCCGCCGTCTTCGTCACCGATCATTCACGGGCGCATTGTCGCACCGCGATAAGTAATTGAAATAATAAGTATTTTTGCGGAAGTGACGGACTCTGCCCTTCGCTTGACTGGGTAGGGCCTTCAAACTATGTTGCGCGCGATTTTACAGGGAAACAGGCGGTTTCGCTTGGCCGGGGCAGATTTTCGCCAACCAATCCGACGGTTGCCGGAAACGACAACACGAAACGTCCCCGACAGCGAGCCAGCGATCAGTGAACGACGAGGAGTTTGACCGACGGCGCCGCAAGCTCGATGAAGCGCTGGCCGAAAGGAAGCGCCAGGAGCGGGCGGACGAGGAGCAGACGAGGACGAGCAGCGGGGTCGGCTACGCGGTCGCGCTGAGACTCTCCAGCGAATTCATTGCCGGCATCCTTCTGGGAACCGGAATTGGCTGGCTCATCGATCAGTTTGCGGGAACATCGCCCTGGGGACTGATTGTCTTTTTCCTTCTCGGCTTCTGCGCCGGCGTGCTCAATGTTCTCAGATCGTCAGGTCTGGTCGCGGAGCCCGGAATCAAGTCGACGGACCGGAACACCGGTTCGTCTGAGGATAACGACTAGGCGCGCTGGACGCTGCCTGCAAAGGGACGATGAAGGCGAGGTTGGAAATTGGCTGCTGATCCTTCCAAGGTTGACCCGATCCACCAGTTTCAGATCAACACTCTGATTCCGATCGAGGTTGGCGGCTACGACATATCTTTCACCAACTCGTCGCTGTTCATGATCGTTGCGGCGGTACTGGCCGGCGGTTTCCTTTTCCTGGCGACCTCGTCGCGCGGCATCGTGCCGGGCAGGGCCCAGTCGGTTTCGGAAATTCTCTATGAATTCATCGCCTCCATGCTGCGCGACGCCGCCGGCAGCCAGGGCATGAAGTTCTTCCCGTTCGTGTTTACGCTGTTCATGTTCATTCTGGTCGCGAACCTGCTGGGCATGTTCCCCTACTTCCTGACCGTGACCAGCCATCTGATCATCACGGCCGCGCTCGCGATCACGGTGTTCCTGATAGTTCTGATCGCAGGTCTGTGGCGCCACGGCCTTGGCTTCTTCAAGCTGTTTGTTCCAAGCGGCATTCCGGTCGTGCTGTTGCCGCTGGTTGTGGCCATCGAGGTGATTTCGTTCCTCACCCGCCCGGTCAGCCACTCCGTGCG
Organism: Rhizobiaceae bacterium; assembly: GCA_965232405.1. Classification (GTDB taxonomy): domain Bacteria; phylum Pseudomonadota; class Alphaproteobacteria; order Rhizobiales; family Rhizobiaceae; genus RCIO01. The sequence continues at coordinate 2,906,480 of OZ246966.1, forward strand.
TCTGTTTGCCAACATGCTCGCCGGTCACATCACGCTGAAGGTCTTCTCCGGCTTCGTGGTGTCGTTGACCTCGCTTGGCGCAGTCGGTTTTGTCGGCGCGATCCTGCCGCTGGGCATGGCCGTCGGCCTGACCGCGCTGGAGTTCCTGATTGCATTCCTGCAGGCATACGTCTTCGCGATGCTGACCTGCATCTACATCAACGACGCAATTCATCCGGGACACTGACCGGAGAACGTTTCACCGGCGGATTTCCGCCAAACCCAATCCGCAGATTTCGACAGATCAACAAGGAGTTCAAAATGGAAGCGGAAGCAGCAAAGCTGGTCGGCGCAGGCCTCGCGGCAATCGGTACGGGTGCAGCCGGCATCGGCGTTGGCAACCTCTTCGGACAGTTCCTGCAGGGCGCTCTGCGCAACCCGTCTGCAGCTGACGGCCAGTTCGGCCGCCTGATCTTCGGCTTCGCCGTGACCGAAGCACTGGGCATCTTCGCGCTGCTCATCGCGCTTCTGCTCCTGTTCGCCGTCTGATCAGGACGGGTTCGGGCCGGTAGCCGCTGGCGGCCGGCCAAAACCAATTGAAAGACGCGTCGGGCCGCTCGGTCCGGCGCCGTTTCTCGGCAGGGACAGGACGAAGTGATGTTCGTGGTCAAGGCTTACGCTGCAGAGGAGGGAGCACAGGCTCCCGCCGACGGCGAAACGCATACGGCAACCGAAGTGCCGCACGGTGGTGAGGCGCATGGTACGTTTCCGCCGTTCGATTCCTCGACATTTCCGTCGCAGCTCCTGTGGCTGGCGATAACCTTCGGGCTGTTTTACCTCTTCCTGCAGCGCGTGGTTCTGCCGCGCCTTGGCGCCATCTTCGAGACCCGCAGCGACAGGATCGCTCAGGATCTCGACCAGGCGGCTCGCATGAAGGACGAGGCCGACGAGGCCATCGCCGCCTACGAGCAGGAACTTGCCGACGCCAAGGCGAAGGCAAACGAGATCGGTCAGGCAGCGCGCGACAGCGCGAAGGCCGAGGCCGAAGCGGAGCGCAAGGCCGCTGAAGCCGCTCTCGACGAAAAGCTGGAAGGCTCGGCTGCGCAGATCGAGACGATCAAGCAGTCGGCGATGAACGAGATCGGGACGATCGCCGAGGACACGGCGGCCACGATCCTTGAAACGCTTTCGGGCGGCAAGGCGACGAAGTCTGAAATCCAGGCCGCTGTCGCGCGGGCGAGAGGCTAAGGAGAGGCCGAAATGGACGCAACTTCCCTCGCATCTGTCTGGACGCTCGTAGCGCTCATTATCTTCCTGGGCATTGTCGTTTACGTCAAAGCGCCGGCGATGGTTTTCAAGTCGCTGGACGACCGCGCCGACAAGATCCGCAACGAACTCGACGAGGCGCGCCAGCTTCGCGAGGAAGCGCAGCAGCTTCTGGCCGAGTATCAGCGCAAGCGCAAGGAAGCCGAGCAGGAGGCGAGCGATATCGTCGCTGCCGCCAAGCGCGATGCCGACCTGCTTCTCGAGGAAGCCAAGCAGAAGACGCAGGAATATGTGGAGCGCCGCACGGCGATGGCCGAGCAGAAGATCGCCCAGGCCGAGCGCGATGCGGTCAACGAGGTTCGTTCCACCGCTGTCGATGTGGCCGTGGCAGCCGCCGGCGACCTGCTGGCGAGTAAGGTCGACGCCAAGGCTCGCGGAGACCTGTTCAAGTCCGCGCTCAAGGAAGTGCGTACCCGCCTGAACTAGCCGCGACAAACTTTTCGATAGACGCCGCGCCGGCTCTGCCCGAGCGGCGTTTTTCGTTTCAGGGGGTGACTTCGGTTTGCCGCAATGGCGCAAACGACATGCGGTGCAGCCGCGCAACCGGTCCGTGCGATGTGATGGCGTTGCAGTGGATCTCGGTGCCGTAGCCCATGTGGCGCTCGAAGCCATAACGCGGGTCGAGCCCGCCACAGCGGCACATCATCCTGTCCCGTGTCACCTTGGCCAGGATCGAGGCAGCCGCAATGGAAACCGAGATCCGGTCGCCTTTGATGATGGCGCGCCCGTGGCAGGCGAGGCCCGGAGGAACGTCTCGCCCGTCGACCAGAGCGAGTACCGGGCTTTGAGTGAGACCCGCAGCGGCCCGGCGCATCGCTTCCAGGCTGGCCTTGCGGATATCTGTCGCATCAATCGCTGACGAGGATACGGACGCGATTGAGAGGGCGAGCGCAGTCTGCGAAATCTCATCGAACAGGCGGTCACGCGCAGCGGTTGTCAGCCGTTTGGAGTCGTCCAGTCCCGCTGGAATGCGTTGCGGATCGAGGATTACTGCCGCAGCGACGACTGGGCCGGCCAGCGGCCCGCGTCCTGCCTCGTCCAGTCCGACAACAGGCGTTTGTCCGCCTGCCATTGCCCGTTCCTCGATTGAGAAATCGGGTCGGTCGGGGAGAGCGAAGAGGGTCGGAGAATCGGAAGCCGGTCGAGCCATTGAGCGGCGATGCTCGCACCGGCCCCGATTCTCCGCAAGTCCTTCCCGGCCCTGAGGGGCGGCGGATCCGGGAAGGTCACCGTCGGCATGGGGAATGGGGAACGCCGAACGGATTTCGCTGCGGCCAGAGGCCGTTTTCACAAGCTGTCAGAACAGGGCGAGCTGTTTGCCCGCCGGTTCCGGGGCCCTGAACAGATCGGTTCGCAACTGCAGACGCTCCATGTTCAGGCCAAGACGCCGCGCCGCGATCTCGAAACGCCGACCGATCTGCCAGGCATAGGGTCCGGTGCCGCGCATGCGCTTGCCCCATTCGGAATCGTAATCCTTGCCGCCGCGCATGGAGCGGATCAGCGATACGACGTGCCGGTAGCGGTCCGGATAATGGCGAAGCAGCCATTCCTTGAATATCGGGCTGACCTCGAGCGGCAGCCGCAGGATGATGTAACCTGCCTCGCGCGCACCGGCGGTATGGGCCGAGTCCAGAATTCGCTCGATCTCCGAATCGTTGAGGCCTGGAATAACCGGCCCGATCATGACCGATACAGGCACGCCGGCATCGGCGAGCGCGCGCATCGCTTCCAGCCGTCTGGGCGGCGTTGCCGCCCTCGGCTCCATCGTTCGCGCCAGCTTTCTGTCGAGCGTGGTTACCGACAAAGCCACCTTGGCGAGGCCCTTCTCGGCCATGCGCGCCAAAATATCGGCGTCACGCATGACAAGCGCCGACTTGGTCACAATGCCGACCGGGTGGTCGTGCGCCTCCAGCACTTCGAGAACCTCGCGCATGATGCGCCACTGCTTCTCGACCGGCTGATAGGGGTCGGTATTGGTGCCGATGGCAATCGTCTTCGGAACGTAGCCCTCCTTGGCGAGCTCCTTTTCCAAAAGCTTGGCTGCATCCGGCTTGGCGAATAGCTTCGATTCGAAGTCGAGCCCGGCCGACAGCCCCATGTAAGAATGCGTCGGCCGCGCGAAGCAGTAGACACAGCCATGCTCGCAACCGCGATACGGATTGATCGAGCGATCGAACGAAATGTCTGGCGAGGAATTGCGGGTGATGATCGCGCGCGGCTTCTCCACCTGAACATCGGTCTTGAAGGGCGGCAGCTCCTCCAGGCTGTTCCAGCCATCGTCGAACACGTGACGGGTGAATGCCTCGTAACGCCCGCTCGGATTGACGCCCGAGCCGCGGCCGCGCCGCCTGTCCTGCGGCAAGCGCAGGCCGTTTCCGTCAATGATAGCATTGGCGTACTCGGTGCCGCTCGCGAAGGCGGCGGCATCCGCCTCGACGATGTTTTCCATCGCTCACTCTCCGATGTGGGGTCGGCGGCGACTCGGGCCGTCGAACATGAAACTATTCCTATCGAAGTGAAGAGAACAAAGCAAGAACTTTCTTGTTTTTCCTGCCAACTGGCCTTTGCGCCGGCTTTGCGATAAGCGATGCGCATGCTGTCAGTCGTGATTGAAACGAAAAACGACGAAGACCCGCTCGCGCGCACCTTGTCGTCGCTGGTTACGGCTGCCGTTGAGGGTGCGGTGCGCGAGGTGATCGTGTGCGATCTGGGGTCGTCCGATCAGACCCACCGCGTGGCTGATCACGCCGGATGCACCTTTCTTGCCAAAGGCGGCGTAGAAGCGGGCATCCGTCAGGCAAAGAGCGAATGGCTGCTCGTCATCGAGCCGGGCGCGCGGCTCGTCAATGGCTGGGCCGAACATGTTGCCGATCACACCGCGCGGCAGACGATTGCCGCCTGTTTTTCGCGTGCAAAGACTGACCGCGCGCCATTCCTGTCGCGGGTCTTTTCTTCAAAACGGGCACTGTCAGACGGGTTGGTCATCACCAAGAGACAGGCAGCATCGCTGGCACGAAACGCGCATGACGCACAGGCGCTGGCGCGGGGACTGGCGCGCAAGCGGCTTGCCGCGCAGATCGTGGTTGCCCCGCCGCGCTAGACCCTGGTGCCGCCGCGCTTCAGATGTTCATCGAGCCGCGGCATGATTTCCACGAAATTGCAGGGCATGTGGCGATAATCGAGCTGCGCCTTCAGAATGCCGTCCCAGGCATCGCGGCAGGCTCCCGGCGACCCCGGCAGCACGAAGACGAAGGTCGTGCCGATCAGCCCGCCCGTCGCGCGGGACTGGATCGTGGATGTGCCGATCTTGTCGTAGGAGATGCGGTGAAAGACTTCCGAAAAGCCGTCCATCTTCTTGTCGAACAGCGGTTCCAGAGCTTCCGGCGTCACGTCGCGGCCGGTGAACCCGGTCCCGCCGGTGGTGATGATGACGTCGATGGACGCATCCTGAGCCCACGTCTTCACGATTGAGCGTATCGCATCGGCATCGTCGGTCACGATGTCACGCGCCTCAAGCCGGTGCCCGCCTTCGGTGACCCGTTCGGCAAGCGTTCCGCCCGACCGGTCATCGTCGAGCGAACGCGTGTCGGAAACGGTCAGCACCGCAATGCCGACCGGGATGAACGGTCTTGTCTCGTCAATTCCCGCCATTGTCTTCCGTTCCCCTGATCCGGCAGGCCTCAACGAACCAGCCGGGCTGCAGTTTGGCAATCCTGTCGGCCGCCGCTGCAGCAGGTCCCGGATTGTCGAACAGGCCGAAACAGGTGGCGCCCGAGCCCGACATGCGCGCAAACAAGGCGCCATTGGCTTCGAGCGCCTCGATCGCGTCCACTATTGGCGCGCAAAGCGCGGTGGCGGCGGCCTGAAGGTCGTTGCGCGTACCTGATAGGTAGTCGCCGAGTGCGGCTACGTCGGCTGCTTCAGGCGGGCAGGGCAGTGGTGCGTTGTCCCGCTTTTCCAATGCAGCGAATACCGCCGGCGTCGATACAGGCAGTCCCGGATTGACCAGAACGGCACTCATCTCCGGAAAGGCCGCCAGCGGCTTCAGCATATCTCCGACGCCGCTTGCCACCAGTGGCTCTTCGGCCAGGCACATGGGTATGTCTGCGCCGAGCGGCAGTGTGGTGGCAGCGAGCTCTCGCGCGTTGAGATCAGCGTTCCACAATGATGCCAGCGCCTTGAGTGTGGCCGCCGCGTCGCTCGACCCGCCACCAACGCCGGAGGCGACCGGCAGGTTTTTCTCAAGTGAAATGCGAACCGGGCCGCAATTGCCATCGCTCAGTTGCCGGCGCAACAGGTCTCGTGCGGCCAGAACCAGATTGCTTTCATTGATCGGCACCATCGGCGCGTAGTGGCCGGTCACCACGAATTCGTCGGCTTCGGCTTTCTCGATGGTGATCCGGTCGCCGAAATCGGCGAAGGCAACAAGGCTCTCGATCAGGTGATAGCCGTCGCTACGGCGGCCGGTCACATGCAAGGCGAGGTTAAGCTTGGCCGGTGCCAGGCGGGTAATGCTGTCCGGCATGATTGTTGAGCGGCCTAGTCCTTGGCGAGATAATATTCGCCGGTTTCCGGATCCTTGACCAGCGTGCCGGTTGAACCCGTGGCGCGCTCATGTTCGGTGCGGCGAGCCTTGGCCGTCACCCGTTTCGCCTCCCGCATCAACGCGCGGTAGCCGATGACTGCCGCGACACCGACGGCAGCGAAAAAGAAAAGCTGCGGCATGTACCTGTTCTCCCGGAATGCGGCCGACAAGCCTGAATTCCATGCGCCCATAGGCGCACCCCTAGTCTAACCCTGAACCGCGCGGGGTCAAAGTCCGTAGCGCGCCCACAGCGCGCGGTCCTCCAGTTCCTCGCTCAATCCCCTGGCCAGTCCGAGCAGCGCCTGCGACTGGAACTCGTCCCGCGCAGTGCCGAAAAGCCCCAGCCTGCGCCCGAAAAGGCCGCGCGGCGCGCTGACCAGTCTCATTTTTGTCTTTTCGCCATAGCGCTGCTTGAGGAACGAGCGCATGTCGCCCAGCGCGTCCACAAGACCGAGTTCCATCGACGCCTTGCCGGTCCAGAATTCGCCGGTGAACAAATCGGGCTTATCGGCAAGCTTGCCGCCCCTGCGTTCCTTCACCAGATCGATAAAGGTCTCGTGCACTTCGAGCTGCAGGGCCTTCAGCCGGTCGACATCGGCCTTCTTCTCGGGCTGGAACGGGTCGAGCACCGATTTGTTGCGTCCAGCCGTGTAGACACGGCGTTCGACGCCAATCTTCTTGATCATCTCGGTGAAGCCGAAACCGGCCGAAATCACGCCGATCGAGCCTACGATGGATGACGGGTCGGCGACGATCTCGTCGCCCGCGACCGCGATCATGTAACCGCCCGAGGCCGCGACGTCCTCTACGAAAACGATCACATGCTTGTTCTTTTCGGCAGCCAGGTCGCGGATGCGCTTGAAGATCAGCCGCGCCTGCACGGGCGAGCCGCCGGGCGAATTGATCGAGATGGCAACAGCCGGCGCATCGCGCATTGAAAACGCTTTTTGGAGAACGCCTGCGGTGGAGGCGAGCGAAAGCACTGGCCGAAACTGCCCGCCGCTCGGCGCAATGGTGCCTGCGAGCCGCACGACCGGTATGGTCACGCCCTCCGGCCGCATGGATTTTGGCAGGATGGGGGCAAGCAGTCGTCTCAAGGGCGGTCTCCTGTGGCGGGTTTCCTTCATTTAGGAACGCCGCGGGAAAGCGCAAGCCAGCCTGATCAATCGCCGAAGAGAGATTGCAGCCCATTGCAGATGTCGTCGGTGCGTTTCGTAAAGCGATTGCCCGCATGTTCATGCAGGACCAGCGGCGGCATGACCGCAAGCCGCTTGCGCGAACCGCGCCTTGCCCGCAGCACGACACGGATGGCGGCTGCACCCTCTCGGGGGTGAATAGCGACCATTTCGATGCCGCCGTAGCGGCCCTTCAGGGCAGGCAGAATGTCCGGCAGCGATTCCGGCCGCGCAATCAGCGCCAGCCCGCCGGCAGCCTTCGTGATCGCGCAGCCGGTCCGCAGCCAGCTTTCCCACATTTCGCCGTCCATGACATGCGCATCCTTTTTCAGCTCATCGGGTGTCGCGCGATCATCGCGTGCGTTGAAGGGCGGGTTCATGATGACGAAATCGAACGAATTGTCGCCCAGCCCGGCTGCCGAGCGGGCTTTGCCTGGAAGCGTGACATCCGCTTCCACAACGCGCACACGGCCTGCCAATGCTGCGTTTTCAGAAAGCGCCAGGCTTTCACGGGCGAAATTCGCCATCTCCGGCGAGCGCTCGACCAGCACCGCACTGGCAGACGGGCACCGCGAGATGACGGCCAGTCCGGCAGCGCCGGCGCCCGCGCCGAGATCGGCTGCTTGCCCGTTGAAACCGCCCGGTACCGCCGCTGCAAGGATCATGGCGTCGAGCCCAGCCCTGTGCCCCGTACCTTCAGGCTGCACCAGCCAGAACCGCCCGCGATGAAAGGCGTCGACGGTCTTCGATCTAGCACGAGTGGAGGTGGCGTCAGTCACTATCGCAGTTCGTCGGCGATGCCGGCGTCGTGTAGGATGCGCTTTGCCTGCTCCAGGTCGTCCTCGTCCACCAGAACACGGCGCGGCAGGATGCCCAGCGAACCCTCGACGATGCTCATGTTCTGGTCGGCGACCAGACAGTTGATCTTGGCATCGCGCATCAGCGCCTCGATGAAAGAAATGACGACAGGGTCGTTGGTGCGCACGAGCTCGATCATGCCCGATACCTTGCAGCTTGATACGCTCTTGTAAATGTCGGCGCGCGGAGTTGCGCGCCGCGCCAATTCGCCCCTTGCGATCCGAACAATCGTCACCATAGAATCATGATGAGACAGGTGACAGGACCAGCCAGCTGGGGATTTGCGTGGGCGTAGTAGTTTCCATGGAAGAGGGTAAGCGCGACCAGGCGTCGATTTCGGCGCTGATCGGGCTGACACGCGCCGATATGGGCCGCGTCAACGAGCTCATCCTTTCCAAGGCGGGTTCGGACGTGGAGATGATCCCGGAGGTCGCCAACCACCTGATTTCGTCGGGCGGCAAGCGCCTGCGTCCCATGCTGACGCTCGCAGCCGCGCAGATGTTCGGCTATTCAGGCGAATCCCACGTCAAGCTGGCGGCCAGTGTCGAGTTCATGCATACCGCAACGCTGCTGCATGACGACGTGGTGGACGAAAGCGGCCTGCGTCGCGGGAAAAAGACCGCCCGCATGATATGGGGCAACCAGGCCAGCGTTCTGGTTGGCGATTTCCTGCTCGGACAGGCCTTCCGCATGATGGTGGAAGTTGGCTCACTCGACTGTCTCGACATTCTGTCGTCGGCCGCGACGATCATTGCGGAAGGCGAGGTCATGCAGCTTGGCGTCGCCAAGAACCTTGAGACGACGGAGGACGATTATCTGTCGGTCATCAAGGCCAAGACGGCTGCGCTCTTCTCCGCTGCGGCCGAAGTCGGGCCGGTGATCGCTGAGGCCAGCAGGACGGATCGTGCAGCGCTTCGTTCCTATGGCATCAATCTCGGCCGGGCCTTCCAACTGATCGACGACGCGTTGGACTATGGCGGCAGCGCCGAGAACCTCGGCAAGAATGTCGGCGACGACTTCCGCGAGGGCAAGGTGACGTTGCCGGTGATCCTGAGCTACCGGCGCGGCAGCGCCGAGGAGCGCGAGTTCTGGCGTCGCGCCATCGAGCACAATGAGGCTGGAAGCGCAGAGCTTGAAAAGGCCTGCGATCTGATGGCCAGGCACGGCGCGATTGGCGATACCGTTGCGCGCGCGCGCCATTTTGGCGGAATTGCGCGCGATGCACTGGCGCCGCTCGGTCCGTCGCCGCACAAATCGGCTCTGCTTGAGGTCATAGACTTCTGTGTCGACCGCGTTAACTGAGTTCGGATAGAACGTCAGGCAGCCCCGGATTGTCCGCGAATTCGGATTGGTTGAAGCGGCTCCGCAAAAAGGCCATGCTTGTCGGCGATCACGTGACCGGCCCGCAAGCGGGACTTCAGAAAGTGCGGCAGGAAGGAAACGGATGCGGCGAGGACTGGCAAGACAGGCTGTAGCGGCTGTCGCTGTTGCGTTTGCCCTGACGGCTTCAGGAAGCGCTTTGGCGCAGGACGAAGGCCCGTCGGTGCGAATCAATTCGCTTGCCGGCGCTTTCCTTGCGGCCCGTGTGGCCGAGACCGACAGCGATTTCGACAACGCGATCGAGTTTTACAGCCGCGCATTGGCGTTCGATCCACGCAACAACCGCCTCAAGCAGAATCTGATGGTGGCGCTGATCTCCAATGGAGAGTTCGACCGCGCGCTGGTTTACGCCGACGACCTGAAGGAAGTGCCGGAAGTCGAGCGCTTCTCTCGCGTGGCGCTCGCCATCGATGCTTTCAGGCGCATGGACTATGACGACGCACAGTTCTTTCTGAAGCTGTCGCTGGAATCGGATCTGGACCGGCTTATCACCACGCTGATGGCGGCCTGGAGTGAATATGGTGCGGGAGAAACAGAAGCTGCGCTGGACAAGGTCGGCTCGCTCGAAGGTCCGACATGGTTCGATGTCTTCACGGCCTACCATGCAGCACTGATTGCCGAGAGCGCCGGCGAGTTCGAAGCTGCCGTCGAGGCCTATGAGCGGATCGTGACCAACCCTGCTACGGCAACCGCCGCGCCGGAAACCTTCCTCCGCGCAATCGAATCCTATGCCGGTCACCTGGCAAGCGGTGGCGATGCCGACAAGGCGCTCGAGATGATCGCGGAAGTCGAACGAGTCCATCTCGGCCGTCTCGACATGACCGAACTGCGCGCGCGGCTGGAAGCCGGTGAAGCAGTGCGTCCGCTTGTCAGCACGGCGGAACAGGGCGCATCCGAAGTTCTGCTCAATGTCGGTTCCGCACTCAATCGCGGCGGCGGCGAGAATTTCGTGCGTTTGTATCTGCGCCTTGCCTTGGCTCTGAGGCCGGACAGCGTTCCGGCGCTGATGCAACTTGCCTCGCTGGCTGAGCAGACGAACAGGCCTGAAGAGGCCGTCGCCTTTTACGAGCAGGTGCCGGAAGATTCGCCGCAGAAGAAGCTGGCCGAACTGCAACTTGGGCTGAACCTGGCCGACCTGAAGCGTTATGACGAGGCGATAGGTCATCTGGAAAGCGTACTGAGGCGCGCGCCCGATGATCGCCGCGCCTATCTGGCGATCGGCAGCGTGCATTCCTCTCGGATGGATTTTCGCGCGGCCGCCGACATCTACGACCGGGCCGTGGCGCAGATCGAAAATCCTGAACGCTCCGACTGGAACATCTTCTACCAGCGCGGCATTGCCTATGAACGCCTGAAGGAGTGGGAGACGGCGGAACCGAACTTCTTCAAGGCACTGGAACTCTATCCGGATCAGCCGCAGGTGCTGAATTATCTCGGCTACTCCTGGGTCGACATGAACCGCAATCTGGAACGCGGTCTCGAACTGATCCGCAAGGCGGTCGAACTGCGGCCAAGCGACGGTTACATCGTCGACTCGCTGGGCTGGGCCTACTATCGGCTGGGCCGCTACGAGGAAGCAACGAAGGAGCTCGAACGCGCCGTTTCCCTGATGCCGGACGATCCGATCCTCAACGATCATCTGGGCGATGCCTATTGGCGCGTCGGACGCCGGCTCGAAGCAAAGTTCCAGTGGAATCATGCGCGCGATCTGGATCCGGAGCCCGATCTTCTGGCCGAAGTGCTGAAGAAGCTGGACAAGGGCCTGCCGCCGGTGACCGATCATGCCGGCAGCGAAATGGATGACGCCGTGGAGGTCGCGATGGCCTCGGGGATTTCCGACACCAGGACGGACGCATTCCCCGACAATGGCGATACTTATGTCGTCCAGCCCGGTCAGTCGCTGTGGTCGATATCGGTCGAGACGCTGGGAGCCGGGAGCCGCTACGGCGAGATTCTCGAGCTCAATCCCGAACTTGGCGACCGGCCGGAATTGATCGTGCCCGGACAGCGCCTGCGCCTTCCCGAAGCCGGACGCTGATCCGCCGTTCTTGACCGTAATGCACGGCCCCATTACGAGGGGCCGTCTTCAGTTGCGCTCATTCCCGAGGCCAATTCATGTCACCGACTGCGCCCGCCGACCTCGACCCTGCGAAGTCGTTTCAGGGTCTGATCCTGGCGCTCCACGCCTACTGGGCGGCGCGCGGCTGCGTGATCCTGCAGCCCTACGACATGGAGGTTGGCGCCGGCACCTTCCATCCGGCGACGACGCTGCGTTCGCTCGGCCCGCGCCCGTGGAATGCCGCCTATGTACAGCCCTCCCGCCGGCCGAAGGACGGCCGTTATGGCGAGAACCCCAACCGCTTGCAGCACTATTACCAGTATCAGGTGATCCTGAAGCCAAACCCGTCCAACCTGCAGGAGCTTTATGTCGGCTCGCTGGAGGCGATCGGCATCGACACTGCCCTGCACGACATCCGCTTCGTCGAGGATGACTGGGAAAGCCCGACGCTCGGCGCCTGGGGTCTCGGCTGGGAGTGCTGGTGCGACGGCATGGAGGTCTCGCAGTTCACCTATTTCCAGCAGGTATGCGGCATCGAATGCGCGCCCGTCTCCGGCGAACTGACCTACGGGCTGGAGCGGCTCGCCATGTATGTGCAGGGCGTCGACAACGTCTACGATCTCAACTTCAACGGCGTCGAAGGTCCGGGCAAGGTCACTTATGGCGACGTCTTCCTGCAGGCCGAGCAGGAATATTCGCGTCACAATTTCGAGTTTGCCGACACGGCGATCCTGCACCAGCATTTCATCGATGCGGAGAAGGAGTGCCAGGCGCTGCTCGACGCCGGTGCACCGGCGGGTGACGCGAACCAGAAGCTGCACCGCATGGTGCTGCCCGCCTACGACCAGTGCATCAAAGCCAGCCACGTGTTCAATCTGCTCGACGCGCGAGGCGTGATCTCTGTGACCGAGCGCCAGAGCTACATCCTGCGCGTTCGCGACCTGGCCAAGGCCTGCGGCGAGGCGTTTCTGTTGACGGAAGCGGGCGGTTACGACGCCGCTCAGGGCGCCGCCGCATGAGCGCGAAAACGCTTTTGCAGATGGCCGGCGCCGACCTGACGCCGCCAAGCTTCGACGAAGCGACGCTCGTCATCATCGATGCCCAGCGTGAATATGTAGACGGCGCGCTGCCGCTAACCGGTGTTGAGGCTGCGCTTGCCCATATCTCCGAGGTGCTCGAAAAGGCCCGCGCGGCTGGCGCGCCGGTCGTTCACGTCCAGCACAAGGGCAGGACGGGCGGACTGTTCGATCCCGAAACCCCTGCATTCGCGTTCGTCGATCATGCAATGCCGGTTGCCGGCGAATCGGTGGTGCACAAGACGCTGCCGAACTCGTTTGCTGGAACCGACTTGGCACAAGTGCTCGAAAAGGCCGGCAGGAAGCGGCTGATCCTGGCCGGGTTTATGACCCATATGTGCGTATCGGCGACGGCGCGCGCCGCACTCGATCTGGGCTTTCAGTCGACTGTTCTGTCGGATGCCACCGCGACTCGCGACCTTCCGGACCCGTCAGGCAGCGGCATCGTGACGGCTGCGGACTTGCACCGCGCGGAACTCGCCGCTCTGGCTGACCGGTTCTCGATTGTCTGCCGATCAACCGATCTTGGCCGCTGATCCCGGCAGCGTCATCACCGGCGGAAACCCGTTCATGTCGGCGAAAGTGCAGAAAGCCGGCGGGCCGAGTTCGACCACCGGGATGCGCCGCTGGAACTCTGCGGTGAACTCGGCGAGTGCGGCTTTGTAATCTGCGACCATCTCATCCGGCAGCCAGTCTATGATGTAGGCAAGCGTGACGTGGAAGACGTAGCTGTCGTGATTGGGTGAGCGGTAGCCGAAAGGCTCAGTGAGCGCGTCGCGCCATGCGCGGGCTGTTTCTTCGTCCTTTTCGGTCGCGCCCGTCAGTGTCAGGCCGAAAGGCGTGACCTCAAAAATCCGCATGTCGAACGGGCCGGGGCCGCTGAAACCATTGAGCCGCTTGGCCAGGTGAGCGGTCACCCGATCCATCGGTGCATCGAGGGCCATTTCTGCCGGCCAGAAGCCCGGCTCGCGGCAAGTTTCGATCGCGCCGTTGAACACGGTCATGTGCAGACTGGACTTATCGGTGAACGCAAAACGGTGGCCCCAGGGCAGCGCGCGCATCCGCTCGCGCAGTTCGTGAAGCGCAGCCTCTGTCTCCGATCCGGGCACAACATGCCGCACGACCGTGTTGCCGCCTTCGGGAAGGAAAACGCCATCCTCATCGAACCTGACGCCGACAAAGCGGTTGGGCGCGGAATTGGCGGATCGCGTTATGGCGTCGAGATCGAATTTCGGGGGCATGCGCACAACCGGACTTGGGAACAAGGCCCGCTTCATAACCGGCCAGGCGGCGCATGTGTGTGAAGTTTCGGTGACGTCAGTGAAGCAACGCGGCCAGTGGTCAAAATCTTACGCAAGGGAAAGTGAATTCTGTCGCGACTGGAATGGCCTTAGTCTGTGCCCGACTGTTTGCCGCGTTGGGACGGGCAGGGAGGAACTACGATGTCCATGCATGGCACTTTCTACTGGAACGAGCTGATGACCCGCGACACTGAAAGGGCCAAGGCCTTCTACGGTGCGGCTCTGGGCTGGACATTCAACCCCATGGAAATGAGCGACGGAAGCGGCACCTATTGGCTGTGCCTGAATGGCGAAACGCCGGTCGGCGGGTTGTTCCCGATGTCGGGCGAGCGCTTCGAGGGCGTGCCCGAACACTGGATGTCCTACCTGGCGGTTGATGACATCGATGCGCGGGTGAAGAAGATCAAGGATGCCGGCGGGACGGTAGTTCAGGAGCCGTTCGATGTTCCGGGAGTCGGGCGCATCGCCATGGTGAAGGATCCCGGCGGTGCGATGGCCGGCTGGATGACGCCGGCGCCGCAAGACTGACACTCGGCCTTCAGTTCCCTGTGTGGGGTCAGGCGGCCTGGCCGGCAATTGTCGTATCGATGGTGGTGATGTCGACGGTGGCGCCGATGGTCTGGAGGGCGCGGCGTACGCCGGAGAGGCCGGTTGATCCGTGGGCGGTGACATAGACCGCGAACAGCGCGGTGAATGCGATTGCCTGGATGGTTATTGAAGCGGCCCTCATCGGTCTTGTCCCTTGACTGCCCTTTCGCTTGTTTGTCGTTCCCTCGCTGCGAAAGGTTCATTGGGACGCGATTATTTCCGGCTGCCGCTGAACCGGCGCTGGGCCGGCCATTCATGAGGCGTTCAGCGGAGAAGCCGTTTCGGGCGATCTCAAGCGTGACAGGAGAGGGCGGAGTTGGCAGTCTGACTTCCGGCGATCGAGGAGAACGCTGTTTGCCCAAGCTGGAGCGCTTTCGTGCCGCAACGGCAAAGAGGCTTCGTGCGTCGATGACGGACGAGGAGCGAATTCTATGGCATCACCTGTGGCGTATTCCGTTGGAGGGTACCCATTTCCGCAAGCAGTCGCCGATCGGCCGCTACTATGCGGATTTCGTTTCACATCGGCTGAAGCTAATCATCGAAGTCGATGGCGAGCAGCATGGACACGATCGTCAAGTCGCTCATGATGCCCGACGAGACCGTTGGTTGGAGTCGCAAGGATACCGCATTCTCCGTTTCTGGAACCACGAGGTCAAAAAGGAACTGGATTCGGTTCTGGATACGATTTATTCCGCCGTGCGAGATCGGAGCGCCCACCTCCCCCTGGATGGGGGAGGTCGCCGCGGAGCGGCGGGAGGGGGTGATCCGGAATGAAACTCACCCCACCCCGGCGCTGACGCGCCGACCCTCCCCATCGAGGGGAGGGTGAGGAGCCTGCCATGCCTGACCTGCTACTCGAACTTCGCTCGGAAGAGATTCCCGCACGCATGCAGCGCAAGGCGGCGGGCGACCTCAAGAAGCTCGTTACCGATGCTCTGGTGGATGGCGGGCTGACCTATGAGGCGGCGCGCGAATACTGGACGCCACGGCGACTGGCGCTTGATCTGCGCGGCGTGACTGCGCGTTCCAAAGACGTGCGCGAGGAACGCAAGGGGCCGAGCACCAAGGCGCCGGAAAAGGCGATCGAGGGGTTCCTGCGCTCGGCCGGCCTCTCCGACGTCAGCCAGGCACAGGTGCAGACCGACCCGAAGAAGGGCGACTTCTTCGTCGCGGTGATCGAAAAGCCCGGCCGCGCCGCGGAAGAGATTATCGCCGAGGCAATGCCTGCCGTCATCCGCAACTTCCCCTGGCCGAAATCCATGCGCTGGGGCGCTGCGTCCGCGCCGGGCGGCACGAAGTTCTACGGCGAGGAAGCTAGGGGCAGCGAGACGCTGCGCTGGGTGCGCCCGCTGCAGTCCATCGTCTGCACCTTCGGCCCCGAAACCGAAGAGCCGGTCGTGGTCGATTTCGAGATAGACGGCATCCGCTCCGGCAACATCACCTATGGCCACCGTTTCCACGCGCCTGACGCGATAGAAGTGCGCCGCTTCGACGACTACGTGTCGAAGCTGGAGGCGGCAAAGGTCGTGCTCGACGCCGAGCGTCGCAAGGAGATCATTGCCGCCGACGCCAGGAACCTCGCCTTCGCCAGCGGGCTGGAACTGGTCGAGGATGACGGGCTTCTGGCCGAGGTATCAGGGCTGGTCGAATGGCCGGTCGTGCTGATGGGCACATTCGAGGAAGACTATCTCGACATCCCGCCGGAAGTGATCCGGCTCACCATCCGCGCCAACCAGAAATGTTTTGTCACCCGGCCAATCGGCAGTGATGGCGAGCGGCTCTCGAACCATTTCATCCCGACCGCCAACATCGAGGCGTCAGACGGCGGAGCGGTGATCGCCGAAGGCAATGGCAAGGTCGTGCGCGCGCGCCTCTCTGACGCGCTCTATTTCTGGAAGACCGACCAGGCCGACCTGCCTGACCTCGGCGAATTGAAGGCCTCGGCCGAGAAACTCGGGCTCGACCTGAAGAAGCCGCTCGACCAGCGCATGGCGCGGCTCGATCACCTCGGCGTCACCTTCCACGCCAAGCTGGGAACGCAGGGCGAGCGCGTCGAGCGTATTGCGCGGCTGTCGGAGGAGCTGGCGCCTGTTGTCGGCGCGGACCCGAAACTGGCCCGCCGCGCGGCACTTCTGGCCAAGGCCGATCTGCAGACCGAAGTTGTCGGCGAATTCCCCGAGCTGCAGGGCGCGATGGGTCGCAAATATGCGGCGTTGCAAGGGGAAGCCCCGGCGGTCGCCGCTGCACTGGAGGAACACTACAAACCGCTCGGCCCGACCGATGTCGTGCCCACCGAGCCAGTTTCCATTGCGGTCGCGCTGGCCGACAAGCTCGACACGCTGGTCGGCTTCTGGGCCATCGACGAAAAACCCACCGGCTCCAAGGACCCATATGCGCTCAGGCGCGCGGCTCTGGGCGTGATCCGCATCGTGGTGGAAAATGGGGTGAGGTTACCGACGCGCATCGTCATGTCATCGGCTCGCCGCTCCGTGAACCATCCGATTTCAATGGGAGATGGCGACCGGTCGACTCGCCGGGCATCACTTGAGGCCGCAAGTGCTGCCCTTGCCGATCCAGACCTCCTCTCCTTCTTCCATGATCGCCTCAAGGTCTATCTTCGCGATCAGGGTGCGCGGCACGACCTGATCGACGCGGTGATCACGCCGGAATCAGATGACCTCCTGCTCATCGTCCGCCGCGTGGAAGCGCTGGGCGCGCTGCTGGAAACCGAGGACGGACAGAACCTGCTCGCCGGCACCAAACGCGCCGCCAATATCCTCGCTGCCGAGAAAAAGAAGGGCACGACGGTCGCCGACGCGGTCGATCCCGCGCTGTTGAAGGAGCCGGAGGAAAAGGCACTGGCAGAGGCCGTCGGCAAGGCCGAGACGGAAGCCGCCAAGGCAATCGACGCGCTGGACTACGAGGCGGCGATGCGCGCCTTGGCCAGCTTACGCGCTCCCATCGACGCCTTCTTCGACAAAGTGCTGGTCAATGATCCCGACGCGGACGTTCGCGCCAACCGGCTGGCGCTGCTCACACGGATCAGGGAAGCGACCGGCCAGGTGGCGGATTTCTCCAGGATTGCTGCCTAGTTCGACTTTAGCCCGCCCTGCGAACCACCGCTGATGCCACCGCCTCTGATGATCGAGACGCGCACCGAGTTCTGGTAGACGTCGACCTGTACCAGCGGTGTGCCACTGTGGATCGCGCTTCGCGTCGCCTGATCCATCGCGCTGCCGTGATTGAGGAATTGTTCCAGCGTGTTGCGCGCATTGGCGTTGCCGAACCACGGATCGCCCTCGTCGTCATTGTCGACCTTGCCGAAACGGTGAACGTTGGCGCGGTCCTGCCGCACCACCTGTGCGGCCGTGTCGAGCGGATAGCCGTCGCTGGCGTAATGATCGCGGTCCGAAAGCCGCGCCACATAGCTGCCCAGATAGGTGTCGGCACTGGCCGACGACGCCAATAGCGGGAGCGCCACGAACGCGACTGAAACCGCCGCAACTGCCGATTTGATCTTGCCCATTGTCAGCCCCTGATTGCCCGTTTGCCGATGATGCAGTCAGCTTGTTCGGCACTCAAGGCCAAACTTGGGCGGTCTATTCCATCCGGCCGGTCGGCGGAGCAGGCGGCGGCAGGGCCGATTTCGGCATGCGTTGGTCGCCGGGCGGCGGATCGGGCTGCTGCGGTCCGGACGTGTTCGGTCCAGGCTTCGGCGCCGAGACCTCCTGGCGCGGCTTGGGCGCTTCCGTTCCCCCGCTGTTCGACGGTGCGGGCGCGGCGGGCGTTGCGAAGGCGTCTCCGATGATGCCGCCGCGTATGACCATCGGCAGTGAATCGCGCCGCCGTTTCCTCAGTTCGGTATTGCCGATGGAAGCAACGTTTTCGAAAGCGATCGGCTGCGGCGCGTCGACCATCGCGATGATAGAGGCGCTGACGGTGACGAACTTGCGCTCTACCTCAGGTTCGCCGCCAAACCGCTCGATGCTGGGCTCCTTTGCCGCAACAATGGAGGGCGATGAGCCGCCAAGCGTGATAATGGACGGACTGTTGGGAGTCTTGATTTCCGGCAGCGTCACGAAAGACGACGCATTCGCGGCACTTGAGGCCAGAACGGCCGTCAATATTGTCGCGAAAAGGAGACGCATCGACACCTCTGACGCCGTTTCAAGTCCCAATACCCCAGCGTGCAGCACGGAATCCGGGCCCCACTGACCTGAAAATTAGTGGTTAATGATTAACAAAAGGGTGACGGCGGCGGCCGAATGCGCGACTTGTCGCTTGACCCAAGTGGCTGTACTCGCAGGCGAAAAGAGGTTTCAGATTTGTCGGAGATCGTCCCCCAGGATCGTGCGCTAGCAAAGGCCGCTGCCCTAATCCGGGCGGGCGAACTCGTCGCGCTGCCGACCGAGACGGTCTATGGCCTTGCCGCCGACGCGACCAGCGGCGAAGCGGTCGCGCGCATATTCGAAACCAAGGGACGCCCGCGCTTCAATCCGCTGATTGCACATGTGTCGAACCTCGAAATGGCGCATGAAAACGCCGTTTTCGACGAGCTCGCTTTGAAACTGGCCGAAAAGTTCTGGCCGGGGCCGCTTACCCTTGTCCTGCCGCTCGCGGATCGCGCCGTTATTCATCCGCTGGCGACGGCGGGTCTCGATACGCTGGCCATCCGCATGCCGCGCAGCGAATTCACGCGTTCGCTGATCGGCGAGGTTGGCCGGCCTCTCGCCGCTCCCAGCGCCAACCGGTCCGGCCGCATAAGCACCACGAGTGCGGCCGATGTCGAGGCCGAGCTTGGTGATCGCATTCCGCTCATTGTCGATGGCGGGCCGACGCCGGTCGGCGTGGAATCGACAATCGTCAGGGTGTCGAATGGTCGCCTGACGCTGCTCAGGCCAGGCGGCCTGGCCAGTGATGCGATCGAGGACGCCGCCGGGCAGCAGCTGGAGGCTCCGGCCACAGGCAAGGTTGAGGCGCCGGGCATGCTGACATCTCACTACGCGCCCGAAGCGGGGATGCGCCTTGGGGTCACGGACGTGCGGCAGGGCGAAGCCTTGCTTGCCTTCGGGTCACACCGTGCCGCAGGCGCGGACAAGGCGACCGCGATGTGCAACCTGTCCACGGCCGGCGACCTCAGGGAAGCCGCTGCGGCTCTGTTCTCCGCGCTACGCGAACTGGACAAGGCCGGCGCGGCGACAATCGCTGTCGAACCGATCCCCGACGAGGGTTTGGGCGAGGCGATAAACGATCGGCTGCGTCGCGCCGCAGCCCCGCGTGACAGCGCGGCTTCTGCAGACTAGCTTCCGGGCCATGGATGCCATGCCAGACACGCTCAGCGACGACCTGATCGCCCGTTTCAAGGCAATCGTCGGCGACAAGTA
This sequence comes from Rhizobiaceae bacterium, assembly GCA_965232405.1. Taxonomy (GTDB): domain Bacteria; phylum Pseudomonadota; class Alphaproteobacteria; order Rhizobiales; family Rhizobiaceae; genus RCIO01. The sequence goes on from OZ246966.1 coordinate 2,926,191, forward strand.
CGCACTGACGCGCGACGATGACATTGCACCTTACCTGACCGAACCGCGCGGTCTGTTCGGCGGCCTGTCGGCGCTGGTCCTCAAGCCGGGTTCGGTCGACGAGGTCAGCGCAATATTGAGACTCGCGACCGAAACGCGAACGCCCATCGTGCCGCAAGGTGGCAACACCGGGCTGGTTGGCGGTCAGATGCCCGACCAGAGCGGGCGCGAGGTTGTGGTTTCGCTGGCCAGACTCAATCGCATAAGAGAAATTGACACGACTTCCGACACCATCACCGCCGAGGCCGGCGTCATCTTGCAGGTTCTGCAGGAGACCGCCGACGAGAACGACCGGCTGTTCCCTTTGTCGCTCGCCTCTCAGGGCACCTGCCAGATCGGCGGCAACCTGTCCTCCAATGCGGGCGGCACCGGCGTTCTGGCCTATGGTAATGCGCGCGAATTGTGCCTCGGCGTAGAGGTTGTGCTGCCCGATGGCCGTATCTTCGACGATCTGCGCAAGCTGAGAAAGGACAACACCGGTTACGACCTCAAGGACCTGTTCGTTGGTGCGGAGGGCACGCTCGGTATCATTACTGCCGCAGTCATGAAGCTCTATCCGAAGCCCAAGGGCAGGGAGATAGCCTGGATCGGTCTGGAATCGCCCGACGACGCCTTGGCGCTTTTCCGGCTGGCATCCGACCGTGCCGGCAGCGCGATGACCGCGTTCGAACTCATAATGGACCGGCCGCTCGAATTCACGCTGAAGCACATTCCGGGCACCAGGCGGCCGCTACAGGGCGTTTGGCCCTGCTACGTGCTGATGGAAATTTCGTCAGGTCGCTCGACCGAAGACGCCCGCGCGCTGGCCGAGGAAATTCTCGCCGACGCGCTGGAGAGGGGCCAGGTGAAGGATGCCGCGCTCGCCGAAAGCATCGCCCAGTTCGGTGAGTTCTGGGGATTGCGCGAAGCCATGTCGGGCGCCCAGAAGCCGGAAGGCTTTTCCATCAAGCATGACATTTCAGTGCCCGTGGCCAGCATTCCCCACTTCATCGAGGAGGCGGCGAAGCTGGTCGAGCAGGTGGCGCCCGGCGCGCGTCCGGTCTGCTTCGGGCACATGGGCGATGGCAATCTTCATTACAATGTTTCAGTGCCCGAAGGAGGTGACGGAAGAGAGTTCTCTGCGCGCTACCGGCAGATGAACGATGCGATCTACGGGCTGGTGCATGCGCTGGGCGGTTCCTTCTCCGCCGAGCACGGCATAGGCCAGTTGAAGCGCGAAGAACTGATCGCCACCCAGTCGCAGGTCGCGACCGCACTGATGCGCTCCGTCAAGCAGGCCTTCGATCCTCTGGGCATCATGAACCCGAACAAGGTCATCTGACCGGCGTTACTTTCATTTGTCCTGGACCCGGTCAGCTTTCGCTAACCATCTGTCAGGTCAGCGTTTTTTAACCCAACATCTAAGCCTGCCGGTAAGGTGCCTGCGCTAGTCTCACCATCAAGAGACGGGGAAAACCCGTCCGGAGATCGGGAAACCGGCTCTCAGGAGAGACAGGAAGGCACTGAAGATGAACACCGGACTGATGCCAGTCTGGGCGGGCAGCAATATGCGGCTCGACCCGTACCGCCTGCCGCAGGTTGTGACTTATGCTCACAGCGATGAATTCGGCGATGTTCTTTTCACCATCGATCACCGTGGCGCTACCATCAAGCGCAGGTTGAAGAACGCCAGGCTGCCGGTTTCGATAGCGATCCCGGCCTGCGCGTTTCGCGGTGTTGCCGCCCGGGCGATCGAGGAAGACGATGGCGAGGTGACCGTGACGCTGGAGCTTCTCCACGCCGACGACACGCTCTCCGTGCCGCTGCTGGTCGCCAGCGACCTCGACGATGTCGCCGCAGACTGGCGCGCATGGTCGGAGGCCTATGGGTTGCCGATGATGCTGGTCGAGGCCGACGGCGTTGCCCGTGTGCTGGAAGACACGATTGGCGAGCGTCAGCAGCCGCCGGTGCATGAGCGCCGCCAGGGCAGCACATCGGTGCGCCGCCGTCCGCGTTTCCTTGCCCGCCGCAAATGCGGTGAGCTTGGTCTGCGCCTTGTGGTGAAAGGCGAGGAAATCATCGCCCGCAAGTGAGTGTGAGGCGCGGGCGATCGTCCCGCGCTTCTTAGTTCTGCGGATAGATCGTTTCGCCCTTCTTCAGCATCTCGACAAAGGCCGCGATCCTTTTCCTGCGTCCGGCCTCCGTCTTCAGGTTCAGCACGCGAAACGCCAGTGCGAACCGGTTTTGCGCATTGAGTTTGCCAAGCATTTCCTTTGCCTTCGGCTCCGCTTCAATTGCTGCGACCAGATCGTCTGGCAGCTCCATGTCCCTGCTTCCCGCATAGGCGCGCTCCCAGCGTCCGTCGGCTTTTGCGGCGTTGACATGGGCCAGGCCGTGCTCGGTCATCCGGCCTTCGGCGATTAGCCGGGCGACATTGTCGACATTGATCTTGCTCCAGATGCTCTTGGCCCGGCGCGGCGTGTAGCGCTGCAGATAGCTCTTGTCGTCGAAGCTCTTCTTGATGCCGTCGATCCAGCCCCAGCACAGGCACACGTCGATGGCCTCGACCGGGGTGATCGATTTCAGGCCGGACGCTTTCTTGTGGATCTTGATCCACAGCTCATCAGCCTTGTCATGGTTATTGCCGAGCCAATCGTAGAACGCGGCTGCGTCGGCAAATTCACGCGTCTTGGCAGGATCGACAAATACGGGCGCCATTCGATCAGCCCGCTCAGAAATTCGGACCGGCTGCGGCCCACAAGCCGCCAGCGACAATCCCGAGAAATGTCAGCCAGCCGATTGTGCTGTTCGACTTGAACAGCCGCAGGCACTGGTCCGGATCGTCGATGTCGAGAGTCCGGATCTGAAACGCCATATGCGCGGCGGCTGCTGCCAACCCGAGATAGGCCAGCAGCGGCAATGCAGCGAGCGCAAAGGCTGTCGCGAAAAGGGCAAGCGCCAGCCCGTAGAGGCAGACCAATGCCATCTTGGTGCGCGCACCAAACAACCTTGCGGTGGAGCGCACGCCAACCAGCGCATCGTCCTCCTTGTCCTGATGGGCGTAGATCGTGTCATAGCCGATCACCCACAGGATCGAGCCGGCATAGAGCAGCACTGGCGCAAGCGAGAGGCTGGCGAATTCCGCGGCCCAGCCCATCAACGCGCCCCAGGAAAAGGCGAGCCCGAGGAAGAATTGCGGCCAGTCGGTGAAGCGCTTAGCAAACGGGTAGATTGAAACGATCGCCAGCGATGCAATGCCAAGCGCGATCGTGAAGCCATTGAATTGCAACAGCACGACAAGCCCGACAAGCGCTTGAAGAAAAAGGAAAATCCATGCCTGCCTGCGTGTCACCTGACCCGATGGCAAAGGGCGTGAGCGCGTGCGCTCCACGGCAGCGTCGAAATCCTCGTCCACCAGATCGTTATATGTGCAGCCGGCGCCGCGCATGGCGATGGCGCCGATCAGAAACAGCGCCAGTTGAAGCGGCGATGGCAGCAGGTTCGAGGCGATATCGCCGGCCTGGGCAAAGGCTGCTGCCGCCATTGCGGTTGACCACCAGCAGGGCCACAGAAGCAGCAACCAGCCGATCGGCCGGTCCCAGCGCGCCAGTTGTGCGTAAGGCCATAGCCACCGCGGCAGGGCGCGGTAGACCCAATGCCCGGTTGGCGCGTCGGCCACGCGCCCGCGAACGCCCTTGGTCTGGATGGTATCCATGCCTGATGAAGTGGCAGCCGTGCGGTTGGCCGTCAAGCAGACCCGTTGTCCCAACATCGGGGGATGAAGGCCGTACCGGCATTGTGCCCCCGCTGATAGGCGTCTAGGCAACAGCCGGTAGTTCTGAGGGGGCGTCAAGGGATGAACGTTCTTCTGATTGGATCAGGCGGCCGCGAGCATGCTCTCGCGTGGAAGCTGTCGATGTCTCCACTGCTGGGCACGCTTTACGCTGCACCCGGCAATCCGGGCAACGCTGAGCATGCAAGCTGTGTGGCGCTCGATGTCGGCGACCATGCAGCAGTTGTCGCCTTCTGCCGGGAGAATGACGTCGGTCTGGTCGTCATCGGACCGGAAGCGCCGCTGGTCGCCGGTCTCGCCGATGTATTGGCGAATGCGGACATCCGTGTCTTCGGCCCGTCTTCTGCCGCTGCCCAGTTGGAGGGATCGAAAGGCTTCACCAAGGATTTGTGCGCCCGGTTCGACATTCCCACCGCCGCATATCAGCGCTTCAACAACGCGCCGAAAGCAAAGAACTATCTTAGGCAGGTCGGCGCGCCGATCGTGATAAAGGCCGACGGACTGGCGGCCGGCAAGGGCGTCACTGTTGCCGAAACGCTCGAAGAAGCTCTCGATGCCGTCGATGAGTGCTTCGAAGGCGCGTTTGGCGACGCCGGGGCCGAAGTTGTCATCGAGGAAAAGCTGGTCGGCGAGGAGGCGAGCTTCTTCTGCATTTGCGACGGCGAGACCGCACTACCCTTCGGCACCGCGCAGGACCACAAGCCGGTCGGCGAGGGCGACACCGGCCCGAATACCGGCGGCATGGGAGCCTATTCACCCGCACCGGTTATGACGCCCGAAATGACCGAGCGTGTCATGCGTGAAATCGTTGAGCCTACACTGAAGGGCATGGCCCAGATAGGCGCGCCTTTCACCGGCGTTCTGTTTGTGGGGCTGATGATCACCGAAGACGGTCCGAAGCTGATCGAGTTCAATGTCCGTTTCGGCGATCCCGAGTGCCAGGTGCTGATGATTCGGTTGAAGGACGACCTTCTCGTTCTGCTCAACGCTGCGGTCGATGGCCAGTTGTCGAATGTCTCGGCCCGCTGGCGCGACGAGGCCGCGTTGACTGTCGTGCTGGCCGCCAACGGATATCCCGGCACACCGGAACAAGGTACTGAAATCAAGGGCGTGGTTAGTGCCGGCGCTGACGAAGGGGTGAAGGTCTTCCATGCCGGAACCGCGCTGGACGGCGACAAGCTCGTCGCAGCGGGAGGACGCGTGCTTAATGTCACCGCGCTCGGTCGCAACGTCACCGAGGCGCGCGACCGCGCCTATGCCGCTGTCGATGCCATCGACTGGCCCGGCGGCTTCTGCCGCCGCGACATCGGCTGGCGGGCGGTTGAGCGGGAAGAAAAGGCCTAGCGCCTGAGAAGCTCTGCTTGCTCAAACGGATTGCGCGCCGGCTCTGTCGGCAATGTGCCTTCCGCCGCGCGTTTTCTGGTGTGCGCAAGCGAGCATTTCGGCGAACACAAGACGCCGCGATCGCACCAATAGGCGGGGCCGTCTTCCAGCCGTCCGTAATGCAGCTCAAATCCGTCCGCCCCGTATGGCAGGCCGCATTCGATGCATTTGTACGTTTCGGGTCGCGCCAGCATGCCGAAGAACTAGCCCACAGTACGCGAAACGCCAAGCCTACGAATTGACGTTTACGTAAAAAGCCACTAGCAAAATCCGATCCGTTGACCGCCGGTCAGGGCGGAAATTCAGGGAGGGACAAGCCGCATGTACCGCGCGCCGGTCACCGAAATCGCATTCACGCTCAATCATGTTGCAGGGCTCAAATCCGCACTGGATGACGGTCGGCTGGGCGATCTATCCGCGGACCTTGTCGACGCGATCCTGGAGGAGGCCGGCCGCTTCGCCAATGAAGAGGTAGCTCCGCTCTACAAGATTGGCGACGAGCACGGCGCGGTGCTGAAGGACGGCGAAGTCACCACGCCGCCCGGCTGGAAGGAACTCTACAAGCACTGGTGCGAAGGCGGCTGGAACGCCATTGCCGCACCGGTCGACTATGGCGGGCAGGGCCTGCCGATGATGCTTTCGGTCGCCGCACTCGAAATGTGGAACTCCGGCGCGATGGCCTTCGCCATCGGTCCGACACTGACGATGGGCGCCATCGAGGCGATGGAGAAACACGCCTCAGAGGATCTCAAGGCGACCTATCTGGAAAAGCTGGTCTCGGGCGAGTGGATGGGCACCATGAACCTGACCGAGCCGCAGGCGGGTTCGGATTTGAACGCGCTGCGCGCCCGCGCCGAACCCAATGGCGACGGCACCTATCGCGTCTTCGGCCAGAAGATCTTCATCACCTATGGCGAGCACGATTTCACCGACAATATCGTCCACATGGTGTTGGCGCGGCTGCCCGACGCGCCGGCTGGCACGCGCGGCATCTCGCTGTTCCTGGTGCCGAAATTCCTGGTCAACGAGGACGGCTCGCTGGGCGCGCGCAACGACGTCTTCTGTTCGTCGGTCGAGCACAAGCTGGGCATCCATGCCTCGCCGACCTGCACCATGATCTACGGCGACGGCAAGTTCGGCGACCGGCCGGGCGCAATCGGCTGGCTTGTCGGCGAGGAGAACAAGGGCCTAGCCTGCATGTTCACCATGATGAACAACGCCCGCCTCGCCGTCGGCATGCAGGGCGTGGCAATTGCCGAGATGGCTTACCAGAAGGCACTGGCTTATGCGCAGGAGCGCCGGCAGGGCCGCGCCCACGGCGACACGTCCGAAGGCATGAGCCCGATCGTGATGCATCCCGACATCAAGCGCACGCTGCTTTCCATGAAGGCGCTCACGCGTATTGCCCGTGCGGTTTCCTATTCCTGCGCGCATGCCATCGACATGGCGAATGCGAGCGAAGGCGATGATGCCCGGCACTGGCAGGAGCGTGCCAACCTGTTGACCCCGATTGCCAAGGCCTTCTCCACCGATGTCGGTGTCGAGGTCGCTTCGATGGGTGTCCAGGTGCACGGCGGCATGGGCTATATCGAGGAAACGGGCGCAGCCTCGCTGCTGCGCGATTCCCGCATCGCGCCGATCTACGAAGGCACCAACGGCATTCAGGCGATAGACCTCGTCATGCGCAAACTGCCGCTGTCAGGTGGTGAGCATATCCACGGCTACATCGGCGAATTGCGCGCCGACGTGGAGGCGTTGCGCAAGTCGAACCTGCCCGACCTTGGTCGCTCCGCTGACAGGATTGCCACCGCGCTCGACGATTTCGAGGCAGCGACGCGGCACCTTCAGGCGCTGCAGGGCGAAGGCAAGTCGGCCGAGGCGCTTGCCGGCGCGACGCCTTATCTGCGCCTATTCGCGCTTGCGGCCGGAGGCGCCTATCTGGCCCGCGCGGCGGTCGCAGCCAATGGTGGCGAGCGCGCCGGCCTGTGCCGCTTTTTCGCTGAGAACGTGATTGCCGAGACCGCGGCGTTGAAAGCGAGCGTGGTCGAGGGGGCTGCAAGCCTGGCTGCCGCAGACGCGGCCTAGAGCTTTTCTGGAGGAAACCCGTGAGCGAACATATCGTTGTCGAGCGCCAGGGCGCCGCGCAAATCATCCGCATGAACCGGCCCGACAAGAAGAACGCGCTGACGCGCGCCATGTATTCCGGCATGGCGGCGGCCCTGACTGAGGCCGAGAACGACCCGGACATAAAGGTCAGCGTCCTCCTTGGTGTGCCCGGTGCGTTCAGCGCCGGCAACGACATCGCCGATTTCATAGTGATCGCCACTGGCGGCGAGGGCGGCACGGAAGTGTTCGACTTCATGCTGGCTCTGGCGACGGCCAAGAAGCCGGTAATCTCCGGTGTCGACGGCGTGGCGGTCGGCATCGGCACCACGATCCAGTTCCACTGCGACCTGACTTTCGCCACGCCGCGCACCGAGTTCCGCACGCCCTTCGTCGATCTCGGCATCGTGCCCGAGTTCGGCTCCAGCCTGCTGGGGCCGGCGCTGATGGGGCACCAGACCGCCTTTTCCATGCTGGCGCTGGGCGAGCCGTTTTCCGCCGAACAGGCGCTTCAGGCCGGCATGATCTACCGGGTCGTCGCAGAGGATGCGCTGGAAGCGGAGGTGCTGGCGGCCGCCGCCCGCATTGCCGAAAAGCCGCCGACAGCCATGTCGCTTTCCCGCGACCTCATGCTGGGCGACCGCGCGGACATTGTCGACCGGATCCGCAAGGAGGCCGGCCTCTTCCGCGAACGCCTGACCTCCGACGAGGCGCGCCAGGCGTTTATGGCCTTCATGAACCGGAAGAAGTGACGCTATTTCATAGGCCTGCCTTGAAACTGTTGCTCAAAATTGGGGCAATCTGGCTATTGATTACATCTTGATCATGGGGGGCACATGGGTTTCGATGCTGTTGCGGCATCAACCATGTGAACAGGGGTTCAAGGTGATCAAGAGAATTCTATTCGCGGCGGCGTTTCTCGCAGCCGCCGTCACGAGCGGAGCTGCTCAGCAGCAGATTCCGTTTGCGCTGGACTGGAAGTTTGAAGGGCCTGCGGCGCCCTATTTCGTTGCAATCGACAAAGGCTATTTCGAAGGCGAAGGCCTCGCCGTCGAGATTTCGGAGGGCGCTGGTTCGCTGGACGCCATTCCGAAGGTGGCGACGGGCGCATTTCCGATCGGTTTCGCCGACATCAACTCGCTTATGCGTTTCCTTGACCAGAACCCGGGCGCACCCGTGACTGCGGTGATGATGGTCTACGACAAGCCGCCATTCGCGGTCGTCGGGCGCAAGGATCTGGGCGTCGAAGCGCCGAAAGACCTTGAGGGCAAGGTTCTGGGCGCGCCGCCGCCGGATGGCGCTTGGGCGCAGTTCCCGATCTTTGCCGCCGAGAACGATCTCGACATGGAAAAGATCACGGTCGAGCCGGTCGGCTTCCCGACCCGCGAGCCGATGCTGGCCGAGGGCAAGGTCGCTGCGGTGACCGGCTTCTCGTTCTCGTCCACGCTCAACCTGAAGCGCCTCGGCGTGCCGCTCGAAGAGCAGTCCGTGCTTCTGATGTCTGACTATGGCGTCTCGCTTTACGGCAACGCGATCCTGGTCAACACCGACTTCGCCAAGGAAAATCCCGAGGTCGTTTCCGGCTTTCTGAAGGCAGTCGCTATGGGCTGGAAGGATGCGATTTCCGATCCTGCCGGCGCCATCGAAAGCCTGATCAAGCGCAATCCGGCCGCCGATGCCGGGCTTGAGACGGAGCGCCTTCAGATGTCGATCGACGCCAACGTGCTCACCGACTACGTCAAGGCCAACGGCTTTGGCGGCATCGACGATGCCCGCATGGAGAAGGCGATCGAGCAGACGAAGTCGGTCTACGAGTTCCAGACGGAACCGGATGCCTCGCTCTATTTCGATGCTTCCTACCTGCCGTCGGAAGCCTTGATGCTGCAGTAGAAGCCAAACTCGCCCGCTGATTTTCGGCGGGCGAGCCACCTCCGGGGCGCTGGTGACCAATCTCATCGACATCAAGGGCGTGACCCACGCCTACCAGACGCCGCACGGTCCTCTGCCGGTGCTGAACGACCTCAACGTTTCGGTGCCCGAAGGCGAGTTCTGTGCGGTCGTTGGCCCTTCGGGCTGCGGCAAATCCACACTGACCAGGCTGGTCGCCGGCCTCATGAAGCCGGACCGGGGCGAGGTCTGGCTGCATGGTGAACGCGTCACCGGCCCGCGCAAGACCGTCGGCATGGCGTTCCAGAATCCGGTGCTGCTTGAGTGGCGCACGATCCTGCAAAACGTCATCCTGCCGCTGGAGATCGTCGCCCCCTCCATGCCGAAGAAGGACCGCGAGGCGCGCGCGCTGGAACTGCTGGCGTTGGTCGGCCTTGAGGGTTTCGAAAACAAGCGCCCGTCGGAACTGTCGGGTGGCATGCGCCAGCGCGCTTCGCTGTGCCGCGCGATCGTCCACAAACCGGACGTCCTGATCATGGACGAGCCCTTCGGCGCGCTCGACGCATTCACCCGCGAAGATCTGTGGCAGACCATGCACGAGCTGCGCGCCAAGGAGCCGTTCACGGCCGTACTGATCACCCATGATCTGCGCGAAAGCGTGTTCCTCGGCGACCAGGTGATCGTTTTGTCCGGCCGCCCGGCGACCACACAATATGTGCTCGACGTGAATTTTCCGGGCGAGCGCGTGCTCGACGGCCTCTACACGCCAGAATCATCGGCCATGCTGCACACGCTGCGCGAGCAGATCCAGATCGCGCAGGGCCGCGCCGAACCGGGGCAGGCGGCATGAACTGGGTCCGCAAGATTGGCGTCCCGGTCGCCGCCATCATCATCTTCCTCGCTTTGTGGGAGTTCATGGTCTGGGCCAATGGCTGGCCCGACTATGTGATGGCATCGCCATCCGACCTGCCCAAGGCCTACGCCCAGTTCTGGAGCCTGTTCCTGTCGGGCGGATGGGCAACCCTTTGGCGCACGGTGGCAGGGCTGATCATCGCGGTTCTGGCGGGCACGCTGCTCGGCATGATCATGGGTTTTTCGCGCATTGCGCGCGATGCGCTCTACCCGCTGCTGATCGGCTTCAACGCCATCCCCAAGGCGACGCTGGTGCCGGTGCTGGCGCTGCTTTTCATCGGCCAGCACAACTTCAACACGGTCATGATGGCCTTCATGATCTCGTTCTTCCCGATTGCCGTGTCGGTCGGCATCGGCCTGTCGACGCTGGAGCCTGAATATCGCGACATACTGCGCTCGCTCGGCGCCTCGCGCTTCACCATCTTCACCAAGATCGCGCTGCCCAAGACGCTGCCGGAGTTCTTCGGCGCGCTGAAGGTGGCGGTCACGCTGGCCTTCATCGGCACCAATCTCGTCGAGATCATCTCGCCGCATGGGCGCGGCCTCGGCGCGCTGTTCCTGTCGGGCCAGACCAATTCCAACTACCCGCTGATGTTCGCCGTCCTCATCGCGCTCGCCTTCCTCGGCATTGTTCTCTACTACGCCGTGGTGTTCCTGGAACGCATCTTCGCCGGCTGGGCGGAGCGCGCGGAGACTTGATCTTTCGCGCTCACGCCGAGTCCCCACGGAACTGGTTCGGGGTCACCGGCCCAGCGGCATAAGTCCGTCCACGCAAGTGGCGGCCATGAGGTCGCATCAAGCTTGATAGCGAAATCCGTGCCTGTCCGCCAGTTCGGGATGGGCATAGGCCTCGGGATAGGTCATCGGGTGTTTCGGCCCGAGCGGCACGACATTGTTCCACGACCGGCCGAAATATCCCTGCCGGCAGTGGATCAACGAACCGCTCTCAGCCAATCGAGGCAGGGCGTGGACGCGACACAGCCAGCGCCACAGATGCCGGTAGTCCAGGATGCGGGCGCCGTTCAGCTTCATTCTGAGATAATAGACCGGGTCATGGCGGTAGAGTGTCGGGAACAGCCGCAGATCGGCTTCGGTGAACCGGCTGCCGGTCAGGAACGGCCGGCCGTCGGCGATGCGGGCCTCCAGCGCGTCGAGCGTCGCGAAATAGTTCTCGAACGCCTTGGCATAGACCGACTGGTCCGATGAGAACCCGGCCTTGTAGGCGCCGTTGTTGATGTTGACGTAGATGGTTTCGTTCAGCGCATCGATTTCCGCGCGAAGCTGCGCATATTCGGCGCCGGATGGGTAATAGTCGGGGCGCTCCGCGTCCGGCAGGCGGCTTCCAAGGGCGCTGGCCTCGGCATTCAGCATGCGCACGATCTCGGCGCTTTCGTTCGACACGATCCTTTTTGATTTCTTGTCGTAGAGGATTGGCAGGCTGGTCTCGTCCGAGCCTTCTTCCTCGTAAATCTGCTTTGCCAGCCTGAACCCCTTGCCTGTACCGGTCTCCGTCGTGCATTCGGGCAGTGTGGTGCCGGTCAGCGTGGCGATGCGCCCGGGATTGAATTCCCATCGGTTCGGCCCGGCCGGATCGCTTTCGTCCGTGCGGTTCGGGAACGCAATGTCGATCGTGATGCTGTCTTGCAGACCCAGAACACCGCGGGCGATCGTGACGCGATGGCACCAGGGACAGTTGAGCGCGATGAACAGGTGATACCGGCCCGGTTCGGCAGGGAAATCGTCCGTGCCGAGCGCAGCGCGAAACCCGCTAACGCCGCGCACGAACTCGCCGCCGGCACGACGCGCGGCTGCATTGGTTTGTGGTTCCTCGACGGATTGATTTGTCCGCTCGCGCTCATGGTCGCTCATCGGGCATCCTCGCTTTTGAAAGACAGGCCGGAACCGCGCTGGTCCCGGCGATGCTGTTCGCTTCAAACGCTGTACGGCACGATCCCGGGGACGTTCGCCTACGGATACAACGTTTCCTTCGCCCATCCATCCCCCTCCTTCGTAAACACGATCCGCTCATGCAGGCGGAAGGGGCGGTCGTGCCAGAACTCGATTTGCGTCGGTTTGATGCGGAAGCCCGACCAGTGGGGCGGGCGGGGGATGTCGCCTACCGGGTATTTCAGCGTGTATTCGGCCACAGCCTTTTCGAGCGCCAGCTTGCTTTCCAGCGGGCGCGACTGTTTCGACGCCCAGGCGCCGATGCGGCTGCCGCGCGGGCGGCTGGCGAAATAGGCGTCGGCCTCGGCGTCGGTAACGGTCTCGACCGGGCCGCGCACCCGCACCTGCCGGCGCAGGCTCTTCCAGTGAAAGCACATTGCCGCCTTCATGGAGCCGAGGATCTCGCGCCCCTTGGCGCTCTCGAAATTGGTGTAGAAAACGAAGCCCTGCGCATCATGACCCTTCAGAAGCACCATGCGCACGTCGGGCAGGCCGTCGGCATCGACGGTAGCGAGCGCGACCGCATTGGGGTCGTTGATCTCGCTTTTTTCGGCCTCGGCCAGCCAGTCGGAAAACAGCGCGATCGGCTCCGGAGCGGCCGCGAAGTCATCACTTGTTAACCCTGTTTCGGTCATTGTCACGGCTTCGATACCTCTTGCTCATCAGGGAGATTGCCGATTGTCGCGCCCGGCGCAAGGTTTCAGAGCGCGCGGTTGCGCCGCCGCCTTGCCACGCCTCGGGCTCGCAGTGGTGGCCGCCGCATCGCTGCTTGCGGGCTGCGCCGGCGGTTTCGATCTCGGACGTCTCGACACCGACCGCTCGATCGTAACCAGCTCAGTGCCCCAGCCAACGGGCCAGCTGCCCGATTCGCGTGTGTCAGACGAAGCGGCGATCCGCGCCGCGGTTGCGGCCTGGTCGGCAGGGGAGGATGCGCCCGGGACGATGCCCTGGGTCAACGCCAACACCGGATCGTCGGGCGCTATCACCCGCATTGCCGACAGGCGGTCATCCGACCGCCGCTGCCGCACCTTCACCGTTTCGCGCGAAAGCTTTTCGGGCAGTTCGCGCTACGACGGCACGGCCTGCCTCGATCAGGGCGGATCGTGGATCGTGACCGAGCTGAAATAGATCAATCCGGTCGTTTTTGGCGCGATTTTGCAGCCAAAACACTGGAATTTCTTCCTATGAGTACGCATATATCGACACGAGGGCACTCCTGCCGCTAGAGACCACACATGCGCGATCCCTATGACGTTCTGGGCGTCCCGCGTGACGCCTCGCAGAAAGACATCAAGTCGGCCTACCGCAAGCTGGCCAAGAAGTATCATCCGGATCAGAACCCGGACGATGCCAGGGCCAAGGAGCGCTTTTCGGAAGCCAATCAGGCCTATGAGGTCGTTGGCGATGAGAAGAAGCGCAAGCAGTTCGACCGTGGCGAAATAGACGCCACCGGCAAGCCGCGCTTCCACGAATTCCAGGGCGCGGGCGGCGACCCGTTTGCCGGCTTCCGGCAGGCGCATGGCGCAGGCCCGGGCGGCAACAGGCACTTCGAGTTCCGCTCATCCGGCTTCGACGCCGGCGACATCTTTTCCGAAATATTCGGCGACGCGTTCGGCCGTGGCGGTGGACCCGGTTCCGGTCCGGGCGCCGGCGCGCAGGCCCGCAGTGCGGCCAAACCTGCCGACCTCAACGTCAATCTCGATGTGACGATCGAGGATGTGATCCAGGCCGCCAAGGTGACGGCCGTGTTTCCCGACGGACGCAAGCTGGCGGTGAAACTGCCGGCCTATGTCGAGGACGGCCAGACGATCAGGCTGAAGGGGCAGGGCGATCCCTCGCCGCTCGGCGGGCGCGGCGACGCGCTGGCGAAGATCCGCTTCCGCCGCCACCCGCGCTATCGCGTCGACGGCCGCAATCTGCATGTCGACGTGCCGGTCGAACTCGCGGACGCGGTGCTGGGCGCCAAGGTTCCGGTCGAGACGCCGGCCGGCAAGGTCGCCGTCACCATCCCGGCCGGTTCGAGCTCCGACCGCTCGCTAAGGCTGAAGGGCAGGGGACTGCCGGTGAAGACTGGCGGCCGCGGCGATCTTTACGCCAATGTCCGCGTCATGCTGCCCGACCGCGACAAGGAACTCGAAGCGCTGATGAAGAAGCGCCGGGGATAACGCCCCCTCCTCCTGCTTGATGGGCTCACAACCCTGTGCCATAGCCTTCGTGAAATATCGCGAGGGAGTTTCACGCAATGACCACTGGCAGCGGCCTTATGGCGGGCAAGCGGGGCCTTATCATGGGCGTCGCCAACAACCGGTCGATCGCATGGGGCGTTGCCAAGGCGCTGCAGCGTGAAGGCGCCGAACTGGCGCTCACCTATCAGGGCGACCAGTTCCGCAAGCGGGTCGAGCCGCTGGCCGACGAACTGGGCGCGATCATCGCGGGCGACTGCGACGTGACGGATATGGCCTCGGTCGATGCCGTGTTCGATGGGCTCCAGAAGAAATGGGGCAAGCTCGACTTCCTCGTCCACGCCATCGCCTTTTCCGACAAGGACGAGCTTGACGGCCGTTATGTCGAGACGACGCGCGAGAACTTCCAGCGCACGATGGACATTTCCGTCTATTCCTTCACCGCTGTCGCCAAGCGCGCCGAGGCGCTGATGGAAGATGGCGGCTCGATGCTGACGCTGACATATTACGGCGCGGAAAAGGTGATGCCGCACTACAATGTGATGGGTGTCGCCAAGGCGGCCCTTGAGGCCAGCGTGCGATATCTGGCCGTCGATCTCGGCGGTGGTGCGATCCGCGTCAACGCGCTTTCGGCCGGCCCGATCAAGACGCTCGCGGCGTCCGGCATCGGCGACTTCCGCTACATCCTGAAGTGGAACGAATACAACGCCCCCCTCAAGCGGTCGGTGACGATCGACGAGGTTGGCGATTCAGCGCTCTATCTGCTGTCGGATCTGTCGCGCGGCGTTACTGGTGAAGTGCTGCACGTCGACAGCGGCTACCACGTGGTCGGCATGAAGGCCGTCGACGCGCCGGACATCTCCGTCGTCAAGAACGACTAACGCCTACCGGGTTTCACCCCAAAGACCACGGACCGAACATGCTTCCGCTTGCCTACTTCGTCCGGCACGGCCAGACCGACTGGAACGCCGAAGGCCGCATCCAGGGGCAGGTCGACACCGACATCAACGAAACCGGACGCCGGCAGGCGGACGGCAACGGGGCACGGCTGGCAGAACTGATCGAAGATCCGGAGGCGTTCGACTTCGTAGCCAGTCCGAAACGTCGGACCCGCGAGACGATGGAGCGCGTGCGGGCAGCGATGGGTTTGCCGCGGGAGGGCTACAGGACGGACCCGCGTCTGATCGAAATGCATTATGGCGACTGGGAAACCTTCACCTTGGCCGAGATCGATGCCAGGGCACCGGGCAGCACCGCGGCGCGCGAGCGCGACAAGTGGAACTATCTGCCGCCGGGGGCCGAGGCCGAGAGTTACCAGATGCTGGCCGACCGCATAGGGCCATGGCTGGCTGAACTGAAACGTCCCACCGTGTGCGTCACCCACGGCGGCATTTTGCGCGTCATGTTCAGGCTGATCGAGGATTATTCGCCCGAGGCCGCCTGTACGGGCGGCGTGCCTCAGGATCGCATTCTGGAATTGAGCGGCGGCAGGCTCCGCTGGCTCTAGCGCGCGCCAGCAACGACGCGCACCGGACCTGATTCCGCTAGAACATGTCGATGATCTGGTTCACGCCGTCGCGAATGTCGTACCGGATGATCACCACCGCGCCCTCTTCGATGGTGCTGACGTCCATCTCGGCCGGCAGTTTGTAGGTCTTGCCATCGTCGAGCGTGATGGTCATGGCCTCGGCATCGATCTGTTTGATTTCGCCGTCCGTGTCCGCGGCGAGCGCTCCTGCGGTCATCAGCATAAGTGCGCCCGCGGTAGCAATTGTTCTGCGCATTTCCGTTTCCTTTGACATTTTCGAACCCGCTTTGCGCAGGTTGCCCCAACCCTGTCCTTCTATGACGCACAAACATGCCGATTGTGTCAAAATAGTTGCGCGACCGTCAGTTTGACCACAGGACTGATCACAAATAGAAGCTGTGGCGATCAGCACCTCCGGCGCGGGCTTTTTTTCATGTCGCACAACACGTTCGGCCATCTATTCCGGGTCACGACCTGGGGCGAAAGCCACGGCGCCGCGCTCGGCTGCGTGGTCGATGGCTGCCCGCCGGGCATCCGGTTCACCGTTGCCGATATCCAGGCGGAACTGGACCGGCGCAAACCCGGCCAGTCACGCTTCGTGACGCAGCGCCGAGAGGCGGACGAGGTCAAGGTGCTGTCCGGTGTTCTGGAAGATGGCGACGCTCTGGTGACCACCGGCACGCCGGTGTCCATGATGATCGAGAACACCGACCAGCGCTCGAAGGACTATGGCGAGATTGCCCGCCAGTACCGGCCGGGCCATGCCGACTACACCTATGATGTGAAATACGGCCTGCGCGACTATCGCGGCGGCGGTCGGTCTTCCGCGAGGGAGACCGCCGCTCGCGTGGCCGCGGGCGCGCTGGCGCGCAAAGTGGTGCCCGGACTGGTCGTACGCGGCGCGCTGGTGGGCATGGGCGAAAAAGAGATCGACCGCTCAAGCTGGGACTGGGATTTCGTCCACGATGTCGAAAACCCGTTCTTCACGCCGGATGCGGCTTCAGTCGCGGTTTTTTCCGACTATCTCGATGGCATCCGCAAGGCGGGGTCGTCCGTCGGCGCGCTGATCGAGATCGTGGCGGAAGGCGTCCCGGCGGGGCTGGGCGCACCGGTCTATGCCAAGCTCGACCAGGATATTGCGTCTAACCTCATGTCGATCAACGCCGTGAAGGGCGTGGAGATCGGCGACGGGTTCGCCACCGCCCGCATGACCGGCGAACAGAACGCCGACGAGATGCGAATGGGCAATGACGGCCAGCCGATATTCAGGGCAAACCATGCCGGCGGCATTCTTGGCGGCATATCCACCGGGCAGCCCGTGGTGGCGCGCTTCGCGGTCAAGCCGACATCGTCTATCCTGACGCCGCGTGCCTCGATCGATGTCGACGGCAACGAGGTCGAGGTGGTGACCAAGGGCCGCCACGACCCCTGTGTGGGCATCCGCGCGGTGCCGATCGGCGAGGCCATGGTTGCCTGCACGATCGCGGACCACTATTTGCGGCATCGCGGACAGACGGGCCGCGTCTAGGGAAACGGCGATGTTGGCTTACGATCAGAAAAAGGTTGTCGATGCGCTCCGCGCTTTCGAGCGTGGCGAGATCGTTGTCGTCATGGACGATGACGGGCGCGAGAATGAAGGCGACCTGATTGTCGCCGCAGTTCATTGCACGCCCGAGAAGATGGCTTTCATCGTGCGCCATACATCCGGGATCGTCTGCGCGCCGATGACGCGAGAGGATGCGCGCCGGCTCAATTTGGCGCCGATGGTGGCTGAAAACGATGCGCCGCATTCAACTGCTTTCACCATTTCCGTTGACTTCAAGCACGGCACGACGACCGGCATCTCGGCCGACGACCGCACGCTGACCGTGCGCAATCTCGCCAACCCGAATGTCGGCACTGCGGATTTCGTGAGGCCGGGCCATGTCTTCCCGCTCGTCGCACGCGAAGGCGGGGTGCTAATGCGTTCCGGCCATACCGAGGCGGCTGTCGATCTTTGCCGCCTTGCAGGCCTGCCGGAAGTCGGCGTGATCTGCGAACTGGTTAATGACGACGGCTCGGTGATGCGCGGGCCGCAGGTTTCCGGCTTCGCCGAGGAGCACGGTCTGAAGCAGGTGTCGGTGGCCGATCTGATTGCCTATCGCCAGCGGCAGGAAACACTTGTCCAGCGCGTCGACACATTTGCGGTCGAAACGGCGGGCGGGCCGGCTCAGGCCTTCGAATATTCCGTGCCGTGGGACGCCATGCATCATCTTGCGGTGGTCTTCGGCGACATCCGCGACGGCATCGAGGTGCCTGTCAGACTGCATAGCGAAGACATTGTCGAGGACGTGTTCGGCAACAATTGCCGTCTCGACAATCTGGTCGAGCAGATGGGCGAGTCCGGGCGCGGCGTTATCGTCTATCTGCGCAAGGGATCGGTGGGCGTTGCCCACCAGCCGCGCTCGCGGCCTGCGGGCGATGGCGCGGAGGACCACGACGAGGCGATGCGGCGCGAAAATGAGTGGCGCGAAGTCGGTTTGGGCGCGCAGATCCTGCGCGATCTGGGCATTTCGTCGATCCGGCTCATAGCCTCGCGCGAGCGCCACTATGTCGGCCTCGAAGGCTTCGGCATCGAGATCGCATCGACCGATCTCATGGACCGCGATTGAGAGCGGCTGCTGCCCTGCTTGCAGCGACGCTGGCGTTTTCCGCTGCCAGCGCAGCGGCTGCGGCCGAAAGTCACCAGATCGAGACTGCCTCACCGGTGAGCCGCGTCGTCGCGACGCCGAGGGGCGAGTTCGTGGCCCTGCGTGACGGCACCTCCTACAAGCTGACGCGTTGCAGTGCTCATATCGTGTGCCTAACCCCGGCCAACATTGCCGGTTTGCCGCCAAGGGCGCCGGAAGGCGGACTGCCGGATGGCCGCATTGCGCGGGCTGCGAGCGGCGACATCCGTCGCGCCTGGTATGCGCAGCCGACAAAGCGCTACGGTCACGGTGTCTTGGGCGACAGGATTGAGGCCGGCTCGCTGATTGCCGAAGATGCGGCGGGTCGCCGCTACGAGCATGTTCTGGCCGATACGCACGTATTCGAAGACATCACGCCGCGCATTGCCGATCTCGACGGCGACGGCCGCAACGAGGTTGTCGCCATCCGTTCGTCGCTGCGGCGCGGCGGGGCCGTTGCGGCGTTCGGCCTGCGCGAGAACGCGCTGGCGCTGCTGGATGCAACGCCGGAGATCGGTCGCAGCAACCGCTGGCTGAATGTGGCGGGCATAGCCGACTACGCCGATGTAGGAAGGCCGATGATCGCCTGGGTGCAGACGCCGCATATTGGCGGCATTCTCAAGATGGCGACGTTCGAGGGCGGAAAGCTGAAAGTGTCTGGAACCACGCGCTCCGGCTTTTCCAATCATTTCATCGGCTCGCGCGAACTGGACCTCTCCGCAACAGGCGACTTCACCGGCGACGGCGTCGCCGATCTGGCGGTGCCCAGCGCAAACCGCCGCGCGCTGGTGATCGTATCGCGCGACGGCATGGAGACCGTACCGCTTTCGGCGCGCGTTGCGCATGCGGTGGTCAATGTCGACGGCGTGATTGTCACCGCCACCGAGGACGGCGGCCTTGTTGCGGTCGTTCCTTGAACCGCCGGGCCAGATCCACGCTTCTCTTGTGAACACCGGTTGCAGCCGCCGCGACGCAATGGCCAAGCCGCGCCGAAGGGCCTATATCGGGGCATGACCACGCGGCTCTACACGCACCCGATCTATCTCGAACATCTAACGCCTCCCGGCCACCCGGAACGGCCGGACCGGCTTCGCGCAATTGCCCGGATGCTTGACGAGGAACGCTTCGACGAGCTCGACCGGCAGCAGTCGCCGATAGGCGATCCGCAGTCGATCCTGCTTGCCCATCCAGAGCGCTACCGCGACAAGGTCGAGGCGGCAATCCCGCAAGAGGGGCTGGTGCGGATTGACGCTGACACTTCGGCGAGCCCGAAAAGCTGGGATGCAGCGCTGACGGCGATCGGCGCGGCGACCGCTGCCGTGGATGACGTGTTTTCAGGCGCGGCCGACAATGTCTTCGTCGCTTCGCGCCCTCCTGGGCACCACGCCGAGCGCGAAACGGCGATGGGATTTTGCCTGTTCAACAACGCCGCGATTGCCGCACGGCACGCGCAGAAGAAGCACGGCGCGGAGCGAGTGGCGATCATCGACTGGGATGTCCATCACGGCAACGGCACGCAGGACATCTTCTGGAGCGATCCGACCGTACTCTATGAGTCGACGCACCAGATGCCGCTCTATCCCGGCACCGGCGCGAAACACGAAACCGGTAGTGGAAATATCGTCAACGCGCCGCTGGCTTCCGGCGATGGCGGCGACGCGTTTCGCGAAGCATTTCGCTCGCGCATCCTGCCCGCACTCGACGACTTCCAGCCGGACCTGATCATCATCTCCGCCGGCTTCGACGCGCATCACCGCGATCCGCTGGCCGAGATCAACCTGACCGAAGACGATTTCGACTGGGCGACCGGCGAGCTGCTCGACCGGGCAGGCCGTTACACTTCAAACCGGCTGGTCAGCCTGCTGGAGGGCGGCTACGACCTTGAGGGGCTCGCAGTCTCGACCGCCGCACATATCAGCCGCCTGATGAAGGGATAGAAGATGGCCGACAACGCCAATGAAGACATCAAGTCGCTGACATTCGAAAAGGCGCTCGAGGCGCTGGAGAAGATCGTTGAGGATCTGGAGCGCGGCGACGTGCCGCTGGACGAGTCCATCCGCACTTACGAACGTGGCGAGGCGCTCAAGGCGCATTGCGAGAAGCTGCTGAAGGCAGCCGAGGACAAGGTGGAAAAGATTCGCCTTTCGCGCGAAGGCAAACCGACGGGCACGGAACCGCTCGACGGCGAATAACGGCGACGCACCGTTCACGCGAAACCGCTTGGCGGCCGGCCGGGCGAGCATTAGCTTGCCGGCATGAGCTTCTTTCCCGGAAACGATCCAAAGCCCGGCGACGCATTTGCCTGTGACGCCATTGAAACGCTGATCATTCCCAATGCCCGCGACATCGGCGGATTTTCCGTCCGCCGCGCGCTGCCCACTGCGCGGCGCAGGCTGGTTGGTCCGTTCATCTTCTTCGACCGTATGGGTCCGGCGGTGCTGCGCGCCGGGGAGGCGCTGGATGTTCGGCCGCATCCTCATATCGGCCTGTCCACCGTGACCTATCTCTTCGACGGCCAGATCAGGCATCGCGATTCGCTGGGCACGGAGATGATCATTGCGCCCGGCGACGTGAACCTGATGACAGCCGGACGCGGCATCGTTCATTCTGAACGCTCGCCTGAGGAACTACGCGGCGCGCCGATGTCGGTGTCCGGTCTGCAGACATGGCTTGCCCTGCCTGACAATCGCGAAGAGATCGATCCCGCTTTTGGCCACACGCGTGTCGGCGACCTGCCGGTGATAGACGCAGAAGGCGTGCGCGCTCGCGTCGTGATCGGCTCGTTCCACGGCAATTCCGCCCCTGTAAGCACCGAAACCGAGACGCTCTACGCGGATATTCGCCTGTCAGCGGGCGCGCGCCTGCCGATCCCGGCGGATGCAGAGGAGCGGGCGATCTACGTTCTCGATGGCGAGGTGAGTATCGCCGGAGACAGTTTCCCCTCGGACCGGCTGATCGTTTTCAAGCCGGGCGCCGAGATCGTGGTCGAGGCCGAAAGAGACGCGCATTTCATGCTCTTCGGCGGCGCTTCGCTCGGGTCGAAGCGCTACATCTGGTGGAACTTCGTTTCCTCCTCGAAGGAGCGGATCGAGCAGGCCAAGGAAGAATGGCGAACCGGGCGCTTCGACATTGTGCCCGGCGATGAAGAGGAATTTGTGCCGCTGCCGGAAACCTGAAATCGCGGCCACGATGCGGCCATGCCGCGCGTTTACTTTCACCGGCTCAATGCTTATGTCCTCAGGGTCAGAACCTACCAATTTGACTGGAATGGCGTTCGAGATGACGAGGGATGCAAGGAAAAGCCCGAAGAGCGGGGTCACTCCCCCGGTCGAGGGCTTTGACGCGGCAGACCGACGTCAGCTCTATCGTCCTTCGGATCGGGCGGATTTGCACGGCCTACTTTGTCGCAACCCCTTGAAAGGCCTCGGCCTTCCTGCGGGCTTGCTCCTCGTATCCGCACAAATCCGCTCCGACCATTCCAGTCAAATTGGTAGGTCCTGACCCTAAAGCTTATGTAACCAGAGCGCCGAGCCAGAATTGAGTAAACCGCCCGCCACGCCGCTGCTAGACCGGGTCCGCATTCCTGACGATTTGCGGCAACTCGACGAGGCGGAACTTCCCAAACTCGCTGAAGAATTGCGCACCGAACTGATCGATGCGGTTTCGCAGACCGGTGGTCATCTCGGCGCGGGGCTCGGCGTCGTCGAGCTGACGGTCGCGCTTCATTATGTTTTCAACACGCCGGACGACCGGATTATCTGGGATGTCGGCCATCAGGCATATCCGCACAAGATCCTGACCGGGCGGCGCGACCGCATCCGCACGCTGAGGCAGGAAAACGGCCTGTCCGGCTTCACCAAGCGGGCGGAGAGCGAGTACGACCCCTTCGGTGCCGCGCATTCGTCCACCTCGATTTCCGCCGGCCTCGGCATGGCGGTGGCGCGCGATTTCGACGGCCGCAAGAACCACGTTATTTCGGTCATTGGCGACGGTGCGATGTCGGCCGGCATGGCCTATGAGGCGATGAACAATGCCGGCGCTCTCGACGCGCGGATGATCGTCATCCTCAACGACAATGACATGTCGATCGCGCCGCCTTCAGGCGCCATGAGCGGCTATCTTGCCCGTCTTGCCTCCGGGCGCACCTATCAGGGATTCCGCGATTTCGGCAAGAAGCTGACAGGCTATCTTGGCCGCGGCGTTGACCGGGCCGTGACCCGCGCTGTGGAGCACGCCCGCGGTTACGTGACCGGCGGAACGCTGTTCGAGGAGTTGGGCTTTTTCCACATCGGCCCGATCGACGGCCATAACCTGGAACATCTGGTTCCGGTGCTGAAGAATGTGCGCGACCACGGCGACGGGCCGGTGCTGATCCACGTCGTCACGCAAAAAGGCAAAGGCTACGCGCCAGCCGAAGAAGCCGCCGACAAGTACCACGGCGTGTCGAAGTTCGACGTGATCACCGGTGCGCAGGCAAAGGCGCCGGCCAACGCGCCGAGCTACACCAAGGTGTTTGCCCAAAGCCTGATCCAGGAAGCCGAGCAGGACGACAAGATTGTCGCCATAACGGCGGCCATGCCGTCGGGTACCGGGCTTGACCTGTTTCAGGAGGCGTTTCCCAAACGCACCTTCGATGTCGGCATCGCCGAGCAGCATGCCGTCACCTTCGCCGGTGGGCTGGCGACCGAAGGTTACAAGCCCTTCGCTGCGATCTACTCCACCTTCCTGCAGCGTGCCTACGATCAGGTTGTGCACGACATCGCCATCCAGAAGCTGCCGGTGCGTTTTCCGATCGACCGTGCCGGCTTTGTCGGCGCCGACGGGCCGACGCACTGCGGCGCGTTCGACGTGACTTATCTGGCGACACTGCCCGACATGGTGGTGATGGCGGCCGGCGACGAGGCCGAACTGAAGCACATGGTGCGCACAGCCGCCGCCTATGATGAAGGCCCGATCGCATTCCGCTACCCGCGCGGCAACGGCGTTGGCGTCGAGATGCCCGAGCGCGGTCAGGCGCTGGAAATCGGCAAGGGCCGCATCATGCGCGAGGGCACCAAGGTCGCCCTTCTTTCGTTCGGCACGCGACTGGCCGAATGCATGCTGGCGGCGGAGGAACTGGAAGCCGCTGGCCTGTCGACCACGGTTGCCGACGCCCGCTTTGCCAAGCCGCTGGACACCGAACTTGTTGAGCGGCTAGCGCGCAACCACGAGGTGCTGATCACGGTTGAGGAAGGCGCGGTCGGCGGCTTCGCCAGCCACGTGCTTCAGCATCTGGCGCTTTCCGGCCTGCTGGAAAACGGCCTCAAGATTCGGCCACTGGTGCTGCCCGACAGTTTTGTCGATCACTCAAAGCCGGAAAAAATGTATGCCGACGCCGGTCTCGACAGCGCTGGCATCGTGCGCGCGGTCTTCGGCGCACTTGGCCAGACGCAGAAGGCCGTTCGCGCCTGAACATCCTGAACTTGTTGGCAATTTCGTAACCCTGTCGCTTGGCGGTTTCTTAGCGCGCGTCTGCTAGGTCACGGTCAGGACAGGGAGAATATGATGCACTCGAAGAAGTGCCTGGCAGCAGCGTGCACGCTTGTTGCGCTGCCATCGGTTGCCAATGCGGTGCCGGACTACGATCCGGCTCTCCAGGAAGCAGCAACCAGGCTTGCAATCAGCAGGCTCGGACCGTTGCGTGATGGATTTCGCCACGATGAAAGGCCGCGCTTCAATCGGCAGGCCGGCAGGAAACCGGTAGCTTCCACACCCGACAAGGCCGGCTGGCAGGACGGGTTGGCGCCGGCGACGGATCTTCCGCGCATGACGATCGGCAAGCCCTGAGCAATACGCCGGCTTGCCAACATGGCGGTCATTGGCCAAGGAAGGCCGATGGGACCGTCACCTTCGACATCTTCCGGAAAACTGAGGCTGGATGACCTGCTCGTCAGCCGTGGCTTGTTCGAAAGCCGCTCGCGCGCCCGCGACGCCATTTTGCGCCGCACGGTGACGATTGACGGCGTGATCGTAGACAAGCCGGGCAAGGCAGTTGCCGAAGCCGCCGCAATATCCGTAGACGATCCGGCGCAGCGCTATGTTTCGCGCGCCGCGCTCAAACTCGTCCACGGTCTCGATCATTTCGGCTTCGATCCAAAGGGCCGCGTGGCGCTCGACATCGGCTCCTCCACTGGTGGTTTCACGCAGGTTCTGCTTGAGCGTGACGCAAGCTGCGTGATCGCAATCGATGTCGGCCACGGACAGATGCGACCCGAACTGGCATCCGATCCGCGCGTGACGAACATCGAGGGCCTCAATGCGCGGGAACTGGAACCGGAGCATCTGGGCGGCGAAAAGCCGGCGGTTCTGGTTTGCGATGTGAGTTTCATTTCGCTGCGGCTGGCATTGCCGCCGGCACTGGCGCTCGCGGCCGCGAATGCCTTCGGTGTTTTTCTCGTCAAACCGCAGTTCGAGGCGGGGCGTGAGAATATCGGCAAGGGTGGCATCGTGGATAAGGCGCTGGGCGAGCGCATAGCGGTCGAAGCGGCCGACTGGCTTTCAAACCAGCCGGGCTGGCGCGCGCTGGGGTTCACACCTTCGCCTGTTGAGGGCGGTGACGGCAATCACGAATTCCTGCTCGGCGGCGTGAAAAACCGATGACGACACGTTTCACCATCGACCATCTGGGCGCACAGGGAGACGGCGTTGCGCAAACCGAAGCCGGGCCGGTCTTCATTCCGCATACATTGCCGGGCGAGGTGGTGACCGCTGCCCGCAACAAGAACCGGGCGGAGCTGATCGCCGTACTGGAGCCATCCGCCCAGCGCGTTGAACCACCGTGCCGGCATTTTGGCAGCTGCGGCGGCTGTGCGCTGCAGCATATGGAAGAGGCCGCATACAACGCGTGGAAACGCGAGCTGGTTGTCAGGGCGTTGCGTTCGCACGGTATCGAGACCGAGGTGGCGAGCATCCTGCGTTGCTCGCCCAAAACGCGCCGCCGCGCCGTGTTTGCCGCGCGCAAAACCGAGCGCGGCATGCTGTTGGGTTACCACTCCGCCATGTCGCATATGGTGGTGCCAATCGAGGAATGTCCGATCCTGCTTCCGGCGATCGTGAACAGACTGGCCGATATCCGCGCTCTCGCCGCGCTGTTCGATCCGAAGAAACAGACCATGCGGCTGGCAGTGACGGTAACCGAAACCGGGCTGGACATAGACATCGGCGGCGTATCCAACACGCCGGAGAGAACACGCATGGCGGTATCGCGTTTTGCAAACGAAGCGGGCTTCGCGCGCGTTTCGCTTGCTGGCGAGATCGTTCTCGAACCACGCAAGCCCATAGTTGCGTTCGGTGATGTCCCAGTGGAGCTGCCGCCCGGCGGCTTTCTTCAGGCTACGGCGGAAGCCGAAACTGCGATGGCGGAGCTGGTCACCGCGCATCTGGCCGGACGCAAACGCAT
Organism: Rhizobiaceae bacterium; assembly: GCA_965232405.1. Taxonomy (GTDB): domain Bacteria; phylum Pseudomonadota; class Alphaproteobacteria; order Rhizobiales; family Rhizobiaceae; genus RCIO01. The sequence continues at coordinate 2,952,091 of OZ246966.1, forward strand.
CGCCGATCTGTTTTCCGGTTCCGGCACATTTGCGCTGAGGCTTGCCGCCAAGGCGGAGGTTCATGCCGTGGAATCCGACCAGTCGGCGCTTGCAGCGCTCGATCGCGCAGCCCGTCACGCGCAAGGTATGCGCAAGGTGACGACGGAACGCCGCGATCTTGATCGCCGGCCGCTGACGGCAAAGGAACTCTCGCGCTTTGACGGTCTTGTCTTCGATCCGCCTCGCGCCGGCGCAGAGGAACAGGCAAAGCAGATCGCGCGATCCGGCGTGCGAAGAGTGGCGGCGGTTTCGTGCAACTCGGTGACGCTTGCGCGGGATCTGGGGATCCTCGTCCAAGGCGGCTACGAACTGGTCTCTGTCACACCAATCGATCAGTTTCTATGGTCGCCGCATGTCGAGGCCGTCGCGCTGCTGGAAAAGAAGCCGACCCGGCGCTAGGGCGAGCCGTTCAGGACGCTCTCGACCCAGTCGGGTACGATCTCGGTCGCCTTGCCGTGCCTGGCCTCATTGAACAGCGAGACGCCTTCGGATGGTTCGAGATTGAGTTCCAGCGTGCGGGCGCCGGCTATGCGCGCTTCCTCGACAAAGCCGGCCGCCGGATAGACCGAGCCGCTTGTGCCAATGGACACGAACAATGCGCAAGCGCCCAGCGCCTCGTAGATGCGCTCCATGTGATAGGGCAGCTCGCCGAACCACACGACATCGGGGCGCATGAAGCCCGGCGTGGAGCAGGAGGGGCAGGCGAGGTCGACCGAAAGGTCGTCCTCCCACGCATGCCGGTTGCCGCAATTGGCGCAGAGCGCGCGGGCCAGTTCGCCATGCATGTGCACGATGTTCTGCGAACCCGCCTGCTCGTGCAGATTGTCGATGTTCTGGGTTACCAGCATGAATGAACCATCGAATTCCCGCTCGAGCCGGGCGAGCGCTGCATGCGCGACGTTGTGCCGGATACCCTTCAGCCCGGCGCGGCGCTGATTGTAGAAATCGTGGACCAGCGCCGGGTTGCGGGCAAAACCTTCAGGCGTCGCGACGTCGCGGTAGTCGATCTTAGACCAGATGCCGTCCTTATCGCGAAAGGTATCGACGCCGGACTCGGCCGATATCCCGGCGCCGGTGAGGATGACGATTGAAGCAGGCTGTCTGCTCACCCCGCCTGCGTTCCACCGACCGTCATGGCGTCCATTCTCAGATGTGGCTGGCCGACCCCGACTGGCACGCCCTGACCGTTCTTGCCGCACATGCCGATGCCGGTGTCGAGCTTCATGTCGTTGCCGATCATGGAGACGCGATGCATGGCATCCGGCCCGTTGCCGATCAGCATCGCGCCCTTGATCGGACGTGTCACCTTGCCGTTCTCGATCATGTAGGCCTCGGTGCAACCGAACACGAACTTGCCCGACGTGATGTCGACCTGCCCGCCGCCGAATGAGACGGCGTAGATGCCCTTGTCGACCGAGGCGATGATCTCTTCCGGTGTCTTGTCGCCGGCGGTCATGAACGTGTTTGTCATGCGCGGCATCGGCTGGTGAGCATAAGACTCTCGGCGTCCGTTGCCGGTCGCCTTCATGCCCATCAGGCGTGCGTTCTGCCGGTCCTGCATGTAGCCGACCAGCTTGCCGTCCTCGATCAGCACGTTGCGGTTGGTCGGCGTGCCTTCATCGTCGATCGTTAGCGAACCGCGGCGTTCGGCAATCGTGCCGTCGTCAACAACAGTCACGCCCTTTGCGGCGACCTGCTGGCCCATCAGCCCGGCGAAGGCGGAGGTTTTCTTGCGGTTGAAGTCGCCTTCGAGCCCGTGGCCGACCGCCTCATGCAGCATCACGCCGGGCCACCCACTGGCAAGAACGATGTCGAACGTTCCTGCGGGGGCAGGGTCGGCTTCCAGATTGACCAGCGCCTGCCGCAGCGCCTCGTTTGCCGCGAACTTCCAGGAATCCTCGGCCACGAATTCGCCGAAGCTCTTGCGCCCGCCCATACCGTAGGAGCCGGTTTCCTGCCGGTCGCCGTCGCCGACCACAACCGAGACATTGACCCGCACCAGCGGCCTCACATCGTGCAGCGTCGTGCCGTCGCCACGCATGATCTCGACCTGCTGCCAGGAAGCGGCCAGCGAGGCTGTCACCTGTCGCACGCGAGGGTCGGCACCGCGCAGATAAGCGTCCATCTCGGTGAGCAGCTTCACTTTCGCTTCAAAGCCGGGCTCCGCGATCGGGTTCTCTTCGCCGTAAAGGTGCCGGTTGGTACGGGGCGGATGATCGGCCAGCGTGCCGGAATGGCCGGCCTTGACCGTGGTCACCGCGTCGCTGGCGCGCTTGAGGGCGGCCTCGGTCAATTCCGAAGCGTGTGCATAGCCCACCGCCTCGCCGGCCACAGCCCTCAGCCCGAACCCCTTGTCGGTGTTGAAGCTCGCCGTCTTCAGCCGGCCATTGTCGAACATCAGTGCTTCGCCTTCGCGATATTCGGCAAACAGCTCACCGTCGTCGGCGCCGTGAATCGTGTCTTCCACGATCGCGCGGACCGCGTCCTGCGATATGTCGAACTGGTCGAAAAGCCGGTCGGCCATTCTGCACTCCCGTGAGAATTCGTATCGTTTCGGCTATATAGGCTCTCGAACCTGATTTGCACCCGTGGGCTGCGGCAGGTCGGCAAAATGGAGGGGAGCTTGGCGCTTTTCTTGCGCTGGATCGTTGCAGGCGCCGCAATGGGCGCTGTTGCGGGCGCTGTCTACGGGGGTGACTATATAGCAGCCGGCGCGGGACTGGGCGCGGCGGCGGGTATGGGCATCGCGGCGGGGCTGCGCGTCCGCACTAGGGCAGGGCGGCGAAACCCTCGCCAAAGCCGCTGAGATCGACGGGTATGCCGATGCCTTCTTCGGGCGTCTGGAACACGATGAAGGTGGCCGATGCGCCGGATTTCAACGTGTCGAGCAGTTGCTGCTCCAGAATCACTTCCGCATAGCACCCGTCCTGGAAGCAGCGCACGAAATAGGCCCGGCCGATATCCTTGCCGTCCACATTGAGCCCAAGCCCGTTGGGCAAGAGCACGCCGAGAGGAGCCAGAACGCGCAATATCTCGGCCTTGTTGTCCGCGGTACGCAAAACAACCACTGACAACCCGACTTCGGGCCGGTCCTCGGCGATGACGTTTTGCATCATCGCGCATTGTTCGGTCGAGCTTCCGGGCGGCATGTCGCAGATGATCGACCATGCACCGTGGGTTGAGCGCACCGTGCCGTTTTGCTGGGCTTGGGAAGGAGCCGATACGGCCAGAACGAAGGACGCAGCGATTGCCGGCAAAAGTGTCCGGAACAAGTGAACTCTCATGTCGGCTCCCTAGCGAATCACGGGAATGTAACGCGGCGCGAATACAAGCGAAAGAATGCGCCAGGCTGGAACGACGCTGCGTCGCCCAAGGGGCTGATGGGGCGCAAATCCGACCGAAATGCGACATGGCGCGCCAATCCGCGCCGGTAACCGGTATTTCTGCTTCGAATCCGGCCCGAAATCGTCCGAAAACGCCCATCCTCGCGTCGCGCGCAAAAATGCCGCATCCTTCAGCGGACGGGTTTCTTGCGGTGACAGTGAGAGTGTGGTTTGAACGTCGCCGGAAAACGCAGGGATTCCGCGCCGGTTTCCAATTGTGTTCCGATTTCCAGTTTGCCGCCATGTTCCATGAGCGAATGTTGGCGGCGCCGACGAAGTCGATCCGAAGAGATTGAGGATGATGAAGAAAATCCTGCCCGCCGTGACCTCTCTTCCGCTGCTCCTTTGGGCGCAGCTCGCGCTTGCCGCGCAGCCGACGCCCTGGCAGGCGCGGTTCCAGCCGGCAGCGACGCCGATCATGGAAGACATCACCTGGTTCGAGGTCTACACGCTGTGGTTCATCGTTCCGATCACCGTCTTCGTGATGGGGCTGCTGGCCTGGGTGATGATCCGTTATCGCGCCAGCGCAAACCCGACGCCATCGCGCACCAGCCACAACACGCTGATCGAAGTCATCTGGACGGTCGGTCCGGTTGTCATTCTGCTTTTCCTCGCAATTCCCTCATTCCAGCTGCTAACGGCGCAATACACGCCCGACGAGGAGCCTTCGATCACGATCAAGGCGACCGGCGTTCAGTGGAACTGGGAATATGAATACCAGGACGACGACAATCTCTCGTTCTCGTCCTTCATGCTGCGCGAGCAGGACCGCGCCGATGCCGGCAAGGAAGATCTGGCCGAGTATCCCCGCCTTCTGGCCGTGGATAATGAGGTGATCGTTCCGGTCAACGCGACCGTTCGTGTTCTGGTGACGGCATCCGACGTCATCCACGCCTTTGCGATGCCGGCGTTCGGCGTCAAGGTGGACGCGGTTCCAGGCCGGATCAACGAAACCTGGTTCAAGGCCGAGCGCGAGGGCCTCTATTACGGCCAGTGCTCGGAACTCTGCGGCAAGGACCACGCATACATGCCGATCGCGATCCGCGTGGTGAGCGACGAGCAGTACAATGCGTGGCGCGCCGACGCCCAGGCTGATCTCGGCGGCGCATATACGAACCTGATGGCTGCTGTCGGCAGCCAGGACGACGTGAAATTCGCGGCTGCTGGCGAATAAGCCGGCGCGCACGAAAAACAGGAACGGAGCGGAAAAGATGGCAGGCGCTGCGGCAGATGCCCACGACGATCACCAGCCCTATGGCTGGACGCGCTGGGTCTACTCGACCAACCACAAGGATATCGGCACGCTCTACCTGATCTTCGCGATCATTGCCGGCATCATCGGCGGGTTCCTGTCCGTCATGATGCGTTGGGAGCTCGCTGAGCCGGGCATCCAGATATTCCACGGCCTGGCTTCCATGGTCTACGGCTACGAAGGCGACGCGGCCATCGACGCCGGCAAGCACATGTACAATGTGTTCACGACCGGCCACGGCCTGATCATGATCTTCTTCATGGTCATGCCGGCGCTGATCGGCGGCTTCGGCAACTGGATCGTGCCTATCATGATCGGGGCGCCGGACATGGCCTTCCCGCGCATGAACAACATCTCCTTCTGGCTGCTTCCGCCGGCATTCATACTTCTGCTTCTGTCGATGTTCGTGCCTGGTCCTGCCGGCGCTTTCGGCGTTGGCGGCGGCTGGACGATCTACCCGCCGCTTTCGACATCCGGGCAGCCCGGACCGGCGATGGATCTGGCGATCCTGTCGCTGCATATCGCAGGTGCGTCCTCGATCCTGGGCGCCATCAACTTCATCACCACAATCTTCAACATGCGCGCGCCGGGCATGACCCTGCACAAGATGCCGCTGTTCGTGTGGTCGGTGCTGGTGACGGCGTTCCTGCTGCTTCTGTCTCTGCCTGTTCTGGCTGGCGGCATCACCATGCTGTTGACGGACCGCAACTTCGGAACGACCTTCTTCGCGCCCGAAGGCGGCGGTGACCCGATCCTGTTCCAGCACCTGTTCTGGTTCTTCGGGCATCCGGAAGTGTACATCCTGATTCTGCCGGGCTTCGGCATCGTCAGCCACATCGTGTCGACCTTCTCGCGCAAGCCGGTCTTCGGCTATCTCGGCATGGCCTACGCCATGGTTGCGATCGGTGCGATCGGTTTCGTGGTGTGGGCGCACCACATGTACACGACCGGTATCTCGCTCGACACGCAGCGCTACTTTGTGTTCGCCACCATGGTCATCGCGGTGCCGACCGGCGTGAAGATATTCTCCTGGATCGCCACCATGTGGGGCGGTTCGATCCAGTTCCGAACGCCAATGTTGTGGGCAATCGCCTTCATCTTCCTGTTCACGGTCGGCGGTGTTACCGGCGTTCAACTGGCCAATGCCGGCCTCGACCGCGCCATGCACGACACCTATTACGTCGTGGCCCACTTCCATTACGTCCTGTCGATGGGCGCGGTGTTCGCCATCTTTGCGGCCTGGTACTACTGGTTCCCGAAGATGACAGGTTACATGTATTCGCCGCTGATCGCGCGCCTGCATTTCTGGGCAACCTTCATCGGCGTGAACCTGATCTTCTTCCCGCAGCACTTCCTGGGACTGGCCGGCATGCCGCGCCGTTATATCGACTATCCCGACGCATTCGCGGGCTGGAACATCGTGTCTTCCTACGGTTCCTACCTGTCGGCGCTGGGTGTCGTGATCTTCCTGATCGGCGTGTTCGAGGCTTTTGCCAAGAAGCGCGAAGCGGGCGCCAACCCGTGGGGTGAGGGTGCAACGACGCTGGAATGGCAGCTGCCTTCCCCGCCGCCCTTCCACCAGTGGGAAAAGCTGCCGAAGATCAGCTAGGAGCGGAACGGAAATGGCGACCGCCGGGCTTACCGGCGGTTTTGCCCATGATACGGACCTGAACTGCAATGGCGCTTGTCGAGACACAGCTGATCAGCGACGCTGACGCTTCCATCACGGAAGCGACTGCGGGCGACTTTGTCGCGCTGCTGAAACCGCGCGTCATGTCTCTGGTGGTCTTTACTGCCTTCGTCGGCCTGGTCGTTGCGCCGGTTCAGCCCAACCCGTTCATTGCCGTCATTTCCATTCTGGCGATTGCAGTCGGCGCTGGCGCGTCGGGTGCGCTCAACATGTGGTTCGACGCCGACATCGATCGGGTCATGGCCCGCACCGCTGGCAGGCCAATTCCGGCAGGCCGCATCCGCGCCGTCGACGCGTTGTCTTTCGGGCTGGTGCTGTCGGCTTTCTCGGTCGTGACGCTGGGCCTTGTGGCCAACTGGCTGGCAGCGGCAATGCTCGCCTTCACCATCTTCTTCTACGCCGTTGTCTACACGATGTGGCTGAAGCGCTCGACGCCGCAGAACATCGTGATCGGCGGCGCCGCAGGTGCATTCCCGCCCATGATCGGCTGGACCGCCGCCACAGGAACGATCGGTCTGGAAAGCGTAATCCTGTTTTTGATCATCTTCCTTTGGACGCCGCCGCATTTCTGGGCGCTGGCGCTGTTTTCGACCACCGACTACGCCAAGGCGAATGTTCCCATGATGCCGAACGTGGCGGGTGAAGCCTCCACGCGCCGGCAGATTTTCTTCTACTCCGTACTTGTCGCCGCCACAGGCGTTCTGCCTGCCGTGTTCGGTTATTCCTCGATGGCCTATGGCCTCGCAGCGCTGGCGCTGGGCGTCGGGTTCGTCTGGTATGCTTGGCAGGTGCTGGCAACGGCCGAAACCAGGGCCGCCAAGGCGCTGTTCGGCTATTCGTTGCTATACCTGTTTGCCATCTTTGCGCTGATCATGGTCGATCACGTTGTGATGCGGAGCCTGGGCGCATGAAGCCGGCGGAACAGGAATATGTCGACATGACCGACGCCCAGAAGAAGGCGCGCCGCAGCCGCTCGATTGCGCTCGCGCTGGCTCTCGGCGCGCTGGTGGTCATTTTCTACGTCACCACGCTGGTGAAGTTCGGTCCGTCGATTTTGGACCGTCCGTTTTGAGGCCGTGATGAGCGCAGACGACACCAACAAGGCTGGCGGCCAGAAGCGCGTCAACAACGGCGTGATCGCGCTGGCATGCGGTGCGTTCTTCGTTGGCATGATCGGCATGGCCTATGCCGCGGTGCCGCTCTACCAGCTGTTTTGCCAGGTGACCGGCTATGGCGGCACCACGCAGCGCACCGAGCAACTGTCGGATACCATTCTGGACCGGAAGATCACGGTGCGGTTCGACGCCAACACGTCGGCCGGCCTGCCCTGGGACTTCCAGCCGGTTCAGCGCGACGTGACGATGAAGATTGGCGAGACCACACAGGTCGCCTATCGCGCCAGGAACCTGTCGAGGCAGCCGGCGTCGGGCCGCTCATCCTTCAATGTGACGCCGCAATTCGCCGGCGCCTATTTCATGAAGGTCGAGTGTTTCTGTTTCACCGACACGACGCTGCAACCAGGCGAAGAAATTGAAATGCCTGTTGTGTTCTACATCGATCCGGCGATCGTCGATCTGCCGGAGATGAAGAACATCAACACGCTGACGCTTTCCTACACATTCTATCCGATCGACAACCCGTCGCCGGAAGCAGATCAATCCGTATCGCTGCCCAGGACGGGCGCAAATCTCGGGGGCTAGAGCCATGGCTGACTCGCACGCAAAACATCACGACTATCATCTGGTCGATCCGAGCCCGTGGCCGGTTATCGGTTCGATCGGTGCGCTGATCATGGCCATCGGGGGCGTTGCCTGGATGCGCTATCTGAGCGGTGGCGAGTTTCCGATCTTCGGTGTCAACATCGCCAATCCTTGGCTGTTCTTCATCGGCCTGGCGATCGCGCTCTACACCATGTTTGCCTGGTGGTCGGACACGATCAAGGAAGCGCATGAGGGCCACCACACCCGGGTAGTTTCGCTGCATCTGCGCTACGGCATGATCATGTTTATCGCGTCGGAGGTCATGTTCTTCGTCGCATGGTTCTGGGCCTTCTTCGACGCCAGCCTGTTTGCAAACGAAGCGGCCCAGGTTGCGCGCACCGAATACACCGGCGGGCACTGGCCGCCCGAGGGCATCGAGGTTCTCGATCCCTGGCACCTGCCGCTCTACAACACGATCATTCTGCTCCTGTCGGGCACGACCGTCACCTGGGCGCACCATGCATTGCTGCACAATGACCGTCAGGGCCTTGTCTGGGGTCTCACCCTGACTGTTGCGCTCGGCATCCTGTTCTCCTGCGTACAGGCTTACGAATATGCCGAGGCTCCATTCCAGTTCTCCGATTCCATCTATGGCGCCACCTTCTTCATGGCGACGGGCTTCCACGGCTTCCATGTTCTGATCGGCACGATCTTCCTGCTGGTTTGCCTGTTCCGGGCAATGGCGGGACATTTCACGCCGCAACAGCATTTCGGCTTCGAGGCGGCCGCCTGGTACTGGCACTTCGTTGACGTGGTCTGGCTGTTCCTCTTCGTCTGCGTCTATGTCTGGGCTTCCGCCGGAGCGACGATCGCCCACTGACGCATGACAACAGCGTCCGTCATTTGGACGCATTGGACCTGGATGATGGCGGCATGATCAAACGTGCCGCCATTGTCGTTTTTGCACTCGCCCTGCTGGCCGCGATGCCCGCAAGCGCCGGCGAACACAGCCGTATCGATCTGGTGATCGTGGAAAAGGCGACGCGAACGATGATGCTTATGTCTGGAGAAGAGGTGGTGCGCAGCTATGACATCGCGCTTGGCGACAGCCCGGTCGGTCACAAGCAGCGCGAGGGCGACGAGCGCACGCCGGAAGGTCGCTATGTGCTCGACTGGCGCAATCCGAACAGCTCCTTCCATCTGTCGATCCATATTTCCTATCCCAACGAAGCCGATCGCGCCGCCGCCGCAGCAGCCGGCTACAGCCCGGGCGGTGACATCATGATCCACGGACAGCCCAACGGATTTGGCTGGTGGTCATGGCTGCTGCAGCGGGTCGACTGGACCGATGGCTGCATCGCCGTTACCGATGCCGAGATGGACGAGATCTGGAACATGGTCGAAAACGGCACCCCGATAGAGATCAGGCCATGAGCGGGAACGGAAGCGAACAGGACAAGGCGCTCTGGGCGCCGGTCGACCCGGTCAAGGCTGGCCTGTCGGGCCGCTGCCCGCGCTGTGGCGAGGGAAGGCTTTATTCGGGGTTCCTTACCGTCGGCAAGGGCTGCGGTGTCTGCGGGCTGGACTACGGCTTCGCCGACGCCGGCGACGGGCCGGCGGTGTTCGTCATCCTGATCATCGGTTTCATTGTCGTTGGCCTGGCGTTGTGGATGGAGGTGACACTCAACCCGCCGCTGGTCGTTCATTTCCTGCTCTGGATACCGCTGGCGATTGTCCTGTGTCTGACTGCGCTCAGGCTGATCAAAGGCGTGCTGATCACGCTACAATACCGCAACAAGGCGGCCGAGGGACGGCTGGGCGACAAGTGAGCGACATCTCAGTGCGGCGGGCGGGCGGTTTCAGGGCCGTAGCCGTCTTCATCACCCTTGCAACTGCGTTCAGCGTCCTGATCGGGCTTGGCACCTGGCAGGTCTATCGCCTGCAATGGAAGGAAGGGCTGCTGGCCGACATCGACACGCGCACCAAGGCAGCACCTGTCGAGCTGACTGAGATGGAGCAGCGCTTCGGCTCGCAGGGCAGTGTCGAATACTGGCCAGTCACGGCGTCAGGCACATATCTGCACTCAGGCGAGCGGCACTTTTTTTCGACCTGGAAGGGGCAGTCGGGCTTCAATGTCTACACGCCACTGATGCTGGCGGACGGCCGCGCCGTCTTCGTCAATCGCGGCTTCGTGCCTTACGACCGCAAGGATCCGGCCACGCGCGAGACGGGGCAGGTGGAGGGTGTGGTGGAAATCAGCGGCCTTGCCCGCGACCCGCTGCAGGACAAGCCATCCTTCATCGTGCCGGACAACGAGCCGGCCAAGAACATATTCTACTGGAAGGATATGGCGGCAATGAGCGCGACCGCCGGGCTGCCCGCCGGCACCGAGGTCGTGCCGTTCTTCATCGATGCCGACGAAACGCCGGTGGAGGGTGGCCTGCCGGTCGGCGGCGTGACACTGATCGAACTGCCCAACAATCACCTGCAATATGCGGTGACCTGGTACGGACTGGCGGCCGCACTGGTCGGTGTCGCGCTGTTCCGTTTCGCCCGTCGCCGCGGCTGACCTTGACACGCGCCGCCGGCGCACTCCATCTGCGCGATATGAACACCCGGCTCAAGCAATGACCCAGCCAGCAAGACCACCCCTCACGATCAGGCTGTGCGAACCGCGCGGCTTTTGCGCGGGCGTCGACCGAGCCATCCAGATCGTCGTGCTGGCGCTGAAGAAATATGGCGCGCCGGTCTATGTTCGCCATGAGATCGTTCACAACCGCTATGTCGTGGACGGGCTGCGCGAGCGCGGTGCGATCTTCATCGAGGAGCTCGACGAAATACCGTCGGATCATCGCGACCGGCCGGTGGTGTTTTCCGCGCATGGCGTGCCGAAGTCGGTGCCGGCCGATGCCGAGGCGCGCAATCTGTTCTATCTCGATGCCACGTGTCCGCTGGTTTCCAAGGTGCACAAGCAGGCGATGCGGCATCAACGGCTCGGCCGTCACGTATTGCTTGTCGGCCATGCCGGCCACCCCGAGGTGATCGGCACGATGGGTCAGCTGGAGGCCGGAACGGTTACGCTGGTCGAGACCGAAGCCGATGTTGATCGTATCGACCCGCCAGATCCGGCGGCACTTGGCTACGTCACCCAGACCACGCTTTCGGTCGAGGATACCGCAGGCGTGATCCGGGCGCTCGAAAAGCGCTTTCCAGAGCTTCAGCCGCCTGCGTCTGAATCGATCTGTTACGCCACCACCAACCGGCAAGAGGCGGTGAAGCTGGCCGCGCCCGGCACCGATCTGTTTCTGGTGGTGGGCGCGCCAAACTCGTCCAATTCGCGCCGTCTGGTCGAGGTCGCCGAACGCGCGGGCGCAAGCCGTGGTCTGCTCGTGCAACGCGCCACCGAGATCCCCTGGAACGAGCTGGACCGGGCAAAGACTATCGGCCTTTCGGCCGGCGCATCGGCACCCGAGATCATTGTCGACGAGATCATCGAGGCGTTTCGTGAGCGCTTCGATGTCACCGTCGATGTTGCGCTGACTGTGCCGGAGAACGAGAATTTTCCGGTCAATCGCGTGCTCCGCGATACCGAAATCACCAATGCCGACATGGCGTTTGTGAACGGAGCCGCCTGAGTGGCCGTCTATACCGACATTTCCGAAACCGAGCTGGCGGCGTTTCTCACCGGGTATGAAGTCGGCGAATTGCGGTCCTATCGCGGGATTGCCGAGGGTTCGGAGAACTCGAACTACCTGCTTCACACGACGGGCGGCGAGTACATCCTCACGCTTTACGAGAAGCGCGTCGAACGCGCCGATCTGCCCTTTTTTCTGGGCCTCATGCAGCATCTGGCCAACAAGGGAATTTCCTGTCCTTTGCCGGTCGGCCGCAGGGACGGCGAACTGATTGGAACGCTTGCCGGGCGGCCCGCGGCAGTCATCACCTTTCTGGAAGGCTTCTGGGTCCGCCGTCCGACTGCCGCCCATTGTCGCGCGGTCGGCGAGGCGCTGGCCGATCTTCATCTGGCCGGCCGGGATTTCCCGATACATCGCGAGAACGCGATGTCGATGGCCGGTTCGAGAACTTTGTGGGATGGCTCGCGCAGCCGCGCGGATGAGGTCGAGCGCGGTCTTGAGGAGGAGATCGAGGCTGATTTCGCACGGCTCGCGGCCGACTGGCCGAAGGGATTGCCCGAAGGCGTCATCCACGCTGACCTGTTTCCCGATAATGTATTCTTTCTTGGCGATGAACTGTCGGGGCTGATCGACTTCTATTTCGCCTGCAACGATTTCCTTGCCTACGATCTGGCGACCTGCCTCAACGCATGGTGCTTCGAGAAGGATCATTCCTTCAACCTGACCAAGTCGAAGGCGCTGCTTTCCGGCTATCAGTCGAGACGGCCGCTGACGGCGCAGGAGGCCGCTGCGCTACCCGTACTTGCGCATGGTTCGGCACTGCGCTTCCTGATGACCCGCCTCTACGACTGGCTGCATGTTGCCGACGGCGCGATGGTGCAAAAACGCGACCCGAAGGAATATCTGCGGCGCGTGCGCTTTCACCGGGCCATCGGCTCGGCGTCCGAATACGGGCTCGAGGCATGAAGGTAGTCGAGATCTTCACTGACGGAGCATGCTCCGGCAATCCGGGACCCGGCGGCTGGGGCGCAATCCTGCGCTACAATGGCGTCGAGAAGGAACTGAAGGGCGGCGAGGCCCAGACCACCAACAATCGCATGGAACTCATGGCGGCCATCAAGGCGCTTGAGGCACTCAAGGGCGGGCCGCACCGGATCGAGATCCACACCGATTCCAGCTATGTGAAAGACGGAATTTCAGGCTGGATTCACGGCTGGAAGAAAAACGGCTGGAAGACAGCAGCCAAGAAGCCGGTCAAGAATGTCGAGCTCTGGCAGGAACTCGACGAGCTGACCCGGCGCCACGATATCAGCTGGCACTGGGTCAAGGGTCATGCCGGCCATCCCGAAAATGAGCGCGCGGACGAACTCGCGCGTGACGGAATGGCCGAGTTCAAACCAGCAAAGCGGAAAGCCGCTTCGGACAGCTAGAGCTGTTCCAGAATGCGTGCAGCGCCAGTGATCTCGGCCTGGCCGGGTTTGTCGCCCATGTTGAGCGTCGTCACCGCGCCATTGTCGACGATCATCGAGAACCGCAGCGTGCGGTGACCCAGGCCACCGGCCGACATGTCGTACAGCATGCCTATCGCTTCCACGAAGGTGCTGTTGCCGTCGGAGAGAAAATCGATCTTGTCTTCGGCGCCGGTAAAGCGCGCCCAGGCGGTCATGACGTGATGGTCATTGTTGGCAATGACTGCGATCGCGTCGACGCCCTTGGCCAGGATCGCGTCCCTGTTTTCAACGAAACCCGGCAGGTGGCTGCCGCTGCAGGTCGGCGTAAACGCACCCGGCACACCGAACAGCACAATCTTCCGGCCGCCGAAATATTCCTCGGTCGTAACGTCTTTAGCGCCATCCGGGGTGATGAGCTTGAGTGTGCCTTCTGGGAGTTTTTCGCCAACCGAAATCGTCATCGCCATACCTTGTCTGTGAGAGGAATGCGGAAGGCTTATAGGGGGTCTGTGCCCGGGCGCAAACGGCGAAGTGCGCTATCTGGCTATATCCAGCGTACCGGATACGGCGTCGTCACCGGCAACGAGAGTGTAGTGAATGGTGTCGGCTGGTGCACCGGCCTCGGGCGCAATCAGCACCGGCACCGCAAATGTGCCGCCATTCGCCCCATCCCCCGGTTGGGGAACATCAAAGGCCCAGTTCGCCGTCGAGGCGACGAAGAGCGTTGGCTTGCTGGAGATTGACCCGGGCAGGCTGACTTCGATGACGAGTTTGTCCTCACCGACGTCTGTCAGTACTGCTCCGAATTCCGGGCTGGCAGGTTTCGGAAGGGCGGCGAATGCCGCTTCCACCGAATTGCGGTCGGGCAGGGCATTGCTGCTGTCGGTCAGGTTGATGCCGAATTCGGCCTGCACGGGAATGCAGATCACCTCGCAGATGCCGAGAAATACGGAGACGTTCAGCTGGTCGGGCGCGGCCCCGTCCGGAAGATCGAAATCAAGCGCCAGCGAGACTGGTTCGTCGTAGCCGGCCCAGATCGAATAACCGTCATTGAAGCGTTGTGGAGCAGGAAAGCCGATGTCGACATTTGTGCCGCCTGACGGTTCCAGAACATTGACCGATGGCGGTATTCCGCTTTCGCCCGGATCGCGCCAATAGGTCTTCCAGCCGGGTTCAAGCCTGATCTCCAGCGCGCCGCGCAGATCGCCGTCAGCGTCAGGCAAACCTTCTGTTACGACACGCACCGCTCCACCCTCGACCTTGGCCCATTCGCTCGACCCGGCGAGCGCCGGCGTCGCAAGCGAGCACAGGATGAAGGCCGGCAAAGCGCTTCTGACAAGGAAATCGGTCATGCGCGCAATGTGGCGATAGCTGACGGAAGAGCAAGTCGCATTTGCATCGCACACTTTCATAACCTCGTGAATCGACGTGATGCGGGCGCCCAACCTCGCGCCTTCCAAGCCGCCGCGAAACGCGTTAGGCTCCGCATATGGCAAAGGTCGCAAAAGACATGCTTCCCCGGACTACGGATGGCTACCTGGACGGCCAGTTTCTGGTTGCCATGCCCGGAATGAAGGATGACCGTTTCTCAAAGACCGTCATCTACCTCTGCGCCCACAACGACGAGGGTGCGATGGGCCTGATCATCAATCAGGTGCAGGAACTGCGCTTTCCCGATCTGCTGGTGCAACTGGGCGTGCTCGAAGAACAGGAGACGCCCAACATGCCGGCGTCGGCGCGCGATATCGTCGTGCGCCACGGCGGGCCTGTCGATCGCAGCCGCGGCTTTGTCCTCCATACCGACGACTATGTGGTGGAATCGTCGATGCAGGTCGACAACGAGGTCTGCCTCACCGCGACTGTTGATATTCTGCGCGCCATCTCGACCGGCAGCGGACCGCACCGGGCGCTCATGGCGCTGGGTTACGCCGGCTGGGGCGCAGGCCAGCTTGAGGGCGAGATCGCCGAAAACGGCTGGCTAACCTGCCCTGCCGATTCCGAAATGCTGTTCGACGGCGATATCGACACCAAATATGAGCGCATCCTCGCCCATATCGGCGTCAACCTCGTACATTTCAGCGAGACCGCGGGTCACGCCTGAGCGAGCGGGAACTGCTCCTTCAGCAGCCTGAACGTGGCGTCGGCCGACTGTGGCTGGCCGAACGCGAAGCTCTGCACATATTCGCACCCCATCTGGCGCAGCTGCAGCGCATCGCTCTCGTCGGTTACGCCTTCGGCAACCACCGACAGACCAAGCTCGTGAGCCATGTTGACCATCGACTTGAGCAGCACCACGCGCTTGGGGCTGGTGTCGTCGACAAAACTCTTGTCGATCTTGATCGTGTCGAAGGGGAAACGGGTCAGATAGGCAAGCGACGAATAGCCGGTACCAAAATCGTCGAGCGACAGGCCGATACCGAGATTGGCGAGGCGGTTGAGCACGTGGTTCGACTGTTCCGGATTGTCCATGACCAGAGACTCGGTGACTTCGAGCCGGAAACAGCGCGGCTTGATGCCGGAGCGCGCAATGACGGAGGAAACGTCGTTGACCAGATCGCGCCGCAGCAACTGGCGGCTGGAAAGGTTGACCGACACCGACAAGGGCACGTCGCCGATCTGCTTTTGCCAGTCGGCCAGATCTTCCGCCGCGCGCTGCATGACAAACAGGCCGAGCGGCACAATCAGGCCGCAACTTTCGGCAATCGGTACGAAATCCGCCGGCGGTATGGTTCCGCGCCGCGGATGCTCCCATCGGATCAGCGCTTCGAACCCGGCAATCGACTGGTCTTCCAGCCGCACGATGGGCTGATAAGCCAGCGTGAGTTCCTTGCGGTCGAGCGCGCGCCGAAGGTCGGATTCAAGTTGCAACCTGTCCGTGCCGACCGAGCGGAACGCTGGCCGGAAAGGCTCGGTGCGGTCGCCGCCAAAGCGCTTGGCCTGGAACATGGCAAGTTCGGCATCCTTGACCATTTCGTCGGCGGTCGCTTGAGGCGAGGTCCACGAGATCAGACCGATCGACGGCGTGAGCACGATCTCGCGCTTGGCGAAACTGATTGGCGCACGGATCGCCTGCCTGATGGCGTCGGCCACCGCTGCGATGCGGGCAGGGTCCTGCTCCGACAGAAGCATCACCGCAAACTGATCGCCGGAAAAGCGGGACAGTGAATCCTGCGGCTTCAACAGTCGGTGCAGCCTCCGCGAGATCGTCAGAAGGATAGTGTCGCCCGCCGATATGCCAAGGCTGTCATTGACGTTCTTGAACCGGTCGATGTCGATGACGAAGACGGAAGGCCGCACCTTGTCGTCGCCGCGCGCCAGCGCAACCACCGTCTCCAGCCGGTTCATGAACAGTTCGCGGTTGGGCAGGCCGGTCAGATTGTCGTGGACCGCATCATGAAGCAGGCGTTCCTCGGCCTTCTTCTGTTCGGTCACGTCGATCAGCGTGCCGACGCACCGGATGATCTCGCCGTCCGACCCGATGACCGGGCGCGCCCTCAGCAGGAACCAGTGATAGTGCCCGTCTGCGCCGCGCAGCCGGAAGGATTGCGAAATCCGCCCCCGCCGGTGTTCAAGCACAACGTCGAGCGTGGTGCGGAATGTGTCGCGGTCGTCGGCATGAAGTGCCGGCAGCCAGTTGCGTGCTGGGCCGTGAAGGCTGTTGGGCGCAAGCCCGAGCTGGCGGCTTACATCGGGCCGTGTCACCACGCGATCGCGCAGCACATCCCAGTCCCACACGCTGTCTCCCGATCCCGTCAGCGCAAGCGACTGGCGTTCCATGTCGCTGAACAGGCCCTGATGCAGCGCACCGCCGGAAAAGGCGTGCTGCATGACGGTGAAGCCGATCAGCAGGATGATCAGCACAAGTCCGCCGCCCAGCGCCGGCTGGATGATGTCGTTGTCGAGCATGCCCGTGACCGTCATCCACGCGCCGACGAGCCAGGCGAGGATCATCAGCCAGCTCGGCACGATCATGATGGCGCGGTCGTAACCCTGAAAGCTCAGGAAGGCGATCAGCGCGATGCCGACGACGGCCGTCAGCGCAAAGGATATACGGGCAATCCCGGCCGCCACCGCCGGATCGAACAACGCTACGCCGCCAATCGCGACCAGCGCCAGTATCCAGGCCAGCGCGCCATAGCTGAAATGACCGTGCCAGCGGTTGAGGTTGAGATAGGTGAAGAGGAATACGACAAGCGTCGCCGATAGTGCGACTTCGGTTCCCGCGCGCCAAAGCTGCTCGTTGCCGGGCGAAATGTCGATCACCCGCGTCATGAAGCCGAAGTCGATGGAAATGTAGGCCAGCACGGCCCAGGCAAGGGCTGCTGTGGCCGGGAACATCGACGTGCCCTTGACCACGAACAGGATGGTCAAAAACAGCGCCAGAAGCCCCGAAATGCCGATAACGATGCCACGAAACAGCGTGTAGGAATTGACTGTGTCCTTGTAGGCTTCCGGGTCCCACAGATAGACCTGTGGCAGGCGTGTGGCGGAGAGTTCCGCGACGAACGTCACCACCGACCCGGGGTTGAGCGTGACAAGGAAGGCGTCGGCGTCGCTGCTTGCCTGCCGGTCGAGCGCGAAGCCCTCGCTCGGCGTGATGGCTGCGATGCGCCGCGTGCCGAGATCGGGCCAGATCATGCCCGAGCCGGAAAGCCGGAAATGCGGCGCCACGATCAGCCGGTCGAGCTGCTGGTCGGAATTATTGGCGAGCGCGAAAACGGCCCAGTCGCCGGTGGAGCGATCGCTGCTGGCTTCCACCTCGATACGGCGCACGATGCCGTCGAGGCCGGGCGCGGTCGACACCTGAAAGTTCTGGCCCTGGTTGCGATAGATCTCGACCGCGCGCGACAGGTCGAGTGCAACGTCGTCACGTGAGATCTTGATCGGCTCCACCGCCCACGCGGCCGCGCTCATGACAAGCAGGGCGAAAAGGGCGGCAAGCAGCGCTGCGATTTTTCTTGTTGTTGTCTCCAACGCGCGGAGCCTCATTGAACCGCCGGTGGATGGCCGTCGGCCACCCGGGCATAAAGAAAATGATCCTGCCAGATCCCGTTGATCTTCAGGTAGGAATGCAACAGTCCTTCGCGTGTGAATCCGGCTTTTTCAAGCACGCGAACCGATCGATTGTTGCCGGGAATACAGGCTGCTTCGAGGCGGTGCAATCGCAGCGTGGTAAACGCATGGTTTACCACCAGCTGAAGGGCTTCGACCATGAGCCCCTTGCCGGAGTGCTTCTCGCCGACCCAGTAGCCGATGCTGGCGGTCTGCGCGACGCCGTAGCGAATGTTGCTGAGCGTGATGCCGCCGATGAGAGCGCCGTTCTCGCGGTCGAAGATCAGAAAGGGAATGCTTGCCCCGCTGTTGAATTCGTAGCGGTAGCGGCGCAGCCTTTCGCGCCAGGTGCCGCGCTCCAGTTCGTCCCTTGTCCAGCGCGGTTCCCACGGGGTGAGAAATGCCTGGCTTTCGCGCCTCAGCTCTGCCCACGACCGGTAGTCGCCCCTTCTCGGCAAGCGCAGCTTGACCCTGGGTCCCGCCAGTACCGGCTCCGGGCGGCGGTAGGCGGCCAGACTGAACATCGTCGTCGATAGCCCTAGACCGCGATCCTCTGCGCCGGCGTTTCACCGCGCACCAGCGCGTCGCGTACGGTTTCGAATGCGGGCATGGTGCCGATGGGCCCGATCGCGGCGACCGTCGGCGTCGTCGAGAACAGGCGGCCGGCAAGGTCCGACAGTCTGTCGACCGTGATCTTCGACAGGCGATCCATGAGTTCTTCCATCGGGATCGGACGTCCGTAGAGAAGCAGTTGCCGCGCGATCTGCGATGCGCGGCTGGCAGGATTTTCCGCCGCCATGATGAGGCCGGCCTTGTATTGCGCCCTCGCGCGGTTAAGCTCCTCGTCGGTGATTTGCTCGCCCGCCTTGTGCAACTCGTTGAGAAGCAGCGGCACCAGCTCTTCGATGTCTTCCTTGCCGGTCGCGGCGTGAACGCCGAAAATGCCGGTGTCGGAAAATCCCCAGTGGAACGCGTAGACCGAGTAGCACAGACCCTTGCGCTCGCGCACTTCCTGGAACAGCCGGGACGACATGCCGCCGCCCAGGATCATGGAGAGCAGTTGCGAGGCATAGAAGTCGCGCACGTGATAGGCGCGCCCTTCGAAACCGAGAACGATCTGCGCGTCCATCAGGTCTCGGTCTTCGCGGAAATCGCCGCCTACATAATGCGCCATCTGCGGCGTGGTTGCTTCGGCCTTGGAGCGGAACCCGCCAAGCCGGTTTTCGATCTGGCGCACGAAGCTGTCGTGATCGACCGCGCCGGCGGCCACCACGACCATGCGGTCAGCTCCGTATTGGCGTTCCAGAAACGAGCGCAGATTGTCGGATGAGAAGGAACGCACGGTGTCGGGTGTGCCAAGGATCGACCGTCCCAGCGTCTGGTGCCGGAACGCGGTTTCGGCAAAGCGGTCGAAAACGATGTCGTCCGGCGTGTCGTGGGCAGCGCCGATTTCCTGCAGGATCACATGCTGCTCGCGCACCAGTTCTTCGGCGTCGAATTTGGAGTCGGTGAGAATGTCGGACAGGATGTCGATTGCCAGCGGCACGTCGTTGCGCAACACGCGAGCGTAGAACGCCGTCGTTTCCACGCTTGTCGCGGCGTTGATCTCGCCGCCCACATTCTCGATCTGGGAGGCGATGTCCCAGGCGGAACGCGATCCCGTGCCCTTGAAAGCCATGTGCTCAAGCAGATGCGCGATTCCGTGCTCGTTGTCGCGCTCGTTGCGAGAACCGGACCGGACCCAAACGCCCAGGGCAACACTTTCAATATGCGGCAGGTTTTCGGTAGCAACGGTCATGCCGTTCGACAGACGGCTTACCTCAACACCCATCAAATTCTCACTCCCCGGGACACGTTTGGCCTCGGCGGCCGCCTATGCGGTCGCGCGGGCACGGTCTTCCACATAATCCTCCAATATTTTGAGGTCAGATGGAAGAACCTGATATTCTTCGGTTCTTTGCATCAGGTCACCCAGCCAGACGGGCAGGGCGGGTTCGACGCCACATGCGGCTTTTACGGCATCGGGAAACTTTGCCGGATGCGCGGTCGCAAGCACCACCATCGGGCTGGACGGGTCCTGCACTCCTCGGGCGGTATGAAGCGCGGTGGCGCTATGCGGATCGAGCAGATATCCGGAATGCTCCAGCACGTCGCGGATCGTCTTTGCGGCATCGTCCATTGTGGTCGTGCCAGCGGTGAAATCCGCGCCAATGGCCTCGAGCGTCGACGCATCGATGGTGAACGCGCCGGACTGTTTCAGCCCGTCCATCGCCCGCTTCACCGATTCCGCATCGCGTCCGCTGGCCTCGAACAGAAGCCGCTCGAAATTCGACGAGACCTGAATGTCCATCGACGGCGATGTAGTGGGTATCACGGCCCGCGTTTCATAACTTCCGGTCGCCAGCGCGCGGGCAAGAATGTCATTGTCATTGGTGGCGATGACCAGATTGTCGACCGGCAACCCCATGCGCTTGGCGGCATAGCCGGCGAAAATGTCGCCGAAATTACCCGTCGGAACGGTGAACGAAACCGGACGGTCCGGTGCGCCGAGTGAAAGGGCGGACGAGAAGTAATAGACGATCTGGGCCATGATCCGGGCCCAATTGATGGAGTTCACGCCTGAGACGCCCAGCCGGTCGCGGAAGGCGTGGTCGTTGAACATCCCTTTCACCAGCCCCTGGCAGTCGTCGAAATTGCCTTCGATTGCCAGCGCGTGAACGTTCTTCGCGCCTGACGTCGTCATCTGCCGCTGCTGGACTGCGGACACGCGGCCGTGCGGGAACAGGATGAAAATGTCGGTACGCTTGCTGCCGGCAAAGGCGTCGATGGCAGCCCCGCCGGTATCGCCCGACGTTGCGCCCACAATCGTCGCGCGCTGCCCTCGCTCGGCCAGAACGTGGTCCATGAGGCGCGCTAGAAGCTGCATCGCCACATCCTTGAAAGCCAGCGTCGGTCCGTGGAACAGCTCCAGCATGAACTCGTTCGGTCCCGTCTGCACAAGCGGGCACACGGCGGGGTGCCGGAACGTCGCATAGGCCTCGTCGACAATGCCGGCGAAGGTCGCTTCGTCGATCTCGCTGCCGAGAAACGGTGTCAGAAGGCGCTTTGCGAGGTCCGGATAGGTAAGGCCGCGCATTGCCCGGATTTCGGCGGCGCTGAATGACGGCCACTCCCGTGGCACGTAGAGACCGCCATCACGCGCCAGACCGGCCAGAAGAACATCGGAAAATCCCAGTTGGGGGGCAGTTCCTCTGGTGCTGACATAGTTCATTTCATCTGATCCTGACGGCCGTTGGGTCGTTTACCGGCCTTTGAAAAACCTTATTCATTCGGTCGCTTTTGGCGCGCGCGGTTGATATAGAACAGCCGCTTGGAGCAAGGGAAGCACAGTTTCAGGGGTTTTTTGTTGCGCAGGATTTCTTTTGCCGTCGCATCGGTGCTGACATTGTCGGCTGTCGTGCTGGCGGGTTGTCAGTCTGACAGCGGTGTTGACGCGCTGGACCTCCGACCTCAACAGGCCGAGGAACCCATCAACGTGAGCGAACTGCGCATGTTCTGCCCGGCGATAAGGCTTCGCGAGGGCACCGCCTATTTCAACACCTATGAACGCGGCGGCAAGGACGACTCCTCCCGCATCATCTATCAGGCATCGATCGCTGACGTGACGCGCAAGTGCACCCGGGCGGACGGGATGCTCAACATCGATGTCGCCGTTGCCGGGCGCATCGTTCCCGGTCCCAAGGGTCGGGCGGGAACGATCACCATGCCCATCAGGGTCGCGGTGATCCAGGGCAGCGATGTGCTTTATTCGGAGCTTTTCAAGCATCCGGTCGAGATCGGCGACACGATCGGCGCAACCCAGTTCATCTTCAATAACCAGGCAATCCAGATTCCGGTTCCGGCCACCCAGAATGTCGTGATTTTCGCTGGTTACGACGAAGGGCCATACGACACGCCTTGATGTCACCTGCAGTGAGCTAGGCCGAGCCGGCCTCGTCTTCCGACCAAAGCGACAACGCCTCCAGCACCGGGCCCAGATCGCTCCAGCGATTGATCGCCGTTTCGGCGCCGGCCTCCATCAGCATGTCGGAATGTCCGGGAAAGCTGTGCGAACCGCCGGTGAAGCCGATGACGCGCATGCCGGCCGACCTTGCGGCCGTGACACCGTGCACGGAATCCTCGATCACGAAACAGTCGCGCGGATCGGCGTTCATCTGCGTCGCTGCATGCAGGAAGATATCCGGCGCCGGCTTGGGCTTCTTCTCCGGCAGGTCCATTGCGGAATAGACGTGACCCTCAAAGAACGGCATCAGGCCTGTCTTCGTCAGCATCATCTCGAGCCGCTCGGAACGTGAGTTCGAGCATATGCAGCGCGGCTGCCTGACCGCGGCCACCGCCTCGCGCGCGCCGGTAATCGCCCGCACTTCCTTCGCCAGTCGCTTGTCGAGTACCTCGCGCTGCCTGTCGAGCATGGTTGCCTGGAAGACCTGACCCGTCTCGCCCTCGATCTTGAGCAGGATGTCCTTGAAGGTCAGGCCGGCATAACGCCCGGCAAATTCGATGGGGTCGATCTCGTATCCGGCCTCGGCCAGCAGCGCGGTTTCCACGCGCGCGGCGATGATTTCGGAATCGACGAGGACGCCGTCGCAATCGAATATGACGAGTTGGGTCAAGGTAATAGCTCGTTGCTTGGAGAGGGCACCGGCCTGCGGTGCGTCGAGCCGCCGGTTACACCATCGCCGCCAGCGGGGCAAATGCGCCCGCCTGCTTCACCAATTCTTTACGCGAAACGGTAACCATAACGGCCAGTAAACAGTGTCTGTAAAAGTTTCCGAGTTCAGGTGTACCCATGTCCGCAGTTCGCCTACTGGACGACCTCTCCGCATCTTCCGACAAATCCGAATGGCTCGACACGATCCTGAAGGGCGACTGTGTCGCGGCGCTCGAGAAGCTACCGGAAAATTCGGTCGACACGATTTTTGCGGACCCGCCCTATAACCTCCAGCTCAACGGCGACCTTCACCGCCCGGACCAGTCAAAGGTGGATGCGGTTGACGATGCCTGGGACCGCTTCGACGATTTCGCCGCCTATGACGCCTTCACCCGCGCCTGGCTGCTTGCGTGCCGGCGTGTGCTCAAACCCAGCGGCACGATCTGGGTGATCGGCTCCTATCACAACATTTTCCGCGTTGGTGCGACGATGCAGGATCTCGGCTTCTGGATCCTCAACGACGTGGTCTGGCGCAAGACCAACCCGATGCCGAACTTTCGCGGCCGCCGGTTCCAGAATGCTCACGAGACGATGATCTGGGCCTCGCGCGACGCCAACGCCAAGGGCTACACCTTCAACTACGAAGCGCTGAAAGCCGCCAATGACGATGTGCAGATGCGGTCCGACTGGCTGTTTCCGATCTGCACCGGGGGCGAGCGGTTGAAGGACGAAAACGGCGACAAGGTACACCCGACGCAAAAACCCGAAGCGCTGCTGGCGCGGGTGCTCATGTCTTCGACCAAGCCGGGCGATGTCGTGCTCGATCCGTTTTTCGGCACCGGCACTACCGGCGCGGTCGCGCGTAAACTAGGCCGTCATTTTGTCGGTTGTGAGCGCGAACAGGATTACATCGATGCAGCTCGTGAACGCATCGCCGCCGTCGAGCCGCTGGCCGAAGCCGAGCTTCGTGTCATCCCCGGCAAACGCGCCGAACCGCGCGTCGCATTCGTCAGCCTGCTGGAATCGGGACTGATGAAGTCCGGCACCGTGCTTTACGACACACGCCGCCGCTGGGCCGCGCAGGTGCGCGCCGACGGCACGCTGTTCTTCGAGGGACAGGCCGCTTCCATCCACCGCATGGGCGCCAAGGTGCAGGGGCTGGACGCCTGCAATGGCTGGACCTTCTGGCATTATGAAGATGGTGACAAGCTGCTGCCGATCGACGAATTACGCCGCGTGGCGCGGCAGCAGATGGCAGCAGCTGGAGCCTGAAAGCAACATAAAATCAGTAGCTTGAGTGCGGCCGCGGATTCATCTCCGCAGTTGCGTGAATCGACACCTTAGGAAGTTGAATCAGTTTCTGAGCTCGATTCCGTAGCCGGCGAGATCCGATCTCAGCTTGTCCGCGCCGGTAAACTGAACCGCGTGCCAGCCGGCCGCAATCGCGCCATCGACGTTCTGCTGGCTGTCGTCGATGAACAGCGTCGCCGACGGCTCCAGCCCGAACTCCGAAATGTGATGGTCGTAGATTTCGCGGTCGGGCTTGATCAGGCCAAGTTCGCCTGAAACGGAGACGCCGCGCGGCAGATCGAGAAACGGGAACATCTCGCGGGCGGTCGGGAAAGTCTCGGCCGAGAAATTGGTCAGCATGGTAACGTCATGGCTGTCTTCGATCAGCCCCGTCATGATTGCAACGCTGTCGTCATAGGCGTGCGAAACCATCTCGTGCCAGTGGCGGTAGAAGGCGAAGATGTTGTCCGCCTCTTCCGGAAACTGGGCCAGCAGCAACGCTTCGCCTTCCGCAATCGTGCGGCCCCGGTCCTGCTCCAGGTTCCATTCGTGCGTGCAGATATTATCGAAGAACCAGCGCCGCCGGTCCTTGTCGGGAATGATGCGCTGAAAGGGAATGTCGGGATCGTAGTGGATCAGCACGCGGCCGATGTCGAACACGATGTGGCGAATTTCAGTCATGAGGAGGAAACTACCGATTGGGTGATGTGCGAGTCGCGCCGGGTATAGCGGCTTCGATTACCTTTTTCATGACGGTTGGCAGCGCTTCCCCCATCAAATTGTCAGTCGTGGACCACCAGTGGTGGTAGGGGGCGCTCATGCGGCCGACATCCGCGCGATAGACGACGAGTTCCAGCGAGAAATGCGTGAAGACATGGCTGGCGTGTCCGGCCCGTTTCCAGTCGGCTGGGAAGGGGGCCGATCCGACATCCGTTTCGCCATTCACCCGCGAACTCCAGCCCGTCGTTGGCACCTCTGACATGCCGCCGAGCAGGCCGCTCTTGGGCCGCTTGCGCAACATCACGGCGCCATCCTCGCGGACGGCTACGAAGGCAGCACCCTTGCGCGCAGGACGCTCTGCCTTGGCCGGCTTGACCGGATAGAGTTCCGGATCGCCCGCCTTCAGCGCTGCACAGTTATCGCTGAGCGGACAGGGCAGGCAGGCGGGCCGCCGCGGTGTGCAAATTGTCGCGCCGAGATCCATCATCGCCTGCGCGAAATCGCCCGGACGGTTTTCGGGAAGCATCGCAGCGACTGCCTCCGTGATTTCCGTCTTGGCCTGCGGCAGCGGTGTGGCAATGGCGAACAGCCGGCTTGTCACCCGCTCCACATTGCCGTCCACCACCGGTTCGGGTTTGTCGAACGCGATCGCGGCAATTGCAGCAGCCGTGTATCGGCCTATGCCGGGCAGCTTGATCAGATCCACGTATTCGCGCGGGAACTCACCGCCATGTTCGGCTACGATCGCATCGGCGCATTTCTTCAAGTTGCGAGCGCGGGAATAATAGCCGAGCCCGGCCCAGGCTTTCATGACGTCGTCTGTCCCGGCAGCCGCGAGTGCGGCGATGTCGGGCCATTTGTCGAGAAACTTGCGGAAATAGGGCTTCACCGCTTCCACGGTGGTTTGCTGCAGCATGATCTCCGACAGCCAGACCCGGTACGGATCGGGCAGCACGCCTTTCATCCGCTCCGATGGCCCAATGCGCCACGGCAGCACACGTGAATGCCGGTCGTACCAGACAAGCAGCTTTTCGGCGTGATCGCTCCTTGCGGCTGACTGCGGCGATGTCGTTGCGGCCCTGGGCATGGTGCGGTCGCGTGTGGTTTGCGTTAAGAAGGCAATAGGAGATGCGAACGACCGACATGGCAGCCAAACGCAATTACAGCAATCCCGTTCCGGTCTCCGACCTTGCGACGAGTATACTCGATCCGGTTCTGCGCCGCCGCGCAGGTATCTCGATCGGTCTCGTGCAGAGCTGGGACGAGATCGTCGGCCCGTCGCTTGCGGGAGTGACCAGGCCGGAGAAGGTGATCTGGCCGCGCCGGAAGAGCGACGACGACCCGTTTGAGCCGGCCACGCTCGTTGTCTGCTGTTCGGGCGCGAACGCGCTGAACCTCCAGCATCAGACCGGCGAAGTCATCGACCGCGTCAACGCATATCTCGGTTTTGCAGCAATCGGCCGGCTGCGGATCGTTCAAAAGCCGGTCGGCGAGGTGAAGACAAAGCCCGCCCCGCCACGCAAGCTGTCGGCTGCCGAAACCGACAGGATCGACGGTTTGACCGCTGAAATAGAGGACGATGAACTGCGCAAGGCGCTCGCCAGGCTCGGCCAGAGTGTGGCCGGCAGCCGCCGCTAGCGCGCGGCCTCTCGCGTTTTCGTGAACATATTCCGTGCCGCGCACGATTGGCCTGGGGACGAAGCTGCCTTATTTCAGCGCCAACTATCGCCTTTCTGTCCCTTCCGAACGCAATATCCCAGCATTGTCAGGTGATTCGCATGTCAGTTTTGTTGCCACGTCGCAAACTCCTTCTCTCGCTGATCGCGGTGTCCGCGTCCGGTGCCTTGCTTGCCGCCTGTGGCGACGAGGCCGAAACACCCGCTGAGACGCCTCCCGTCGACACCGGCGAAGCGCCACCCGCGCAAGGCAGCGTGAACATGGACGATCTGCTGGCCGAAGGCGCGCTGCCTGAAAAGGCGTTGGGTGAGGCCGACGCACCGGTGACGATTGTCGAATATGCGTCGATGACCTGCCCGCATTGCGCCAGTTTCCACGCCAACACGCTGCCGACGATCAAGGAGCGCTACATCGATACCGGCAAGGCGCGGCTGGTGTTCCGCGAATTCCCGTTCGATCCGCGTGCCGAGGCGGCCTTCATGCTGGCCCGTTGTTCAAACGACAATTATTTCGCCATGGTGGACGTGCTGTTCCAGCAACAGCGCAACTGGGCAAGCGTGCAGGATGCACGCTCGGCCTTGTTGCAAATCTCCAAACTGGCGGGTTTTTCACAGGAGTCCTTCGAGGCCTGCTTGACGGACCAGAAGCTCCTGGACGATGTGCGTTCGGTCAAGACGCGCGGCGCCAACGACTTCAAGGTTGAGGCGACGCCCACCTTCTTCATCAATGGCAGCAAATATTCGGGGGCTCTGACGGTTGAACAGGTGTCGGCGATCATTGAGAGCCACCTTTAGGCTCGCCTTCGCCGGCTGGCCTGTGGTCCGCGTCCCCGTGGGAGCGCGGCCATGAAGTTCAACCGGCTGCGGTTGCTCGGCTTCAAGTCTTTCGTCGATCCGTCCGAATTCGTCATCGAGCGCGGCCTGACCGGTATTGTCGGGCCGAATGGTTGTGGCAAGTCGAACCTTGTCGAAGCCCTGCGCTGGGTGATGGGTGAAAACTCGTACAAGAACATGCGTGCGTCCGGGATGGACGACGTCATCTTTTCCGGCTCCGCCACCCGGCCTGCTCGCAACACGGCGGAAGTCGCGCTTTTCCTCGACAATGCCGACCGCAAGGCGCCGGCTGCCTTCAACGATCAGGACGAGCTGCAGGTATCGCGCCGCATCGAGCGCGAGGCCGGTTCGGTCTATCGTATCAACGGCAAGGAAGCCCGCGCCAAGGATGTGCAGCTTCTTTTCGCCGACCAGTCGACGGGCGCCCGGTCGCCATCCATGGTCGGTCAGGGCCGTATCGGCGAGCTGATACAGGCCAAGCCGCAAGCGCGCCGCGCGCTTCTGGAAGAGGCGGCTGGCATTTCCGGCCTGCATTCGCGCCGCCACGAGGCCGAGTTGCGCCTACGCGCCGCCGAACAGAACCTCGAACGCCTCGACGATGTGGTCGGCGAACTGCAGTCGCAGATCGAAAGCCTGAAGCGGCAGGCACGGCAGGCGTCGCGGTTCAAGAACCTGTCGGCCGATATCCGCAAGGCTGAGGCAGCACTGCTGCACCTGAAATGGTCGCACGCGCGCGATGCCGAGGCCGAGGCGCAATCGGCCCTGTCGGTTGCCACCGCGGCCGTCGGCGAGAAAGCCTCTGCCCAGATGCAGGCCGCCAAGGATCAGGCCGTCGGTTCCAGCAAGCTGCCGGAACTGCGCGATGCCGAAGCCGCCGCCGCGGCGGCACTGCAACGCCTGAAGATCGCGCTTGGCCAGATCGACGAAGAGGCGGAGCGGGTTCGCAACCGTCAATCGGAACTCGAAAAGCGGATCGCGCAGCTCGATCAGGATGTCGCGCGTGAAAATCAGCTTCTGCAGGACAACGAATCCGTGCTCGAGCGCCTCGACAATGAGGAGCAGGGGCTGGTCGCCGCCAATGACGGCGCGGCCGAGCAGGAGCAGACCGCAAGGCAGGCATTCGAGGATGCGCAGTCCAAATTGTCTGCAAGCGAGGCAGCACTTGGCGAATTGACGGCCGAACGCGCCGAGGTTTCGGCCCGCCGCGCGCAATTGCAGCGCGCGCTGCAGGAAGGCAATGAACGGCGTGAACGCCTTGAGCGGCAGCTTGCGCAACTGGATGCCGAGACGGCTGAAATCGCCGAAAGGATCAGCCAGCTGGCCGACCCCGCTGCGAAGAAGCAGGCCGTCCAGGATGCCGAGGCTGCCGCCACCAGCGGCGAAGCCAGGGCAACGCAGGCGGAAAAGACGGTATCGGAAAAACGCGCCGCCGAGGCGGAGTTGCGGCCCGCCGTGCAGGAGGCGCGTTCCGCCCTCCAGAGCGCTGAGACAGAAGCGCGCACGCTGTCGAAGATCATCAACGCCGCCTCGGGCGGGCTGTTCCCGGCCGTGCTGGAAAAGATTTCGGTCGAGCGCGGGTTCGAGGCAGCCCTTGGTGCGGCGCTTGGCGAGGATCTCGATGCGCCGCTTGACCGGTCTGCGCCCGCCCACTGGGGCGAAGCTGCGTCCAGCGATGGCGATCCGGCGCTTCCCGCAGGCGTGAAGAGCCTTGCCGAACTGGTCCGCGCCCCGGCCGAACTTGGTCGCAGGCTTGCCCAGATCGGCGTTGTGGATGCAGCCGACGGTGCTCGTCTCCAGGCCCAGCTGAAGCCTGGCCAGCGTCTTGTTGCGACGGACGGGGCGCTCTGGCGCTGGGACGGCTTTACCGCGAGTGCAGACGCTCCCACCGCCGCCGCGCAGCGGCTGGCGCAGAAGAACCGGCTTGCCGAACTTGATGCCGAAGTGCGCGAGGCGACCCAGCGCTTGCGCGCCGCCGAAGCCGCACATGCCGAGGCTGAGACCGCGGTTCGCGACGCCGTCGAGGCGGAGAGGACTGCCCGCGAGGAATGGCGCGTCGCGCAGCGGGCGCTGGAAGAGGCGCGCGAGGAGCTTGCAAAAGCAGAGCGCGCGGCAGGCGAACTGGCGAGCCGCCGGACCGCTCTCGAAGAATCGCGCCAGCGCATCGTTGAAACACGCGACGAGGCCGCCGCGAATGCGCGCGAGGCCGAAACCGCACTTGCAGCCGCTCCCGATCTCACCGAGCTTCAGGCCCGGCTCGACGCGCTGTCGGGCGAAGTGGCGCAGGACCGCGCGACGCTGGCCGACGCGCGCGCCGCCCACCAGGGTCTCGCTCGTGAGGCGGAGATGCGTCTGCACCGCCTGTCAGCGATCAAGAATGAACGCGAAAGCTGGAAATCGCGGGCAGAAAACGCCGACCGCCAGATCGCATCGCTGACGGAGCGGCGCGAGGAAGCAGCGTCCGAGCAGGAAAAGCTCGCCGAAACTCCCGATGAGATTGACGCCCGTCGCCGCGCTCTGATGTCGCAACTGTCGCAGGCAGACGAATTGCGCAATAGCGCGGCCTCGCGCCTGCAGCAGGCCGAGAACCGGCAGTCTGAACTCGATCGTGCAGCCGCAGCCGCAGTCGAGGCCCTGTCCTCGACGCGTGAGGAGCGCGTTCGGGCCGAAGAAAAGCTGACCGCCGCCGAGGAGCGGCGCAAGGAAGCCGAGCAGCGCATCCGCGAGGCCTTGAATGTCGCGCCGGCTGAGGCGTTGCGCCATGCGGGTCTTGCCGAGGGTGAGAGCCTGCCGGAGATCGGCGATCTGGAGCGCAGGCTTGACCGGCTGCGCGTGGAACGCGAGCGTCTGGGCGCGGTCAATCTGCGCGCTGAGGCCGAGCAGCAGGAACTCACAGAGCGCTTCGAGACCATCGTTACCGAGCGCGAAGATGTGATCGAGGCGATCCGCAAGCTGCGGCAGGCGATCCAGAGCCTGAACCGCGAGGGCCGCGAGCGGCTGCTGGCGGCCTTCGATCAGGTCAATCAGCAGTTCCAGCGCCTGTTCACGCATCTGTTCGGCGGCGGTACGGCGGAGCTGCAACTGATCGAATCCGAAGACCCGCTGGAAGCCGGTCTCGAAATCCTTGCCCGCCCGCCGGGCAAGCGCCCTCAGACCATGACGCTGCTTTCAGGCGGCGAGCAGGCGCTGACGGCGATGGCGCTGATCTTCGCCGTCTTCCTCACCAATCCGGCGCCCATCTGCGTGCTGGACGAGGTCGACGCGCCGCTCGACGATCACAATGTCGAACGCTTCTGCAATCTGATGGATGAGATGGCTTCCTCGACCGAGACGCGCTTCGTCATCATCACCCACAACCCCATCACCATGGCGCGCATGAACCGGCTGTTCGGCGTCACCATGGCCGAGCAGGGCGTCAGCCAGCTCGTTTCGGTCGACCTTCAGACCGCCGAGCAGATGCGCGAAGCGAGCTAGATTTTCGTCCGTAGCGATGTCGCTGCGGAGTTTGGAGTGGCACTCCGGCAGGCTTGATCTAGGAGAACAAGACCTGGATGTCGGTGTATTCTGCCAGCCCCTCTTCGCCGAATTCAACGCCAACGCCTGACGATTTGACCCCGCCGAATGGGGCGTTGGGCTGTATCGCGCCGTGTTTGTTGATCCAGACCGACCCGCATTCCATCCGCCTGGCGACCATGCGCGCCTTCTCGACATCCGAAGACCAGACCGACCCGCCCAATCCGTTTTGGCTGTCATTGGCGGCAGCGATGGCCTCGTCAATGTCGGAGTATCTGATCACCGGCAAGGCAGGCCCGAACTGCTCTTCGTCTACCAGGGGGTCCCCATTACGCAGGTCGGAGATGATCGTCGGATTGAAGAAAAGTCCGTCGCCAGCATCGCCGCCCAGCAACACCGTTCCGGTTGTCTTCGCGCTGTCCACGAGCGATTTGACCTTGTCGAACTGACGCCTGTTCTGGACCGGGCCGAGTATGGCGTTTTCGTCTGTGCCTGCTCCCACAGGTATCTTGCCGGCAAATTCGACGAGGGCTTCGCAGACCTCGTCGTGCACGTCCTCGTGCACATAGAGGCGCTTCATGGCAGCGCAGGTCTGCCCGTTATTGATGAAGGCTCCCCAGAACAGGCCTTCCGCGATCTGCCTGGCATCGACATCGGGCAGGACAATTCCAGCATCATTGCCGCCCATTTCGAGCGTCAGCCGCTTCATGGTGGTCGCGGCCGATGCCATGATCTTCTCGCCGGTTGCGCAGGAGCCGGTGAAGACGATCTTGCGGATATCCGGATGGTCGGACATCGCGGCGCCGAGATTTACGTCGCCATCGTCGCCCGAAATCGCATTCACCACGCCCGCCGGAAGGATCTCGTTCATGAGTTCGACCATGCGCAGGGTGGCCAGCGGCGTGTAGGGCGACGGCTTGATCACCACCGTATTCCCGGTGCGCAGCGCCGGCAGGATGTGCCATACGGCGATCATGACCGGGAAATTCCACGGCGTGATCGACCCTACGACGCCGATCGGCTTGCGGTAGAGTTCAACGCGCCCTTCGTTGGAGTCCTGCAGTACCTTCATCGGCAGAGACAGCCCGGCCGTATATCCCGCCCATGCCTGTGCGCCTCCCAGTTCCCAGCGCGAACCGAGGCCGTTAAGGGGCTTGCCCTGTTCGGCGGTTACGATGCGTGCCAGCTCTTCAGAATGCTCGCCGATCATCGCAGCAACTGCCTGGCATGCCTCGCGGAGCTCGTCGTCGGGACGGGTCGACCAGGTGTCGAATGCCGTTTTCGCTGCCGCGACCGCTGCATCCAGGTCCGCCAGGGACGCATTCGGCGCCTCACCGGCGATGCCTCCTGCGGGGTTTGCGACCTCGAAACTCGATTGTGCGGACGCGGCATTCCCGTTGATGGTCATGTGAAAAGCCATCGGCCTGCTCCTTGTCAGGTTGTTCTCGCGCCGTTCAGGCGCCAAGGTTGTGATATTGGCTGGAATAGAACACCAGCGGGTCGGCATCGGCGTATTGGCAGTCCTGAACTGCGCCGATGAGAAGCGTGTGGTCGGCCACGACGATGGACTTTTCGACAAGACAGTCGAAATAGGCGAGTGCCTCGGCCAGCTTTGGGCTTTCGCCTACACCCTCGAATTCCGGTGTCAGGCCCGGGATGCGCTGCCCGGAAAAGTGGCTCGACAGTTTCCTGGCCGATGCGGGCAGGACGCTTATTCCGAACCGGCCGCTGGCGTTTATGGCCTTGAGTGTGCGCCCCGTTGCAACCGAGACGAGAACAGTGGGTGGGCTCAAACTGACCGACGTAAAGCTGTTGGCGGTCAGCGCCACGATCTCGTCTTGCTGGTCCCGGGATGCGATCACCGTCACACCGGTGGTGAAGCGGGACACGGCACGGCGAAATTCGGCTGGATCGGGCCGCCGCATCAACTAGGCCTCCACGGGAAAATGGATGACTTGCGCGCCTTTGGGCGAGTAGTTGGGTACGTCTGCCGCGACCTTCTGGCCAATTTCTGATTGCATGGCCGCACCCATCGCTGCGCCGTCGTCGAAATATCCCTGGAAGATGCAGAACACGTCACCCGGACCGACCGCCTCGGGATAGGCAAAATGCATCCGCTTGAGGCCGGGCAGTTTTGCCGCCAGCGGTACGTGGTTTTGCTCGTAATAGGCCTTGAACGCGGCTTCGTCGTCGGGCCGGGGATAGATTACGGTAAGGCAGTGCATGGCTTCCCTCTCACTATTCGGCGGCTTGCGTGCTGCGTTCGATCCAGGCGCGAATGCGTGCCGGCGAACTGAGATTGTCCCACTGGCGTTCGGGCCAGTTGAAATTCTCGGTAAACTCGTCGCACAACGACTTGTTCTGGCTCATGGCGCCGAGCAGCATCTGAAATTCTTCCGATGGCGGCGGCATCATCAGGTTGGTCCACCTGGCGGCGGCAAGGCAGCGGTCGTTGCGCGCCAGATCGGCCCGTTCGATGAAGCGCCGATCCAGGACAGGTGCCTCGGCAATTGCTTCACCAAGCTTGAATGCCGACCACGAGGCGATATTGGCGCCCTGGCCAACCACCGGATCCAGCGTCGCATGTACGTCGCCGACCGCGACAGCGAACTTGCCGTTGTCGAATTCGAATGAGGTCTTGCGTACCGTCGGCACCACGCCGCCCTGAAGGGAGTCCTGCGGCTGGCACAGGTCGAACTTCGACGTGTCCACGCGATCGTAGACGGAAGGGTGGTATTTCTCGAGCGCGTCGAGAATGACCTGCCGATAAGCGGCCGGGTCGTCCTCGTATTTTGTGGTGACGGTTGCTTCAAGTTCCGTGCCGGGCACGTTTTCGAACAGCAGCGCTGTCCCAATTCCATCGAATGTGATCATCGGGATCACGATCAGCTCACCCGCGCCCGGAGTTAGTGAAAGCGTGACATTCATAGGGTCCGTGTGCGCTACGCCGCTGTAGAGCCCTACGCTCAGTCGCCGCTGCGGCTGCTGGTACGGGCTCTCGACTGGATCGTGCGCGAAGATGGCCCCGAGAGGCCCCTTGCCAACCGCGACGACGATCAGGTCGAACCGGTCGGCCAGGGGCTGGATGTCGTCCTCCTCGATCCGGCCGAATTCGATCTTCCCGCCGCGGGCGGAGAAGTCGTTCATCAGGGTTGGCAGGTATATCCGGTAGTCGACTGCGCGCGACGGCTTCTTGAAATGTCCCGGGAACTGCAACGGCGTGTCGGGAATGTTCAGCCAGTGATCGTGAAAATAATAGTGGTCCTTCGGATCGGACCAATGGTTCACGCCGAGCTCGCTCTCCCGCTCCAGCGTGGTGGCATGATGGGCCACCGTGTTGAGCAGTCGCGATCCTCTGTATGTGTCGGGCTCTCGATCGGTGATCAACGTGGCGTCGATGCCGCGCTTTTGCAGATAAAGAGCCAGATGCAGGCCGGCGATCCCCGCGCCGACTATGCCGATTCTGTGCATATGCCGTCCTCCCAGTTCGTCCATCAGCGTATTGAACGATCATTCAAAGCAAAATAGCATATATGGGATATTGCATATTCGCAGTTGGCATGAATGGATCGCCTGGACTGTCTCGAAACGTTCGTTCACGTGGTGGAAAGCGGCAGCTTTTCCGCTGCCGGCCGGCGCATGGGAACGAGCCAGCCGACGGTCAGTAAGCGTATTGCGCATCTGGAGGAGGAGTTCGGAGCAACATTGTTCCTGCGCACAACCCGCAGTCTTTCTCCGACCGAAGAGGCGCGACGGATTTACGAGCAGGCGCGCGAGATACTGGAAAACTACAATGCCGCTCATCTCGCAGCGCGAAACGCACGACCGGAGCCGACGGGAACGCTCGTCGTGGGCGCGCCAACGTCGCTGGCGAGGCACCAGCTGATGCCGCTGGCGGCAGAATTCATGCGCCTGTATCCGGAGGTTTCCCTCGATCTGCGTCTGTCGGAAAGTCAGGTGAATCTAGTCGAGGAGGGCGTCGAACTTGCCCTGCGGATCGGCGAACTGGTCAGCAGTTCGTTGAAAGCGCGTGCACTTGGGCGCGTTCGCCGCTTTGCAGTTGCCAGTCCGTCCTATCTTCGAGAGCGACCGACACCGCGCGAGCCGACTGATCTGCACGCTTATGCTTGCATTGGCTACTCGCGTTTCAGGTACCCCAACGAATGGGTGTTCGAGGGTGAGAACGGCCGCCATGTTGTCGATGTCGAGTGTCGAATCCGACTGGATGATGCCGATACTCTGCTTGCAGCGGTTAAGGAGGGGCTCGGCATAGCCATCTTGCCACACTGGCTGGTTCACAAGCAGGTCGCTTCCGGTGAACTCGAGATCATTCTGCCGGACTACACCATTCCAAGTCTGCCCCTGAATGCCGTGTATCCGGGCTTGAAATCGCTACGCGCACGCCGGTTCCTGGACTTCCTGGCGGAACGCAGAAACCGGCTTGGTTGAGCAGGCTCTAAGTTTCGCTCCAGATCGCCAGTTCGTTACCGGCCGGATCGGTGAAGTGAAAGCGCCGGCCTCCCGGAAACGAAAAGATCGGCTTGACGATTTTTGCACCGGCACTGGTCACCGCTTCCAGCGATTTCTCCAGATCCTCCGAAAACAGAACCGGCAGGGGCTTGGCGCCCGGCGCAACGGAGCCGTCGAAACCGCCATCCAGCCCTTCCGAATAGGCGGAATAGGCGGGGCCATAATCGGTAAACGTCCAGCCGAACGCGGCGCTGTAAAACGCTTTCACGCTGTCGATCGAGCCATTGCCGGCCGCCATTTCCAGATAGTCGATCTTGCCATCTTTCTTCATCACGCCACTCCACATATGTTCTTGTTATGTTCCTATCCCGGCGGGACGAAACGTGCAACCTGAAAATCGGAAATGCGCCTAATCGATTGAGTTGTGGCGGGTAGGCGCGCATCCCTTGCCTTTCGTACCTGCGAACCTTATCGCTCGCGGCCAACAGCGCGCGAAACGGAACGGCGGTTCATCTGACATGACAAAATGGGTCTATGGTTTCGGTGACGGCAAGGCTGACGGCAGCGCGTCGGATCGCGAACTGCTTGGCGGCAAGGGCGCGAACCTCGCCGAGATGTGCAACCTCGGCCTTCCCGTTCCGCCCGGCTTCACGATCACCACCGAGGTCTGCACCGCCTATTACGCCAATCAGCGAAAATTGCCCGACGGCCTGGACGAACAGGTCGATGCCGCACTTGAGGCAATGGGCAAGATCGCCGGCGGCAGCTTTGGCGATCCCGGCAGCCTGATGCTGGTTTCGGTGCGTTCCGGCTCGCGTGCCTCGATGCCCGGCATGATGGATACGGTGCTCAACCTTGGCCTCAACGACGAGACCGTTGCCGCGCTTGCCGCCGCCTCGGGCGACGAGCGTTTCGCCTATGACAGCTATCGCCGCTTCATCCAGATGTATTCCGATGTGGTGCTTGGCCTCGACCATGAGGTGTTTGAGGAAATCCTCGAGGATGCCAAGGCCGAATACGGGCTGGAGCAGGACACCGAGCTGACCGCGCAGCAATGGCAGGATGTGATCGCGCGCTACAAGGCGAAGATCGAGGAAGAGCTGGAAGATCCGTTCCCGCAGGACCCCAAAACGCAATTGTGGGGCGCCATCAACGCCGTCTTTTCAAGCTGGATGAATCCGCGCGCCATCACCTACCGACGCCTGCACGACATTCCCGAAAGCTGGGGCACGGCGGTCAACGTGCAGGCCATGGTGTTCGGCAATCTGGGTGACGGCTCGGCCACCGGCGTAGCCTTCACGCGCAACCCGTCCACCGGCGAAAACGCTCTGTACGGCGAGTTTCTCGTCAACGCCCAGGGCGAGGATGTGGTCGCCGGCATCCGTACGCCGCAGAACATCACCGAGAAGGCGCGTGTCGCCGCCGGCTCCGACAAGCCTTCGCTCGAGAAGCTGATGCCCGACGCGTTCCGCGCGCTGACAGGGATCGCCGGCAGTCTCGAAGCGCATTACCGCGACATGCAGGACCTCGAATTCACCATCGAGCGCGGCAAGCTGTGGATGCTGCAGACGCGCTCCGGCAAGCGAACGGCCAAGGCCGCGCTCCGGATCGCCGCGGAAATGGCCAATGAAGGACTGATCAGCCACAAGGACGCCGTGCTGCGCATCGAGCCGGCATCGCTGGATCAACTGCTTCACCCTACCATCGACCCGCGTGCGAGGCGCGATGTCATCGGTTCCGGTCTTCCAGCGTCGCCGGGCGCGGCGACCGGCGAGATCGTCTTCACCTCCGACGAAGCCGAGGAAGCGAAGGCGCAAGGGCGGCAGGTGATCTTGGTCCGGGTCGAGACCAGCCCGGAAGACATTCACGGCATGCACGCTGCCGAAGGCATTCTCACCACGCGCGGCGGCATGACCAGTCACGCCGCGGTTGTGGCGCGCGGCATGGGCAAACCCTGCGTGTCGGGCGCGGGCGGCCTGCGCGTCGACTATCGCACCGGCACCTTGTTGGCGATGGGCGGGACATTCCACAAAGGCGATATCATCACCGTCGATGGCGGCACCGGGCAGGTGCTGAGGGGCGCGGTTCCGATGCTGCAGCCCGAACTCTCGGGCGACTTTGCCGCCATCATGGAATGGGCAGATGAGGCGCGTCGCATGAAGGTGCGCGCCAATGCCGAGACACCCGCCGATGCGCGCATGGCGCGCTCCTTCGGCGCCGAAGGTATTGGCCTTTGCCGTACAGAGCACATGTTTTTCAGTGACGAGCGCATCGTGTCGGTGCGCGAGATGATCCTGGCCGACACCGAGGAAGGCAGGCGCACCGCACTTGCCAGGCTGTTGCCGATGCAGCGTTCGGATTTCCTCGAACTGTTCGAGATCATGGCCGGGCTTCCGGTCACGATCCGCCTGCTTGACCCGCCGCTGCACGAATTTCTGCCGCACAGCGACGAGGAGATCGCCGAGGTGGCGGCAGCGATGAAGGTGTCGCCGGAAAAGCTGCGCCAGCGCACCGAGGCGCTGCACGAGTTCAACCCGATGCTCGGCCATCGCGGCTGCCGGCTGGCCGTGTCCTATCCCGAAATTGCCGAAATGCAGGCGCGCGCCATTTTTGAAGCGGCTGTGGAAGCCGGAAAACGCACGGGAAGCCCTGTCGTGCCGGAGGTCATGGTGCCGCTGGTGGGGCTGAAGGAGGAGCTGGACTTCGTCAAAGCGCGGGTCGACGAGATCGCCAAAACGGTGATGGCCGAAAGCGGCGGCGAATTCGACTATCTGGTCGGCACCATGATCGAGCTGCCGCGCGCCGCACTGAGGGCCGATTCGATCGCCCAGTCGGCAGAGTTCTTCTCCTTCGGCACCAACGACCTGACCCAGACCACCTATGGCATCTCACGCGACGATGCCTCGAACTTCCTCGAGACCTATCGGCAAAAGGGCCTCATGGAGAGAGATCCGTTTGTGTCGATCGACGTGGATGGTGTGGGCGAACTGGTGCGCATGGCATCGCAGAAGGGCAGGGCGGTTCGCGACGACATCAAGCTCGGCATCTGCGGCGAACATGGCGGCGACCCGGCTTCGATTACGTTCTGCGAGGAGGTCGGTCTGGACTACGTGTCCTGCTCCCCGTTTCGCGTACCGATCGCCCGGCTGGCTGCCGCCCAGGCAGCAATCGAGGCCGGTTAGACCGGCCGCCGCGCCGCCATGGACTTGCCGCGAAGGATTGCCAAAGGTCGGGGTCCACGGTAGCAGAAGCTGCGGACAACACGGCAGAACGGACCTTCGTGCATGAACCGGGTTATCTTGGGCGCCATCATTGTGCTTTGCGGCTTCGCCCTGGGCTCGTGCACTGTCAGGCCGCTTTACAGTGATGGTGGCGGCAATCTGGCAGCAACCGGCGGCGTGTCTAAGCAGAAGCTTGCGGCGGTCTCTGTTTCGGCTCCACACAATCGTGTCGAGCAACAAGTCAGGAACGAACTGATCTTCCTGTTGCGTGGTGGAGCTGCCGAGCCGCAAAACCCAAGCTATACGATGGATGTGAGGGTGACCTCGTCAGACGTCGCCACCGAAGTTTCGACGCAGTCGACCAGGCTGCTCAATGCTACCTACATCCTGCGCGATGCCGGATCGGGCGCCGAGATCGGGCGCGGCAGACGTTCCATCGCCTCTGCCTACGATATTGGCGGCCAGGAATTTGCGCTTCTTCGTGCTAAGCGCGACGCCGAAGACCGCGCCGCACGGGAACTCGCCCAGATCCTTCTGGCAGCTATCGCTTCGGATTTGGCAAGACGTTAATTAGTCGGATTCGGGTCGACCTCGCGGCCGTTTGGAAGAATTGGTTGGCCGTTTTCAAGGCGGCCACGGCGTTAGGGCGACATACAAGACATCTGGTGGAAATTTGAGCTGCCGGCAACGCAAGAGATTGGCGCGCGGGCTACTTCTTTTGTTGCCTCTGCATATCCCTGCTAACAGGGAAATTTACAGGGAAATGCAACGTCCCAAGCAAGGTGGGCAGAAAGGCAGCTGGGCTAACCTCTTGCGCAACAACCTCTTTCTGGCGCCTGGCACGTGTTTCCTTGGTGCGGAAACAGGGAATAACAGGGAACGAGACCTGTCGCTCGGGTGTGAACTGGTCGAAATTTGCCTTGTTGGCCGATCACATTGGATGAGGCTTGCGCCTTGCACAGCCTGCACATCACTCACCCGCAACACGCCTGGCCAGCGCCTTTCAATAACGCCACTGTTCAGCGACATGTGCACCATGCTTGCTTCGCGCCTGAAGTCCAGCGGATTGTTGCAAGAAGCCTTCATCAAATTGAGTATCGATCAAACCAGGATGGAGGCACGCATGGGTTGAACCGCGCCGGTTTGCGGGAGGTCGTTTCGTTTGAGGGGCGCTGCCATCGCTGGTTCCTTGAGCATGGCGAAGCCGCGCGCCTCGGCTTCTGCTGGCGGGATGTCGCCAGTTGCCTCCAAGAGCTGACGATTGTTGAACCAGTCGAGCCATTCCAACGTCGCGAACTCGGGCAGCCTCGAACTGCGTCCCCACGGATGACATCGGGCCCTTTGGGAGCATTGATCGATCCGGCGACGGCGCATGGAATTTGCGATTGATGTTATCGGGTGGTCAAGGGGTAGCCTGTGCTTCGGATCTGATCAACGGATTCACCGGCTTGTGGCCTATTACCCCTTCGAGCCCCATCAACCGTATCAGCCGCGCTACCATGCAACATCGAAGCTGTCCCGCCTGAGCTGTCGTTACACATAGCGTATGCCGAAGGACTCCCAAACGGGCGCCGTACCTTGACGTTGAATTCCCCATCTTGTTTTGCGCATGCCAACAGCCGGTTGGGATCACGCCGCTTTACGACATGTTCGATGGGGTGATCGGCAGCACCTTGCTTTCAGCTCGACACGCCCCACGGTGATCGTCGATGAACGCGACTATGGTTCGGGCCGACGGCCGCGCACTTCTATCGCACAATAGGCGCATTGCACAGGACCTCGTTGGCAGCGCCTGGATCACCAACGCATCCAGATTCGTGCCTTGGTGGTAAGGTCGGCGCAAGCCGCTGTCCAACTCCGCTTTGTTCACTCACTTCGTGGGCGTCTACGCTGTGCAGCTGATCTTCATGCGATCGACCGCCCCCGACCGGTCCTAACTTTCTTTATCCAAAACCATGCTCACTGCTGAAGAGAACCCGTCCGTCTTTTTGCTCATAACGGCTCCACCCTCTCAAGGCTTGGAACCTCCGGCAAACCGGGTGCGGTTCATAAGGTCAATGAGGCTCGGCAGAACGGCGCTATGCTATCGAGGCGATCCGTTGCTGAAATTACGTCGACCCTTGGGATCAGGACTCTGGGTTGAGGCCGTGTTGCCCATTTCGGCCAGCACGCAGCTTAGCTCGTCATTCGTGATTGGCCTGTCAAAGCGCCATTCAAAGAGGATCACACCGTGGCGGGCAAGGCGGGACGCCTTTTGTGAATCGCGTGCCCGCGTTGCCTTGAACGCTTCCTCACCACCAAAAAATTCTATCGGTCGGTAGTGTTGCGGGCCCTGATATTCGATCGCCAGATTGAGGTTAGGCACGAAAATATCCACCGACTGGCGTCCTAACCAGCTAGGAGACCATTGCGGTACGGCGTTTGGGAAGCGCGATACGACCAAATCAAACAGCGCCGATTGCGCCGGCCAGCGTCGTCCGATCAGCGCTATTCCGTGTAATTGACGGAACCGGTTTTCAGCTTCCAACAGGTAAGGAGCAAACGTGGCATCGATTGAACCAGCGCGCCCTGCATAAATGTCGGGGTGCCATAAAAACAAGCGTCCCCTTGGATAAGAAGCGCGTTTGTATCGGTGATACTGATCCAATGCGCGGCGCCGAAATGTCGACCAGTGCTCGATTGCGTTCCATGGATACTGCGTCATCTGGGACCATTCGGGCAAAAGCGGATCAAGAAGTTCCAGAAAAGTATCGAATTTTCTCTCAAGCCGTCCGCTGATGCTCGATTTTCGGATGTGTTTGCGCGCAATGTGACCAAGATCGCGTGCGTTAAGCCGCTTGCCGATGCAGAATTTGAGATAGACAATTTCGTCGAAAATGACATCCCGTTCGTGGGGCAGGATTGCTTCGGTTGCATCATGTGCCGAGGCCAGGTCGCTTCGTTCGGTCATGTCGAGGATATGCTGGAAACAAGGGTCCGGATCCCATGGAAGGTCCTCGGGTATGCGTGGTCGGCCTACTGGAAAAACAATATCGGCATCGAACCTTGCTCGAATTTCGTGAGACCAACCGAAAGTCGCTGCGTTCATATTGTCGTGGACAATCCGGGTGGCATCATCGCTTGCGCATCCGAAACGCATCGCAAAGCCACCGGATCTTGGCTGGCGCATGATCAGTCCTGACTCGCCTAGCGCTTCGACCATCCGCTCAAAAAGAAACGTGCGATCCGCAGGCAGAGCGACGGAAAGAAGGGACTCGCCTGTGGCAGCGGTCTGTATGTGGGTGGCGTCGGCGTAGGTGGCGAGCTGCGCAGCGCGCTCCCGGCGGCGGCTGCCCTCGGTGAGAAAGTGAATGCGCAGCGAAAGGCGATCAGGAAATGTGGGGTATATGGGGTGTGTGGCGGGTTGGACGGGCTTTTGCCTAGGAGCCGGTACCCCGCCCGCCATCTTGAGCGCACCCTCGTGTATGCGGCTCAGAACTTGAAACTGAGCACGTTTGGCTTCGGTGCGGGTCAAATCATGTGAGAGCGAGGTGTAAAAGCGCGCCCGT
Organism: Rhizobiaceae bacterium; assembly: GCA_965232405.1. Taxonomy (GTDB): domain Bacteria; phylum Pseudomonadota; class Alphaproteobacteria; order Rhizobiales; family Rhizobiaceae; genus RCIO01. The sequence continues at coordinate 2,994,274 of OZ246966.1, forward strand.
GATCTAACCAGGCGCTGAAAAAGCTCTCTCTGGCTGCGACGCGTTAGCGAAGCGAACACCTGCTCAAGATCGAGACGGTATGCGTTGAAACCGGATTGTGTCTTCGGGTAGTCGGATACGGCCGGGAGGATGACACACCTCGATGAAGAAGAGATCGACGTGTGATACGCGGTGAAAGAGGGCCGTCAAGTCAGGCTGGCAGATTTGTCGATCCAAGGCTACGATCGCGCATAGAGCACATCGGCCGAAGGTCTCGCTCTGTAGGGATTTGATAGTCCCCGTTGGGGCTGAGGGTTGTGGGCACGCGTCTGTGCATCTGCCAACTACGCCCCGAAGGGGGTGCTCGCACGCTGTCCCTGTGGCGCGGTTTTGTCGTTTGGCCAGTCTGGTGTCGGCTGACGATCATGCATTCAGATTCCTTTCGAAAGGCAAGGGGCAGATCAGCATGCCAAGTGGCTGGTGCGATGTCGTTTCTTGGCGCGACCGATAAGCGTGCTGAAGCTGCCAAGCCCAAGAGCCAGACGACAGGTGGCATCGCCCAATCACCAAAACTCGGAATGTTGTCATACCGGCGGCATCAGACGGGAATGCCATCCGACGTTTACCTGACATCCATCCCGCCGAGCTCGGTTAGCGCCCTCCAGACCAACGGCAAGGGCGGCGGGATTTCACCCGAGATAGATCGCTGCCCACCTGCTACGCACACATTCATCTTCACTTCGATCGACTGGTTGCTTATGGCAACGCGAGATCGTCTGACGCATGGCGAAGTTTGCGAGAATGAGGACCTCCGGTCCATCACATGCACAACAGGGTCGTGTCGGTCATCGAGGCAGTTGGGTTTCGAACGCAGGAAACCATGAACCAGCATAGCCAGGAGACGGGGATTCCTCTATCAACAGCCCCGCTTGCCGACGGCCGCAGAATTGTAACAGAAGGACGTGTGGAGGCTTGGCTTGGACCAATTGCGCCAACGTCCAAGAACTTTTCACCGGGGCTGAGACATCGCCACACCTCAAACCGTTAGACCAACTGTCTCGAGGCATTCGTTGATTTCCTCGTTGACCAGTAGGGTTACGATCTCCTGCACGGCCTTTGCTTTCCGATTCCGAGCAGCCGAGAGCGCCGTTCTCCAATCACCGGCATGAAATTAAGCAAAATCTAATATAAATGGAGTGACAGATGAGAATGTGCAGATGAGGGCTCGGGATTTCGCGTTATCAAGGGCAGTCCGGCGCGTGCGGGAATATTGCGTTTGTCAGCGACCACCATGCACCCCGCCATTGCGTCTAGTCGCCGTGGATCGTGATCGGGGCGAAGAATTCTGTCCGCCGCGGGAGGCGCGTTGTGGCCCATCCGAGAAATTGGGATATGGAATCGACTTGATCGTCATGGCGACCATAAGGAAAACTCAGCAGTTCGTGCTCTAGCTCATCGAGCCACTCGGCGGTTGTAGGAAAAAGCACTTTCCCCGATTCGATGTGGACGCACTGGGCCTCCATTCGCATGAGCTTGTGGCCTTCGGGCTGAATGGCCGTAACAGCCGGCATTCCCGGGATTGAGCTCGATCGAAATTCTTGCACCAGAGGGCCGCCAGGCCCGGCATTTTCAATCAGCACTGTCGTGGGTTGGAAGCGGTTCGCCAATGCAATGACCTTTCGCCTCAAGTCCGGGAATTCGAGCCGGCCGCGCCATACGTCGACAAGATAGTATTTGGTGTCAGCCATGGCCCATGTCGTGCACACCGACCACGCACTGCTTGAGCTAGTTGTTGTGGCCGGATCCCAACTCTGGACAATTTGCACGCTTGGGCCTGATTCTGGCGCCACCTCGTATGAGGTAAGCCATTCGCGCTGAATGAGGTTGCCTTCCGCGGGTACGGGGCGTTGGAGATATTGTGCTGAAAACCGAGCGGCGCCCATATCGCGCTTGCGTTCCATCAGGATATCCATTGGTTCTCTTTCAGCATGAAGCACGTCGCCCTTCACACGCATATGGACGCCTTCTGGGCCTATTTCGATCTGTTCGTCTTCCAAGGCGATCGCCGGAAGGTTGAGATGCTGCCAGCCACCCTCCGAGATCAGCATGCCCGCGAGATCGTCCTCGTGGAGGCGTTGCATGACAAGCAAAATTGCACCGTTCTTACTTTCATCGAGCCGGGTAATCAGGGTATTCTTAAACCAATCCTTGACCTCTCGCCTGGCCGCTTCAGAATAGGCATCGTCGGCCTTGAGCGGGTCGTCAATTATGACGATATCCCCGCCGCGGCCGGTGATTGAGCCGTTAACTGAGCTGGCGAGTCGACCGCCTCCTTTTGTCGTTTCATGTTCCAGTTCGGTGCTTTTGCGAAGCCGCATCTGGGGGAAGGTCTTCATGTACCAGCTACTCGTCACAACCGTTTTGAACTGCCGGGAAAACAACGCCGCGAGTTCATGGCTATAAGATATGCAGGTAAAGCGCATGGCAGGGTTGTGTCCCAGGCACCACGCAACGAAGCCGACGGACGTACACGTCGACTTCAACGATCGCGGTGGCTGCGTGATAATTAGCCGCCGAACCTCACCGTCGTGCACCTGGCGCAACCGATGGGCGATGGCATCCAAATGCCAACCCCTTATGTAATCGCGCCCGGGCGATATCGTCTTGAAGACCTTGGCGTTGAAAACACCGAGGTCTTCACGCAGGATGGCATTGATCGGCGACCTATCCATGGTCATCTCCGGCTTTGCGCCTTGGTTTTGGCTGTGCCGCCGCGCAAAACTCGATCAAGGAACATGTCAACAATTTCGGCGTCTTCCTCGGGCGTGGGGGTATTGCTCTCGTTATCGCCCTTCCGATTCGCCATAAGCCCCAAAAACCGATCGATAGCCGGCAGTTCGCCGCTTAGGGCCTTGTGGCGCAGCCGGAGCAAAACGGCCTTGACGGTGGAGACGTATCGGGTCTGACCGCCGGAGGTCACTGCTGTCTGCTGCTTCAGCACGTCTTCCAATTCGGTTTCGAAACTTTTCGCCCCCTTTGGTCTGCCCGACGGGTTGCCGGACTGGCCCGGCTTGAACTGGCTGTGGCGCGGAGGCTTCCCGAACCCAACTTCGTAACCATCAGGTGGTTCGGCCTCGCGTTTTTCAATTCGAACTCGTGGAAGTGTCATTGTGTGTCATTCTCTTTCTGTCCCGCCTGCCTCTCCAGCTCACCGAAGGTAATCCCGCTTTCGGCGCAAACCGGCTCGATACCGGTGATGCGCTGAAAACGACGCAGCGCCCCATCGACATAATGTGGGTCGAGCTCCAATGCCCGCGCACGCCGTCCAGTTCGTTCGCAGGCGACCAAGATCGACCCTGACCCGCAGAACGGGTCGAGAACGAGGCCGTTTCTGTTGGAGCAATCCAGAATCGCGTCAGCCAACAGAGAAACGGGTTTTGCGGTCGGATGCTGGTCGAGCAATGTATCCCGATCGGGACCAAAGCCGTTGAGACCCTTGTAGCGCCAAATATTTGATCGGTTGCGACCGAACTTTCCCAGCTGCACATTGTTGATGACCTGCCCGCGCCCGGAGCGGAACACGAGGACCAACTCATAAGCCGAGCGGTAAAGTCCACCCATTCCAGCCGCGCCCTTGTCCCAAACGCACATGTTGATCAAATCGCCAAACACGGCATGACCCGCTGCCTGTGCTTCGCAAAGATGCCTCCAGTCCATGAAAATGAACTGGACTGATCCGGCACGGGAACAGGCCGCCATGTTTTCGAATGCCTTGGTCAGGAATCCGGTAAATTCGTCGGCGCTCATCTCACCGGAAGCCATCGCAAATTCGCGATGCTTGCGGCGACCGCGTCCTGATATTGACTTGACAGCTACATTGTAGGGTGGATCAGACAAGCCCAGTTCGGCGCTCGCTCCGTCCATCAAACGGTCGAGGTCTTCCTTACAAAGCGCGTTCCCGCACAGAAGACGATGCCGATCTCCCAGCAGCCATAAGCTTCCGACCTTGCTGACCTGGTTCACCGGAAGATCGGATTGCGCTGGAAACTCGTCCTGGGCGAGGCGAGCGTCAGGCTCGCCAATGATCAGATCGATCTCCGCCATCTCGAAGCCGGTGGACGTTAGCTCGATCTCAGAATCACATTCGATCAACTCTGTAAGTTCGATCTTGAGAAGCTCGTCATCCCACGCTGCACCCTCGGCAAGTTTATTGTCGGCCAGTCGGTAGGCGCGAATTTGCGCATCGCTCAAATCCGCGATCCGAATTGCAGGGATCGATTTGATGGCCAAGAGCAGTGCCGCTTCGAAACGGGCGTGACCGGCAACCAGCGTCAGGTTCGCGTCGACCAGGACAGGTACCGTCCATCCAAACGTTCGGATGGATTCCGCGATCTTTTCAATTTGTCCGGACGAATGGGTACGCGCATTGCCCGCATATGCGGACACCTCCGTAACGGGGATCATCTCGACTTGGAGATCGCGCGACGTCGCCTGCATGTTATTACTCCGAGTCCTGAGATGCGACGAAATTGGCATTTCGTCGCTGGTGCCAAGGCGCCAACATGGATTTCGCGAGGGATCGAAATTGGCTGAAAGCAAAACGAGCCGACGCATCGAATAGAACGATGCTATTTTATCGAAGAACCAGTCTGAGTTCCAACAACCGCGGATCACCGGCTGAAGCCGTATGGCGCGCGCCTCGAACCTAGTTGTTCTCTTGATTTAAACGACTGAATTTAATTGGTTATTTCAACGTGGGTTAGCATTTGAAGCATATGCTCAACCTTTGGAATGAGCGGAGAGGATTTTTGTAAAGTTTTTGACGGTCGTTGAGCAAATCGAAGAAAACTGTGCCCCAAGGATTGCGAACTGACGCGACAGCGACATGCGATGTCGGCGCTACCCGCTCTTCTTGTCACGGCCCTTTTTTCGCGTTCTGCGCTGGAGCTCCCTTTCGATGGCTTCTCGGACAAACGCCGCGCGTTGATTCCTGCCTACCAGCTCATCAATTCGCTTGGGCATGTCGACCGGGAGGCGGACAAGGATGGGTTTGACGTTAAGTGGTGGGCGACCCATGGCCTCTTATTATCCGATATCGAAAACAACTTCAATGCTCACTTTAAGCGATATCACTTATCGACTTCTTATGCGATATCGTTTATTGGTTTGTGCATCGAGCATATGGGAGTATTTCGATGTATCATCAAAGTCCTGTTGGAATTGAGGTTGCGCGTTTCTCCGAACTGAAGCGGCGCATTGAGGAGATTGAGCCCGATATCGACGAGCGTACGCTATATGACACGCTCGAGGGGGCGACTGATCTGAACGAACTGATTGTGGAGATCGTCCGGTCAGCCATCGAGGACTCCGACATAATCGCGGTCTTGAAAGGGCGGGTTGCCGCCATGCGTGAACGGCTGGAACGCTTCCAGTCCCGCGAAAAGAAGAAGCGCGATCTGGCCTTGGAGGCGATGGAGCAAGCCGGTCTGAACAAGATCCAAGCGGCTGACTGCACTATTTCGCTCCGTCAAGCACCACCCGGGCTTATCGTTGAAGATGAGACGATGGTACCTGAATGGTTCTGGGTTCCGCAAGCCGCGAAGCTGGACAAGCGTGCCATAATTGATTGTCTAAAAGCCGGCGAGTCAGTCGCCGGGGCAACTTTGGCCGACCCCGGTATTATTCTGTCGGTAAGGACACGATGATGGGGTTCGAGCAGTCCCAGATTCGAAAGCTTCGGGCACGCCTCCAGTCAAAATATGTCCGAGTACGTGATGTCGAGGGAACAGCTGTTCGGTATCTGGAGGGTGCGCACATTATCGGCGAGGCCAACCGCATATTCGGCTTCGATGGCTGGAGCCGCGAAACAGTTGAGGGCAGGTGTGTCTATTCCAAACAAAGCGGCGACCGTTATTCAGCGGCTTATGTGACAAGGGTCCGTGTTACCATAATTGCTGGAGACCGGACCATCGTCAGGGAGGGATCGGGAGCGGGCGAAGCAACCACATCAACCCCTGGTACGGCCCATGAGAACGCCACCAAGGCTGCCGAAACGGATGCGACCAAGCGAGCTCTGGTAACATTCGGAAACCGATTCGGTCTTGCCCTTTATGGAGGTCGTACTAGCGTCAGCAGCTCAGGCAATGACGGAAAGGCGTCCGAGGAAGGTGTTCAAGAAAATAGAACAGCGCATCGAGCCCACGCAAATGGCGTCGCACCAACTGGCCACATTGAGAAATCCGAACTGAAGTTTGGCGAACCCAAACGCCTTCGCAACCCTGCCCATCTTCGTTTCGTTGCACGCCAGCCCTGTGCGGTGTGTGGCAAGGGGCGGAGCCAAGCTCACCACATTACGTTCGCGCAACCCCGTGCCCTTGGACGCAAGGTTTCAGACGAATTCACGGTACCGTTGTGTGCGAAGCACCATAGAGAGTTGCATGATAGTGGAAGTGAGAAAGATTGGTGGCGTAGGGTTGAGGTCGATCCAGGGCGGCTCGCACGTGGCCTTTGGGAGCGGTCAACAAAGCGATAAGCGGATTCGTCCCAGGTGCCCTTATCAGTAGAGCTCACGCTCGTCTTTGCCCACTGCCGTTGATTTGCTAGCCATTGGAGGTTGCACCGTGCGCCTGATAGACAATCTGTGACTTGAGAGTGTGGGCACTTGAGCAGTTCGGATTTGCAAGACCGAAACAGAGCCTATGCAAGCCTTGGCTAGTCCGCAGAATATTTTCGTCCGCCTTCAAGCGACTAAATCGTGGCCGTTCCGCGCTGGCGACGAGGGGTGGGGCAATCCCTTGGGTGAACACCGGCTATTTGCCGGGTGTTGAGAGTAAGCCGGGGTCTGGAAGCGGCGCGTGCGGATGCCGCGAGGGCCCCGAAAGCCGCAAGCCCCATCTCGGCCCTGCCGCTAATGCCCAGCCTGTTGAGGAGGCCTCTCCGCGGTGGCGAATTGCCGATCCTGTTCTCAACTACAGCGCTCTCGACAATGCATGGCACCATTGGAGCCGCAATTCGCATCAGATTGCGTTATAGGGTCACGCAATGGCTTTCGAGGCGGCCAAGGTAATCAGGACCTTTAACTGATGGACAACACTTCGCTGAAATTCGGCACCAGCGGGCTGAGAGGGCTGTCGTCCGATCTGGAAGGCACGCCTGCCGCCCGGTTCGCCTGTGCGTTTGCAAAGGTCATGCGCGCCACTGGGAGACTGGAGGAAGGCGGGGTGGTTCCGCTCGGGCGCGACCTGCGTCCAAGTAGCCCGGCGATATCCGAAGCGTGCGCGGCTGGGTTGATAGCGGCTGGTGCCAGGCCCGTGGATTGCGGCGAGATACCGACGCCCGCGCTGGCTCTTCACGCAATGGCGCGAAACCGCCCGGCCATCATGGTCACCGGAAGCCACATTCCCGCCGACCGCAACGGGCTGAAATTCTACCGCCCGGACGGTGAAATCGACAAACACGACGAACTCGCCATCCTTGACGCCGAGGCACTGGTTCCAGCCTTCGAGGCCGGAAAGGACGGCGGGCACGCAGGCCGCCTGGAGGACGCCATGTCTCGATACGTCGCGCGGGATCTTCTGGCGGATGTGCTGGGCCAATTCGGTGCGGAGGCGCTGCCCTTTGGACGCAGCGATACGTTCGTGCCCGTCGACACCGAGGTACCCCGTCCCGAAGCCGCGGAGCTGTATCGCCCGATGCTGGAAGAGCATCGGCTTCATGCGATTGTGTCGACCGACGGCGACGGCGACCGCCCGCTGATCGTGGATGAAGACGGCAGTGCCCTGCGCGGCGACCTTGTCGGGACGGTCACGGCCGATTTGCTCGACGCCGATTGTGTCGTCACTCCGATCACGTCGAATTCTGGCATCGACCAATGCGGGCGTTTCGGCGCGGTGTCGCGCACCCGCATCGGTTCGCCCCATGTAATCGAAGGCATGAGAATTGCGGCCGCCGAAGGCGCTGGGACCGTTGTCGGCTTCGAGGCGAATGGCGGCGTTTTGCTGGGCAGCGACGCAGAAATCGAGGGCCGTAGGCTCTCGGCACTGCCGACCCGCGATGCAATGCTGCCGATCCTGTCGGTTCTGCGGGCATGCAAGCGCATGTCGAAGCCGCTCTCGGCGCTTGGCGCGGATTACGCTTTCATGGCCGCGCGCGCCGACCGGCTTTCCGACGTGCCGGCTGAGGGGAGCGGCTCTCTTCTCGTGGCCCTCGACCGCGACGGGCGCTTCCGCGACCGGTTTCTAGAAGGGCTGATCAAGGTGAACGCGATCGACACGACCGACGGCGTTCGCATGACGGGCGACGACGGCGCGGTGCTTCACTATCGAGCATCGGGCAATGCCCCCGAATTGCGCTGCTATGTGGAGGCGGGTTCGGACAAGCGCGCCGACATGCTGCTTGCCGAGGGTCTCGCAAGGGCGGCACGATTTCTGGCCCAACGTGGCGGATAACGCGCCGCCGCTCCGCCGGCCGAATGGGTTAACGCCACCTTAGCCTATCGCCGATACTATCTCGCCACCGTTTTGAGCGACCGGAGCGAGGGTTTTCTTGAAAAAACAGCAACATCGGCACGATGACACGCGCCCGGTCTATTCGCTCGTCATACCGATCTACAACGAAGAAGCCGTCCTTCCGCTTCTGATCAAGCGCATCAAGGGCCTGCTCGATGAGCTGGACGGTGCTTCGGAGGCCATATTCGTCGATGACGGCAGCCGCGACGCCTCGGCGCTCTTCCTGCGCGCCATGTCGGAGCGCGACGGGCGCATCCGCCTGATCGAGCTTTCCCGCAATTTCGGCCACCAGGTCGCCATTACCGCGGGCATGGACGCGGCCCAGGGGGATGCGGTGATCGTCATGGACGGCGATCTACAGGATCCGCCGGAAGTCGTTCTTGAGCTGATCGCCAAATGGAAGGCAGGTTTCGAGATCGTCTATGCCCGTCGCGTCCGCCGCGAGGGCGAAAGCCTGATCAAGCGCGCCACCGCTTCGGTCTTCTACCGGCTTCTGGCGAAGCTAGCCGCGGTCGACATTCCGCGCGACGTCGGCGATTTCCGGCTGGTGGGTCGTAAGGCGCTCGATACCTTCAAGCGCATGCCCGAACGCGACCGCTTCGTTCGCGGGATGTTCGGCTGGATGGGATTCAGGCAGACCGCCGTCCCCTTCGAACGACCGGCGCGGGCTGCCGGCGACACCAAATACCCGTTCTGGAAGATGATGCGTCTGGCCGTACATGGCATAGTCAGCTTTTCCGAAAAGCCGCTGCGCGTGGCGCTTTGGGCCGGTCTCGCGATTTCGCTTCTTGCCGGGTTCATCGGTTTGGCCGCGATTGTGGCCTGGTTCATGGGCGCGGCTTCCGTCGAGGGTTGGGCGTCGACTGTCGTTATCGTCTCGTTCCTCAGCGGCATCAACCTGATGATGACCGGCGTCGTCGGTCTTTATGTCGGCGGTATTCATGCCGAAGTGAAGCGCAGGCCGCTCTATGTGGTCGACCGGCTGACCGGCTTCGACGACGCGATTGCCGCACAAGCGGACCGAAATCGCGATGCCCACGGAAATGCGCGCGGGCAGGCCGACCGGAGGCTCGCCTGATGGCGGTCTTCAACGCCTACAGGTCGAATTACGAAGAAGTCGTCCAGGATTCAATTGGCTTTTCCGGCCTGAAGCACGACTTTTTCCTCAAGGCCAAGGCCGATTTGCTCGGGCGTCTCGTTGAGGCGCGCGCACTGGGACCGGCCGGCCAGATCAGGGCACTCGATGTGGGATGCGGCGTTGGTGCGCTGCACCCGTTTCTGAGATCTGTCCTGCCAAATCTGAGTGGTTGCGACATTTCCGGAGAATCGATCGACCGCGCGCGGAGGGATAATCTCTGGGTGGGGTATTCTGAACAGGAGCCGGAAACATTGCCTTACCGCGCTGAAAGCTTCGACCTCGCATTCGCCGTCTGCGTTCTTCATCACGTGCCGCAAAAGGATTGGCTGGCTTTCGTTGCGGAAATGAAGCGTGTCTTACGGCCGGGCGGCATTGTCTGCATCATCGAGCACAATCCGTTCAACCCGCTGACGCGGCTTGCGGTGCTGCGCTGCCCCTTCGACGAGGATGCCGTGTTGCTTAGGCCTGGCACAACCGGGCGCCTGCTCGCCGAGAGCGGATTTTCCAGCATCAGCAGCGAGCATTTCCTGCTTTTCCCGTTTGAGAATGCAACGCTGCGCGCCGTTGAGCGCGGTCTCGCCGGCTTGCCTCTGGGGGCCCAATATGCCTGCAGTGCCCGTGTCTGATACAGCACCGGTTCCGCGCGGTGTGCAAATGATGCGGCGGCTTGCGAAGTTCGCATCCATCGGCATGGCCGCGACCGTCATCTATGGCATCGGCGCCAGCCTGCTTGCCGCCGGGCCCTTGGCACCTGCCGCGGCTTCGCTGTCGGCTTACGCAATCGCGGCTTTGTTCTCCTATGCCGGCCACAAGTTCTTCACCTTCACATCGGCTGGCGCGCACCGTTTCGAGGCACCGCGTTTCATCGTGCTTAACTTCTTCGGCCTTGCGGTTTCCTATGTGCTGCCCGGGCTTCTGACCGCCCGGCTCGGCATGCATGTCGCCGTTCCGATCCTGCTCACCTGCGTGCTCATTCCGGTAGTGAATTTCGTGGTCCTCGACCGCTGGGTGTTTTCGAACCGCGATCTTCCGGCGCCGGAGAATCGCTGAGCTTCCAGCGTCTCGCGATGCCCCTTTACCCAATATTTATCCCGACCGGACCTTAATGCGGCATCCTCGAAAGGCGCGGGTGCGATGCGGTTGTCAAACGATCAGGCGAGTCTGAGGCTTCTTGTAAGCCTGACGGTTGCCGTGTTCCTCATGCTTTGCGGCATGTGGTTCACCGGACTGTCGCTCGATATTTCGAGCCTCGGCGTGCTTTTGCCGGTGTCCGTGTTTCAGGTCGTACTGTTCGCATATTGCCGTTTCCGCAGCTTCGAGCGCTTTCAGCCGGTGGTAGAGACGATGCTGCTCTTCACCTTGTCGACCTTCGTCATCTTGCCGATCACCTACGCCGCGGTGCGCTTCGGCATGCCAATCACGGATGACTGGCTGTCACGCCTGGACATGGCACTGATGTTCGACTGGCAGGCGACGATCCGTTTCGTCGATCAATACCCCCTGCTGGCGGTGGTATTGCAGCTTTCCTACCTGTCATTCCATTTCCAACTACTTGTTTTACCTATATTTTTTGCATCGCTTCGCAACACCGTACGCGGACAGGCGATTGTCTTTGCCTATCTAGCCATAGCAATTGTCTCCAGCGCCATCAGCATCTGGTTTCCTGCCTATGGCGCCTACATCACCTATGGCGTCGGACAGTCCGATGTGAGCGAGATTGTCACCAACGCCGCATTCAGTTTCGTGCGGGAGTTCGATGCGGTTCGCGGCGCGGCTGAATTCACGATGTCGCTCGAACGTGTCGAAGGCATCCTGACCTTTCCGTCCGTACATGCCGGCGTCGCGGTTTTGTGCGTGTGGGCGGCAGCCGGATCGCGGCTGTTGTTCTGGCCCTTTGTTGTCCTTAACGCCGCGATGGCATGTGCCGCGATTACGCACGGCAGCCACTATCTGGTGGACATACTTGCCGGTTTCGTGGTCGCCGCCGCCTGCATTGCAGTGACGATACGTCTCTTCCCCGGTTGCGGCATCAGGCAAGCGCGGCTTGCCGAGCGGGCGCTTCTCGCTGAATTGCGCAATGCGGTTCCGTGGCGTCGCCGGCAACCGGCCATCGCCGGGGAAATCGCGTCGGCGCCGCATCCGTGACCGGACAGGCGGACATGCCGCTCCAGACGGTGCGGCCAAGCGCAAGGACGGACGGAATTCTGTTCTGGATGCCCTTCGGTCTTTGCGGCGTCATACTTGTCTTTTCGATCTTCTGGCAACAGCGCTGGGGCATCGTCGCCGACACGAGCTGGCTGATCACGGTTGGCGAGCGGGTGCTGTCGGGCGAACGGCTTTATGTCGACCTGATCGAGGCCAATCCGCCGTTCAGCGTATGGATGTATTTGCCCGCCGTCGCCACCGCCCGTCTCGTGGGCATGGCGCCGGAAACGCTGGTGCAGGGTTATGTCTATCTAATGTGTATGGCTGGCTTGTCACTTGCGGCGCTGATAGCGCGCCGGGCGGGCTTTACCGAGAACGCCGGCCTTTTCGCACTTCTGCCTGTCTTCTTTGCCCTGCTGATCCTGTTCCCCGGCAACGCGTTCACCGAGCGCGATCACATCGGAACGGCTCTGCTGGCGCCACTTCTGGTTCTGACGGCTTGGCGCATCGATGCAGGCGCCGGAGAACAGCCCTCGTGGCGCTATGCCATTCCGGCCGGGCTGGCGGGTGGCGTCATCGTGTTGGTCAAGCCATATTACGCGCTGGCAATATTTGGCCCGGCGCTTTACCTCGCCTGGCGCAGGCGCAGCCTGCGTCCGCTCATCGGCATGGAATACTGGAGCGCTGCAGGGGGTTGCGCGGCCTATCTGGCCGCAGTCCTTTGGATGCACCCCGAGTTCATCCGCGAAGTCATGCCGGTGCTGTCGGAGACATATTTGCGCGTTGGGCAGCCATTTTCGCTGCTGCTGCAGCAATACGCGGCCGGCTACGCGCTCATCCTCGTTCTTCTGAAGCTGATCAGACCGCGCCGGCCGCTGTCGCCGCTGGCTGCGGTGTTCGCATTGGCTTCGCTCGCGGGCATGGCCGTCATGATCCATCAGGCGAAGGGCTGGCCCTATCACGCTTATCCCGCCATCGCGCTGGGATTGGCGGCGGTGCTGTGCCAAGCAGCGCGGCGACCCGTCGTGTCAGCCTTGGAACTCGGCGGCATCCGTATGCTGCTCCTGGCGGGAGCAATGGTCGTCAACGCATTCCCTTTCATGGCCACCCAAAAACCCGACGCTGCACTGGCGGCAACGATCCGCGAAGCGGGCGAGCAGCCGACCGTGGCTCTGGTTGGCACCGACATCGCCGCGGGGCACCCGCTTACGCGTATGGTCGGCGGGGACTGGATTTCTGCATATTGCAGCGACTGGCTTGGTGCGTTCGCGCTCAATCTGTCCGACGCCACCCGCGCGAACGATGACCCTACAGCCGCGCGCTACGAGGCTATTGCCACGGATTACGCGGCGCTCAAACTCGCGGAATTGCAGCGATTACGGCCGGAGATCCTTATCGTTCAGAAGAACGACGGTCTGTGGCGTGACTATTTCGAAAGCCGGGAAGGTTATGCCGAATTCGCGACCGGTTACGTGAAGCTCGTCGAAGACGAAACGGTAGCCATTCACGTCCGCACAAAGGAAGCCCGCTGAGGTGTCTGCGGTTTTTCGGCAGAATGACGCTAAGATGGAGGGTCGCAGGTCCGGCGATGTTCCACCACGAAGCCGTAATTAACTTGGCGGTTGACCTCACGACGCCAGCTGCTCAGGCTGAGAAACAAATTTGCACGACACAGAACCTAGGGAGGGAATGATGGCAGCCTAGGTACCAAAATCTATCCACGTCATTGCCCAGCTGAACGGCTTCGGCTAACCGGCCGGCATCATTGTGGCGTAAGACCGGTCTGGATTGTCAGAAGAGCAAGGAGCCGCTCACCATTCGCGTTGTCTTTTCAGGAGGTGCGGGTCCAAGATTGTGGCCGCTGCTACGCGATATTCATCCCAAACCTTTCATCGATCTGCCTGACGGCGAGACGCTGTTCTCGTCAGCTGCTGACGCCCGCGCAGCCTTCACCGACTGAAAGGAGGATTATGACAACCACAGAACGCATTCGGCACTCGGCAACGTCCCGCCGGTCGAGTTCGCCATGAAGATCAGGCTGGAAAAACAGGCTGCATGAGGCCACATGCGATACCCTAGGACTGTCCACTACGCGGGAGGAAAGTCGGGGTTCGCATCACAGCAGCTCGGCATGATAAATTTGGGCAAATTCCGCAGATGGCCTACGCTAACAGCTCCTACATTTCCGTTGCACTGTATAGTCGGGTTTGGCTTGGCAATCAAAGGTGAATACTTTATCGGAGGCTGTCTTCAACAGGCCTCGAAAATGGACTCCCAGGATCTGAAATTTGGCACCAGCGGCCTGCGAGGTCTCGCTGCGATTCTCGACGGCAAACCATCCTCGTCTTTCTCAAGCGCATTTACGAATGTCATGATGGCGCAAGGCCGACTTGCCGGAGGAGGACGGGTGCTTGTGGGACGCGATCTCAGGGCGAGCAGCCCCGCAATCGCGAGGCGATGCATGGCGGGCATTCGCCAGGCCGGCGCGGAGCCGGTCGATTGCGGCGAACTGCCGACACCGGCGCTTGCAGCGCGCGCGATCGCGCTTGGCGCGCCGGCGATAATGGTGACGGGCAGCCATATCCCCGAAGACCGGAACGGATTGAAATTCTACAGGCCCGACGGCGAGATCGACAAGCACGACGAGGCAGCGATTGTCGAGGCGGAAGCTACAACGGCGTCGTGTGATGCCGAAGGCGATGCCGCCGCCGGCCAAACCGACGAAATTGCGGCGCAGGATTATGCGGCCCGCGCACTCGATATGCTGGAACCAGGGGCGCTCGGCGGTATGAAGGTCGGCGTCTATCAGCACTCTTCCGTCATGCGCGACATGCTGGTCGCGGTGCTGGAGAAGCTGGGAGCGGAGACCGTCGCTTTCTCCCGTAGCAATGTGTTCGTACCGGTCGACACAGAAGCGCTTCGCCGGGAGGATGCCGACACATGCCAAAGTGCTGCCGGAGCCCATGGGCTTGACGCAATCGTCTCCACGGACGGGGATGCCGATAGGGCGCTTCTTGCCGATGAGAACGGTGCGTTTCTGCGCGGCGATCTTGTTGGTGCGGTTACCGCAGCCGCGCTGGGCGTCGATTGCGTGGTGACGCCGATAAGCTCCAATTCCGGCATTGAAAAATGCGGACGCTTCGAAAAGGTCGTGCGCACGCGCATAGGCTCGCCTTACGTAATCGAAGGCATGAATGTGGCGATCGCCGAGGGCGCTGCCGGCGTGGTCGGCTTTGAGGCCAATGGCGGGGTCCTTCTCGGTACCGACGCCTCAATGGCGGGCCGCACGATTGCGGCGCTTCCCACCCGCGATGCCATGCTGCCCATATTGGCGGTCTTGTGGACAGCCAAAACGACCGGGATGCCACTGTCGGCATTCGCGGCCGAATTCTCGTTCGGCGCCGCCAGGGCCGACAGGCTTAAGAATGTGCCGGGAACGCGTAGCGCGCGCTTGCTTGAGGCACTGGACAACGACGCCGCTTTCCGGGAAGCCTTTCTCGCCGGGTTGATGAGGGTTGGTGCCGTCGACACGACCGACGGCGTACGGATGAGAGGCGACGATGGCTGCGTGCTGCATTACCGCGCCTCGGGCAATGCGCCGGAATTGCGGTGCTACGTCGAGGCGCCGGCACAGGAGCGTGCCGAAGCCCTGCTGACGGACGGGTTGACCCGCGCAAGAAAATATCTGGAGGAGTTGCCTGGCTGATGAATATTGTACCGGTCATCATTAGCGGTGGGGCGGGTTCCCGCCTTTGGCCCCTGTCGCGGGAGGCTTTTCCGAAGCCCTTCATCGCCTTGCCGGATGGCGAGACCCTCATTCGCAAGACCTACGCACGGGCGCTCGCGCTGCCGGGCGTCGGCAGGGTGGTCACCGTCACAAATCGCGACCTCATGTTCCTCACCTCGGACGAGTACGAGCAGGTCCCGGCGAATGGGGTGCGCCAGAGTTTCATTCTCGAGCCGATGGGTCGCGACACTGCCGCTGCTGTCGCGTTGTCCTGCCTGCATATTGCAGAGATCGAGGGTGAGGATGCCATCGCGCTCGTGCTCCCGGCCGATCACCTGATCCCCGATCAGGCTGCATTCGCAAAGGCGGTGGCGGGCGCCGTGGACCTAGCATCCGAGGGGCGCATAGCCACTTTCGGCATGAAGCCCGACCGGCCCGAAACCGGCTACGGCTATATCGAAGTCGATGGCACACGCTTGGTCGGGTTCGTGGAGAAGCCGAGCGCGGAGAGGGCGCTGGAATATGTCGAGAGCGGCCGTTTCTACTGGAATGGCGGCATGTTCTGCTTTCCGGTGAAGACCATGCTCGCCCTTATGGCCGAGCACTGCCCCGACGTGCTGGAAAAGGCGCGTATCGCCCATGAGGCGTCGCGCACATCGACATCCGACGACCGCATCACCGTGGAAGTCGACAAGGAGAGCTTCGCCGCTGTTCCGAAGATTTCCATCGACTATGCCGTGATGGAGAAGGTGAAGGACGCGGCCTGCGTTCCCTGCAGCTTTTCCTGGTCGGATATAGGCTCCTGGAACGCGGTTTCCGAACTCACGCCGGCCGACGACAACGGCAACCGGGTGACCGGCGATGTCATGCTCAATGACACGAAAGGCTCGTTCGTGCACAGCGATGACCGCCTGGTGAGCCTCGTCGGCGTTTCGGATCTTCTTGTTGTAGACACGGCCGATGCCCTGCTCGTTTGTGCCAAGGACGCGGCCCAGAACATCAAGGAAATCTACAATCGGTTGAAGGAGACCGGCTCCGAGACGGCGATGCTTCACCGCACGGCGCACCGGCCCTGGGGCACTTACACGGTGCTGGAGGAGGGCGAACGCTTCAAGATCAAGCGCATAGAGGTGAAACCCGGTGGACGCCTGAGCCTGCAGGCGCACAACCACCGCTCCGAGCACTGGGTTGTCGTGAGCGGTACTGCCAAGGTGACCAACGGCGATGACGAAATCATGCTCACCACCAACCAGTCGACCTATATCCCCTGCGGCAATCGGCACCGGCTGGAGAACCCCGGCAAGCTGCGGCTGGTCATGATCGAGGTGCAGAGCGGCGAATATCTCGGCGAGGACGACATTATCCGCTTCGACGACATCTACGGCCGGGCCGGCAGTTGATCTCGGGTCCGCCGGTTCTCCTCAGAGCTCGGTGACTTTCCAGTCCAGCAACGGACGAACGGGCCCGGGGAACGGCCGGGGCATGATGCCGCGCGCGGAGTGTCCGCCGGGATCGACATCCACGATCGTGAAAGCCAGCGCCATGTCCGCAGTGAAGTGCCGCTTGAAAGGCGCTTCGTCGGGGCTGAAGACCAGAATACTCGCTCGGTACGTGCCGATATTGAGCAGATGAGGCGGGATCTCCACGACAGCCTCGTGCTTGCCGCTCTTTTCGATCCGGAAGGCGGCCGGATCGGCCACCGGCGGGCAGGATACGAAAGCGATCGTGCCTTGCGGGCAGTACAGATGGATCGCCGGCACATAGAGCGCCGGTGCCGTGGTGCGATATGACAGCTTGATGCGGACCGGCTGGTCGACACGAAACAGCGTCTTCTTTTCGCCCTTGGCGTTGCACACCGACCCTTCGATAAGGAATGCCGTCGCGTCCTCCGCCACGATGGTTGGCGTCGTCAGGACCGCGTTCAGGCCCTTCTGCGGGTCCGGCTTTTCGTCGGCGGTTTTGGCTGGGGCGTCGATCTTCGACGCTTCCTTCTCCGGCTCCTCGGCCTCGGGTTCAGGATCGGATCCGGATTCGACAGTGGCGGTCGCATCATCGTCCTCCGGCTGCGCTGTACCGCCGACATGGCTGCGCGCTCCAAGCACCTCTTCGACATAGGCGGAGACGACGTCTTCGGACGGACCGTCTTCGCGGACGATGCCGCCGTCGAGCCATATGCAGCGGTCGCAATAGCGCATGACCGCGTCCATGCTGTGCGACACGAAGAAAAGCGTGCGCCCGCCTGACGTCATTCCTTCGACCTTTTCCAGGCACTTGCGCTGGAAGGCCATGTCGCCGACGGCCAGGACTTCGTCCATCAGCAGGATGTCGGGATCGAGATGCGCGGCGACCGCGAATGCCAGCCTCATTTTCATCCCGCTCGAATAGTTTTTCACCGGCGTGTCGATGAAACGGGCGACTTCCGAAAACGCGACGATATCATCGTATTTGGCGTGCACTTCCTCGCGGGTGAGCCCGTAGAGCGATGCGTTGAGGAAGACGTTCTCGCGTCCGGTCAGATTATCGTTGAAACCTGTTCCTACTTCCAGCAGCGAGGTCAGCCGACCCTTCAGGCGGACCTCGCCGGTCGTTGGTGGAATGATGCGGGACATGACCTTCAGAAGCGTGGATTTCCCCGCGCCGTTCCTGCCGATAATGCCGATGCGCTCGCCTTTCTTTACATCGAAGGTGAGGTTTTTCAGCGCCCAGATAAAGTCGCGCCCGGCATCCGCCTCGCGCCGGCCCAACAGTTCCTTAAACATGTCGCGGACGGCCATACCGGTGTTCTTGTCGGCACCGAGCCGGTAACGCTTGCCGAGGTTCCGGATCGCTATGATCGCTTCCTCTTCCCGCTTTCCCAGCGGCGGCTGAATGATTATCTCGTTCATCGTGACAACCCGTCGACGCTCAAAGCCTGTCCGACAGGTGTTCTTCCACCCGCTGGAACATCAGAAGCCCGATGGCCGTTGCTCCCAGAGCAAATGCCCAAGTGTAGAGCCACTCGCCCCAGGGAAATGCCATGCCTTCGAAGACGGCCGCACGGAAGCCCATCAGCAAGCCGACCGCCGGGTTGAGGGCGAAGAAAGGCCGAACATGCTCCGGAAACATTTCCGGTGCGTAGATGACCGGCGACACGAACAGCCCGATGTAAAGCACAAAACCGAGAAACTTGTCCCAGTCGCGATTGCCGAGGCCCAAGGCTGCGAAAATGCAGCCGAGACCGAAGATCAGCAGCAGAACCTGCAACATGACCAGTGGCAATAGCAGGATGTTAACGCCGGGCGGCGTCTGGAAATAGATCATCATCACTGTCAAGGGGACGATGGTGATCGCGAACATGTACAGGTTCGAGATGATCGCCGAAATCGGCACCAGAAGGCGCGGGAAATAGACCTTGGAGATCAGGCCCGCATTCTGTTTCAGCGAGGTTGCTGCCTGCTGAACGGCTTCGATGAAATAGAACCATAGTGCCAGGCCACCATAAACGTAGAGCGGGTAAGGCATTTCCACGCCGACCTGGGCGTTGGAAAGTCCGCGAAACGCCGAAAAAAGGAGCACCATCAGCACGGGGCGGAATACCGGCCAGACATAGGCAAGATATTGCTGATCGAATTCCGACTTGATCCGCCGTTGTACCAGCGACCATAGCAATGCCCGGTATTCCCAAAGCTCACGCAGCCGTATCGACGCGAAGCGCCGGGGCGGCTTGATGACGATCGTCAGTCGGGTTTTCGACATGCCTTCTTTCGCGGTTCGAGCTATCAGGCCCGAGCGGTCTGCCTGTTTTCGCGATACCAGTCATAGGTCGCGCGGATGCCTTCCGCCAGCCCAGTGTTTGCGCGCCAACCCATATCGAGGAGGCGTGTGCTGTCCATGAGCTTGCGCGGCGTTCCATCCGGCTTGGAGGTGTCGTATTCGAACCGGCCCTCCCAACCGACAATCTCTGCGATCAGTTGGCCAAGTTCGCCGATCGTGACGTCGCTGCCCACGCCGATATTGATGTGATCCTCGGCGGAGTAATTCTTGAGAGTAAATACAAGCGCGTCGGACAAATCGCCGACATACATGAACTCGCGCCGCGGTTTGCCGCTGCCCCACATGGTAACAGTATCCCGCCCTTCGGCGTTAGCGGCGTCGATTTTGCGCATCAGCGCGGGCAGCACATGGCTTGTCGTGAGATCGAAATTGTCACGCGGACCGTAAAGGTTCGTGGGCATGGCGGAAATGTAATCGCAGCCATATTGCCGCCGGTAGGCTTGGCACAGCTTGATCCCGGCAATTTTGGCAATCGCGTACCACTGGTTCGTCGTTTCCAGCGGTGCGGTCAGCAGGGCGTCTTCGCGCATCGGCTGTGCGACGTCGCGCGGATAAATACAGGACGATCCGAGAAAAAGAAGCTTTTCCACATCGTTGCGATAGGCGGAATGAATGAGGTTCGCCTCGATCATCAGGTTGTCGTAGAGGAATTCCGCCGGGTAGATGTCGTTGGCGTGGATGCCACCGACCTTCGCTGCCGCCACGACAACCGCGTCGGGCTTACGGTCCTCCATCCAGGCCTCGACCTTGTCCTGCCTGCCGAGATCGAGCTCCGAGCGACCGGCTGTCAGAACTTCGCAATCTTCCTCGGCGAGCCGGTCGCACAGCGCGCCGCCCACCATGCCGCGATGTCCGGCTACGAAGACGCGTTTGCCCTTCAGCGAAAACGCGACTTGAGGCGTCTCGCCGGGCGCTTCCTTGTCATACCTGGCTTGCATGCCGTTCACCGGACCGTTCCATCTGCCTGATATCCTCGGCAACCATTTCCCGCGCCATCTCTTCGACCGTCGTCTTCGGCTCCCAGCCGAGCTTGGTTTTCGCCTTGGTCGCGTCTCCGCACAGATAGTCCACTTCAGTTGGGCGGAAATAGCGCGCATCCACCTTGATAAGCGGCTTTCCGGTTGCGGTGTCGATGCCGACTTCGTCCACGCCGCTGCCCTGCCATTCTACCGTCTTGTCTATCTCCTTAAACGACATTTCGACGAATTCACGGACGGAGCGCACTTCACCCGTTGCCAGCACGTAGTCGTCCGGCTCGTCTTGCTGAAGCATCAGCCACATGCCTTCCACATAGTCGCGCGCGTGACCCCAATCGCGCTGGCTGTCCAGATTGCCGAGATAGAGCGTGTCCTGGAGGCCGAGATGAATTGCGGCCACGCCACGCGTGATCTTGCGTGTCACGAATGTCTCGCCACGGCGCGGGCTTTCGTGATTGAACAGGATGCCGTTCGAGGCGTGCATGCTATAAGCCTCACGGTAGTTCACCGTGATCCAGTAGCCATAGATCTTTGCCGCTGCATACGGGCTGCGCGGATAAAACGGCGTCGATTCGCGCTGCGGTTTTTCCTGGACCTTTCCGTAGAGCTCCGATGTGGAGGCCTGATAGAACCTCGTGCGTTTTTCGAGCCCCAGAATACGTATGGCTTCAAGCAGCCGCAGCGTGCCGATGGCGTCCGCATTCGCCGTATATTCCGGCGTTTCGAAGCTGACCTGTACATGGCTCTGCGCAGCCAGATTGTAGATCTCGTCGGGCTGGGTATCCTGGATGAGGCGGATCAGGTTGGTGCTGTCGGTCAGATCGCCATAGTGCATGGAAAACCGAACGTCGCGTTCGTGGGGATCCTGATAAAGATGGTCCACGCGGCCGGTATTGAATGAGGAAGACCGCCGCTTCACGCCATGGACATCATAGCCTTTCTCCAGCAGCAGTTCGCTGAGATATGCGCCGTCTTGCCCCGTTACGCCCGTGATAAGTGCTGTCTTTGCCATTCCTGATCTTTCAATGATGTTCTTGGGCGCCTGTTTGCATTCGACGTCCAGCGTTGCTGTCGCTCGTGCCGTCCGTTTTCAGTTGGTTGTATCGAGTACGCTGAGGTCGGGATCTGCGGGCAGCTTCCGCAGACGGTTTGATGCCGGAATCCGTTGGCGAAGGTGATATGGTTTGCCCATCGTCAGCAGAGGGTCGAGCAGGCTGATGAAACGTCCGTTCCAGATATTGTTCCAGTCGCGCGGAATCTGACCGATCAACGGTCTCTTGCCGTTTGGGGTCAGTCTCTCGCCAAGAAAACCCTGCAATCTCTTCCATGTCCGCTTCTTCCACTCAAAGAAGGAAGAAGAAGGAAGAAGGCTCGCATATTTCGCTTCGTAGAGCCTGATGCCGCGCGCCTGTTTGGCGCGCAATTCGTGGTATTCCGGCGCGTTCTTGTCGACACTCCAGTTCCGGTAGTGATGGATCGCAACCTCGCGGCTATAAACGACGTCGTGACCGGACAGAAGCACTTTTGCGGTAAGGTCGGGGTCGATCCCATAGTCCCGGAACGCCTCGCCGAAACCGCCGACATCGAGCAGCACCTTGGTCGACAAAACGCCCTGGTTAACGTTGAGAATGCCTAGGGTGGAGATGCCGCCGATGTAAGGAGCGGCTACGAACGGGCCTTCCTTGTCCTGAACCTTGAGAGCATACATGCCGATGTTGGGGTCGGATTCCAGCGCTGCGACCGCCTTGTCCAGTCCGTGATTGACGATGATGTTGTCATCGCTGATCCAGCAGACATAGGGCGTGGTGATTTCATGGAAGACTTCGTTGTACGCCCGCGCCTGGCCGAGCTTCTTGCCTACCAGAACCGGCACCACGTTCGGATCGGTCAGGTTTTCCAGATACTCGACCGACCCGTCGGTTGAGCCGGCGTCGGTGACATACAGAATGTATGGAATACGCGTTTCACGGCGAACGCTCTCGATGCACGACCTAAGTTGCTCGAGCCGGTTGTAGGTCCCAACAACAATGGCAAGTTTCGCCGTCTCTCCCATCAGCCCGACGCCCCTGCGGTATTGAGGGCAGCGTTCTGCGTGCTTGTGAGTTCGCGATGCCATTCGGCGAAGCCGGCAAGGCCGTCGGCCAGGCAGATCTCGGCCTTGAAGCCGAGGCGTTCGAGCCGTGCTGTGTCGGCGACCAGATGCGCGGGGTCACCCGGACGTTTGTGGCCGTCGAATATGGTATTTGCCTGCGCACCACAGGCGCGCGCAAGTTCTTCCGCGGCCTGCCGGATCGGGATCGCGGTCCCGGTCCCGCCATTGACCACGAGGGAGTCCTGATTTTGCTCGGCATCGGTAAGAAGCAAGAGCAGCCGCGCCGCGTCTTTGACGTGGAGAAAATCGCGGGTTTCGCTGCCCGTGCCGCCAAGTTCTATCTTCGCAGAAGCGCGCTGGTACCGTTGCGCCAGGTCCCAGAAAATCTGTTTTTTCAACCCGGCCCCGTAAAGCGAGAAGAAACGCACAATCATCACGTCGAGCTGCCAATGGCGGCTGGCAGCCTGGCAGAGCTCCTCGGCCATGCGCTTGTGGGCGCCGTAATAGGAAATCGGCTCCAGACCGGAATCTTCGCAGATGGGGCCACGGTGATTGTTTCCGTAAACTGCAGCACTTGATGCCATGATAAGCCGCGCCGCCGGTGCCTTGATGCGCAAGGCTTCCAGGAGACCGGCCGTACCCGCTACCGTGCGCTGGAAGTCGTCGAAAGGCGCGTCGTGAGCTGCCCGCACGGACGATCCGCCAGCGGCATGAACGACGACATCGGGAGCGCCCGCCGTTTCGATCAGCCTGGATACCGAATCACAATCCACGTCGGCTTGCGACCACATGTCCATATCGGCTTCAGCCGCCCCATGCCCGATGCCGCACACGCGAAAGCCCGCGCGGCGGAACGTCTCGGCTACACTCCTGCCCAGGAATCCGCTCGCGCCAGTGACCAATGCCAGTTTTGCAACGGCTTGCACCATGAGCCCATGAACGCCAAAATGAAAACAGCAACTTTGCGGGACGGGTAGCCGAACGGGTAATAAAAGGCAAGTCTGCCCCCCGCGCCATGCCGGCGCCGGTTCAGACCATGTTGCGCGGCGCCCGCTGGCGCAGGTGTATGTTTGATTTCGTATTTCGAAGCTCCCCTTGAAGGCTCACGAAACGCCCCGCCATGAGGTTGTGCCAGTCGCGCACGGGCCGGCCGAATGCAGAGCCACCCCGATCGGGTGACAACTTCTTCGGGGCGAGCAACCGGAGCAACTTCCAGACACCGCGCTTTGCAATCCATGCGCCACTTGATCCCAGTTTTCTGCCATAGAGCTTGTTGTAAAGGGATCGGTAGTCTTCATTGCGTTTTTCATGCCGCTCTGCCGCTGGAGTTCCCGGGTCGGGCCAGTTGCGGAAATGTTCGATCGCAATTTCGCGTGTCATCGCCACATCGTGGCCCGAAAGCAGCACTCGCGTGGTCAGGTCGGCATCGATGCCGTAATCCCGGAAATCGGTGTTGAAACCGCCTAGCGTCTGAAGCAGACCGGTTCTGAGCACGCCCTGGTTCACGTTGATGACGCCGGTCGAGGTGATGCCTCCAATGTAGGATGCGTCGGCAAACGGGCCGAGCCGGTCTTTGACCTTGAGGCCTATCATCCCGAGCAATCGGTCTTCCGCCAAAGCTGCGACGGCCAGATCGAGAGCGCCTCCGACGACGACATTGTCGTCACTGAGCCAGCACACATAGCCGGTCGATAGTGTCTCGAAAACCTCGTTGAGCGCTGCCGCCTGACCGGTTCGCCTCGCTTCGAGCACGACCCTGGTGCGGGGATCTTTTCGCTGCTCTTTCATCAGCCACTCGCGCGTGCCGTCGCTCGATCCGGCATCTGAAATGTGCAACTCCCAATGCACGGTCACATGTTTTCGGATGCTTTCTATGAGGGCTTTGAGCTGATCGAGCCGGTTGAACGTGCCGACCACAATCGCCAGTGTTGAGGCGCGGTCCGTGCCTGCGGCCTTCTCATCTTTTCCCTTGTGCTGCTGCAATCGATCTTTCTCCGTGAGCCGCGATCGGGCACCGGTCCCGACTGCAGGCGACGCCGGCGTTACACCAAGCGGCCCGATAGTGCCAACTCCCGACTGCGCAGGGGAGCGATTTCTGCTAAGAGAGCCGCGCCAGTGAAGGCGCCTGCTACCGGCGGCCCTACAAAGCGGCATATGAACGAGGTTGGATGGCACCGCAGACACTGAAACGAGCAGGCGACCCGAAACGGATCGCATTTCTCTATTGGGGCCGCCGCGGGGCGCTGACCGAGTTTTCCCACGCCATTGCCCGTGCCGCTCTCTCAACGCCCGGCCTTGAACCGACGATCTCGGTTTCCCGCCAGAACGAATCCTTTGAACGGTTCATCGAATTCGGCGAAGCGCTGGTGCCGGTCGATACTTTCTCCAGCAGCCTTGGCGCGCCCGTTGCGACATTGCGGCTTCCGAGCTTGATCGAGCAGATGAGACACATGACGGCCGAACGGGAACTGGATGCAGTGGTGACGCTGATGCCCCACATCTTCTCGCCGCTCGTGAGCCGGAGCTTCAGATCATCGGGCGCACGCTATGCCACCATCATCCACGATGCCAGCCGCCATCCCGGTGATCCCAGAGGGTATGTCGATCGCTGGACACGTCGCGATGCCGTAAAGGCCGATGTCATCTTCACACTGAGCCGGAAGGTGTGCGACGCATTTGCCGCCGATAATCCCGCTCTTAGGCCAAGGATCGTTCCGCTATTCCATCCAGTGCTCGATTTCGGCCGCACCGCCGCCGTGCGGGAGCGCGCGGAGGGAAGTCGGCTTCGGCTGCTCTTTCTCGGCAGGATCATGCGCTACAAAGGACTTGGTCTGCTGGTTGAAAGTTTGGAGCGCCTGCGCCAAAGCGACTTGCCGGTCGAAGTTGGGATTTTCGGAGAAGGCACGATCGAGCCCTATCGCCATCGGCTTGATGCGCTTGGCGCTGAAATCGTCAACCGCTGGCTCACCGAAACAGAGGTAGCGGACGCGCTCGCCCGCTACGATGCGGTCGCGTTGTCCCATATTGAAGCCAGTCAGTCCGGTGTAGCCGCTGCGGCATTCGGCGCTGGGCTGCCCGTGGTAGCAACGCCGGTCGGGGGCCTGCCGGAGCAGGTGGTCGACGGTGAAAACGGCATTCTGGCCAACGCCGCGGACCCCGCAGCGTTCGCGGACGCGGTCGCCCGCCTGGCGACCGACACGAAGCTCTACAACCGCATTGCACGAAAAATCGCCGCCGAAACCGGCTGCAAATCCATGCACCGGCTCCTCGAGCTTATGCTGCGCGAACTGGTCTGATCAGAATCGACGGATCGCGAAACCGATCCCGTATCCGACCGATTCATAATTGTAGACGCTGAATCGGCCGTCCAGTTCGACCACCTCGCGCCACACGCCACGCAAGCCTGGATGAGTGGGGTGTGCGATATCATCGAACACCAGTGCGCCACCGATCTTGAGGTGCGGGATGACGTCGGCAATGTCCTGCGCCGCGCCATGGTCGGAATGGTCGCCGTCGACTGTGATGATATCGAACGACGCGTTCGGGTTTTCGGCGAAATAGTGCGGCAGAGTTTCATGTGAATTGCCGTCGATGAATTCGACCGGCGCGGAATGGCCGACCTTGGCAAGCTCCGCCTTGACCAGTTCGGGGCCGGGATTGTCCATACCGGCGTAGTTCTTCACCCATTTGTCGAAAAACACCATCGACGCCTTGGGCGCGCGCCAGCCGACCGCGCAGGCGCTGCGGCCGCGCCGCACGCCAATCTCGAGATAACTCTTCGGCTGCAGTTCGTCGGCAAGACCGAGCAGCGTGGTCACGATGTCGGCATATCCCCAGGACGTTCCAAACCGCTTCACGCCGTCAGCATAAAACGCTTTCAAATAGGTCGTGTAGCTATCGGGTTCGAGAATGCCGAGCAGTTCACGTGCGAGGTCGACATATTCCGTGGTACCTTCACGGAACTTCCGTCCAAGTTCCGGCGCGCCGATGTTCGGACCGGGATAGAAATCGGGCATGCCTTCCGGCGGCGAAAACCGGATCGCCTCGACATGGTCCTTCATGTCCTTGAATTCGGCGCGAGGAAGATCCGAACCGGCGGCCGCGGGCCGGAGTAATTTTCTGACGGGTTCGAGCATCGTGTGATCCTGAAATAGTGGTTTGGTTGGCCGATGGCCGCTAAACCGCCTAGCGGGCGGTCCCGGACGCTCCAAGGTTCTGTTTGGACGAATTGAGCGTAGCGCTTACAACAACAATCGCCATCGCATCAAGCGACATTGTTTCGCAAGTGCCATAATCGAGGCCGGCGCCTCGCCGTGTCGGTATACCGCTGCTACTTCTCGCGCAGGGTGCGTAGAATTTCGCGGGCGGTTTCTGAATCTGCCCGGTCCGAATATTCCCGGTAGGGTTCCTTGAAGAAGCCCGGAAACTCAAGACTCGCGAACCTGCCGTTCCAGCGTTGTTTCAATTGCTGGCCTTTTCGACTTTCGCCGCCATACTCGATGTTGCCTTGGGCGGTGCCTTCGACCATTAACCGGTCGGCAAAGGATCGCGTCGAACTTGTGATCGTATAACCCGCATCCCAAATTTTCAGAGACAGATCCTCCAATGCCTCTTCGTAGTCTGCGAAGGCAGTATCGACAAATCCGACGTCCTCGAGGGCTTCTCTCAAGAACAGACCCTGGCCGACCCGCAACATCCCGCCGATCGTGTGCTGCACATAGTAGCGGTCTTCCATCGGCAGGTAGCGTTCAAAGAATGCGCACGCGCCAACAAACACTTCCCCCGTATCCAGCTCTTCTGAGTTTGAAATCGCCTCGGAAATACAGTCGGCTTCCAAAATGGTGTCGTCCGAAATTAGGCATATCCATCTGCCCTGTGCCGCACCTAGCGCGACATTGAGTGTGTCCAGAGAAGTCGTTGCTTTGGTACCGTGAGTAAGAACGACTGCTTTGACATCCGCCTGATCACCGAGCCATTCCTTCGTGCCGTCGGTACTACCGAGATCCCCTACGATTATTTCCGACAATCCATCAACTGCCTGCTTTCGGACGCTTTCGATCGTGGCCGAGAGGCGAGCCTGCTTGTTGCGGGTTTGGCATACGAAAGAAACGATGGGCAAAGTTGCCGCAGTTTCGGTCATACGTTGATGGCTTGTCCGGGTCGGTGGCTTTTCCCGGTGAAGGTTGTGATTGCCATCGACTGCGCCGGGAAATGCGCCGGTGTTGAGCTGTTCGAGCAATAGCCGCTGCCAGTTTGCCGCAAGTTCGGACTGGGCCTGAAGACGGCTGTTCAATTCGGCAATCTCTTGTCTCCGCCCGGTGGCCAGTTGCTCATATTTTTCGCGCAGTTCGGCCTCTTGAGCGCGTAATGCAGCAATTTTGTCGAGGGCATCCAGCCGCCTGGTTGCAAGCTCGATTTTCTGGGATTGAGCCGCCGCCAGCTTTTTCTCCAATTCTTGAATCTTTCCGCGTTCCGTCATGTTTTCTTCTTGCAGCTTTCCGATGCGGCTATGCGCCTGTCCAAGCTGCCCCTTTAGTTCCTCGACCTCCCCGGTCGCTTGTCCCAGTTGCCCTTTGAGCTTCTCGACATCCCTGCCCGCCTGTTCGATCTGCTTCAGTAGGTGCCTCACTCGCGGGACTGAGAATAGCAGGCGCTCGAAAGTCTGGTGCAGTCTATGCTTCATATACTTCCCAGTAACGAATTTGCGAAAGCCGCCCTGTCCTCCCGAATTGGCGAGCGCTGGGCTACGTGTGGTCCCAAAATGCCGTTGATTGCAAGCCTTTAAGGTAATGATAGTTCCTAATTCGGCGGACCATCCATTGCCTCGCTGCGGGTGGTTCGTTATAGGCGACCAGCCTTTCGCGCGGACGGAGCTGAAGCAAATTGGACGAGACGGAGCAACTACGCAGTCTCCACGCGGCTCTTGACATGGTAACCGATCATGCTCCCGTTGCTGCTGTATTGGGCAATTTGATCACCAAGCTTGGTGATCAGCTGTTCCCAGCTGGAAAGGTGAGTGTGGGCAACGTCGAAATCGGCGGAAGCACCTACTCAGTCGACCGCTCGGATCGCTTCGGACGTGCATGTTTTTTTGGCGCGTCGCAAGAGCACGCTGACCTCGCCCTGTTCTGTGCTCTGTGCAGCGATGGCGATGTTGTCTGGGATATCGGGTCTAATTTTGGCCTTTACGCAGTTGGTGCGGCTAAGGCGGTTGGTGCCTCCGGCAAGGTCATCGCGGCGGAACCGAACGGTGCAGCGCGTTCGCTTCTGATGAAAAATGTCGAGCAGAACGGTTTGGCCGACAAGATCACCGTTCTTCCGTGCGCAGTTGCCGATGCCGATGGAACCGCCGATTTTTTCGAGATGGCAGACTCGGCTTTCAGCGGACTAACGGACACGAAACGCTCCCGGGTCGACAAAACGACTACGGTTGACGTCAGGACTGTTGAATCACTTTCGAACGAATTTGGGTTGTCTGCCTTCGATCTGATGAAAATTGACGTCGAAGGCTTCGAAATGGAAGTCTTGCAAGGCGCGCTGCCACTTCTCGAAAAATCACCGAATGCGATCGTTCAGTTTGAGGTGAGTGTAAAGAACCTTGCTGATGATCGCGAGCAACAGCTTCTACAATTTGTCCGCAACCTTGAAAAAGGCGGGTACCGGTTTTGGCTTGGGCCGACGCTTAGCCGAGGTCTCACGCGGCTCGACCTCGAAAACCAGCATGTCATGAGAGAATTTGGCGGAAACTGGTTTATGTGTCGTGAAGGATCCTCACGCAATGCACTTCTGGAGGAAGCCGGCACGCGCCTTTCGCAGCAGTCAACGGCAGGATCGAAGTCGGCCGAAATTGAGCCGCTGGTAACAGCGCTTACAGCCATCGTGGCCGATTCCCGTATCAGACGCCAGAAACTGACGGCCGAGGCGGATCGCCTGCGCGCACGGGCCGAACGCCTGGAGAAGCAAGTCAGCCTCAATCAATGGTCTGAGACGCGCCTGCGCCCGCCGCCGCTTTACGGAAACAATCTCGCCCTTCGGCCAAGAAACCTTGCCTCGGTTGAATCGATATCTGCAATCGTACGCGTGCAGGACGCCGATACCGATCTTGAATCGACCATGGGGGGGATAAAGCACTTCTGCGGTGACATGCTCCAGGAAGTCATGATCGTCGATAGCCGACCTGTTCGAGATGATCCGCTGCCGATACCACCCGACGCTATTCTGATCACCCCTTCGACGGTATTATCTTCGTCCACATCAAATCATGCAGCGTATCTCGCAGCGGTCGGCGCGGCGAAATGTCGCCATCTGTTTGTCATAGATTCCGCAAGTGTTTTGAAGCCCACTTCAAGACTGGAATCGCTCGCAAGCAAATGGCGTAGCGCGGCGGATGAAGGTCGGCGAATTGGCGCGCTTGCACTCCTGCCGTCTTCCAGATGGACCCAAAATCCATGGAACGATCAGGACACCCTGATTATCGCTCATGAGGGTTTGTATTCCGCCACCGCGCTTTCCGCGTTGAAGAGGGGAGTACCGTCCAGCTTGTCGGCGCTCGGCATTTCAGCCGATATCTCACTGCAGCTTTCAGAGGCCGGCTTTGCGGTTGTGTCCAGCGACCTGGATGTTATCGCCAATATGGCGCGTTCGCAGATGGAAGCGAATCTGACCGATGAGGACATCGCCGTCCTCGCCAGACGTTGGAAGGGAATGTTCGTCCCGTCCCGCGTTGAAAGTTCAACGTCATAATCGCGTGTTGGGCCGTAGAACATGAGAACCATACTTGTGACCGGCGGTTGCGGATTCATCGGTTCAAGCGTTTGCAGGCTTTTCTGCCTTGATTCGTCGACCCGTGTGGTAAACGTGGACAGCTTGACCTACGCCGGAAATCCCGAAAATGTACGTATGCTTGATGGCAAGCCGAACTATCGTTTCGTAAAGGCAGACATCTGTGACCGGCAAGCCATTGAGCAACTTCTTCACATCGAGGAGGTGACGGCGATCCTCAACCTCGCCGCGGAAAGCCATGTTGACCGCTCGATTGCCGGAGCAGACACCTTCATCACAACCAACGTCAACGGGACGTTTTCGATGCTTGAAGCCGCCCGGGCATATTGGAACACCTTAGCGTCGGAACGTCGGTCGATGTTCCGTTTCGTTCAGATATCGACCGACGAAGTCTATGGCACACTGGGCCTGAACGATCCGGCCTTTACGGAGGCAACGCCTTACCGGCCGAATTCGCCCTATGCAGCCAGCAAGGCGGCCGCAGACCATCTTGCGATGGCCTGGCACGAGACTTACGGATTACCGGTTATCCTGACCAATTGTTCCAACAACTACGGCCCTTTTCATTTTCCCGAGAAGCTCATCCCGCTTGTCATCCTCAACTGTCTCCACGAGCGCGAACTGCCGGTCTACGGCACCGGTGCAAACATACGCGACTGGCTTTATGTGGAGAATCATGCGGAGGCGCTCGATCTCGTCCTGCGCGAGGGGAAGGTTGGCCAAAAATACAACATCGGCGGCGAGGCCGAGCGTTCCAACCTGGAGGTTGTACACGCCATTTGTAATGCGCTCGATGAATTGAGGCCCCGTGCTAACAACAAGTCCTATTCCGATTTGATCAAATTTGTGGAAGATCGGCCGGGGCATGATTTCCGCTATGCGATGAATATTGCTCACATTCGTGAAACACTGGGGTGGAAGCCTTCGAAAACGTTTGACGAGGGGCTTGTCGCGACAGTGCGGTGGTTTCTTTCGAATGAAGCATGGTGGCGACCGATCCGGGAGCAGAAATACGGGGGACAGCGGCTCGGCCTCTTGAATTGAAGTGCCGACGGCTTTGGGTGAGGGGATGAAGGGCATAGTTTTAGCAGGCGGGCACGGCACGCGCCTCCATCCGTTGACGCTTGCGATAAGCAAGCAGTTGCTGCCGGTATTCGACAAGCCGATGATCTACTATCCGCTGTCCACGCTGATGTTGGCGGGGATCCGCGACATTCTGCTGATCACCAACCCGGAGAACATAGAGAGCTACAAACGTGTTCTGGGCTCAGGTGAGCAATGGGGTATTTCGATAAGCTATGCCGCCCAGCCGTCGCCCGACGGTCTGGCGCAAGCCTTTATCATCGGCGATGAGTTTCTCGCTGGTTCAGCCTGTGCACTCGTGCTGGGAGACAATATTTTCTATGGCCACGGTTTGAGCGAGTTGTTGCTTCGGGCGGCCGGCCGATCAAAGGGCGCGTGCATATTCTGCTACCGTGTCAATGATCCCGAGCGCTACGGCGTTGTGGGTTTTGATGTTGCCGGCAAGGTGAACTCGATCGAAGAAAAGCCTTCGCAGCCGCGCAGCCATTGGGCGGTGACAGGTCTATACTTCTACGACAACCGGGTCGTTGATATCGCCCGAAGCGTGAAACCGTCTGCACGAGGCGAGCTTGAAATCAGTTCCGTCAACCAGGCTTACGTCGAAGCTGGTGAACTGGCTGTCGAGTTCATGGGCCGTGGTTATGCCTGGTTTGACACGGGCACGCACCAGAGCCTTCACGACGCCGCATCCTATGTTCACGCGGTGCAGGAACGTCAGGGCTTGCAGATCGCCAATCTGGAGGAAGTGGCTTTCAATCTCGCCTACATCGATCGGGACACTCTGCGTGAATCAGGCCGCCGCCTGAAAAATACATCCTATGGGCAGTACCTGATCAATCTGGCTGAGCGGAACGAGCCGCCGTTTTATGGCAAATCACAATAGCATTCAGGTTGGCAGTGCGTTGAAGCGAGATCACGCGGGCGGTGACACGATCGCACCCTGCTTGAGCCGCATGGGAGCCAAGCATGCCTGACCACCTGAAGCTGAGGCAAGTAGGCACCCAATATGCGAGTCGTTGGGTTCGGGCGACAGTTGCAAAGTCTATCTCGCGCGAGGTGTTGACCCTCTATGCCTGGTTTGCCCTGAACCTCGCTTTCAGCCTGCTTTGCGCTGCATTGCTTGTCGAGTTGGTTCAACGGCTAAATACGCTCTATTACAAGACTTTCCCTTTTTTCGGAGATACGTTTTCCTACTTCGCCCGCCGACTGCGCGATGCGCTGATCATAGAAGAATATGGCCGAAATGCTGTTTGGGCTCTGGCCGCCGAAAACCAGCGCAACCCGCTAACGAGCCTTACTTTGGGTTTGTATCCGGCTTCGGCGATGAAGACGATCAATGGATTCGCAATCTACAACGCCGGTTGCTACGCTGCTTTTTCGTTCATGCTCTCCCACGTTGTCTGGCGCAGAACTGGCCTGTGGAGCTTCGCTTTAGCCACTGTTGGTTTGACAGTAGCTTTCGGGATGTTCTTCGACCCCACTTACGGCGCCTCGTCGGAGTTGCCGGACATGCCGGCCGCATTCCTTGCTGGTGCAGCGGTGCTTGCTTTGGTGGCATCGGAAAGAGGTGACCGGCCGGTATGGATCCTCTGGTTTGCCGTGTTTGCTGGGTTGGCAACATTGTCACGTATCAGCGCATCAATGTATGTTTTTGCGCTAGGCGCGCCGTTGGTCGCTGCATATTTCTTCCGAATGCTCGTTGTTTACGGTATTGCACGATTTGCTTGGGTGGGTGTGCTTAGCGTTGTGATACTATTGCTGATTTCCGGTAGATTTCTTTACGAAAACTTTCTCCCAACACTTGAATTCTATCGAATCGCCGGATATGGGCTGAACGCAGATATTTTCACTGCGTTTAGTACCACAGCGGTTCCATTCTTCTCCGATGTCGTAGGGGTCAAATACTGGCCGCTTGTAATTCCAGCGCTCATCTGGGTTCTCAACGTAAGGAAAGAGGATGTGGACTGGTGGTCGCTGGTCGAGACCGCATGGTTGGTGCTCGCAGTACCGATACTACTGGCTGTCGTGTTGAAGCAGCGCGACGACTATACGCAGATGTATTTTGCAATTCCTGGCGTTGCTCTTCTGGCTTGTGCGCCCTTTGCACTTCGGAAGACCGCACGCTGGGGCAGGTGGGCCGGGTTCCGGCTGACCATTTTGCTGCCATTGGCCGCAGCGGCCTCATATGGAGCCATCGCGTTTGACAATTACAGGAATATTCAAGCCAGACATCCGAGTATGAGCATCGCTGAACAGCGCATATATCAACACAATGTGGCCGATATTTTCGTTGCCGCGGACGGCTGGTCCAAAGATCAAGTCAAACAGGGACTCGCGAATTTCGACGCAGCGTTCGATTACTATTGGAGGTACGTAATTCCCGCGCTTCAGTTCGACTATAAGACACAAATACGATGGCGCCCGTCTTTCCAGATACGTGAATCACAATGGGAGCTGGTTTACGGCAATCTTCCGTTGGCCCAGCAGCACCAGAGTTTCCTCAGCGACATCTCGATGAACCTGAATGCAATGGCGGTGCTATCCGATCCGGAAGCGCCGGAAGCGTTCGATGCCCTCAAAGACCAACGCACTATCGATTGGGCGATAGTCGTTAGAGACCATGTCCGCGAACCCGCGAACGGCTGGATCAAGCTGGGCGAAACGGATGGACCTCACGGCGATACAGAAGTATATGTGAACCATATCAAGCGCTTGTACGACAATGCCCGACTGGAAACCGCGCTCCAGTTGCGCGCGGGCTTTCAAAATGTGTTGGATGAATTCGAAATTGAGAACAAAAACTACACCATTAGCATCGGCCTCGAACTACCCCGGCCATACGGTCCTTTGCGACTGCTGCCAGCCGACGATGTGCGCCATCAGGTCTATTCTTTTGTTCTGCTCGTCAGCGCCCTCAGCACACGGCTTCCCATTCCCGAGGCGGCAGCTCAGGCGGTCGCACAGCTTCATAATGGACACGCTGCCCTCGCGCTGCCGGTCATTCCCGAGGCTTCCGATCTGCAACGCTACCTGCTGAACGAAACCAATGTGAAAATCATCAAGGAAATTGCCGCGACCCTTGAGGCGGATACAGAGGCTTGGATTCCCGGCGGGACGGTGCAAACGACGACCGGAGAATTTGCGATATTCCTGAATCGGCACCGCCTGTATGATCGCTGACCAAGCTCGGCCAGAATGATTGTGGGCCGGATGCTGGAAATTTCCAGTTTCACGGCTTAGTAATCGCACCTGCCGTTCGAACCCGATCCTCTATCTCTCTCCCATCATGTTATGATCCAGCCATTTGCGCATCTGCCGGTAAACGATCTAAGCCGCCACATGCTTGGTGTCGGCCCAGAGATCTCAAAGGCTGCAAGCCGGGTGATCGAAAGTGGCTGGTTCGTCCTCGGCGAAGAATGCAAGTCGTTCGAACAGGCATTTGCGCGCTACTGCGGCGTCGCGCGTTGCATAGGCGTCGGTAACGGTACCGATGCATTGGAGATTGCTTTTCGTGCGTTGCAGGTTGGTCGTGGCGCGCAGGTGGCGATGGTCGCCAACGCGGGCTACTATGGTATGACGGCCCTTGCGGCGATCGGCGCTGAGCCGGTCTATCTGGACGTGGACCGCAAGAACTTCCTGATGGATGTGACTGCGCTGGAAGGCGCGCTGGAGAGAGGCGGGATCGACTGCATCCTCGTCACCCACCTCTACGGGCTGCTGCATGACATGCAAGCGATCTGCCGTCTCGCAGAGCGCGCAAATGTGCCGGTGTTGGAAGATTGCGCGCAGGCGCACGGTGCAGAGCGTGGCGGACGCAAGGCCGGTAGTTTTGGCGCCGCGGCGTGCTTCAGCTTCTTTCCTACCAAAAATCTTGGTGCCTTGGGTGACGGTGGCGCGGTTGTCACAAACGACGCGGCATTGGCGGATCGGGCCGCGAAACTCAGGCAGTACGGCTGGGATCGAAAATATTCGGTGGTAATGGAGGGTGGCCGCAACAGCCGGCTCGACGAAATGCAGGCTGCCATCCTGAGCGCGAAACTGCCGCACCTGGATAGCTGGAACGCGCGTCGGCGGGAAATTGCCAACCGCTACTCGGCCGGAATTAAACACGGCAGGATTTCCCTGCCGCCATTGCGCGGCAAAGAATATGTCGGCCACCTTTTTGTGGTTCGCTCAGAGAACCGCGACCGCCTCGCGCAGCACCTTAATAGCCTCGGAATAGGTACCGATATCCATTACCCCATACCGGATCACCTCCAGCCGGTCATGGCGCACAAGGATCGGGGTGTAAACCTGCCGGTCACCGAAAGCCTGTCGCGCGAAGTGCTCACTCTGCCTTGCTTCCCCGAAATGACCGACGCAGAAATTGACCGCGTTATCGCTGCCGTGAATGAATGGTAGCTATGTACTCGATTGTCATACCTGTTTACCGCAATGCCGAGTTCGTACCCCTGCTGGTCGAAGCAATGACGAATGTCGCGGGCACGGTAGAGGAACGGTTCGGTCTGAAGACGGAGGTGGTATTCGTCGTGGACGCCAGCCCCGACGAGAGCTACCTGCTTCTGGCCGAAGCGCTGCAGTCCGCTCCCTTTCATTCGCAATTGGTACTTCATTCGCGTAATTTCGGTGCGTTCGCAGCAATTCGAACCGGGCTTGCGGCCGCGCGAGGCTCCTACTTTGGGGTGGTCGCGGCCGATCTTCAGGAGCCCCCCGAGCTTCTGGTCGAATTCCTTGGAAAGATGATTGGTGGCGATCATGATGTCGCGGTTGGCGTACGCCGCT
Source organism: Rhizobiaceae bacterium (assembly GCA_965232405.1). Classification (GTDB taxonomy): domain Bacteria; phylum Pseudomonadota; class Alphaproteobacteria; order Rhizobiales; family Rhizobiaceae; genus RCIO01. Next base: position 3,030,299 of record OZ246966.1, read on the forward strand.
CTCGCAACGATCCCCGTATGGCAAGGGCCGCATCACGCCTGTTCTGGGGCTTTTACTACCGCTACATCATGCCGGAAATGCCAAAGGGCGGGGTCGATGTTTTCGGTTGTACGGCACAGGTTCGCGACGAGCTTCTCAAGATCGAGGAGCACAACAGCTCACTTATCGGACTTTTGCTGTGGCTCGGCTACAGGCGTGCCGAGGTTCCATATGACCGCCGTGCCCGCCGCTTCGGCACAAGCGCGTGGACCATCCGCAAAAAGGTCAAGTACATGTCGGACAGTATTTTCAGCTTTACTGACATTCCTATCAGAATGTTGACCGGGGTCGGCATTCTCGGTCTCGTTGTCGCGATAGGATATGGTTCGCTGGTTGCCATCCTTCGTCTGTTTTGGTCAATTGAAATCCCGGGTTATGCCGCTACGATTATCATCGTCTCATTTTTCGGCGGCATAAATGCTCTCGGGATCGGTATTGTCGGCAACTACACTTGGCGTGCCTACGAAAATACCAAGCGGCGCCCGCTTTCCATTGTACTGAGTTCGCGCAGTTTCGGACCGGCGCTTGCGAAAAGGCAGCGCAAATAGGGGGCGCCATGGGCTTTTTCGTTCATCCAGAGGGCCTCTGTGAGGCTGCATCCGATCAGATCGGGGATGGCACGCGCATATGGGCGTTCGCCCATGTCCTGCCCGGTGCCCGAATTGGTTCCGACTGCAATATTTGCGACGGCGTGTTTGTCGAAAACGATGTTGTTGTCGGCGACCGCGTAACAGTCAAATGCGGCGTTCAGCTATGGGACGGGCTGGTTGTCGAAGACGATGTTTTTATTGGACCGAATGCCACGTTCACCAACGATCTTTTCCCGCGGTCCAAGAAGTATCCGGAAAAATTTCCGCGCACGACGCTGCGAAAGGGTTGCTCCATTGGCGCCAACGCAACCATTCTGGCGGGCGTCGAAATCGGCATGGGAGCCATGGTGGGCGCCGGCGCTGTCGTGACGCGCTCCGTTCCCGCCAATGCGATCGTGATGGGCAACCCGGCCCGGGTAACCGGTTTCATGACTGAGGAAACCGCTCGGCCGACTAGCGCGGGTGGCGATGATCCGGGCGCTGTTTACCCATTGGACGTCGGCGGTGCAGAACTGCGCAATATCACGACACACACCGATCCACGCGGCAGTCTGAGTGTTGCCGATTTCGGAAACGATCTGCCATTCGAACCGAAGCGGTGCTTCTACGTTTATGGCGTGCCGGAAAACAAGCAGCGCGGTGAACACGCGCACAGACTTTGCGAGCAGTTTCTGGTCTGTTTGCGCGGATCATGCCATGCGATTGTTGATGACGGCTATCGCCGCGTGGAAGTGATCCTTGATCGCCCGAATCTCGGCCTTTACATGCCGCCGATGATCTGGGGCACGCAATACAGGTACAGCGCCGACGCCCTGCTGCTCGTCTTCGCTTCACATTCCTACGATGATGCTGACTACATCAAGACCTATGGCGAGTTTGCCGTACTGGCGAACGCCGCAAAGTGAACCGTCTACTGGAAATCCGCGTTCTTCGGTTCCTGGTTGGCGGTGGCATCAACGCCGGTGCGACTTATTTGATCTATCTCGCCTTGGCTCCGCGTCTCGGCGATGGCTTCGCCTTTACGGTCGCATATGTCGCCGGCATAGGCTTGTCCTATGCCATAAACAGTCTGTTTGTGTTCCGAACCCGTATGGAAATCGGCAGCGCGCTCAAGTTTCCTGTCGTCTACCTGGTACAATATCTTTCCGGCCTCATTCTCGTTTGGCTGTTCGTGACGGTTTGGGAGTTGCCCCGCGCCTTGTCCATGATCGTCATAATTGGTCTGAATGCGGTGCTGGCTTACCTGCTGATCCGCGCGATTCTCACACCCGGTAAAACATTCGAAAAAATGTAACTCACGCGTTTTGTTCAATCGCTGTCTGTGATCCGCGAAATCTGCCACACCAGATAACCGGCCTTTCCGTCATGATATCTTTGCTGCCAGAACGCGGCAGGCCTCGTGATCGCCAGTTTGAGCCATTCGAGCGGCGGGTACGTGGGTCCGGGCACCGAACCTGCCCGCCCGTTTCGCGCTAAATTGACCGTGTAGACAGGGCGTCCGTCCGACTTAGCCTGCGCCAATGTCGGCGCCGTGGCGTTGAACGCATCATGCGCGCCTTTAACAAGGCCGGTCTCGCTCGCGTAAAACGAGGTATCCGCCGGTTCGACCCGAAAAGCGATATCGTTCTGTCCGGCAAACAGCATTTCCGCCTGCACGCTCCACACGGTCTCAATCATCAGCGGATCGGTTGTGCGCAAAAGCACCCATGCGTTTTCCGGCAAATCCAGGAATTCATCGACGGCTTGGTGCCACGACTGGCTGTCGACCAGATCATCGCTTGCCAGCCGCATCCGGTAGTCGACCGTGTCCGTCAGCAGCCATCCAGTGGCAAATCCCGCAGCCAAACCAGCCGCCAACCGCCGGCGTCCGCCGGGCAAATAAGCCACGATAATGCCCGCAATGGCTGCCGGGACCGCGACCAGCGGCGAAAGCGCGTGAATTTCGGCATAGGGGGACCACAGATTTATCGTAACTGCAGCGCAAATTATCGCCCCTGCGGCGATCATGGCATGTCTGCCGGCTTCTGCCATCAAGGGTCTGAGCGCAAGGGCGATCAGAAAGACCAGAACGATATTCCCCGGCACGAGATAGCGCGTGTCGCCTATCTCGCGGCGGGTGAGCCAATGCACGGCGACATGACCTGCAATGCCCACCAGGCCTGCAAGTATTGGAAGCCACCATGAAGGCCGCCTTATTGATTTCAGCACCGGGCCTAGGCGCGATTGCCGCCAGGCCCCGGCCAAAAGTATCGCCACGCCCAGCGGAATCGCCCAGATGATTTGTGGTCCGACCAGCGCCGGCGACATGCCTTCGAGCGCGCGCCCGATATAGGGCAGAATCTCGGGCCGTGGGGTCGTAACCAGAAACGGATAATTGTTCCGTGCCTCGGCAAGAAACCAGATACCCAAGCCTGCCACCGTAACGGTGGCGGCCAGCGCCGCGTGTGGCGCCAGCCGCGCCACATATCCCGCCGGCCGTTCTGGCCGCTCGGGCGCGGTGAGCGACAAGGCCGCGATGAAGGGCCACCAGACGATGGATGGTTCCTTGAATGCGACCGTTAGGGCCATGGCGAATGCGGCAAGCATGTGCCGACCCGAAATGGCAGCCACGATCGCGCCTGCGAGGGCAAGACCGACACGCGGCTCCGATGTCAACGGCGTCATCCATGTCTGGACCGGGAGGATCATGAGCCCACAAATCGCCACGAGCCGCATCAGCCAGGTCGCGGAACAATGACGCAGCGCAATATCGACCAGCACAACCATCGCTATATTGATAGCGAGCGTGAGCGCCAGCCAGATTGGCGCACTTTCGTCTGCGATTAACGCAAAAAGCCGCCATACTATGATGTCGCCACAATTGAGACGCTTGAAGGCTTCGTAGTGGGCCAGGCAGGCTTCGCCCCAGCCCATCGGAGCACCGGTGAAAAGGTCGAGGCCGGCAGGAACCTGTCCGATGGCTTCCGGCGCCCTGACCTGGAGCCGATATATCCAGGTTACGTCTGACGGCAGTCCTGCCGGATACTGCGGCAACCAGTAGATGAGAAAGGCCGCGAGGGTGACGGTCGTTGCAACAGCGAGGGTCTCACGCACACGCGCGCTGGCAATGTCGGTCACGGTTTCAGTCCCGGGACGGTCGCACGGAGCATGTCGTTGAGCCCCGTAGGTTCGAATTGGGGAGCAAGCTGGCGCAAGCGCTCGCCGGAAAAATCGACGCGGTTGACCTCACGTTGCGCCAGAGCCTCGGGCATGGGCGAAACGGCAATGGCGCCGCACCCAAGACGGTGTTGCATGCCGCGCGCAACGTCCAGTATCTGGCACAGCGTGCCGGGCACGTTGACCGCCAGGAAATCGCTCCAGCCAGTCGCAGCCATCATCACCGCCAAACGACCGATGTCGGGTGTGAAGCAGACGTTGCGAGCCCGGTTCCCGCCGAAGACTTCCACCGTCTTGCCCGCGGCGAGGTCGCGCAAAAGGGCGCCAAAGAGGCCAACATCACCTTCGCCGGTCGGCTGATCGGGACCGATACAATTGCCGATCCGCAGGACTATTGCGTGCGCGCCGCTGCGCCTGCAATGCAGGCGCAGATGCTGTTCCGCAGCGCATTTGTGGATACCCTGAACGTCGATGGGCGCAAAGGGATCGTCGTCTCCCACTTGACCAGCGGCGCCGCCAAACTGGTGCAAGGTGCCGAGGTGAATAAACCTGGGCCCGTCCGGAGCCAGTCCTCGAAACACCGGCAGATGAGCCTTCAGATTGAGTTCCAGATCGAGCTTCGGATCGCCTTCACCCAGGCTGTGCCGCGAGAGCCCGATCGCGTTCACAACGATATCGAACCCGGAAAACAGATCTTTCAGATTTTCGGGGATCGCCACGTCGGTACTGGTGAAGCCAATTTTCCCGGAAACCGATGATAGCCTGGCACGATCGCCGAACCCGGCCGGATGCAGGCTGTCCAGAACCGCCGTTTCCCATCCGGCTTCAACAAATTCGATTGTAATGGCGCTTCCCAAGAAGCCTGCGCCACCCAGCACGAGTGCTCGCTTGGCCATCGCTTGTGTCAGGAGACTTTGGGGAGCGTGGCGAGAACTTCGGCGGCATCTTTCGCAGCGAACATTTCCTTGGCCATCTCGTAGTCGTCAAGCTGGCCGATATCGATCCAGTATTCGGACATCAGGTATTTCGCGACCGGTGCCTGCGCAGCCATCATGTCCTTTATCAGATTGTCCATACCGTAATAGGTGTCGTCCGGGACGAAGCCGAAAACTTCGGGTGTCACCGCGTAGATGCCGGCCAGAATTTCCTGCTTGAAGTTCGGTTTCTCCTCGACATCTACGATATAGTCGCCTTCGGCAACGACTTTGCCGAAACGGAAGGGAATGTTGATTTCCTTGGTAACGACCGTCAGGGCGGACTTTCGGTCGGCCGCAAACGCGCCAAGCCTGGCAAAGTCGATTGACGTCAGGATGTCGCCGTTCATCAGGAAAAACGGTTCGGTCAGCCGGTCCTTGAGCAGCGTGATCGGACCGCAGGTGCCCAGCCGTTTTTCCTCTCGGGAAAACGCGACTTCCAGTCCGTAGCGGGATCCGTCCCCGATACGTTCAACCACCGACTCATGCATGTAGTTCGTCGCGATATAGACCTCGCGGACGCCATGTTTCTGCAGTGAACTGAGCTGGATTTCCAGTATCGTGCTTTCGCCGATCGGAAGAAGCGGCTTCGGCACCATGTTGGTGAGGGGGCGCAACCTGGCACCAAGCCCGCCGGCCAGCACCACCGCCTTTTTTACATCGCGAGCGCTTGTCATTCCTGGACGCCGGATAGCTGAAAGGGCGCCGCACACTTGTCAGTAGGTAGTAGCTATGTCAAGGACTTCGCCCGCGACCAGAAAAGTGTATCAACGGAATCCAATGGCCGACATTGAAAAGCTGTCGCGGCTGCTGACCAGACGGCCGGAGCCATTGGTAGAAATAGATTCCGACCCCGCACTCGCGGACATAGCCGCCAGCATCGCAGGTAGTCGCGCTCTCGTTATTGGCGGCGCCGGAAGCATTGGCAGCGCCGTGGTATTGGAATTGTGCCGCCTGGGAGTGGGGGCACTTCATATCGTCGATATCGACGAAAATGGTCTGGCAAATCTTGTCCGCGATCTGCGTTCCGGTTCGGTTGAACCTCCGGCATCGTTGCGCACCAGCACGATCGATTTCGGCTCGGCCGCATTCGGGCAGCTTGTCGAAATGGAACCACCGTTCGATACGATCCTGAACCTCTCGGCGCTCAAGCATGTGCGTAGCGAACGGGATGCCTATACCCTTCAGCGTATGATCGAGGTGAACGTGATGAGCGTCGCCGCGCTGGCTGAGACCGCTGCCAAAAACCGGACCCCGAGATTTTTTTCCGTTTCATCCGACAAGGCAGTTTATCCCGCCAATCTGATGGGTGCGACAAAGCGCTGGATGGAAAAGGTTGTGGCCGCGTCGGGCGGCACCAGCGCCCGATTTGCGAATGTCGCGTTTTCGAAAGGTGCCCTGCCTCAGGCGATCCTGCAGCGGATAGAGCGGGGCGAGCCTGTCGCGGCCCCCATCGGGGTCGAGCGGTATTTCATAACGCACCAGGAGGCCGCGCACATATGCCTCACCTCCGCGTTCGCCGCCGAACCCGGCCAGGTGGTCACGCCTGGCCTCAATGCGTCCGATCACGCGGTATCGATGCCGGACATGGCAACCATGATTTTGGCTGAGTTTGGGCTTGAGCCACGTCTGTGCGCAAACGCGGCGGAGGCGAAGGCGCTGGCGGAATCCAGATCGGCTACGGCTACCTGGTGGCCCTGCCTGTTTGAGGACGTGGATACTGCCGGCGAGAAGGAACTTGAGGAGTTCTTTTACGAGGATGAGGCCGTGGACCGTACCAGACATTCGGGTCTTGTATTCGTCGGGCCGGTCAGGCCGGATTTGCCGGGCCTCAAATTGGCTTCGGACGCTTATCGCACTGCGCTCGGCGCACCGAACTGGCGACGATCGGATTTTGCCGATGCAATTCGGATTGCCGTACCGGAACTGGCGCATGCGGCTTCCGAAAAGTCGCTCGACGATCGGATGTAGTCAGCGGTGCCGCGCGGGTATCTGGCCGCGTGCGATGATTACGCCACCAAAGCGCTGAATTAGCGGCAGACTGCCAAAAACCATGTCGGTAACGGTCAACAAAGTCGTACCGATCCTGCTCGGCAACCAATAGAAGATGTGCGGAGGCAGGAACGTTGAGGTGGAAATCTGCGCATCGGCACCTGCATCCCCAAGCCATTCCCTGAATTTCTTGAACGTAAAGAGCGGATCTTCGTTCGCTTCTTCGTGCCAAAGCTGGCTCCGGCGCATGAGCCAGTCGAACAGCGGTCGAACCGGGCTCCTGTGAGGCTCGAGCAGAAACATCCGTCCATTGGGTTTCAGCAACTGGCAGCTTTTCGCAACCGCCTCTGCCGGATTGGAGAAATGGTGCAGGCTACCCAGAATGACCCATGCGTCAAACGAGTGTTTCGCAAAAGGCGGCGCTTCGCCCATGCCGACCACGAGATCGACCTTGTCGTAAAGCCCGAGATTTCGCAGCTTCTTTTGCGCGATCCGAAGCATTTCGGGAGACAGGTCCAAAGCCACGATATCGTGCCCACCTGCGGCGAGTATCCGGGTTTGGCGGCCTGATCCGGCACCGAGTTCCGCAATCAGTTGCGGCTTTTTCAATTGCCCGCGCACCCACCGTCCGAGCGTGCTTTCATCGAGGATCTTGTAGAAGGGGCTTTCCACCACCTCCTGTTCGTAGCGTTCGAATTCTTCGCCGAAAAACCGGCGTTGTTCGACCGCGTTTGCGTCCGGGTCGCTTGTCTTTTCCGCCTTGTAGTCCAGCTTGTGCCGGCGGGCGAATGCCGCGTCGGCCTTCGCATCGCGCAAGGGCAGCGGCGATAGATCGGCGATCTCGTCTTCGATGCGGAACCACTGGCCTGTACGGTCATCGATCAATGCCGCTTCCACCACCCTCTCACCGTCTGTCGCATACATTTCGCAACGCAAGGGATTTCCGGTGTCCGGCGATCGAAGCAGGTCTATTGTCGAACGGCGCATATGCTACTCTCCACTGGCCGAATGGGCGCCCGGGCTGGCAAACCCGGATCGCCCGAAGACCAAATATGTAATAGCCCCTCCAATCGTGGGCACAATGACCCCGATCCCGTGCGCGACGAGCGCGAAGGCTATGCCCTGTTCGACCGGCACCTGCCAAAGCGCGAGCGCTGTTGCGGCCAGGACATGCCATGTGCCAATGCCGGCCGGAACCTGAATGACCGCGCTGCCGAGCCCGGTCAAGGCGATTACCGCAAGTTCCGCGTCAGGGTGTGGAACGTCGATCGCAAAGCTGGCGAGCATACATGACATGGCGACGGCCACGGCAATCCAGCCAAGCACATGGGCGCTACCCGCCTTCGCAATGACGTGCGCGCCACGCAGACGCAAGACGGCGTCGCGGATACCGCCAATTAAAGACGCCAATTTCTGGAAAAGGACCGCCGGAAGCAGACGAGTTGCAATTCTCGTGAGAAAGACGCGCGGAATGGCGCCCGACACGAAAAGGGCGATACCGAGCCCGATTATGGCCGCCGCGATAGCAACAATAGCGTTGAGAGATCCCTGCGGAATGGTAAGGCGCGTTGCGAGATAAGCCGCCATCAGGCAGACAGTGCCCGCATCCGCGATCCGTTCCAACGCAACGGTACCAGCCGTGTCCCCAAGCTTTATGCCGTAGCGGCGCGACAGCATGACGGCACGCGTCACATCGCCTGCTCGCATTGGCAAAAAAACGTTCAGCATGTTGCCGATCAGCATGTGGCCAAGAACCGAAAAGAAACCCGGATGCGCATGTGGCGTGATCATTGCGCTCCAGCGCATTGCAAAAAAAATCTGCGCCGCGATGAAGGCAACGAGCGCGGCAAGCGCCCATCCCACATCGATATGCGCCACCGCATCGAATAGCCTCGCAAAATCGAAACCGGCGTAAACTGCGAATACCAGCATTGTAGCCAGGAACAAGACCAGTATGAGCGCTCGCGCACTTTTGGTCGAAAGCAGGCGCGACAACGTGGTCATTGTTGCGCCCGACGCAGCGATGCGCGAAGCGCTGCCATCTCGCGAACGACATGCAGGGCGTCGAATGTGCCGACCTTGCTTTGCCCGATGCTGCGCTCGATCAGCGGCACCGGAATTTCCTTCAGGACAGCCTTACGCCGCGAAAGATGCGCCAAAATCTCCGCGTCGATCAGCCAGCCTCGGGATTGCAGGGGCATGTCCGCAACCGCGGCGCGACGGTACAGTTTGAATGCGGAATTGATGTTGCGCACATTGATCCCGAGCATGAAGCGGGCAAGGCGGTTGAACACGAGCGACTGAAAGCGGCGGTAGGGGCTGCGCGGGTCCCTGGCGCGGAAACTGATAACTGCGTCCGCGTCGGCCTGCATGGCATGCTCGATCGTCTCAAGGGGGAAGGGGAGATCGACGGGAACGATCCAGAGACGCTCGCCATTCGCCGCCGCAATGCCTGTCATGATCGCCGAGCCGAACCCGTTGCGTTGGCCTTCGTGAATGACCTTGATCCGATTGTCTGCCGTCGCCAGTTCGTCGCAGATATTGCCCGTGCCATCGAAGCTGCCGCTCTCGACAAGAACAATCTCCCACGGCAGCTTAAGTCGATCGAGTGCATCGGCGATGACCTGCGTGCTGCCGCGCACCAGTTCGGCCTCGTTGTAGACGGGTACGATTGCGCTGATTGCCGGTTGTGTCATGCGAAACGCTTGCCTTTAAGGTCGTATCGCCTGGCAAATTCTTGAAAATTCTCGCTGACGCCCTTGCTGGAAGTCGTCCCCGGCATCACCAGACCGTTGAGAACGGCGATACCCAACCTTCCGTCGGGAGCCTCGACAACACTGCCCTCCGGGGTCTCGTGGGCACCGTCCACGCCTTCGACCGGCCAGTCGAACTCTACATCCAGTGCCCCGATGGTTGAAGCGGCGGAGGGGAAGGGCGGGAAATAGGCGGCACGTATCTGGCGCATGACCTGGAGCTGCGTCTGCCGCCAAACGATACGAAAGCCGGTCGGGTGTTCCGGCGGATAGTAAGTGGCCTGTTGTTCATCTTGGCGTGTAGAGGAAATCGGCTTGCCGGCAGCGATATCCTCCAGCCAGTTGAGCGCCATCTCCGCGCCAGTCGCTACCGCTTCATCGTAGATCGCCCGGCAGCTCCGAGTGCCGTCGTCTTCGACAAAACGCTGGGCGATAACTGGCCCATCGTCGATGCCGGCTGCGATCTCGTGCAGGGTAACGCCGATCCGCGCTTCGCCGTTGAGTATTGCCCACGGAATTGAAAGCGACCCACGATAGCGCGGCAGCGCACCGAAATGCACATTGGATCGGTGCGCAACACCTTCAAGAACAGTTGGCCGAAGAATGCGGTCGTATCCGCAAGACAGAATTACGTTGGCACCGCAATTCGAAAGCGCCGAGGCGAGGGCGGGTTCGCCTGCGTCCTTCACAGTCTCGATGCCCAGTTCCCGGGCGAGTATGGCTGCGCCCATTGTTCGTTCGCCACCGGACCTGCGCGGCAACGCGTATGCGGTATCAAACCGTCCCGCGATTTTCGCCAGAACAGTTTCAGCAAGCTCATGCCGTCCTGCAACCAGGACCTTCATACGCCCCCCAGATGCCGACGTACGGCATTTGAAACGCGTTCGACCGTCGATACAGGCATCTCCGGGTAAAGGGGCAGAGCGATTGCCTGTCTGCACAGTTGCTCGAGAACGGGGAAATCCCCCCTCTCATATCCAAGCTGCGCAAAGGCGGGCTGAAGATGGTGCGGCACGACGTAATAGATATTTGTCTGGATGCCTTCGCGATCGAGAGCCTCCGACAACGCATCGCGGTCACGGAGGCAGCGCAGCTGAAACATATGATGGTTGACCATTGCGCCCGGCGTCGGCTTCTGCACCTCGAAATCGTGCATCGGCAGCATGTCGAGATAGGCATCAACCAATTCCGCGCGCTTTGCGTTCATGGCATCCAGGTAAGCCAGTTTGGCGCGCAATATTGCCGCCTGCAGCTCGTCAAGCCGTGAATTCCATCCCGGTACGTCGCAGAAATCCTTGTCGCGCATGCCGTGGTTGCGCAACTGCCTCAGGCGGGCCGCCTTGTCTGCGTCGTTGCAGATGACTGCGCCCCCATCGCCATAACCGCCGAGATTTTTGGTCGGATAGAAGCTGAACGTTCCATAGTCGCCGATCGTGCCGACATGTCTGCCACGGAGCCGGCTGCCATGTGCCTGCGCGGCATCCTCGACGATCGGCAGTTCACGCGGCAATGCGCTCTTCAATGCTTCGATGTCGACTAAATTGCCAAACATGTGGACGGGGACAATCGCGCGCGTGCGATCACTGATCGCGGCCGCGACCAGACCGGTATCTATCAGCCACGTCTCCGGATCGATATCGACGAAGACCGGCCTCGCGCCGACTTCCATGATCGCGCCAATGGTTGGAATGGCCGTGAACGGCGAGGTGATGACTTCGGCACCGGGTCCGATGCCGAGATCAGCCAAGGCCATGCTGATCGCACGAGTGCCGTCCGACACACCGACGACGTGGGGCGAGCCTGTGTAAGCACCGAATTCCGCCTCAAAGGCGGCAACTTCGGTTCCCAGAATATAGCGCCCGGAAGTCAGGACACGCTCGATTGCGGCGCGGATTTCGGAGGCATATGCCACGAACTGCGCGTGTTGGTCGACGCGCCAGATCTTGGTATCGCCTAGCATCAGGTAATGTCTCCCGAACTTTCATGTGAAAGCGCATATGTTGGGGCGGCTTCTATACGAAGACTTTATCAATTCCAACGCCGGAGCATGAGGCAAAACTTCCCTCCGACAGCTTGTGTTCGTCGCTCGTTTTCGTAATGAGGAGCAAATTTGAAGTGCTTCAGGAGATTGACGTGTCAGAACGCCCAACAGCCGAACCCGCACGCAACGTGATCGCCGGAAAGCTGTCCGACGCAAAGTCCGGTCGGACGCTCGAGAATCTCAACCCCGCTACCGGCGCGGTCATCAATCTTGTCGCGGCTTCGGGGGCCGAAGATGTCGACGCGGCGGTGAAGGCCGCGCTTGAAGCGTTTCCAGCGTGGTCGGCCTTGACTGCGGTTGCGCGCGGTAACCAGTTGTTCAAGATTTGCCAGACCATGGAAGACCGCGCCGACGAACTCGCCCGTATCGTGGCTGAAGAGACCGGCAAGGCCTTTGACGATGCGCGCGGCGAGGTCGGAGGCGCAATCCAGTGCGGGCGCTTTTTCGCCGGCGAAGGTACACGGCTGTTCGGCCGGACCATGCCGTCCGGTACGCCAGACAAATACAACATGACCGTTCGCCGGCCGGTCGGCGTTGCTGGTCTCATCATCGCCGCCAATACGCCAATCGCCAATGTTGCCTGGAAACTGTTCCCGGCGCTGATCTGTGGAAATGCGGTCATCTTGAAGGCGGCTGAAACTGCGCCCAATACGGCACTTGCCGTGGCAAAAATCGCAATAGAGTGCGGCTTGCCTGCGGGCGTTTTCAATCTGGTCCAGGGCACCGGGCTGGAAGCCGGGCAGCCGCTCGTCGATCACCCCGCGACACGCGTGATTTCCTTCACCGGTTCGTCGCGCGCAGGCAAAATGATTGCAGAAGCCTGCGCCAAACAGCTCAAGAAGGTGTCGCTGGAACTCGGCGGCAAGAACCCGCTTGTCGTTTGTGAGGACGCTGACCTCGACCGCGCCGCGCGCTGGGTCTGTCTTTCGACATTCTCAAACGCCGGCCAGCGCTGCGCGGCTTCTTCGCGCATTCTTGTGCAAAGCTCAGTCTATGACCGCTTCAAGGCGCTTTTGCTGGAAAAGGCCGCCGCAGTGCGGACCGGGACCGAACAGGGCGACATGTGCGGACCGGTGATCACCGAGACCGCCTTGAAAAACATGGTGCGCTCGGTGGAGGCGGCGGTCTCGGCCGGTGCAAAGGTGCTGATCGGCGGCGGACGCGTCACCGATCCCGACAAGGCAAACGGCTTCTACATGCAGCCGACCCTTGTCGAAAATGTCGCGGCGGACGACCCGATCACGGAGACCGAACTGTTCGGTCCCGTCGGTGTTCTCTACCGTTTCGAGAACTACGCCGAAGCCATGAGGATGGCGAATGACAGCCCCTATGGCCTGACCGCGTCGATCCACACCAAGGACGTCGATCGGGCAATGCACTTTGCGCATAATGTCAGTGCCGGCGTCGCGGTGGTGAACGCAGGCACATACGGATCGGAGCCGCATATGCCCTTCGGGGGCGTCCGCATGTCCGGAAATGGCAGCCGCGAACCGGGCACCGAGGCGCTCGATATCTATTCCGACCTGAAAGACATCTACATCGTGACAGAAACCGGCGGGCTGTGATACGTGCCTCCCTCGCACGGCTGGACCTCGATTGCGGGAGGTCTCGTCGGCTTGCCGCGCGTGATTGAATGGATTCACTGATCGGAATGGCTAATTCTGGCACCAGCAGCGCAGTTGCATTCGTGCCCGCGCGTTCCGGATCGAAGCGCGTTCCGCACAAGAACATTACGCGCCTCGCTGGCCATCCGGCGATGGCCTACACAATCGCCGCCGCGAAGGCTTCGGGCGTATTTGCCGATGTCGTGCTGTGCACGGACGATCCGCTCTACGCAGAGGTCGGAGAATATTACGGCGCGCGCGTGCCGGTACTGCGGCCGGTCGAGATTTCGTCCGCGACCTCGCCCGACATCGAGTGGGTCGTGTTCATGCTCGACGCTCTGGACAAGGCCGGGCAGAGCCATGACCTATTCTCTATTCTGCGCCCGACAAATCCTTTTCGCCGGGCATCGACGATTGCCGGCGCAATGAAGCGGCTGCTCGCGGCGCCGGGAGCTGACTCGCTGCGCGCCATCTCCCCGGTTTCGGAACACCCCGGCAAGATGTGGGTCCTCAAAGGCCAGTACATGGTGCCGCTGCTGCCGCTCTACACGGGGGCAACGCCGTGGCACAGCCGCCAGATGGCGGCGCTGCCGAAAGTCTACAAGCAGAACGCAAGTCTTGAAATCGCATGGACGCGGGTCGCGCGGGCCGATCCGCCTACGATTTCGGGTGAGACGCTGGTGCCGCTGATCTCGGAAGGGTTCGACGGATTCGATATCAACGATCCCGAGGACATGGCCGAAGCCGAGGCATTGATAGCCACGGGTAAGGTCGTGCTCCCCCCCATCGATGCTGCGCCGTTTCCGAAACAACTTCCCACCGACAAGCCCGGCGCGTAAGCCAGGCGCATTAGAGACCGAAGGACAAGACCATGGGTGACCTGATCGGCGAAGTCGTCGCCAACACGCTCTATTATGTTGAGAAGCCGCAATTCGATCGCGTGATGGCTCTGGACGTTTCGCTGGAAGACAAGACGCACCTCTTCTCCGACATGGCGCGTATCAACACGCTCTACATGATTGCCCGCGCAGGTTCAGGCCATATCGGTTCGAGCTTTTCGACGATGGATTTCGCTTGCTGGCTGCATCTCAACGAGATGAACCGGAATTCCAATGCGCCCGATCTTTACTTCTCCTCCAAGGGACACGATGCGCCTGGCCTCTATGCGATCCTCACCGCGCTCGGCGAAATGGACTTCGAACTGATCCACAAATTTCGCCGCCTCGGCGGCCTGCCCGGGCACCCCGACCGCCACACGCCGGGCATGGTGACTAACACCGGCTCGCTCGGCATGGGTATTTCCAAGGCGAAGGGCATGACGCATGCCTTCGACGCGCATGGCGAAAAGCAACGCCGGATTTTTGTGGTACTGGGCGATGGCGAGCTGCAGGAAGGCCAGGTCTGGGAATCGCTGGTATCGGCAGCGAACAGGCATCAGGGTCGCATTGTGGCGATTGTCGACCACAACAAGCTTCAGTCCGACACCTTCGTGAAGGACACGAGTGATCTCGGCGATCTCGACGCCAAATTTGCGTCATTCGGCTGGGATGTCGCGCGCATCGACGGGCACGACATGGCGGCTTTCGGAAAAGTTCTGGAAAAATGGCGCGGCGATACCGCGCGGCCGAAACTGCTTATCGCCGACACCGTAAAGGGCCGGGGCATCTCCTTCATGGAGCATACGGCCATGGAATCGGATGCGGAACTCTATCGCTTCCACTCAGGCGCGCCGGACTCCGACTCCTATTCGAAAGGCGTTCAGGAGATCATCTCGCGAGTGAACGCAAGGCTGGAAGAACTTGACGGCCGTGGGCTTGAACTTGAGAGCGTCGAGCCGCCGAAGCGTGCTGCGCCGTCCGTTGTCGTGCCGATCGAAAAGCTGCTCCCGGCCTATTCCGAAATGCTTCTGGACGCCGCGGCCGAATCCGACAAGATCGTCGTGCTCGACGCAGACCTTGCGCTCGACACCGGCGTTCTGCCCTTCAAGGCGAAGTATCCTGAGCGCTTCGTGGAGTGCGGCATCGCTGAGATGGACATGGTCAGCCAGGCGGGCGGCATGGCGCTTGAGGGCATGCTGCCGATCTGCCATTCCTTCGCCTGCTTCCTGTCGACCCGCGCCAACGAGCAAATTTACAACAATGCCACCGAGACGACGAAGGTCGGCTATTTCGCCGCGCTGGCAGGGGTCATCCCGGCAGCGCCCGGCCATTCGCACCAGTCGGTTCGCGATATCTCCGCAGTCGGCGGCATCCCGCACCTGATCATGTTCGACCCGGCAAGCGTCGCGGACCTTAAGATTGGCGTTGGGCTCATGACCGGCGAAACGGCAGAGAGCGTCTATCTGCGCATCACCTCCATCCCATGGGAGCGGCCCTATGAGGCCGCGCCGCCGTCCGGGCTCGGCATCGGGCAGGGCTACGCGGTGC
This sequence comes from Rhizobiaceae bacterium, assembly GCA_965232405.1. Taxonomy (GTDB): domain Bacteria; phylum Pseudomonadota; class Alphaproteobacteria; order Rhizobiales; family Rhizobiaceae; genus RCIO01. The sequence goes on from OZ246966.1 coordinate 3,045,874, forward strand.
GCGAAGGCGGTGACGGCGTCGTGTTCGCATATGGGCCTGTCATGCTGGCCCAGGCGGTACGCGCCGCCGACAAGCTGGCCGAAATGTCGGGCAAGCAACTGAAAGTCATCAACCTGCCGTTTCTCAATCGTGTCGACGAGGCGTGGCTTGCCGGCGTTATGAAGGAGATGCCAGCCCTGTTCACGGTCGACAATCACTATGTGAATGGCGGCCAGGGCGAGAAGGTGCTTGCCGCCGCCTTGCGCGCCGGTTGGCGCGGCAATGTCGTGCGCCAGTTTGGGCTTGGCGCCGTGCCGCCGGGCGGAGCGCCGGACGAGGTGCTGGCTGCACTCGGACTCGATGCTGCATCGATGGCACAGGCGATGGCGGCGGAATTGAAGGCGGCCTAGCGCGGCCGGATCGCAGAAGTTGCGCGCCGAACTCATCAGGCTGGTCAAGCGCTACGCGCCTTATGCGCTGCGCGTTGCCCGCCTGCGCCGCAAGGCTGACGCGATCCTCCAAGATCTGGAAACTCCGTTATCGAAAAGCCTCGATGGCCGGAGCTGGACAGAAATACGGGATGCAGCTCAGGCCGATCCGGATGCTCCGAAGGTCCTGATCGCAACGACGACCGGCGGTCATCTTGCGGCGGTCCAACTGGATGCGATGATCGCGGCGGCACTCACGCTTCGCGGTGCCAATGTTCGCTTCCTGCTTTGCGATGCGGCGCTGCCCGCTTGCATGATTGACCAGCACGACTGGTATCCGAACCGCGCGCGGTTTGTTCGAAACACCGGCGAACGTCCCGTGTGCGGTGCTTGCTGGCCGGTGGGCCGGAAATATCTTTCGCCCCTGGGGCTGCCACTGATCGGCATGTCCGAATTGTTATCCTCGGGAGAGCAAGCAGAGGCTTGTTCGGCGGCGGATATTATTGAACCCGGCGCAGTTGCTTCATGGCGCTTTCGCGGATTGCCGGTTGGAGAGCACGGTCTTGCGGGCGCCCTGAGATTTCACGCGCGCGCCGATCTTGAAAGCGTTCCGGAAGGGGCAGCGGTGCTGAGGCAATATCTGCGGGCCGGCGCACTGGCGGCAACCGCGTCTGATAATTTGCCGGCTGCGTTCGACTATGACGTCCTCGTTGCCCATCACGGCATCTACATCCCGCAAGGCATCTGGGTGGCCGCTGCTCACAAGGCGGGACGGCGGGTGGTGACGTGGAACCCTGGTTACCGGACGGGGAGCTTCGTCCTTTCGCAGGAAGACACCTACCACCGGACGATGATCTCCGAGCCGACTTCGCTTTGGGAGAACGAGACGCTTGGCGAAGCGGAACGGGCGGAACTGCACGACTATCTGCGCAAGCGCCGCAGCGGGACGGCAGACTGGATCAGCTTCGGTTCCGGGAAAGGTGGCGAGAACAAATCCGTGCTTGGCGGGCTTGGCCTCGACACCGCAAAACCGACGGTCGCCCTGCTCACCTCCGTCATGTGGGACGCGCAACTTCACTACGAGAGCAACGCTTTTCCCAGCCAGCTTGCCTGGCTCGATGCGACCATCGCCCACTTCCTCGCACGTGATGATCTCAATCTCGTCATTCGCGTGCATCCGGCCGAGATTACAGGGTTCATTCCCTCAGAGCAGCGGGTGGCTGATCACATCAGGCAGCGCTTCGGCGAACTGCCGCGCCACATCGTCTTGGTGGGTCCGGAAAATCCGGCGAACACCTATGCCATCACCGATGGCTGCGAATGCGCGCTGATCTATTCGACGAAGACCGGTATCGAGCTTGCCGCCGGTGGCACTCCGATTATCGTTGCCGGCGAAGCGTGGATACGGGGCAAGGGCTTCTCGATCGACGCCGACAGCCCGGACGGCTATGAAGCGATACTACGCTCCCTGCCGCTCGGCCGCAGGTTGTCTGCAGAGGAGCAAACGCGCGCGGAGCGGTATGCCTGGCACTTCTTCTTCCGCCGGATGGTTGCGCTGCCCGGGTTTCATCGCAACAATGGCTGGCCTCCCTACCGCTTGGCGATGAATGACCTTGCCGAGGTTGCGCCCGGTGCCGATACCAATCTCGACATGGTCTGCCGCGAGATTCTGGAAGGCGGGCAGTTTCTGGCGAAGAACCTGCGATAGCGGTGTTCACAGTGCTGAAAACCCGCCGTCGATAACGACATTGGATCCGGTCATGTAGCCGGAGGCGTCCGACATCAGATAGACGATCGTGCCGTTGTAGTCGCTCTCGTCTGCCATGCGCCCGAGCGGCACCTTGGGCAGGTAGCGGTCGAGGAATGCCTTGTCCTGATGGTTGAACACGCCCGCAAAGGTGACGATGTTGGCGCGCACGCCGTTTTCGCCCCAATAGCCCGCGAGATAGCGCGTCAGGTTGTAGAGCGACGATTTCGACGCCGAATAGGCAACGGGCTTGAAGAACGTTTCCCCCCGGTCGCGGCGATACTGGTAAAGCTTCTGGTCAGGCGAGACGATACCGTAAATCGATCCGACATTGACGATCGAGCCACGGCCTGCCTCGGCCATCGCGGAGCCGAATACCTGGCAGCACAGGAAAGGCCCCTTGGCATTGACGGAAAACACGCGCTCCCAGTTCTCGACAGGGTATGTCTCGAACGGGCCGGTTTCCCGCGCATCGGAATCGGGCGGGGAATCGAGCGCGGCATTGTTGACGAGGCCGAACACCCCGTCGCAGAAATGCGCTTCGATTGCAGTCCGTGCCGCTTCCAGACTAACCTTGTCGGTCACATCGGCTTGAACATAGAAAAACCGATCGCTGCCGGCGCTGTTCAGCGTGCTTCCGCCCTTTTCGGCCAGGAATGGCTTGGCATCCGCGACCCCGACACGATCGAGGCCGGCCACGCGGGCGCCGTGCGCGAGAAGGGTGTCACAGAATTGACGACCGAGTTGTCCTAGCGCGCCGGTGACGACGACAATGCGTCCATCCAGATCGAACAGCGACATGAAGAGGCCTCCAGATGCGGGCGGGCTTCAATTCCGGCCCTGTTTGATATCCGCTATGAGGTCGCAGATTTCGCGCACCGCGCCAAGACCGCCGGGGCGTTCGGTGACGTGGTCGACATGAGCACGCACGGCCGGATGGCAGTCCGACACCGCAATCGCCGTGCCCGCTGCTTTAAAGGCCGGCAGGTCGTTGACATCGTTCCCGACGAAGATCGTCTGTTCCATCGGGACGCCAAATTTTTCCGCGAATTCGTTAAGCATCGCCACCTTGTCGGAGACGCCGTGCTCGACCGGGAGTTTCAGCTTGGCCGCGCGCATTGCGACCACCGGGTTCTTCTCGGTGGAGATGATGCACATCGCCACATCGAGGGCGCGAAGCCGGTCAAGCCCGAACCCTTCGAAACGCGAGCAGGCCACCATCTCGCGCCCGGTCTCGTCGACATAGACGCGGTTGTCCGTCATCACGCCGTCGAAGTCAAATGCAACCAGTCGTGCCCTGGCCAGCCGGTCACGCAGCGGCGCCGGAAGTTCGTCCGGCGCCGGTCCCCAGCGGCCGGATTGCGAGGCGGTCGCTGTGCCGGACACGGTCCCTACTTGACGACCGCCTCTGAAAGATTGTCGTCTTCGGCAACGTCCTTGGCCAGTGTCTTGCCGAGGAATTCGCCGACCCGGTACGGCGGAAGACCATCGTTTGGTACCTTGAAGGCGATGTCCTTTTCGGTCAGCACATGGCCGGCCGGCAGGTCGGTACGAAAAACCATCTTCTTCGCCATTTTGTAGAGCGGCTTGAGTTCGGAATCGTATTTGCGTTTGATACCGTTGCCCATCGCGATGCGCGTCCGCTGCAGGTCGCGCACAAGGCGGCGCATGCCGGGCGGCTCCAGCGAGAATGCCTGGTCGGTACCTTTCCAGGCACGGTTCAGCGTGAAGTGTTTTTCGACCATACGCATTCCCAGCGGATAGGCCGCGACGGGCATGGCGATGCCGCTGTCATGGGAAGAAAAGCCGATGACGGCTTCCGGAAATCTCTCCCGGTAGGTCGCGATGACGCCAATGTCGAGCTCTTCCCACGGCGGCGGGTAACCGGCGGTGCACTGCATGATGCAGAGCTGCTTGTTGATCGGAATGATTGTGTCATACGCCCGCTGAACATCCTCCATCAGCGCGCCGCCGGTGGAGATGATCATCGGTTTGCCCATCTCCGCCACATATTTGAGCAGCGGCGTGTGTATGAGGTCGCCCGATGCGATCTTGAAGCAGGGCAGGTCGATTTCCTGAAGGAAGTCAGCACTCTCAAAATCGAAGGCGGTCGAAAAGAAGATGATGCCGATCTTCTCGGCATATTCCTTCAGTTCCATGTACTGGTCGTGGTCGAACTCGAGCGCTTCGCGGTGTTCGCCATATGTCACGGCATAGGCATTTTCGGAATTGTACTTTTCCGCGTAGGCAGCCTTAGTGAACATCGACTTGTTCTGGCGCTTCTGCAGCTTGACCGCCGACGCTCCGGCGAGCTTTGCCGCGTCAAACATTTCCTTGCAGGTCTGCAGATTGCCCTGGTGATTGTGTCCGATTTCGGCGATCACGAAGACATCGGTGTCATCCGCGACCCTCACCCCGGCGATGGTCATTTCACGCGCCATTTCAAGCCTCAACTGTTAAGTTCGCATCGGTCAGCCGCTCGGTGCCCCGATCCTGATGCACGGTCGCAAGTTGCATAGAGTAGGAGCTAAGGTAACCAAATGAGCGGAATTCGTGCGCTTATTAGACGATAGAGACGCTCAGGCCAATGGCAAAAATTGCCCGATCGCCGACTTCGGCAAACTGTCTAGGTATCGCCTTGCGATCCCTTGCAATATGCGGGGTGCGCTGTTAACGACCTAAAACCGCACCGCAAAACTAAGAAATCAAGCATGCTCCGAACAATGATGAAATGGATGCGTTCGAAGCCAGCGGCGCATGCAATGGAATCAGAACCATCCCATCCGTTTCTTCGGCCTGACCATCTTCCTGACTGGGCCGCGTTATTTGCCACCGATTCAGCTTTGTGGGAAAATTCACTCAGGTCTGCATTGGCAGGTGTTCCGGTACTTATCGCCAGCAACATAGGCGGACACGGGCCGGTTTCTGTGATGGAAAGTGCGCTGGCTGTTGCACTGACCTTGCGCGGCGCAAAGGTGCGAATGCTGCTGTGCGACGGAGCGTTACCCGCATGCATGCGCGCCCAATATGAAGCGAATGTCAAACCGTCCCAGATCATGGACCGTAAGCTTGGCGAAACACTCTGCCCGGGCTGTTTCGGGCGGGGCAGTAAGGTGTACGAGCAACTTGGCATTCCCGTCCACAAACTCAGTGAACTGATCGAAGATGGCGAAAAGGCCGAGGCGCAGGAACTGGCAGCTACAGCTGACCTGGAAGAACTGAAGTCTTGGACGTGGCGCGGGCTCAGGATCGGTGAACATGCACTGGCGGGGGCGCTTCGATATTTTGCAAGGGGTCAGCTTGATCTGTCCGATGCAGAACAAGCCGGCGTTCTGCGGTCGTATCTCCAAGCTTCGCTGCTCAGCGCTTTCGCGACCGCGCGCCTGATCGAACGGGAAGGCATCCGTCACGCCGCATTCCATCATGGTATTTACGTACCGCAAGGAATTGTCGGAGAAGTTTGCCGGCAAAAAAAAGTTCATGTGACGAATTGGGTTGTTGCCTATCGGCGCAACACGGTCATTTTCAGCCACGACAACACTTATCACCAGACTCTGATGGAGGAGCCGACCGAGCAGTGGGAAAACATGCCCTGGTCTACCTCAGCCGAGGAAGATGTTCTCAGCTACCTGAAAAGCCGGTGGGACGGTGGCCGCGACTGGATCTATTTCCACGAGAAGCCCGATGAGGATATCGACAGGTTTCTCGCGGAAAGCGGACTGGACCCGGACAAGCCGATCATCGGCATGCTCACCAATGTGTTCTGGGATGCGCAACTCCACTTCAAGCAGAATGCTTTCAAAGACATTCTTGAGTGGACGGTGAAGACAATCGAGTGGTTCCGCGACCGGCCGGACCTCCAATTGCTGGTGCGTATCCATCCGGCCGAGATCCGCGGGACGGTAAAATCCCGCCAGAAGCTCGCAGACGAGATAAATGCGGCGATACCTAGTCTGCCTCCCAACGTTGTCGTGGTTCCGCCGGAATATTCGATCAGCACCTATGCTGCGATGCTGCGCTGCGACTCCGTCATCATCTACGGTACAAAGATGGGTGTGGAGCTAACAAGTATCGGCATTCCTGTTATCGTCGCTGGTGAGGCCTGGATCAGAAACAAGGGCATTACAATCGACGCGCAATCCCAAGGTGAATATTTCAAGATCCTCCAGCGTCTCCCGCTCGGCCAGCGGCTTGACGACGAGACCGTGCGTCGCGGTCGCAAATATGCCTATCACTTCTTCTTCCGGCGAATGGTTCCGCTGCCGTTCGTGGAGCCTATGGATACGACCCCCAATTTCCAGATTGTACTTTCCGGGCTCCGTGATCTGCTGCCGGGGAACTATCCGGGCCTCGACGTCATTTGCGACGGTATCCTCGATCCCGAAAAGCCCTTCATCTATCGTGCCGAGAACCTTGGCCTGCACGACAAGACCGAACGCAAAGCGATACCGGCATGAGCGAACCGGTAAGGGTAGCCGTCAACGCCCAGATCAATCCGGATACGGCCGGCGGTGTGGAGTCCTCTGCAACATCGATCATGCGGTACTATCGCGAAAATCCGGGCCAGGTACGCATGACAATCCTCGGCCTGCAGGACTATCTCGACCGGTTTCAGGAAATTATCGGGCCCGACCATGGGGTCGCAAATTGGCGACATATGCAGGAAATGCAGGTCACGCCCGGATTCGGCAATATCTGGTGGAAAAGACTGGAGCGCGTCAGCGGTCCTGGCAAACCTTTTTTGGATCGCGCCTCGAAACATCTGAAGCGCCGCAGACTCAATTGGCGGCTTGGCGAACCATCCCGCAACGATGGCGAGCTGCGTGGTCTCGGAACCGAGGTCGTGCATTTCCCCTACGGCTCCACCTTTCCGACCGCATTGCCGTTCGTGTTCGAACCGCACGATATTCAACATCGTCACTATCCGGAGTTTTTTCATCCCGATCAGGTGGAATGGCGCGACCGGGTTTATGGTGATGGTTGCCGCCAGGCAGCGATGGTGGTGACCGGCAGCCGCTGGACCAAAAAGGACATCATGGAGCAGTTTGGCGTTAAATCCGACCGGATTGCCGTCATCCCGCGCAGTTCCTTCAACGCACGGACCGAAGTATCGGAGGAGAGGCGCCGGGAGCTTATGGCCGAATTCGGGCTGCCGGAAAAATTCGCCTACTATCCGGCGATGACCTTTCCGCACAAGAACCACCTGCGGCTTTTCGAGGCGCTTGCGATTTTGCGCGACCGTGACGGTCTGAAAGTGCCGCTGGTGATGAGCGGGCGTTCATATAAGCCGCATATGCCCGCGGTCATTCGCCGGCTTAAGAAGTTTGAGCTTGAGGATCAGGTTCATCTCTTGAGGGTCGTTTCTGACGAAATGCTTGCCGGACTCTTCAATTCGGCGACGTTCATGGTTTTCCCTTCTCTGTATGAAGGCCTGTCGCAATCCTTGCTGGAAGGCTTGCATGTCGGGCTGCCCATGGTGGTCGCTACCCAAAGTTCAATTCCCGAAACAGTCGGCCCGGACGCTCTCTATTTCGATGGTCTGGACAGTGAGGCAATTGCAGATGCAATTGGCGAGGCATGGCAGCGGCCGAAGAAAATGGCTGCACTCGCCAGAAAGGCGAAAGTATATTACGGTCGGTATTCATGGGACCGTGGCGGGCCGATGCTGACCGCTGTCTATCGGCACATTAGTGGGCGCAAGCTTGAGTCCGCCGATCAAGAATTGCTTCACGAAGCGCTGGCAATGTGAGGCTTCATGGCACCTCCTCCCTGGTTGACCGCTGCCGATCACGCCTTTGCAAGCGGCCCCGTATTCGTCCGGCCTGAAGGCTGGGTGGATGCGATAAGGCGCACCCGATCAATAAGCGGAGCCAGACTGCTCATGGCTGTCTGGAAACAGTTTGAGGCAAATGGCCAGCTCGGTTCGCCGGTCTATCTCAGCCTCAACAGCCGGCTTATCAATCGCAATCACCGGGACGCGGCAAAAATCGGCAGCGGTTGCGCTTTACGGGCCATCTTCAGGCTCGAAAATCAAGGCAACCTGACGATCGGCAACGATGTCTATATGGGCGATGGCTGTTTGATCAGCGTCATGGAAGAAGTCTCGATCGGCGAGGGGACGCTGTTCGCCCATGGTGTTCAGCTGTTCGACAACGACACGCATCCCACCGACGCGGCAGACCGTGTCGCCGATTTCCGCAAGAAGCTCGGCCACAAGCTGCCGCGCCCGATCGAAATCGGCCACGCCCCGGTTTCTATCGGAAAACGCTGCTGGCTTGGCATGAATTCAATTGTCATGAAGGGCGTAACGATCGGCGACGATACGATTGTGGCATCCGGTAGCGTCGTGGTGAAGGATCTGCCGGGTTGTGTTGTTGCTGCCGGTAATCCCGCAAAGCCGCTAAAGCGGCTAGGCGACGAAATTGACCTTTCCATTGTCCTGGCCGACATACCGCAGCCCAGCAAGGGCTGATCGTCTGACATCTGTAATTTTGCCGGGTTTGATCGTCAGAAATAGGTGTATCTGACGCTTGGTGTGCTGGAGCGGTGACTGGTGAGTGTGCAACGACTTAAAATTGGATGCCGCTTGGACTATCGCTCGCAGCTTTTCTCGTTCTGCGTATCTGCGTTTCTGGTGCTTTCTCTATTGGGAAAGGTGAACGCGATGCTCGCACCATGGGTTGCGGCTGCACCCGCGCCTTCGACCGAAATCGAGGTTCGGGTAGAACCGCATGTGGACGCAGCCATTCAGGCGACTTACTCAAACGGCACGATGCTCGCCATGACCGGCCGGTGTACTGACGGCATCAACTTGCTTGAAATGGCAAATTGGGCCCCGGTTCGGCAGGAGATGGCCGTCGTCGGCAAATGGTGCGAGCTCTGGCATGACCCCGAGCGCGATGGTACTTTCGTCAAAGGTTGGGTCGCGGGCGATCAGATATCGCGCGACTAGCCGCGGCGGAAAGGCTCACGTCATTTCCGGGCGAATCGCGGGCCCAGCAGCTTCGTGTGGGCTCGCAGTTTCGATCGTCTGCCGGACTTTACCCGATCAGGCACGTCTCCGGCATCAGCGGGCCGCAATCCGTCGCAAGTCCGTCACCGCAGTCTGTCGCCAGCCCGTTGCCGCAGTCGGTGGCGATATCGGGCGTGTCTGCCGACGGGGCAGTCAGGGGGCTGCCACCGACGAACCATGACGCGTTGATGCCGGTCACACCGATCAGCGATACATAGGTGGTGGGGCCAACGCCCGCCGCGACATCAATGACGGTGCTTGAGCCTGTCGACTGTGCGCTTGCAAGCACGTTCGCGATGCTGGCACCTGTCGCAAGCAGGATCTGGTCGATGCCGATCTCGAAATCCATCACCGTATCGATCTGCCCGTCGGTGACGCCGAAGCGGAAGAGGTCGTTGCCCGACCCGCCCGTCATCGTGTCGGCGCCCTGTTCGCCCGACAGGATGTCGTTGCCCGACCCGCCTTCCAGAATGTCGTTGCCGTTGCCGGCATCGATGATGTCGTTGCCCGACCCGCCGCGCAGATGGTCCCATCCGTCCTCGCCCACCAGCGTGTCGTCGCCATCCTCGCCGTCAATCACGTCGCCCTCGATGCCGCCGCGGATGAAATCGTTGCCCGACCCGCCATTGAGGTAGTCATCGCCGTCGTCACCGACGATCGTGTCGTTGCCCGACTCGCCATAGACCGTGTCCCGGTCGTCGCCGGCATCGATGATGTCGTTGCCCGAGCCGCCGAAGATCGTGTCGCGCCCGGATCCGCCCCCGAGCAGGTCGTTGCCAGACCCGCCCCTGATCAGATCCCATCCGGCCTCGCCCAGAATGGTGTCGTCGCCGTCGTCGCCGTCGAGCACGTCGCCCTCGATGCCGCCGCGGATGAAATCGTTGCCCGCACCGCCGGAGACATAGTCGTCCCCGTCGTCGGCGATCACGTTGTCATTGCCGTTGCCGCCATAGATGACGTCCGCGTCATCGCCGCCGTCCAGACCGTCATTGCCATCACCGCCCACAAGCGTATCACGCCCCGAACCGCCGCCAAGCAAATCGTCCCCGTCGCCGCCGCCGATCGAGTCGTCACCGTCTAGTCCCAATATCGTCTCCGAAAAAGACGTCCCGGTGATCGAGTTCGAAAGGTTGTTGCCATTCACGGTCAAATTGGCCGTGCCGCGGATGATATTGAATGTCGTCTGTCCGGCCACCATCGTTACCGAGGTTGGTCCACTGTCCTGGTTGCCGTAGATCGCTCGAATGCCATCGATGTCATCGGATTGAAGCCCGGTCAGCGACGTATTGATAAACGGATTCATGATCGCCAGGTTGGATGTCTCGTGGCTCAGCCCCAGCGCATGGCCTATTTCGTGCAGTGCCACGAGAAAGAAGTTGGCTTCCGAAAAAAAGGTCGTTTCACCGCTGTCGAATACAATGTCGCCGTTCCACGCGCCTTGCCCTGCGTTGCCTCCGGAGCTTGGCAGGTAAGCACGCGCCAAAACATTCCCCGGCCCGTCAATGAAGCCGCCGACGATGCGGATATTGGCGCTGGTACCAGAGCCGATATTGCCGCCACCGTCTTCGATCTGGATGAACTCGATATTGGCAACTGCCGACCAGGCATCGAATGCGCTTTGCAGAACCGACGCGAAGTCAAAGCTTAGGAAAGTTTCCATTGTTTCGGTAGTGCCCGAGAAGAAGCCACCGAACAGCGAGGTGAGGCCAGCACCTCCCAAGCTCCAGGTCACTGTTCCGCCGCTTGAGCCGAGCGTGCCGCTGTCTCCCCATTTGCCGCCATTTGTCACAAACGGACCGCGGTCCGAACCTTGTTCGCAAGCTGAGCAGCCACAGACATAGGACCCAGATTCGGCGTGGAGATTCGTGTCCATCATCATTTCGAAATCACCTCAAAATAAGTACGCCCCGTCTGTAGAATACAAAATAGTTCAGGGTCGTTCCACAACCGATCTCCTTTCGGGGATATTGGAGTTGCTGGCGCTGGAACACCCCCGGCCGAGGCAAGGGAGGGAGATCTCCTCGTTGGGTTCAGGCATCAAACTTCTCCGGCCATCTTGACGCAGGAGCACAGTGCTGGTTCAGGTGCCTACCCGATCAGGCATGTCTCCGGCATCAGCAGGCCGCAATCGATTGCCAGCCCGTCACCGCAGTCGGTGGCGATGTCGGGCGTGTTAGCCAAGGGGTCAATGTGCGGGCTGCCGCCGACGAACCATGACGCGTTGATGCCGGTCACCCCGATCAGGGACACATATGTGGTCGGGCCCACGCCAGCCGCGATGTCGATGATCGTGCTGCCGCCGTCGGTGGTCTGGGCCGAGGCCAGGACATTGCCGACGCTGGCGGCGGTCGCTAGCAGGATCTGGTCGATCCCGATCTCGAAATCCAGAACCGTGTCGGTCATCCCGTCGGCAACGCCGAAGCGGAAGAGGTCGGCGCCTGATCCGCCGGACATGGCGTCGGACCCCCCTTCGCCGGAAAGGACGTCGTTGCCCGAACCACCCTCCAGGACATCGTTGCCGGCCCCGGCATCGAGTACATCGTTGCCCGACCCGCCGCGCAGATGGTCCCATCCATCCTCGCCCACCAGCGTGTCGTCGCCTTGGCCACCGTCAAGCACGTCGCCTTCTGCACCGCCGCGGATGAAGTCGTTGCCCGTGCCACCGCTGAGATAATCGTCGCCAGCATCGCCAACGATCGTGTCGTTGCCCGCCTCGCCGAAAACCCTGTCGCTGCCGGCGCCCGCGTCCAGCCCGTCATTGCCGTCGCCGCCCAGGATCAGATCGTTGCCCGCATTACCGCCGATCAGGTCGTTGCCGCCGCGGCCTTCCAGCAGGTCGTTTCCGCCGCCGCCGATAAGCGTGTTGTTGCCGGAATCGCCTCGTATGATGTCGCCATCGGTGTCGGAGCCAAAAATGTTCTCGATGCTGAAAAACATATGGCCGCTTGCCGAGCCAAGGCTCAGTCCGCTGGCGAGGTCGATATTCACTGCTGCTGAAGAAATGGTGTAACTGACGCCGTCACTTCCGCCTCCGCCATCAAAAATCACGGGACCCGCGACGGTCATAAAGAGATCGTTGCCGCCCGGCCCGTTGGTTTCGAGGAAATACAAAAGGTTTGCGAAGTTCAGAATCTCTACGCTTTCCAGCGTATCGGTCCCGTCCCGAGCAGTAACGCCATCATTGACGGTTATCGTTCCGCCATCGAATTTGGTGATACTGTAATCCGAATAGTTGCCGCGGAAGTAGGCCGTATCCGTTCCATTGCCGCCAAGTACGGTATCATCGCCGCCATTGCCCATCAGGTGATCGTTACCGTCGAGACCTGAGAGGCGATTGTCGCCACTGTCGTTTCCGATGATGGCATTATCGAGCGCGTTGCCGGTTCCCCAGCGATTGTAATCGGACGGAACATTGCGGTAAGCGGGACCGGTGGTGTTGTTTAGCTGGTTTTCACCGAGAACAAGATTTTCAACGTTTTCCTTCAGGACGAACTCTCGAAGGACATCTTTTCCGGAAGCGGACGGCGTGTCGCCATACCACGTCTGGTGGTTGGCGATGACTGTGTCGATACCTTCACCGCCCGCTTCGACGATGTTCGGCGAATTGCCATGGGGGCTGTAGTTTAGGTGGTAGACGTCGGTTCCCGCGCCGCCTGCCATCACTTCGCCGGGGAGAAAAACCATCGAGAAATAGTCGTCCCCGCCCAAGCCGTAGTAATTGGTCACAACTTGGTTGGCGACATCACTCAAGGTGTCATCACTGGCCGAACCGGTCATTGTTGTGCCGACAGTGGTAGTGTTTCCGGCCGGGTTGGCGGGCCACCAGCCCGGCAAAAGGCTAACGAACCAAATAGGAAGATTTGCCATTTCTCTAACCTCGCCAATATCTGGCCGCCATAGTTCTATGGGCGGCCGGTTCAGCAATACGGACCCGTCCGCATTTGCATTGCGATTGGCGTAGCTTACACCAATTGAGACGATCTGAGGAGTGCTGTCACCTATCCGATCAGGCACGTCTCCGGCATCAGCGGGCCGCAATCCGTCGCAAGTCCGTCACCGCAGTCTGTCGCCAGCCCGTTGCCGCAGTCGGTGGCGATATCGGGCGTGTCTGCCGACGGGGCAGTCAGGGGGCTGCCACCGACGAACCATGACGCGTTGATGCCGGTCACACCGATCAGCGATACATAGGTGGTGGGGCCAACGCCCGCCGCGACATCAATGACGGTGCTTGAGCCTGTCGACTGTGCGCTTGCAAGCACGTTCGCGATGCTGGCACCTGTCGCAAGCAGGATCTGGTCGATGCCGATCTCGAAATCCATCACCGTATCGATCTGCCCGTCGGTGACGCCGAAGCGGAAGAGGTCGTTGCCCGACCCGCCCGTCATCGTGTCGGCGCCCTGTTCGCCCGACAGGATGTCGTTGCCCGACCCGCCTTCCAGAATGTCGTTGCCGTTGCCGGCATCGATGATGTCGTTGCCCGACCCGCCGCGCAGATGGTCCCATCCGTCCTCGCCCACCAGCGTGTCGTCGCCATCCTCGCCGTCAATCACGTCGCCCTCGATGCCGCCGCGGATGAAATCGTTGCCCGACCCGCCATTGAGGTAGTCATCGCCGTCGTCACCGACGATCGTGTCGTTGCCCGACTCGCCATAGACCGTGTCCCGGTCGTCGCCGGCATCGATGATGTCGTTGCCCGAGCCGCCGAAGATCGTGTCGCGCCCGGATCCGCCCCCGAGCAGGTCGTTGCCAGACCCGCCCCTGATCAGATCCCATCCGGCCTCGCCCAGAATGGTGTCGTCGCCGTCGTCGCCGTCGAGCACGTCGCCCTCGATGCCGCCGCGGATGAAATCGTTGCCCGCACCGCCGGAGACATAGTCGTCCCCGTCGTCGGCGATCACGTTGTCATTGCCGTTGCCGCCATAGATGACGTCCGCGTCATCGCCGCCGTCCAGACCGTCATTGCCATCACCGCCCACAAGCGTATCACGCCCCGAACCGCCGCCAAGCAAATCGTCCCCGTCGCCGCCGTGAAGACTATCGTTGCCGCCTTGGCCAAGCAGCGTATCGTTGCCGCCTTCGCCCAGTATGGTTTCGGCCGAATTGGTTCCGTTGATGGTATTCGACATTGAATTTCCAACCACGACCAGATTGGCGGTGCCCTGCAATACGTTCAGATTCTCCTGCGTCGACGCCATTCTGTAGACGGCATCTCCTCCATCCTGGGCGCCGTAAATTGCCCGCGCGCCATTGATATCATCTGTCTGCAAGCCCGAAAGCGCGGAATTGAAGAACGGATTCATGAGGGCGAGATTGATCTGCTCGTGGTTCAGGCCAATCGAATGTCCGATCTCGTGTGCAGCGACCAGAAAGAAACTCGAAGGCGTCCAGAAGGTCGTCTCCCCGCTATCGAACACCATGTCTCCGCGCGTAGCCGATTGGGACGCGGTTCCACCGGGTCCGGGGAAAAATGCGCGCGCAAGCACGTTGCTTGGGCCGTCGATAAACCCGCCGACAACCCGGATATCTGCCTCGGAGCCGACGCCGATATTGCCGCCCCCGTCTTCGATCTGGATGAATTCGATATTGGCGACCGCCGACCATGCATTGAACGCAGTCTGCAGGACGGTTTCGAAACTGAATCCGAGAAACGATCCCAGGGCAACCGATGGACCAGTGTAAAAGTTGACACCGGTCGAGTTGAACAGTCCGGCACCTCCAAGGCTCCAGGTAACCACGCCGCCCGCGGTGCCGAGCGTTCCGCTGTCGCCCCATTTACCGCCTGTGGTTACGAAGTCTTCAGAGCCGTTGTCACCGGAGGTTGGATCGCACGATAGCGGCGTTGGCTCGCAATCTAAACAGCCGCAGAAATATTCACTGCTATTGGTATGGCCAGACCCACTCAAAAACATGCTCACCCTCCGCACTTTCGGTTTCGATTTACTTGGTAGTTAATACCGGGAGCTCGGAATTTACAATCGTTGACGCATCGCGGCGGTGGCAATAACGTTGACCGGCAAACAATCACTTCAGTCCTGGCGCATAGAAATCGGCCGAAATGAACTGACGAGGGGCTAGTCCCCGGTGAAACTTCGCCGGAACGACCTTACGATAGGCTCGGCCAAATACTCGATCATTGTCCGGCTTCCGGTCACAATGTACACTTCTGCGGGCATGCCCGCAGTGAGGACAATCGCCTCGCTTTGCGCCTCCATCCTGTTCCGATCGACCTGTACCTTGACGGCATAGTAGGCCTCGCCGGAAAGCTCATCGCGTACCGTATCCGAAGCGATCTGCACTATCTTTCCGTTCAATGGGGCAGCGTAGCGCTGTTTGTATGGAAGCAGATGAACTTCGGCGCCAAGCCCGACATGAACGATATCTATATCGGTTGGCAGCAATCTTGTATCGATCAGCAGCGGCTCGTTTGACGGAACGATCTCCATCACTGCCTGACCCGGCCGAATTACACCGTTCTCGGTTTTGATGTTCAGTGAAACGACGGTCCCGTCCACCGGCGCTCGAACGACCGTTCGCTCCAGTATATCCTGCGCGGCGGTGTTCTGTTCTGCAAGCTGGGCGATCCTGATATTCAGATCAGTCAGTTCGGTCGAATTTTGTCGATCAAACTCGGTTTCCGCGTTGAGGATTTCGATCTCGGTTGCCGCAATTTTTTGCTTCGCACTGGCAATTGAAGATCGGACCCGGCCTACGTCGGCCATGAGCCTTGCCTGTTCGCGCGATAGTTCGAGGAGGCGCGATTTCAGCGCCAATCCCTGCTCGCTCAGTTTCCGCAAACCGACGAGTTCCTCATCCACCAGGCTAAGCTGTATCGTGTTGCCCTCTATCTCAAGATAATGACCGACGATTGTCTCATCGAGTTGCGCGATCTGCTGGCGCAGCACATCCAGTCTACCGTTGTGGGCCTTAACCGCTGAGCCGAAGAGCTGCCGCTGTATCGCAACAAAATCTGCATATCCTAAATCACTCTCGACTCGTGCCTCGATGTCGGGCGAAAACGTCACTTCCGCAGCCCGGGACTGCAGCGCCAGGAAACGCTCACGCGTTGCCCTGTCGCGCCACCACTGCAGGCGGGTCCTTTCATAGACTGCTTTTGCCTGGGTTTCTTCAAGCAGCAGAACCGGCTGACCGCTTGTAACGTTCTCGCCTTCAGAGACCAGGATTTCGCGGACTATCCCACCCTCTAGATGCTGTACGACACGGCGGCTACCCTCCGGACTTACGACGCCCGACGCTATCGCGGCGCTGGAAAGCGGGGCGAAAGCGGCCCATGCACCGAAGGCTCCCAGAAACAAGACCAAGGCGGCAGACCCCGCAAAAACCGGTGTGGCTATTCGCCTCCAAAGGGAAACATCTTCCATCACAGTGCTTTCTGACTGCCGGGCCCTGCCGCTTCGCGGCCATCGCCCGTCTGGTTTCGAACTAGGTTGAGGTCTTTCAGAACACGATCACGCTCGCCGAAGGCAACCAGACGGCCACCACGCAGGACGGACAGCTTGTCCATGGGTTTCAGCAGCGCGGTCCGGTGCGTGACCATAACAATCGTGACCTTCTTTTGCTTCAGTTCGTTGATCGCGCGCAGGAGTGCAAATTCCCCATCGACGTCGAGGAACGCATTGGCTTCATCCAGAACAACGAGCTTCGGTTCGCCATAAACCGCACGTGCCAGAGCGATACGCTGGCGCTGACCACCGCTCAGGAACTGGCCGTTGTCGCCCACCTGGCTATTGTATCCGCCGGGAAGACCGAGGATCATCTCGTGACACCCCGCGAGCTTGGCGGCGGCTACCACCGTTTCGTCCTCTACCTCCGCAAAGCGTGCAATATTCTGGGCCACTGTTCCGAAGAAGAGCTCTGAATTTTGGGAAACGAAACCTACCGTCTCGCCCAATTGCCCCGGGTTCCATTGGTCGAACGCCGCACCATCCAGCTTTGCTTGCCCCGAAGACGGGGAAATCGCGCCCACGATCAATCGGCAAAGTGTCGATTTTCCTGACCCTGATGGCCCAATTATCGCGAGCGCGGCGCCGGCTTCGAGTCCGAACGAGACGTTTTCCAGAATGTTGTGGCCTGTCGCTTTCGGCGCATAATACACATCTTCGAGCGCAAGCGCTCCGACAGGCGTGGGCAGTTTCAGATGATCGGCGCTGTCGGTATGCGTCTCGTCGATCAGCGACTTTAGCCGCCGCCGCGCATCAAGCGCATTCACCATCTGACGCCACGCGCCGATGAACTGCTCCAAGGGTGCGAGCGCGCGACCAAGAATAATGGAAGAAGCGATCATCGCGCCGGCACTGATTTCAGCGCGTATTACCAGCAGCGCGCCGACGCCCAGAACAGCGACCTGCATGGCGATACGCATGCTTTTGGACAGACCCGATATCCTGGCGTTCCGCCTTGCGGCGAGGCCAAAGGCTTGGATTTGTTCGCCGCTGGCCTGTTTGTGGAGACGGGTGAGCGAGGTCGTCATGCCCATTGCAAGCACGTTGTCGGAACCGCGAACAAATTGAGATGCCTGCGCATCGCTCCGCGTCTGGAGGAGCGACGCTTTCCTTAGATGCTTTCGCGTGGAGATATCATTGAGAAAGGCCAGCGATAGAAGAACGAGTGCCGAGCCGATCGCAACGAGGCCGAGCCAGGGATGCATCATCCAGATCACGAAAATGAAAAATGGCACCCACGGTGCGTCGAACAAAGGCATTACAGACGGCCCGGTCAGAAAGCTGCGCGTGGTCGCCACATCCGTAAAGATCCCGGTCGGGATCGGCCCGCCATATCTTGAGCGTCTCAGCGCCCCGGCAAATACCTTTGGCCGGGCATTTTCTTCCCACCACCGGGCGATACCGACGAGAATTTCCTGCCGAACTGCATCCATGACACCGTAGATGGCGATCGCAAACAACGCGATAAGCGTGAGGTAAAGCAGTGTATCGGTGTTACGGGTTGCCAGAACCCGGTCATAGACCTGAAGCATGTAAAGCGGCGTAGCGAGAACCAGCATGTTCACCGCGACGCTGAATACGGCGGCGGCAGCCAGACCGTGTGAAACGCGCAACCGTGGCATCTTTCTGCGTTTTCTCCGTTAGCTCAGTTAATATACCAGACGAGCCTCGAAGACACCCCGTACTAGAACGTGATGGCGGCATTGTTTTGGACTTCGCGGGCGCCATTTGGGTTAGCTGCCCCTTTGTTGGTATCGGTCGGTGGCATCATTCACCGAATATTGACGGTTCGGCTGGCAAAAGGTTGCCATGTTCACGCAACTACGCTCCGGAGGATTTGCGATCTTCGGCGCGTACCGGACGCGGCGGACTTCTTTATGACGACACTGGTCACCGGCGGAGCTGGCTACATAGGAAGCCACATGGTCTGGCGTCTGCTTGACGCGGGTGAGGAGGTCGTGGTGCTCGATTGCCTCTCGACCGGCTTTGATTGGGCTGTGCCGGCCGAGGCCGAACTGGTCATCGGCGATATCGGAGACCACGAACTGGTCGAAGCAACGATCAAGCGGCGCGCCGTCGATGCAATCATCCACTTTGCGGGATCGATCGTGGTGCCGGAATCGGTGTCGGACCCGCTCGGCTATTACCTCAACAACACTGTGAAGTCGCGCGCGCTGCTGGAAAGCGCGGTACGTTGTAGTGTGCCGCATTTCATTTTTTCCTCTACTGCGGCCGTATATGGCAGCCCTGAGAAGGTTCCGGTCACCGAGGACGAAACGACCAAGCCGGAATCGCCCTACGGCACGTCAAAGCTTATGACGGAGTGGATGTTGCGGTATGCGGCTGCCGCACACGATCTTCACTACACGGCCCTTCGCTACTTCAACGTCGCCGGCGCCGACCCCAATGGCAGAACCGGCCAGTCGACAAAGGGCGCGACGCACCTAATCAAGGTCGCTTGCGAAACGGCGACCGACAAGCGCGAGTTCATGGAAGTGTTCGGCACCGACTATCCGACACCGGACGGCACCTGCATTCGCGACTACATCCACGTTTCCGACCTGGCCGACGCGCATTTTCTGGCGCTGAAGCGGCTGAGGGATGGAGGCGACAGCATCGTTGCCAATTGCGGCTATGGGCGCGGCTATTCGGTGCTTGAGGTAATCGAGGCGGTCAAAAAGGTCGTCGGCCGCGACTTTGAGGTTCGCGTTAGCGGGCGCCGACCGGGGGATGCGGTCTCCATCGTTGCCAATTCCGACCGGGCAAAAAGCGAGTTCGACTGGAAACCGGCGCTGGACGATCTGGAAACGATCGTCAGCCACGCCTTGAACTGGGAAGAAGCGCTGAAACGGCGCAACAGTTGATTACCGTTGGCGGCTAGTTCGGCATATCGCCCAAGAGCAGCGCCTCGAAATTATTCACAACCGATTCCGTGTCGAACCCCTTGGCAAGGAAGCGCTTGCGACCGGCAAGGCCGTGCCGGCGCAGCAACGCCCGGTCGTTCAGGTAGGTACTGACCGCCGTTTCCAGCGCGTCGGGCATGCCGTCGGGGTCGTTGGCCGGCACGAGGAAGCCCGTCACGCCGTCTTCGGCAATTTCCTTGCAGCCGGCAATGTCGGTCGCAAGAATTGGCAGTCCGCACGCCGCGGCCTCGATCAGGATGCGTGGAACGCCTTCGCCATAGCGCGTCGGCAGGCAAACCAGGTCGGTTGTCGCCAGAAGGCCGGGCATGTCCGATATTTCGCCGAGAAAGCTGATCGCGGGCTCTTGGGCCAACTCATCCGATGTCATGGCATCGGGATCTCCGGGTGAGGGCATGCCTGCAACCGAAAACTCGACATCGCTGCGACCGGCAAACCTGCGCGCGGTATCGATGAATGCCCCAAGCCCTTTTGACCTGAGGAACCGCGAGGCAAACAATACGCGGATGCGCTTGCGCTTCGAGGCAGCCTTGGCGGGCTGAAAGCGCTGCGGATCAACGCCAGCGCCATTGATCGCGACCGAATTGTCGCTCCGGATGTAACCGGCCTCGATCCACAGGTCGCGGTCATGCGCGGTCTCGAAGCTGAACCGGACCTCTTTCCGCGAAGACAGAAACCGCATCACGGCGCCAACCAGCCAACGAGCCAGCGGGGAAAACAGTCCGGCGCCCGATCCACCAGGCGACATCAGCCTTCCGAGACCGGGGATCGTTATCAGTATGCGCTTCGGCCCGCGCCCGAACGGGCGAAGCATGATCGCCGCGATCCCGCCGAACATTGCCGGCTTGAGGGTCAGCAGATGCAGCGTATCGGGCCTGATTGACGCAATCAGCCGCACACAGCGGGAAAAAAACCAGAGATTGGTCAGCGGGTTGATCGAAAGACGGTCGAAGGGGAGGGGAAGGAAGGTCCAGTCCTTCGCCTGTTCCGGAACTTCCGGCTTCCCGCCGGCTGCCACCGTGACGGAAAGGCCGCGTGCGACCAGCCTCTCCACGATGGGCAGGCGGTGGTGCAGGAAATAGTCGCGGTCGTTGCTGACAACCAGCGCCCGCATGCCGGCCGCCCGGTCGTCTTCACTCTCCATTGTGGCTGCGGCGGTCTTGCTCATTGGGATCGATGGCGAAGTGGCACGCCGCCTATCGTGCGCCGATGCGCAGCAGCAAGATCCTGATCGTCTTGAACAGGATCAGCAGGTCGAGATCGAAGGAAAGCTCCTTCACATAATAGAGGTCGTAGGCCAGCTTGCGCAGCTCTTCCTCGGGCGTGCCGGCATAGCCATACGACACCTGTGCCCAGCCGGTCAGTCCCGGTTGAACGAGGTGACGGTGCTCATATTGCGGCATCATCCTTTCGCATGCCGCCGCCACCGAGAGTTCAGCGGGACGCGGACCAATCCAGCTCATTTCGCCGCGCAGGATGTTGTAGAGCTGCGGCAATTCGTCGAGCCGCGTGAGGCGCAGGAACCGGCAGCCGCGAATAACGCGGCTGTCGCCGCTGGACGTCTGTGTCGAACCCTTGTTGCTGTCCTTGTACATTGTGCGGAACTTCCACATTGTGAAAGTACGGCCACCGAACCCGCGCCGCTGCTGTGTGAAGATAGCGGGTCCGCCATCGATCGCCCTGATGTAGAGCCAGATAAGGATCATCATCGGGACCGTCACCGGTGCGGAGAAGACAACAGCCATCGTGTCAATGAAGCGTTTGATCTTGGAATAGTAGATCTGGCTTGGGCTGAAGGCGAGGTGGGACAGGTCGAAACTGTCGACATCGACCCGCCGGAGCCTGGTTTCGACGTAGCGGATCCAGGGCGTAACCTCGACGCCACGCATATAGGCTCTGGTCAGGAAACGCGACCATGTGCGGCTGTGATGAAACTCGCCGTCGATCAGGATGCGGTCGAAATTCGCGATCTCGACAAATTCGTCCGAAATGACGGTCACCTTGCTGCCCAGCAGGGCGCGGATATCTTCAGCTCGCTCGAAGTTGAGGATGCCAACGGTTTCCGGCGCAACCTGCCGGAACCGCACGATACCGTACACCATAACCAGAACGGCGAAGGGGGCAGCCAGAAGCAGCCCGGTATAGCTGACCGGGATACGCATTGCGGCGAGCACCGCTATGGCGAAATTGTAGACGATTACGGTCACGAAGGCAGCTGTCGTAACCGGAAATTCCTGTCTCCGAAGCGAAATCAGCAAGGCTGAGCTGGCAATCGGGATGAGCGTGAGAAATCCGCAGACGATCGCGAGATTGTCGAAATCCCTCCGCCCCGCGCTGAGAATCACGGTGCCGTACACGGTACACTGCGCAAGCGTCGCGATAACAATGGGAACGACCATGTTGCCCATATCGCGCAGGAAGCGATCCCGCCGCCGCGCGGCGCCACGCTCGATTACGCGTAAGAGATCAGGAGAATGCAATGTGCGGCGCTTTCTGTTTCGCGGTGCAATATGGATTGGTTACGGACTTTCTGAGGCACAGTCCAGAAGTGCCGGGTGTTTCGGTTACCCGGTGTAGCCAGCCCCGCCATCCGCACAGTTTGACAATCTCACCGCCATCACACACTAACCGGTGCCGTCCGAGCTGCTGCCGGAACGGAGCCGATTGTTGAACCGACAGCCGGAAGGCAACGTGTTCCGGTCGGTAGTGAGAACCAGATGGCAAGGGCCGCAACCGAGACCATGGCACGTTTCTACGTCCCTGAGGTGCACGACATCCACCCCGGCATGGAAGCACAGCTCGATGCCTTGCTCGATGTCTGGCCCGAGGAGGCGAGGGCGCACTTGGCGCTGCTTGTCGTTCCGAACTGGCAGAACCAGTATCCGCTGGATGCCGCAGTGCCGTTTGTGCAACGCGTTGCCCGGCTGCCGGGCGAGAAGGTTTTGCACGGGTGGACCCATTCGCTCGGTCCGGATTTCTGGAACTGGCTGATGTATGGCCATGACAATCGCTCCGAATTTGCCACGCTCGATGAAGCGGAGGCGCGAAGCAGGATCGCGGCCGGCGTGGATGCCTTTGCCGCGCATTTCGGTTCTGCTCCATGCTGGTTTTGCGCGCCGCGCTGGCACCAGAGTGCTGCGACCGCCAGCGTGCTGCGGGAAGCGGGCTTCGCGGGTTATATGCTGCGCGGGTCTCTGCAGATGTTTTCTGGCGCAACAGCGAGGTTGCCCTCATTGTGTTTCGACGAAGGCGAACGGAAACTCAGATCGGCGGCGGCTCGCGCATTGCGAGAAATGACAATCGCCGGCCTTTTCAGGAGAGGCAGACCATTCAGGATTACGCTCCATCCGAACGACGTGGTGGATGCCGCCGCATGGCGTCAGGTCAAGCGCGTCATGACGCGCCTGTCTGACGAAGGCTGGCAACCGCTTGGAATTGACGAGGCAGTCGCTCACATGCAGAAGGCCAGCGTTTCGGGGGCCGGAAGGGCTGTGGCGACATGATCGATATCGGCTTTTTCAGCAATGGCCATGGCGAGGACACCATCGCCTGCAAGGTGCTCGACCGTCTGCGCGAGATGAGACCGTCGCTCAGCATCGAAGGCTGGCCGATGGTGGGCGAGGGCACAAGCTATAGCGGGCGCGGCGTTCCCATAGTCGGGTCGCCAAACCTGCTTCCAAGTTTCGGTTTCGCGACAATCAACCCGAAACTGATGCTTGAGGATTTGCGATCGGGATGGATTGCCACGCACTGGCGGCAATACACGGCCGCGCGTGGCATGCGGGGCCGCTATCGGCTGGCCATCGCCGTGGGCGACATCATCCCCATCCTGGCCGCCGTCACGGCGCGCACGCCCTTCATGTTCATCGGATGCGCAAAGTCTTATTATTACCACCCCGGCCGCGCCTACACGCCGCTTGAGAGGAAGCTGCTCAGGAAGCACTGCATGCTCACCTTTCCGCGAGACCGCAAAACGATACCGGAGCTCGACAAGGATGGCGTGCCGAACATCTATCTTGGCAATCCGATGATGGACGGACTTGATCCGAGCGGAGACGATCTCGGCATTGGCAAGGATGAACTGGTCATCGGCATGCTCGCCGGCACGCGTGCCGACGCCGAGGGTAACCTGCTTGATCTGCTTGATGCAGCCGCGCATGCACACAGCCATTTCGACGAACCCGACAAACTGCGCTTTGTTTTCGCAGCCCATCATAGCCTCGATCCGAAGGCGCTTGCCGAAATGATCGCCGGTGACCAGCGCGCAACAGGCTGGAAAGTCATGGATGTCGCTCCGTCCCTGAAGGCGTCCGGCGTCGTGTTTCGCCTCACGGACCAGCATGGGGTTCAGGTTCTGGTTGCCAAAGGCCGTTTCGCTGATGTGCTTCAATTGTCCTCAGTCGTGGTCGGCATGGCCGGAACGGCCAACGAGCAGGCAATCGGGCTGGGCAAGCCTCTCATCGCAGTGCCGTCCGCCGGTGTGCAGGGCGACCACTATGTGAAGATGAAAAGTGTCTATTTCGGCGAAGCTGCGCTGACCATCCCCAGGCAGCCGGATGAGATAGCTGCAGCGATCGCAAGCCTTCTCAAAGACCCGCAACAGCGTGAACGCATGGCTGCCGCGGGGCGCGAGCGGATGGGCGAACCGGGCGCCAGCCAGGCAATTGCGGAAAAGATCCTTGCAGCACTCGACGCCGAGACAGCGGTCGCAGCGCCATGACGGCCTCGCCCGCCTTTTCGGTGGTCATCACCGCGCACAATGCCGCCGCGACGATAGGCGCAACTCTGCAATCCATCGCCCGCCAGCGCGGTGTTTCCCCGACCGCGCTGGAAGTCGTGCTGGTCGATGACAGAAGTACTGACGGCACGTCCGAAGCGGCGGCAGCCGTCGATCTTGCCTGCCTGAACATCATCCGCATAGAACAGCCGGGTTCGAGTGGCCTGACCACACGACAGGATGCACTGGTGGAGGGGTTCGAAGCCGCCAGGGGTACGATCATCCTTACTCTCGATGCGGACGGCATTGCCGATCCGAACTGGGTCACAAGCCTGACGGCGCCGATCCTTGCTTCCAGGGCGGACGCGGTAGCGGGGCCGGTCGTCTTCCATGCGTCGCGGGGCATGCTGGGCGCGTGGCAGACCGTCGACGTCTCAGATTACCTCGCTACAAACCAGATGCTGGTGAAACTCGGTTATCCGGGTGGCGTCCTGTTCGGCAATTTCGCCTTCCGCCGCGAATGGTTCGCGAAGATCGGCGGCTTTCAGCAGATCGGCATGACACTGACGGAGGACTTGTCCTTCGCCCGCGCCTTGCAGGAAAACGGCGCCACGCTGACCTACGTGGCCGATGGTGCAGTCGAGGTTGCTGCCTGCGACAGCTGGTCGGTTCTCGTTGAGCGCGCCAAACGCGTCAGTGCCGGTGGCGTCTCCGCGCTTTCGATCTGGCTTGGCATTCGCATGGCGCTGCTTGCGGTGCTGGCGCTGGCCGCGTTGGTCTTCGGCGGTGTGTTCACGGCGCTCTTCTGGCTGCGATATGCTTTGGGCGTTTTGTTTGTTGGCTGGGCTGTGCTTCGGGTAGGCAAGCCGTCATTGCTCCCGCTTGCTCTGCTCTACGAGCCGCTGGCGATCGTAATCGGTCTGGTCGTGATGTGGCGCTTGACCCGCAATGCCGAAGTTGAATGGGGCGGCCGCAAATATGCCCGCTAGCAAAACGAAAACGTCAAAACGCAGCAGCGGCAAAGGAACCGGGCCAACAGGCGAGATCCGCCCCTATCGTCCTGAAGATCGCGAGATCGTGCGCGACATCTGTCGCCGCACGGCCTATCGCAACAAGGGTTCGAGCGCCGTGTTCGAGGACGGGGAGCTCTTTGCCGATTACTGGACGCGCTACTACACCGATTTCGAGCCGGGTTCCTGTTTCGTGGTCGAGGAAGATGGCGAAGTGCTTGGCTATCTGCTTGGATGCATGGACAGTCGCGACCATGCCCGCGTCATGGGGCGGCGAATTGTCCCGTCCGTTCTGGGTCGCGCTTTCCTGAAGCTCATTACCTTCCGGTTCAAACAGGCGACGTCGAGACGCATGCTTTACTGGCTGGTGTTGCGTGGTTGGCGCGAAGTGCCACAGATCGCCACCGAACGGTTTCCGGCGCATTATCACTGCAACGTACTGCGCAAGGGCTATGGGAAGAACTACTATTCCGCGCTGGTTCTGAGGTTTCTGGACGAGATGGACGCGCGTGGCGTGCAGGGCCTGCATGGTCAGATAGAAGAAGCCGTGAGTGGAGGCCCGTGGCGGCAAATGGTCGACAAATTCATTGAAGTGATGGGCAAGGAACCCGATCTGGAGCAGATATCGCAGCACGAATCGACGTTTCAGTCTTATGTGCTCGGGGTGGACAAACCGATGGTCAATCGGGCATGGGGTGCCCGAACCGATGAATATCGGGAATGGATCACCTGGACAGGAAAAACATTCCGCCTTTAGGCGGTGGCGGGGCCCGGCGGTCCCTCAGGGATTTGCGTTGGCGTATGATGGTATGGATGACGGCCATCGATTGGGAACCGAGCCGGTGTTGAGCACAGACAAGACGAGCGGCGAAACTCAGGTCGTTGTGACGGTCAACGGACCCGGCGAGGTGGCGTGCTGGCTCTATCCGCTGGCGCATGAGCTCAAACGCAGGATCCCGGGTGTGCGCATCTGCGTTGCCGTGGTTCCTTGCGTGTTCTCTTCCGGTGCGGAAGCCGACGTTCTGAAAACGCTGTCCTATGTCGACGCCTACTGCACGATCGACGAGACGATGAAACTGATCTGGCGCAACAAGGTGCCAGATGGTTTTGTGAAGAACGCGCCGGGTTTCATGCTGCATCTTGGCGGCGACAGCATGTTCACGATAATGCTGGCAAAGCGGCTTGGCTTGCCCGCTCTTGCCTATGTCGAGCGTCCACTTGCCTTCCAGTTCCTCTTCGACCGCGTCTTCTATTCAGGCTTCGAAAAGATCGAAGGCCTGAAGGAAGACGAGCGACACAAGATCGTCGGCGAGATGATGGTCGATGCCGCGCATCTGCGCTGCCCGGACCGAAGCGAAGCCAGGAAGGGGCGGCCGCTGGTGGGGCTCTACCCCAGTAGCCGCATGTACCTCACCAAATACGTGCTGCCCTATTATGCTGCGGCTGCCGAAAAGGTGGCGGCGGTGATGCCTGATGTCGATTGGGTGATCTCCAAGTCCGATTTCGTCGACCGCGATTTTCTGCGCAACCT
This sequence comes from Rhizobiaceae bacterium, assembly GCA_965232405.1. Taxonomy (GTDB): domain Bacteria; phylum Pseudomonadota; class Alphaproteobacteria; order Rhizobiales; family Rhizobiaceae; genus RCIO01. The sequence goes on from OZ246966.1 coordinate 3,072,679, forward strand.
GCCGGATGTGAATGACGGCCGCCCGCTCGAGGGCGTCAATCTGGAGTGGAAGAGGGAAGGCGACCGGGAATACATGGTGACGCCCAAGGGCCTGACCATGGAGGTGCTGTCGCCGGCTCAGGTCGCGCCGCGGGTGAACCTTGCATTGACGGTGCCGGGATCCAACACAGCCGAACTTGGTGCTCTTGGTGTCCCCATGATCCTGACATTGCCTACCTACAAGCACGAGATCGCACCGCTCCCGGGAATAGCCGGGCATCTTGGCCGTATTCCGGTCATCGGCTGGCGTATGAAGCGCTTTCTTGCCGAGCAGGTACTCAAGCGGATGAAGTTCCTCAGCCATCCCAATCGAAGGGCGGGCCGGATGGTCATGCAGGAGCTTGTGGGCGAGCTTGATGCGCAGGACCTGGCGAACGCAATCGAGGAACTGCTTCGTTCGGATACAACGTCACTGGAAAATGACTTGAAGGAAGTCATGGGCGCACCCGGCGCAACCAGCAGGCTTGTCTCCGAACTCGTAGATTTTCTGGCCGAGACGCGCGGTAGTCATGAAGTCGCACCGGCACACTAGCTGGCTCTGGCGCGAGCTGTGGTCGCGCCGGGCCTTGTTCGGCGCCGCACTTTTCTGCACCGGCGCGTCGGCCGGCGCATTCGTTCTCATGCCTGTGTGGGCGCAGCGCCTGGTAGGCGATGTGTTCGTCAACTCCGATGCCGCGGGTCTGGCGCTCTATCTTGCGCTGGGTCTGGTCATCTTCATGGCCGGCTCGCTGCTGACCTTCGGTCGCGTCTATTTGATGACCCGCCTGGCGCACCTGATCACGAAGCAGATGCGAGCCAGGCTCTTCCATCATATCATGCGGGCATCACCGCGCAGCCTGACACAGATGAGCGGCGGCGAGCTTGTATCGAGCTTCTCCAACGATCTGCAGACCTTTCAGGAAGCGCTGACGCGGGTCGTGGCCGTTTTCGCTCCGTCGGTGATCCTTGTCGTCGTCTTCGGGGCTGCGATGGCCTGGTATAGCTGGCTGCTGTTTATCTGCGTGATTGTGCTGATCAGCCCGCTTGCATTTGTCACGTCGTTTTTCGGCCGTCGCCTGCACGGCGCCTCTCACAGCACCCAGGAGCAACTTGCGGGGCTCGTTGGCCGCTTCGAGGAAATGCTCGACGGCACGAAGGAGATCAAGTCCTTCGGGCGCGAGGACGATGTGCTGAAGATGTTCGATGCTTTGAACCAGCAGACGCTTGCCGCCCAGCTACGGCGCGAGAAGATCGATTCCTTCCATCCCTTCGCCGTGGCGCTTGTTGCCGCCGCGGGTATCACCGGCATGATCCTGTTGAGCGCCATTCTGCTGGAGCGGGAGTTGGTCACGCTTGAGACGCTGACGGCGTTTCTGGTCTGTGTCGGGCTCGCCTATTCGCCGCTGCAGGAGGCCGCGCATTCGGTCGGCCGGCTGATCCAGTTCGCCGCACTGATGGACCGTTTTGAACGCCTGCTTGCGCTGCCTTTGGAAACTGGCGGCGAGAAAGCGCTGCCCGCCGACAAGGTCAAGGGCGCATTACAGTTCGAAAATGTGAGCTTCGCCTATGGGCCGGACGGATTTCGGCTGGAGAAACTCAACCTCGATGTTCCGGCCGGGCAGCACATTGCGCTCGTTGGGCCGAGCGGTGGGGGAAAGTCGACCATTCTCGACCTTGTCCCGCGCTTCCTGACACCAGATAGCGGAGCCGTGCTGATCGACGGTCAGGACATGGCGGATTACCGTCTTGCCGATCTTCGGCGGGTCATCGGGATCGTGTTCCAGCAGCCGGTTCTGTTTGAAGGCACGCTGATGGAGAACCTGCGTTTTGGGGCTCCCGGGACGACGGCGGAGGAAGTGAAGGCTGCCGCGAAGGCGGCGCATGTCGATGAATTTGCAATGCGTCTGCCCGGCCAGTACGAAGCCCGGATTCAGCCGCATGGCTCGAACCTCTCTGTCGGCCAGCGCCAGCGTATCGCGATTGCGCGCGTGTTCCTGAAGGATCCGCCGATCCTGCTTCTCGATGAGCCGACGTCCGCACTGGACGCAGAATCGGAGAAGCTGGTTCAGGATGCCCTGGAGCGCGCCTCGGAGGGCCGAACCACGCTAATCGTAGCACATCGCTTCGCCACCGTGCGCAGCGCACACCGCATTGTGGTCATCCGCGATGGGCAGATCGTCGAGGATGGAACCCATGACGATCTCTTTGGTAGGGACGGCCTTTACCGCAAGTTGAGCGAACAGCAGTTTCTCGGACAGGTGGATGAATGGGCGTTGAAGCCAGCCTGATTGTTCCGACGCGCAACCGGGCTGATATTCTACGGCTCAGCATCCCGCGGTTTCAGGATCAAACCATCTCGCGCGATCGCTACGAAATCGTCATCGTGGATGATGCGTCGGAAGACGATACCGAAACGGCCGTTTCAGAAAATGCGGCTCCGAACATCGTCTATCGCAGGCACGGAACGCAAAAAGCCGCCGCCTATACCAGGAATCGCGCGATCGAAGCGGCCAGCGGCCAACTCCTGCTTTTCGTCGACGACGATGCCCTGGTGAGACCGGATTTCATTGAACAGCATTTGGCCGCCCATGCTAGACATGCCAATGCCGTGGTGAGCGGCCCGATTGTCGAATGTTCGACGCCGCCAGCTGAACGCTGGCCAGCCGCCAGTTGGATGCTCGGCCGCCATTCCAATCCGTTTGCAACGGGGAACGCCTCTATTGCACGCGAGGCTATCGTGCGCGCGGGCAGCTTTGATGAGGAATTCACCAGTTATGGCTGGGAGGATTCCGAAATGTATCGGCGGCTGGTCAAGGTCGGGGTGCGGAGGCAGTACAACTGGCGGGCACCGATCTACCACTACAAACCTGAAACGGTGAGGCGCAGCTTTTTTGACCGGGTCAGGCTGGAAGAAGAACGCGGCGCAATGGGCGCGATCTATTATGCCAAACATCCGATCTTTGGCGTCGGCTTCGAAACCAAGCAGCTTGGGCTTTTTCGCTGGCTGGACCGGGTTGTAGGTGGCGCGCTCGGCCTTGATCAGCGGTTGAAAACCGCGATCGAAAGCGGTGAAGAGCCGCCTTCCGCGCTCATGAGGCTGCTCCTGATCAACCACGTTGAGATCGATGTCGGAAATCGTACCTGGGACGAGCTGGGCGAGGCAAAGCGGCGCGCTATGGCGCAAAGCGCTGCGGCCAAGGTCAAGGCGCGATAGTCCGGAGCGGCGAGGGGCCGGGGCAGCCGGCGCCAGCCGCTAGCATGGGTCGGGATTTCCAGCCCTTGGGTTTGCCGGGTAAGGTGAGCCACATAGCGGCTGCTTCGGCCTAATATTGCGTTCGGCGTTGAAACGTAGCCGGATTCGGGCGAAGCCTAGGGCAAGCGATGGGCTGGGCGTAATGCGGGGTGACGGTTCGTGAGTGAAAGTGCAGTTGACTATGGGCAAGGGTCCAGATCGCACGCGCTCACACCCACGATCCGCTGGCTGATCATCCTTGCCTTCCCGGCATCACTGCTTTCTCCGGGCGCGACTGTGGCTTTCGCGCTGGTCGGTCTGTTCGGCATCTACCTGATGTTGCGTGACGGCCCGGTGCCTGCGGATATCGCCCGCGCTGGCCGTGTCACTCTGCTCCTCTACCTGGCCGTCGTCGCGGTCGACTTTGCCAATGGGGGAGGGGTGGTCAACCTTCAGTCGACAGGCTTCAACTACCTTCATCTGGTTGCGGTTGCCCCCTTTGCGCTGGCGATGCGGCGTGTCGGTATCGAACGCCATACGATCGACCGCGCGATGCAGATCGCCGTGATGATCGCGTTCGTGGCGGCGATTGCTCAGTTCTTTGTTTTCAGTGTCGTCAGGCCGGGCGGCCTTTTCCTCAACCCGATTCCCTACGGATTTGTCATTGCGCTGTGGGGCGTTTTCCTGCTCGCGCGGGGGCTTGAGCAGGGCAGTGAAGGCACGACCTCGATTGCCGTGGCGTTCGCTGCGTTCGTTCCGGTGGTGATAACGGAGAGCAAGATCGTCTGGGCCTGCATGATCCTGGGCTACGCGATTGTCGCCTTGTGGTGGGCAGTCGAAAACCGGCGCTGGAAAACGATTGCCGGCGCGACGGTGACCTTTCTGATCGTGGCGTTCGTCGTTTTCGAGTTCTTCGCCTACCGCCGCCTCGAGCCGTTTTTCGAGGAGTTGCGGGTCTTCTTCGCAGACGGAACGGTGAGCGCCCAGTCGTTTGGCTGGCGCTACGAACTGGCGACAAGCGGCCTGCGCGCTTTCTGGGAAACGCCCATTCTGGGCTATGGGCTAAGCGAGCATATGTCGGTGATTCATTCCCACGCAAGCACCACCGGACCCGGTATTGCGCACCTCAACCACGCGCATAATGACTACGTCACGCACATGGTTTCGTTCGGCACGTTCGGGCTGGCTTTTCTTGCGGCGTTCATCGCGTTTGGTGTGTGGCTGGCGCGGCAATGCGCCGACAGGGGCAGCCGCCACGCCGGGCTGGCGATGATGGCGATGCTGGCGCTCTATATGAGCTTCGAGATCGCGTTCAACATGGATCCGATCAGCGGGGCTGTTACACTTGTATTTGGATTGTTGCTGCTGAACACGAGGCAGGGTCGGCGGCAGTAGCCCACCTGGCCGGTAGTCCCGCGCTCAGACCGCCTTGCCCGGAATGCCGATGCTCGCCAGCGCCGTCTGTAGATCGCTACAATAGGTCTTTGCGCCCAGTACGTCAGGGTTTACGGCGTGCTGGAACGAAAGATCCCTGTGTTCCATGCAGTAGCGGTCCCAGGGACCCATCTGGATGCGGAAGAGCTTGATCAAAACCTGTGCGTGGGATTCGCGCAGCTCCATCTTGAACGGATTGCGGATGCCCCGGTACCGCAGGAATTCCTCGATGAAGCGGTTCACGGTGGTTGCCGGATTGCCAAGCACGATCCGGGCAGGTTGCTCCAGCGGTATCTTCTCGGCATCGATCAGAAAGCGAACCGTGCGTGCGATGTCGCGTGCATGGATGAAGTGGAAGCGGCCATCGGCGCGGAAGAAGCTCGCGAGCCATGCCCAGCGTGACGCCTGGCGCAGCAGATTGGCGAAATGCGACATCGGTTTGCCCGTCTCGCCGCCAACAATGAGCGTCGGAAACACGCCTACGGTCTCGATCTTGTCCGACAATTGTTCCATCGCCACGGTGAGATCGTATTTGGAGCGGATATACTCAGTCCCGAGATCGTGGGCTGCCTGAAGCAGGTTCGCGTCGTGGTCTAGCACGCTGGCTGAGCCGAAATAGAACACCCGCTGGCCGCCATTCGCGGCAAAATGTTCGGTGATTGCGCGGTTGGTATCGACATTGACCGGCCAGGCGTCCGGCCCGCCCCAGCAGGCCGCAGCGAGAATGCCGACATCGATATGGCCGATCTTGCCCAGATAGCTGTCGGTGTTCTTGACGTCGGCTTCAATGATCGTGACGCGATCGGAGCAATCCGGCGGCAATGACAGCTTGCCCGGCGTGCGAAGCACCAGCACCAGATCGTGTTCGGTATTCCGCGCCAACTCCTCGACGAGGTAGTGTCCGACACAGCCCGAGCCGCCGGTGATCAGTAACCGCTTCTTCTCAGATGAATTCTGCATTGCTGGTCTGCATGGAAATTGGTGCTACGCCTCTCGCCAACTCGGGCGGAAGCGGCGATCCAGTATGACTGGGCCCTCCCAATAGATCAGCGCCCACACCGAGTCTACCCGGTGCGGCTATCGCTGCTGTCAGGTCCGGTCGCGCCCGCCGATTTTCGAACTTGGCTCAGGCAGCAGCCTGCAGATGGGTCAGGACGGCGGCGTAGGCAGGGGCTATCCTTGCAATCGGGCTCTTCGACCGCTCAAGCGTTTCCACCGTGACGGAGCGCCTGCTTTCGCTGACAGTGATGAGGCCCATGCTGATGTCTTCGCCTGCGCCGAAGAAGACGGCGCCGACCCAGCGGTCTGGCTCGTTGACATCTGGAGGCATGAGGAAGAGCAGCGCACCCCCCGATTTCGAAAGCGCGTCGCGCACCGCGCGCTCACATCCCTCCTGGAAGGGCATGGCCGATTGAATGGCAAGCTCCAGTTCCACTGCTTCAAGCAGAATGGGGTCGGCTGCGTCTGGGTGCTGAGCGGACTTGTCCATGCGAAACTCCATCGTCACGAACCCGGCCCGCTTCAATGTTTTCCTCCTTCCATGGTCGAAATGTGGCAACGAGGCGCGCCAATCCGTCGCCTTTGGAAACTACGATATGGACAAACCCGTTCTTCCCTGCACAATCCGCCCCGAATTGGGAGGAAACGAATGCTCGGACTGATGCAGCAATGGCCACTGCTTTGCCACAAGATAATCGACTACGCGGCTATTCAGCATGGGAACCGGGAGGTCGTTTCGCGATCGATCGAGGGGCCGATCGTCCGCACGACATACAGCGAGATTCGGCAGCGCTCGCTGAAAGTGGCACAAAAGCTCGCCGCTGAGGGCTACAAGGAAGGCGACCGGATCGCCACGCTGGCCTGGAACAGCGCACGTCACATCGAAGCCTGGTATGGCACGATGGGCATTGGTGCCGTCTATCACACGCTCAACCCGCGCCTGTTTCCCGACCAGATCGCCTGGATCATGAAACACGCCGAAGACAAGGCGCTGTTTGTCGACCTCACCTTCCTGCCGATCGTGGAGAAGGTCGCGCCGCAGGTGCCGTCGCTGGGCAAGATCATCGTGCTGACGGACGGAGCGCACCTGCCGGAGACCACGCTCGACAATGTCGTCGCCTATGAGGACTGGATCTCGGACGCGGACGGTGACTACGTGTGGAAGTCGCTGGACGAAAATGCCGCCTGCGGCATGTGCTACACGTCAGGCACGACCGGCGACCCCAAGGGCGTCCTCTACTCGCACCGCTCCAATGTTCTACATGCGCTGATTGCCGTGCAGCCGGATGCGATGGGCATCTCGTCGCGCGACACAATTCTGCCCGTGGTGCCGATGTTCCACGCCAATGCCTGGGGTCTGGCCCACAGCGCACCGATGATCGGCGCCAAACTTGTCATGCCCGGCGCTCGTATGGACGGCGAGGCGATCTACGAACTGCTGGATACGGAGAAGGTGACCTTCACCGGCGCTGTGCCGACCGTCTGGCTGATGCTGCTCCAGTATCTCGAGGAAACCGGCAAAAAGCTGCCGCATCTCAGGAAAGTGGTGATCGGCGGATCGGCCTGTCCGCGCGCCATGACCGAGAAATTCCAGAGGAATTACGACGTTGAGGTCATCCATGCCTGGGGCATGACGGAGATGTCGCCGCTCGGTTCACTGGGTTCCATGAAGCCCGAATATGCCGAACTGGAAGGCGATGCGCGCCTCGATATCCAGGAAAAGCAGGGTTTCGCGCCCTTTGGCGTCGAGATGAAGGTGACCGACGACGAAAACAACGCCTTGCCCTGGGATGGCAAGACGTTCGGCAGGCTGAAGGTGCGCGGTCCGGCGATCGCGTCCGGTTACTACGGTGGCGCCGGCGCCGAGCAGTTCGATGACGAGGAGTGGTTCGACACCGGCGACGTCGCTCATATCGACCCCAATGGCTACATGGAAATCACCGACCGCGCGAAGGACGTCATCAAGTCCGGCGGCGAGTGGATTTCCACGATCCTGCTTGAGAACATTGCGGTTGGTCATCCGGACGTTGCGGAAGCCGCCGCCATTGGCATTGCCCATCCGAAATGGGATGAAAGGCCGCTTCTTATTGTCGTGCCCAAACAGGGAAAATCCCCGACCAGAGACGATCTGATCGGGTACCTGGAGGGCAAGGTCGCCAAATGGTGGCTTCCCGACGATGTCGTCTTTGTCGACGAGATACCGCACACGGCAACTGGCAAGATCCAGAAGACGACGCTGCGTGACCAGTTCCGCGACTACCAGCTGCCGACCGGCTGATCGCCGGCTTTGACCGCCGCATGACAAGTCGCTAATGGAACCATCTCGGCAAATGCGGCGCGGGTAAATGGCGGTTCTTCTGGATAGGCGGGTCTCGACCGCGGCCAAGTGGTCTCGGCGTTCGGCGGTGTTCTCAGCGGTGCTGCTGGTGACATCGGCGGCGGGTCACCGTTTTGGGGTCGTCGACACGCTCTCGCTGTTCTGGCTGCTGGGCATAGTCTGCGGGCTGGCTTTGCTGGCGGTCTTGCTTTCAGCAATCGGGTTCCTTCGGCTTTGGGAATTCGGTGACGGGGGCGGGCGCAACTCGACCAAAGGGTTGGTGATTGCGCTGGTCGTGCTTGCACCATTTGCCTTCGGCGCATTTCGTGTTCTGACACTGCCCGGTCTGACCGATGTTTCGACCGCGATCTTCAATCCTCCGACGTTCTTTCACGCCCTTCGGCAGCGCAGTCCGCAGATGAACCCGATCGGCCCCTTTGTCAGCGAGCAGGGGAGTGTTCAGTTCGCCGCCTACCCGGAAATCACTGGCAGGCGATACGCGCTGGGCATGGATACCACGCTCGATATCGCCCGCACGGTCTTCGGGCAGTTGGGTTGGTTACTGCATGGCCCGGAGCGTTTGGGCGCGTTCGGTGGCGATCTCACGCTGGAGGTCGCAGCACCTTCGCCGTGGATCGGGTTCGTGTCCGACATGGCGATCCGGCTCACTGACGAAGACGAAACGGTCTATGTCGATGCCCGGTCGGTCTCTCGCTATGGCACCCATGACCTTGGGGACAATGCCGCCAAGATCAACCGTTTCTTCGCTTCGTTCGAGGAAGAGATCGAGTTGCGCAACGCACTCTACCAGGTGCCGCCGGCTGAATAGGTTCAGGCAGGCCGGTAATGCGCGTCGATAGCAACGTCCTCGTCGGTCGCAACGAGGCCGCGTGCGACAAGATCCTCGATATGCGCAAGCACCGATAGACCGGCTGCCCCATGCATGCGCGGGTCGGTATCCTTGTAGATCGCGCGCACCATGTCGGGGATCGTGGTTTCGCCTTTCGCGAGCCGATGCAGAACAGCGTTCTCCCTGCCGATCCGGTGTTCGCGTAGTCCGGCGACAAACCGGGCCGGGTCCCCGACAGGCCCGCCATGCCCCGGCAGGTATTGCGTGTCATCGCGTTCCAGTAGCCGGTCGAGCGAGTTCATGTAGTCGCGCATCGATCCGTCCGGCGGCGCGACAATCGACGTCGACCACGCCATCACGTGATCGCCCGAAAACAGAATGCCTGTACCTTCGAGCGCGAACGCGGCGTGATTGGCTGCGTGTCCCGGCGTCAGAATCGCGCGCAGCGACCAGCCGTCGCCTGCGATCAACTCGCTGTCGTCGACCGTGATGTCGGGCTTGAAGTCGGTGTCGGCCGCGGCATCGAGTGGATTGGTCTCGCCTATCCTCAACGGCCTGGCAGGCCGGTGTGGACCTTCCGCAACAACGGTGGCGCCGGTCAGTTCCTTGAGAGCGGCAGTGAGTGGCGAGTGGTCACGATGCGTGTGGGTGACGAAGATGTGGCTCACCGGACGCCCGGCGATCGCGGCCGTCAGCGCGTCGAGGTGGGCGTTGTCGTCCGGACCGGGATCAATGACCGCAAGCGTCTCCTCGCCGATGATATAACTGTTTGTTCCGTAATAGGAAAACGGACCGGGATTGTTGGCCGTGACCCGAACCACACCTGATGCGGTGCGGATGGCCTCGCCATAGGCGGGGGTGAATGTGGTGTCGAACGATATGGCCATAAGCGAAGATCTGTGCGGCGGCGCGTGGGCGTGTTGCCGCTTACCACGGAAGCCAATATACCGAAACCGCATCTTCCCCGATCCGAATTCTGGCATGGAGTTTCACATGGCAATTGCACTGACTGCGCGCCCGCTTGTTTCGCTGGCGCTTCCGCAGAATCGCGCCGCGCGCTTTCTTGTCCAACTCGCACTGGTCTTCGCCGGCACGCTGCTCCTCACGATTTCGGCCAAGACCAAGGTCGTGCTTGGACCGGTCGACATGTCTTTGCAGACGCTGGCAATCTTCCTCATCGCAGCCACTTTCGGCATGCGGCTCGGCGTTGCGACCCTGCTGCTTTACATGGCCGAGGGTGCTATGGGCTGGCCGGTCTTTCAGAGCACGCCCGAAAAGGGCATCGGGCTGGCCTACATGGTGGGAACCACCGGCGGTTATCTCGCCGGTTTCGTCGTTGCGGCAGCTATTGTCGGCTGGGCGGCCGATCGCGGCTGGGACCGCAGCGTGTTCAAGTTCCTTGGCGCACTGCTGGTGGCTGAAGGCGCCATCATGCTGCTCGGATTTGCGTGGCTGGCCACGATCATCGGCGCCGAAAAGGCATGGGCGTTTGGCGTCATGCCGTTCATCGTGCCTGATCTGATCAAGGTGGGTATCGCGGCAGCGTTGATGCCGGCCGTTTGGTCGCTGTGGCGCAAAAGCGCCTGATCAACGACGTCCCATTCGGTCCGCAACTGCTGTATGGACCGGAGGGGAAACAATATTCCGGTGTCGCGGCAGGAGTAGAAAACCACTACCCTGCCGCATGCCGTTTTTGGTGGCCCGCGTCTTGAGACGGCTGGTATGCGTTGGTACTCACGGTTCAACTGATCGCTGAAGCGCCCGCGACACACTTATGTGCCCGGCGGCCAACGGAAATTTCCACTGATGCAGCCAAGGCTCTCCCATCTGAACCGGCTTGAGGCCGAGTCGATCCACATCATGCGGGAGGTTGCGGCAACCTTCACCGATCCGGTCATGCTCTATTCCGTGGGCAAGGATTCGTCGGTTCTGATGCACTTGGCGATGAAGGCCTTTTACCCGGCCAAGCCACCATTCCCGTTTCTGCATGTCGACACGACCTGGAAGTTCCGCGAGATGATCGAGTTTCGCGACCGCATGGCCGCGGAAAAGGGTTTCGACCTGATCGTTCATATCAATCAGGACGGCGTGCGCGACGGCATTGGCCCGTTCACGCATGGTTCAAACACCCATACACACATCATGAAGACCGTCGCGCTGCGCCAGGCGCTGGACAAGGGCCGCTACGACGCAGCCTTTGGCGGCGCACGGCGCGACGAAGAAAAGTCACGCGCCAAGGAACGCATTTTTTCTTTCCGCGACGCGAACCACGCCTGGGACCCGAAGAACCAGCGCCCGGAAATGTGGAAGATCTACAACACGCGCATTGCGCCCGGTGAATCGATCCGCGTCTTCCCGCTGTCCAACTGGACCGAGCTCGATATCTGGCAGTACATCCAGCGGGAAAACATTCCGATAGTCCCGCTCTATTTTGCCGCTCGCCGCCCGGTCGTGGAACGCGACGGCATGCTGATCATGGTCGATGACGACCGCATGAAGCTGCAGCCGGGCGAGGTGGTGCAGGAGAAGATGGTGCGCTTCCGCACGCTGGGCTGCTACCCGCTGACCGGCGCAATCGAATCGGAAGCCGACACGCTGGACGCCATCGTGGAGGAGATGCTCATTGCGCGCACCTCCGAACGCCAGGGCCGCCTGATCGACAATGACGAGGCCGGCTCCATGGAGAAGAAGAAGCGCGAGGGCTATTTCTGATGCTCCATCGCAATGTGCAGGCGCGGAATGCCGAGGAAGAGATGAGCCAGTTGTCGGCCGATACGCAGCCCGATGTTCCGCAGAAGTCGCTTCTGAGGTTTCTCACCTGCGGATCGGTCGATGACGGAAAGTCGACGCTGATCGGCCGGCTCCTGTTCGACACCAAACTGATCTTCGATGACCAGCTTGCAGCGCTGGAGCGCGATTCGCGTCGTTTTGGCACCACCGGAAAGGAAGTCGATCTGGCGCTTCTTGTGGACGGCCTTGAGGCCGAACGCGAGCAGGGCATCACCATCGACGTTGCCTACCGCTTCTTCGCGACTGCCAAGCGCAAGTTCATCGTGGCCGATACGCCCGGCCACGAACAGTACACGCGCAACATGGCGACCGGCGCTTCCACTGCCGATCTGGCGGTTATTCTCGTCGATGCTCGCCAGGGCATCCTGCCGCAGACCAGACGTCATGCCTTCATTGCCTCGCTGCTAGGCATCCGCCACGTCGTGCTGGCGGTGAACAAGATCGATCTTGTCGATTACTCGCAGGAGAAATTTGAGGCGATTTCCGCCGAGTTCGCTCAATTTGCGGCCAATCTCGGCTTCTCGACCTTGAAGCCGATCCCGCTTTCGGCGCGCTACGGCGACAACGTGATTGCTCGTACCGACAATCTCGGCTGGTATGACGGCCCGACCCTTATCGATCACCTTGAAGAGATCGAGGTCGAAGAGGAACTGGTCGACCTGCCGTTCCGGCTGCCCGTCCAGTACGTCAACCGTCCCAATCTGGATTTCCGCGGTTTTGCTGGAACGATTGCTTCGGGCGCCATCTCGAAGGGCGATCAGGTCGTGGTTGCAAAGTCCGGCCTTGATGCGCGCGTCTCCCGCATCCTGACCCCGGATGGCGAGGTTGAGACCGCACGCGAGGGCGAAGCGGTTACGCTGGTCCTGAACAGCGAGATCGAGGTTTCGCGCGGTAACATGCTGGTTGCGCCTCTGGCGCGACCGAACGTGTCGGACCAGATCGCGGCCAAGCTGGTCTGGTTTGACGACCAGCCGCTTGTTCCGGGCCGCTCCTACGTCCTCAGAACCGAAACCGACCAGACCAATGCGACGGTTACCAAGCTGGTTCACTCCTTCGACATCAACACGTTTGAGGAAAAGCCGGCGAACTCTCTCGGGATGAACGAGATCGGCTTTTGCCATCTTGCGTCGCAGTGGCCGATAGCGTTCGATCCGTTTGCCGAAAACCGCACCACCGGGTCTTTCATCCTCATCGACCGGGTGACTAACCGCACGGTCGCCGCCGGCCTGATCGAGGATGCACTGGGCAAGGCATCGAACGTTCACTGGCAGGCGGTGGACGTCAACAAGACCGCTCGTTCGGCGTTGAAGAGCCAGGATCCGGCGGTCCTGTGGTTCACTGGCCTCTCCGGTTCCGGCAAGTCGACCATTGCCAATCTGCTTGAGAAGAAGTTGCACGCCTCCGGACGGCACACCTATTTGCTCGATGGCGACAACGTCCGGCACGGGCTGAACCGCGACCTCGGCTTTTCCGACGAGGACCGCGTCGAGAACATCCGCCGCGTTGGCGAGGTCGCGAAGCTGATGGTTGATGCCGGGCTGATCGTGATCGTGTCGTTCATCTCGCCCTTCAAGACCGACCGGAAGCTGGTGCGCGACATGTTCACCGGCAACGAATTTCTGGAGGTCTTTGTCGACACGCCGCTTGAGGAGTGCATCCGCCGTGATCCCAAGGGCCTGTATGCCAAGGCGCTCAGTGGTGAGATCAAGAATTTCACCGGTCTCGATTCGCCCTATGAGGCGCCGGTTGCGCCGGAGCTTCACGTTGAGACCATGGGTCTGTCGCCGGAAGAGGCGGTCGAACGGCTGATCGACAAGATCAACCAGCGGCAGTCGTCCGAAGGGTTTGCGGATGGCGGCGGAATCTGACATTAGCGCGTCGAAACACGCTCAGCCTTCCGGGAAATACGCTTTGCTCAACGACCAGGAAATTCTCGCCGCTTTCGAGCCGATTGCCATCGAAGCGGGCCAGGCCGCCTATGCCTTGTTCAAGGCGGGCTGCGAGGTCAGCCACAAGTCTGACGCATCACCGGTGACGGAAGCGGACGAGGCGGCCGAGAAGATCATTCTGAGCGGTCTGGCGCAGGCAATGCCCGCTTATCCGGTGGTTGCCGAAGAAGCGGTCGCGGCCGGCACCATGCCCGCCGATCTTGGCCGGGAGTTCATCCTTGTCGATCCGCTCGACGGCACCAAGGAATTCATCAGCGGCAGCGGCGACTTCACCATCAACATCGCACTCGTTCGCGATGGGGTTCCGGTGGTCGGGGTCGTCTACGCGCCGGTTCGCGGATGGCTGTTTGGCGGGCGACCAGGTTATGCGGAGAAGGCGGAGATTGATGCCGACTTCCGTGTTTCGGCACGGCACGAGGTATCAGCGCGCGATTGCGGCGAACGCCCCGACGTGGTTGCCAGCCTTTCACATCGCGATGCCGAGACCGATCGCATCATCTCGGAGTTGAACGCTGGCAACATTCTGTCGATCGGCTCGTCGCTTAAATTCTGCCTGCTGGCGGCCGGCGAGGCGGATGTGTATCCGCGCTGCGGGCCGACAATGCAGTGGGACACGGCGGCAGGCGATGCCGTGCTGAGAGCAGCCGGCGGCCTGACGTCGACGATGGAAGGCGAGCCGCTGACCTATGGCTACCGCGAAGGCGAGGGCGCCAAGCGGATGCTCAACCCGTTCTTCATTGCTCGCGGCAAGGTGGCCGAAACGGTCTGACGAGCCTATTCGGCGGCGACGCTGTCGCCTGCCTGCTCCGAGATGTAGTCGCGGATCGCCGCGATCACCCGGTCCTGGTCTTCGGCGCTCAGATAGGGATGCATCGGCAGGGCAAGGATCGTGTCGGGCAGGGCCTCTGACACCGGCAGGCCACCCGGAGCGCGCGGGTAGCTCTCATAAGCCGTCTGAAGATGCAGCGGCTTGACGTAGTAGATCACCGACGGAATGCCGTTTTCCTGAAGATGCGCCTTCAAGCCGTCGCGATGTGGTGTCTCGATGCAGAACTGCGCCCAGGCCGAGCGTTCGCCGTCGGTTAGTCTCGGCACCTTCACGACGTTGGCCAGACCTTCGCAGTAACGCCGCGCAATGCGGTCCCGCGCTTCCATCTCCTCCTCGAGAATTGCGAGCTTCTCGATCAGGATCGCAGCCTGGATGGTGTCGAGCCGTGAATTGATGCCGACATGGACATTGTCATATTGCGTCTCGCCCTTGCCGTGGAAGGCAAGCGAACGCAGCAGCTCGGCAAGTTCCGCATCGTTGGTGAAGATCGCGCCGCCATCGCCGTAGCAGCCCAGTGGCTTGGCCGGGTAGAAGCTGGTCGAGGCGACATGGCCGAAGGCGCCGCATTTGCGCCCCGCCTGGACCGCGCCCATCGACTGGGCTGCGTCCTCGACGATCTTAAGCCCCTCGCGCTCCGCAATTTCAGTCAACGCGTCGTAGTCGGCGGTCAGGCCGAACAGATCGACGGGAATGACGGCGCGGGGCTTCAACCGACCTTCGGCTTTCACCATTTCGATGGCAGCTTCCAGGCTGGCCGGGTCGATGTTGTAGGTGTTGGCGTCGACATCGACGAACACCGGCTCCGCCCCGACAAGCGCCACCACCTCGGCGGTCGCTGCGAAGGTGAAGGCCGGGCAAAATATCGCGTCGCCCGGCCCGATACCCCATGCCAGCAGCGGCAGGTGCAGCGCGTCGGTGCCATTGGCGCAGGCAACGGCGTGTTCAACCCCGACATAGGCTGCAAGCTTCTTTTCGAATTCCTCGACTTCGGGTCCGAGAATGTAGCGGCCGCCGGACACCACGCGATCGATGGCCTTGTTCAGCCGGTCGCCGATCCGCTCGCGCTGCGCGCCAAGATCAATGAACTGCATGTACGGTGCTTTCCGGGGCCTTCAACGGCCCGCTTCGATTTGCGCCGCGTGATAACAGAGTTGTCCGTTTGGTAAAAGGATGCTCGGCGCGACCAATTATCAGGCCAGTTCGCGCCGCCAGGGCGGGTTTGCTCCGGGCCGCGAGACAGTGACCGCCGCGGCCCGCGCAGCGAGCTCGAGTGCTGAACGCAGATGGTCGGCGGAGAGCGAGCGTATCGCGCGTTTGGTGAGCTGCCCTGCATCATGTAGCCCGCCCAACAGGCCGGCATTGAACGTATCACCGGCCCCAACCGTATCGGCCACTTCCACCCTGCGTGACGGAACTTCTATGCGCTCGTTGGCAGTGTAGGCGATAGCGCCTCTAGCGCCCGCGGTGACCACAACGACACTCGGTCCCTCGTTCAGCCAGCGATAGGCTGCATCCTCGGTTGTTCCAGCTTCGCCGAACCAGCCAAGGTCTTCATCGGAGAGTTTGACGATATCTGCCATCTCAATCATGCGCTTCAGCCGCGCGCGGTGGCTATCGGCATCCTTGATGAATGGCGGTCTGAGATTGGGATCGAGCATGATGACGCGGGACTGGTGTTCGCGTCGCATCAATTCCTCATATGTCGAACCGCAGGGCTCGGGAACAAGGCTGATGCACGAAAAATGAAGCGCGGAAACGTCCGGGCCAAGAACCGGCAGATCGTCTGGCGTCAACATTCTCCCGGCGGAGTACTCGTCATAGAAGATGTAGCTGGCCTGTCCGTTCGCCAGCTTGACGAAGGCGAGTGTTGTCGGGCGGTCGGAAAAGCGAACGTGGCCGAGGTCGACATTGCTTTTTTCCAGCGCCGCCTTGAGATCGGCGCCGAAGAAGTCCGTCGAGAGACCGGAGTAGAAACCGACCGGGACGCCCAGCCGGCCGAGCGCGATGGCCGTGTTGAACACCGCCCCGCCGACATGCGGCGCATAGACCGCTTCGCCCGCTGCGCCGCTTCCGGGCAGCATGTCGATGAGTGCTTCACCGCAACAAAGGATCAAGTGACGTCCCTCAACCAATTCTGTGCGGCTTTTCGACCGCTGCGTTCTTAATCGTTTAAAAGCACCGCCCATTGCGCTATTCAAGAGGCGTGGGAGGAATTTGGTCGTCTGCAGGAGAGATCGCGATGCCGGTCCAGATGAACGACAACACCGCCCGCGACGAAAGCGGCACTGGCGCGGAACTGGCCGTCGAGCCGATCACCGCGGACGAAATTCTCTCGGCACTCAGATATCGGGTCGGCAAGAACGAATCGGTCGCGACCGGCTTCGACTGGCTTGCGGCGACAACCAAGGTTATCCGCGACCGGTTAATCGACCGGTGGATCGCCTCGACCAAGCAGACCTATGAGCAGGGCGACAAGCGGGTATATTACCTGTCGCTGGAATTTCTGATCGGCCGGCTGCTGCGGGATGCCGTCAGCAATCTCGGGCTGACCGAAAACATCCGCGAGGCGCTGTCTTCGCTTGGCGTCGAACTCGATGTGATCGCGGAGCTGGAACCGGATGCTGCACTGGGAAATGGCGGCCTCGGTCGTCTGGCGGCCTGCTTCATGGAAAGCATGGCCACGCTGGACATCCCCGCACATGGGTATGGCATTCGTTATGCGCACGGCCTCTTCCGGCAGGAGATACAGGACGGCTGGCAGATCGAGCTGCCCGAAACCTGGCTCGATCACGGCAATCCGTGGGAGTTCGAGCGCCGCGAACGCACAATCGAGATCGGCTTCGGCGGCGTGGTCGACATGCTGCCGGTGGCAAATGGCGACGAGCCGCGGTTTGTGTGGAAACCGCAGGAACGGCTGCTTGCCGTTGCTTACGACACGCCGGTAGCCGGCTGGCGCGGCCGCCGGGTCAACACACTCAGGCTCTGGTCGGCGATGCCGATCGACCCGATCCTGCTCGACAAGTTCAACGAAGGCGACCATATCGGCGCGCTGCGCGAAAGCAACGAGGCGGAAGCGCTGGCACGTGTGCTCTACCCCAACGATTCCACCCCCGCCGGACAGGAATTGCGGCTGCGCCAGGAATACTTCTTCTCCGCTGCCTCGCTGCAGGACATCGTGCACCGCCATCTGCACGAATATCCGGACCTGAAATCACTGCCAGACAAGGTCGCGATCCAGCTCAACGACACGCATCCCGCCGTGTCGGTTGCGGAGTTGATGCGGCTTCTGATCGACGTTCATGGGCATGAGTTTGCAGAAGCCTGGGACATCACCCGCCGAACCTTCTGCTACACCAACCACACCCTGCTTCCCGAAGCGTTGGAAAGCTGGCCGGTGCCGCTTTTCGAGCGGCTTTTGCCGCGCCACATGCAGATCATCTACGCAATCAATGCCGAAATCCTGCGGCACGCGCGCAAGGAAGCTGGTTTCGACGACAGCGCCATCCGCGCCATATCGCTGATCGACGAGCATGCGGATCGCCGTGTGCGCATGGGCAATTTGGCATTCGTCGGCGCACGGTCGGTCAATGGCGTGTCGGTGCTGCACACCGACCTGATGAAGACGACGGTGTTTTCCGATCTACATCGTCTCTACCCCGATCGCATCAACAACAAGACCAACGGCATTACGCCGCGCCGCTGGCTGATGCAGTGCAATCCGGGCTTGAGCAGGATCATCCGCGAGGCGATTGGCGACGGGTTCCTTGACGATATTGGGCAGCTTCACAAGCTTGAGGAGGTGGCCGGCGATCCGGGCTTCCAAGCAGCTTTCCTTGCGCAGAAACGGGCGAACAAGGAGCGGCTTGCAGCTCTGGTCCGCGAGCGGCTTGGCGTGCGCATCGACCCCTCTGCGATGTTCGATATCCAGATCAAGCGCATCCACGAATACAAGCGCCAGCTTCTGAACCTGATCGAGGCGGTGGCTCTTTACGACCAGATACGCTCGCATCCCGAACGCGACTGGGTGCCGCGCGTAAAGCTGTTCTCCGGCAAGGCCGCACCCAGCTATCACGCTGCAAAACTGATCATCAAACTGGCCAACGACATTGCCCGCACGATCAATTCCGACCCATCGGTACGCGGACTGCTCAAGGTCGTTTTCGTTCCGAACTACAATGTCAGCCTGGCCGAGATCATGGTTCCGGCCGCCGATCTGTCGGAGCAGATTTCGACTGCCGGGATGGAGGCATCAGGCACGGGCAACATGAAATTCGCTCTCAATGGCGCGCTGACCATCGGCACGCTGGACGGCGCGAATGTGGAAATGCGAGAGCATGTCGGCGCCGACAACATGGTCATCTTCGGGCTCAATGCCGAACAGGTGGCTAAACGGCGCGCAGAGCGAACCGACCCGCGGACGGTGATCGAGGCGTCTCAGGAACTGGGGCAGGCGCTGTCGGCGATCGCTTCCGGTGTGTTCTCACCGGATGACCGTAACCGCTACAAGGACCTTGTCGACAACATCTACAATCACGACTGGTTCATGGTTGCGGCAGACTTCGATGCCTACGCCGCAGCGCAGCGCCGCACCGACGCCATCTGGAACGACCAGGCCGCGTGGAGCCGCATGGCTATCCTCAACACGGCGCGCATGGGATGGTTCTCGTCTGACCGGACAATTCGCCAATACGCTGACGAGGTATGGAATTTACCTGACTGACCACCCTCGCATGCAATATGGATTGGTGGCAGATTGGTTTTTGGGAGACAGGCCGACTGCATGAATTCTCGTCCCAAAGCAGCCAAGCCCGTGACAGGGCGACTGACCGCTGAGAGCGACGTTGACGCAGTTGTTTCAGGCACTCACGGAAATCCGTTTGCGGTCCTGGGTGTACAGGAGGCGGGCAAGGGACTGGTTGCCCGCTGCTTCATTCCCGACGCCGAGACAGTTGAGGCGCATACGCTGGCGGGAAAGCCCGCCGGCGAACTGACGCGCTGCCACGATGCCGGCTTCTTCGACGGCAAACTGAAAATCCGCAAACGCCAACCGCTGCGCTACCTTGCCCGCAACGCTGGCGGCGAGTGGTGGACAACGGACCCCTACAGTTTCGGGCCGGTGCTCGGGCCGATGGACGATTATTACATCGGCGAGGGATCGCATCTGCGCCTGTTCGACAAGATGGGCGCGCATCTGATCGATCATGAAGGCGTGACAGGCGTTCACTTCGCCGTCTGGGCGCCCAATGCCCGCCGCGTCTCCGTGGTGGGAGATTTCAACCAGTGGGATGGCCGGCGCCACGCCATGCGCAAGCGGGTGGATACCGGTATCTGGGAGATATTCGTTCCCGAAATAGATGCCGGCCGGACCTACAAGTTCGAGATTGTCGGTCCGGACGGAAAGACAGTGCCGCTCAAGGCCGACCCGTTTGCATTTCGCTCCGAACTGCGCCCGGCCACGGCCTCAGTCACCGAGCCCGAACTGTCGCACCGCTGGGGTGACAAGGCGCATCGCGAGTTCTGGCGCAGCGCCGATCCGCGTCGGCAGCCGATTTCGATCTACGAAGTGCACCCCGGCTCATGGCAGCTGCGCGACGACGGGGGCTTCCTCGCATGGGATGAAATGGCCGAGCGGCTGATCCCCTATGCCGCCGACATGGGCTTTACCCATATCGAGTTCCTGCCGATTGCGGAGCATCCCTACGACCCGTCCTGGGGATACCAGACAACGGGTCTCTATGCGCCGAGTGCACGCTTTGGCGAACCCGCCGGCTTCGCGCGTTTCGTGGATGGTGCGCATCGCGCTGGCATCGGTGTGATCCTGGATTGGGTTCCGGCGCATTTTCCGACAGACGCACATGGCCTCTCGCGCTTCGACGGCACCGCGCTTTACGAACACGAGGACCCGCGCAAGGGTTTTCATCCCGACTGGAACACCGCGATCTACAATTTCGGTCGCCGCGAGGTGATGTCCTATCTCGTCAACAACGCGCTGTTCTGGGCCGAGAAATACCATGTCGACGGGCTGCGCGTGGATGCCGTCGCATCGATGCTCTACCTCGACTATTCGCGCAAGGAAGGCGAGTGGCTGCCCAATGAGCGCGGTGGGCGCGAAAACCTGGAAGCGGTTGAATTCCTGCAGAAAATGAACGCCGCCATCTATGGCACGCATCCCGGCATCATGACGATTGCGGAGGAATCCACCTCATGGCCGAAGGTTTCGCAACCCGTGCATGAGGGCGGGCTGGGCTTCGGGTTCAAGTGGAACATGGGGTTCATGCACGACACGCTGCAATATCTTGCGCGCGAGCCGGTGCACCGCAAATTCCATCACGACGAAATCACCTTCGGCCTGATGTATGCCTTCTCGGAAAACTTCGTTCTGCCGCTGAGCCATGACGAGGTCGTACACGGCAAAGGCACACTGCTTTCCAAGATGGCGGGTGACGACTGGCAGAAATTTGCCACCCTGCGCGCCTACTACGCCTTCATGTGGGGTTATCCCGGCAAGAAGCTCTTGTTCATGGGGCAGGAGTTTGCCCAGCGCAGGGAGTGGAACGAGGCACGAGCGCTGGACTGGCATCTGCTCAATGCGCCCGCGCATGAGGGCGTACGCACGTTGATCCGCGATCTGAACCGCACCTATCGCGATGTGTCTGCGCTGCACGCTCGCGACTGCGAACCCGACGGCTTTTCCTGGCTTGTTGCCGACGATCGCGACAACTCTGTCTTTGCATGGCTGCGTTCAGCGCCGGGCGCGCCACCCGTAGCCGTCATCAGCAATTTCACGCCTGCGCAGCGCGACAACTACCGCCTGCCGCTGCCCCATACGGGAATCTGGCGCGAGATCGTGAACACCGACGCCGAAACCTATGGCGGTGGGGGCAAGGGAAATTTTGGGGGCGTCGTGGCGGAGATGCAGGGCGGTGGCGCGTGTGCGAACGTGACTTTGCCGCCGCTTGCGACGATCATGCTTCAACATGAGCCTGAATAGGCCGCAACCGGAGGAGTGGAGCCACGTTATGGAGCAGAAATCGAGATACTCGCTGTCCCGCGACACGATGGCCTATGTTCTCGCAGGGGGACGCGGCAGCCGCCTGAAGGAACTGACCGACCGGCGCGCCAAGCCTGCCGTCTATTTCGGCGGCAAGACACGTATCATCGACTTCGCACTCTCCAATGCGCTTAATTCCGGCATCCGCCGCATCGGCGTTGCGACGCAGTACAAGGCGCATTCGCTGATCCGCCATCTGCAGCGCGGCTGGAACTTCTTTCGGCCAGAGCGAAACGAAAGCTTCGACATCCTGCCGGCCAGCCAGCGCGTTTCCGAAACGCAGTGGTATGAGGGCACGGCCGACGCGGTCTATCAGAACATCGACATCATCGAATCCTATGGCCCCGAATACATGATCATTCTGGCCGGCGATCACATCTACAAGATGGACTATGAAGTGATGCTGCGTGAGCATGTCGATTCAGGTGCGGACGTCACGATCGGCTGCCTCGAAGTGCCGCGCGTGGAAGCAACGGGTTTCGGCGTGATGCATGTCGACAAGTCGAACCGCATCACCGATTTCGTCGAAAAACCAGCCGACCCTCCGGGCATGCCGAACAAGCCCGACATGGCGCTGGCATCGATGGGGATCTACGTGTTCCGAACTGCGTTGCTGATGGATCAGTTGCGCCGGGATGCGTCCGAACCGGGGTCGAACCGCGACTTCGGCAAGGACATCGTGCCTTGGCTGGTGAAGAACGGCCATGCGCAGGCGCACAGCTTTTCGAACTCCTGCGTGCGCTCGAGTTTCGAGGACGAGGCGTACTGGCGCGATGTGGGAACGATCGACGCTTATTGGGAAGCCAATATCGATCTGACCGATATCAGGCCCGAACTTGATATTTATGATGTCGAATGGCCGGTCTGGACCTATGCCGAAATCAAGCCGCCGGCAAAATTTGTACACGATGAGGAAGGCCGGCGCGGCTCCGCGATATCCTCGCTCGTGGCCGGTGACTGTATCATCTCCGGATCGGCCTTGCGTCGCAGCCTGCTGTTCACGGGCGTGCGCGCGAATTCGTTCTCCGCGCTTGACGAGGCAGTGATCCTTCCCGATTGCCAGATCGGTCGCTATTCGCGCCTGAGCAAGGTTGTCATCGATCGCGGTGTGAAGATACCTGAGGGTCTGGTTGTCGGAGAGGATCCGGTTCTGGACGAGAAGCGGTTTCGTCGCAGTGAGAATGGGGTGTGTCTGATCACGCAGGATATGATCGACAGGCTATAGATCGGGTATTCGGGTTCTCACATGAAAGTACTGTCGGTCGCTTCCGAGATTGTGCCGCTGATCAAGACGGGCGGCCTCGCGGATGTGGCCGGCGCTTTGCCGTCGGCGCTTGCTGCCCACGGCGTCGAGACGCGGACGCTGGTTCCGGGCTATTCGTCGGTCTTGAAGGCGCTTGGCCGCAAGACGCACGTACATTCCTACAGCGCCCTGTTCGGCGGCAAGGCCGGCATCGTGAAGGCTAGGACAGCGGGGCTCGATCTCTATGTGCTGGATGCGCCGCATCTCTACGATCGTCCAGGCGGCCCATACGGACAGCCGACCGGCAGCGACTGGGCCGACAACTGGAAACGGTTCGCCGCGCTCGGGCGCGCCGCGGCTGATCTCGCCGAAGGCGCCGATCCGAAGTTCGTTCCCGACATCGTGCACGCACATGACTGGCAGGCGGCCATGGCGCCGGCCTATGTGCACTACGGAAAGTCCAAGGCGCCGTCAGTGGTTACGGTGCACAATCTGGCATTTCAGGGCCAATTCGGGGCCGACATATTCCCGGAGCTGGGGTTGCCGCCGGAAGCGCTGGCGATGGATGGCGTGGAATATTATGGCGGTGTCGGTTTCTTGAAGGCAGGCCTTCAATACGCCGACGCGATCACCACGGTCAGCCCCACCTACGCCCGTGAAATTCGCACGCCGGACTTCGGCATGGGCCTCGACGGGCTTCTCAATGTCCGCGCGGCAAACCTGCACGGCATTCTCAACGGCATCGATGTCGATATCTGGGACCCGTCAACCGATCCGCATCTTGCCGCCCAATACAGCCTTCGCTCGCTGAAACCGCGGGCTGCGAACCGCAAGGCCGTCGAGGCGCGCTTCGCGCTGGACCAGGATGACGATCCGGTGCTTTGCGTGATCAGCCGGCTGACCTGGCAAAAAGGCATGGACGTGCTTGCTGCCGAGTTCGACGCCATTGTCGCGTCGGGCGTGAAGCTCGCCATTTTGGGATCCGGCGACCAGGCGCTGGAGGGCGCGCTGCTGGCCGCGGCGGCTCGTCATCGCGGTCGCGCCGGCGTGGTTATCGGTTACGACGAGGAACTGGCGCATCTGCTGCAGGGCGGCGCGGACGCGATTCTCATTCCATCGCGCTTCGAGCCGTGCGGGCTGACGCAGCTTTACGGTCTTCGCTATGGCTGCGTGCCGATCGTGGCGCGCACCGGTGGCTTGGCCGACACGGTGGTAGATGCCAACGACGCGGCCCTTTCAGCCGGCGTTGCAACCGGTTTCCAGTTCACGCCTGACAGTGGTGACGCAATGGTTGATGCCATCAGGCGGGCGGCCGCGCTTTACCGCAGCGGCGGCGGCTGGCTGGCAATGCAGAAGCAGGGGATGAAAGCCGACGTATCCTGGGGCCGCAGCGCTGAGCGCTATGCGGCCCTTTATCGCGCACTTTTGTTGGGGGAGAGTAGCGCATGACCAAAGCCGTAAAGGTGACAAGAACGGTCGAAACACGACCTTTCGACGACCAGAAACCGGGAACATCAGGTCTTCGCAAGAAGGTGCCGGTGTTCAGGCAGCCGCATTACGCGGAGAACTTCATCCAGTCCGTTTTCGATTCGCTCAGCGGGTATGAAGGCCACACGCTGGTGATTGGCGGCGACGGCCGCTTCTTCAATCGCGAAGTGATCCAGATTGCCATCAAGATGGCGGCGGCCAATGGTTTCGGCCGCGTTCTGGTGGGCGAAGGCGGCATCCTGTCGACGCCTGCAGCCTCGCATTTGATAAGGAAAAACAAGGCGTTCGGTGGGTTGATCCTGTCGGCCAGCCACAACCCCGGCGGTCCGGAAGAAGATTTCGGCATCAAATACAATATCGGCAATGGCGGGCCGGCGCCCGAGAAGGTCACCAACGCCATCTTCGCGCGCAGCCAGACGATCGACCGTTATCTCATCGTCGAGGCGCTCGATGTTTCGCTGGACAAGAAGGGTGTTTCGAAGCTCGGCGAGATGACTGTCGAAGTGATCGATCCGGTATCCGATTATGCCGCGCTGATGGAGGAGTTGTTCGACTTCGATGCGATCCGCGATCTGTTTGCATCCGGCTTTCGCATGGT
Organism: Rhizobiaceae bacterium; assembly: GCA_965232405.1. Classification (GTDB taxonomy): domain Bacteria; phylum Pseudomonadota; class Alphaproteobacteria; order Rhizobiales; family Rhizobiaceae; genus RCIO01. The sequence continues at coordinate 3,097,477 of OZ246966.1, forward strand.
CTTCGACGCCATGTATGCGGTGACCGGGCCCTATGCGCACGAGATCATCGAGAACCGGCTGGGCGCCATTCCCGTCACCGTGCGCAATGGCGTTCCGCTGCCTGATTTTGGCGGCCATCATCCAGACCCCAACCTCGTCCACGCCCGCGATCTCTATGAATTCATGATGTCGCATGAAGGCCCGGATTTTGGCGCGGCGTCGGACGGGGATGGCGACCGCAACCTGATCATCGGCAAGGGCATCTTTGTCACGCCGTCAGATTCGCTGGCGATCCTGGCCGCCAACGCCTATCTGGCCCCTGGCTACAAGGGCGGGATCAAGGGGATTGCACGCTCCATGCCCACCAGCGCTGCTGCGGACAGGGTGGCCGAAAAACTCGGCATCGGAAGTTTCGAGACCCCGACCGGCTGGAAATTCTTCGGCAATCTGCTGGACGCCGACATGGCCACGATCTGCGGTGAGGAGAGCGCGGGCACGGGCTCAAACCACGTTCGCGAGAAGGACGGTCTTTGGGCTGTGCTGTTGTGGCTGAACATACTGGCGGTGCGCAGGCAGAGCGTGGCGGAGATCGTGCGCGAGCATTGGCGCGACTATGGCCGGAACTACTATTCCAGACACGACTATGAGGCTGTCGACGCACAGGCGGCCGAGGCGCTGATCGATGACCTGCGCGGCCAGGTTGCTTCGCTGCCGGGAACCCAGTGCGGAACGCTGATAGTCAGCGATGCGGACGACTTCTCTTATCTCGACCCGGTCGATGGTTCGATCACTCGCAATCAGGGGATACGTATTCAATTCGAGGGTGGCGCGAGGGTAGTCTTTCGCCTGTCGGGGACCGGCACCAGCGGAGCGACACTGCGCGTCTATCTGGAGCGCTATGAGCCGCCATCCGGCAATCACGACATCGAAACGCAGTCAGCGCTTGCCGAACTGATCGACGCGGCGGAACAACTCACCAATTTGAAAGAGCGTATCGACCGCGAAGCTCCCTCCGTGGTGACTTGATGGGGCAGCGGCCCTCCGACGCTGATGTCCCGAGGGGAGCGGTCGTTGGAGCCGAAGGCACGCATTTTTCCGTCTGGTCGGATGGCGCGGACACGATCACCCTGTGCCTGTTCGACGGTGAGAAAGAAACGGACCGCATTCCGCTGCAACGCGGTGAAGGCTGCTGGCACGAGGCGTTTGTACCAGGGGTCGTGCCGGGTCAGTTCTACGGGCTTCGCGCGAATGGCGACTACGAACCCGAGCAGGGCCTTTGGTTCGATCCGAACAAATTGCTGGTCGATCCCTATGCGGTCGAGCTGGATCGACCGTTTGTTTACGATCCAGCGCTCGCTGCGCGGCGGGGCGAGGGCGGTGACACCGCACATCTGATGCCGAAGGCGATTGTAAAAGGTGCGTTGCCGGTGTCGCCGAAGCGGCCACCAAGCTGGGGAGACGGCGGCCTGATCTACGAACTGTCCGTGCGCGCTTTCAGCATGCGCCATCCCGACGTGCCGGCCGCCAAGCGCGGGACGATTGCAGCGCTGGCCGAGCCTGCCGTCATCGAACACCTGCAAAAGATCGGCGTCACCGCAGTCGAACTGATGCCCGTCACGGCTTGGATAGACGAGCGTCACCTTGCGCCGCTCGGGCTGACCAATGCCTGGGGATACAATCCGGTGGCGTTCATGGCCCTCGATCCGCGCCTTGCGCCGGGTGGTATGGCCGAACTGGCTGCCACGGTAGCCACGCTCCATGATGCCGGCATCGGCGTCATCCTCGACGTGGTTTTCAACCACACGGGCGAGAGCGACGAACAGGGGCCAACGCTGTCGCTGCGCGGGCTCGACGCCCGTGCCTACTTTCGCCACAGCGAAGATGAAGGCCGCTTGCGCCTCGTCAACGACACGGGCACCGGCAACACACTGGATTGCAGCCACCCGGTAACCCAGCGCCTTGTTCTCGACAGCCTGCGCCACTTCGTAAGACATGCCGGCATTGACGGTTTCCGCTTCGACCTCGCCCCTATTTTGGGCCGTACCGATCACGGCTTCGATGCCAGCGCAGCGCTTCTGACCGGGATGATCGACGACCCTGTAATCGGAGATCGCGTTCTGATCGCAGAACCCTGGGACATCGGGCCGGGAGGCTATCAGCTGGGCCGGTTTCCGGAGGCATTTCTGGAATGGAACGATCGCTACCGGGACGACACACGGCGTTTTTGGCGCGGTGACGCCGGCACGATCGGGGCGCTCGCAACGCGCTTGGCCGGATCGTCGGATGTATTTGGCGGTGGGGCGGGGAAGACCCGTAGCGTCAATTTTCTGGCCGCACATGACGGCATGACACTCGGCGATCTCGTTGCCTATGAGCACAAGCACAATGAGGCGAATGGCGAGGAAAATCGCGATGGACACGACGAGAATTTGTCGTGGAACAATGGCGTTGAGGGCGTGACGAACGACCCCGACGTTCTGATGGCGAGGCGGCGCGATGTTCGCGCGTTGCTTGCCACGCTGTTTGCCTCGCGCGGCGCGATCATGCTGACCGCGGGCGACGAGTTTGGCCGTACACAGAGGGGAAACAACAACGCCTACGCGCAGGACAATGATCTGACCTGGCTGGACTGGGAGAACCGTGACATCGAACTGGAGGACTTCGTTGCCGGACTTTCGGCTTTGCGGTCTGGTTTCCCGGCGCTGAACGACCTTGCGTTTCTGACCGGCGATGCCGTCGACGGTCCCAACCCGGATGTTCACTGGTTGCGGCCTGATGGCACCGAGATGTCCGTCTCCGACTGGGAGAACTCCGATACGCGTTGCCTGTGCATGTTGCTTGCCGGGGTGGGAGCCGGCGACCGTCTGGCGATAATGATCAACGGAACGGATGAGCCGGTCACGTTCCAAGTCGGGCCTAATGAATACACTCATGCCGCGGTTGCCGGGTTAGGGGGAACGGAAACAGACGACGGCGTCGTCGTACCCCCGCGCAGTCTGGTGTTTCGGCGGTCACGGCAAGACTGAGCCAACACGCACGGAGTTCAGATGAGCGGCAAAGACCTGATGACTGACGATGACTGGTGGCGCGGTGCGGTTATCTACCAGATCTACCCGCGCTCCTTTCAGGATTCGAACGGCGACGGCATAGGCGACCTGCGCGGCATCATTCAGCGCTTGCCGTATGTGGCGCAACTTGGCGCTGACGCGGTCTGGATATCGCCCTTCTTCAAGTCGCCCATGATGGATTTCGGATATGACGTTGAGGACTACTGCGATGTCGACCCCATGTTCGGCACGCTGGAAGATTTTGATGCGGTCGTGACCGAGGCACATCGGCTCGGCCTCAAAGTGATTATCGATCAGGTGTTGTCGCATACCTCGGACAAGCACCCCTGGTTTGTCGAAAGCCGCGCCTCACGCGATAACGCAAAGACCGAATGGTATGTCTGGGCCGATGCAAAGCCAGATGGTTCGCCCCCAAACAACTGGCTGTCGGTCTTTGGCGGTTCGGCGTGGGAGTGGGACAGCGTCAGGCGGCAGTACTACCTGCACAATTTTCTCGTCGAACAGCCGGACCTCAACTTCCACAATCCTCAGGTGCAGGACGCGATCTTGGATACGGTTCGGTTCTGGCTCGATCGCGGCGTGGATGGCTTCAGGCTCGACACCGTCAACTACTATTTCCATGATGCCGATCTGCGCGACAATCCGCCGGTGGCCGATGACGATCCGGCGCGCGAAGGCACCAATCCCTACGGCTTCCAGCGCCATCTTTACGACAAGACGCGGCCGGAGAACCTGGAGTTCCTGAAGAGGCTTCGCGCGCTTCTGGATCGCTATGGCGGGCGCGCCGCCGTGGGTGAGGTGGGCGACGACAAGGAACGCTCGCTGAAGATCGTGTCCGACTACACGAGCGGCGGCGACAAGCTGCACAAATGCTACACCTTCGACCTGCTGGGACCGGACTTCTCGGCCAGCTTCTTCAAGGATGAGATCGAGACATTTGAGCAGGGCGTGGCCGACGGCTGGATCTGTTGGGCCTATTCCAATCATGACGTTCCGCGCCACGTGACGCGCTGGACGCTGCCCGGAGGCGACACTGCGCACACGGCGAAGTTCGCGCTGGCATTGCTTGTCGCGTTGCGCGGTTCGATCTGTATCTATCAGGGAGAGGAACTGGGGCTGGAAGAAGCGGAACTTGCATTTGAGGATTTGCAGGATCCCTATGGCATTCGCTTCTGGCCGGGCTTCAAGGGGCGCGATGGTTGCCGAACGCCTATGGTGTGGAATCCGGCCGAGCCCAATGGCGGATTTTCAACCGGCAAGCCGTGGCTGCCGGTCGTCGCTTCGCACATCCCTCATGCTGTCGCGGCGCAGGATGGGGAACAGGGCTCTGTTCTTGCCGCCTATCACCGAATGCTGGCCTTTCGCCGCCAGCATCCGGCGCTGAAACTGGGCTCGATAACCCTGCTGCCGACGCCGGACGACATTCTGGCCTTCGTCCGGGAGGAGGGCGAGGAGCAGATACTCTGCGTGTTCAACTTCGCCGAAGGGCAGCGAAACTGGGAACTACCGGCCGAACTTGGCAGGGCGGAAGCGCTCGACGAACCGCCGCTTGGTGCAGTGCTGGATGGTCGTACGGTCAGGCTGCCGGGTCAGGCGGCTTTCTTTGCTAGGCTGTCCGACGCGTAGCCGGCGATTGCGCGTTCGCGTGGCGTAGCAAAATCATTCATCCAGCCGTCCACCAGAGGGTTCATGAACCGGAACCAGATCGGCGGCACCAGCGCCATTGCAAAGGTCAACCCGGCTGAATGCGGATTGATCGGCGCGTTATCGGGTAAAGCGATTTCCCTGTAGGGCCGGTCGTTGTTGACATGGTGGTCGGAGTGCCAGCCGGCATTGAACAGCGCGCGGGAGGACACGCCGCCACTGGCGTTCCATGAGTGGCGCATCTCGATCGGCTGATCGGGGGCGCGCACCAGCCCGTAATGCGACGAATATTTCGTTGCTTCCACAATGATGCGCGCAATGAGACCGGCGGCAAGGAAGGCGATCAACCCGCGCCAGCCCGCAACAGCATAGAAAATAGCAAGCACCGCGAACTGGACGATTGTCGCCTGCACGACACGGTTTCGCAGCGACCAAGCGTATCGACCTGCTTCGGCCAGCCGTTTGCGTTCGATCGCAAATGCACCGACGGCCGCTCCTGGCACCGAACGCATGAGGAAATACCAGAGGCCTTCATCGCGGCGCGCCGACGATGGGTCGGCATGTGTCGCAACGAGGTTGTGATGCATGTCATGGCCGACTGTGTCGGCGGGATCGAGCGCCAGGGCCTCCAGCACCATGCCGATGAAGAAACGAACGGGCCAGTCTTCCTGATGGATCAACTCGTGCGCAACGATGTTGGCGATGGTCCCGAAGATCGATGCGGCGAGCAATGTGCCGATGAACAGTTCCAGAGGCGAAGCGGAGGGTATGAAAACGGCAAAAGAGACCGCGACGGCTACCGACAAGAGGGCAGTCGGTATGCGGATGTCCGGCTCGTTCAGCGAACAGTGGTCGTCTTCCACCTGCCAAAGTGCGTCCAGGAAGGTTGCGGCGAACAGCACATAGACAATCGCCAGCCACAGCGCGTTGCCGCCGACGAGCAAGGCAATGCTCACAAGTAGCAGCGACAGTGGTGCGAACACCACATTGAAAACGGAAGTCATATCCATCCCCCCAATTCGCCCTACAGTGTCGATGATCATCGGCTGCCGGGCACTGCTGCCAGGTGAAAAGTGCCCCCTCGCACCCTTCACGCAGAGCTGGCATTCGAATGCGGACAAATGGTGCTTGGCAAGGAGCAGAGCGTCGCAGATACCCGACTGGTCGCCTCTATCCCCAGAAAGTCCTGTCAGGCCTATTGCACGAGGACGGCCCGACCGCACTGCGCGCCGTGTACCCTGACATCTGCTTCGCCGATGCTCAGGCCGAGAGTCGCCAGCGTTTGCGTCAACACACTGTCCAGCGCGGGCACCGCGGTTTTCAGCGCATCGGAGACCGCGCCAGCGACATTCGTGGGCATTGATATTCCCAGCCCGGCAGCCTGCACCTCAAGGTCAAGTTCTTCCACCAGCGAAGCGATGAGCGAGCCGGCGATGTCGGTGGTGGAAACCCGCTTCACCGCCCGGTTTTTGATATCGGCAGCGCTGAAGCGCAGTCTGGTTGGAAACCGCTTGGCGATCTCGATATCTGCCCGCCCGGTGATGCGGACAATCGGTGTCGACATGAGCAAGGCCGGAGCAGTGTCCGGTTGGCGGCTGAAGCGCGCCAGCGCTAGGTGGTCCGCTTCAGCAATGTGAATGCGCGCAATTCCTGGCCGCGCAGCAACCACCAGGCGCGGCGGGTTTCCCGGTGCCGCGGGGCAGGCAAGCCGCTCAAGTCTCGCGCGTGCATGTGCGATTTCGACCAGAAGTGGCAGCCTGATCGTGGCTCCTGACAGTATGCCTGAACCGCCAATTCCGGCTTCAAGGAGTAGGCGCGTTTGGGCGGTCGTGACGATCGTTTCCTCTTCCCCCACGCTGAACCACGAAGCCGATTGCCGTGCCTCGCCAATCGCCAGTACCAGCCTGAGGCTTGCGAGGTCGCCGGCATCCGCACCGAGGTCGAGTTCAAGCTGGCGCCGCCCATTGGCCAGCGAAAGCGATGCAGCCGCCGACAGGATTTGAAACACACCGAGATGCGGATCGTTGCCCGCTGGCGTGGTGGTTCCGACGGGCAGAAGGCCGCGCGATCCGATGTCGAGGAGGCGAGACAGTTCCACCTTGCCGCCGCGTGCCGCAAACTGCGCTGCGAGCCTGTCGGCAGCGCGGCTTGCTGCGCCAACGAGCCCGTCTACTGCGCCAAGTGCTGCTGCCAGGTCGCCTAGCGTTGCCTCGGCGGCCATTAACTCGTTGTAATCAGCTGCATCGAGTTTGAGCCGGCTGTGGAGCGAGTCGAGAAATGACAACAGCCGGACATCGGCACTGAGCAGGGCTTCGTAGTCCATCGCAGTCAGAGTGATCGTGCTGCCGGTCAGGCCGCCCAGCAGCGCGTTGGCGATGCCGCCATCGAGCCGCGCCAGCCGCGACCCGATCGAAAACGATGCTTCGTCGCGCGTTGCCGCCGTGGCTGCCGTGCCGATGGTAGGCGCACCGAAAAAGCCGGCCGAGAAATAGCGCGTACCGGGATGGCAGAGCTCAACGCGGACGGCGTTGTAAGGTTTGCGATGCGGCTCAAAGCGTTCGCTGGGGGCGAGCGACGGGTCGGCGCGATAGCGGCCACGGATTAACCCCACACCACAACCAATGCCATCGGAAATTTCGATTTCGTCGTCGCCACTTAGCGCGTCCTCGGCGCTGTCGGCAATGAAACCGTTGTCCTGAAGGAAGGTCTTCGCTGCTGTTTCGGCGACGCCAATATTGTCGGCAGCGGTTATTGCAGCAAGGTCGGCAAGCGACTGCAAACTGCGCCTTTCCACGTAGAGCGCACCGCTGTCGATGGCGAGTGCAGCCAGGACCAGTGCGACTGGCGCGCTCAGCGCGGTGAGCGTTGCAAGATTGCCGGAGGTGGCATCGACGAAACGCGTAAGCGCGTGCCGCAAACCCATCCTGGTGAGACGGTGAGCGCTCACCGCTCAGAACCCGCCCAAACGGATGGTCGAGCGATGCTCGATGGTCTTGCCTGGCAAGGGAAGCCCCTTGAACAATTGCCAGATAGGTAAGCCGCTTGCGTCGAAAACGACAGCAACCACAAACTGGTTCGCATCGCCCTCCTTTGCGTCGGCCGTGGCGACTACCCGTTTCGGATCGACAAGCGGGTATTCGGGGGCGTTTGCCGTGACATAGTCCAGCGCCAGCTGCCTGCGCTCATCGTTGCTGAGGCCTGCAATCGAAACACGCGCGGCATCTGCCGCGATCTGCTGGATGGAGTGGCTTGCGCCAAGATAGATCCCGTAGGCACTGAGGCCGAAAAACACCAGAAAGAACAAGGGGCAAAGCAGGGCAAACTCGACCGCCGACGTTCCCGCTATTGCTTGCGGAAACCGTAGAATATTCGTGCGTGCGAGCAATGCCATCATGCGGCAAGGATGTATGCCTCAACCGCTTAAGATGCTTGGGTGACAAAATACAACTATGAGTTGTAATTGCGCTGATATGGCGATATCAGCCGGGGTGTTTTGAACGTTGAATCTATGGGAAAAGGCTGGTCGGAGTGGCAGGATTCGAACCTGCGACCCCATCGTCCCGAACGATGTGCGCTACCAGGCTGCGCTACACTCCGTGACCAGTGCGCGGGCTTATAGCGTCAGCGACTTTGCTCCGCAAGGCGCATTCCAGCGCTCATTTCTCCATAGTCTGCAAGATGCTGAACCGGCGCGCGTGAGGCCATTGTCGGCGGCACAGCCTAGTAGGGACTGTCGACGTCGCCGGTTTCGACATAGACAGATTTGAGCTGCGAATAGTGACCAAGTGCGGCCAGGCCATTCTCACGCCCAATGCCCGATTGCTTGACGCCGCCGAAAGGCAGTTCCACCGGTGTCAGATTATAGGTGTTGATCCAGCAGGTTCCGGCCTTCAACTCGGCAATCACGCGGTGAGCGCGCGTAAGGTCGGCCGTAAACACGCCCGCGGCAAGCCCGAACTCGGTGTCATTGGCGCGGGCAATCGCTTCTTCTTCCGACTCGAAATCGAGCACGCACATCACCGGCCCGAAAATTTCCTCGCGGGCGATACGCATTGTATCCCTGACGTTTGCAAAGATCGTCGGTTCGACGAAACAGCCGCCATCGAGCCCCTGCATGGATGGCACGCCGCCACCGGCGAGCAGATCCGCACCTTCTTCCCTGCCCAGTGCGATGTAGGACATGACCTTCTCGTGCTGGGCCTTGTTCACCAGCGGTCCCATATGGATCTCGGGATCGAGCGGGTCGCCGATGCGGATTTTCCCGGTGCGTTCAACCAGCCGTTCGAGGAACCGGTCGCGAATGCCGGACTGTACGAATACGCGCGTACCGTTGGAGCAGACCTGACCGGCGGAATAGAAGTTGCCCAGCATCGCCCCGCCAATGGCGTTTTCGATATCAGCGTCGTCGAAGACGATGATCGGCGACTTGCCGCCAAGTTCCATCGTGGCATGCTTCATCTGGCTTCCCGCCGTGGAAAGCACCCTGCGTCCGGTCGGCACTGACCCGGTGAGCGAGATCTTGTCGATGCGAGGATGTTCCGTCAGTGCAGCACCGACCGGGCCGAGGCCCTGCACGACATTGAAAAGCCCGTCGGGCAGTCCGGCTTCGCTGTAGATTTCGGCCAGCTTGAGCGCTGAAAGCGGGGTGTTCTCCGAAGGCTTGAACACCATGGCATTGCCCATAGCGAGCGCGGGGCCGGACTTCCACCCTGCGATCTGGATCGGGTAATTCCATGCGCCGATGCCGAGGCACACGCCCAGGGGCTCGCGCCGCGTGTAGCCAAACGCACCGCCGAGATCGACGAACTCGCCATTGAACGCGGCCACCGCCCCGCCGAAGAATTCCAGCGCCTCGGCGGCGGAAGGCGCATCGGCGACCAGCGTCTCCTGGATCGGCTTGCCGGTATCGAGCGTCTCCAGCCGCGCAAGTTCCTCGTTGCGCTCAAGCAGAATGTCGGCAGCGCGGCGCAGAATGCGGCCACGTTCGACCGGCTTCAGGCGCGCCCAGTCGCGCTGCGCGGTCGCCGCGGCTTCGACGGCGAGTTCGATGATGTTTGGCGTTGCGGCATGGATGCGCGCGATTGTCTCCCCCGTTGCCGGATAGACAACATCGATCGGCTCGCCCTGTTCATCTTCGACATAGCGGCCATTGATGTAATGCGAGGCTTTTGGTTGTGCCTTCATGGTGCTCCGTTTCGGCGGCGTCCGCCGTCAGTTCTTTTCGACCGAGATGCCGTTCTCGTCGAGCCTGATTTCCACGCCCTGCGGTTTCGTCTGTTCGCGCCAAATGTAGGCACCAAGACCGATGACGACGACCGCGAGTACTGCGATCACGGCGTAGAGTTGGTTCTTTTTCATTGCCGGTCTCCGAATTGGGTTCGCCGTTTCTTAGCTTGCAGCGCCTGTTTCACAAAGCAGGATGCTACCGGTCGGCCTCGCGCCAGCGCGGGTTGATCCAGGGTTCGAGGTTTTCAGACGGCAGCGGCTTGTTGCCGAGTATCAGGTCCGACGCCTTCTCGCCGACCATGATGGAAGGCGCATTGAGATTGCCGTTGGTGATGCGCGGGAAGATGGAGGAATCGACGACGCGCAGACCATCGACGCCGATCACCCGGCATTCGGGATCGACGACGCTCATCGGATCGTCAGCGCGCCCGATGCGGCAGGTGCCGCAGGGATGATAGGCGCTCTCCACATGCTCGCGGACATGGGCGTCGAGTTGCTCGTCGGTGACACAATCGGCGCCGGGTGAAATCTCTTCGCCGCGAAATGGATCGAATGCGGCCTGTCCGAATATCTCGCGCGTCAGTCGGATGCAGTGGCGAAAGTCCGTCCAGTCGTCGGGGTGCGACATGTAGTTGAACCGGATGATCGGATTGTCGTCCGGGTCGGAGGATCGAAGCGTGATCGCGCCGCGCGACTTCGATCGCATCGGGCCGACATGCGCCTGGAAGCCGTGACCGTCGGCCGCCGTCTTGCCGTCATAGCGGATGGCGCCGGGGAGAAAATGATACTGGATGTCGGGATAGTCGACCCCGGCGGCCGAGCGCACGAATGCGGCTGCCTCGAAATGGTTGGTGGCGCCGGGACCGGTGCGCGTGAACATCCATTGCGCGCCGATCAGCGCCTTGGAAAACAGGTCGAGCTTGGAGTTGAGCGTGATCGGTTTCAGCGACCGCTGCTGGATGTAGAGTTCCAGATGGTCCTGCAGGTTCTGACCAACGCCCGGTCGGTCGGCGACGACTTCGATGCCGTGCTCGGCCAGATGCGCCGCCGGCCCGATGCCCGACAGCATGAGCAGTTTCGGCGAATTGATCGACGATGCGGCGAGCACCACTTCACGTCGTGCTTTAACGAGTTGAATCTGTTTGTCAGCCAATATTTCGACCCCGGTCGCGCGGTGATTCTCGATTGTCACCCTGCGCGCCAAGCCTCTGACGAGGCTGACATTTTTCCTGTTCAGGGCCGGCTTGAGATAGGCATTGGCGGCCGACCATCGGCGGCCATTGTGGATCGTCTGTTCCATCGGCCCGAAGCCTTCCTGCTTCGAACCGTTATAGTCTTCGGTGGTCTCGAAGCCTGCTTGCCTGCCGGCTTCGATGAACGCCGAGAAAAGCGGATTCTGGCGCTCGCCGCGCCGCACATGGAGCGGGCCGTCAGTGCCGCGCCAGCCGGCTTCCCCGCCATGTGAATGTTCCATCCGTTTGAAGTAGGGAAGCACGTCGGCGAAGCCCCAGCCGGCAGCACCTTCTTCGGCCCAGTGATCGAAGTCGCGCGCGTGACCGCGCACATAGACCATGCCGTTGATTGATGACGAGCCACCGATCACCTTGCCGCGCGGCGTGGCAAGCACGCGACCGCCGAGATTTGGATCCGGCTCGGTCTGGTAACCCCAGTCATAGACGCTGGTGTTCATCGGGATGGAGAATGCTGCCGGCATCTGGATGAGCGGGCCGAAATCGCTGCCGCCATACTCGATGACGATCACGCTGTAGCGGCCGTTCTCCGACAGGCGATAGGCGAGCGCGCAGCCGGCCGAGCCGGCGCCGACAATGACGAAATCGGCTTCAAGCATCTGCGATGTGTCTCTGGAAATCGGCTACCGAGACATTGCCGCCGGTCGCGATCACGACGACGGTCTTGCCGGTGACGTCGAGCGCACCGGACAATAGCGCGCCGAGCGCTGCCGCACCCGAAGGTTCCAAGACCAGCTTAAGACGTTCGAAGGCAAGTTTCATCGCCGGGCGCACGGATGTGTCCTGCACGGTCTGGCAGGCAATACCGGTTGCCTTGGCTATGGCGACAGGGGTTTCGCCCGGCCGGCGCGAAAGCAGGCCGTCGCATATCGATTTTGGACCGAGCGGCATCGTCTTGATCGTACCGCTCGCCAGCGATGTGCCAAGGCCGTTGAAGCCTAGAGGTTCGATCGCATGAAACTGCGTATCGGGCGAAAGATGGTGGAAGGCGCTGGCGATGCCCGCGATCAAGCCTCCGCCGCCAACCGGACACAAGAGCATGTCGGCCTTTGCATCGCGCGCGGCGAGTTGGTCGATGATTTCCAGCCCGGCGCCTGCATGGCCGGCCACGAGTTCAGGGTCGTCGAACGGGTGCACAAGAACGCGGTTTTCGTCCCGCGCAATCTCGCGCGCCTTTTCCGACGAAACTTCCTCTCGGGCGCGCTCGCCGTGATCGGTCTGGACCACCGTTGCGCCGTAGCCCTTGGCGGCGTCTGATTTCGCCTTTGGCGCATCGATCGGCATCACGATCGTGACCGGTATGCCGAGTGTCTGACCCGCCGCCGCAAGACCCTGCGCAAAATTGCCCGACGAATGGCCGACGACGCCACGGGCGCGTTCTTCGGGCGTGAGTTGGGTGAGACGCCAATAGGCGCCGCGCACTTTGAAGGAACCAGCCCATTGCAGCGATTCAGGCTTCACGAAGACGCGGCTGGCGCCTGTCAGCGCCGCAAGCGGGCGCGATTCCAGCAGCGGCGTGACCTGGGTAACACGCGACGTCGTTTCATAGGCGCGGCGCAGATGATCGAGCGAGGCCAGGGGCATCGTCGTTATTCTCCTCGTGGAAAGCGCTTGTTCTCTTCAAGCACGTTGAGGTCCATATGGTTGCGCATATAGCGCTCGGAGGCCTTCTGTAGCGGCTGGAAATCCCACGGGTAGTACGCCCCGTTGCGCAGCGCGGGATAGACCACCCAGCGCCGCGCCTGACTTTCGCGCACCTCGGCGTCGAAGCGCGTCATGTCCCATCGGGCCCGCACCTTGGCCGCAAATTCAGCGACAACTGCCTCATATGCGGGGTCATCGGCGAGGTTGGTCAGTTCGTTGGGGTCTGCCTGCAGGTCGAAGAGTTGCGGCGGGTCGATTTCGCAATGGACGAATTTGTACCGATCGTCGCGGATGGCAACCATCGGCGCGTATGAGCCTTCGGCTGCGTATTCCATCAGCACCGGCTCGTCGCGAACCTCACCATTGATGAGCGGAACCAACGACTGGCCGTCCGTCCAAGGCATGATGGCGTCCATGTCAACGCCGGCTAGGTCGCAAAGCGTCGGCAGGACATCGAGATTGGACACCGGTGTTTCAGTCAGCCCGTCGGGCAAGCCGGGTCCCGCGATCATCAACGGCACGCGCGACGAGCCCTCGAAGAAGCTCATCTTGAACCACAATCCGCGCTCGCCCAGCATGTCGCCGTGATCGGAGCAGAACAGGATGATCGTGTCGTCGCGCATGCGCGTGCGCGTCAGCACGTCGATGATCTCGCCAATCTTTTCGTCGAGATAGCTGATATTGGCGAAGTATCCGCGCCGCGAACGGCGGACGTCATCAGGCGTGATGTCGTAGCTGGCATAGTCGGCAGCGTGGTAGAGCCGCTGCGAATGAGGGTCCTGATCCTCCAGCGGGATTGCACCGGTTTCGGGCTCAAGAGCTGGGCAGTTCTCGTAGATATCCCAGAACTTGCGCCGAGCCACATAGGGATCGTGCGGGTGGGTGAAGCTCACGGTCAGGCACCAGGGCTCGCGGTCGGCATCGTCTGACCTACGGGCAAGCTGGTAAAGCTTTTGGACGGCGTGGAACGCGACCTCGTCGTCATATTCCAGTTGGTTGGAGGTTTCAGCCACGCCGGCTCCGGTGACCGATCCGAGATTGTGATACCACCAATCGATGCGCTCGCCGGGTTTGCGGTAGTCCGGCGTCCAGCCGAAATCAGCGGGGTAGACGTCTGTGGTCAGCCGCTCCTCGAAGCCGTGCAACTGGTCCGGTCCGACAAAGTGCATCTTGCCGGACAGGCAGGTGTGATAGCCGGCGGCGCGCAAATGGTGGGCATAGGTCGGGATCGACGAGGCAAACTCGGCCGCATTGTCATAGACGCCTGTGCGAGACGGAAGCTGCCCACTCATGAAGGCAGCGCGGCCCGGGGCGCAGAGCGGGGAGGCCGTGTAGTTGTTGGCAAACCGCATCGAGCGCTCGGCAAGCTCCCGCAGGTTTGGCGCATGCAGAAAATCAGCCGGACCGTCGGGAAACAGCGTGCCGTTCAGCTGATCCACCATCAGAATGAGAATGTTGGGGCGTGGCTTCATGTCGACCCTTTTGTGCCTGCGAGTTTGGTGTCGAGGTAGTCGCGAACCAGCATTGTCGCGGAGCCGGCGTCCGGTGGCCCGTCCTTCAAGGCGCGGCGGATATAGAGCCCGTCGATCAGCGCGGCGATGCCCTCTGCCACCAGGACAGCTTCTGCGCGCGGAAGCAGCAGCGCAAGCCCGCTCATCAGGTTGGAGTGCAGCCTGCGAGCATAGACCTTGAGAAGGCGGCGCAGTTCCGACGATCGCTGCGCCTCGACATAGAAGGCAAGCCAGGCAGCAATCGTCTCGGCTTTGAATTGCTGCTCCGAAAAGTTGACCGCGATAATCGCCTCGATCCTCCCGCGCGGCGTGGCTGCGCCGGAGAGCATGCGGCTGGCATCGCTGCCAAGTCCCGCAAGAATGTGGCGCATGGTGGCCTGCAGCAACTCGTCCTTGGCGCCGAAATAGTGGTGCGCAAGGGCCGGAGAAACGCCAGCGCGGCCGGCAATGTCGGACATCGTAACGTCAAGCGAGCCGCGCTCGCCGATCGCCACGATTGCGGCGTCGATGAGTGCGCGCTTGCGCAGCGGTTCCATACCGACCTTGGGCATCTGGCGACCCTATTTTTAATTGACTAGTCAATCAATAAAAATAGTTGGCGCAACCGAAAAAGATGATGTACGACGCCGCTGAATTGGTTCATCTTTGAACAAAATCGTTGCACGCCGTCGCTGATACGGCGTGTTACGATAAGCCTCTATGGAGACCGCGAAATGACTGCTGCAATAGTTGGCTGGGCGCATTTGCCGTTTGGCAAGCGCGAGGGCGAGACGCTTGAGGACATGATCGTGAAGGTCGCCGCCGAGGCGATCGAACATGCGGGCGTCGAACCGGATCAGATCGACGAGATCGTGCTGGGGCACTTCAATGCCGGTTTTTCGGCGCAGGACTTCACCGCGAGCCTTGTGCTGCAGGCAGATGACCGGCTGCGCTTCAAGCCGGCAACGCGGGTTGAAAACGCATGCGCCACCGGCTCGGCCGCGGTGCGGCAGGGCAAACGGGCAGTTGATTCCGGCGCTGCCAAGGTCGTGCTGGTCGTTGGTGCCGAACAGATGACGACGACGCCGGGGCCGGAGGTCGGCAAGAACCTGCTCAGGGCGTCCTACCTGCCCGAAGACGGTGAAACGCCGGCCGGTTTCGCAGGTGTGTTCGGCAAGATTGCCCAGGCCTACTTCCAGCGCTTTGGCGACCAGTCCGACGCGCTGGCGATGATCGCGGCCAAGAACCACAAGAACGGCGTGGAAAACCCCTATGCGCAGATGCGCAAGGATCTCGGCTACGATTTCTGCCGCCAGGAGAGCGATAAGAACCCGTTTGTGGCTGGCCCGCTGAAGCGTACTGATTGCTCGCTTGTCTCCGATGGCGCCGCAGCGCTGGTGCTTGCCGAAATGGACACGGCGCTGACCATGAAACGCGCCATCGCGTTTCGCGCCAACGAGCATGTGCAGGATTTCCTGCCGATGTCGAAGCGCGACATCATCATGTTTGATGGATGCTCCGAAGCTTGGTCGCGGGCGCTGGCAAAGGCGCGCGTGTCGCTGGATGATCTGTCATTTGTCGAAACGCATGACTGCTTCACCATCGCCGAACTGATTGAATATGAGGCGATGGGCCTCGCGCCGCGCGGCGAGGGCGCAAAGATCGCTCTGGAAGGCCAGACGGAAAAGAACGGCCGGCTGCCGGTCAATCCTTCCGGTGGGCTGAAAGCCAAGGGCCATCCCATCGGCGCAACCGGCGTTTCCATGCATGTGCTGACCTCGATGCAGCTGACTGGCGAAGCCGGCGGCATCCAGATCCCCAACGCCACGCTTGGCGGCATCTTCAACATGGGCGGCGCCGCGGTGGCCAACTACGTCTCGATCCTCGAGCGGATCAAGTAGGCCCTAATCGTTGGAGCCCTTGGCGTAGGCCGCGTCGTAAGGGGACAGGCCGATCAGGCCCGCGGCCGGAATTTTCAGCGCTGGTTGCCGGAAATCGAATCCGGCAACCAGACCCATGAAATGCATCTCAAAGCCCGAAACCGCGCCGACAGCGAAGCCGAACAGGCCGCCCAGGGTGACGTGAAGGTCGGAGACATCGTCACGCCAGCCGACGTTCACGATGCCGGGTGCGAAGTCCCGCCCGGTGGCGTTGGGCGGCAAAATGCCACCGAACTCAGGAACCTGTCGCAGAACGTGTGCGACGAAGGTGTTGGAGTTGGGCCCGGGCCAGATTCGGTAATCGCCGCGATGCGAGAACGGATAGCTGCCAACTGCCGCCTCGATTTTCGGAATCAATCGCGCGGCGTCGTCACCTTTGACTGAATGTACGATCCACGGCGTGTTTGAATACCAGCGGCCATCCGCCGGGTAGGCGTTGCGGCGCACCGGCGACCCCCAGCCGACTTTGTCGTAGCGATCATATTCGCCTTCACCTGCCTTTTTGGTGACGATCCAGCTATGGATTGCGAAAGCGCCTTTCAGCCCGCCTGTTCTGGCCGCCATCAGGTAGATAGCAGGCTCCGGATCGTCGCCGGCTACGGGCAGAACGCCGCTGGCAGACCAGTCAGCGGATCGCCAGGACGCCGGCCTTTCCCTGATTTCCCACCATGCCAGCGTGATCAGCGCAGGCGCGATGAACACGACCAGGATGAACAGGACCAAACGTTTTAGCAGGCGCATTGACGCGGAAAACCTTTGCGTTGCTTCTCACGAAGGCATAGTTGCCCGAAACGCTCTCACAAACTGACTTTCTGGTGATTGAATGGCCAATCCGGTCCTTGTCGAAGTCCTGCGTGGCGGTATCGTGGAAAGTAGGCATCGCGGCTCAGTAGTCGTCTGTGATGCCGATGGCGGGCTTGTTTTGGAGGTCGGCAACGTTTCCCAGCCGGTGTTTCCACGCTCGGCGGTGAAAGCGATACAGGCGCTGCCGCTGATCGAAAGCGGTACCGCTGACGCCTACGGCTTTGGCGACAAGGAGATCGCGCTTGCCTGCGCCTCCCATTCGGGCGAGCCTGCGCACGCGGCACTGGCGCAATCGATGCTCGGTGCGGCAGGGCTGGACGTGAACGCCCTGGAGTGCGGAGCGCACTGGCCGATGGGACAGGATGCAACGGTCGGTTTGGCCGGAAACGGCGAGCCGTCGGCCCTGCACAACAATTGCTCCGGCAAACATGCCGGTTTCATCTGCACATGCGTACACCAAGGCGCGGACCCGAAGGGTTATGTCGGGCACAGCCACAAATCCCAACAATGGGTGCGCGAGGCGATGGAGGCCGTGACCGGCGCGGTACACGGTGAGGACGTCTGCGGAACGGACGGCTGCTCGATCCCGACCTATGCCGTGCCGCTGAAGAACCTAGCGCTTGGTTTCGCCCGCATGGCGACTGGCACGGGCTTCGGGCCGGAGCGGGCGAGGGCCGCGCGTCGCATCTTTTCAGCCTGCATGAGCGAGCCGTTCTTTGTTGCGGGAACCGACCGCGCCGACACCAGGCTGATGGAGGCGGGCAAAGGCCGCATATTCACAAAGACAGGTGCCGAAGGCGTGTTTTGCGCAGCACTTCCTGAACTCGGGCTCGGCATTGCACTCAAATGCGATGACGGCACCACCCGTGCCGCGGAGGTGATGGTTGCGGCGGTTCTGGCCCGGCTTCTGGAACATGACGGGGAACTGGTCGCAAAGTTAGGCGAACTGGCGGCCCCTAAACTGACCAACTGGAACGGCATCGAGGTTGGCGCGCTGCGCCCTGTCGGGGCTATCGCGCCTCAGCCAACCTGATTGCGCTCGACCAGAATGTTAGGGAAGCCGGACGTTGGCTGCGTCGCAAGGTCATCCGTCGCGCGCTCGGTCCAGCGATGGCCGACAATCGCGCCATTTGCCGCCTTGTCGATGACATTCTCGGAGATAACGGCGGTGCCGGTCCCTTCGACCACCGACACGGCGATGCCCTCGCCAACTTCACGGATCACATTGCCGGTGGCGACGACGTTGCGCATGAATGGACCCCAGCCGATATGCATGCCGTAACGCGGTGCGTTTTCGATCACGTTTCCGGTCGCGCTGGTATCGGCTTCAACCGTGATGCCGACGCCAAATCCAGGCGGGTCGGCCGGGTAGGGGCCCGACGTCCGCAGATTTCGCACTATGTTTCCGGAACAGACGGCCATACGCCCGTTTTCGTTGAAATTGACGACCGAGATGCCGTTTGCCGCGCCGTCGACGATGTTGGAGCTGATGACCGCGCCCTGAAACGCGAACTCGGCGTAGATTGCGGTCTCGCCTGAACGGCTGCAGTTGTTGCCGGTAATCTGGAGGTTGCTCGCGCCGTTGGCCCGGATGGCTGAAAAGGCGCAGTCGGCGACCACATTGTTGGCGACGATGACGTTGCTGGCGCGATAGACGTTGATCCCGTTGCCGAACGGTCCGGTGCCGCCGTGCAGCGCGTGGATGCGCTCCACCCGGTTGGCATCGACGATGGTGCCGTCTTCGCCAATTGCACTGCGGTGAACGAGAATGCCGCCATTGTCGCAGTCGTTGACCGTGTTGCCGGCGATCCGGAGCCCGGTCGAATCGATCACCCAGATAGCGGCTTCGGCAGCGGTGGTCACATGCGTCCGCTCTATCCGTCCGCCACAGCCTTCCAGCACGATGCCGTATTTGCCGCTGCCGGCGACCGTGCAGTTTTCGATGACCGTTTGGGGCACGCCCGCGAAATGGAGCAATCCGTTCACGGCCCCTTCAAGAGTGCGCCGTCCGCCATCGAAGGTGATGCCGGTCAGTTCAATATGGCTGCTGCCGCGCGCCGAAACCATGAAGTCGCCGCCACCGAACAGGAGTTTGGTTGCCCCGGGTACGCCACTCAGGCGGACACGATCCGGAAACCTGATATTGGACACGACATAGCTGCCTGCGGGGAGAAAGACCGACAGGTCCTGCTCGCTCGCATTGTCGAGCATGGACTGAAATGCCCGGCTTTGGTCGACTGGCGCGTTGGCGAAGACACCCAACTCGGTCGCTTCGATTGAGCCTCGTAGCGCGAATCCGGCGGCGTTTTCGGAAGCGCTGGCGGCAACCGGAGCGCCGGCCGCGGCCGTACCAATCGACGCGGCAAGAAATCGACGTCTGTTCCACATCGGCACATACACTCCCATTGTCAGGGAATGCGCAGCACGATTTGTGCCAGAAACCGGAAAATGGCCGGCCGGATAGCAGGCAAATGGCTGCTCAGGCAGCCTCGCCGATCAGTTCGTCGATGCGCAGCAGGGGAAGCTGCTCGCAGAAGATAGTGCCCTCGGCAGCAATCGTCTCAGGCGTGGCCGAGAGGCTGGAGACCGCAGGATCGGTGCCGGCGCGATGGATCGTGGTCCCGATGATCGCCTTGTCGCCTTCGCGCAGCGCGGCCGCCCTCAACTCGCGGGATTGGGCGATCCGCTGCTGAACCTTGCCTTCAAGCACGGAGTTCAGCACGCCGCCCTCGGCCTCGATGGTCTGGAATTCAGACCAGGCGTTTTCGGCCAGCGTCGCGGCGAGTTCGTCGATGTCGGATTCGGGCGTTGCAGCGTCTGCCGGCAGGTAAACGCTGCCTTCGTGCGACAGAACCAGCGGCGTGTTGCGCGCTATGCGCCGCGCCTTCTCGTCGGGCAGGCCGTGTGGCTGCGTGTGCGGGATGACGGATATGGAATCGGCGCCCGCCCTCATGGCCGAGAAACAGGCGACGGTATTGCGCAGCACGTTGGATTCGGGATCGCGCATCGTCAGCATCCGATACGAGGTTTCGGCGTGGATAACCGATGGCATCTCGGGCACGGAATATTCGTCGAGCAGCCGAGACCACAGAAGCCGCAGGGCCTTGATCTTGGCGACCGAAACGGCGTGTTCCTGATCGACGCTGACGGCAAATCCGATATGTCCGGCCGCATATAGAACCGGCTGGCGGGCTTCCTCGAACATGCGCAGATAAGTCTTGGCGGACGCCAGCATGATGCCGAGTTCCTGCTCGGCCGTGGCGCCGGAATTGTGAAACACCCGCCCGTCCGCTTCCAGCAGGATGCCCGGCACGCCAAGCGCGAAAAAGTGAGCCAGCGACTGTGGCATCGAGGCCAGCAACGCCTCGATAGACATGCGCAGGCGCCCTGTGCCGGCAAAAATCGCCGCAGGGTCGATGCCGAAGGAAATGTCGAGCCGCGAAGGGTCGATCTTGCGCTCGCCCAGAATGCGAACCAGCCAGTCGACCGAGACCCGGCTTTGCGGATGCAGGTCGAGCCGCAGATGCGTGCGCGCAAGCGGAATGTCAGCAAGCGCTTCGGTCAGTGCTTCGGCGCGGGCTGGCAGGCCGTAACCGAAACCGTTGGGCGCGCCCTCGAATATGATTGCAATGCCCGAGGCGCCCTGCGCGAGGTCTTCCTGCGCCTGCTTGTTGGCGCGGCCGGGATCGCGGTCGTCGACGCGCTGTACGATTCGCGGTGCGCGGGGTTGCAGCAATGCGGGCTTCGGCTCGACCGGTTCTTCTGCGGACTTCCGGTCGTCAGATCGGAAGGCGGCTTCGTCGGAATCGCGCCACACCGCAGTCCCGCCAGCGCGCGACGATTGACGTGCCGGGATTGAACCGCCTTTGGAGCTATGTGTGGACGAGATCATCAAAACTCCCATTCCGCCGCATCGGCAGGCAGCGCCGGGAACATGTCGGATGGCGCGGGTTAAGTTGAACCCGCGGGCCATTTCTGCAGTGTCCCGCCCGCATGCGTGGCCTGCACTTCGGACATTACGGGCACTGCGCCGATGCCGCAATCGCGAAGTGTGTCACATCGCATCAAAGATTGTGCTTCGGTCAACAGGTCGTTGCATTCAGGTCACGAGCGGCCGCAAGCCGCCGGCATTGTCGTGCAGCGCAGGGCTGACTATAGGAGAGCTTCGACCGCCCGGACCGATCAAAGCCGCGAGACACGCATGAGCGAGAACCCGAGCCTCTTCATCGGGGCAAGCCGCAAGCCCGACGACAGCTACCAGCAGCCGGAGGAATTGCTTCTCAAATATGCAAACCGGCACGGCATCGTGACCGGCGCCACCGGCACGGGCAAGACGGTCACGCTGCAAGTGCTCTCAGAGGGATTTTCCAACGCCGGCGTTCCGGTGTTCTGCGCCGACGTAAAGGGCGATCTGAGCGGCATCGCGGTAATGGGCGAGGAAAAGGACTTCCTCACCGCGCGTGCAGAGACGATCAAGCTCGATCCTTACGCGATGCAGGAGTTCCCGGTCATTTTCTGGGACCTGTTCGGTGAAAAGGGTCATCCGATCCGAACCACCGTCTCCGAGATGGGGCCGCTGCTTCTGTCCAGGCTGATGAACCTTAGCGAGGCGCAGGAAGGTGTGATGAACATCGCCTTCCGCATCGCCGACGAAGAAGGCCTGCTACTGCTGGATATGAAGGATCTGCAGGCGCTACTGGCGAATGTTTCCGAACGATCGAAGGAAATCAGCGCGCGGTTCGGCAATGTGTCGAAACAGTCGGTAGGCGCGATCCAGCGTTCGCTTCTGATTCTTGAGGATCAGGGCGGCGAACACTTCTTCGGCGAACCGGCGCTGAAGATCTCAGACATCATGCGCACCACGCCGGACGGACGAGGCGCCATCAGCGTTCTTGCCGCCGACAAGCTGATGATGAACCCGCGCCTCTACGCCACCTTCCTGTTATGGCTGTTGTCGGAGCTGTTCGAGGAGTTGCCGGAAGTGGGCGACCCCGACAAACCGCGGCTGGTTTTCTTCTTCGATGAGGCTCACCTGTTGTTCGACGAAGCTCCGCCGGCGCTGATCGAGCGTGTGGAGCAGGTTGTGCGTCTGATCCGGTCCAAGGGTGTCGGGGTCTTCTTTGTGACCCAGAACCCGCTCGATGTGCCCGATACGGTGCTTTCCCAGCTTGGCAATCGCGTTCAGCACGCACTGCGCGCTTATACGCCGCGCGAGGAAAAGGCGGTGCGAACAGCAGCCGACACGTTCCGGCCGAACCCTGATTTCGACACGTTCGAGACGATCACCCAGCTTGGCGTCGGAGAGGCGCTGGTGTCCACGCTGCAGGCGAAGGGCGTGCCGTCGGTCGTCCAGCGCACGCTCATTCGCCCGCCATCGTCACGCATGGGCCCGATCTCGGATGAGGAACGGCGCAAGATCATGGCGGTAAGCCCGGTCGCTGCCCAGTACGACGAGACGATTGACCGCGAATCGGCATTTGAGCTGCTTCAAAAGCGCGCCGAAGCAGCTGCCAAGGCGGAAGAGGAAGAGCGGCTTCGCGAGGACCGGGGAGAGCGCGACGACGACCAGCAGGAGCGCCGAACGCGCAGCGGCTGGACGCTTCCCGATTTCGGCGATGACAACCGCTCAAGCCGAACGAGAAGCCGGACCACGCGCAGCCGCAGCTCCAACAGGCAATCGGCGACGGAGGCGGCAATCAAGTCGATGCTGCGGGCCATGGGCACACAGCTCGGACGCGCGCTGGTGCGCGGTATTCTCGGCAGTCTGAAACGCGGCCGCTAGGTTGGCGAGGCCTTAGGCGACTCCTGAACCAACGCCGGCCCCCACAACAATGGGCGAGCCGTTCTTGACGCGATCATAGAGGTCGATCACGTCCTGGTTGATCATTCGCACGCAGCCGGACGAGACCGACTTGCCGATGGACCACCATTCGGGCGAGCCGTGGACGCGATAGAGTGTGTCTACGCCGTCCTGGAAGATGTAGTGCGCGCGCGCGCCAAGCGGGTTGTCGAGGCCGGGGGGCATGCCGCCATTGGCCGCGCTGTACTTCTCCAACTCCGGCTTGCGAAGGATCATCTCCTCCGGCGGAGTCCAAGTCGGCCATTTCCGCTTCCACTGGATGACGGCGTCACCGGACCACTCGAATCCGGCACGTCCCAGGCCGACGCCGTAGCGCATGGCGCGTCCATTGGCCTGCACCAGATAGAGGAAGTGAGCCGACGTATCGACGACCACCGTGCCGGGCGCACGCCCGGTCGGGTCTCGCACTTCCTGCCGGTAGTAGCGCGGATCGAGCTTCTCGATCGGAACGGCGGGGATTACATATCCGCTGTCGACCATCTCGCCATACATCGCGCGGGCGCCAAGGTCGGTTGGCGGCGGCGGTGGCGGCTCAGGAGGCGGCGCGCGTCGCGTCGAGCAACCGGCAACGACCAGCGACATAGCGCCGGCAGCTGATGCTCCGAGAAATCCGCGCCGCGTGAGCGGCGCACGGTGATCATCAATATGCGGCATCTGTTCCCGTCTCTGATATGCGGATGAAGGTTCGCGTATTCACAGCGCGCCCCTGCCATCCCCAAGAGTCACCGGCGAGTTTGCCGGAATCATGGTGAATGAATTGCTAAGAGGATCGAAGGAAGCGCGGTCGGCGCGACATTCGGCTGTCCCACATGCTTGTTGTCAGGTCGAAACCAGCCCGTCCAGCGACGGCAGGATCAGTTCCGGCTGGAGGTCGCGATACTCGTCAGGCTGGCTTGTCCGGTTGATCCACACGGTGCGGAAGCCGAACTTCGTTGCGCCGGCTATGTCCCAGCGGTTCGAGGACTGGAAGGAGATCTTCGACGGATAGAGCCGCCATGTCGTCGTAACCAGTTCGTAGACTGCCGGCTCGGTCTTGAAGCGACGAAGACTGTCGACCGAGAACACTTCGTCAATGACAGGTTCGAGTGCGGCTGAGCGGACGGCCGCCTCCAGCATCGCCGGCGAACCGTTCGACAGGATGGCCACACGCGCGCCCTCAGCCTTCAGCGTGCGCAGTATCGCCGGCACTTCCGGGTAGCAGTCGAGCTGCCAATAAGCGTCGAGCAGCTTCTGCCTGAGCGACTGGTCGGCGCTCGGCACCTTGGCGAACGCGAAATCCAGCGCCTGTTCGGTCAGTGCCCAGAAATCCTCATACGCACCCATCAGCGTACGGACCCAGGAATATTCGAGCTGCTTGGCACGCCAGATTTCCGAAAGCTGCTGGCCGTCCGGACCGATCTCGCCGGCAAACCGGCGCACCGCCGCATGGACGTCGAACAGCGTGCCATAGGCATCGAAGACGTATGCTGAATGGGAGAGGGAGGTACTTGCCATGACAATTGAGGTTGAAGCGCAACGGCCAGCGGCGGTCAAGGCGGTCTGGCATCATCAATTCCGCTGAGCCGGCAATTGACGCGAGGCGTGAAAGCCTCTTCGATGCTCGTCGATCAATATTTTCGGGATACATGCCGCCATGAGCCTTGCGACCGCCGCGCCAACCACGACCTGGACCTATGTCGAAGGCGACTGGTACGACGGCAATGTTGCGGTGATCGGCCCGCGAAGCCACGCCATGTGGCTGGGGTCGAGCGTTTTTGACGGCGCGCGCTGGTTCGAGGGCGTGGCGCCGGATCTCGATCTGCATTGTCAGCGCGTCAACGCTTCCGCCACGGCGCTCGGCCTCAAGCCGACGATGGGTGTCGAGGAAATGGTCGCGCTCACCTGGGATGGGCTGAAGAAGTTCGACGGCGAAACGGCTGTCTATATCCGGCCGATGTATTGGGCCGAAGCCGGCGGCTATATGGGTGTTCCGGCCGATCCGGAATCGACCCGCTTTTGCCTTTGCCTCTACGAAGCCCCGATGATCATGCCGACCGGCTTTTCGGTGACTGTCTCGCCATTCCGCAGGCCTTCGATCGAGACCATGCCGACCAACGCCAAGGCGGGTTGCCTGTATCCAAACAACGGACGCGCAATGATCGACGCCAAGATGCGTGGCTTCGACAATGCGCTGGTGCTGGACATGCTGGGCAATGTTGCGGAGACGGGTTCGTCCAACATATTCATGGTGAAGGACGGTGTTGCCATGACGCCGGCGCCAAACGGCACTTTTCTGTCCGGCATCACCCGCTCGCGCGTGATCAAGCTGCTCAGGGAATCGGGCGTCGAGGTTCAGGAGAAGACGCTGCGTGTGCAGGACTTTCTCGATGCCGATGAGGTCTTCTCGACTGGCAATCACTCAAAGGTGGTGCCGATCACCCGGGTCGAGGATCGTCACCTGCAGGCAGGGCCGGTCGCCAAGAAGGCGCGCGAACTCTATTGGGAGTGGGCGCTGGGCTGATTGACGTTTCGCGGAACGAAGTTCGCGGTCCGCGGGTCTGTAAATCGCCAATCCGAGGCCTTATTTTGTAGTTGGAGTTGACGCGGGGCATGGCTGGCCATAGGCCATGCGCGCCCTGCAAATTGTCCTGACGAAATCAGAAGGGAGCCCCCAACATGGCTTTTGAACTTCCCGATCTTCCTTATGACTACGAGGCGCTTCAGCCTTTCATGTCCAAGGAAACCCTCGAATTCCACCACGACAAGCACCATAAGGCCTATGTCGACAACGGCAACAAGCTGGCCGAGGAAGCCGGCATGTCCGGCAAGTCGCTTGAGGACATTGTGCGGGAATCGCACGGCAAGAACCCCGGCCTCTTCAACAATGCAGCTCAGCACTACAACCACGTCCATTTCTGGAAGTGGATGAAGAAGCGCGGCGGCGGAAAGAGCCTGCCCGGCAAGCTGCAGGCCGCCTTCGACAGCGATCTCGGCGGATACGACAAGTTCAAGGCCGACTTCCAGACCGCCGGTGCAACGCAGTTTGGCTCAGGCTGGGCCTGGGTTGCGGTCAAGAACGGCAAGCTTGAGATCATGAAGACGCCGAACGGCGAGAACCCGCTCGTTCATGGCGCGACGCCGATCCTCGGCGTCGATGTATGGGAGCATTCCTACTACATCGACTATCGCAACGCGCGGCCGAAATATCTCGAGGCGTTCGTCGACAGCCTGATCAATTGGGATTACGTGCTCGAACTTTACGAGCAGGCGGCCGCCTGAGTTCGGCGACGCCCAAACGGCATCGAAGGAAGCCCCGGTTCGCCGGGGCTTTTCTTTTGGGCTCTGGCGGTGCGCAGGCCAATAATATGACTGAAATCATCAGGTTGGATAACGGAAGAGTGATTCCGAATTAGCCCTTCGTGACTTTCGAACGCAGCACGATGCGACATGATCAAGGTCCCGCGCGAAGCGGTTAGCCACGAACCACGGAGTCATTTGATGAAGTTTTTCGCCATTGCCGCCTCGGCCCTGTTGCTGGGGGCGACTGTTGCTTCCGCCGATCCCGTTGAAGACCGTCAGGCACTTATGAAAGAGCGTGGCGCACAGATGCAGGTGCTCGTGCCGATGGCGCAGGAAAAGGTGCCATTCGATGCCGCTGCTGCGATGGCTGCGCTTGAGACACTTGCGGCCAACGCGGCATCGGTTGATGTCGAAGCGCTGTGGCCGGACGGCAGTACGGGCGGCAAGAACGATACCGCGCCTGCCGCATGGGAGAATTGGGACGAGTTCGTCGCTGCCCATGAAAAGTACGAGGCCGACACCGCGGCTGCAGTGGCAGCCAATCCTCAGGATCTCGACTCGTTCAAGCCTGTCTTTGGGGCGGTCGCGTCGAACTGCGGTTCCTGCCACGAAGCCTACCGGCTCTAGCCTGGGAAGCGAATCTCATTACAATGCCGCGCATGCGGATGTTGATTGCAGGGGCGGTCGTTCTGGCCGCCCTTGGCGCGATAGCGGCCTGGTTCCTTTCTGCGCCAAAACCATTGCCGGCGGATGCGATCGCTACGGTTTCCGATGGAGCGGAGAGCCGGGGAGAGAGGATTTTCTGGGCAGGCGGGTGCGCGTCCTGTCATGCCGTCCCGAAGGCCGAGGGCGATGCGCGGCTTGAAATGGCCGGCGGCCTGGAACTGGCAACGCCTTTCGGCACCTTTGTGGCGCCCAACATTTCCAGCCATGAAACAGACGGCATCGGTTCGTGGTCACTCGAGGATTTTGCCAACGCCATGCAGCGTGGCATCTCGCCCGACGGCGCCCACTACTACCCGGCATTTCCGTTTGCCTCTTACGCGCGCATGACGCCGGCAGACATTGCCGATCTTTATGTGTTTATGCGCACGCTGCCTTCGGTGGAAGGTGCGGCGCCGCCGCATCAGGTCGGCTTTCCGTTCAATGTTCGCCGCGCGCTGGGGCTGTGGAAATTGCTCTATTTCCGCGACGAACCGGTGGTCGCACTGGCTGACGATGCACCGGAAGCTGCGAAGCTCGGCAAATATCTGGTCGAGGGGCCGGGTCATTGCGGCGAGTGCCATACGCCGCGCGACATGTTTGGCGGCACGCAATACGGCAAGTGGCTCTCGGGCGCTGCTGCCGCCACAGGTGAGGGGACGATCCCCAACATCACCCCGGGCGGAGATGTGGGCGGCTGGTCGGAAGACGAAATCGCCGAATATTTGCAAAGCGGCTTCACGCCTGACTTCGATTCGGCCGGCGGGGAGATGGCGTCTGTCATCAGGAACCTCGCCAACCTTGAGCCTGCCGATCGCGAGGCGATTGCGGCTTATCTCAAGCTGGTCCCTGAACTTCCTGACGGGCACCCGTGACCGCTATCGCAAAGGCGTAATTGTAGGCGATTTCCTCAAGCCGTGAGAACCGGCCGGACGCGCCTGCATGGCCGGCATCCAGATTGATGCGGAACAACACCGGGTTGTTGTCAGTCTTCAACTCACGCAGCTTCGCGACCCATTTGGCCGGTTCCCAATAGGTGACGCGCGGATCGGTAAGACCGGCGACGGCAAATATTGGCGGGTAGTCCTGCCTGCCGACATTGTCGTAGGGCGAATAGGAGGCGATCCGATTGTAGTCGTCCTCCGACTGAATCGGATTTCCCCATTCCGGCCATTCCGGCGGGGTGAGCGGCAGCGTCGCGTCGAGCATGGTGTTGAGCACATCGACGAATGGCACCTCGGCGATGATCGCACCGAACTTCTCCGGCGCCATGTTGGCAATCGCGCCCATCAGCATGCCGCCCGCCGAACCACCTTGCGCGACGATGCGATCGTGGCTGGTGAAACCTTCTTCAACCAGGTGAATCGACGCGGCAATGAAGTCGGTGAAAGTGTTGACCTTCTTGTCCTTCTTACCGTCCTCGTACCATCCGAAACCCTTGTCCTTGCCGCCACGAATATGGGCGATGGCATAAACAAAGCCCCGGTCCACCAATGACAGGCAGTTGGTATTGAACGAAGCAGGGATGGCAATGCCGTAGGCGCCATAACCGTAAAGCAGGCATGGCGCGCTGCCGTCGAGCGGCAGGTCGCGGCGGTGAAGGATCGAGACCGGCACCAACTCGCCATCGGGTGCCGGCGCCATCAGACGGCGCGTCACATAGTCATCCGGATTGTGGCCGGATGGCACTTCCTGCGTTTTCAGCAGAATGCGCTCGCGCGTGCGCATGTTGTAGTCGAACACCTGTGACGGCGTTGTCATGGAGGAATAGTTGAAGCGGAAAACCTCGGTGTCGTATTCCAGCGACCCGCCGAGACCGAGCGAGTAGGCCTCCTCGTCAAAGGCGATCGTGTGCTCGACACCCGTCGCGCGCTCCCTCACGACTATGCGCGGCAAGCCCTCCTTGCGCTCCAGCCGGACCAGATAGTCCTTGAAGCCGACGATGGAGAGGATCAGCCGGCCCGGCTCGTGCGGCACGATCTCGCGCCAGTTTTCGCGCGTCGGCTCGCTCGCGGGCGCGACCATGATCTTGAAGTCTTTCGCGCCATCGGCATTGGTGAGCACGAAGAAGACCTCGCCGCCTTCTTCCAGATCGTATTGAAGACCAGTCTCGCGCGGCGCAACGATCCTTGGTTCAGCCGAAGGGTCGTTGGCGGGCAGCAGCCGATACTCCGTCGTCTCGTGATCGTTGATCGCGATCAGGATGTGGTCGTTGAGGCGCGTTCCGCCCACGCTCATGAACAGGCCGGGATCGGTTTCTTCATAGACCAGACGATCCGGACCATCATCCCCGAGCCGGTGATAGAGAACCCTGGATGGCCGGTGGTTGGCGTCCAGCGCGGTGTAGAAGAAGCCGTCATTGCCGGCGTCCCACACGCCTCCGCCGCCGGTATCGGCGACCTGGTCGTCGAGGTCCTCACCAGAGGCGAGGTCGCGCACACGAAGTGTGTAAAATTCCGACCCCTTGTCATCGACACCCCACAAGAGGCGCGCGTGGTCGCCCGAATGGTCGACACCGCCGATGCGGAAATAGGCCTTGCCGGCGGCCTCCTTGTCGCCGTCGAGCAGGATCTCTTCCTCGCCGCCATCGCGAGGCGTACGGAAATAGCGGGGCTGCTCGCCGCCTTCGCGAAAGCCGGTGCCATAGGCGAAGGGGCCGTCCGGCATCGGCACGGAGGAATCGTCCTCCTTGATGCGGCCCTTCATTTCCGCAAACAGCGTTTTGCGCAGCGCCTTGCCATCGGCCAGCATCGCTTCCTGATAGCCGTTTTCCGCCTCCAGATGCGACCTGATTGCCGGATCGAGCAGGGACGGGTCCTTGAACACCTCCTGCCAGTTGTCTGCCCGCAGCCAGGCGTAGTCGTCGGTGCGGCTGATACCGTGTCGCGTGTCCTCGACCGGTTGTTTCGCGGCGATGGGCGGCTGGCCGGCAGGAAATTGATGCTGTGTCATGGGATCTCGGTGTGATGGCGTGAACGGCGAATGAACATATCCCTCACCGATGGTTCAAGTGGCGATCGCTAATCCGGAGTTATCGAATTCAATCGAACTTTGGAGGAAGCACCATCATGAACGCATTTGTGAAATCCATTTCGGCGCTCGCCGTATTCTCGTCGGTTGTGGCAGCGCCGGGCATTGCCGGGGCAACCGTATTTTCGGCCTGGGAAGTCGCCAATGTTCCGTGGGGCGATACGCTCAACGTCCGCAAATACCCTTCGTCCAAGTCGCAGAAGCAGGCGGCCTATCCGAACGAGACCCCGCTCGCAATGACAGGCCGCTGCACGGAAAACCTCAACCTGTTCAACATCGAAACCCTGCCGAGCTGGCAAAGGGCGCAGGCTGTGCGCTATCGGTGGTGCGAGGTCTGGCACGATCCCGCCCGCGACGGCAATTTCGTCACCGGCTGGGTGTATGGCCGTTACATCAGCCCGATGTGAGACTAGGCCGCCTTTTCGTCATCTGGCTGGAAGGTCATGGCCACACCGTTCATGCAGTAGCGCAGACCGGTTGGCGGTGGGCCATCGGAAAACACATGACCCAGATGCGCATCGCAGTCCGAACAGCGGACCTCGGTGCGCGTCATGAACCATGATCGGTCCGAGTGTTCGGAAACGGCTTCCTTGTCGATCGGCTCATAGAATGACGGCCAGCCGGTGCCGGAATCGAACTTGGTCTCGGAACGGAAGAGCGGCTTGTCGCAGCAAACGCAGCGATAAAGGCCCGCATCCTTGTTGTCCCAGTTGGGTCCGGTGAAGGCGCGCTCGGTGCCGTGCTCTCGTGTCACATAGTACTGTTCCGGCGTGAGCTGCTCGCGCCACTCTGCGTCGCTCTTCTCAACCTTCAGCGCCATTCTGGTTGTCATGTCTGTCTCCGCGTTTGGTGCGCACCCAATGTAGTGTCGCTGCTGCCTGCTGTCATGGAGCACGGTCCAGCACATTTTCGTGCACGAATGCCAAGTCGCCACAGGCACCTATTGTCGCGGTACCTTGCCCGTGGAATGTTCAACAGCTAAGTGACCGCAAGCAATACAACGGCACGAAGCGAGGGGACATAGCGACCGCATGGAAACGGCCGGGCAATCGCTGACCCTTTTCGCGCTATTTCTGCCGTTTCTTGCCGCATGCCTTGCGCCAGCGCTGACGCGTGCCGCGGGGCACAACGCAGCCTGGTTGCTCGCCCTGGCGCCGGCCTTCCTTTTCATCCACTTCGCCGGCTTCGTGCCAACGGTTGCAGAGGGCGGGACCATTGGCGGCGGGTATGAGTGGATACCAAGCCTTGGCGCGCGCTTCTCCTGGTTTCTCGATGGGTTGTCGCTGACCTTCGCGCTGCTGATTTCCGGCATCGGCACGCTGATCGTTCTTTATGCCGGCGCTTACCTGAAAGGACACCCGCATCAGGGGCGGTTCTTCTCGTTCATCCTGATGTTCATGGGCGCAATGCAAGGGTTGGTCGTTGCCGACTCCTTCCTCACCCTGTTCGTGTTCTGGGAACTGACATCGATCACCTCATTCCTGCTGATCGGGTTCGATCATTCGAGGGAGGCATCGCGCCGCGCAGCCGTACAGGCGCTGATCGTGACCGGCATGGGCGGGCTGTCGCTGCTGGCCGGGCTTATCCTCATCTGGACGGCGACCGGCATGGCCGACATGTCGTCGCTGATCGCGAGCGGTGAGGTCATGCGCGAAAGCCCGATCTATCTGGCTGCGCTGCTATTGCTGCTTGGCGGAGCATTCACCAAATCGGCGCAGGTGCCGTTCCATTTCTGGTTGCCCAACGCGATGGAGGCGCCGACGCCAGTGTCGGCCTACCTACATTCGGCAACGATGGTGAAGGCCGGCGTCTATCTGGTGATGCGCCTCAACCCTATCTTCGGCGATACGGTAGCGTGGGAGACGATCCTGCCGGTGTTTGGCGGTGCGACGCTGCTGACGGGTGGTCTGCTGGCGGTGCGCCAGACCGACCTCAAGCTGATGCTTGCCTACACGACCGTCGCCTCGCTTGGCCTGCTTGTCATGCTCACCGGCTTCGGATCGGAAAAAGCGATCGAGGCAGCGGTGCTCTATTTGATCGCGCATTCCATGTTCAAGGGAGCCTTGTTCATGATTGCCGGCGCAATAGACCACGAGGCCGGCACCCGCGACGTCACCAAGCTCGGCGGGCTGCGGACGGTCATGCCGATCACCTTCGCTGCGGCATTCGTTGCAGCGTTTTCGATGGGTGGGCTGCCGCCGCTGTTCGGCTTCCTCGCCAAGGAAGAGATCTACGCCGCGCTTGGTTTTGCCAATGGCTGGACGAGTGCGTTGACGCTTGTCGCCATAGCCGGCAATGCGCTGATGTTGGCCATCGGCTTTGCGGTGGCGCTGAAGCCCTTCCTTGGCCCGGCTGTCGAGACGCCCAAACATGCGCATGAAGGGCCGCTGCTTTTGTGGATCGGCCCGGTGACTTTGTCGGTTCTGGGCATCGTGACTGCGGTATTCTCTACCTGGTCGCACCACAATCTGACCGATCCAATGGCGACGGCGGTGGCTGGAACGCAGGTTCACGCGCATATCTCGCTTATTCCGCATATCGGACTGCCATTGCTGCTCTCGGGCGTCACGGTCGCCATCGGTGCGGCGATCTATCTGGGCCTGGCGCGCATGCGCGCAATGCTGGCCGCATTGCTGGCAGCAATCGGCTGGGGACCCGACAAGGGTTTCGATCAGGCAATTGTCGGCACGTTGCGACTGTCGCGCGCTGTTACGCTGGTTCTCCAGAACGGGCGAATGGACCGCTACATGACGGTCACCTTCATTGTGATCGCTGCCGCGTTGTTCCTGCCGCCGGCATTGTTCGGCGAGTTCCCCGCCTGGCCAGCGTTCCCGCAACTTCAGTTCTACGAATGGGTGGTGATCCTGATCGCGGTTATCGGCCTGTGGTCGGTGCTGGCGGCGGCCAGCAGGCTGACAGCAATCGTGTCGCTGGGCATTCAGGGCTTTGCCGTTGCCCTGCTGTTCGTACTGATGGGCGCGCCGGACCTTTCGTTCACCCAGTTCATGGTCGAGACGCTGAGCGTCGTGATCCTGGCTCTTGTCATGACGCGGTTGCGGCTGTCGCCGGCCGATCATCGCCCGACCGGCGAGAAGACCGTCGATGCGCTGATCGCGGCCGCATGCGGGCTAGGTTTCGGTCTGATGCTGCTGCGCGTCACGCAAGGTGCGTTTGACGACACGCTGTCGCGCTTCTTCAGCGACCATTCCTATGTGATCGCGCATGGCCGCAACATCGTGAACGTTATCCTGGTCGATTTCCGCGGTCTGGATACGCTGGGCGAGATCGCGGTCGTGATGATCGCGGGACTGGCGATCCTCGCGCTGATCAGGATTCGCTTCAGCCAGTCCGAACCCGATGAAGCGGCGAAGGCGGAGAGCTGACATGCGCACGCTGATTTTCCGCACGATGGCACCATATCTCACCAGCCTGATGGTGCTGTTTTCGGTGTTTGTGCTGCTGCGCGGGCACAACGAACCGGGCGGCGGCTTCATCGGCGGCCTGATCGCAGCCTCGGCATTCGCGATCTACGGCATCGCCTGCGGTGTCTCGCCTGTGCGCAGGGCGATCTACTTTCATCCGATGTCGATTTCGGGGTTCGGCCTGTTCATCGCCGGTATTTCGGGGTTCCTGTCTCTGTTTGGCGGGGTGCCGTTCATGACCGGCCTGTGGGCGCAGATTAACGTGCTTGGCGTTCAGGTTGATCTCTCAACGCCGCTGGTCTTTGACATCGGCGTCTATCTCGTCGTGCTGGGATCGCTGACATCCATCGCGCTGGCGCTCGAAGAGCGCGAGGAGGACTGATGGAAACGGCATTTTCGGCACTCGTCGGCATCTTCTTCGCTGTTGCGGTCTACCTGCTCCTGTCGAAGCACATTATCCGCATCCTGCTTGGCGCTGCGATTCTGGGCAACGCGGCCAACCTGCTGATTTTCACTTCCGGTCGGCTGACGCGTGAGGTGCCGCCGATCATTCCCGACGATCTGCCGATACCCGCTGAAGTAACGGCGAACCCGCTGCCGCAGGCGCTGGTGCTGACGGCGATCGTCATTTCCTTTTCCGTCTTCGCCTTCCTTCTGGTGCTGACCTATCGCGCCTATCAGGAACTCGGCACTGACGACACCGAAGAAATGCGGGTCGCGGAACCAGTGGACGAAGACATGCCACCGATGCGGTACTGAGGCTACGATGGCGGTCGGAGAAAGCACAAAGATCGACTTGGCAGCGGCTATGGTGACCGAGCCGGTTGCACTCGCCGACTGGCTGGTGATCGCGCCTGTGGCGTTGCCGCTGGTCTTCGGTGCAGCGCTGCTCATGACGCGGCATCGCACGGCAATTCAACCCGGACTGGCAATCGCCGGGTTGGCGGCGCTGTTTGTCGTCGACGTCGGCCTTCTCGCGCATGTTCTGACCGGCGGGCCGGTGGTGATGACCATGGGCCGCTGGCTGCCGCCCTTCGGCATTTCCTTCGTGGCCGATGCACTGGGCGCGACGCTGGTCGCGACGGCAGGGCTAGTCGCGCTGATGTGCGCGATGTTCTCCACGAACACGGTCAACTATGTCGGCCGCCGCTACGGTTTCTACCCCTTCCTGCTTCTAATGATGGCGGGCGTGAACGGCTCGTTCCTGACCGGCGACATTTTCAATCTGTATGTCTGGTTCGAGGTGTTCCTGATCGCCTCGTTCGGCCTGATCATTCTGGGTTCGGGCCGGCGGCAGATCGATGGCGCGACCAAATATGCAATCCTCAATCTGGTCGCGACGACGCTGTTTCTCATCGCCACCGGGTATCTTTACGGCATCTTCGGCACGCTCAACATGGCCGACATTGCCCGCAAGGCGCCGGAACTGCGCTCGACCGCGCCGCTGATGACGCTGGCAACTCTTTATCTGGTCGCCTTCGGCATGAAGGCGGCCGCGTTTCCGCTCAACTTCTGGCTACCGGCCTCCTATCATACGCCGCGCATAGTGGTGGCGGCGCTCTTCGCCGGATTGCTGACCAAAGTCGGCGTCTATGCGCTCCTGAGAACGCTCGTCATGCTGTTTCCGCCCGAGCGCTCCGAACTGTCGAACGTCATTATCTGGCTGGCGATTGCAACGATGCTGGTCGGCATTCTGGGCGCACTCGCCCAATCCGATATCAGGCGCGTTCTTGGTTTCGTTGTCGTTTCCGGCATCGGCTTCATGCTCGCTGGTATCGGGCTGGGCGATGCCACCGGGCTCGCCGGTTCGGTGGTGTATGCGGTGCATTCGATGCTGGTCATGACTGCGCTCTACCTGCTTGCCGGGCTGATGCGGCGGGCAGGGGGCAGCTATTCGCTTCACAGGCTTTCCGGGCTCTACCGGTCGCATCCGCTCATGGCGGCTGTCACGCTGCTTCTGGTGTTTGCGGCGGCAGGGCTGCCGCCGGGTTCGGGATTGTGGCCAAAGGTGATCCTGATCCAGGCTTCCCTCGACATGGGCGCATGGTGGTTGGCTCTGGCGATATTGGTGACGGGTCTCTTGACCACGCTTGCACTGGGGCGTGTCTTCGTGCTCGCCTTCTGGCGGATTCCGGAGAAGGAAGCGCCACAAGAGGACCGGGAAATCACGCAAGGCACCTATCTGGCCGTTCTGGTATTGTGTGTGCCGGTCGTGATCATCGGAGTCTGGCCGGAGCCGCTGATTGCGGCCGCGCAGAACGCAGCTGAAGGCCTGCTCAATCCCCAGTTCTATATCGGGGCGGTGTTTCCCGTGGAGGCGGCGCAATGAGCCTGTTTCTCATCAATCTGATACTGGCAATCGCCTGGGCCGCCGTCTCGGCATCTTTCACGCTGGCAAACCTGGTCTTCGGTTTCGTGCTTGCCGCTGTCGCGCTTTACCTGATCCGCGAGCAGGTCGGTTATATCGGCTATCTGACCCGATCCTGGCGGGTGGTCTCGCTTGCCGTTCTGTTCGTCTACGAACTGATCCTATCCGCCTGGCGCGTGGCGGTGCTGGTTCTCTCGCCAAACATGAACGTGAAGCCGGGCATTCTTGCCTATCCGATGAAGGTCGATCGTGACGGCGAAATCACGCTTCTGGCCAATCTGATAACGCTCACGCCTGGCACGCTGTCGGTTGATGTGTCTGATGACAGGCGCACTTTATACGTGCATGCCATCGATTGCTCGGACGTCGACCAGACGCGGCGCGACATCGCCGAGGGGTTCGAGCGGAAGATTTTGGAGGCGTTCCGGTGAGCGTCGGCGAACAGTTTCGCGAGTTTGCCGAACTGGCTGCGATGGGCCTGTTGAGCCTGTCGTTTCTTGTAACGGTCTATCGTTTCATTGTCGGCCCAACGCTGCCCGACCGCGTTCTGGCGCTCGACATGCTGGTCAGTGTCGCGATCGGGTTCATCGCCGTGGTCGGCATTCGCACCGGTTTCACGCTGTATCTGGACATCGCGATTGCACTGGCCCTTGTCGGGTTTCTCGCAACGGTAGCCTTTGCGCGGTTCATTCTGTCGCGCGGACCGAAGGGCGAGGAGAGTATAGAGAAGGAAGACCAACCTAAAGTTGAGCGCGTAAGATGATTTCGGAACTCCAGAATTATATTGCGGGTGTTCTTGTCGTCATAGGCGCTTCATTTGCGCTGATTGCAGCACTTGGCATTGTCCGGCTGCCCGACGTTTACTCGCGCATGCATGCAGCCTCGAAGGCCGGAACGGTCGGTTCCGGGGCCATGCTGATCGCGCTGGCGGTCTTCGCGGAAGATGCTGCGACCACGCTCCGAGCCTTGGCAGCCGTGGCTTTTGTCATGCTGACCGCACCGGTTTCGGCGCATCTGCTGGCCCGGGCGGCCTATTCTGCCGGCTATCGGCTTTGGGACAAGTCCCTTGTCGACGACATGGCCGAGGATGGCGGCTCAGCCGACGGCAAGAATACATAGCGCAAAAAGGTCATTTGATTCGATTGATTTTGCTCTACCGCATAACAATCAA
Organism: Rhizobiaceae bacterium; assembly: GCA_965232405.1. GTDB lineage: Bacteria > Pseudomonadota > Alphaproteobacteria > Rhizobiales > Rhizobiaceae > RCIO01. The sequence continues at coordinate 3,134,355 of OZ246966.1, forward strand.
TTAACTGCAATGTCGCGGTGTCGGTCGGAAATAGTGACGTGCGACACTTTGATATAAAGAATGATTTGACTTTCACTATTGCAAGGATCAATTGAGGGGGAGCGGCTTCGAATCAGAAAAGTGTCGAAGCAACGGCACATGGTCGCAACTCACTGAGGGTGTTCAGGCACCTGCATATATCTCTGAATTTTGGGGCATCGAAAATGGAAAACACAGTCACTGCTACCCGCGCAGACGACAATCTTATCGAACTGACGGCGGACGTTGTTGCTGCCTATGTCAGCAACAACCCGATCCAGGTTGGTGATTTGCCGGGGCTGATCTCGGATATTCACGCGGCGCTGGCGCGCGTCGGCGGTGCGGCAGAGGCTGCCCCAGCCGAAAAGCCGAAGCCGGCCGTAAACCCGAAGCGTTCCGTTTTCGATGACTACATCATCTGTCTTGAGGACGGAAAGAAGTTCAAGTCGCTCAAGCGCCACCTGATGACCCACTACGGTCTGACGCCAGAGGAATACCGTGAGAAGTGGGGTCTCGACTCCACCTATCCGATGGTCGCACCCAGCTACGCGGCGGCGCGCTCGCAACTGGCCAAGAAGATGGGCCTCGGACGCAAGCGCAAGTCCAAATAGGCATCTCACACAACAGTATTGCAAAGGCGGGTCGAAAGGCCCGCCTTTTGCTTATCTGGCCAACCGGTCAAGCGCTTGCTTGAGCGCAATATGGCGGTTGAGATCGTAGCTCCAGTGGCGTTGAAGCCCTCTTGCGCGTTCGCGCTTGAGGCGAATTGCGATGCGACGCCGAATGCGTTCCTTTTCCCGTTCCGGTGAGCGCAATGCTGCCTCGAGGTCGATACCACAGGTCAGTTGGAGTGCTGCGATCTGGCGCGCGGTGGCGGTCTCCTTGTCCTTCTGTCTCCTGTAGACCTGTGCCTCTTGCTCCAGTTCGCTCATTTGCCGCGTTTCCGAATGTTTTGACATGGCAGAACATTCGGCGCGCTGGCGCGTGCGTGGATAAATATCTGTAGAGCGGGATCGGCAACGGAAGAATCACCGTTTGAAATCAATGCGTTGGAAAGAATCGCAACGCAGAATTGTTCTCATTATGTTCACATCGCAAATGACTCACGGTAGAAAGGATTATATTCCTACTATTGGGAGGCAGTCCGCGTGTCATCAATCAATGCAGTGCAAATATCGGATGCAGATTGCGATGCCGAAGAGGTTCCGGGTCACGGCGGCAGCACCCGCATTGCAACGACTGACCGTGATGTGCGCGTCATAGAAGCATGCGATTGTGTGATTGACCTAGCGGCGGCGTTCTTCAACCTGCCCAGTCGTGAACTCAGGAGATCGGGCAGGTGTACGGACGAGATATCGCGCGTCAGACAGATCGCCATGTATGTCAGCCATGTCATGCTGGGCCTCAACATGACCGATATCGGCAAAGGTTTCGGGCGCGACCGAACAACGGTCATGCATGCCTGCCATCTGGTCGAGGATCTGCGTGACGACGATGATTTCGACCAGATAATTGCCCGCACGGAGCACATTGTCGCCGCCGCCTTTCGCGGCAGGCTGCCGCTTTAGAGCATCGCACGGTCATGGATCATAAAGGCGTGACGAATGCTGACTTGCTGCGCGTCACACGGTTTCTCGTGGCCGGAAACGCGGTGGGCAAGGCAGCAGCCAATCCGGACAAGCTGGCGCTCGAAAACGGGCGCGGTACGATAGCCGTGGGCAGGGAGGCCGTGTCCGAGATGGCAAGGCGCGGGTTGGTAGTGCGCCAGGGAGCGCAGATTGCGCTTTCCGATAGCGGTTTGGCCTTCTGGCGCAGAAATAGCGGCGGCAAGCCCGATTTCGAGGGGCAGCACCGCGATCTCGAAGAACAGTTTGTCGAGGTCGACGGTGCGTTGGCGACGGCGACGGTCAATCGCGCCGAATCACCCTTGTCGGTTATCGCGCGACGACGGGACCGTGACGGCCAACGATTTCTGACCAACGATGAATTCAGCGCCGGCGAACGGCTGCGCTCAGACTATACGCGCGGGCAGCTCATGCCGCGCCTCGGCGCAAACTGGCAGGCTTCGGTGTCTTCAGGCCGCAGCCGCAGCGAGCCGGGAGGGACAGCCGAACTGACCGACGCGGCGCTTGCGGCGCGGCAGCGGGTCGAAAACGCAATTCAAGCGGTCGGCCCCGAACTTGCGGGCGTGCTGGTGGATATTTGCTGCTATCTCAAGGGCGTCGAAACAGTAGAGCGCGAGCGCGGCTGGCCGGCGCGTTCGGCAAAGATCGTGCTCAAATCGGCACTTGCCGCACTCGCGCGTCACTATGAGCCAAGCCGCAGCGACCGCTCAGCGCGCAGGCCTGTGACGCTCCATTGGGGCACGGCGGACTACCGCCCAAGCCTGGGATGAGCTGCGGCTAGCTCGCTGGTTGCTGTTGGGACAGTGCGAGACTTGCCTCGTCGCGAATGCGCTTCACCATTGCGCGCAGGCCGTTGGACCGCTGCGGCGTCAGGTGTTCGTCCAGCCCGAATTGCTGGAACAGGCCTTCAGCATCCGTTTGGCTGATTTCGCTGGCCTTGCGGCCGGAGAAGAGTGCCAGAACGATTGCAACAAGCCCGCGCACGATATGCGCGTCGGAATCACCGGAAAGGTGTAACACCGGGTCAGGACCGTCTTCCCTGTCGACGGCCAGCCAGACCTGGCTGACGCAACCGCGAACCTTGTGCGCGTCATCACGCAGCTCTTCAGGGTAGGGAGCAAGGGCGGCACCGAGATCGATGATGTAGCGGTAGCGCTCTTCCCAGTCGTCGAGGAATTCGAAATCCTGGCAGATGCTGTCGATGGTCGTGTCGGTCATGGGTCACATTTAGTGACCCTATCGCCTTTCGTCACGCAAAACCCGGCCGGTTATTCCGAAACGGGTACGCTGCCGGTGGTCAGTTCGGTATCGGCCTCGACCGGTTCTTCCTCGATTGCAGCCATTGCCATGCGCGCACCCTCGCGGGCCCGTACACCGATTGTGTAGATGGCGGATTTGCCGATTTCGCACACATCGGGCTTGCGCTCGCACATGCCGGAAATATCGCCGATGGCGCCGCGTGCGGCAAAGAATGCTTCAACCGGCCCGACGGTGTTCTCACTGTCGGCGCCCGTTCCCCCAAACGGCACCAGCAGCAGCACCAGCGAAAGCCAGAATACTGAGCGGATGATGAACCCCATGACGTCCCTCGATCATTTCGGCGGCACTTTTGCGCGCCTTGTATGGGGAGACACTATCCGGCGGATGCGAAGGACCGCTTGAGCGCGACGGGCGCTTTTTACCGGAGTTTGATTCGAATTTTATCGATACGTCTTTGAGCTGAGTTCGATTCAAATGCCGTGCATTGGCATAACGATCTGGTAATCATGTAAGTCATTGAAAATATTATAATATGCACAAATCCAACGCTGTTTTGTGGCGATAACGACGCCCGGCCTGGCGGCTTAATCGGCCTTACGCTCTGTTTACCATCCGGCGAACTCTGTCGGCATTTGAAGCAATTCCGGCCAAGTTTCCGCGATTCAGTGCCTCCAGCCGGTCTGGATTTATCCATTCATTAAAAGCTGGGTGCGAGGGTCATCGGCAATGAATTCGACCCGCAAAGCGGGCACGGTGTGAGTGCGTTGTATTGAGTATCACTGCATCCCGAAACGATGCCTGGCAGGCTGGCCTCGACGCCGGTTGTGAGCGACTGGTTCATCCGCGGGTGACTGGTGCGGGGGAGCGCGCGCGCCAGCGCCGTTTCATTGGCACGCTGCTCGCAGCGCCTTTTGTGGTTGCTCCCGCCCTGTCGCCAGCTCTGGCAGGTACCCTTTCGGGGTCGTCGTTGCTGGCAGCGGTGTGCGCCGTATTTGCCGCGGCCTGGGCTTGCGCTGCGTTGGTCGCTGTGACCGGCAGCCGCACGTTCGCTGAACCAATTGCACTGACGCTTGGGGTCCTGGCGGTTGGCGGGGCGGTGGCGGGAGGCGGCAGCCTTGCGCATCCGGTCGCACTTCTCGCAATTGGTCTTGCTTTTGAAGCGTGGTGGATTGACAGGACCGGCAGGCATGCGACCGTCGGAGTCCTTGCAGCGGCTGCTTCACTCGCTTTGCCTTCGGTTGCGGGGCACTACCTTTCCGTTCCAGGCGCCGGACCTTCCGTTTGGGCATGGCTGGCGCCAGGTCTCTACTTTGCCTCCGTCGCGCCTCGGTTGCTGGTTCTGGCAAGACCCGCGCAGGAGAAGAGCACGACGCCTTCCATCCAGGACATGGGTCAACTGCTTGGCGCTTCTATTATGAGGCTGTCGTCCTCCGGCGAGGTTCTGGAGGCGACGGAACAAGCCGACGCGCTTTTCGGATTGCCGAGAGGGCTTCTGGCGGGGCGCTCGCTTTTTGAACGCGTTCATGTCGGCGATCGCGTGGCGTTCATGAACGCGCTGGCAAATGCGGGAGCCGGGGAGACCAACGCAGCGGTCGATCTGCGCATCCGCACGCTTGGCAGCGAAACGGGTGCGGACGAGAAGTTTCTTCCCGTCTCGGTGGAACTGGTGTCGCAGCCGTCTGGCGAATTGATCGTCCTTGTCCGCGATCGCACGGCGGCTGCGCAGATGCAGAGCGAGATTGAAGCTGCGCGGCAGAAGGCCGACAGCACCGAAATTGCCAAGAACAGGTTCCTTGCGGCAGTAAGCCACGAATTGCGAACGCCGCTGAACGCCATCATCGGTTTTTCCGACATGATGCTGAACGATCTGGCTGGCGAACTGAGCAATCAACAGCGCGAATATGCGGGACTGATCAGCCGATCCGGCAATCACCTCCTGTCGGTGGTGAATGCGATCCTCGACGTGTCGAAGATCGAATCGGGAGCCTACAGTATTCGGCCCGAACCGTTTGTAGTTGACGATGCGGTTGAGCTCTGCCGCTCGATGATGGCGCACCAGGCGGAAACCCAGGGCGTGGAGTTGACGGTATCGGTGCGGCCGGATGTGCGCGAACTGGACGCTGACCGGCGTGCTGTACAGCAGATCATCATCAATCTGCTTTCCAATGCCATCAAGTTCACACCCGCAGGCGGGTCCGTTTCGCTCGAAGTCTACCGTCTCGGCGGGAAGATGAGCTTCGTGGTTTCCGATACCGGCATCGGGATCGCCGAACACGATATGGGCAAGCTCGGCCGTCCGTTCACGCAGGTGAGCAACGACACGACGCGCAAATTTGAGGGCGCCGGGCTCGGCCTGTCGCTGGTCAAGGGACTGGTGGCGCTGCACGAGGGTGTGCTGTCAATCGAAAGCGCGCCGGACGAAGGCACTGTCGTCACGGTGACGCTTCCAGTCGACCATGCGCAATCCTCGCAGCAGGAGGATGTTGCCACGGAAACGAAAGCATCGGGCCCGGTGCATGCGATGGAACTGAGGGTAAGAGATGAGACGGTCCGCAAGACAGCTTGAACAACCGACGGGTCTCGGGGCGCTGGTCAGGGAAGGCGTCTCGCTCTCGGCGGGCACCATCGCGCGCAACCCCCTTGCGGTTGGCGGCACGACGGCATTTCTGGTCGCGTTCGGTTTCGTTTCGGCGAATGCTCTTTGGTACCAGCCGCACTTTCATGAAGGTGCATTCTTCTCGACACGCGCTCCGGGTGAAGTGGCGATCGAGCTCGGCCAGCCCGAGACAAACGCCATTCTGCGCGAGGTTGCTCCGACGCCGCAACTGCTGGACCGGACACCCGAACCGCAGCCGGCAGACAGCCAGATAACGCAGAGCATCGAGCCGCAACCGGCTATTCCCGGTGACGCGACGGTGGCGAAGGTGCAGACCATACTCAAGGGGCTCGACCTCTATGACGGGGACGTTGACGGTTTGACCGGGCCGCAGACCGGAGCCGCGATCACGAGCTACCAGCGCATTGTCGGGTTGCAGCAGACCGGCGAGGTCGATGACGCGCTGCTCACCCAACTGGGCATAGTCGAACAGGCCGAGCCGGACGTCGATCCGGAGCAGGTTGCTGCCGTACCGGAAATGCCGGAAACTCTGCCGGTGCCAGCCCCACGGCCGCAACTGTCGCCAGAGCCGGCGGCGGCAGAGGTATCGCCACCCGATCCGCGAATTGTGCGCATTCAGGCAGGTCTGCGCGCCTTCGGCAATGACGGGATCGAACTCGATGGCAAGGTTGGCAATCGCACCAAGCGCGCCATCGAGGAATTCCAGTCATTGTTTGGTCTGCCCGTTACCGGCGAACCGGACGATCTGGTTTTTGCCAAGATGCGGGAAATCGGCCTGACGAACTGATCCGGTTCGACAAACCGCGAAGAGGCCAGACGCGATGCGGGTCACATCCGATTTCTGGGTTTCGGCCCTGACCCGCCGGTTGCAGAACGAGGGCGGATTCAGCGCCGTGATCAAGCGCGGCGCAACAGAGGCAGGCGCCGTATTCCTCATATTGCGAAGCCGAACCGGTGAACTCGGTCTCTATGGGCCGGCGCCACAAGTGGACTATGACGGGGCCAGGCCGTCAGAGCGGCTGTTCGCAAAGCTGATCGAAGCAGGATCGCAGGACGAGATCGACGCCAAGCTTGCGCGCGAGATGCGTTTCGACCCTGACATATGGGTGGTCGAGCTGGAGGCCGACGAGGAGATGCTCGCGCGCCTGATCGAGATCAGGACGCCCTAAGTTCCCGCATGGCAGCTGAATCGTTGGCTGTCGGTTCCCAATCGCGTGCCCGCGCCGTGCGGCTACCGGCTTCGCGTGTGCGCCATGCCAGCACCGTGTCGCGGGCTTCGCCGCGCTCGAGTTTGCGGTAGCTTTCAACGAAATTGCGCACGTTCTCATGGCCAACCAGCCCATATGGGTAGGCGAGCATGACGACGAGGAACGCCTGTTCGACGGAAAGGTCGAGCGCGCGCAGAATGACCGTCAATCCGGGCGCATGATCCTCATCCAGTGACTGGGCAGCGCCGAAGCTGATCCCCAGCGCGTCTGCAAGTGCAGTATGGAAAAAGGCATCGGATCCGCTGAGGCCGGTCGACACGAGCTTCGGGTAGGCTGCTGCTGCGGCATCCCAGTCGAACCCATCGTGAGTGGGTGCCGCTTCGGCGGACCGTGCTGGCTGCATCATCTCACGCAGCTGGACGCGCACCTCCTCTGCAGCATCGACAGGTTCGTGGGGCACGGTTTCCGGCGTGCCGGAACCGATCTGCGAAACGTCCACCGTCGCGGCCGAATTCTCCATATCTTCCACCTTTTCATCAGCGCTGTGGGAAGCGCCCAACGCCTTCACAAGCGTCACGATGTTTGCGTTGAGGTTGGGGCGGCGGCCGATTGCCCGCGCGTGGTCGATGCCGTGGCGGCCAATCAGTCCGATCAGATCGACATCGCTCAAGTTCTTCGAGCGGGTCAGCAGGGGGGCCGAAATCTCCAGCGGCTCTTCCGCAAGTCGGCGCACCAGTACGGTCGGCTGAGGGGCCGATTCCGACAGCGCAGCAGCAGCGTAGCGGCGGCCCTCCACCGAAACCAGCGGCAGCAATGGCAAGGTCAGGTCGTCAAGCTGGGCCGCATCGCGTTTGGACGGGCGTATCAGCGCGCAATATGCCGAGACGGCGGAGCGGAACAGCCGTTCGGACCTTTCGGCCTTGCTGGTGTCTTCCATTGTAGAGGCGCGCAAAGTCACATGAACACCGGCACACAAAATCGAACACGGGAACCGCAGGGCCAAAAGCCCATTCATGCGACCCCCCACCCAATACCGATAACTAGGCGAAATTTGTTAGCGAGCTGTTAACCCTGACAAGTTCTTACTCACCGTCAAGAAGCGTTTGGTTCCTTGCGTATGCGTTATTTTCCGCTTGACGATGGAGAAACGCACGACATGGCGGACATCATTTCGATCAAGGCTCATCCGCGTTCGCACGAACGCTCGGCGTTGCCGCCCGAAGGCACCGTTGCATCCATTATCATGTTCCCCGGTGTCCGCTATGAGCGAACCGAGGCAGCCCCTGATAGCGAAGGCGGTGCTCCGCGCTCATCGAAGCGCAAGTCGGCCAGCGGTGGGCGGCGCAAGTCACAGGCGTGATGCCGGCCTCAGGCAGGCTCGCAGCTGATCCCGGACAGAAATTCGTCGATGGCGCTGCGCCATGTCGGGTCGGGCACGAAGGCGCGCACTACGACGATGCCTTCTGACAGATCGGCTTCCACAAATACCGAATCGACAAAACTCTCAGGCAGGGTCTTGCGCACCTCTATGGTCTGGACCGGCGTGAGAACGACAAAATCCACCCGACCGTCCGGCGCCGTGCGGTCATTGAAGCTGTAGATGTTCTGGCCGTTGCGGTCGTATACGGACATCGACCAGAACGGGACGGTGCCTTCTCCCGAAACATGCACGACGCCCTCGGCGAGATCGAAGCGGCAGGCGGCGGCAGCGAACAGCGGGTCCACCGAGCGCACCAGCGGGGTCGTGGCGCCCGAGCCACCGATCCGTGTCATCGAGTAGTAGTCCGATGTCTTGGATAGCTGCGACCAGGCATCGCGTTCGGTATAGTACGGCAGCAGCATCAGTACCGCGATATGCACGATGCCGGCACCCAGGATGCCGAGCAGAAGGGCATATACGAGCCTACTCATCGCAGCCGACCTTCAGCACTTGCGGCAACGATATTTCGAACACGCGCGCCGACGAGGCGGCCGGTGTGTCGTACAGCGTAAGCACGAATTGCATCGGACCGCTCCCGCTGACCCCAAGCCAGTTTCCGGGTGCGGGGTGACGGCTCGCGGTGATGGAAATGGCGCCATCAACCGTGCGTAGCATTTCCTGCGAGTGAAGGGCCGGGATGCGCCGCACTGTGGGCGGCAGCAATACGCGCTGCTGGTCCGCGGCGTACAATGTCCAGAAACGGGCAGACGGAATCTGGCCCTCAATCTGATAGCTGCAATCGCGCCTCAGCGGATCGCCAGAAGTGTCGTGGCTGGCGACGAAGGCGATCCCTTCCGCCCGGCCAAGCGACAGGCCGCCCTCGCGAGCGAAGCGTGCCTTGGAGTAGGTGTCCGCGTTCGGCGTGCCGACATCGGGGAAGGCGGTCCATCCGCTGATCACCACCGCGCCTATGCCCTCGCTGGCGTTTAGCGCCAGCCAGACACTGGACGCACCGCCTCCAATGGAGACAACGAGAACAATCGCTGTGAGGAAAATGGTTCGGATCATGCTCTGCCCGGGCCACCTTGGCAGGCTCCGAATAACCCGTTCGGCAAGCGGCCGGCAAGCTGCATGAGGCTCAGACTTTCGCTTTGGGTGGCGTCAATCAGTTCGCGCCGGACTGGCCGGGCGTGTCTTCGTCCGGCTGCAGCGCTGATAGCGTCTCAGCCTGTGCCGGTACTTCCATGGGCGGAGTGTTGTGGAACGTCTCCGACATCTCCCTCAGGAACTCGGTGGTGGCGGAGGACATGACCGGCGGCCGTTCCAGCGAGTCTGCCTGATCCTGTGTACGCTTGGCACTGGCCACACCGATGGGCGCGACGAACGGCTTGTCGATGCCGGGGATCGGCTTCAATTCGGTGTTCTGGTGGGCGTAGGTCATCAGCCGCTTCCAGGTCATGGCCGGCAGCGAGCCGCCGGTCATGCGGCGGGTCACGCTGAAGTCGTCATTCCCAAGCCAGACAGCGGCGGTGTAATTGCCGGTGAAGCCCACATACCATGCATCGCGATAGGCCTGTGTCGTACCGGTCTTGCCGGCTGAACGGATGCCGTCGAGCGCGGCCCTTCGGCCGGTGCCCCATTCGGGGATCTGCACCAGAATGGAATTCATGCTGCTGACGGTTTCTTCCTTCAGGACGCGTTGCGGCGGCGGCGCGTCGCGCTCAAAGTCGTAGATGACCTCGCCGGCATGCGAAACGAGTTGGTTCAGGCCATGCCGCGTCCCGCCCATGCCGCCATTGGCCATTGTCAGGTAGCCCGTTGCCTGATCAAGCACCGTCATGCCGGAGACGCCGAGCACCATCGTCTTGTGGATTTCAATGTCGGACTCAACGCCCATTGCGTAAGCGAGGTCCCTGATCGGCTTGGTGGTCAGGAAGTCGCGGGCCAGCCGCACCGGGACGGTGTTAATCGACTTGACCAGCGCGGTGGTGAGCGTCATGCGGCCGGAATAACCACGCGTATAGTTCTTGGGTGACCAGCCGCCCCAGCTGATCGGCCCGTCCGAAACGACGGAATTCGGCGTGAGGCCGGCTTCCATCGCCGCAGCATAGACATAGGGCTTGAAGGACGAACCGGTCTGGCGCAGTGCCTGGGTGGCGCGGTTGAACTGGCTGGCGCCGTAGTCGCGGCCGCCGACCATGGCGCGTACAGCACCATTGTTGTCGAGCACGACGATCGCGCCTTCATCGACGCCGTAGCTCTCGCCATGCTGGCGCAGATTGTATTCGAGCGATTCTTCCGCCGCGCGCTGGATACCCATGTCGATTGTGGTGCGCGCGACCAGCGAGTGATGCGGAATACGTGCGGCTGTGGCCACGCGTTTGACCTCGTCGAAAGCCCAGTCGAGGAAATAGTCGGGGCTTTCCTGATCGCCACGGTCGACCGGGGTGGCTGGCCGCAACCGGGCCGAAAGCACCTGGCCTTCCGTCATGTAGCCGGCTTCGACCATCGCCGAGAGAACGATGTTGGCGCGTTCGCGCGCGGCCGGCAGGTTGACGTGCGGCGCATAGCGGGCAGGCGCCTTGAACAGGCCCGCGAGCATGGCGGCTTCTGCGACCGAGACGTCGGTGATCGGTTTGTCGAAATAGAAATCGGCTGCCGCCGCGATGCCGAATGTACCGCCGCCCATATAGGCGCGGTCGAGATAGAGCTGGAGGATCTCGCGCTTTGTGAGGTTCATCTCAAGCCAGAGTGCGAGGAAAGCCTCCTTGATCTTGCGCTCGACGGTCCGCTCATTGGTGAGGAACAGGTTCTTCGCAAGCTGTTGGGTCAGCGTCGAACCGCCCTGCACGACCGAGTTGGCGCGCAAATTCTGCGCCAGCGCGCGCGCAAGGCCGACAAAGTCGATGCCGAAATGCTCGTAGAAGCGCCTGTCTTCCGTTGCCAGCACCGCATTGACTACATGCTCGGGCAGTTCCTCCACGGGAAGCGAGTCGCGCTGGATGATTCCCCGCTGGCCGATCTCATTGCCGTATCGGTCAAGGAAGGTGACGGCGTATTCGCCCTGGCTCTTCCAGTCGCCGGCGGTTTCCTCAAACGCCGGCAGCGCCAGCGCGAACATCAGGATGGCGCCGGCGGTGCCTAGCGTCATGCCCTCGCTGGCAAGCTCGAAGAAGCCGCGGGAGAAACCGGTGAAGCGGAACCGGCGGAAGAAAATCGTGATCGATTCCCACATTTCGGCCAGCTTGAAGCCAGCATCGTAGAGCGTGGAATCCAGCCATGCGTCGATCTCGAGCAGCCGCGTGGCGCGCGGGCTCTTCGACTTCTTTGGCTCGAACGGATTGTCCATGCGCGGCTGCGTACCCCAACTACCCGCCATCAATCTGAAATCAGATGCCGGCCATTTCAGGGCAGGCCCCTGCCGGCGGGCGGGGACTCTCCCCGATTTTTGACCCTGCGACAAGGGGAAACGGCGGGAATGGTAACCGGCGACAGGAGAAAAATTACCTAGGAATTTTTTCTTGACACCGTCACGGTGCTCGTGTAGGGTTCAGCTATCGTCCAACAATTGCGGCTGACGCGGTGCAGCCCGGTGAACAACCGGGGTGCTGACCGCCGTTTGGCACATGGACACAGCAAAACCTCACAACAGTGCGGAGACTTCGATGACGACAGCCAGAACCGCTGCCGCCTGGAATGCCATGCGCGCGGTTTTCGAAGGCGCCGCACCCACCTTCGCGGAACTAGCAGCGATATCAGGGCGGCAGCCAGAGACGATCAGAAACAAGGCGGAACGTCAGGGTTGGCGCGCGCTCGACATTCAGGCCGACGGGCTGACGCAGGCCGAACGCATCGTGCGGCTCGCAAATCGGCTGATCGGCGAGATGGAAAAGATCCAGGAGGACGGCAAAGGCGGCGTCTACGACAAGGCGCGGATCGAGACCGTGGCGGCGCTGATGCGTGCGCTGGAGAAGGCCGGCGAGATCGTCGGCGCGGAGGCGGGCATGCAGGAAAAGCAGAATAAGACAGATGCCGACAAGGCTGACATCCTCCGTCGCATCGACGAGCGCATCGTCGAACTCGCCCGCTTCTTCGCCGATGAAATCGTGGCCGGACGCGCCGACGCCGGACGAGGGAGCGCTGGTTGAGGGCGAGTGGTTCGACCAGGCGATCCGCTGGCAATATGCGTTTCTGGGAGCCCCGGACCGCTGGCTCGCTTTGGGCGGACGCGGTGCCGGCAAGACGCGGCTGGGCGCGGAATGGGTGAACGGTCTTGTGCGCGGATTCCCGCCGTTTTCGCTGAGCCGGTATGGCCAGATAGCGCTTGTTGCCGAAACGCTGGGAGACGCGCGCGAGGTGATGATCGAAGGCCCATCGGGCATCGCCACAATCGCCCGAGGCGATCGCCCCCGCTACGAGGCAAGCCGGCGGCGGCTGGTCTGGCCGGCGAGCGGAGCGGTGGCGCAAGTGTTCTCGGCCGAGGACCCCGACAGTTTGCGCGGACCGCAATTCGAAGCCTGCTGGGCAGACGCTCGTACAATCTGGGCTTCTGTGGTCACCGTCGGTAGCGCGGCCGCAGCGATATTCGGCTTCCCGGTCGGCGGCCTCGACAATGCGGCGCTGACGGATTCCGTCCTGCAGGCGGTCACGGCGGTTTCGGGCATCGTCGCCATTTTTGGCCGGCTGGGTGCCGTTTCGCGAATTGGATGAATTGAAGGCTACCTCAATTGTTCATTTCGCGTTCAGGCCCGATCGGCTAAATATGCCGGCATGAAAACGTTCACCAAATGGCTGGCGGCCGCCCTGTTTGCCGCGACTTTGCCTCTGGCGCCTGCTGCGGCCGGTACGGTTGCGGTCGCACCGTCGGTGCCTGAGGCCGCGCTGCCCGTGGTTACGGTGCAGAGCAGCTGCAACGCAGTTGGCCAGCAGATGGCCGCGCAGAATGGCGGCACCCTTCATTCAGCAACCGCTCAGAACCAGGGTGGCCAGACCGTGTGCCATATCGTTGTTCTGGTGCCGGCCAAGGATGGTCAGCGGCCGCGCAGGATCGAAAGCACCGTTCCGCTGTGATGGCGGCGCGGCTGTAAGGAGGGTGACGGCAAGGCCGTCGATCACAGGCAGTACGAGGGGACAGTCGATGCGCATTCTGGTGGTGGAAGACGACAAGGATCTCAATCGCCAGATAACGGATGCGCTGTCCGATGCCGGTTATGTGGTCGACAAGGCATTTGACGGCGAGGAAGGTCATTTCCTCGGCGACACCGAACCCTACGACGCAGTGATTCTCGATATTGGCCTGCCGCAGATGGATGGCATCAGCGTGCTCGAGCGCTGGCGCCGCGACGGCAAGAAGATGCCGGTCCTGATGCTGACCGCCCGCGACCGATGGTCTGACAAGGTAGCCGGCATTGATGCCGGTGCCGACGACTACGTTGCCAAACCATTCCACATTGAGGAAGTCCTGGCCCGCATGCGCGCGCTCATTCGCCGTGCGGCCGGCCATGCCTCTACCGAATTGTCCTGCGGTCCTTTGAGACTCGACACCAAATCATCCAAGGCCGATGTCGACGGCGTGCCGCTGAAGCTCACTTCGCACGAGTTCCGTCTGCTGGCCTACCTGATGCACCACATGGATGAGGTGGTGTCACGCACCGAGCTTGTCGAACATCTCTACGATCAGGATTTCGATCGCGACTCCAACACCATCGAGGTGTTTGTCGGCCGGCTGCGCAAGAAGATGGGCATCGACCTGATCGAGACCGTGCGCGGCATGGGCTACAGGATGCGCGAGCCGCAGGCGTGATAGCGGGATCGCAACATCCGGCCAGGGGCTGAAGGCCTCATGCCGCTCTTCAGGCGTCTGTTCCGGTCGCTCACCTTCCGTGTCATCGCATTTTCCAGCGTCTGGGCGATCCTTGCGCTGCTTGTCATCGCGACGATCATTTCCGCGATTTTCCGGCAATCGAGCGAGCGCGGCTTTCAAAATCTCCTGTCCGCACACCTCTTCAATCTGATCGGCTCTGTCAGCGTCACCGAAGGCGGCGAACTGGCCGGCAGCCCCAATCTCGGCGACCTGCGCTTCAACCAGGGTGAATCCGGGTGGTACTGGTCGGTCGTTCCGGTGTCGGACAACCTTGGCGGGTTGCTGAGCTCACCCTCGATGACCGGCCCGGTGCCGGCCATGTCCACCGAGATCGTCCCGTTCGACGCCGAGTTCCAGCGCCGTTATTTCATTCAGGGGCTGGCTGGCGAGCGGCTTGAGGTGATCGAGACCGAATTCGTTCTCGATGCCGAGGACCGGATTGCCCGCTTTCGCATGATGGGCAATCGGACCGAACTGGAAGACGAAGTCAGAGCCTTCGAAAACAGGCTCTACACCTATCTCGGCCTGTTTGGCCTGGGAATGATCGGTATCAATGCCGTGGCCATCTTCCTCGGACTGAACCCGCTCGGAAAGGTCAGTCGTGCGCTGGCGAAAATTCGCGAAGGATCGGCGGATCGGCTCGACGGCAAGTTTCCCGCCGAGATCGCGCCACTTGCGGCCGAAACCAACGCGCTGATTGAAAGCAATCGCCGCATTGTTGAGCGTTCGCGCACACAGGTCGGCAATCTCGCCCATTCGTTGAAGACGCCGCTGGCGGTGATCCAGAACGAAGGCCGGGCGATCGGCGACGGCAAGGGCAAGCTGATCGCCGAGCAGGCCGCGCTGATGCGCGACCAGGTGGAGCACTATCTCCAGCGCGCCCGAATGGCCGCGCAACGCGACAGCGTGGTGTTTCGCACTCCGGTCGCCGAAACGCTGGAGCGCATGGTGCGGGTGACGCGCAAGCTCTCGCCCGATAAGGAACTGACGCTTGATCTTCCGGAAGAGGAGATCATTTTTTCCGGTGAGCGCGAGGATCTGGAAGAGATCGTCGGGAACCTGCTCGAAAACGCGATGAAATGGGCGAACAGCCAGGCCCTTATCGCCGTGCGGCCGCCGCAACATGGGGACGAACCGCCTGAACTTTTCGAACTCACGGTTGAGGATGACGGGCCGGGTATTCCCGAGGATCAGGCCAGGGAGGCCGTGAAACGCGGCCGTCGGCTGGACGAATCGAAGCCCGGCACGGGTCTGGGCCTTTCGATTGTGGCCGATCTGGTGAGCGAGTATGGCGGCGAGTTGAAACTGGGCCGCTCCAAGCTCGGTGGCCTGAAGGTGGAAATCACGCTGCGAAGTGCGTTCAACTAGGCTCAACACAATCGTGTGGCGCGAAGGAGCCGCATTTCGGCCAAATATGGCAACTAGCGAATGCCAACTCCTGATAGGGCAGAAAAACCGGCGGCAGTCTCGACCATGAAAGCAATCATCCTATTGCTGTCTTCCGCACTCGTTCTGGGCGGCTGCGCCTCGAGCGGTACGCGTGGCTCGTCGCTGGTCGGCAGCTTTGCCGGTTCGGGCGCGGGCGCGCGCAATGCCGGCATTGTGGCCATCGGCAACGGACTGATCGGCGGCGCTGCCGGGGCATCGCTTGCGGCCGGTGATCGGCGTCTTGCGCTTGAGGCCGAATATCAGGCTCTTGAATACACGCCGGCCAACCGGCCCGTAGCATGGACCGGCACCAATGGCGGTGTCACCGGTGAGGTGGTTGCCTATCAGCCATACCGCGTTGGCTCGCAGGACTGCCGGCAATATGCCCATACAATTGTCGCCGGCGGGCAGTCGCGAACATTGCGCGGCGCAGCCTGCCGCAACGAGGATGGCAGCTGGTCGCTGCTGACCTGACGCCAACGTGGCTGCCTGGTCGAACGCCGGACGCCAAATGGTCGCAACCCGTCTCCATAGGCTTCACGCACCGGCGGCGCTAATGAGGCAGCCATGACCGTGTTCTGGATAATCGCTGCGCTTCTGACGGCTGCGGCCTGCCTGGCCGTGATATGGCCATTTCTTCGATCGGGCGCGCAGGCTTCTTCCGGCCATGATGTCGAAGTTTACCGTGATCAGCTGGCCGAAGTTGATCGCGATGTTGAGCGCGGCGCAATTTCGTCTGTAGAGGCGGAAGAGGCGAAGGCGGAAATCGGCCGCCGCATTTTGCGCGCAAGCGAAGCTGGCAACGGCTCTGCAGGTTCCGAAACTGGCAACGCTGCGCGGCTGACAGTGAGCGTCGCAGTGCTTGCGGTGCCCGTGCTGGCGCTCGGCGGTTACCTGTGGCTTGGATCGCCCGGAATGCCGGACCAGTCGCTTCAGGCGCGGATGGCCGCCAATCCCGCTGACAATTCAATCGAGGAACTGATTGCGCGTGCTGAGCGGCATCTGATCGATAATCCCGAGGACGGTCGCGGTTGGGATGTGCTCGCGCCGATCTATTTGCGGGTTGGCCGCAGCGAAGACGCCGCTGTCGCCTTTCGCAACGCGATCAGGGTGAATGGCGCAAGCGCCGACCGCGCAGCAGGCCTTGGCGAGGCCCTCTACCGATCGGCGGGCAACATCGTCACCGCCGACGCGCAAGCCTCATTCGAGCGCGCGCTGGCGGACGACGCATCCAATCCCAGGGCGCGCTTTTTCCTGGCATTGGGCCTTGCCCAGCAGGGCGACCTTGCAAAGGCAGCGGCCGGCTGGCGGGCCATGATCGACGATCTGCCGGAAAGTTCGCCCTGGCGCGGTGCGGCCATGCAGGCGCTGGCGCGTGCCGAGTTGGAGGCAGAGCCGGCGCCCGGCCCTACGCGCGACGACATGGAAGCGGCCGCCGAAATGTCGACGGAAGACCGCAATACGATGATCGAAGGCATGGTCGCGCAACTCGATCAGCGTCTGCGCGACAATCCTGACGATGCCACCGGCTGGCAGCGTCTGATACGGTCCTATTCGGTTCTGGGCCGCACGGGCGACGCGCAAGACGCGCTCGCTCGCGGGCTTGAAGGCCTGGGTGCTGACACGGACGAGGGCATGGCTCTTGTTCAGTTTGCAGCCGATCTCGGCATCGAGCCATCGGAGACGCAATGACACGCAAGCAGAAACGGCTGTCGGTGATTGTCGGAGGACTTGGCTTTCTTGCCGTGGCGGCCGGGCTGACGTTCTACGCGCTGGGTCAGCGAACCTCATACTTCTACATGCCCGTCGACCTCGCTGCTGCCAATGTCGCGCCGGGCGAGCGCTTCCGGCTTGGCGGCCTTGTAGCAGAGGGTTCGATCGTGCGCGGGCAGGGGCTCGACATACGCTTCGCAGTCACCGATCACGAAGAGACCGTGAATGTTCGTTATTCCGGCATACTGCCCGACCTGTTTCGTGAGGATCAGGGCGTGGTGACAGAGGGTGCACTCGGTCCCGACGGCGTGTTTGTCGCCGACAGCGTGCTTGCCAAGCACGACGAAACCTACATGCCGCGGGAGGTGGCAGAAAGCCTCAAGGAAAGAGGCGTGTGGCAGGAGGAATAGGCCAAGGCGCATGACGGTTGAGATCGGACATTATGCGCTGATACTGGCGCTGGCGCTGGCGCTCGTTCAGTCCATCGTGCCGCTTATCGGCGCACGCTCCGGCAATGAGCGTCTCATGGCGATGGCCCAGCCGACCGCGATGGCCGGTTTCGCGCTGATTGCGCTGTCGTTTTCTTCGCTGGTCGCGGCCTATGTCGCGTCCGATTTTTCGGTCGTCAATGTCTGGGAAAACTCCCATTCGCTGAAACCGCTACTCTACAAGGTCACCGGAACCTGGGGGAACCACGAAGGGTCGATGCTACTGTGGGTGTTGATCCTCGCACTGTTCGGCGCGCTGGTGGCGCTGTTCGGCGGCAATTTGCCGGCATCGCTGCGGGCCAATGTGCTGGCCGTCCAGGGCTGGATCGGGTCCGCCTTTCTTCTGTTCATCCTGGCCACCTCCAATCCCTTCGCCCGTCTTGTCCCGGCCCCGATTGAGGGTCGCGACCTCAACCCCGTGCTTCAGGACATAGGCCTCGCTGTACATCCGCCACTGCTGTATCTCGGTTATGTCGGCTTCTCGATCAGCTTCTCCTTTGCTGTCGCGGCCCTGATCGAAGGCCGCATCGACGCGGCCTGGGCGCGCTGGGTTCGTCCGTGGACACTCGCCGCCTGGATATTCCTGACCGGCGGGATAGCGATGGGTTCTTACTGGGCCTATTACGAGCTCGGCTGGGGTGGTTTCTGGTTCTGGGATCCGGTCGAGAACGCATCCTTCATGCCCTGGCTGGCCGGAACTGCACTGCTTCATTCAGCGTTGGTCATGGAGCGACGCTCGGCGCTGAAGATCTGGACCGTGCTGCTGGCCATCCTGACCTTTTCGCTGTCACTGCTGGGCACCTTCCTTGTCCGCTCAGGCGTCCTCACGTCGGTCCATACCTTTGCCACCGACCCGACACGTGGCGTCTTCATCCTGATGATCCTGGTGCTCTTCATCGGAGGCGCTCTGGCGCTGTTTGCGTTCCGCGCATCCGAACTGTCGGCAGGCGGCATTTTCCAGCCGGTGTCGCGCGAGGGCGCACTGGTTCTCAACAATCTGTTCCTGTCGACCGCGACTGCCACCGTGCTGATCGGCACGCTCTATCCGCTGGTCATCGAGGCGCTGAGCGGCGACAAGATTTCCGTCGGCGCGCCGTTCTTCAATCTCACCTTCGGTCTATTGATGGCGCCGCTGCTGCTGATCGTGCCCTTCGGGCCACTGCTGGCCTGGAAGAGGGGCGACCTGCAGGCCGTGTCGCAAAGGCTGTTTGCGGCGTTCGCGCTGGCGCTGTTCGTGGCGCTGCTCACGTTCATGTTCGTCGACCGGGTTTCGGTGTTCTCGGCCCTTGGCTGCGGTCTGGCGGTCTGGCTGATCGGCGGCGCGTTGACCGACCTTGCGCTCAAGGCTGGCGTGCCGAAAGCGGGCTTGAGCGTCGCTATGCGGCGGTTGATCGGTCTGCCGGGTTCGGCATTCGGCACTGTGCTTGCCCATGCTGGTTTGGGTGTCACGCTGCTCGGGCTGGTTTCGGTCTATGCGCTTGAGGTCGAGCGCTTCGTTACGATGCGGCCGGGCGAAACGCTGGAAATTGCTGGGCGGACATTGCGCTTTGAGGGCATGACGCCGCTGCGTGGCGCGAATTTTGTCGAGGATCAGGGGCGCTTTTCGATCATCGGAACTGACGGCACCCGGCAGGGCGAGATTGTCTCGGCCAAGCGCGTCTACACCGCGCGGCGTATGCCGACCACCGAAGCCGGTATCCGAACCTTCGGCTTCAGTCAGCTCTATGTCTCGCTTGGCGACCCGACCGACGACGGCGGCATTGTGGTGCGTGCGTGGTGGAAGCCGCAGGTCACGCTGATCTGGCTTGGCGCAGTGGTGATGATGATCGGCGGCGTGTTCTCGCTGGCTGACCGCAGGCTGCGAGTTGGTGCGCCGGCCGCAAGGCGGAAAAAGGCGGCATCTCCCGCATGACAAACGCGCTGCGCATTTTCATTCTGATGTTGCTATTGGGTGTTGCAGCAGGGCCCGCTTTTGCGGTTCTGCTGGATGAGATTCTCGATGACCCGGCGCTTGAGGAGCGCGCCCGCAACCTGTCGACCGAACTGCGCTGCATGGTTTGCCAGAACCAGTCGATTGACGATTCCGATGCCGAACTCGCCCGCGATCTGCGCGTGCTCGTGCGCGAGCGGCTGAAAGCCGGCGACACGGATGAGGAAGTCATTTCCTATATCGTGTCGCGCTACGGCGAGTTTGTGCTTTTGCGCCCGCGCCTTAGCGTCCGCAATGCACTTCTGTGGGGTGCCCCGGTGCTGCTTCTGGTTATCGGCGGCGTGCTGATAGCGTTTCGCTCTCGGCAGCCTTCGGCCCGCATGGTTGCTCCGCTGAGCAAGGCGGAGAAGAAGAAACTGGATGATATTCTGGACAGCTAAGCCGCTGATGCCAGAAGGATTTCGACTGAGCGCGCCATCTCCACATTACCAAATTGTCATGTCCCGGAAATGGCCGCGTAATGTAGCGGCTACTATCTGTCTTGTCCGAAGGGTGGCGCATCGGCGCCCTCATCAATTCAGAGGACAAATCAGACATGAACACCAAGCAGCACATCAGCAAGACCCGCAAGGCTCGTCTGCTGGCCGCGGCAGCCTCGCTCGCGATTGCCGGTGCAATCGGTTTCGGAGCGGCGACCACCGGTACCAGCCCGGTTCTCGCGGAAGCCGTGCGGGTGGAAAACACGCAGCAGGTCACAGGCTTCGCGGATGTGGTCGAGCGCGTATCGCCGGCCGTCGTCAGCGTTCGCGTATCGGCCCGTATGGCGCCGGCTTCGGATCGCAGTCCCGGCGGCTTCTTCTTTGACTTCCCCGGCTTCGAGGACTTGCCGCGGGATCATCCGCTGAACAGGTTCTTCCGTGAGTTCCGCGGCGAACGCGGCCCGGACGCAACCCCCCGGTTCCGGGACCGGCCAGGCCGCGCGCGGCCTTCCTCGCAGGGTTCAGGCTTCTTCATTTCCGAAGACGGCTATCTCGTCACCAACAACCACGTCGTCGATGGCGGCTCCGACTTTACCGTCGTCATGGATGACGGAACCGAACTCAGCGCAAAGCTGGTCGGTACCGATCAGCGTACCGATCTCGCCGTTCTGAAGGTCGAGGAAGCGCGCGAATTCACCTATGTCGACTTTGCCGATGACACGAAGGTCCGAGTTGGCGACTGGGTTGTCGCGGTGGGCAATCCTTTCGGCCTCGGCGGCACCGTGACTGCCGGTATCGTGTCAGCACGCGGCCGCGACATCGGCGCAGGTCCCTACGACGACTTCATTCAGATCGATGCTGCCGTGAACCGCGGCAACTCAGGCGGTCCGGCCTTCAATCTCAATGGTGAGGTCGTGGGCATCAACACGGCCATCTTCTCGCCGTCGGGCGGCAATGTCGGCATCGCCTTCGCGATCCCCGCATCGGTTGCCAAGGAAGTTGTCACCGGCCTGATCGAGGACGGCTCGATCGAGCGTGGCTGGCTCGGCGTGCAGATCCAGGACGTCACTGACGAGATCGCGGAGTCGCTCGGTCTTGACGGCGCCAAGGGCGCAATCGTTTCGGAAGCCCAGCCTGACAGTCCGGCCATGAAATCTGGCATCAATTCGGGCGACGTGATCGTTGCGGTCGATGGCGACGATGTGCGTTCCTCGCGTGATCTTGCCCGCAAGATCGGCGACCTTGATCCCGGTCAGGACGTCGAAATCACCCTGTGGCGCAACGGCGAGGCCGAGACCGTCAGCGTGACGCTTGGCGAACTGCCAGGTGCGCAGCAGATGGCGGCGGCGGAAACTCCCGAAACGCCGAGCATGGGCGATTCGCTCGATGCCTTCGGCCTGACCGTGACCCCGGCCGAAGATGGCGAGGGGCTTGTCGTCACCGATGTTTCTCCCGATGGAGAGGCAGCGGCCCGCGGCATTCAGGCTGGCGACGTCATCGTCTCGGTTAATTCCAAGGCGATCAAGGCCGCAGCCGACGTGGACGAAGCGGTGAAAACCGCCACCGAAGCAGGCCGCAAGGCGGTCCTGTTCCAGGTGCAGCGCGACGAAACCAATCGCTTCGTCGCCCTGCCGGTCGAGCGCGGCTAGGCCGATCGAAATGCGGCTCCGGTCCGGCGGTCTCTAAGACCCCCGAACCGCCCCCGGAGCCGCATGGGAATCGGTGCGACTGTTGCCTCGTTCCGCCCGGTTCCGACGGCGGCGGGTTCCCATCGCCCGCTGCCGTTTTTTCTCCTGCGGTCAGGACGAGCCCATCGTTGGAAATCGCCTATAATGACACCATGAAGATTCTGGTTATCGAAGACGACCGCGAAGCTGCGGATTATATCCGCAAGGCCTTCGACGAGGCAGGGCATACCGCCGACATCGCCGGTGACGGCGAAAACGGCTATGCGATGGCTGAGGGCGGCGCTTACGATGTGCTGGTTGTAGACCGTATGTTGCCGCGCCGTGACGGCCTGTCGGTTGTCTCCGAACTGAGAGCCGGCGGTGACAAGACACCTGTACTGATCCTGTCCGCACTTGGCGAGGTGGACGACCGCGTGACCGGCCTGCGTGCAGGTGGCGACGACTACCTAACCAAGCCTTACGCATTTTCCGAACTTCTTGCACGGGTCGAGGCGCTCAACCGGCGCGGCGCCTCCAAGGACGTCGATACGCAATACAAGGTCGGCGATCTGGAACTCGACCGGCTCGCCCACACCGTGCGCCGTGCGGGACGTGACATCCTGCTTCAGCCGCGCGAGTTCCGGCTTCTGGAATACCTGATGCGCCATGCGGGGCAGGTGGTGACGCGCACCATGCTTCTGGAAAATGTCTGGGACTACCATTTCGATCCGCAGACCAATGTGATCGACGTCCATGTCTCGCGGCTGCGCGCCAAGATCGAGAAGGAATTCGACACGCCGGTTCTCCATACCGTGCGCGGCGCGGGATATATGCTCAGGGCGGGCTGATGGCGGCAATGCCCGCGATCATGAAGACGACGGCTGCGCGGCTGACCGCGCTCTATCTCATTCTGTTTGCCGCATGCGCGCTGGCGCTTGTCTTCTACATGACCTCGCTCTCCTCGCGAATGCTGATCGCGCAGACACGCGGCACCATTAGCGAGGAAGTTGCGGGACTTGCCGTTGCGTACCGCCGCGGCGGACTTCCGCATCTTGTACGGGTCGTGGAACAGCGTGCGCGTCAGCCGGGGGCCAACCTCTATCTGGTTGCCGATCCCAATGGCCGCATCCTGACCGGCAATGTGGAAAGCCTGCAGCCCGGCATTCTCGACGAGACCGGCTGGACCGAACGGCCATTCACCTATCGCCGCTATGGCGACAGGAGTAATCTGCTCACTGACGACGCCGAGCAACAGCCCGGCAGGTCACGCCACAGCGCAGTGGCCATGGTGGTCAGGTTGCCCAACCAGATGCTTGTTCTGGTCGGACGCGATCTTGTCGAGCCGCAGCGTTTCCGCGATGTCGTCCAGCGCTCGATGGTTGCCGCGTTTGCCATGATGGGCATCGGCGCATTCCTGATCTGGTTTTTTGTCGGTCGCCGCGCGCTCAAGCGTATCGACAATCTGTCGGATGCGAGCCGCAGGATCATGGGTGGTGATCTGAACGGCCGCCTGCCGGTGAGCGGTTCGGGCGACGAGTTCGATCGGCTATCAGAAAACCTCAACACCATGCTGGCCCGCATCGCGCGCCTGAATGAAGGCCTGAAACAGGTTTCCGACAACATTGCGCACGACTTGAAGACGCCGCTGACCAGATTGCGCAACCGCGCGGAGTCGGTGCTCTCGGGCAAGCGCACGACACGCGACTATCGAGAGGCGCTGGAAGCGACGATTGCTGAGTCCGACCAGCTCATCCGCACCTTCAACGCCATCCTGATGATTTCGCGCCTCGAGGCCGGCAGGTCGACCGAAGCCACAACCGACGTCAACCTGGCTGAAACCGTGCGCGATGTGGTGGAGCTCTATGAGCCGCTGGCCGAGGAGCAGGGTGTTGCGCTGACGGCGACGGTGGACGGTGAACCGGTCATGCCGGGCAATCGCGAGCTGATAGGGCAGGCGCTTTCCAACATCGTCGACAATGCGATCAAGTATTCGGCCAATGCGAGCGACGCACCGCAGGTCGCCGTATCGCTAGCCGAGGACGAAGCTGGTATCATGATGTCGGTGCGCGACAACGGGCCGGGCGTGCCGGAAGCCGACCGCGAACGCGCTACCGAGCGCTTTGTCAGGCTTGAGGAAAGCCGCAACATGCCGGGTGCCGGCCTTGGCCTCAGCCTCGCCAAGGCCGTGATGACATTCCATCAGGGCTCGCTGCTCCTGCTCGATGGCGATCCCGGTCTGGAGGTGAAGATGGTGTTCCCGCGCGGGGACAAGGCCCGGTGAGCGCCGGGTATCCGCCAGGCCGGTTGGCGCCCCTGTCGCGTTGACTTGGAAACCGACATCAGAATATTCAGCAGCGGCGCATCCACTAGGCAATTGCGCCGAATAATCCAAATACCCGGGCAGCCAAGCATGAGCAGGATACAGACGCACGAGACGCTTGGTCATGACGACGAAGTCAAGATGGGGTCCGAGCGTAGCTTCGGGCTCGTTTTCGGAGCCGTATTCTTGATCGTCGCTTTGTGGCCGCTGCTGTCGGGTGGACAGGTGCGGCTTTGGGCGCTTGGTATTGCCGCAGCCTTCATTGCGATTGCGTTTGCCTATCCCGCAATGTTGCAGCCGCTGAATGCGATCTGGTTCAAGTTCGGGATCCTGCTGTCGAAAATCATGAACCCGATCATATTGGGCATCTTGTTCTTCGTCGTTTTCCTGCCGATCGGTTGGATCGTTCGCCGATTTGTGCAGCCGAACCTTCTGCAATTGAAGCTCGAACCGGATGCCGAGTCTTATTGGATAAACCGGTCGCCGCCTGGCCCGGAGCCGTCGACGATGAAAAACCAATTCTAGACGAACCGGTCAGGATTGCTCACTTTGAGTCGAGTTACTAGGATGCGCCTGCATCAGCGAATGAGGCATAGGTACGATGGGACTTGTCGGCGAACTTTGGCAATTTCTTCGAGTTCGCAAGAAGTTTTGGCTGCTTCCCGTCTTCATGATGCTGCTGCTTATGGGCGGCCTGATCGTGTTGACGCAGGGCACTGTGGTCGCGCCATTCATCTATACCATTTTCTAGCGTCTGTGCTGGCCGAAGATACCCGAGAAGCCCTGATATGAAGGTTCTTGGCATATCGGCCTTCTATCACGACAGCGCGGCTGCGCTTGTCGTTGACGGGCGTGTGGTTGCCGCCGCGCAGGAAGAGCGTTTCACCCGCAAGAAACACGATTCCGCCTTTCCCACCAATGCCATCGAATACTGTCTTGGCGAAGGAGGCCTCAGGCTCAGCGACGTCGACAACGTCGTTTTTTATGACAAACCGTTCCTGAAATTCGAGCGGTTGGTTGAAACGTATCTTGCGTTTGCGCCGAAAGGGTTCCGCTCCTTCCAGATGGCAATCCCGATCTGGTTGAAGGAAAAACTCTTCCAGAAAAGCCTGCTGGGCAAAAAACTGCGGGAAATCGATGCCGACTTCAACGCGGTGGAAAGATTGCTTTTCACCGAACATCATTTGAGCCACGCGGCATCAGCGTTTTTCCCGTCGCCGTTCGAGGAGGCTGTTGTGCTGACCCTGGACGGCGTGGGTGAGTGGAGCACAACGTCGGTTGGTTACGGGCGTGGCAACACGTTGGCGATCGACCGGGAGATTCACTTTCCGCATTCGCTCGGCCTGCTCTATTCAGCCGTCACCTACTACACCGGCTTCAAGGTCAACTCCGGCGAGTACAAGGTGATGGGGCTCGCGCCCTATGGAGAGCCAAGATACGCCCAGAAAATGCTCGATCACCTGATCGACGTGAAGGACGATGGCAGCTTTCGCCTCGATCAGAAATATTTCGACTACTGCACCGGCCTGACAATGACCAATCAGAGGTTCGCCGACCTGTTCGGCGAACCGGTCCGCAAGCCTGAAGACACCCTTACCCAGTTCCACATGGATATGGCTGCTTCAGTGCAGGAAGTCATTGAAGTCGTCATGCTGAAGCTGACGCGGTCGCTTCAAAAAGAGTACCAGTCGCACAACCTTTGCCTTGCGGGCGGTGTGGCGCTGAACTGTGTCGCCAACGGAAAGATCCTGCGCGATGGTAAGTTCAGAAACATCTGGATTCAACCGGCGGCGGGTGATGCCGGCGGTGCGCTGGGCGCGGCATTGGCCGCCTACCATATGTATGGCGACAACCCACGCACCGTCGATGCAGCCCGCGACAGCATGCAGGGCGCCTATCTCGGCCCAGGTTTCGATGGTCCCGAAATCGAACGTCGCCTGACGGCCGCCGGCGCCCGTTTCGAGGCCGTCGACTACGATACGATGCTCGAGAGAACGGCGCAGGATCTTGCCGAAGATCGTGCGATCGGTTGGTTTCAGGGCCGCATGGAATTCGGACCACGGGCTCTGGGTGCCCGCTCCATCATTGGCAGCGCTCAATCACCGACCATGCAGCGGACCCTCAACCTGCGGGTCAAGTATCGCGAGTCCTTCCGGCCCTTTGCGCCTTCGGTCCTTCGTGGGCGCGTCGCGGACTGGTTCGAACTTGAGCAGGATTCCCCTTATATGCTTCTCGTCGCCGACGTGGTGAAGAGCCGCCGCAGGGAGATGACCGCCGAGGAAAATGCCCTCTTCGGCATCGACAAGCTCAACATTGCACGGTCGCAAATACCTGCGGTCACACATGTCGACTATTCGGCGCGAATCCAGACGGTCCACCGCGAGACCAACCCGGCCTACCATGATTTGATTTCGCGTTACGAGCAGCTGTCGGGCAGCCCGGTTATCGTGAACACCAGCTTCAATGTACGTGGCGAGCCGATCGTGGCCACGCCCGAGGATGCGTTCAGGTGCTTCATGGGCACTGATATCGAACGTTTGGTGATCGGGAATTGCATGCTCAGGAAAGAGGATCAGGATCCCGCACTGAAGCTCGATTACAAGGAAAGGTTCGAGCTGGACTAGACCGCACCGTGCGGCCTCGCATCCTTAGTTCCTGCTCCCGGTCGGCTACCTCAAATTGGCGACCTACCGACCGCAATCGTAGACATATTGAGATTGAGCAACGACGGACCTGTACAGTTCCTGCCCGATCAGATGGTGCAAGCGGACAGACGGGTGAGCATCGGCGCTGTTGACCACCCACTCCTCCGGCTTCAGCGGAGCGTCCTCCAGGAACTTGACGAGATCGAAGTACTTGTCCCCGTCTGCGCAGCTTTCGTCAAACAGCGTCTTCAACTTGTCTATGTAGAGTTCTTCCGAAATCTCGGGCATGTCGGCATTCCCAAGGAGGGGAAATGCCATGAAGATGACGTTTGCATCTAGACCGTGCGCATAGCGATATACCGCCTCGACGTCTTTTGCGTGCGTTTGGAAAATGTCGGCATCGTCATATTTTCCTTCCAGGAATTCAATGTAATTCCCGCTCGAAATCGACGTCAGATACCTGGACTGGTAGACCAAATCGATGAAGTACGAATACTCCATCCAGTCGGACAGGAGCTGCTCGATTGCGTTGAGGGGCTCCGCCGCTAGCGGCTCACCCAGATATTCAATGTCGTTCCCAAAATACTGAAATACGACATGACCGTTTCCTATCGACCGTTTTTGATCGCCTTCGACATATTCCCTCAGAATGTCCAGCTCTTGCACTGTGTTGTTGCCGCTCAGAGCCAGGTTGATAACATTCGAGTTCTCCGCGTGATCCAATAGCAACCGCTCGAATACCGATTGGTAATTGTCTCCATCGTTTACGCCATGACCATATGTAAAGCTGTCACCAATAAAAACATAATCAAGCTTGTTGAAGTTTTGCTTTTCGGGCGTGTTACGAAATCCTGATTCGTCCACAACCTGCTTCAGATTTTCGAAGTACAACCTGGACAATATGCCTTTCCCGCTGCCGGAGGGGCGCGGGTCGACAGTTAGGCGAAGAAATCCTTCTACGAGAAGCAGCGAAACAGCGATGGAAAGGAGTATCAGGAGAAATCGAAAGGAATATTCTATCAGGGGCGTATGCTTTTTCATTTCCGGTTTTCAATCACGACAAATTTCGGGGTGCGTCTCTGCGAAGGTCGAGCCCAAACGAGTGCTGTTGAGTCACCATGCGGCAATGTCAGACCCGGCTGGGCCAATCGACGATTTCCGGCAAATCGCCTAATAGATTCTATCTGGCATCATCGCATGGTTGGGCCCGCCGAGGTAACTAAATCGACCGATGTGATGACCGGTGTCAATCTGGCCGAGACCATGCGCAATGCCATCGAACTTCGCGAGACATAGCTTGGCAAAAGCAGTGATGACATTCCACCAGGGCTCGCTGCTCCTGCTCGATGGCGATCCCGGTCTGGAGGTGAAGATGGTGTTCCCGCGCGGGGACAAGGCCCGGTGAGCGCCGAAGACGGAACCCTCTGGTTTGGAAAACCGGTCGAAGCACGTCACGCGCTCGATCGGGATAATGCCGCAGAACAGATCGCTGATCTGGCTGAAGCCGCCGAAGAGCACGAGGCCAAACGCTTGGGCGCGCTGGTGGAGGGCGAGGGCGCGCTTGTCGGTTTTCTGGGCGCCGTTATGGACCTGTCGCCATTTCTGCGCGACGGAATCAAACGCCAGCCCGGGATTCTGGAACGCCTGTTCGATAGCCCGTTGGACGACAGGCTGGTCGCAATCGAAAAACAGATCCGCGACTTGTCGAGCGACGCCGAACTCACCGAGTCGGGCCTCATGCGCGGACTGCGTGAGTTCAAGCGCGAAGCGCATGTGTTGATTGCACTGGGCGATCTTTCCGGCGAGGCCGATGCGCAGACGACCGTGCAGCGTCTGAGCCGGTTGGCGGATTGTTGTGTAGCCGCGGCTGTCAGCTTCCTGCTGAGACAGGCGCACGATGCCGGCAAGCTTAAGCTGCCCGACCCTGCGAAGCCGGAACATGACAGCGGCTGGATCGTTCTCGGCATGGGCAAGCTCGGCGCCCACGAGCTCAATTTCTCGTCCGACATCGACCTGATCGTCTTCTTCGACCCCGAAGCGTCCGCGGTTCCCGATCCTTATGATTGTGCCGACCTGTTCACGCGGATGACGCGGCAGCTGATCCGTATCCTGCAGGACCGCACCGAGCACGGATACGTGTTCCGCACCGATCTCCGTTTGCGCCCGGATCCGGGTTCCACGCCGCTGGCGATCCCTGTCGCGGCTGCCCTGCACTATTACGAAAGCCGCGGCCAGAACTGGGAGCGCGCGGCCATGATCAAGGCGCGCCCGGTTGCCGGTGACCTGAAAGCCGGCGAGGCGTTTCTCGCCGACCTTCGCCCCTATGTCTGGCGCAAATATCTGGACTATGCGGCAATCGCCGACGTGCATTCGATCAAGCGTCAGATCCACGCCCACAAGGGCTTTGGCGATATCGCGGTGCGCGGACACAATGTGAAG
The DNA here is from genome assembly GCA_965232405.1 of Rhizobiaceae bacterium. Lineage (GTDB taxonomy): Bacteria > Pseudomonadota > Alphaproteobacteria > Rhizobiales > Rhizobiaceae > RCIO01. The sequence continues at coordinate 3,163,475 of OZ246966.1, forward strand.
CTCGGCCGCGGCGGCATTCGCGAGATCGAGTTTTTCGTCCAGACACAACAGCTGATTGCCGGCGGCCGCTTTCCCGAATTGCGCGGCCGTGAGACGGTCGGAACGCTTGCAATGCTTGCCGAACGCGGCTGGATCACGTCCGAGGCGGCCGAGACTCTGACCGGGCAATACTGGTTCCTGCGCGATGTCGAGCACGCCATTCAGATCGTCGCCGACGAGCAGACGCATGTTCTGCCCGAGGACGATGAGGGACTGGAACGCGTTGCGCGGCTGCTTGGTTTCAGAAACGCCGAGGACTTCTCCAAGGTGTTTCGGGATTCGCTCAAGCTGGTCGAGAGCCACTACGCGGCCCTGTTCGAGGCCGCGCCCCAGCTTTCCGCGGATGTCGGCAATCTTGTCTTCACCGGCGAAGGCGACGACCCTGGCACGCTGGAAACGCTTTCCGGGCTCGGTTTCGAGCGGCCAAGCGATATCAGCCGCATCATCCGCACCTGGCATTACGGGCGTTACCGCGCCACCCAGTCGGCGGAGGCACGCGAGCGGCTGACGGAACTCACGCCGGCATTGCTGCAGGCGTTTGGCGGCACGCGCCGCGCCGACGAGGCGCTGCTGCGTTTTGACGAGTTTCTGGGCGGGCTTCCGGCCGGCATTCAGCTTTTCTCGCTGCTGCATTCAAATCCGGGTCTGCTCAAGCTGGTCGCCACCATCATGGGCGCGGCCCCCCGGCTGGCTGCAATCATCACCCGCCGTCCGCATGTCTTCGACGGGCTACTCGATCCGGCATTGCTGTCCGAACTGCCGAGCAAGGCCTATCTTGATGAGAGGCTTGGCGCGTTTCTTCAGGGCGCTTCTCTCTATGAGGAAGTGCTCGACAGGCTGCGCGTTTTTGCTGCCGAACAGAAATTCCTAATCGGCATGCGGCTGCTGACCGGATCGATCGACGCCATCCGCGCCGGCAAGGCTTTTTCCGATCTTGCCGATCTGACGATTGGCGCCGCGCTCAATGCCGTTGTCGAGGAGTTCGCCCAGCGGCATGGCCGCGTGGCGGGCGGACGCATCGTCGTGCTTGGCATGGGCAAGCTTGGCAGTCGCGAACTCTCTGCCGGGTCCGACGTGGACTTGATCCTGCTTTACGATCACGACGCCGATGCTGAGGCCTCCGACGGCGAAAAGGAGCTTGCACCACCGCATTATTTTGCGCGGCTGACGCAGCGATTGATCGCCGCTGTTTCCGCACCAACCGCCGAAGGCGTGCTCTACGAGCTCGATCTCAGGTTACGCCCATCGGGCAACAAGGGGCCGGTGGCAACCCATATTGAATCCTTCGGCAAGTATCAGCGCGAACAGGCCGAGACCTGGGAGCATATGGCTCTGACCCGTGCCCGCATCGTGGCTGGTGACACCGGGCTGGCAGCGCTTGTTGAGGCGGAAATCGAAGCTGTCCTGACCGCTCCGCGCGATGACGCGAAGACACTGCGCGAAGCGCGCGAGATGCGCGAACTGATTGCGGAAGAAAAACCGCCCGCAAACGAATGGGACCTCAAGCTGGTATCCGGCGGACTGATCGATCTCGAATTCATCGCCCAGACAGCCACGCTTTGCCGCAGGATCGATGGGCCCCGCCATGCAGCCACGGTCGAGACACTGTCCCGCCTGTCCGTTGATCTGGCGGACAGCCAGACCCGTGACGACCTCGTCGCAGCCCACAATCTCTACACAAATCTGACGCAGATAATCAGATTGTGCCTGACCGGTACGTTCGAGCCCGACGATGTGCCACCGGGACTTGCGGATTTGCTTCTGGCAAGCACTGATTTGCCCGATATGGCAGTACTTGAGAGCCATGTCGAAGAAACGTCGCGGAAGGTCGCAAGACATTTCGACCGCCTGCTGCGTGGGAAGAAAGGCTGAGCGATAGGAAGCGCAGCCTGTTTCCCCAAACTGCATCGGTCGTTTCGACGCCGACGGTGACAATGAGCTGACGCCGGATGAGATCGCATCCCATCAGCGCAATGTGCTTGCCCTGATGGACCGCAATGACGACGGCATGATCGCGGAAGAAGAGATGCGCCGCAGTCATCACGGCCGCGGTTCCCGCAGGCGGGTCCACGGTCGCCCGCGTCGCCCGTAAGGATTTCAGACAAGCCTTGCCCCGTATTGAGCCGGGCAGGGCGCTTTCCAACACTCGCAGGTTTAGGCGGCTTTCGCCTTTGCTGGCGAGGCGAGGTGCTTCCGCGTGCGTTTGCGCCGCGAGGGCAGCCGTACCGAAACGATTGTGCCCACGCCTTCGGTCGAGCGAATTTTCAATGCACCGCCGTGCAGATCGGCCAGCGACCGGGAAATCGCCAATCCCAGGCCCGATCCAATATGTGACTTGGTGAACTGGTTCTGAACCTGCTCGAAAGGCCTGCCGAGTTTGTTAATCGCGTCCTTGGGAATGCCGCAGCCATTGTCCTCGATGGATAGCACCACCGCATTGCCGACAGTGCGCGCCCGCAAGTGCACCCTTCCGCCTGGTCCGGTAAATTTCACTGCGTTCGAGAGCAGATTGATGACAATCTGCTTGACCGAACGCCGGTCGGCATCGAGCTGCAGCTTCTTGGAGACCTGTGTGTCGATCGTGATTTGCTTCTCCTCCGCCTGGAGGGCCACCACGCGCACGGTCTCCCTGATCAGCGGGCCCAGATCGATCGGTTCTCGCTCGATGGAGAACTGGCCTGCCTCGATCTTCGACATATCTAGGATGTCGTTGATCACGCCGAGCAGATAGGAGCCGCTGGAGTTGATGTCGCGCGCATAGTCTTCGTACTTGTCGGCGCCAAGCGGCCCGAAGAGCTGCTGCTGCATCAACTCCGAGAAACCGATGATCGCATTGAGCGGCGTGCGCAGCTCGTGTGACATGTTGGCGAGAAACTCGGATTTGGCGCGATTGGCGGATTCCGCCCGCTCGGTCTCGCGCATGCACACCCTGTTGAGCTCGGCCAGTTCGCCGGCGCGCTCTTCCTCCGCCTTTCGGGCGAGGCTGAGATCGTGGATCGTCGCCATCAGGCGGCGCTCGCTGTCCTGCAGCTTCTCCTGGTGCAGCTTGATCTGCGTGATGTCGGCGCCGACCGAGACCGTGCTGCCGTCGCGCGTCTTGAGTTCATTGACCTGGATCCAGCGGCCATCCGCCAACTGGCGCTCATAGCTTGCGCCGCCGCGCTTTGCATTGAGGTTGGGCAGCCGTCGGTCGGTGACATACGGCGCCATACGCTTTTCGATTTCGGCCTTGCTGACGCCCGGCCTTACTTCCGAAGCCGCCAGTCCGGCATCCTGCTGGAACTTGGTGTTGCACATGACCAGACGGTCGGATGCGTCCCACAGCACGAAGGATTCAGTGATGCTCTCGATGGCGGTCCTCAGCCGCATGTCAGCGGCTTCCGAGCGTTGCGCCAGATGGCGCTGTTCGGTGACGTCGAGTGCGACGCCGATCAGATGAATTTCCGGCGCTTCAAGATCCAGCACCTGCGCCCGCGCACGCATCCATATCCAGTGACCGTCAGCGTGGCGCATGCGGAATACCTGATCGATCTGGTCCGTCTCTCGGGACGCGATCCGGTTTGCCAGTTCGAACAAATCGCCGTCGTCAGGATGGATGATCTTTGCCACCTCGCCGAACGAAAGCATCGCCTCGCAGGGCTCGTATCCCAGCATGTCGAACATCGACCGCGACCAGTACATGCGTCCGCGCGCCATGTCCCAGTCCCACAGCCCGCACCGCCCGCGAACCAGCGCCAGGTCGACGCGCTGGTGGGCGTCGGAGTAGAGCTTGTCGGCGGCCTGCGCCCGCGCTGCCTGTCCGAAATAGGCGTAGAGGATGATGATCAGCACCGTCGAGGTGAGCACGAACAGCATCACATTGAGCGATACGATCTTGTGCCACTCGCTCAGCGCCACATCGCCTGGAATGAGCGCGACGCCGCCCGCGCCGCTTCCATCGGCGCGGTTCAGCGCCGCATACCAGGTTTCGCCGTTGATATTGATGTCCAGAACGCCGGCGCGTTCGCCGAACATGAAGAGCGGCTGCCCGCCTTCCACGATCTCGTCCAGCCGGCGCGCGATCCAATGCTGACCGCTATTGTTGGCAACGACCAACTGAAGGTCGCTGTCGACGATTGCGAGTACCTGTCCCGAACCTGTCAGGCCGCTTCGCGCCAGATCCTCCAATATCCTCTGTCCGGTCACCGCCAGTGGCGCATTGTCTTCCCTTGGTACGGATAGCGCGGCGGCAATCGAATTGGCCGTAAGCGCCAGCATGGAGCGCGCATCGCGTTCCATGTCGTCGCGCAATGTCATCAGCGACATGACGCGCGAAGCCGCGATCACGATCAGGAATATGATGATGAGGGTAGGAATGGAGCGCCGGAAAAACGGCTCCGCCGCGAGCAGGCGCTTGTAGGCGGGCGCTGCGATCATCTTCGCATTGCCGGCAAGCCGCGATTCTGCCCTGCGAACTCCGTTCAGCAGGTTAGCAGCTATCGTCGCGGGCGCGCTCAACGCGTCCGTTTTCGCCATCAAGGGCTCTCCGCTCAATCCCCATCCGCATGATGATGATCCGGCTACCGCACACCCGAATCACCCATAAGGAATCAGACGCGATTCGCGCTGTCCAGAGGCGAGGAGAAAATTTGTAGCCGGGTGAGGAATTGTGGACGCCCGCGTCAGGCGAGCGTGCGCCCCACAATGTCGGACAGATCGCGCGAAAGGCCCTTCCAGCCGGCGATACCTGCCAGCACTTCGCGCGCCCGCTCGCGCCTTTGCGGCTCAAGCGCTTTCCACGAGCGGAAGGCCGTTGCGAGCCTGGCAGCGACTTGCGGATTGCCCTCTTCCACCGCCACGATCACATCGGCATAGAGCCAGTAGCCGCTGCCGTCGGCGGCGTTGAATGCGGTCTGGTTCGCATTGGCGAAGGCGCCGACGAGCGCGCGCACGCGGTTCGGGTTGGTGATCGTGAACTTCGGGTGCTTCATCAGTTCCGCAACCCGGCCGACCGTTGCCGCACCCGGTATAGTTGCCTGTACCTGGAACCACTTGTCCATCACCAGCGCGTCGTCGCCATAGCGACGCTCGAAGGCTGCAAGCGCGTCCGCACTTTCAGCCGTGTCCGGAAAACGGTGTGTGAGCACGCCAAGTGCGGCCGCGCGGTCGGTCATGTTCGTCGCCTGTTCGAATTGCCTGACAGCGCCTGTCGCATCGCCGGACGCAACGCTCAGATAGTCCAGAAGCACGTTGCGCAGCGCGCGCCGGCCGCTGCCTGCCGCGTCGGGCAGATAGGCGCCGTCGTCCGCGAGTTCTTCGTACAGTTCGGCAAACGTATCAGCGCCGTTTTCCGCGATGGCGCTCGCAAGTGCGGCGCGGGCAGCGTGGATGGCGTCGGGGTCGATATTGGTGCCGATTTCACGCGCTATGTCGGACTCGCCCGGCGGCGTTAGCAGCAGGGCTCTGTAGGCCGCGTCCAGCGACGTATCCGCCACGAGTTCGCCGGCCAGTTGAAGCAGCGTAGCGTCGAAACGCAACTTCTTGCCGTCGCGCGCCGGACCTGTAGCCTTGATCAGCTCGTCCAGAAACAGCGTGTTGAGCGCTTCCCAGCGGGAAAAACTGTCGCTGTCGTGACGTGCCAGAAACGCGCGGTCCGCTGCGCTCTGTTCGGCTGTCAAAGTGATCGGGGCCGAAAAGCCGCGGTTGATGGAAAGCACCGGCCGCTCGCCAACGTTTTTGAAGCGCAGCCTCTGTTTGCGCTTGTGCAGATGTATCACCCCGTCGTCGGAGATCGAGGTGTCGTCGCAGGTGGCCGCAATGTCGTTGCCGTCCGGCCCGATCAGCCCGTAGGCGAGGGGGATGTGCATGAGCCGCTTGCGGCTCTCCGATGGTGTTGGCGGGACCGACTGTTCCAGCTCCAGAGCAAACTCGCCGGAGGCTGCGTCGTATGAGGTCGTGACGGCGACGTTCGGCGTGCCTGCCTGATGATACCAGAGCGAGAACTGGGTCAGGTCCTCGCCCGACGTTTCGGCAAAAACCGCGACGAAATCTTCGATCGTCACCGCCTCGCCGTCATGTCGCTCGAAATAGAGGTCCATGCCTTTCCGAAAGGCTTCCGGGCCGACCACGCGATGGATCATGCGCACGACCTCGGCGCCTTTTTCATAGACCGTGGCCGTGTAGAAATTGTTGATCTCGCGATAGCGGCGCGGACGCACGGGATGCGCCAGCGGCCCCTGATCTTCGGGAAACTGATGTGAACGCAAGGTGCGAACATCGCCGATCCGTTCCACTGCGCGCGACCGTGTGTCGGCGGTGAATTCCTGGTCTCGATAGACCGTCAGCCCTTCCTTCAGGCAGAGCTGGAACCAGTCGCGGCAAGTGATTCTGTTACCGGTCCAATTGTGGAAATATTCATGCGCAATGATCGCCTCGATATTGGCGTAGTCCAGATCGGTGGCGGTTTCCGGGTCGGCCAGAACATATTTGTCGTTGAATATGTTGAGACCCTTGTTCTCCATCGCGCCCATGTTGAAGTCCGACACGGCGACAATGTTGAACACGTCGAGATCGTATTCGCGGCCGAACTTTTCCTCGTCCCAGCGCATGGAACGCTTCAGCGCGTCCATCGCGTAGGCCGCGCGCGCCTCCTTGCCGTGCTCGACATAGATGCCAAGCGCCACCTCGCGTCCCGAAGAGGTGGTAAAGCTGTCCGTCACAACGCCGAGATCGCCTGCAACCAGCGCAAACAGATAGGACGGTTTGGGGAAGGGGTCGTGCCACACGGCATAGTGCCGGCCATCTGCCAGTTCGCCGCTTTCTGATGGATTGCCGTTGGACAGAAGCAGCGGTGCCTCTTGCGTGTCGGCCTCGATGCGCACCGTGTAGACGGACAACAGGTCCGGTCGGTCGAGATAGTAGGTGATGCGGCGGAAACCTTCCGCCTCGCACTGGGTGCAGTAGACCCCGTTTGACCGATAGAGACCCGACAGTGCCTTGTTGGCCTCCGGGTCGACATCGGTCTCGATCTTCAGCGTAAAGCGCTTTGCCCGTGGTGGGTCGCCAATTTCCAGCCGGTCAGGAGAAACGCTTACGTTCTCGAGGTTGACGCGCTTGCCATCGATCTCCAGCCCGGCCAGTTGCAGTCCGTCACCGTCGAGCACCAGCGGTGTGTTGTCGGCAACGCCATCGCGCCGCTCGATGGTCAGTTCCGACACCACGCGCGTCCGGTTCGGCGAAAGCCGAAAGGTCAGCCGTGTCTCGGGAATGAGATAGTCGGTGGACTTGTAATCTTCGAGGCGGAAGACCTGTCCGGAATCTGCTACCATGTATCACCCGGTGGCATGCTGGCCGTTTTGACTGGCTCTGGCGCATTGAAATCAGCGCGCTGCCCTTTACATGAAAACCCGCTGCCGACAAAACTATGGCAGGCACAATCCCGCCACACCTTTCACGATTCCCATAAGGTTGCACCCAATGAACGTGATGACGCCGAAATTCGGAATGGGCGCTTCTGTCCTCCGCAAAGAGGACAATGTCTTCCTGTCCGGCCAGGGCCGCTACACCGACGACATAGCGCCGGAGGGTGTTGTGCATGGGTATGTGCTGCGCTCGCCGATCGCCAAGGGAGCGTTTTCCATCACCTCTGTTGAAGAGGCGAAGAATGCTCCGGGTGTGCACCTGGTGCTGACCGGCGCAGACGTCACGCACCTCAAGGATCTCGCAACGCCCGCCATGCTGCCTTCGGTGGACGGCAAGCGCGCGCCGACGCGCGACATCCCTATTCTGTGCAGGGACCGGGTCAACCATGTCGGTGACGCCGTTGCCTTCATCGTTGCCGACAGCCGCGAGCTGGCGCAGGACGCAGCCGAACTGATCGAGATCGATTTCGAGCCGGAAGAGGCAGCTGCGGTAACGAAGACAGCGCTGGACGATGGCACGCCGCTTGTGTGGCCCGAACTCGGTTCCAACAAGGCATTCGAATACCATCTTGGCGATAAGTCGAAGACCGACGAGGCCTTCGCCGCCGCCAGCCACGTGACGAAGATTGCCTTCGTCAACAACCGGCTGGTGTGCAACTACATGGAGCCGCGCGCCGCAATCGGCGAATGGGTTGCGGATGAGGACCGCTTCCTGCTGACAACCGGCACGCAGGGCGTGCATGGCGTGCAGGGTATCGTCGCGCCGGCCATGGGCATCGAGCCATCGCAATTGCGTGTCGTCACGCCTGACGTTGGCGGCGGGTTCGGGCCCAAGAGCTTCGTCTATCGCGAATATCTGCTCGTGCTGGAAGCTGCCAAACGCGTCGGCCGGCCGGTCAAGTGGACCGGCGACCGTTCCGAACATTTCCTCGAAGACGCCCAGGGCCGTGACTACTGGGTCGAAGCGGAAATGGCGATGGACGACAATGCGCGCTTCCTTGGTGTGCGCATCATGATCAAGGCCAATATCGGCGCTTACTGCCACCAGTTCGGGCCGTTCATTCCGCATATGGGCGCCACGATGACGACCGGCGTTTATGACATCGGGCCGATCGACGTGAGCATATTCGGTATCTACACCAACACGGTTCCGGTCGATGCCTATCGCGGCGCCGGCCGTCCAGAGGCGGCATTCCTGATCGAGAAGCTGGCCGACGCCTGCGCCCGCGACATGGGGCTTTCGCCCGACGAGATCAGGGCGCGCAACTTCATCAAGCCGGAACAGTTTCCCTACACGACCCCGACCGGCCGCAAATACGACGTCGGCGAGTTCGAAGGCCACATGCGTCAGGCAATGGAACGTGCCGACTGGGCCGGCTTCGACAAGCGGCTTGCGCAGTCGAAGGCTGACGGAAAAATCCGCGGCATCGGCATGGCGACCTATATCGAGGCCTGTGCCTTTGCCGGTTCGGAGCCTGCCAAGGTAAAGCTTGAGGACGACGGCTCCGTCACGATCTTCATCGGCACACAGTCGAACGGTCAGGGCCATGCTACGGCCTATGCGCAGCTGGTCGCCGACAAGCTGAACACCGATATTTCCAACATCAACCTGCGCCAGGGCGACACCGACGAACTGGCGAAGGGTGGCGGCACCGGCGGTTCGCGCTCAATCCCGCTGGGTGGCGTGTCTGCAGCACGCGCCGGCGAGAACCTTGCGGAAAAGATACGGAAGATCGCAGCCGACGAACTGGAAACCGCCGAGGCCGATATCGAACTCGCCGACGGCGTCGCCCGCGTGGTCGGCACCGACCGTACGGTCAGCTTCGCCGACATCGCCAAGGCGGCCGGTTCGCCTGACGATGTCACCGGCCTTGGCGACTATGTACAGGACGAGGCGACCTATCCGAACGGCACTCATATCTGCGAAGTGGAGATCGATCCGGCGACCGGCGGCCTGGAGGTTGTCGGTTACACGATCGTCGATGATTTCGGAGCGACGGTGAACCCGATCCTGCTGGCCGGGCAGATCCATGGCGGCGTGATTCAGGGGCTCGGCCAGGCGTTGACGGAAGACGCGATCTATTCCGAAGACGGACAGCTCGTTACCGCGAGCTTCATGGACTACGCCATGCCGCGGGCCGATCTCACGCCGTTCATTCATTTCGAGACCCGCAACGTACCGTCGACCACCAACGCAATGGGGATCAAGGGCGCGGGCGAGGCCGGCACGATCGGCGCGGCACCGGCCGCGATCAATGCGGTTACCGATGCGCTTTACCGCGCATATGGCATCGACCATATCGAGATGCCGGCAACGCCGCAGCGCATCTGGCAGGCGATCCACGACAAGACCGCATAACAGGCCGCGCCGCCACGACGGGCGGCGCCAAGGGAACCAGACGAAATGACGAGTTCGGGCGCGCGCGACACCGCAACGGCACTGCGCCCCGCATTCGGCATTTTGCTCAAGGTCGTTTCGGTCGCCATCTTCGTTGGCATGTCCACGCTGATAAAGTCGACTGGCGCTGTGCCTGCCGGACAGATCGTCTTTTTCCGTTCCGCCTTCGCCATCATCCCGATCCTGATCTTCCTGGCCTTTCGCCGTGAACTGGCGACGGCGTTTCGCACCAGCCGGCCGGCGAGCCATGTCATCCGTGGGCTGGTCGGCGTAAGCGCGATGGGCCTCGGCTTTTTCGGCCTGACGCTGCTGCCGCTGCCGGAGGTGATCATGCTGGGTTACGCCCAGCCCCTGATGGTGGTGGCGCTCAGCGCGCTGGTCCTCGGTGAGACCGTGCGGCTGTTTCGTTGGTCGGCCGTATTCATCGGCCTTGCGGGCGTCTTGATAATCATCTGGCCGCGACTGACCTTGCTGACAGGTGAAGCGCCGTTGGCGCAGGGCGAGGCGATAGGCGTGGTTGCGGTTCTCTTGTCGGCGGTTTTCGCCGCGTTTGCGGCAATCCTAGTTCGCCGGCTGGTCAAGACGGAACCATCGGCAACCATCGTCTTGTGGTTCTCGCTGACTGCGAGCGTAATAGCGCTGGGCACTCTGCCGTTCGGCTGGATTGCGCTCAGCAACTGGCAGTTATTTGCGCTGATCGCGGCTGGCTTCAGTGGCGGTATTGGCCAGATCCTGATGACGGAGAGTTATCGCCATGCCGAGATATCGACCATCGCACCGTTCGAATACACGTCGATGATCCTCGGCATCATCTCCGGCTACCTGTTCTTCGGCGACCTTCCCACCGCCAACATGATTGTCGGCGGCCTCATAGTTGTCGGGGCAGGCATATTCATCATCTGGCGCGAGCACAGGCTGGGGCTGGAGCGCGGCAAGGCGCGCCGGCTTACCCCGCCGCAGTAGGGGCACCTTCGCTCCATATGCTTGTCGCAGTCGAATGCGCCGCCTCCCGTACTTCCTCGGCAATCGCCGATTTCGGCAGCGTGCGGGCGAGGATCATACCGCCGACACAAAGTGCCGTCAGCGACAGCGCCCGTTGCCGTCTGTCAGCCTCGTCCCCTTCGAGGTTGTTCTCGAAGAGCCAGGTCATCGCTTCTACGAGGACGCGATAGGATTCTCGCACGCGCTCTCCGGCGCGCGCCGCATCGGTCGCATACGCTATCAGCGGACATTGACCGTCGAGGTCGTCGAGGTGCCTGCGCGACAGATAGGCATCGACCATGCGCTGGGCCATCAGAGCCTGTTGAGCCTGCGGGTCTATGCCCTCATCTGCTCGCCACTGTGCGCCCCGGCCATCCAGAAAGCTCGCCATTGCCTCGGCGAAGAGCTCTTCCTTGCACGAGAAATGGGCGTAGAATCCGCCCCGCGTCAGGCTCGCCTCTGCCATCACCTGGTCGATCGTGACGCGATCGTAGCCGTATCTGTTGAACAGGATACGCGCCGCCTCCAGGATGCGCGAACGCGTGCGTTGCTTGTGGTCCTTGGCATAAGGCATGGCGTTCCTCACGGTTTTGGCAGGAACATAACACCGAGTCTGAATATGTTCTTGAACATATTCTGTCGGGCCGCATGGTGGCCGCCTAGCAACTGAGGAGACATGCAATGTCACGTTTCATTTTGGCCTTTCGCGGCGGAATGCCGAGCAGCCCCGAGGAGGGGCAAAAGATGATGGCCGACTGGAATTCATGGATGGACGACCTCGGGTCGGCATTGGTCGATAAGGGCGCCGGTTTTGGGAAGTCGCGCTTCCTGGAAGCGCCCGACAGGGAAGCCAAGGCAGGCGATCCGCTTTCCGGCTATTCGGTGGTTGAGGCCTTGGACATCGAGGCGGCGCTGGACATGGCGCGCAAGAACCCGATCTTCCGCCTTGGCGGCACGATCGAAGTCGCCGAAGCGATGGAGATGTAGGTGTGGTGATCCCGGCGACCCTACTGCCTGTAACGCTGACTTTCATCGCCGTCTCTGCCGCCACCCTCATGCCATTCACCGCGTGGATAGGGCTCTATCGCGGCAAGACCGGAATATTACGTGGGGACGGCGGCGACCCTGCCTTGTTCAAGCGGATCAGGGTGCATGGCAACTTTGTCGAGAATGCCCCGTTGGTTGCGTTGTCGATGGCCGGAGCGGAATCGCTGGGGCTGGACGCGCTGTGGCTCTGGGCGGGATTTGCCTCGTTCTTCGTCGGACGGGTGATGCATTTTGTGCTCTATGACAGCAAGCTGCGCGGCACGACGCTGGCTCTGACGACATTCCCCGCTCTGGCATGGGGCGTCTGGATTCTTTGGCGGGTCTGGTTCGCGGCCTGACGTCTCGTTTTCGGACCGGACAGGTGATCACTGCCTGTCCATGACGAAGGCCCGTGTCGCGTCGTCGGCCGGGAAGAACGTCTCGATCGCCAGTTCGGAAAGCGTCACGTCGAGTGGCGTTCCGAACACGGTGATCGTTGACAGGAATGACAGGCGCGTGCCGCCGAGGTTGAATTCGAGCGGCACGGCGATGTCGTTGCCTGAGTGCTTCGGCCTGCGTCCGGCTGAAAACCCGCCGGGATAGCCGCGCAGTTCTTCTTCCAGCGCGTGCAATTCCTCGTCCGCATACTGGTCGTTCAGGCGCGACAGCCTGTCGAGCAGGTGTTCGCGCCATTCAGCCAGATTGCCGATCATCGGCGCCAGACCCTGTGGATGCAGGCTGAGCCGCAACACGTTGATTGGCGGTTCCAGCAGGGACTTGTCCTGCACCAGCGCAAGGAACGCCTGCGTCGCTTTGTTGCCAAGCACAAGGTTCCAGTGCCGGTCGACGGCGATTGCCGGGTTGGGCTCGTGCGCGGCAAGCACGGCCTGAACGGCATCCAGCGCTGGCATGAACTCTTCGCTGTCGATTGCGCGCTCACCGAATGAGGGCGCGAAGCCGGCAGCCACCAGCAGCCTGTTGCGCTGGCGCAGCGGCATGTCGAGCCGGTCCGAAATCGTCAGCGCCATGTTGCGCGACGGCCGCGAGCGGCCGCTCTCCAGAAAAGAAAGATGCCGCTGCGAGATTTCGGCTTCCAACGCGAGGTCGAGCTGGCTCATGCGCCGCCTCTTGCGCCATTCGCGGATGATCGTGCCGGGTGAAGTCGCTGTTTCGCTCATGCCGCGATCTTATCCGATCCCGTATCAGTCTCCATTACCTCAGCGGTAATCGCATTCATCCATCACCGCTGCCAGTCTCTGCCCATGCCGGCACAAGCCGGATCAACGCCAAGGAGGCTAGACATGACCATTCACATTTCGACCTTTCTGCGCCGCGTGCTGGCGCTCGATGCCGCGACCAGCGGTGTTGCGGCCGTAGCACTCGTCTTCGCCGCCGGCCCGCTTGCCGAACTGACGGGCCTGCCGCAGCCATTGCTGTTCTGGGCCGGAATCGTGCTGGTGCCGTGGACGGCGGCACTCGCCATCTTTTCTTCACGGACGACCATGCCGCGCCTTGCGCTTGTCGACATCGCGGCAATCAACGCGCTTTGGGTCGCCGCCAGCGTCGCATTGCTGGCAACCGGGTGGGTGTCGCCGAACACATTCGGTATCCTGTTCGTGCTGGCGCAGGCCGCGGGCGTAGCCGTCTATGCGCTCCTGCAGGCGGGTGCCTTGCGGCAGTCAGCGCAGGCCGCCTGAACGCCGCCGAACGGGCGGGGCGGTCCGCGTTGCGGGCCGCTACTCTTCCGCCTTGAGCCGCAGCTTGATTTCCAGAAAATCGCGCCATGCGAGCTTCTTGTGCGCCGGATTGCGAAGCAGATAGGCCGGGTGCAGCGTCGGCATGGTGGGAATTTTTGCGCCATCGGCCGTTGCGTGCTCGGCCCATTTGCCGCGCATGCGCATAATGCCGGTCTGGGTCTGAAGCAGCAGCTTGGTCGACGGATTGCCGAGCGTGACCAGCACCTTTGGCGCCACCAGTTCGATATGCCGCTCGATGAACGGCCGGCATATCTCCGTTTCAAGCGGCGAGGGGTCCCTGTTCCCCGGCGGCCGCCAGGGTATCACGTTGGAAATGTAAGCGCTCGTGCGGTCCAGCCCGATTGCCGCCAGCATCCGGTCCAGCAATTGTCCTGACCGGCCAACGAAGGGAAGGCCCTGCAGATCCTCGTCGCGCCCTGGCGCTTCGCCGACAAACATCACCGGCGCTTGCGGATTGCCATCGGCGAATACGAGATTCTTCGCAGTTGCCTTCAGGTTGCAGCCGTCGAATGCGGCCAGCGCTTCATGCAATTCCTCGATTGTCTTTGCCTCGCGGGCCAGCGATCTGGCGCGCATGGCCTGCTGCTCGTCCGGCACGGCGGCCGGCGTGCGCTGAGGCGGTGCCGGCTGCGCAGGAGCTGAGCGCGGCGTCGTTTCTGGCCGCGCCATCTGAGCGGGTGCGGGCTTTGCCTGCTCGGCAAACCGGTCCACGGGTTCGTCCGTCAGCGGCTCGTCGTGCCCCGCATCGGCGTAGAAACGCAGAAGTTCTTCGGTGTTCACAGGGTGTTTGGCATCCGGCAGCGGCATTGCGGCACAATCCTGCCGCCAGCCTCCGATTGCAAGCCTGCGACGGTCAGGAAAACGGCACCAGCGGGTCCTGCACGAGGAAGAAGCGCTCCGTCGGCGTGAAGTCGGAGATGAAGAAGCGGAATGTCGCCCGTTCTGCCGGATCGACATGCCCGTCGACGAACTCCAGCCGGTCATAGGGCTCGAACAGCCGCTCATAGGTGGCGAAACGGTCCATGCCGATCGTGTCGCTGGTGGTGCGGCGCTGGTCGAAGGAAAGCCCGTCGCCGAATGTGCTGGGTTGCCCGCGTATTTCCTGCAATTCGAACCCGAATCCGATCCAGGGCAGCCCGCTGCCATTCACCGTCACCACGTTGAGATGCATGGTTCCCGTCACCCATTCGCCTGGCTTGCCGGCAGTGTTGACCGGTCGCGTGGCGTGGATCGTCAGTGTTACGGGGCTTGCCGACGAAAGCTCCTGCACGACCACGAACGGATCGTCATTTGTACCGATGCCCGACACGGACCGGATGCTGAATCCGCCCAACTCGTCGGAAAACGCGTAGGCGCCGGAATGCCAGCGCCCGTCATCCGCCGGCTCTGCAAAGGCGTCCGGCGCGCACAACAGCAGCGCAAAAAGTGTCGCCCAATATCGCGCCATGCCGCGACTCCATGTGTTTGGGCGCCAGTATGCCCCGGATCGACGCCACACCGGCATCAAAACCGTTTGAGAATGTGGATGGGCGAATTGTTGACGTTTACGTCAACGGAATATAGGCCTCGACACTGCCGGTGTGGTCCATACGCGACGCGGAGTTGAAAACGCGGCGTTTCCACTATAGCGCTGCCATGACCGGCCGGCGAGCCAGCGGCGCAATGCACGCGAGCGGAGGAATTGATGAGCGAAGTCGAACGCGAAAGCATGGAATTCGATGTGGTGATCGTGGGGGCCGGGCCTGCCGGTCTCGCGGCCGCGATCCGGCTCAAGCAGCTCAATTCCGATCTTTCCGTCGTCGTGCTTGAAAAGGGCGGCGAGGTTGGCGCGCACATTCTTTCAGGTGCGGTGGTCGATCCGGTCGGCATCGACAAGCTCTTGCCCGACTGGAAGGACGATCCGGACCATCCCTTCAGGACGCCGGTGAAGGACGATCAGTTCCTGCTGCTCGGGCCCGCGGGCTCCTTGCGCATTCCGAACTTCGTCATGCCGCCGCTGATGAACAATCACGGCAACTACATCGTCTCACTCGGCAATGTCTGCAAATGGCTGGCCGCGCGGGCGGAGGCACTTGGTGTCGAAATCTATCCGGGCTTCGCCGCGGCCGAAGTGCTCTACAATGACGACGGCGCCGTCATCGGTGTCGCCACCGGCGACATGGGCGTTGAGCGCGACGGCTCGCACGGACCCAACTATGCGCCGGGCATGGCGCTGCTCGGCAAATACACGCTGATCGGCGAAGGGGTGCGGGGTTCGCTGGCAAAGCAGCTGATCGGGAAGTTCGGCCTTGCCGAAGACCGCGATCCGCAGAAATTCGGCATCGGCCTGAAGGAATTGTGGGAAGTCGCACCCGACAAGCACAAGCCGGGTCTAGTGCAGCATTCCTTCGGCTGGCCGCTCAATTCGAGCACGGGTGGCGGATCGTTCCTTTATCACTTCGGCGACAATCTCGTTGCCGTCGGCTTTGTGGTTCACCTCAATTACAAGAACCCGTATCTGTCGCCGTTCCACGAGTTCCAGCGCTTCAAGACCCATCCGGCCATCAGCGGCACGTTCGAGGGCGGCAAGCGCGTTTCCTACGGCGCGCGCGCCATCACCGAAGGCGGCTGGCAGTCGGTTCCCAAGCTGACCTTCCCGGGCGGCGCGCTGATCGGTTGTTCGGCGGGCTTCGTCAATCTTCCGCGCATCAAGGGTTCGCACAACGCAGTGCTGTCGGGCATGCTGGCCGCCGACGAGGTGGCCGAGGCGCTGGCCGGCGGCCGCGCCGGCGATGAACTGGCAGGTTACGAGGAAAGCTGGCGCGCATCCGAAATCGGCAAGGACCTGAAGAAGGTCCGCAACGTGAAGCCGCTGTGGTCGCGCCTTGGCCTTTGGATGGGTGTCGGCGCCGGCGGATTCGACATGTGGTTCAACACGCTCTTCGGCTTCTCGCTCTTCGGCACGCTGAAACACGGCAAGACCGATGCTGCCTCGCTGGAGCCTGCCTCGCAGCATCAGAAGATCGACTATCCCAAGCCGGACGGGGTTCTCACCTTCGACCGGTTGTCCTCGGTGTTCCTGTCAAACACCAACCACGAGGAAGAGCAGCCGGTTCACCTGCAGCTCAAGGATGCGGAACTGCAAAAGACATCCGAGCATGACGTCTTCGCCGGGCCGTCGACGCGCTATTGCCCTGCCGGGGTGTATGAATGGGTGGATGCAGACGGAAACGCGGCGGCCGATCCGGAGGCGAAAGACGTGCGTTTCGTCATCAACGCGCAGAACTGCGTCCACTGCAAGACTTGTGACATCAAGGACCCGAACCAGAACATCAACTGGGTGCCGCCGCAGGGCGGCGAGGGGCCGGTCTACGTGAACATGTAGGTGCCACGGGGCAACGTTTCGGGTTGAGCGCCATGCGGCTCCACCTTGTTCTCAACCGAAGCGGCGGAACCTTCCGTACGCTCGATTTGGATGCATACCGCGACCGTGCGGCCGAGATACTTGGCGCTCACGGTCACGAGGTCTCGTTCGACATCGTCGCAGCCGACGACATTGCGCCCGCGCTTGAGCGAGGCGCAGCCCGAGACGATATCGATGCCATGATCGCCGGCGGTGGCGACGGCACCATTTCTGCCGCTGCGCGCATTGCGTGGAAGACGGGCATGCCGCTGGGCGTCATACCGGCAGGCACGATGAACCTGTTTGCAAGGTCGCTGAAGCTGCCGCTTGATCTCGATGCGGTTCTTTCCGTGCTTGCTCAGGCCGATATTGCGGATATCGATATTTCAAGCGTCAACGGCACGGGTTTCGTCCACCAGTTCTCGGTCGGGCTGCATCCGCGCATGGTGCGTTTCAGAAACAGCTACGACTATGCTTCGCGGGCTGGAAAGATCAGGGCGAGTACACGGGCTGCGCTCGGCGTAATCCTTGACCCGCCGAGATTCTCTGTCGAGATCGACATCGATGGCGATACCCGTCTGACGAAGGTGTCGATGATCTCGGTGTCGAACAATCCATTTGGCGCCGATCCGCTATTGTTTCAGGACCGTCTCGATACCGGGCAACTGGGCTTCTACAGCGCGCCGCCATTGCCGCCTGCCGGCGTCGCACGGCTCGTGCTGGACATCCTTGCCGCCCGCCGTGAGAGCAACCCCGACCTTCAGACGCAGACCGCATCCGAAGTTTCGTTGCGTTTTCCCAAACACCGCAAGAATGCCAATATGATCCTCGATGGAGAATTGCTGCCGCTGCCGCCCGAGGTCGACATTCGCATTCATCCGGGTGAATTGAAGGTGCTTGTGCCGGGCGCAGCCGGCCAAGCCTGATCCCTTCTACTGAAACGCCGTTTCCGAGAAGCTTCTGAGTTTGCGTGAGTGCAGCCGTTCGGGCGGCATCTCGGCGAGTTTCTCTACTGCCAGCAGGCCGATCTTCAGATGCTGCGCAACCTGGCGCTTGTAGAACTCCGTCGCCATGCCCGGCAGCTTGAGCTCGCCATGCAGCGGCTTGTCGGAAACGCATAGCAGTGTTCCATAGGGCACGCGGAAGCGGAAGCCGTTGGCGGCGATTGTTGCCGATTCCATATCGAGCGCAATCGCTCTGCTCTGCGACAGCCTGTGCACCGGGCCGCGCTGGTCGCGCAGTTCCCAGTTGCGGTTGTCGATGGTGGCTACGGTGCCGGTCCGCATGATGCGTTTCAGATCGTAGCCTGCAAGGCCGGTCGTCTCGGCCACAGCAACCTGCAACGCCACCTGCACTTCCGCCAGCGCCGGCAGAGGCACCCAGACCGGCAGGTCGTCGTCTAGCACGTGGTCTTCGCGTACATAGGCGTGCGCCAGCACATAGTCGCCAAGCTCCTGGCTATTGCGCAGGCCGGCACAGTGGCCAAGCATCAGCCAGGCGTGCGGCCTAAGCACGGCGATGTGGTCGGTTATCGTCTTGGCGTTGGATGGGCCGACGCCGATATTCACCATGGTCACCCCGCCATGTCCGGGTTTGACCAGATGATAGGCCGGCATCTGCGGTAGCCGTCCCGGTGCCATGCCTTCGCTTGGCCCCGCAGAACCCGCCTCGGTGATCACATTGCCTGGCTCGATAAAGGCCGTGTAGCCCTTGCCGCCCTCGGCCATCATTTCGCGCGCCAGTGCGCAGAACTCGTCGATATAGAACTGGTAGTTGGTGAACAGCACGAAGTTCTGGAAGTGCGACGGGCTGGTCGCCGTGTAGTGCGAAAGCCGGTGCAGCGAATAGTCGATGCGCTGGGCGGTAAATGGCGCCAGCGGGATCGGCTCGCCCGGCTGTGGCTCGAATGTGCCGTTGGCGATCTGGTCGTCGGTAGCGTTGAGGTCCGGTACGTCGAACACGTCGCGCAGCGGCCGGTTGACCCGTTCGGCAACCGTGGCGTCCACATAGGTGCCTTCGAGGAAGGCAAAGTGAAGCGGGATCGGCGTCTCCGATTCCGCCACAGTTATCGGCACGCCGTGATTGCGCATCAATAGCCGAAGCTGCTCTTCCAGATAGGTGTCGAAAAGGTCCGGCTGGGTGATCGTGGTCGAATAGAAGCCCGGCTCGTTGACATGGCCGTAGGGCAGCCGGGAATCGACCTGCGAATAGGTCGACACGGTCACGCCAATCTCGGGATAGAAGGCGCGGTATCGGGTCGCCGGCGGTGTGTCCACCGAAAGCCCGTTGAAGGCGTCCCTCAGGAATGCGGTGTTGCGCGCATAGAGATTGCGCAACTCGGCAATAGCCTCGGCGGCATCGGTGAAACTGCGCTGAGCGTATGGCTCGGGCGTCGTTACAGTTTCGATGGGTTGTGGGTAGATTCGCTTGTCCATGTCCCAATATAGAGAAGTTGGATGACGTTTGCGAGAATTCGCGGCGTCACTTCGCTGTTTTGGGTGGCTCTGTCGAGCAGAATCCGTTCCTCTGGACTACTCCCGGCCAAACAGGCGGTTCCGCGCCTCAGGACCGCTGCAGGCTGACCATGATGACCAGACCGGCACCATTGGACATGCTCGGCGTCTCGCCGATGAACTGCGACGTGCCGGCGCGAACGCCCTGAACCATCATCAGCGGTGCGGCAACGGCGGCAGCAACCAGCGCCGCGCGGATGAAGGTGCCGAGGAAGTGGCGGGTCTTGTTCATGGTCTTCTTGTTCATTGGGTTGTCCCTTCGGTCCCGGGCAGCGGGGCTTAGTATCGGCTTGGCGGGCTGCAGCGCAGACCGTTTTCGAATAGGCAGGGAACAACAGTGCCGACGGTCCATGACCGCGCCGGGCGTCCAGCCTCGGCCACGATGGCCGCAAAACCGATGCCGAACAGCGCGATGGTCAGGCAGACGATTGTGAAACGGCGAACGAGCATTGTTGGTCCCTTCTGATGGGGCGAACAATGCCAAAGCGCGGCTGAACCACCTCTGAGGGTGTCATTCAGCCGCCGTTCAGCTTCGTTAATCGATCATGTCCGGGATCAAGGCGTTCCGGACGCCGAGCCGTCGCGGCAGCCCGATTGGCGCAGAGACGCTGCCGGAAACGAAACCGGGCGTTCGATTGCGCCCGGCGTTGAAAATTTGGGGCGGTCGCGAGCTCGCCTAGGAGCCTTGCTCCATTGAGCGGAGAAACACACTTTCAAGCGGATTGCAGGTGCCGACAAATTCGGGGTCCTTCGACCGCACGCCCTTCGACTTCAATCCAGCCCTCTCCATGATCTCCGGCACATGCGCAAAGCGCGACATCTGTGCCTTGGTGTAGGAGGCGACCACGCGCGGATAGAGTTCCAGTGTGCGGTTAGCCTCTTCCAGGATCGTGGCCTTGTGCGGTGTGTCGGTGCACGCCCCCTTGCAATCCCACAGGATCTGCTCCCGCACCATGAAATTGTCCTTGGTGCAGCCTTCGTAGATGAACCCGCCGAATTCGGCAGATGCGGCGGCGGGCATAAGGCAAGCCGCCGCCAGTGTCGCAATGCGGAATGTGATGTTCATGTCGGTAACCCCGCCGGAAAATCGCCAAAACTGGCCCGGACGGAGTTCACCGACATCGAGAATGGATAGAACAAGCCCAAGCCCACGAATTGCCACCGACCCAAATCAGTGGCATCCGAATCAGAGGCTAAAGCAGTCGTGGGTTCGGGCCAAAGGCTATCGTGTTACAGCCCGATCAACTTTTACTGCCGGGTCAGGTCTTCGCTCTTGCACACCAGACCACCCAGCACGCAACCGGCAAGCGACAGCGTATTGCCGCTGATGGTGGCCTTGCCGCGATAGGTCTTGCCTTCGTCGAGCTTGTTGACCTTGCCCTTGTATTCGTTGCCGGAGCCGCTCATGCAGCCGATGGACTGGTTCTTGTATTCGCCAGTCAGCACGGTGCCGCAATACTGGTTGCCGCCGGAAGCCGCATAGCGGATCAGCGTTCCGTTCGGCCTTTTCCAGGTCCCGACGATTGGTTCGGCTGCAATCGCCGTTCCGGTGAAGGCAATGCCGGCGGCAAGCGCCAGCGCAATAGTGCGGATCATGTATTCCTCCCACGCAAGGTCAGCGAGCGCCCGGACTGTCCGGTGTGCTCTTACGCGAACGTAAACGTAATCCAATTCGCGACCGTGCGAAAGCCGTCCCGCAACGTAAGATGAGCGGCAATTTTTGACCCTCTGCTGGGACCGGAGGTTCGGAAAATTCAGTTTGGCGGCTTTCCCTGTGGTGAAGAAAGTGTTGCCCTGCCTAGGGCGAATTTTAGCGATCCAGACGGCTGAATCCCGGAATCCCAAGCATTGCGATGCTTAACGAATATTCGCATTTACCGAAAATTTGAGCTTTGTTTTCCTGTAGTTAAGCAAGCCGTTTAACGCTGGATTCAAGGCTGGCCTGCATGCTCAAAACCATCGAAACACAAGCGCAACAGGCGAAAACGCAGGGCGCTCTCAGGGGTAAGACAGGGGACTGAAAATGGCTCGTTACGAAATGATCGAAAGCGGCATCGGCAGCGCGGCGAAAGCCGACATTCTGTTCGAACTTGGACTGATGTATGCGACCGGCCGCGACTGCGAACCTGATGTTGTCGCAGCACACAAATGGTTCAACATCGCCGCCATCAAGGGATCGGACCGCGCCGTCGCACTGCGTGCCGAACTTGCCGCCGGCATGACCAAGATCGAGATCGCCAAGGCGCTCCGCGAAGCCCGCGAGTGGATGACCACGCACTAAGGTCATCCGCCCCGCGGCGGGCGGTCAGCCCGCCTCAGCGTATCTGACCAGTACCGTACCGTCGGTCACTTGCGCGCCTTCGGCGACGATTTCGGCGATTTCGCCGTCGTGCGGAGCACTGATCGTGTGCTCCATCTTCATGGCTTCCAGAACCAGGAGCGCCTGGCCCTTGGTAACGCTCTGACCCGCTTCGGCGCGGACCAGCTTCACCAGACCAGGCATCGGCGCACGCAGATTGTCGCCGCCGGCAGCGTCGTCCGTCCCCGCATCCAGCGGATCGGGCGCGGAAAAGACGTGCGCAACAGCGCCCTCGAACACCGTTACATGACCCGGCCAGCGCGCAAGGCGCGGGCGGCTTGCAGCATCGCCGCCAAGATCGACCAGCTGCGCCTCATCGCCGATCCTGACCGAATAGCGCTGTCCCGGACTGGCTGAGATGGAAGCCGTCAGGGTTTCTCCGCCCCGGCCGAACTTGATCTCTCTCTCAACCGGACTGAAATGCGCGTATCCCGACAGGGTCGCCCACGGGCCATCGTCCATTGCATCGTCGATCGCGCCGGACGCCGCAAGTGCTGCGAATGCAGCGGCGCGCGGCGAGGGGGCCGGTGTTGCCACCAGAGCATCCTGCCTGCAGTCGATCAGCCCGGTATCGACATCGCCTGAGGCAAAATCCGGATCGGCCGCAAGTGCGGCCAGAAAGCCGGTATTGACCACGGAGCCAGCAATCTCGGTTTCCTCAAGCGCCTCGCCGAGTTTCGCAAGCGCGGATTTGCGGTCTGAGCCATGCACCACCAGCTTGGCGATCATGGGGTCGTAGAAGGGCGAAATCGCATCACCCTCGCGGACGCCTGTTTCCACGCGGATAGTCTTTCCGTCGGGCTCTGGAAACGCCAGATGGTGCAGTGTGCCTGTCGCTGGCAGGAAGCCGCGCGAAGCATCCTCGGCATAGATGCGCGCCTCGAATGCGTGGCCCGTCAGAGTGATTTCGTCCTGCGTTTTCGGCAGCTTTTCGCCTGACGCGACGCGCAATTGCCACTCGACCAGATCGACGCCGGTGATCATTTCCGTCACCGGATGTTCCACCTGCAGGCGCGTGTTCATCTCCATGAACCAGAACCTGTCGGGCCTCAGCCCATCCGAGGCATCGACGATGAACTCGATCGTGCCGGCGCCCGAATAGGCGATTGCCTGCGCTGCCTTCACAGCCGCGTCGGTCATGGCGGCGCGCATTTCGTCGGTCATGCCGGGGGCTGGGGCTTCCTCGATCACTTTCTGGTGGCGGCGCTGCGCGGAGCAGTCGCGCTCGAACAGATGGACGGCATTGCCGTGATTGTCGCCGAACACCTGCACCTCGATATGGCGCGGCTTTTCGACGAACTTCTCGACTAGCACCGCCTCGTCGCCGAACGACGCCTTGGCCTCGCGCTTGGCCGATGCCAGCGCCTCTGCGAAATCGTCGGGATTGTCGACCTTGCGCATCCCCTTGCCGCCGCCGCCGGCACGCGCCTTGATCAGTACAGGGTAGCCGATCTCGTTCGCCTTTCCGGCCAGCACGACAATCTCCTGCGCTTCGCCGTGATAACCCGGCACCACCGGCACGCCGGCCTTTTCCATCAGCCGCTTGGCGGCGTCCTTCAGCCCCATGGCGCGGATCGATTTGGCGGACGGGCCGATGAAGACCAGTCCTGCCGTCTCAATTGCCTCGACGAAACCGGGGTTCTCCGAAAGGAAGCCGTATCCCGGATGGATCGCCTGTGCGCCGGTTGCTTGGGCGGCCTCGATGATGCGCTCGCCGACGAGATAGCTCTCGGCTGCCGGGGAGGGGCCTATGTGCACCGTCTCGTCAGCCATCGCGACATGCATCGCCGCCCGGTCGGCGTCGGAATAGACGGCGACTGTCGCGATGCCCATGCGTCGCGCCGTGCGGATCACACGGCAGGCGATTTCACCGCGATTGGCGATCAGGATTTTTGAGAACATCGATCCTCCGCAAGGTCCGGCGCTGCCGGTTCCGCTCCCATGCTCCTAATACAACACGACAAGGCGCGGAAGCGACCAGTGACATCGGCCGTTAGGTTTCGGGCGGCAGTGGCTCCACCCGCATGCGCTCGCGCCAGACAATGTAGAGCCCTGACGCCATCGTAACCGCAATGCCCACCGCGGCCAGCCCGTTTGGCAGGTCGCGGAAGATCAGCCAGCCGATCAGCGTGGCGAACGGGATTTCCAGATATTGCATTGGCGCCAGCGTGGCCGACGGCGCGAAACGAAGCGACCACGTCATCAACAGATGTGCGAATGTTCCAAGCGCTCCGATCACGGCAAGCAGCGTCATGTCTCGCGGCGTCGGCATGATGATGTCCAGCGGCTGGAAATCGACGCCGCGGGTAAGCAGCGCGATCAGGCCGAGCAGGGCAGTTGCCATGACGCCCGACACCGCCTGCAGCACCATCGGGTCGTTGTCGCGCGCAAGCTGGCGGCTGGTCAGCATGTAGAGCGCAAAGACCACCGCCACGCCCATTGGCAAAAGCGCCGGCCACCCGACTTCGGCAAAGGACGGCTGGACGACAAGCAGCGTGCCGACGAAACCGACCACGCAGGCGGCGATGCGTCGTGGCCCGACCTCCTCGTTCAGCACCATGCGGCCGAGCAGAAGCATGATGAACGGCATCACATAGGCAATGGCTATGGCGTCGGCGAGCGGGAGGAACCGCAGTGAGGTAAACATCAATGCAAGGCCGACCACATGCAGGCCAGAGCGTATGATGGTCAGGCGCCACACGCGCGGGGTCATTGCGAATGAATGCCCTGCCCACAGCGCAATCGGCAAAAGCAGCACTGCCTGCGCTGCGAAGCGGACGAGCATGATCTGCAAAAGCGGCACGCTGTCGCCCAAAACCTTGGCGATCGCGTCGCCCAGCGGCGCTGCCGCGCAGAACCCGATCATCAGCACAATGCCGAGCGCCGGACGGTCCTGTCCGGCGTCTAGCGGATGTACCGCGATCTTTTCCTGGGCGCTTGTCACCGCGAGAAACTAGGTGCGCTGCCTTCCGGAGGCAATTGTGCCAGAGGCCGGCTTTTGTCAGCCGGTCCGGTTCGCTGCGGCCCAGAATTCGGTGACGGTTCGGGTGAGCAAATCGGGCGCGGTGTCCATCGCGACGTGCTGATGGCCTTCAAGTGCCGCCGAACGGGCATGCGGTATCGCATCGGCGATCTTTGCCATCGAGCTCTTGAAGAAATCTGGGCTGTCGCCGCCGTGGAGAAGCAGCGTTGGTATCGAAATGCGCTCCGGCTGCGTTGCGGCAAGCGAAAAGGTCTCGACCGCTCGCATTTCGCGCGGGATCGTGTGGGCGGCCGCCAGCCTGGCAGGCCATGCCGGCGAGGAGCGCAGCGTTGCGATATCGGAAGGGCGCATGCGCACAACCTCCTCGCAGAACATCTTCATGATTCCGTCGCGGTCGTCGCGTCGCGCCGCATCCTCAAGGCGTTCGAGCAGTTCGTCGGGCAAAAGCGGCCCTGTCGGCACCGGCGCTTCGTAGATGATGAGCGCCGCAACCCGATCCAGCGTCGGCATTGCGCCTAATGATGACAGCCCGCCATAGGAGTGGCCGAACAGGATGACCGGCTCGCCGGCCGCCGCCACCACGGCCGCCACATCCTCATATTCGCGTTCAAGCGCATAATGAGTGCCGGGAGCAACATCGCCACTGCCACCGCGCCCACGCCGGTCCATCGCGATCACGGTGAAGTGCTTGTCCAGCAAGGGGCGTATGTTGCCCCAGCGCTTGGCGGACGCGCTTGCTCCGTGCACGAGCACCAGCGACGGGCCGCTGCCTGAGCGTTCGAAGGCGATTTTCGTACCGTCAGCGCTGGTGACCGTTTCCATGCAGCTTGTACCTATCCGTACACGGCCCTGGGCAGTGCGGTGATGATCTCGGGAAAGATCATGCACAGCGCCAGTCCAATGACCTGGATAGCAAGGAAAGGAAGCGCCGAGCGGAAAATGTCGCCCATCGGGATCCAGTCGGGCGCGACACCTCGAAGATAAAACAGGGCGTAACCGAATGGCGGCGACAGGAAACTCATCTGCATGTTCACGAGGTAGAGCACGCCGAACCACAGCACGAGATCTTCGTTGGAATCGAAGCCGAATGCGGCAGCGCCCAGTGCCTTGATGATCGGTACGAAGATCGGAACGCACAGAAGCAGAATGCCGACCCAGTCGAGGAACATGCCCAGAATGATCAGCACGATCTGCATGATGATCAGGATGCCCCACGGGCCGAGGCCCGTGCCCCGCAGCAGGTCCTGAACGAATTGCTGGCCGCCTTCGAGCACGTAAAGCCCGACGAAGATGGTCGCGCCGAACATGATCCAGATGACCATGGCGGATGCCTTGAGCGTCGTCAGGCAGGCTTCGCGCACCGTCGCCCAGTCCAGCTTGCGGTGGATGGCAGCGACTATGAATGCGCCGAATGTGCCGATGCCGGCCGCTTCGACCGGTGTGGCGACGCCGGTGAAGATCACGCCGAGCACGATCACGATCAGCGCGATTGGCGCCGACATCCGGGAAAGCAGTGCGACCTTCTCGCGATTGGAAACCCGTTCATTGACGGGGATAGGCGGTCCGAGATCGGGATTGATGTAGGAGCGAACGGTCACATAGAGGATGTACATGCCGGACAGCAGAAGGCCGGGGAACACCGCTCCGATGAACAGTTCGCCCACCGACTGCTCCGCCACGACGGCGTAGATGATCGCCAGGATCGATGGCGGGATCAGGATGCCCAGCGTTCCGCCGGCCATGATCGAACCCATCGCGATCTTGGGGTCATAATTGCGTTTCAGCATGGCTGGCAGGGCAATGATGCCCATCGTCACCACGGCAGCACCGATAACGCCAACCATGGCGGCGAGAATGGTGGATGCGATGATCGTCGCCGACGCCAGGCCGCCCTTCAGTGCGCCCAGCACCTTGTAGATGACGTCGAACATCTCGTTGATGATGCCCGCTCGTTCCAGCATTGCCGCCATGAAGATGAACAGCGGTATCGCCGAAAGCTGGTAGTTGGTCATCAACGGGAAGATACGCGACGGCACGATGTTGAGCGCCTGCGCGTCGCCCAGCACAAACAGGAACACGCACGCCAGCCCGCCAGTGACGAAGGCGAGCGGCAGCCCTGCCATCAACAGCACGATCAGCGAACCGAACATGATGATGGTGAGCCATCCGATTGAAATGTCTATGCCCATCTCACGCACCCCTGACGACGGTTCGCACATCCTGCGCGAGCCGCGAAATGCCCTGCAGGATCAACAGCAGCGCGCCGATGACCATGACCCATTTCATCGGCCAGAGCGGCACTTCCCATTCGTTGAATGAGATCTCGCCCCAGCGGATGTTCGGGTTCGTCCATTCCGCGAACGTGATGCTGCCCAGCATCTCGAAAAAGCCGATCTGCCCGCGCGCCCAGTCGGAAACGACCGAGTTGCCGGACGGGACCGCGATCGCGTCGAAGGCGAAGATGTAGCAGGTCACCAGCAGCGTGCCGGCGAAGATGAAGAAGAAGACCGAGGTGGCGAGGTTGACCATCGCCTTTCTGCGTTTCGACATGTTGGCGTAGAGCACGTCGACGCGCACATGCGATTCCGTCAGCATCGCGTAGGCGCCGGCCACCAGATATTGCATGCCGAACATCAGATACATGCCTTCATGCGCCCAGTTGGTCGGCGAGTTGAAGACGTAGCGGGCAATGACCTCGTAATAATAGACAAACACCGCGATCACCGCCCAATAGGCGACGAACTCGCCACAGAAGAGCGACAGCCGGTCGATCCAGCCCGTCCATCCCGGCGACACCCAGTCGGCGTCGTCCTTGCGCTCGCGCTCTTCGAGGTCACGTAGTGCGGCTTCGGCTTCCGAAACCGGCTCTTCGGTGATCTGGGCGTTGGCGCGCCTGACCAGCATCGGCAACAGCAGCGCGTCGATCGCCATCAATGCAAGGATTGCATAGAACGCATAGGCTGCCGCCGAGTGCCAGAACTCACGATCGGCCCGCGCCTTTTCGGCCACCGGCTGCATCTGCTCAAGGTCCGAGCGGGCCTGGTCCAGCCGGCCCTCGCCGGTCTCGATAGTGTCGCGGGCGCGCTCCAGCCGTCGCTCTGCCGCCTTTTGCGCGAACGATCCTTCCTCCGCTGTCCGGATTTCTTCCTGCAACCGTCCGATGTCGGACCGAGCGGTCGTGATGCGCGGCTCCTCGCGGTTGATGGTGCGTTGCGCGACGCGAACAAGATTGTTGGCGTCCGACTGGGCCGAACGAGCATCGTTCGCCGCGCCATTTGCATACAGGATGAAACCGAAGATCGGCAGGAACACGAGCCCGAGCAGGCTCTTAAGGTAAAGTCTGTGTAGGCCGATGATGCCGCCGGTCAGCAGAATGAAATAGCTGAGCACAAGCGAATATCGTTTTTGGCCGTTGCGCCCTCTGCGCGCCAGAAACATGGCGACCAGTGGAAAGACGATCAGGCCGATCCAGTAGGCCCAATGTGGCAGCGTGAAATCGAGACTAGGCATGTCCGGTTCTGCGCGAAGGGTTGGCAGGAATGCGCCTGCACGGGAACGAACCAGCCGTCCCCGTGCAGGTCAATCGCGTTTGATCGTGAAGCTACAGGTCGAGCGACAGCCCCTCGATCTGCTCAGGCGTCACATAGCCGAGCGAACCCGACATCATGTAGTCGAGCTGCGCCTTGAAGATGCGCGCGGAGTCCTTGTCCCGGTTGGCGTATTTGAACCAGATCGGAACCGCCACGTCGGTCATCAGCTCCACGTCGTCCTGCGACAGGCGGGTGACTTCGGTGCCGTCGGCCTCGAACTTCGCCCAGGCTTCCTGGTCGGCTTTCTGGATCGCGGCGTGGTGCATGTCGGAATAGACGTGCGTTTCCATCTCCACGAACTGCTTCATCTCCGGCGACAGCGCGTCCCATGCGGCCTGACCCACGGTGATGTCCATCAAGTCGACCGGCTGGTAGAGCGACATGAATCCGGGCGGTCCCATCGAGATGTAGCTCGTCACCTGGCTGAAGCCGAGCGCATAGTTGACCGCCGGACCGACATAGTCGGCCACGTCGATCGTGCCCTTTTCCAGTGCGGGGAAGATTTCCGAACCCGGAAGCACGGTGGTTTCCGCGCCGATCTCGGTGAAGACTTCCGCCACCATGCCGCCCGGCAGCCGCATCTTGCGTCCGCGGAAATCGTCGATCGAGCGGATCGGCACTTTCGAGTGGATGATGTTGGGTCCGTGATGGACCGGGCCGACATAGTGCATGCCCTGAGCCGCATAGAGCTCACGCGCCATCTCCAGCCCGCCCAGCGAATAGAAGAACACGTCCCATTCATGCGGGTTGCGCATGCCGAGCGGGTAGGACGACAGGAAGGTGCCTGCCGGGATGATGCCCTGCACGTAGATCGTGAACGGGTTCACCGCCTGCAGGACGCCGTTCTTCACCGCGTCGTAAAGCTGGAAATCGCCCACCACATCGTTGGCGCCAAACGGCTCGAAGGCAAGCTCGCCGCCCGTCTTTTCAACGATCGTTGCGCACCAGTCCTTGAAGATCTGCAGGCCCGCGCCACCGGGCCATGAAGTCTGGATTTTCCAGGTCGTTCCGGCAGCCTGTGCAGACGCGATATGCGGTGCTGCCAGTGCGCCAGCGGCCGCCCCCGTGGCGGTCGTCAGAAACGTGCGTCTGTCAATTCTGCGCTTCATTGTCATTCCTCCCGTTAGTTCCCCGCACCCGAAACGCGACCTCGGTCGGGCGGCTGCGCGGATTGCTGAATTTCCCGCTTCCTCCATACAGATTGTGTACACTTGCCCCGTTGCCCGATGCTGGCGCGGGTCATTCGCCCGGACGTGGCTTCACTGGGAAATCCCGTCTGACCCTTTGCCTAGTTTACATTGCGTACATGCGAGCACAACTGTTGCCGACTTGGCACATTGTCGAATTGCGCAATCCTGTGCCGGCTAATGCATACATTGCGGCGCATTGCGCCGGCCGCGACGACCTCGTAGCGTCGGCCAAAACCGGTTGGAGCTGAGATGCGTTTTCTCCTGGCGATGACAATGGCTGGCTGTCTCCTGGCGACGGGCGCTCAGGCGGACTGGAAGCCGGCCGAAAAGGTCGAGACCTACGCAATCGATGGCACGACCGGTCTGGCGCTCTACCGCTCCATCGGCGAGCGCGGCCCGAAGGTCGGCCCCACCCGCGCCATCGCCTACACGACCTTCGATCTCAAATGGTCGCGCGACTACCGCGAAGAGGGTGGCGGTTGCCGGCTGGCGGCGGTGAAACCCTGGCTCACCATCATCTACAAACTGCCCCAGGCGCCGGCAGGGCTGCCGCCGGGCACCGCCGCGCGCTGGCAGCGCTTCATTGAGGGCATCCGCGTCCATGAGCGCGTGCATGGCGACATCATCATCGACATGGTGAAGGATATCGAGGTGTTCTCGACCGGGCTTTCGGCTGAAAACGACCCCGGCTGCAAGAAAGTTCGCGCGAAGCTGCAGCAGCGGCTGGGCGAACTCTCGAACGCACAGCGGCAGAAAAGCCGCGACTTCGACCGCGCCGAACTGGGTCAGGGCGGCAATGTGCACCAGCTGGTGCTGGCGCTGGTAAACTGAGGGGGACTTATTCCTTCTCCACCCAGGTCACGTCCTGCCCGTAAAGCGGCACGGTCGAGATTGCCATCTTGGCCGAGCCGTCCTGCACCTGGCGCGAATGCGAGAGATAGATCAGCGTGTTGTTGGCCTCGTCATAGATCCGGTTCACCACCAGCTTCTTCCAGATCAGCGAAAGCCCTTCCTTGAACACCTCCTCGCCGTCCCGGCTGCGGTCGATGTCGTGGATAACAATCGGCCCGGTCTGCCGGCAGGCGATGGACGAGTTCGACGGGTCCTCGAACCAGTTGCCCTTCGACAGCCGGTCGAGCAGCCCGCGCTCGAAATAGCTGACATGGCAGGTGACGCCCTCGACCTCGGGGTCGTGGATCGCATCCACGATGATGTCGTTGCCGATCCAGTCGACCCCGATCTCGCCAACCTGGTCGGCAAGCGCCGGCGAGGCGAGGAGAAAGGCGGCGAGGGCGATGATTGCACGCATGGTCTTGGGCTCCGGTGTTCGTCAGGTAGCGGTCAGATAGGTGACGCGGAGCCGTGTTGGAAGGGTGCGCTTGTTTTCGCTCACGGCTGAACGCTCGCCTTCGGCTCGCTAGCCTCCGCGAGGGCGCCGAGCTTTTCTTTGTTTTGCGTGCTACGCTTCGCTGCGCATCGCGGCTGGCGGCGCGCAGTCGCGCACTCGGACTTCGTCCGTTGGGTTGCTCTCACGACGTGTTTGGAGGGTCGAGCACGTCGAGCGCCAGTGCCTGACACTCCTTCAAGATGTCGTCGACCAGATGGGCGGGGCGCTTCCGCCTGCCGGGCGGATATCCGATCCGCAGCGGCGAGACGCGGCCCTTGCCCTGGCTCGGGCTGAGCCTGTTCCGCTGATGCCAGCGGGCGAGGCGGCGCGCCTCGCGCGGAAGGTTGGCAAGTGCGCGGCGCGATGAAAGCAGACGCCGGCGAAGGGCTGCGGCGTTGACGGGATCGTCGGGCAAAAGAACCGGCTTTTCGGGAATTGTCGCAGGCTCGGTGATGCCCGCCACGCAGATGCGCGGGATGAATTTCGAGGCGCGTCTGGGCGGATCGAACGAAAACCTCCTCAGCGGGTCGAGCAGCGGGAAGGCGGGGATGCGGAGTGTGGCCGGTGCTGGATCATCCCTATCGCAGAGAGAGGCGAAGTCAGGCCGCTCGCCGGCCGGACGCGGCTGAACCTCCCGCGCGGCAATGACGATGAGGCGGCGGATGGCGGATTCGGCAGCGCGCAGGATGCGCAGCACATGGGCGTGCAGATGGCGGGGCAGGGTGGCGGGTTCTAGGCCGATTGCCGACTTCCCGTCCACCAGCCCGGCAAGTGCGAACAGCGCCGCGAGGATGCGCTCCAGCGCCCCGCGGTTCCGCTTGATTGCCAGTGTCCAGTCCATTTCCGCCTCGTTGTCGACTGGCGGGCATTGTCGGAGCGGTTTGGGTGATGTGGATGAAGAAGTGGGTTGTGAGTAGTGAATAGTGAGTAGTGCCAAGGGATTGAAGAATGCGGCGTGGCTGGATTGTCCACGTCGGCAATTCGGCGGCGATGCCGATCTCACCGTATTTGCTGGGTTTGTCGTGGTGTGATCACTTAGACATCAGACATCGCAATCCGACACAAAAAGTGGAATAATCACTCAGCGCTGCTTCAATGGTCAGGACCAAGCGTGAGTTCTACAGCCAAGGGCAATAGGCTCGAAGACCAATTTTTCGAATATCTTCTCGACCAGCAGCGTCGAGGAGAGTTGGTTTTTGGATTGTATCCGCCCGATAACTGTAAGATCTTCAAAAAGAAGAGCTATTTCTCCCAAGAACGAAACGGCAATGTTCAGTTCGATGTTGTAATCGAAGTGACACCCGATGAGCGTAGTTCACCTCAAATTTTTGTTATATTCGAATGCAAGAATCATAGACGGCCTATCCAAGAAAAAGAAATAAATGATTTCTCCGCAAAATTGTCTCGCGAGTTTAGGCATGCCGCAAAGGGCGTATTGGTAACATCCTCTCGGCTCCAGTCTGGTGCGGAAAACGTAGCTAGAAATAGCCGAATGGGAATCGTGAAGTACGATGTAGACGGAATAGAAATTGTAGCGGATCGCAAAAGTCGAGGGTTTGTCGAAAGCCGATTTGTTGAGGCTCAGATTTTTCCGAATGGATTTGACGTAAAGGCGCTTAGGTTCTCGGCTTATTACGATGGTAGCTTCTTTGGATCATTACCTCACTTTTTGACGGCTCTGATATCGGAAGATCGCGGCGACCAGCAGTTGGAATCTGAGCGCTATGGCAAATCGGTTCCATTCATTTCGGACGAGAATATTAAGAATGCGGCTCAAGAACTGCAAAATAAAATAGGGTACATCGACGGGCCGATAAATTTAATAAGTGCATGTAAACAATTGTCGATCGATCTCAAATTTACAGAGAAAATTGTCCTAGATAGCAGTGGTGTGGCCATTTTGGGTCAGGCGAATTTCGATCAGAAATCCATTAGAATTCATTTTCATAAGAACGAAAACCGCAAGAGGTTCACTCTTGGTCATGAGATAGGTCACTTCTGTTTGAATCACGGAAAATACATTTGTGCAGAGAACATAGTCGAAAATGATCTTTTCGTTAGTGACGAGGGAGAGCATAAATTCAATTTTGATCGCCTAGAAATTCAGGCCAATGCATTCGCTTCGTATTTTCTTTTGCCTGACGATCGGTTCTTTCTGAAAGTGTCCGAGTTTAGGGGGAGTCTTGGTATCAAAGATAGAGGACATGGCTACATATATGTAGATGATCAGCCGGCGAACAAATCGGTATACCACCAGCTTCTGCAGGCGATCTCATCTCATTTCGACGTATCGAAACAGGTCGTAGAACTGAAGCTCAAGAAGATGAAATGGCTCAATGATCAAAGAAGGGGTGATGCGAATTCAATTGGTGAACTGTTGAAGTTTTCAAAATAGGCGCCCGCGAGCCAGGATCCATTCGGGAACGGTCGTGAACTGCTCAACGGTCACGGAATGGGTCCCGGACAGCCTTCGTCTTATTCGGCTTCCGGGATGACTCTTGGGCTTCACCCCTTCCTCAATATCTTCTCCATCTTCTTGCCCTTCGCCAATTCGTCGATCAGCTTGTCGAGGTAGCGCACTTCGCGCATCAGCGGGTCTTCGATCTCCTCGACGCGGATGCCGCAGATCAGGCCGGTGATCTGCTCGCGGTTGGGGTTGAGGCGAGGGGCTTCCGTGATGAAGTTTTCGAAGTCGAGCTTTTCGTCCAGCACCTTTTTCAGGCCGTCGGCGTCATAGCCCATCAGCCACGAGATGATCTGGTCGACTTCCTCTTTCGTGCGCCCCTTCTTCTCCGCCTTGGTGATGTAATGCGGATAGACGTTCGCGAAACTCATCGAGAAGATACGGTGTTTGGGCATCGGGCGGCCGAGTCCGTCTCTTTTGTTTGAAGCCCGCAATTATCAGATTGGCGGCTGACTAGAAATGCCGCCAGGGTTGTTCTTGATTTGTTCTCATGCTATGCATACTGCACTCAGGCGGAGGGCATGACCATGCACGGGATTTTCAAGATGATGGCCGCCATTTTCGGTGGCCTTGCGGCAGGTGGCGCGGCGCAGGCCGGCGGTACGCAGTTCGGCAGCGACCTAATGAGCTATCCGGCTGGCGTCGACAGGTTTGCCGAGGCAAAGAGGCGGGCGCACGCAACATTGCCGCGCTTTTATGAACTGGCCAGGGCCGGTCTGCATGGCGTCTATCTGGTCAAGATGCGTTTGGAAGGTGGAGGAGAGGTCGAGCACATCTGGGTGGAAGTGACGGGCCTGCGGGGTAGTCGCTTCCAGGGCAGGCTCGCCAATGATCCCATCATTCCCGGCTATGCGGCAGGCGATGCGGTCGACCTGCGCCGCGACGAAATCGAGGACTGGATGATTAACACAGGAGAGGTGCGCTACGGTGGTTATTCAGTGCGTGCGATGCTTGACGATATGGATCAGGATCAGGCGGAGGAATTGAGGCGACAGCTTCGCGACTGAATCAGTTTGCCGAGTGCTGTTCCGTTTGCTCGCCGGGTCCCCGCTGCTCCGCAGCGTCCCGGCGTTCGCTAGCCTTTCATCGTGCCACTGGCACGATGAATTCACTTCGTGAACCGGCTGCTCACATCCTGAACACGCCGAACTTCGTCTCCTCGATCTCGGCGTTGAGTGCGGCACTCAGGCTGAGCGCCAGCACATCGCGCGTCTTCGCCGGGTCGATGATGCCGTCGTCCCAAAGCCGCGCGGAGGAATAGAGCGGGTGGCCCTCGCGCTCGTATTTTTCGAGGATCGGCTGTCTGAATTCCGCTTCCTCTTCGGCGCTCCATGAGCCGCCCTTGCGCTCGATGCCCTCGCGCCTGACCAGCGACAGCACGGTGGCGGCCTGCTCGCCGCCCATGACGGAGATGCGCGCATTGGGCCACATCCACAAGAACCGGGGCGAATAGGCGCGCCCGCACATGCCGTAATTGCCGGCGCCGAACGAGCCGCCGATGATGATGGTGAATTTCGGCACCCGCGCGGTGGCGACCGCCGTCACCAGCTTGGCGCCGTCCTTGGCGATGCCGCCGGCCTCGTATTTGCGGCCCACCATGAAGCCGGTGATGTTTTGCAGGAAGACCAGCGGGATCTTGCGCTGGCAGCACAGCTCGATGAAATGCGCGCCCTTCTGCGCGCTTTCCGAGAAAAGCACGCCATTGTTGGCGAGGATGCCGACCGGCATGCCGTGGATATGCGCGAAGCCGGTGACCAGCGTCGTGCCGTAATTCGCCTTGAACTCGTCGAACTCCGAGCCGTCGACCAGGCGGGCAATGATCTCGCGCACGTCATAGGGCTTGCGCGTGTCGTCGGGCACGATGCCGTAGATCTCATGCGGTGGATGAAGCGGCGGAATCACTTTGCGCATTTCCAGCGATACCGGCTTGGTTAGATTCAGGTTTTTCACGATGCGCCTTGTGATGGCGAGCGCGTGGGCGTCGTCATTTGCGTAGTGGTCGGCAACGCCGGAGAGGCGGGTGTGGACATCGGCGCCGCCGAGGTCTTCGGCCGACACGTCTTCGCCGGTAGCGGCCTTCACCAGGGGCGGGCCGCCTAGGAAGATCGTCGCCTGGTTCTTCACCATGATCGATTCGTCGGCCATCGCCGGCACGTAGGCGCCGCCCGCCGTGCAGGAGCCCATGACGCATGCGATCTGCGGAATGCCGGCGGCCGACATGTTGGCCTGGTTGTAGAAGATGCGGCCGAAATGCTCCCGGTCGGGAAACACCTCGTCCTGGTTGGGCAGGTTCGCGCCGCCCGAATCCACCAGGTAGATGCAGGGAAGCTTGTTCTGCAGCGCGATCTCCTGCGCGCGCAGATGTTTCTTCACCGTGACCGGGTAATAGGTGCCGCCCTTCACCGTGGCGTCGTTGACGACGATCATCACCTCGCGGCCCTCGACGCGGCCGACGCCGGCGATCATGCCGGCCGACGCGATGTCGCCCCCATACATGTCCCAGGCCGCGAACTGGCCGATCTCGAGAAACGGCGAGCCGGTGTCGAGCAGTTGCGCCAGCCGCTGGCGGGGCAAGAGCTTGCCGCGTGAGACGTGGCGATTGCGCGCGTCGTCGGAGCCGCCTTGTTCGACCGTCTTCGCCTTGTGGGCGATGTCGGCGACGAGGGCTTCCATGTGCGCCTGATTGGCCTTGAAGGCGTCGGAGCCTGTGGCGATTTCGGACTTTATGACGGGCATGGCGGCTCCGGGGAAGCGACTACTGGGATTTCTGGTTGCCGTGGGCGGGAATGCCGCCAGCGTCTTTCAGCATGCGCGCAAGGTGCATCAGATTGAAAGTCATGAATGTGAGATTGCGGTGGGTGAAGTCGTTGTCGAAGCCGGCGCGGCTTCCGTCCTCCATCTCGTCGCCATAGGAAGGGCCGGGCCCGGCCTCGCCGATCCAGCCGCAATCAGCCTGTGGCGGGATCGTGTAGCCGACATGCTGGAGAGCGTAGAGTACGGTCATGGAGGCGTGTTTGACGCCGTCCTCGTTGCCGGTGACGATGCAGCCGCCGGCGCGGCCGTAATAGATGTACTGGTCGCGGTCGTTGACCTGCGCGGAATGGGCATAGAGCCGCTCGATGATGACGCGGCAGATCGAGCTTTCCTCGCCAAGCCACAGCGGCGTGCCGATGACCAGGATCTGGCTGTCGCGCACCTTGGGCCAGATATGCTCCGGCCAGTCGTCTGTCCTGGCGCCGTGCTCGCGCATGTCCGGTTGCACGCCGAAGGCGATGTCGTGGTCGGCGGCACGGATGTAGTCGACGGCCACGCCGCAGCCTTCCATGATTTCCATGGAATCGCGCATCAGCGTCTCGGTGTGCGAATGGCCCTGATTGCTGGATTTCAGCGTGCAGTTGATGAACACCGCGCGCAGGTCGGAAAAGTCGGTGCTGTTCTCGCGAACAAGGCGTTTTTGAGTGTCGGTGAGTGGCATGGTGTGTCTCCCGTTTGCAGGTTGGCACCTAGCGCGGGTGTGCGGCAAGTCACGGGTTACACACCCTCCATCATCATTTCCCGGCCGATCAGCCAGCGGCGGATTTCCGACGTGCCGGCGCCGATCTCGTAGAGCTTGGCGTCGCGCAAGAGCCGGCCGGTCGGGTAGTCGTTGATGTAGCCATTGCCGCCGAGCATCTGGATCGCGTCGAGCGCCGTCTGCGTGGCGCGTTCGGCGGCGTAGAGAATGCAGCCGGCGGAATCCTTGCGGGTTGTCTCGCCCCGGTCGCAGGCCGCCGCCACGGCATAGACATAGGCGCGGCAGGCGTTGAGCTGCGTGTACATGTCGGCCATCTTGCCCTGGATCAGCTGGAAATCTCCGATCGCCTGGCCGAACTGGCGCCGCTGCTGCACATAGGGCACAGCGACGTCGAGACAGGCCGCCATGATGCCGAGCGGGCCGCCCGAAAGCACCACGCGCTCATAGTCGAGGCCAGACATCAGCACCTCGACGCCTTTGTTCTCCTCGCCGAGTACGTTTTCATACGGCACCTCTACATTGTCGAAGACGAGTTCGCCGGTGTTGGAGCCGCGCATGCCCAGCTTGTCGAGCTTCTGCGCGACCGAGAAACCCTTCATCTCGCGCTCGATCAGGAAGGCGGTGATGCCGCGCGAACCCATGGTTGGTTCCGTCTTGGCGTAGACGACCAGCGTCGAGGCGTCCGGACCATTGGTGATCCACATTTTGGAGCCGTTGAGGATATAGCGGTCGTTGCGCTTTTCGGCCTTCAGTTTCATCGACACGACGTCGGAGCCGGAGCCCGTCTCCGACATGGCGAGCGCGCCGACGGCCGAGCCGGCGCACAGGCCAGGAAGGTATTTTTCCTTCTGCTCAGGCGTGGCCCAGCGGTTGATCTGGTTGACGCAGAGATTGGAGTGCGCGCCGTAGGAGAGGCCAACCGCGGCGGAAGCCCGCGAAATCTCCTCCATCGCCACCACATGGGCGAGATAACCCATGCCGGAACCGCCAAAGTCCGGGTCGGCGGTGACACCGAGCAGGCCAAGCGAGCCCAGCTTCTCCCAAAGACCGGCGGGAAACTCATTGTCGCGGTCTATGTCGGCAGCCTGCGGCGCGATCTCGTCGGACGCAAAGCGCCGCACCATGTCGCGCAGCGCGTCGACATCCTCACCAAGCCCGAAGTTCAGAGCCTGTTCGTACATTTCCTGTCTCCTGATGTTCGTCAGCGCCGACCAGCCGCATGGTCATGGCGAGATATGTTTCCGTCACTTCGTCGACCGAGAGCCGCTCGTCCGGGCGAAACCAGACAATCACGCCGGTGATCATCTGGATGATCGCCATCGCGGTCAGCGCCGGGTCCTCTACGCGGAACGCGCCATCGTCGGCGCCTTCGCGCAGGATCGTCCGCAATTCCTTCTCGTAACGATTGCGCAGTCTCAATATGGCGCTCAGCCGCTCGCGGGACAGACTGCGCAGCTCCATGTTGTTCACATGGGTCGAATGCCGCCGCTCGACATGAAAGCGGATGTGATTGGCGACGAACGCCGCCAGCCGCGCGGCTGGCTCGCTCGTTGCCGGCCGCACTGCCTCCCAACTGTCGATCAGCCCTTCCATATGGGCGATCATCAGGTCGAACAGCAGATCTTCCTTGGTCGGGAAGTAGCGGTAGAGAGCGGCCGCCTGCACACCAACCTCCGACGCCAACTGGCGCATGGTCACGGCTTCATA
This sequence comes from Rhizobiaceae bacterium, assembly GCA_965232405.1. GTDB lineage: Bacteria > Pseudomonadota > Alphaproteobacteria > Rhizobiales > Rhizobiaceae > RCIO01. The sequence goes on from OZ246966.1 coordinate 3,202,165, forward strand.
TCCGTGCCGTGCGATCAGGTTGATCGCTGCATCGCGGATCGCCGCTTCCGTTTTCTGTCCGTCCGATCCTGCCGTTCGCGCCATGATTTCCTCGCTGGTGCATTAATAAAACAAGCGTTCATTTAATTCAAGATGGCGCCGGCCTCGCTTTCCACAGGAGCTGGGCGCATTGTGAAATTAGTTGACTTAGTCAACAAAATTGAAGAGCCTGCAATCGGGAGGTCCATCGATGGTCGGTCTGCAGGATACTGTGGCGCGGGTGCGCGCGTTCAATCGCTTCTACACGCGTCGTATAGGGCTCTTGAACGAGACACTGGCCGGTGGCGACTTCACGCTGACCGAAACGCGCGTGCTGCTCGAATTGCGACTGCGCGACCCGCATGTTGCCGTCGACATTGCCCGAGACCTTGGCCTCGACCGGGCCTATCTGGCGCGCATCCTCGGAAAGTTCGAGCATTTGGGCCTGATCGCCAGCAAGCCAGACGAGGCAGACGGTCGCCGTCGATTGCTGCAGCTGACCGAGAAGGGTCGCGCGACGATTGACGATCTTCAGGCTCGGACCGAGGGCGACCTCGCCGCGATGCTGTCATCTGCCGGTGAGGAGCGCCGCGCGCGGCTTGTCGGCGCGATGGACGAGATCGAGTCCGTTCTCGGCGCTGACAAGCAGCAGGATATGCCCATTAGCGTGCGCGCCCACAGGCCGGGCGACATTGGCTGGATCATTGAGCGTGAGGCCCGGCTCTACACAGACGAATATGGCTGGGACATCACATTCGAGGGTCTGGTCGCCGAAATCTGCGCCAACTTCATTCGCGACTTTCAGCCAGGCAGGGAGTTCTGCTGGATCGCCGAGCAGGGCGGTCGGCGGCTTGGAGCGGTCTTTCTCGTCTGCCAGGATAAGGACACCGCCAAACTACGGCTTCTGCACGTCGAAAAGGCTGCGCGGGGCAAGGGCATAGGCTCACTGCTGGTAGACACCTGCATTAGCCAGGCCCGCGCCTGCGGTTACAAACGTTTGGTGCTGTGGACCAACAGCGTGCTGTCTGATGCAAGACGGATCTATGAGCGCGCCGGCTTTCGTTTGATCGAAGAAGAGCCCCATCACAGTTTCGGCGTTGATCTCGTTGGCCAGAACTGGGAATTGGAACTCTAGTCGCCCGGTTTCTGGAGATTTCCGCCGCGAGCACCTATGCTATGCGGTGAAGATCCGCGATGCCCCGATCAAAAGAACCCGACATGTTTGAACCGACGCTGAGCGCCGATTGCGGACAATGCGCGGCCCTGTGCTGCGCCCATCACGCTTTTGACCGCTCGGAAGATTTTGCGATCGACAAGCCGGCTGGCGTTCCGTGCCCAAACCTCAACAGCCTTGGCCGCTGCAAGATCCACGCCTCGCTTGAGGCTAACGGTTTTTCGGGCTGCGCCAGCTATGACTGCCTGGGCGCCGGCCAACACGTCGTTCAGGGCCTGTTTGGCGGCCGCAGCTGGCAGGACGAACCGGAGCTGAAATGGCCGATGTTCGAGGCCTTCCGAATCATGCGCAAAGTGCATGAAATGCTGTCGCTGCTCGACACGACACGCGTGCTGCCACTGAGCGAGGCATCGAAGGCCCGGCGCGCCGAGCTCGAACGCGCACTGAAGCCCGCCAATGGCTGGACGGAGGACGTGCTCAGGGCGTTCGAGGCTGGTCCGGTGCCCGGACAGGTGCAGACGTTTCTGGCCTCATTGCGCGGCGAGCTGCCTCAGCCTGAGGCGCTGAAAAGGACCGCCTGACGCTAGTTTCCCCGCGCCTGCGCCAGCGCACCGGGAAGTTCCTCGGCAAAAATGGCAAGCTCGTCATCGGGACCCACGCTGACCCGGATGCAGCGGTCGAGACCGGGCGCCATCGGCTTGCGCACGAAGACATCGCGATCCAGCAGCGCCTGCATCAGCTTGAGCGCAAACGGACCGTCGCTGGCATCCAGCGCCACGAAATTGGTGGCTGAGGGCAGGGGCTCCAGCCCGTTCGCCTTGCCGATGCGGCCAATTTCGTCGCGCGCCCGCGCCACCTTGCGGCGTGTCTCTACAATATGATCCTGGTCGGCGATGGCCGCCTGTGCCGCCACCTGCGTCATCAGACTCATGCCGTAATGATTGCGCACCTTTTCAAACGCGGTGATCGCGTCGGCATGTCCGACTGCGTAGCCGCAGCGCAGCCCCGCAAGCCCGTAAGCCTTTGAAAAGGTGCGCATTCTGAGAACATTGCGGCGGGAGATGTCGAGTGCGGGAATGGCCGTGTCGGGCGCGAATTCGCCATAGGCCTCGTCGAGCACGAACATGGTTGTGGCGGGCAGCGCGTCGACAAACCGCTCGATATCGGCTGCTTCCCACCAGCTTCCCATCGGATTGTCGGGATTGGAGAGATAGACGATCGGCGGGTTTTCCTTGCGGACGGCATCAAGCAGGCCTTCGAGGCTTTCGCGGTCGTTCTCGTAGGGCACCGCGACCACGCGGCCGCCAAAGCCGACGATGTGGTAGTTGAAGGTCGGATATGCGCCGGCGGAAGTGACCACCGGCTGGCCGGGCTCCATGTAGAGCCTGACCGTCAGCCCCAGAAGCCCGTCAATGCCTTCGCCGATAGCGATGTTTGCGGCCGGCACGCCAAGATAGGCTGAGAGCGCCTCTTTCAGCTCATGGCTCTCCGGGTCGCAATATTTCCACATCTCGGGCGCGGAATGGGCAATCGCCTCGACCACGCGCGGCGAAGGCCCGAAGCCGTTTTCGTTGGCCCCGAGCCGCGCCCGAAACGGCTTTCCGCCGCGGGTGCGCTCCTGCGCTTCCGGCCCGACGAACGGAACCGTGGCCGGCAGCGAATGGGCGAGGGCGGTGAGGCGGGGGGCGTTGTCGGTCATGGCTTCCGGTCGGTGCAGTTGGCAGACCCGCTTTCCTACGTCGGAACGCTTCACTCGGCTAGATGCGCCGCGCGATCTGGCTCAGAACGGCGATATCGCGATGGGTGGCGTCATCGTCGCTGGGTTCGTGCCGCGATGCGGTCTTGGCGATGACGACGCCCGTGGCGGGATCGGCCCACATCCATTGCCCGTGAATGCCAATGCAGCAGAAACTGTCATGGTCGTCGCCGACCGAATACCAGCACGACCGGTAGCGGCCGTTCTCGAACACATCGGAGAAGTTGCCCGTGCGCCAGGCCTCCGCGTCGCCATTGTCGTGCATGTCCGCGATCCAGCCGGTGGGGATGACCTGATTGCCGTTGGCTGCGCGCCCGCCATCCATCACCAGCTGCCCAAGCCGCGCCAGGTCGGAAACCGTGATGCAGATTCCGCCCGCCGCACGGGCAGTTCCTACACGGTCGACTGTCACATAGGCGGCGCCGGTCGCACCCATTGGCGACCACAGCCGCTCGGCGAGAAACCGGTGGTACCGGGTACCCGTCGCCCGCTCGACCACAAGCCCCAGCATGTCGGTATTTGGTGAGGCGTAGAGGAAGTGCCTGCCGTGGCTGCCTGGAACCCGGCCGAGCGAGGCGAGCACCTCTTCCATCGTTTCGGGGTTGGTGCCGGTGCGCTCCGGGTTCCAAAGCATCGCCCGCCGGTAGCGGTCGAAAGCGCCGTCTGCGTCGAGATATTCCTCGTCGAAATCGATCGCCACCGTCATGTTGAGCAGATCGCGAACCCTGGCGTCGGCGTAACCGCATGAAGAGGGGAGATCGACATAGGCGGAAACGGGTTGGTCCGGATCGAGCACGCCATCGGCCTCGGCGATTCCTGCCAGTACGCCGGTCACCGATTTGGAGATGGAAAAGATGACATGCGGTGCATCGAAATTGGCGTGGGGTGTTGCCCAACTGGCGACAGGCTTGCCATTCTTCAATGCCAGGAAACAGTCTGCGCCGGTCAGGGCGAGATAGTCGCTCACACTGGTCTGCAGTCCGGTCGCTGGATCGTCGATCTCAATTCCGTCCGGCGCCTCGGGCCTTGGGTCGCTGGTTCCGGCGGGGTGCGCGATCGTTGCCACCGGCACGATCTCGGCAACGTTTTGGAAGCTCCAGCTGTTGAACGGGGCAGTACGCCAGTTTGCCAGTGTGACGTCGGTTCGTGCGAAATTCTGCTGCAATGCCGCTCTCTCCCGTTGCCCGGCCTCGATAGACCGACGCCATTCACCCTGCAACCACAGCCGCAAACGAAAAACCCGGCGGTTGCCCGCCGGGTCTTCGACGAATGGAGGTCGTTTTGGTTTAGCGGCCGAGAAGGGTATTGACCGTGGACGCGACCGAAATCGTGCCCACGATCCGTGTGCCGGCGGTCGAATGGCCGTGTACGCGCGCGTCGAAAGTAACGGTGTCCTTCAACGTCCACGAACCGCCGGCATTCCAGTTGACGTTGCCAACGAAGTCTGTGCCGAGCGCTGCAGAAATGGCAAAATCATGCGGCAGGCTGACAGTGCCGTTGATCTCGCCGTAGGAGAACATCCCGGTGTTGACGTTGTAGAAGACCTGCGCGCCTGCGCTGAACATGTCCGTGAAGTCGTAGGAGGGCTTGAGATAGATCTCGCCGGAACTCGCCACGCCGTTGTTGTAGAAATAATGCGCGTAGCCCAGGTCGACGGTCAGGTTGCCGAATGTCGGACGGATACCGCCATAAAGGTCGATCTCCATAGTCGCCGGCGCGTTGAATACAGCCGGGCCGACATTGGATGCCCAAACGCCTGCGTAGAAGATCCCGTAGGACGGTTCGATGTATCCCTGCACCGCAAATCCATCGGATTGCGCAAGGCCGCGAGAAACATACTGGCTAGTCACGGCAACGCCGAATGCAACGTCAAACCGCGACTGAATTTGTTCATCGCTTATCTGACCATCGGCAGCATTTGACTGTGTAATAGCCAGCAATGATCCAGATACGATTAGTGATGCGAAAAAGATGCTCTTCATGATGCCCCCAAACTGAAAACACGCTGTAAGTTCTTCTCGGTATTGAAGAAGAACGATCTTCCAACTTCCTGAACTTTGAACGCTTGTTCTGATCGCGCAATGGGAATCGCAAGTTGGGCTGGTTTCCGTTTTGCGCTGCACGCAATGTGTTGCGGAAAAGTCGCAGCAAATTGCCCACTGATCAGGCATTTGCTTAAGGCATAGCTGGGAGGCGCAAAAACCGGCAGTGTTGGATCAGGAATTGTGCAGCGAAAACAGTCGGCTGGCGTGACCTGGTCGGTCGCCGCGCCCAACCGCGATGTTGGAGAACGGCAACGCGATTATCGGGATCATGTGTGGCGAGACGCGTGTAGCGCATGGCCATGAGCAATGTCTGGTGCCCGGCCACCTCTACGTCCGGAGAACGCTGATGACGCCCTGTAGGAGCCGCGAGGCGCAAATGTGCCTCAGCGTCTTGGGGGGGGCGATATCCCTGTTGTAGGCGAAGCGCGTCGACGCTTTCTCGACGTTCCAGATCGCCCGGAACTTGTGCTGCTGTAAACGGCGGAAGGGGCTGGCACGATTGCGGCGCGGCGCTTAGAGCGCATCGCGCGTGCGAACCGTCAGTAGCACAGTGCAGTTGCGGCCTGACATGGTGATCCGGGTTTTACGCGGTTGTCGGCAATATCGGCCCATCTCAGTCCCGGCGCCTCGCCCAGGCGGTAGCCGGTCTCGAACAGCAAGACGTGCTGTCGGCCTGCTTAGACCGATCTGTCCCGCATCGCGGCGAAGAGCAGGCGCTCTTCCTCATGCGTCAGGAACCGCAGGTGGCCTGCTCGTGAGTTTCGGAGTCCCGGCAGGCTGTTGGATGTCTCCCATTTCGAACGTCTCGCGAAGCAGCCACTGCGACGCCGCCATCTTTCGGTTGATCGTTGCATCGCTGTTGCCACGTTCGCGGAGCGTGCCGCTGATTGCATCAAGCGTTTCCCGGCCGAAAGTCGAAAGCTTGCAGCCGGGCAAGATCTCATCGATCTCGCCAGGGAAGGGGGGGCACGTTGTGTTTTGGGACACCGGCTACCCGGAGATTGTCGCCATATCCAGCGAAAAGCGGTTTGAGGATGCGGAGTGAACGACATGTCGTTGGGATTTTCCGGGCCGCAATCTGGACGACATTCGCAGCCGAAATTCGGATTCTCACACACCGGCTGGCAGGACAGCAGCCAAAAAAAGAAGCCGGCGGTTTCCCGCCGGCTTCAATTTTACTCTCGGAAAAATCCCGTATGAGGGGATTAGTCGCCGAAGTACCTGGTGAGGCGGAAGTAGCCTGCCCAAGTGCCGGTCGCAACGTTGCTGACCTTCGCGTAGTTGATCTCGGCGCGAACTTCGAAGTTCTGGACCGGGAACCAGACGGTCGACAACTCAGCCTGCCAGGCGCTGACGCCCGTCAGAGTTGCAGTGCCAGCAGCATAGAAGTTGTTCATGTACTGGGCACCAATCGACGCGCCGAAGGTCGACGTGAACTGGTGGTTGTACGATGCAAGCACCGAGAACTGCGATGCGACGGTACCAATGGCCGCCATGCGGTTGTCGCTGTCGGCGTAGAAGGCCAAGAGCCTGAACGACGAACCGGTGTTCGGCATATTGATATGCACACCAGCACCAATGCCGAAGCCGCTTGCGCCAGCCGCATTGTAGCTTTCGTCATAACCGGCCTTCAACCAGACCGCACCCCAACCCTGATTGACGCCGATCTTCGCGACGACATCCGGGATGTAGCCGTTGCCGCCGTTGACGAGGCCGTCTGCTTCGAGCGAAATCGTACCGAAGAAGCCGTTGCTACCGGTGAAGTTGTAGCCGATCACGTGACGCTGGGCGTAACCGTAGGCCAGACCGGACCACGAATGCGAACCCCAGTTCGAGGCGCCGCCATTGAGCGTCGCAGCCCATGCCGATTCAGTGTAACCGGCGAAGAAGCCACCAAGCTGAATGTAACCCTGGTCCAGGCTGACATTGGGATCGACCGTGGCGTCAGTTCCAACCGTCCAGTCGTTCTGGAAGCGGATATAGCTGCGCAGCGTACCCCATTCGGTTTCCGAACGAGCGTCGATGTTGAAGCGAGCACGGGTGCTGTGGGCGAAGCCGTTCTGGCCAGTAGCCGCACCGATCTGGTACCACACATAGCCGCTGAGCTTCAGGCAGGTTTCGGTGCCCGGGATGTAGAAGAATCCGGTGCCGTACACGTCGCAGACGCGAACGTATTCCATCGGCTCCGGTTCGGCCATGACGATCGCGTCTGCAGCTTTGGCGCCGCCGGTCGAAACCGCCATCACCGCTGCTGAGCCGATCAGAAGGCTCTTAAGTTTCATTTTCTGACCTCCAGTCAAAGGTTTAATTATGGGTATGGGTCCTTAAGCCGAAGGACAGCGTTCCCTGCCCCATCCCCAATTGACGAAAAAGACACGCTAGCGCGCCCCTTCTTCGATCATGACATTACCGATGAGGGTCGGGGGCGCAACAAGGAACGGACCCGCCATCGGCTTGCGGAGGCGCGATGCCCCATTGTTGTTGCACAAAAGCCACGATTTGGAGCGCCGGATAAAGAATTTGTTCACCAAACTGGCTGCGACGGGCGCGAATCCGGGCGAAAAGTGCCGCTCCTTCAGCCGGTCGCCACCGGTATCGGTGCAAAAGCGGCCGAATCGAACCCGGTCGAGGCCAACCGCTCAGCCGCGACCGGTACGAATGGCTGTTGTGAGGTATCAGGCCGGCGTCCCGTCTCTTGTTGGAATTGGCGTTGAACGCTTGTTGATTGTGGAGCGGGTTTTCTTTATTCCGGCGCGACCGGAGAGGTGGCCGAGTGGTCGAAGGCGCTCCCCTGCTAAGGGAGTAGGCCCCAAAAGGGCCTCGAGGGTTCGAATCCCTTCCTCTCCGCCAGTTCCTTTGTCTCGCGCCGGATCGCTTCGCTTACGGCTCCGAGTCCTGACAGTCTCCCGAACTTTCCGCAATCTCATACATCGCCGCCGGCTTGCCATGCTGACAGGCTCCACCGGGTGTATGGCCGAGAGGCGCGCGTATGTTTTCGGCATCTGCCGATCGGCTGGGAATCTATGCGGCGCGCGATTTGTTGGCTGACTTGCGCTCCCCCTTCTGCAGGAAGGTCTCGATTTTGCGCGGCAGTCCGGCCGTTTCGAGGAATGGGGCATGTCCCTGGCCGGCAACCGTGACGGTTTCTATGTCCGGGTGCCGCTCTTTCATTGCGCCCAGCGTTTCGGCGGATAGCAGCTTCGAGTTCTCTCCGCGGATCGCCATCACGGGCACGCCGGCAAGCCCCATGAATTGCGGCCAAAGTTCCGGCAGCGCCTTGCTGAGATTGACCGATTTGAGCGTCTTCAGCAGCGCGGGATCGAAATCGGGCACCGGCTTCCCGTTTTCATTGCGATAGAGCGCGCGCGTCGCGCGTTCCCATTCGGCATCGCTGAGCGTTGTGAAGATGCCCTGTTGCGCTGCGCGCTGGATGGCAACAGCTTCGGCGAAGTCTGCTGGCTTCGGCGCGCGTTCAAGATAGGCGCGGATTTGCGCCAGGCCGGCGCCTTCCACAACCGGCCCGATATCGTTCAGCACGACCGCTTTGAGCAATGAGGGGCGCATCGCCGCCAGTGCAAATACGATCAGCCCGCCGCGCGAGGTGCCGACAAAGGCGGCATGTTCGATGCCCAGCGCAGTCATCCCGGCGATCACGTCACCGGCTTCGACCAGCGGGTCATAATTGCGCCAGTCGGGATCGTAGGCGGACTGTCCGCGGCCGCGATAATCGAAGGCTATCACCTGACGCGGTGAGGCCGATTCGCTGGATAGCTGCAGCGCCAGTTCATGGAAATCCCGTGCATTGCGGGTAAGCCCGGCAAGGCAGACCACGGGGAGGGCGTCTCCCTGGGCCTTTCCATATATGCGCGCGTGCAGCTTCAGCCCGTCGGACGATAAATAGTAGAAATCCCGGAAACCGCCCGACATCCTATTTCACCAGGTCTGCGGCGATTTCGATACGACCCGTGAGGCGCATTTTGTACACTTGGAAGTTCTCCATCACCCGCTGCACGTAATTGCGTGTTTCCGTATAGGGGATGCGCTCGACCCAGTCGACGACGGTATCGATCGGTTTGCCGCGCGGGTCGCCATAACGCGCCATCCATTCCTGCGCTCGTCCCGGCCCGGCGTTATACCCTGCGAATGTAAGCACGTATGAACCGTCGAAGCGCTCGAGTTGGTCACCGAGGAAAGCCGAACCTAGCGTCGCATTGTAGGCAGGATCGGTTGTCAGTCGCGTCCGCGAGTAACCGAGGCCCGCGCGCTTGGCCATGGAACGCGCCGTGCGCGGCAGCAACTGAAGCAATCCCCGCGCACCGGCCGGCGAAACGGCCGAGACGTTGAACTCGCTCTCCTGCCTGGCGACCGCATAGGCCAGTGCCCGACCCGCACGCGAAACATCGGCTGAGGCCGGGATGACCCCGACAGGGTGTGCCAGCGCGCCGACATCGAGCCCGCGTCCGACGGCAATTTTCCCGATCCTCAGCGCCAGAAAATGGTCGCCTCGCTGCTCGGCCATCACAGCCAGCAGCGCCAGTTCGCCGGTGCTCTCCAGTTCGCTGGCAAGCGCGCGATAGAGGATACCTGCTCGCTCGGGATATCCTGCCGCCTCCAGCCTCATGATAGCCTGAACGGCCGATCTCTGCTCAAATCGTTCGCGGTCAGCTTCGCTCGGCGCCGGATATTCGACCGATACCGCTGTTTGTCCGATGCGTGCAGCAGCAAGCTGGCCATAATAGGCCGTTCCGAAGCTTGCGGCGCGCTCGAAATAGCCTCGGGAATCATCGGAGCCGCCGGCTTCCGCCGCGCGGCCAAGCCAATAATATGCGCGTGACAGCGAAATCGGACCGTCGGCGATTTTGAGGATCTTCCGGAAGTGATCGGCCGCACGGTCGGCATCGCCCAGCCCCTGCAGCGCGTACCATCCGGCATGAAATTCCGCGTCGGCCGCCATCGCAGGGCTTTCAGCCAGATGCGCTGCGGCAACCCGGTAGGCCAGATCTGCATCGTCGATATCCAGAAGTTCGCGCGAGAGAACACGGCGCTCGACCCACCACGCGTCTGGATCGACATAGGCTTCCGCAGCGGTGGGCGCGTGAAGCATCACCTGTGCCGCTTCGCGGTATTTGCCGGCCCATCGCAGCTGCCGCGCGCGGGCAAAGATGTATGCCGCGCCACGTTGATCCTTGGGCACGGCATTCAGCAGCCTGGTCGCGCGGCGTTCGCGCCGGATCACCGAACCCCATGCCTCGGCAAGCTTCTCAGCTCCGGCCCGGCCGGCAACGCGCAGTGCCGAGTTCACCCTGTCATGGTGGAGCATCTGCTCCATCCTCGCGCGGTGAACGCGCGCTGGGATGATGTTGCCGAACTCGCGCAGAATTTGGGCTTCTTCCCTGGCCTCCAGGCGCTCGCCGCGCCAGAACGGTGCAAGAACGGCAAGGGCAGCGCCGTCGTCGCCCTGCGCCAGATGGGCGCGCGCCAAAACCACGACACCCTCAAACGTCTGCGGTTGGTCGCTTCCGAGCGCCTCGATCACGGCTTCGGGCGGCGCATCTTCGTCGTATAACGCCCGTTCAATGTTGCGCTTCAGCGTGTCCATTCCGGGCCAACCGGCTAGTTCCTTGGCGGCGGCCCTGATCTCGCTGCTTGCAACGGCGTCCGAACCGCTGAGCGCAATCGCCCAGTGCAGAATTTGATGGTCTAGCGAATGCTCAGGCAGACTGCCATGCGCAGCCCGCGCCGCCCCAAGATCGCCTTTCCTCAGCGCATCCAGACCGGTTCTAAGCACATTGATATCGCCGCCAGTCGGCTTGGCGATCATGCTGGCGAACGGAGCGTTGTGTGCTTCAGGCCTGTCGGGCGCTCTGAACGCGTCGGCGCGGAAGCTCGGCAGTGGAGCGCCGCTTTCCGGCAGCCTGACATCTGCCTGCGCCATCGGTGCAAGCATCAGCAGAGAGAGTGCGGCAGCCCCTATTCGCATTCTTCCGGCCGGCATGTTTCCTGTTGGCATGTAGTCCGAATTTACACGTCAATCGGGCAATTTCGAAGTCAACGCATGGCGAATGGCATTCGTGTGTGCGGTTCCAGACACAAAACCCGCAATCCAGCCGTTTGGACCATTCGAACCGCCCGTCCAACGCTTGCTCCGGCAAGACGGCAGGACTATGGTGCGCCGCTTTGCGGCAGGCGGCCGTTTTTAGCTGCCCGCGCCCGTATCATCCGCGTTGAATCAGGCACAAGAAGGTTTCGCAGTTATGGCCACCACACTGAGAGGCTCGCTCACCGCGCTCGTGACGCCGTTTGCCAGCGATGGAAGCCTCGACGAGAAAGCCTTTGCGGACTTCCTGGAGTGGCAGATCGCTGAAGGGACGACCGGTCTGGTGCCGGTGGGAACAACCGGTGAATCGCCGACATTGTCGCATGAGGAGCACAGGCAGGTGGTCAGTGCCTGCGTGGCTGCGGCCAAGGGCAGGGTGCCTGTCGTCGCCGGCGCCGGTTCCAACAACACCGCCGAGGCGATCAGCCTCGTCCAGTTTGCGGAGAAGGCAGGCGCCGATGCAGTGCTGGTTGTGACGCCCTATTACAACAAGCCCACCCAGCGGGGGCTGTATGAGCATTTCGCAGCGGTCGCCAAGGCGACCAGCCTGCCGGTCATCATCTACAATATTCCGCCGCGCTCCATCATCGACATGACGCCCGAAACGATGGGCAAGCTTGTCGCCGATTTCGCCAATATCGTCGGCGTCAAGGATGCAACCGGCAAGGTCGAACGCGTCTCGGAACAGCGGCAGACCTGCGGCAAGGACTTCATCCAGCTGTCCGGAGAAGATGCATCGGCGCTCGGTTTCAATGCGCATGGTGGTGTCGGCTGCATTTCGGTGACGGCAAATGTCGCGCCGCGCCTTTGCGCCGAATTCCAGGAAGCAACGCTGAACGGCGACAAGGACAAGGCGCTTGAGCTGCAGGACCGGCTCTTGCCGCTGCACAAGGCGATCTTCATCGAACCCGGCCTGTGCGGCGCGAAATACGCGCTCTCGCGCCTCGACCGGGTCAAGAATGTCGTGCGTTCGCCGCTCGTCACCATCGAACCGGCGACTGAGGCGAGCATCGACGCCGCCATGCAACATGCCGGCCTGTTGAACTGACGCGCCGGCCACACATCTTTTAGCCATGGCCAAGGACAAGAAATCCACCAGCCGCGCGGTGGCGGAAAACCGCAAGGCGCGTTTCGCTTACGAGATACTCGACACCTACGAGGCCGGCCTTGTGCTGACCGGCACGGAGGTGAAGTCCCTGCGTGAGGGACAGGCGAATATCCAGGAAAGCTACGCCTCTGCCGAAGACGGCGAGATCTGGCTGATCAACTCCTACCTGCCCGAATATCTGCAGGGAAACCGGTTCAACCACGAGCCGCGTCGCCGCCGCAAGCTGTTGTTAAACAAGAAGGAAATGGCCCGGCTGGCGCAAGGGGTGGACCGTGAGGGCATGACCATGGTGCCGCTCAAGATCTATTTCAACGATCGCGGCCGCGCCAAACTGCTGCTGGGTCTGGCCAAGGGCAAGAAGCTGCACGACAAGCGCGAGACCGAAAAGAAGCGCGACTGGGCCCGCGAGAAGAGCCGGCTGCTCAAGGAGCGGGGATAGGTCTCCCGGTTGCGCGCGTTCGCGCCGCACCACCAGCCACCAAGCAGGTTCAATCGAAGATGTCGCCGATAGCGGCCTGTTCGGCCTCCTCCCACCGGCGCACGTCCTTGCCAACCTGCTCGATCTCCTTGTCGGTGAGGTGATGTGCACCGTCCTCGTCGATACGGCACAGGCTGAATGGTTCACCGACGCTGGGCGATGTCAGGTCGAGTGCCTGCAAGACCCTCAGCACTGCAGCGCAACCGAAACGCACCGACCGCTCGGTCAGGTGGAAATGGGAGAGCAGCGAGCCAGCCTGTTGGGCCATTGGCGCGCCGCTGCCGATGGCATGGAAGCCCAAATCCCCGTAGTGGCCGATCATGCCGGAGGGGGTGATCTCCACGATCCAGGGTTCGCCGTTCCGCCATCCGGCTGCCATCACATAGGCAGACGGCGTTCCAGCGCCTTCCTCGCCCGGCACGTCGGGGATGAAGGTGTCGTAGTGATGGCGCAGGATCGGGAGGACCTGTTCCTGCAGCGCCCGGCCGATGTCCGGGGCTTCCAGAATCGCAGCGCTGTTTTCATTGAAGCATCGATCGACATCATACAGCACCGATCGCGCGCCACTGCCGCCCCAGGCCGCCAGGTCGCCCAGACTGTGCAGCTTCTCGGCGGGATATGTCATGCCTCGGCCCTTGTCTGTGATCTGTGAGTCGGAGCCAAGCACGACTCCATCCCGGCACACGGTGGCAAGCACGACGGTCATGATTCGATCCTCTCAGGTCGGGTGTCCTGGACATTCCGGACACATATTGGGCGCTTGTCTCAAGTCAAACGCGCCAATACTGAACAGGGCGTCTTGTTGCACGTCGGTGAGCCTGCGTTAGGTTCCGACTAAGGAAGCGCGTATCGCTCCAAAAACATCGCGGAACATGTCCTCCGTCAGCCGCCCGGTATTGGTGTTGTAGCGCGAGCAGTGATAGCTGCCGAACAGCCTGACGCCGCCAATGGCATGTTGTGAGCCGTGGCCGAACTTGAAAGCAGCAACGCGTTCGCCCAGCGCCCGCACCACCGACTGATGCGCTATGGTGCCCAGCGCCAAAATGGCCTGCAGGTCTGGAAACTGCCCTATCGTCGGCGTCAGAAACTGCCGGCAGGTGTTGATTTCAGGGCCGGTCGGCTTGTTCTCGGGCGGCACGCAGCGCACCGCATTGGTGATTGCCGTTCCGATCAGGCGAACGCCGTCGTCCGGCCGTGCATCGTACTGGCCCTCTGCGAAGCCAAACTCGCCCAGCGTGCGGTAGAGAAGATCGCCGGCATAGTCGCCGGTGAAGGGCCGTCCGGTGCGGTTTGCGCCGCGCAGGCCGGGCGCCAGCCCGACGATCAGCAGCCGCACGCCGCCGGCACCTGCGTCGGGCATGAAAGTCGGAACCGGCGCGTTGAACCAGCCGGGCTCCCTTTGCCGCCAGCCGGCGATGAAATCATGCAGGCGCGGGCAGAGCGCGCAGTCGCGGGGCGGCTCGCAGGCGGTCACCGGCTGCCTCAATATTCGTCGTCTTCGAGATCCTCGTCGGCTTCCGGCTCGGTCCTGCGCGGCGGACGCTCGGACGGGTCGCGGCCGATCTCGTTCTTCAGCGACATCACATCGATGAACTGGTCGGCCTGGCGGCGCAGATCGTCGGAAATCATGGGGGGCTGCGAGGCCATCGTCGAAACGATGCTCACCTTGCGGCCCCTGCGCTGCAGCGCCTCTACCAGCGTACGGAAGTCGCCGTCGCCGGAAAAGATCACGTAGTGGTCCACCACATCGGCCAGCTCGAGCGCGTCGATGGCAAGCTCGATGTCCATATTGCCCTTGATCTTCCGGCGGCCGGTCGAATCGGTGAATTCCTTGGCGGGCTTCGTCACCACGCGGTAGCCATTGTAATCCAGCCAGTCGATCAGCGGCCTGATCGAGGAATATTCCTGATCCTCCACCAGCGCGGTGTAATAGTAGGCGCGCAGCAGATAGCCCTTTTTCCCGAACGCATCCAACAGCTTGCGGTAGTCGATGTCGAAACCGAGCGATCGCGAAGTGGCGTAGAGATTGGCCCCGTCGATAAACAGGGCGATCTTCTCGCGAGGGTCGAACATGGCAATTTCCTTCGTCAAAAAACCGTAGGGAGAAAACAGGCTGACAACCGGATGGTTCGGTTGTTAGCAAACGCTTATAGGCTGCAATTAGCGCTTCACCTGTGCGTTTTAAAGAGGTGCGCCGGGTTGTGCCCCGAAACCGCTTCATTCTGCGTCCACATGGCGCACGACATGGCGAGCGAATGCTTGAAATCCGGCGCGGTTCCCTATATGGAGCGCGCAATCTCCGGAAAATCCGATCGAACGAAAGGGGCGCCTGATGGCCCGCGTTACCGTCGAAGACTGTATCGACAAGGTTGATAACCGTTTTGAACTCGTCCTACTGGCAGGCCACCGCGCACGCCAGGTGTCGCAGGGACAGCCGATCACGATCGACCGCGACAACGACAAGAACCCCGTTGTCGCGCTGCGCGAGATCGCCGAGGAGACGCTTTCGCCGGGCGATCTGAAGGAAGACCTGATCCATTCGCTGCAGAAGCATGTCGAGGTGGACGAGCCCGAAGCCGATGTGCCCGAGATCACCGCTGCCGATGCTGCCGAAACGCCCGATGCTCCGGATGCGCCGGAAGAAAGCATCGCTTTCGACCGCATGAGCGAGGACGAGCTGCTTGCCGGCATCGAAGGTCTGGTCCCGCCGGAAAAAAGCGACGACTTCTAGGCCACGGGCCTTTCGCGCCCTTTTCTTGGGCGCGCAAACAGGGCTATTTTGAACATGCGTCGTGAGCAATCGCGGCGCATGTTCCGTTTTCAGCGAGATTTTCCGGGATAGCCGCCCATGATGCGTCAGTATGAGCTTGTCGAGCGCGTTCAGCGCTACAAGCCCGACGTGAACGAGGCGCTTCTCAACAAGGCCTACATCTACGCCATGCAAAAGCATGGTCGCCAGAAGCGGGCCTCGGGCGATCCCTATTTTTCGCATCCGCTGGAAGTGGCCGCGATCCTCACCGACATGCATGCCGACGAGGCCACGATCGCCGTTGCGCTGCTGCACGACACGATTGAAGACACCACCGCTACGCGGGCCGAGATCGACGAGCTGTTCGGCCCCGACATGGGCCAGCTGGTCGAGGGGCTGACCAAGCTCAGCAAGATCGACCTCGTTTCCAAGAAGGCCGAGCAGGCGGAAAACCTGCGCAAGCTGCTCTTGGCGATTTCCGAAGACGTGCGCGTGCTGCTGGTAAAGCTTGCAGACCGGCTGCATAACATGCGCACGCTCGACCATGTGCCGCCCACGAAGCGCCAGCGCATCGCCGAAGAGACGATGGAGATCTATGCGCCGCTTGCCGGTCGAATGGGCATGCAGGACATGCGCGAGGAGCTCGAAGAACTCGCCTTCAGCCACATCAACCCCGAAGGTTATCGCGCGGTCACCGAGCGGCTGACGGAGCTCACCGAACACAGCGCGGGCGTCATTTCGGAAATCGAGACCGCGCTTTCGGCGCTGTTTGAGGGTTATGCAATCGACGCGACGGTGAAGAGCCGCCGCAAGAAGCCCTGGTCTGTGTTCCGCAAGATGGAGACCAAGGGACTGTCGTTCGAGCAGCTGTCCGACATTTTCGGCTTCCGTGTCATCGTCGACAAAGTGGAGGATTGTTACCGGGCGCTGGGCGCAATCCACTCGACCTGGTCGATGGTGCCCGGTCGCTTCAAGGACTACATCTCGACCCCGAAGCAAAACGACTACCAGTCGATCCACACCACGATTGTCGGCCCCTCGCGCCAACGCGTCGAACTGCAGATCAGGACGTGGGAAATGCACCGCGTCGCCGAATATGGCGTCGCCGCGCATGCGATCTACAAGGACCTGCCCGCAAACGCCAACGGCGCCAGCCACGCGATTTCGCACGACACCAACGCCTATGGCTGGCTGCGGCGCACCATCGAGGCGCTGTCGGAGGGCGACAATCCCGAGGACTTCCTCGAAAACACCAAGCTGGAACTGTTTCAGGATCAGGTGTTCTGCTTCACGCCCAAGGGCATGCTGATCGCGCTGCCGCGCGGCGCAACGCCCATCGACTTTGCCTATGCGGTCCATACCGAAGTGGGTGACAGCTGCGTGGGCGCCAAGGTCAATGGCCGCATCATGCCGCTGATGACGGAACTCAAGAATGGCGACGAGGTGGAGATCATCCGCTCCAAGGCGCAGGTTCCGCCATCGGCATGGGAAAATGTCGTCGTCACCGGCAAGGCGCGCTCCGCCATCCGCCGCGCCACGCGCAACGCCATCCGCAAGCAGTATTCGGGCCTTGGCACACGCATTCTGGAACGCGCCTTCGAGCGCGCGGGCAAGACGTTTTCCAAGGATGCGCTGAAACCGGCGCTCAACAGACTGGCGCGCAAGGAGGTTGAGGACGTTTTGGCCTCGGTCGGGCGCGGCGAGTTGGCCTCGCCGGACGTCGTGAAAGCCGTATTCCCCGACTACAAGGACGAGCGCGTGACCCATCCGCCCAAGGAGCGGGAGGAGGGGTGGTTCAACATGCGCAACGCCGCCGGCATGCTGTTCCAGATCCCGGGTCGCTCGTCGCGCAAGGAGCGCAAGCAGGCGCAGGCTAAAGGTGGCGCGGTGCCTATCCGCGGCGTGTCCGGCGATCTGCCGGTCCGGTTTGCGCCCGAAGGCGCGGTGCCCGGCGACCGCATCGTCGGCATTCTTCAGCCCGGTTCCGGCATCACCATCTACCCGATCCAGTCTCCCTCGCTGACCGCTTATGACGACCAGCCCGACCGTTGGATCGACGTGCGCTGGGACATTGACGAAGACACCAAGGAGCGTTTTCCTGCGCGGGTGACTGTCACGGCCATCAATGAACCGGGCTCGCTGGCAAACATCGCCCAGGTTGTCGCCAACAACGACGCCAACATTCACATGCTTTCCATGGTGCGCACCGCGCCCGACTTCACCGAGATGATTATCGACCTGGAGGTCTGGGACCTGAAGCAGCTCAACCGGCTGCTCTCCCAGCTGAAAGAACATTCCAGCGTCTCCGAAGCGCGGCGCGTCAACGGATGAGGTGAAAGGGCCGGCCAGCAGCCAACGATGTACTGGACATCGTTCGCAGCGCTGGCGCCGTTCGCCACCCCGCCGGTCAAGCCGGCGGCCGCCCGCTGCAGAAGCAGGCATCCGACCTCCGGCAACGTCAGCCTTTTGGCGTGTTGTGGGCGCCGCAATGCCTCGTTATGGTGCCATGGGGTTGCAGGCGTGCTGGGGAAACATATTTACTTAACAAGCTGCCTATAGTCTCTGCAAATGGATGGAATCGCTGGGCGATTTCGGAAGCGAGATGACACGGGACAATGCTGTTTCGACGCAGAAAACCCGCTGATTTCTGGGACCGGGTCCGCACGCTCGTGTGGCCCCGCCGTTCGGTGTGGCGCTCTGCGCAATATTTCGCCAAGCGTGTATTGAGGATCACCGCAACGCCGCATGCCATCGCAGCCGGTGTGGCGGCCGGCGTCTTTGCTTCCTTCACACCCTATCTGGGCTTCCATTTCGTCATTGCGGCCGCCGTCGCGCTTTGCCTGCGCGGCAATGTTGTCGCCTCCGCATTCGGAACCGTGGTTGGCAATCCGGTCACGTTCCCGTTCGTGTTTGGCGCCACGCTGGCGACCGGGCGGTTTGTGCTTTTTGGCCGCCATCCCGAAACCATCGAGCCGCTCAATCTGGGCTACACGCTCACCCACTTCAACTTCCACCATATCTGGGAGCCACTGTTGTGGCCGATGACGGTCGGGGGCCTCATTCTTGGAGGCATCGTGGCGCTTGTGGTCTATCTGCTGACGCGCTGGGGGACGGCCATGTTCCGCGAGGAACGCCGCAAGCGGCTGGCCGAGCGCGCGAAACGCCGTGCCAAATCGGGCATGGCGACACAGCCGGGTACAGCCTGATATAGTGCGCGCATGATTGTCGGCATCGGCAGCGATCTCATCGACATAAGACGTGTCTCCGGCACGCTCGACCGCTTTGGCGAGCGGTTCATCGAACGCGTCTTCACGCCGATCGAGCGCGACCGCTCCGAGCGCCGCAACCAGCGCGCGGCATCCTATGCGAAACGGTTCGCGGCCAAGGAGGCTTGCGCCAAGGCGCTTGGCACCGGCCTGTCGCGAGGCGTTTTCTGGCGCGATATGGGCGTCGTCAATCTCCGCGGCGGCAAACCGACAATGGCGCTGACCGGCGGTGCGGCGGAGCGCCTTGAGCAGCTCATGCCCAAGGGGCATCGCCCCTTCATCCACATCACCATCACAGACGACCACCCGTTGGCGCAGGCCTTTGTGATTATCGAAGCAATTCCCGACAAATAGTCGCGCCACAGGTTACCCGGCGTGCGTCTCACGCAGGCCGGATTGGCGTTGCCCCTGACGAAGCGAGGGTCTAAGAGGGCTGCGGCTCGGGGGCCGTTCGTGAAACCGAGGAAGAGATGAGCGTGGCAGAAAAAAGTCAGAAAAAGTCGGGCGGACTTGGCGAAACGGTCAGTGTCATCGTCCAGGCACTCATTTTGGCGCTCATCATCAGAACCTTCCTCTTCCAGCCTTTCTCCATCCCTTCGGGTTCGATGCGCCCGACCCTTCTTGAGGGCGACTATCTGTTCGTGACCAAGTGGGCCTACGGATATTCGCGGCATTCGCTGCCGTTTTCCCCGCCGATCCTGGACGGACGCATCTGGGATGCGGAGCCCGAACGCGGCGATGTGGTCGTCTTCAAGCTGCCGCAGGACACCAGCTACGATTATATCAAGCGCGTGATCGGCCTGCCCGGCGACCGCATACAGATGCGCGACGGCCAGCTCTTCATCAACGACGAGGCGATCCAGCGCGAAAAGACCGGCGAGATCGACAATCCCGACATCACCGAGGTCAATCGCCCCGTCGAGGTCTGGCGCGAGACGTTGCCCAATGGTGTGTCCTACGACACGCTGGATCTGACCAAGAACGGCATTGGCGACGACACGCGCGAATTCGTGGTGCCGCAGGGTCACTATTTCATGATGGGCGACAACCGCGACAACTCCACCGACAGCCGTTTCACCGTGGGCTTCGTGCCGCATGAGAACCTTGTCGGCCGCGCCAATATCATCTTCTTCTCCATCGCCGGCGGTCACAGCCCGCTGGAGATCTGGCAGTGGCCGTCCGAGATGCGCGTCGACCGCCTGTTCGGCTGGGTGAAGTAGGTTCGGGTGGAGCCATGCCGCGCCGGACGCTGAGCGGCAGCGAGCTTGTCGAGGGCATCGAGGCCCTCACGGGTCACAAATTTGCCGACAGCAAGCTGCTTGAGCGCGCCCTGACCCATGCCAGCGCGCGCAAGGGCATCGACTATCAGCGGCTGGAGTTCCTCGGCGACCGCGTGTTGGGTCTGCTGATCTCGGAACTGTTGTTCTCCGTCTTTCCCGATGCGCCTGAGGGCGAACTCTCGGTCAGGCTGAACGCGTTGGTGAACGCCGAGGCGCTGGCCGAGATCGCCGAGGAGATCGGACTGCCGGCATTCATCGAAACGGGCGCCGAGATCCGCGCACTGTCCGGCCGCAAGCGGGTCAATGTGCGTGCCGACGTGGTGGAATCGCTGATCGCAGCACTTTATCTCGATGGTGGACTTGAAGCCGCCCGCGCTTTCGTAAGCCGGCATTGGGCTGAGCGCGCACAGGCCGCGGAGGCTGCGCGCCGGGACGCCAAGACGCAATTGCAGGAATGGGCGCATCAGGCCGTCGGCGAGCCGCCCACCTACGAAACGGAAGGCCGCACCGGGCCGGACCATGATCCACTGTTCACCGTGAAGGCCAAACTCAAGGGCCGCAAACCGGTCAGCGCCACCGGCCGCTCCAAGCGGGAGGCCGAGCAGAACGCAGCAACCGCCATGCTGGTGCGCGAAGGCGTGTGGGAGACAGGAACGTGAGTGCGGAAAACGAAACCACCACCGGCACGCGCTCCGGCTTCGTGGCGCTCATCGGTGCGCCGAATGCCGGCAAATCGACGCTGGTCAACCGGCTGGTCGGGGCCAAGGTGTCGATCGTCACCCACAAGGTGCAGACTACGCGGGCCATCGTGCGCGGCATTGCAACGCGCGGGAAAACCCAGATCGTGCTGGTCGACACGCCCGGCATATTTCGCCCGCGCCGCAGGCTGGACGAAGCAATGGTGACCACCGCCTGGGGCGGCGCAAGGGATGCCGATCTGGTGCTGGTGCTGGTCGACGCCGAACGCGCGCTGAAAGGCGACGCATTGGCGCTGCTGGAAAAGCTGGGCGATATCCGCCAGCCCAAGATCCTCTTGCTCAACAAGGTCGACCGCGTAAAGCGCGAAAATCTGTTGGCGCTCACGGCACAGGCGAATGAACTGGCCAGTTTCGAGCGCACCTTCATGATTTCCGCGCTTGACGGTTCCGGCTGCGATGACGTTCTGGACTATCTGGCCGACGCGCTGCCGGAAGGCCCCTGGTACTATCCCGAGGACCAGCTTTCAGATCTGCCGATGCGCCAGCTCGCGGCCGAGGTCACGCGCGAGAAGCTGTTTCTGAGGCTGCACGAGGAACTGCCTTACGCCTCCCATGTCGAGACCGAGAAATGGGAGGAGAAGAAGGACGGCTCGGTGCGCATCGAACAGGTTGTCTATGTCGAGCGCGACAGCCAGAAGAAGATCGTCATTGGCCGGAAAGGCGAGACCATCCGCGCCATCGGCGAGGCGTCCCGCAAGGAAATGGCGGAGATACTGGAACAGAAGGTGCATCTGTTCCTGTTTGTGAAGGTGCGTGAGAAATGGGGCGACGACCCCGAGCGCTACCGCGAGATGGGGCTTGAATTTCCCAAAAAATAGTTCAGGTTTGAACAATGGAATGGCGCGACGAGGGAATCATTCTCGGCACCCGCAAGCATGGCGAAACCAGCGCCATACTTGAGGTGATGACGCGCGATCACGGCCGCCATCTCGGCCTCGTGCGCGGCGGCCGCTCGCGCAAATTGCAGCCGCTTCTTCAGCCCGGCAACGAGGTCGAACTGCACTGGCGCGCACGCCTCGACGAGCATCTCGGCATGTTCGTCGTCGAGGGCCGCGAACTCAATGCCGCGCGTCTTTTCGAGAGTTCGGCCGCCGTCTATGGCCTGCAATTGATGGCGGCGCATCTGCGTCTCCTGCCCGAGCGCGATCCGCACCGCCGTCTCTACGAGACGCTGAAGCTCATCATTTCCCACCTGGACGATCAGCTTTCGGCTGGCGAGCTGCTAATCCGCTTCGAGCTTTCGCTGCTGGACGATCTGGGCTTCGGGCTCGACCTGTCCCGTTGCGCGGCAAGCGGCGTGAACGAGGAACTGACCTACGTTTCACCCAAGACCGGACGCGCCGTGTCGCGGCAGGCCGGCGAGCCCTGGCATGACAAGCTTCTGGCGTTACCGGCGTTTCTTGGACCAGGCGCCGGCCGCCCGGCAGATCAGGCCGCGATCGATCAGGCGTTCCGGCTGACCGGCTATTTCTTTGCCCGCCACGTTTATGAGCCGCGTGGGCTGACGGAGCCTGAAGCGCGAACCGGTTTCATCGCCGCTGTGCGGCGTCATGCGGCCGCGCCGGCTGCACAGATGGGAGGCGACGCCGCATGAGCAGAATGAGCGAAGTCGAAATCTACCCAGGTTATGTTTCGCGGCGTGGTGTCGGCACGATCCCGCAGGAGGACCTGCTCAAATACTCAGGGCTGGAGCTGCTGCAGCGCGTCGCCGACGGCACCTATCCCGCAGCGCCCATCGGCGGCCAGTTGGGATTTGCCCTACACGAGGTGTCGGAGGGCAGAGCGGTCTTCCGCGGCATGGCCGACGAGCGTCATCTGAACCCGCTGGGCGGCGTGCATGGCGGCTGGACGGCGACAATCATGGATTCCGCGCTGGCCTGCTGCGTGCAGACCCTGCTGGCAAAGGGCGAGGCCTACACGACCGCCGAGTTCAAGGTGAACCTTATCCGCCCGATCACGACGCAGACCGGGCTGGTGGAGTGCGTCGGCACCGTGGTCCACAAGGGCCGCACGACAGCCGTTTCGGAGGCCTCGCTGCGCGACACGAACGGCAAACTCCTGGCTTTCGGCACGGAGACCTGCTCGATCTTTCCGATGCAGGACCTGATCGCGCGGCGCTAGGGCCTATTCGGCCGCCGCTAGGGCCTATTCGGCCGCCGCAACCTGCGGCCGGTCGACCGGCTTTTCCGCGATCGGCCAGTGGACGATCGCCGCGAACAGGCCAAGCAGGACACCCAACCACCAGACGGGATCGTAGCTGCCCATCTGGTCATAGAGGTAGCCGCCCAGCCACACACCGAGGAACGAGCCGATCTGGTGTGACAGGAAGACGATGCCGCCCAGCATGCCGAGATGACGGGTGCCGAACATGATCGCCACCAGCGCATTGGTTGGCGGCACGGTGGAAAGCCACAACAGCCCCATCAGCACTGAGAAGATGACGACGCTGGCCGGCGTCTGCGGCAACAACAGGAACGCCGTCACCAGGATCGAGCGGCCGAGATAAATCCATACAAGCAGCATCGGCTTGGAATAGCGCTGTCCGACAATGCCGGAGGAAAGCGAGCCGATGATGTTGAAGAAGCCGATCAGCGCCAGCGCAATCACGGCATAGCGCGCGTCGATGCCGATATCGGAAATGTAGGCCGGGAAATGCGCGGTGATGAAGGCGACCTGGAAGCCGCAAACGAAGAAACCCGAAACCAGAAGCACGTAGCTCCTGTGTGCGAAGGCTTCGCAAAGCGCGTTTGCAACCGTCTGGTTTGCGTTCGCTTCCTGTATCTTGCCGGTAGCCGAATTGCCCGTCAGCGGCACGGCCAGCACCGGGATGATGAGCATCAGCACGCTCATGACGATGAGCGAATCATACCAGCCGACATAATCGATCAGGCCCTGTGAGAGCGGCGCGAAAAGGAACATTCCTGCCGACCCCGCGGCCGTGCCCAATCCGAAGACGAGGCTTCGCTTTTCGGCGGGCGTATTGCGGGCGAAGGCCGCGAGCACGATGCCGAAAGAGCCCGCAGCGACACCGAGACCCACCAGCACGCCGCCGCCGATATGCAGAAGCGCCGGCGTTGGCGCTATCGCCATCAAATAGAGTCCCGCCGCGTACATGATGCCCGACAGCGCCAGCACCCGCCATGTGCCGAACTTGTCGGCAATGGCGCCGAAGACCGGTGTTCCCAGTCCCCATGCCAGGTTCTGGAATGCCATTGCGAGGCCGAAGGTTGTCCTGTCCCATCCCTTTTCGGCCAGCATCGGAAGCTGGAAGAAGCCCATGGCCGAACGCGGGCCGAAGGTGATTGCCGCAATCAGGCAGCCGCAAATGATGATGAGCCAGGGCAGGCGAGAATCGGTTTTCGCGGCAGCGGTCTGGGACATGGGTCAACATTCCTGACTGAATTTCGCCGGATACTAGTCCGCTCAATATTCTACGCCAATGAATAGTACCGTTCCACCAATCAAAATAATTGATTGGTGGAACGGACCATCGCGCCGAGACGCGTCCTAACGCGTGATGGATATTGAGAGCCGCGCTGTGCCCGAAATCGCCGCATTGCCTCCGATCTTGATCTGGGGCGTAGGCAGTGACGGGCGTGGCACCTTGATGCGCACGCCCTGTTTTGCCCCGCCAAGATGCAGGCCAGGATTTTGCCTTTCGATGGCTCCCGGCGTCACGCCGCAGCGTTGGGCGATCGACTTCGTAGTCTCGCCGAAACGCACGATCCGCTGGTCATTGCAGTTTTCGACCGGCCCGGCGCTGACGCCAATCGGCGGGCCAATCGCGACCACTAGAAAGGTAGCCAGCGCCCTGATCCGCATATTTGTCACCCGGTCTCAACCATGGTTCTACGCATCATCCGAAGAACCAGGCACCAGCAATGACCAGCGACGCCGTGACAAGCAGGGCAATGAAAATCATGGAAAGGGTCTGGTCGCCCGCACCTGCCGCGTGATTGTCGAAGATGTCGCCTGTGACGAGCGAATCTGCTTCCGTTTCGTCGCCGACATGACGTGCCATGCGTCTGAGTTCGTCGCGCATGTGCATCTTGTCGAAAGTGCGTACCGACTGATCGATGTCTTCCATAGCAATTTCCGGTCGCCATGCTGCCCGAGAGCTACAACCCAATCGTTAACGCTCCCTGAGCCTCAATTGCGGCAAGACCGGCGCATCCAGCCAGTAATTCGGGCCTGCCAGACTTCTGAGCGCTACCTTGCCTTTGCTTTGGCGGGTGCCGCCTTCTTAGCCTCGATCGGGTGGTAGTGAACGTCGCGCTGCGGGAAGGGGATCGAGATGCCATTCTTGTCGAACGCCAGCTTGGCGGCCTTTGTCAGGTCAAGCCGCGTTTCCCACCACATTGGTGTCATGGTCCAGTAGCGGCAGGTGATATTGACTGCGCTGTCGCCAAGCTCGCCTACGAAGGTCTCGGGCGCGGGGTCCGAAAGCACACGGTTGTCGCCGGTCGCCAAATCCAGCAGCAGGGACCTCGCCAGGTCAATGTCGTCGCCATAGCCGATGCCGATGGTCAGGTCGTTGCGCCGCTGCGGATTGCGCGAGTAGTTGGTCACCGGCGTGTTCCACAACTCGCTGTTGGGTGCCAGCACATAGACCCCGTCGAGCATTTTGACCTCGGTGGCGAACAGCCCGATCTCGACAATCGTTCCGCTGACCGATCCGGCGGTGATGAATTCTCCCACCCGGAAGGGTTTCAGCACCAGCAGCATGATGCCTGCTGCGATGTTCTGAAGCGTGCCTTGCAGGGCGAGACCGATGGCGAGGCCGGCCGCACCGAGCGCGGCAATGATGGATGCGGTCTGCACACCGAACTGCGCCAGCACCGTAACCAGCACCAGAACCAGAACCGCATAACGCAGCACCTTCGACAGGAAGCGCTTCAGCGTTTCGTCGAAGCCGCGTATCTGGCCGAAGCCGCGGTAGGACCATTTTTCCACCCAGCGCGCGACAATGAAGCCGGCGATGAGCAGCAGAATCGCACCGAGTATCGAGAATGAGTAGGTAACGGCCAGTTCCCCGGCCTGCCTGAGGCCCGCCTGAAATGCCTCGATCATGTCGGCTGTGGCAAATTCCATGTCTGAAACTCCTTTCGTATTGAAAATCTGTGCGCTCGCCGCCCCGCTCTCGTTCTAGGGTCAACGCCTGAAACGGCAAGGAAGCGGGGCGTTTGCGACTCGCAATTCATCTGCCGGAGCATAACGTGCGCTGAGCGGTTATCAGCCACAATTCAGCCTCAATTCGCGCGCGATAGGCGATTTGGGCTTGCCGGAAGAAGGCCGCGCGCAAGCACCCTTGATGGATAAGGGTTTCGGCCTTCTGGGATGTCCCGTCGGCATGTCACTTGCCATTCGCCCCGCTCGGGCGGCCGACATCGATGCGCTTGTTGCCATCGAAGATCGGGCTTTCACCACAGACAGGATTTCGCGGCGTTCGTTTCGCACGCTTCTGGAGCGCGACACGGCCGTGACGCTGATTGCCGAGGCCGACGGGCAGCCAGTCGGTTACTGCATGGTGTTGTTCAGGAAGGGCAGCGGCGTCGCCCGGCTCTATTCGATTGCAGCACTCGGCGACCGCGGGGAAAAGGGCGTCGGACGCCAGCTTCTGGCCTGCGCCGAAGAGGCAGCCTTCGAACGTGACCGCCTGCTGCTCAGGCTCGAAGTGCACGAGGAAAACGCTCGCGCGATCGCGATCTACGAGCGCAACGCCTACCGGCGCATCGGCCGCGAGCCAGCCTATTACGAGGATGGCGCAGCCGCGCTGCGCTACGAGAAGATACTGCGCGGCAGCCACCCGCTGGCAACCACCGTGCCCTATTACGAACAGTCGGTCGATTTCACCTGCGGTCCCTGCTGCCTGATGATGGCGCTGGCTCATTTTCAGCCCGGCTTTACGCTCGATCCGGTTATGGAAATCAGGCTGTGGCGGGAGGCCACGACCATTTTTATGATGTCGGGGCCGGGCGGCTGCGAACCGTTCGGCATGGCCGCCGTCGCCCACGAACGCGGGCTCTCCGCCGAGATCATCGTCTCGCACAAGGGCGCACTGTTCCTGCAATCGGTGCGCAGCGACGAAAAGCGTACCGTGATGGAGCTTGCCCAGTCCGACTTCCGCCGTCGGGTAAAGAATTATCGCATCCCCGTTGCCTACCGCGCCTTCACGCTTGGCGACGTGCGCAAGGCGCTCGCGCGCGGCAAGCTGGTCGTTGTGCTGGTCAGCGGTTACCTGATGTTCGGCAAGAAAGTGCCGCACTGGGTGCTGGTTCTGGCCGACGATGGCGATCATTTCATCGTGCACGATCCGTGGGTGGAAGACGAGCGCGGCGAGACGAGGGTCGATGCCGCGGCCATTCCGGTTCCGCATGAGGTTTTCAATGCGATGGCGCAGTTTGGCAGGATGCGCGCCGCCATCATTCTGGGCGAGGGGAAACGGCAATGAGTTGGGTGATACTGACTGGCCGCCCCGGCGATCTCGACCAGGTTGCAACGCCGCACAAGATCATCACCACACGTGACTACCTCGCGCACCCGGCGCTGTTTCGCGGCCAGCCGCCCAAACTGATCAACCTCTCCAACTCCTACGCCTACCAATCGCGCGGCTATTATGCCTCGCTGCTGGCCAGTTCGCGCGGCCACAGGGTTATTCCGAGCGTCGAAACGATGATCGACCTGTCGGAGCGCAAACTCTACGAGAACGCGCTGCCGGAGCTTGAGCAGGCGCTGAACAAGTGCCGCAAGGATCTCGGCGGCGAGTTTCCCAAGGCGGTCACTGTCTTCTTCGGCATGGGCCCGTCCAAGGTCTGGGATCGGTTTGCCCGGCTGTTGTTCGACTGGTTTCGGGCGCCGGCGCTCGAAGTCACCATCGAGGACGGGCAGTGGGCCTCGATCAGGAAAATCGGCTTTCTGCCGCTGGCGCGCATGGATGCCGAACAGAAGGCGCGATTTCTGGCGTCGATGGAACGCTATTCGGCGCGCGAATGGCGCGATACACGCACCCGCACGCCGGCCCGCTACACCTTCGCCACGCTGATCGATCCGAACGAGGAGCTGCCGCCGTCATCCGTCGGTTCGCTGAAGCATTGGTCGCGCATTGCCGGCAAGATGGGCGTCGAAGTCGAGCCGATCACAAGGAAAGACCTCGCAAGGCTGGCGAACTACGACGCCCTGTTCATTCGCGAGACGACAGCGATTTCCAATCACACCTATCGTTTCGCCCGCCGCGCCCAGCAGGAGGGCATGCCGGTCATCGACGATCCGCTGTCGATGATCCGCTGCACCAACAAGGTCTATCTCAATGAATTGATGGCCGCGAACAAGGTGCCGGTGCCGCCGACGGTCATGATCGCCGGGCAGAACGATCTCGAACTGGCCGCGCAGACGCTGGGCTTTCCGCTCGTCCTGAAAATCCCCGACAGCTCGTTTTCGCGCGGAGTGAAAAAGGCATCCGATTTCGACGAGCTGAAACAGCTTGCGACCAAGTGGCTCGAGGATTCCGACCTGCTGATTGCACAGAAATTCATGCCGACCGAGTTCGACTGGCGCATCGGCGTGCTGGATGGCGAGCCGCTGTTTTCGGTTCAGTATCTGATGGCGCGCAAGCACTGGCAGATCGTCAATCACGAGCGCCAGGGCCGCCCGCAGGAAGGCGGCTACCGTACATTCACGCTGAAGGAGACGCCGGCGGACGTGATCGACGTCGCGGTGCGCGCCGCGCGCTGCATTGGCGACGGGCTCTACGGTGTCGATCTGAAGGAAACGCCCGATGGCGTCTGCGTCATTGAGGTCAATGACAACCCGAACCTCGACCACGGCTGCGAGGACACCGGCGAGAAGGACGAAGTCTGGGTGAAGCTCACCCAATGGTTCATCGACCGGCTGGAGCGATAACGGGCAAACGCCGTCCTAGATCGGCTCATCCGGATAGGGCAGGTCGTCCAGCGATACGTTGATAAAGTCTGGCGGCGGCGTTACCGGCAACCGGACCGCCGATATGTGCGACCGCTTTTCCATCAGCGCTTTGACGACCCTGTGCATGCCGTCCATCAGCCGGCCTTCGGCGCACAAGATGATCGGATGGGCAAGATCCGTCGCCTGAACCAGCTTCATGTGATCGGCCATCGAGCGCGGCGTCGGCATGGCGCCGGGTTCCTGATACCACCAGTTCTCGTCGATCTCGGCGATGTCGTCGATCGGAACGTCGGCAGGGGTCAGCTTGCTAGCGGCGCGCACCAGCTTGTGAACGTCCCACACATGCGTATCGGAGCCGACGGGGCGCAAATGATATTGCTTTCTCACATTCGCTGCCTTGCGCAGATTGGAAACGGGCGGAAACTATCCCGCCATATTGCGAACTTCAAACTGGCAACCGGCGCTAACGTGCGGCGGCCTTTTCGATTGCCTCGAAGCGCTTCAGGAAAGCCTTCTGCACCGTGTTTGTCGGCTGGCAGGCCATGTTCAGCCCGTCGGCGGTGATCCCGCGCGGACGCCCGAAAAACTTCGTTGCTTCACCCACTGAAAACCCGGCGAGTTCGGTGGCTTCGAAATAGGCTGCGATCTGGTCGGCGCGCTTGATCTTCTTCTTCAGCGTTTCGGGCAGTTCCGGCGGCAGGCCGAAACGCAAATGGATGGCGTGTTGCAGCCTCGCCTCGACCGACTTGTAGCCGCCGCCGACAACCGCCTTGAACGGCGAGATCATGTCGCCGATGACATATTCCGGCGCATCGTGCAGCAGTGCCGCCATCCGGTCGCGCGGAGATGGATCGCGGGCGAGTTGACAGAAGATCGTCTCCACCAGCAGCGAGTGTTGCGCCACGGAAAAGGCGTGGTCGCCAATCGTCTGCCCGTTCCAGCGGGCCACGCGGGCGAGGCCGTGGGCGATGTCCGAAATCTCGATGTCCAGCGGCGACGGGTCGAGCAGGTCGAGCCTGCGTCCCGACAGCATGCGCTGCCAGGCACGCGGCGGTGCACCGGGCTTGTCCGCCACTAGTCGTCTTCTCCGCCGGCCGATGCGTCGGGAAAGCTGAACCCGGCCCATTCGGGGATCGAGAGCGTCAGCGTCGTGTCGCCTGCAAGCAGCGGCACACCGCGATCCATCGCCGCCTTCACCTTGTCGATGCGCGCGATGGCGAGGCCGTCTTTGCCGGCCACCGTACCCAGCGTGCCCACGGGCCTTCCGTCGGCGGTGATGTCGGTGCCGGTGGCAGGCAGCGCAGCGTCGGAATGGGCGATCAGCAGCCGCCGCCTTGCGGTGCCGCGATGCTGCATGCGCGAGACAACTTCCTGCCCGACAAAGCAGCCCTTCTTCAGCCCGACGCCGCCATTCTGGTCGAACAGCACATCGTGCGGAAACGCATCGCCGAGCTCGTAGTCGGCACCGCTTTCGGCGACGCCATACGCAATGCGCAGCGCGTCGTAGTCCTCGGCTGTTGCATCGGCAGAAGGCGTTACACCTCGGTGCCGCCTTGCGCCCAAGCGCTCGGGGAAGCGCCGGTCGCGCGTTGAATCAGTTTCTGAAGCAGGTGAATCGATCCGCCACACCACTGCGACAACATCCTGATCCTGCTTGGTTATTTCAACCTTGGCGCGCAGCTTGTAGAGCATGAGCCGGCGCAGAAAATCGTCTGCAATGTCATCGCGGCATTCCAGAACGAAGCCTTCATCGCCGTGTCGCGCGATCAGGAAATCGAACAGGATCTTACCTTGCGGGGTGAGCAGGGCGCCGGGCCAGGCGTCGCTAGTAGCCATGCCCGCAATGTCGGTCGTGATGATGTTTTGCAGGAAGTGCTCGGCGTCGGGTCCGGCAACGGAGATGTGGGCACGGTCTTTGAGATGAACGGTCGGCATGGCGTCGAAGCTGGTTGGGACGCACCCTACCTAAGCCTCCCCGTGGCGGCCTACAAGGACAATGCGCGCATCAGGCTTGGCTGCTGACAGTGCTGTGTCAGCAACCGGCTGGCGTGCTGTCCAATGTCTTGCGCAGCCGAGCGAACCGCATACGTTGCAATGGCCAATCCGGGGAGTCGCGTCATGAACATCGCCATCGTTGGAGCAAGCGGCGTCTATGGTAGACACCTGACGCCACGCCTTGTCGCCAAGGGGCATGACGTCCGGGCAGTGGTTCGTCGGCCTGAGGCCGCCGGTGTCGCCCGTGGTTGCGGTGCCGATGTCCGCTCGGCCGACATTTTCGACAGGGCCACGCTGGTCGCGGCGCTGGAAGGTTGTGACGTCTGCGTCAACCTGGCTACTTCGCTGCCTGGACCGAGTGGGCGCGGAGACTTCGCCACCAACGATCGAGTTCGACGGGAAGGCGTGCCGATCCTGATCGAGGCGTGTGGCGAGGCCGGCGTCGGGCGTCTCATCCAGCCGAGCATTTCGTGGGTTGGCGCGGCGGGCGAAACGCTTGCCGACGAAACGAACATATTTGAAGCAGATGGCGACGACATAGGCGCCAACGCAATCCGTGCTGCGCAGGAAATGGAAGCAGTGGTCCGCGCGGCGGATCTCGATTGGCTCGTTCTGCGAGGTGGCCTTTTCTACGGGCCCGGCACCGGAAATGATGATGACTGGTTTGCGCGTGCTGCCGATGGCAGGTTGCGGCTTCCCGGCGACGGTTCGGATTTCGTCACCCTCGTCCATATTGCCGACATGGCCAGCGCCACTGTTGCGGCAATTGAGGCTTGGCCGTCGCGCCAGACATTGATCGTCGCCGATGACGTGCCGGCGCGCTGGAAGGATGTGCTTGGCTACGTCGCTGCTGTCGCCGGAGCCGAGGCACCGCAGGCAGGCGGTCGGCAGGGCCTTCCATCATTCAGGATGTCGAACACGCTGGCACGCAATTCGCTGCACTGGGCGCCGCTTTTCCCGGACTATCGCGCCGGGCTTGTCCGCTGATCGCTTAATGCCACTCGTGAGGATCGGCTACGTTTCGCCGCCACCACGCCCGCGCCTCAGCCGCTCGGCAAGTTGCCTGAGCTGTGCCGCGCCCTTCGCGCTCAACCCTCCATTTTCATAGTCGCGCAGGATCGTCGCCTCGATCTCCTCGGCAACGCGATCGAGCGGCGCGCGGCGATGCGGGTTCTCCGGATCTTCGTGGTCGAACAGATTGATCAGTCGGTCGGTCTCGCGCCCGAAATACATCAGCCTGTCGAGATAGTGTTCGGGATCGCGTCTATGAGAGATCAGGCCGAGAAAGGCCGCCGCCAGCGACAGCGGCATCATGACGAAATCGCGCAAGCCGTCGGCCAGCAGTTTGACCTGCAACAGGATGACGCGACGAACGAGCCGGGTGCGGCTTTGTTCGTGGGGCCGGCTGACATCCGTGCTGCCTTCGTCTCTCAGCTCTGTTGCGTCCATCTCTCCCCCGAAAGCCGACGGGATTCATATGGGCGCTCGCGCTGAAGATGCAAACCGGATCTAGTGCCCTGCCAGAAAGAATGCCCAGCGCCCTTCGGGCGTGATCCCGGCCCGATAGAAGATGTAGGAGCCGAACGCCTTCATGTCTTCATAGTCACCGGCGGTGACCAGCTTGAACAGTTCGACCCGCTGCGCACCGGTGAGATTGTCGAGCGGCACGGCGAAGAAATAAGGCCACAGATAGATTTCGGTCGCTTCACCTGGGTCCAGATGCACATATCCGGCCTCCAGCACTTCCTGCAGGATGGCGAGAATTTCGTGACCTTCGCCATCGCCCGAGATGTCGCGCAGAAATGCGATCGGGTCGATATCGCCGCTGCCGCTGGAAACCTGCGTGCCGTTGTCCGGTCCGCCGAGAAGCGGGCGCAATGCTTCAATGTCGCCCGCCTCGCATGCCGCGATGATCAGTTCGCGCATGCGGCGCACGGGTTCGGGCAGCAGATCGAGATCGCGATAGATGACAGGCATCTCCTGCGCCGGGGGAGCCTCGGTCGTTTCCGTGTCGTCTTCGGAAGTCTCGTCGTCCCCTGCCTGGTCCGGGCCGCCAATCGGCGGCGGCAGGGGAACCTTGATGATTTCCGGCGGCTGTTCGACATCCTCTTCCGGGATTTCGCTCAAGGCGAAAGCCGGCGAAGCGGCAAGCAGCGCCAGCCCGGCAAGCAGGGTGGTGAGCCATGCCAGCCGGTATCGGCGTCTGTCGTGTTCGGGTCCTGGCCGCATATGTCCCACGCTTTCGGGCGATTGCCGAAGAGGCATCGCTCTGACCAGCGCAGTATAGGTCAATCGCGGCGGAAAATGGATGCTTGGCCGCAACGCTTGTCGTCGAACTGTGTCGGCTAGTGGCGGGTCTGTTCGGGTTCGAACGCGCCCTGCAGCACCTTTTCGCGCATGGCGTCAATCATCGCCAGTGCCGCTTCCTCGCCGCCCTGGCGCACAAGCGCGTCGAAGGCTGCAGCCAGTGCAGCCTCTGCCATAATGTCGGGATCGATTCCCCAGGCTTCCGCTTCGGCCCAGGCCGCGTTCTGGCTTTCGATTGCCGTGAGCCGCTGATGCTCGCGGATCATCTCGTCGATATCGCCGCCGCTGCGTATCATGCTGTTCACCCTGTGCAGCGTGCCCGACCTCGTATCGGCGCGCTGCATCCCTTTAATGTCCCGTTAAGACGATAACACAGCAAATGTGGCGCGCGCCGGAGCCCTGACCTTGCGGTTAACCGCTGGTTAATTGCCGAAACGCGAGACGAGATCCTTGGTCAGCGTCTCGCCCTCGAGCATGTAGCGCTCGATCGCTTCGACGGCAGAAGCGGTGCAGGTGGCATATACGCTGCCGAAGGAGCGGTAGCCGTGGTTGAAGCTGGCGACCAGCCGTGCACGGCGGCCCGGCTCCGGTTCCTCGTGCACGAGCAGCGATTCCATGTGCTCGCGCCAGGTGTTGCCGGTTTCGCCGCACAAATTGCGCAGATAGTGCAGTGAGCCCAGCAGTTCCGCCAGCCGCAGCAATTGCGGCTCGTAATGCGCTTCGACAGCCGGCGCACGCGCGGTGCTGGCACCCAGCGCAAGCGCGAGCAGGATTGCGGTCGGAACTGGAGCACGAAACTTCATGCCAGCCTTTTCGCCGGGAATTGCGACGTCTGCAAGGCGGAGAGGGCGGCTGAAGCTCGTTGATCGCAGCTAGCGTTAATCGACCGGCGCGCTCAACAGCTCGCGCACGACCGCCAGAGTGCTCGGCGTGATAGGCATCGCCTCGGCTTCAGCCAGCGTGAACCAGCCCGCATCTGCGGCATCGTCACCGGGCACCAGAGTGCCCGTGGCTTCCGTCACCAGAAAGACCGTCAGCGAATAGACAGCGGGGCCCGGTTCGGTGGCGCCCAGTTGCACCTCGCGAAAGGGCGCGTAACGCACGGCTGTGAGCCCGGTTTCTTCCGCTAGTTCGCGCCGCATGGCTTCTTCCAGCGTTTCGCCGGCTTCCACACGACCGCCGGGAAACGCGTGCAGTCCCATCGCGGGTTGGCGTCCGCGCAAAACGAGAAGCACCCTGTCCTCGCGCACACAGGCCGCCGAGACAGCCGGGATGAGACGGTCGCCGCTCATCGTGGCAACCAATAGCTCGTCGATTGGTCTCGCGGCCTTGTCATGCCCGTCAACTGCCTGCATCTTGCCGGTCTTCGAGAGGGTAGGGGGTATCGGGTATGGCGGGATTTGCAAGGCCGGTCTGGGTCGTAACAGGCCTCGTGGTTGCAGGGCTGGCGCTGTCCACCTGCGCAACGCTCAACGAGGAAGAGTGCCAGACCGCCAACTGGGCGCAACTCGGCCAGTCCGACGGCGCAGCGGGGCGTCCCTCCAACTATGTTGAACTCCACCGCGAGGCCTGCGCGAAGCACGGCGTTCCGGTCAACGACCAGCAATGGTTCACCGGTTGGCAGGTCGGCATTCGGCTTTATTGCACGCCGCAGAACGGCCTTCTGGTGGGTCGGGACGGCAAGAGCTACCAGAATTCCTGCCCGGCCGACATGAACCTCGAATTCCTCAATGCCTACCAGGTCGGCAAGCGCGTGTTCGACGCCCGCAAGGAACTGACCGATGCGCGCTCGGAACTCGACAGGGCGTTGTCGGATCTTGAGGACGCCGATGCCGAAGACAGGCAGCGCCTGACGATCAAGGCCGAAACGCTGCGCACCCAGGTGTTCGGCGCTGAAATTCGTGTCCAGTCGGCAGAGGCGGCCTATGACCGCTACCTCATCGACCTGTCGCGCAATTTCTGATGCGGTGACTGATCCATGTGCGGTCGTTATGCGCTCATAGGCACGCCTGAGGAGGTGAAGGCCTATTTCGATCTGCTCGAAATCCTGAAGTTTCCGCAGCGCTACAACATCGCGCCAACCCAGCCGATCCTGACCGTCATGGCGGGCCCGCCGCGCGAGCCGGGGTCGAACCTGCCAAACCGTTCCTCGCTGCTGGTTCGATGGGGGTTCATCCCGACATGGGCCAAGAACCCGAAGGACATGCCGCTGCTCATCAATGCGCGGTCGGAAACGGCGGCCGAGAAAAACACCTTCCGCGCCGCCATGCGGCATCGCCGCGCCCTGATCCCTGCTTCCGGCTTCTATGAATGGAAGCGCCAGGGTGGAAAGCCGGTTCAGGCCTACTGGATCAAGCCTCGCGACGACAGCATCGTCGCATTTGGCGCGCTGATGGAGACTTGGCACGAACCCGGCGGCTCGGAGATGGACACGGCGGCGATCCTGACGACCTCCGCGAACGAGCAGATCAGCCATATCCATCACCGCATGCCGGTGGTGATCAGGCAGCAGGATTTCGACCGCTGGCTCGACTGCATCAACAACGAGCCGCGCGACGTTGCCGGCCTGATGGAACCGGTACAGCCGGACTTCTTCGAGGCGATCCCGGTGTCGAACAAGGTCAACAAGTTCTCCAACACCGGCCCCGAAATCCAGGATCGGGTGGAGCCGAAGAACGAAGACCCCGTCGAGGACAAGAAAGGCGACAAGGAACCCGAACAGTCGAAGCAGATGAAACTGCTTTGAGACGGTCTGCTTCGCTGTCGCCGAAGCCGGTGACCACGGCGCCCGGCGCTACTGGCCCATTGCAGCCAAAGCCTGAGCGGCTATAGCCGCCTCATGGCTCCGTTACCTTTCCTGTCCGGCTTCTTCCTTGGCGGATCGCTGATCGTGGCGATCGGTGCGCAGAACGCATTCATCCTGCGTCAGGGGCTGCTTGGGCAGCACGTTTTCATTCTTTGCCTGATCTGCGCGCTGTCGGATGCGGTGCTGATCGCGGCCGGCGTTGCCGGTCTGGGCACGCTGGTCGCCCAGTCGCCCCGGCTGGTGCAGATTGTGACGGTCGGCGGGGCGCTGTTCCTGTTCACCTATGCGGCGCTGGCCTTTCGGCGCGCCATCCGGCCGGACGCTCTCAATGCGGCCAAGACCGGCGAGGCAAACCTCGGGGCCGCAATCGCGGCCTGCCTCGCCTTCACTTTCCTCAATCCGCATGTCTATCTCGACACGGTGCTGCTTGTCGGCTCCGTGTCCGCGTCCTATGCGGGCGCCGACCGGCTCGCCTTCGGCACCGGCGCTGTAATTGCGTCGTTCGTCTGGTTCTTCGGGCTGGGTTATGGCGCGCGACTGCTGCAGCCATTATTCGCCAGACCGTCGGCCTGGCGGGTCCTCGACCTTGCGATCGGCCTGGTGATGGCCGCGATCGCCGTCAGCCTGCTCGCCGGGCTCTGACGCGCTATCAGCGCGAGCGGCCGCCAGTGTCGTAGGCAGGCTTGCGGAACAGGAGTGCGGCCAGAACCGCGGCCGGACCGATCGAGCGATAGTGGCACGAAAGCGTGGCCGCACTGGCGCGAGCGCGTTCCTGCTCGTGGCGGGTGAAGGTCATTTTCTTTTTCCTGTTTCGAAGCATGTTCTTCGGGTGCTCCGTTCGTTCTCGATTGAGACGAAATCGTGACGTGATTGTTGCCACTGAAAGGCATTTTGAACCGGGCCGGTTATGAAATGGTGACCAAGCGGCCAATGATGCAATTCTGCAACGCGCCGAACCGGCAATCCGGCACTTTGAGCCTTGACGGAATGCGGCGCTGACGCGATAACGCGCGCCATGAAAACGGCAACCGCCATTATCGGTATTTGCATTATCGGCTAGCGCACCCGCTGGTCCGGACGTTTTCGCCTTCTCATTCAGACACGAAAACCGAACCGGCCAGCCGGTCGGCATGGTTCGCAAAGTTGCAGACTTTTCGGACAAGGCCACGCGAGGCGAGGAACGGAGAGGTTTGACGTGAACGAAGGACTGCGGCTCTACAACACGCTGACCCGGACGAAGGAGGCGTTCGCCCCCATCGATCCGAACAACGTGCGCATGTATGTCTGCGGCCCAACGGTCTACGACTATGCCCATATCGGCAATGCGCGCCCGGCCATTGTCTTCGACGTGCTGTTCCGCCTGCTGCGCCATGTCTATGGGGCGGACCACGTCACCTATGTCCGCAACATCACGGACGTTGACGACAAGATAAACGCGCGCGCCCTGCGCGATTTCGGCGACGAGATCGCTTCCGGCCGGCTGTCGCTCAACGACGCGATCCGCAAGGTCACCGAACCCACCTTCAACCAGTACCAGCAGGATGTCGCCGCACTCGGCTGCCTGCCGCCGACCGAGCAGCCGCGCGCGACCGAGTTCGTGCTGCCTCGCGCCGACGGCAAGGACGATATGGTCGGCATGATTCAATCTCTCATCGACCGCGGCCACGCCTATGAGGCAAAAGGCGAATCCGGGCGCGAGGTGCTGTTCGACACAACTTCGATGCCGGAATATGGCAGCCTCTCGAAGCGCAATCTCGACGAGCAGCAGGCCGGCGCCCGCGTCGCCGTCGAGGCGCACAAGAAGCACCCGGCCGACTTCGTTTTGTGGAAGGAATCGTCGGCTGACGAACCCGGCTGGGAGGCGACTTTCCGCGAAGGCGGCAAGGACATCGCGATCCGCGGCCGGCCCGGCTGGCATATCGAATGCTCGGCCATGTCCGCTGCCTATCTCGGCGACGTCTTTGACATCCATGGCGGCGGGCTCGACCTCATCTTCCCGCACCATGAAAACGAGATCGCGCAGTCGCGCTGCGCCCACGGCACGGACGTGATGGCGAATGTGTGGATGCACAATGGCTTCCTGCAGGTCGAAGGCAGGAAGATGTCCAAGTCGGAAGGCAACTTCGTCACCATCCACGACCTTCTGGAAACGGAGAAGTTCGGCGGCCGCAAATGGCCGGGCGAGGTGCTGCGCCTTGCCATGCTGATGACGCACTACCGCGAACCGATCGATTTCAGCGTAAGGCGGCTGGAGGAAGCGGAGGCGCTTCTTGCCAAATGGCGGCGCAGGGCAGCTGGTGTCGACGCGAAGAAGATCGGCATATCGTTTGCCGAGGCGCTGGGTGACGACCTCGATATGGCGGCATATCTCACCTTGTTGAATAGCTCTGAGACGCCTGCAGAAGAACTAGCTGCAGGGGCGAAACTGATCGGTGTCGATCTTTCCGAAAAACAGACTGCAATCGACGTCGCAAAGATCGTTGAAGATCGCCTCGCGCTCATCCGCGAAAAGAACTGGGCGGAAGCCGACCGCATCCGCGACGAGCTTCTGGAGCAAGGCATCCAGCTCAAGGACGGCAAGGACCCTGAAACCGGTGAGCGCGTCACCACATGGGAAGTGAAGCGGTGAGGGTGGCTGCCAGCGGCCCGGCGTCGCGAAACGCATGTAACGAAGCAGGTTTGTTGCCGTCGGTGACGGCACTTTTGGAGACGTAATGTCATGAACAGCAGCAAGGCCCTCGGCATGGCGATCAAGATCGTCGTTCTGGCTGTGATCGCATGGTTCCTGCCCGTGCTGGCGCTGGTCTATCTGGTGTTCGGCGTCATCGATGTCGCGCGCCACAAGAACATCGATGGCGCGCTTCTCAAAAGCTATTTCCTCGGCAATGGCGTGCTGACCTGGATCCTGTCGCCGTTCAACCTGTTCACCGACCTGATCAGCAGCAGCCGCAACCCGGTCATGTGGCGTCCGGAAAATTTCTCCGGCGAGCACCGCAAGGAGATCGAGGATCTGCTCAAGGCCTTCGACGACAATCGCGAGACGATTATCACCGAGATCGGCAAGCAGATGGAAGGCAAAAAGCGCGGCATGGTGTTCTTCAAATGGTACGACAAGCCGGCCGACCAGAGCATCCCCGATTTCAACCGTGAGTGGAAATTCATCAAGACCATCGGCGTCTCGGTGTTCAACGCCAAGGAGGCGACGCGGTTGCATTACGGTCCGGTGCGCGTCACCGTGCGCCTGCTCTACAACCTCAATCCGCGCAAAAGCGACAACATCTTCCTCGAGGTCGATGGCCGGAAATATTTCTGGCATGACGACCCGCTGATCATCTTTGACGACACGGTCAATCACCGCTCCATCAACGGCGAGGACTGGCCGCGTTTCGTCGCTTTTGTCGATGTGCTGCGCCCCTCCCGCTTCACGGCCCTGCAGAACGCGATGGTGGCCGTCCTCGCCGCTTTCCAGAAGGTCAACGGCATCTTCTACACCAACTGGACGCAGATGAAGCTGAAGGGCAACAAGCCCGCCTCCGCCGAGGGAAACGCGAAATGATCGACCATACCGGCATCAACGTTTCGGACTGGGCAAAGGCGAAGGCGTTCTACGATGCGGCCTTTGCGGCCATTGGCGCCAGGCTGGTGATGACGGTGCCGAAGGAGTTCACCGGCGGCGCCAATGTCGGCGGTTATGGCCGCTCCAAGCCGGATTTCTGGCTCCATGAAGGCGGCGAGACGGGTCCCGGCCGGCACTATGCTTTCAGCGTCGACACCCGTGCTGCGGTGGACGCCTTCTACGAGGCCGCGATGTCCGCCGGCGGTCGCGACAACGGCAAGCCCGGACCGCGCCCGCAATATCACGAGCACTATTACGGCGCGTTCGTGCTCGACCCCGACGGCAACAATGTCGAAGCCGTCTGCCACAAACCGGAGTGAGGACCTCGGCATGTTCGACCATGCGAGCATTGCGGTATCGGACTGGACAAAGTCGAAGGCGTTCTACGACGCCGCCTTTGCGGCTATTGGCGCAAAGCTGCTGGAGGCGCCCATGCAGACGGATGGCAACACCCGCGAGGCCGGATATGAACGCGGCGGCGCTGATTTCTGGCTGGGCGACGGCGGCGAACCCGGGCCCGGACGCCACTACGCATTCCGCGTCGACAGCCGCGCCAGGGTCGACGCCTTCTATGAGGCTGCGATGGCCGCCGGCGGCCGCGACAATGGCAAGCCGGGCCTCAGGCCGCGCTACCACGAGAACTATTACGGGGCGTTCGTGCTCGACCCCGACGGCAACAACATTGAAGCCGTCTGCCACGATCCGGAATGACAACGCCATGAGCCTCGACAACAAACCGGTCTATTCCGGCGGCTGCCAGTGCGGCGCCGTGCGCTTCCGCGTGGAGGGTGCGTTGTCGAACGTTTCGGTCTGCCATTGCCGCATGTGCCAGAAGGCGTTCGGCAATTTCTACGCGCCGCTGGCCACGACGCCCGATGGCGGCCTGACATGGACACGCGGAGAACCCAAGCGCTATCGCTCATCAAACCATGTGCTGCGCGGCTTCTGCGCCGACTGCGGCACGCCGCTGACCTTCGAGGCGCCCGACGGTGTGGCGCTGGCCATCGGCGCGTTCGACAATCCTGCCGAACTGGCGCCCACCATTCAGTGGGGTACGGAGGGCAAGCTGCCTTATGTCGACGCCATTCCTGGCCTGCCGGGCGAACCGACGGAAGCAGATGCGGACGCCAAATATCTCGCTGACCTCGTGAACTACCAGCACCCGGACCACGACACCGAGAGCTGGCCGCCGGAGGGCAAGCAATGAGCATCACCGGCGGCTGCCAGTGCGGCGCGGTGCGCTATCGGGCCGAGAGCCTCGGCCGCGCCTCGATATGCCATTGCCGCATGTGCCAGAAGGCGTTCGGCTCATTCTTTGGCCCGCTGGTCACCGCTGTTGCGCTTGAGTGGACACGCGGCGCGCCGAAGATCTTTGCAAGCTCCAACGTCGTGAAGCGCGGCTTTTGCGCTGATTGCGGCACGCCCCTGACATATGACTACGGCGCGACCGACATCGAGATCGCCATCGGCACGCTGGACAATCCCGAACTGGCGTCGCCGGTCATTCAGGTAAATCCGGCCGACAGGCTGTCCTTCTTCGAGGCGCTGCACGCGCTGCCATGGCGCGAGCCCAATGCCGCCGTCGATGCCTTCATGGCGTCGGTGAAAGGCCACCAGCATCCCGACCACGACACCGAGACGTGGCCGCCGGAGAACGAGCAATGACCAAAGAACGCATCTATCTTTTCGATACTACTCTCAGAGACGGCCAACAGACGCCGGGCGTCGATTTCTCGGTCGAGGACAAGATACTCATTGCCCGCATGCTGGACGAGTTCGGCCTGGATTATGTCGAAGGCGGCTACCCCGGCGCGAACCCGACCGACACCGAGTTTTTTGCCGAGAAGCGGACGCAGAAATCGTCCTTCGTCGCCTTCGGCATGACCAAGCGAGCAGGCGTGTCGGTGTCCAACGATCCGGGAGTGACGGCGCTCATCCAGTCGCAGTCGGACGCGATCTGCTACGTCGCCAAATCGTGGGACTATCATGTTCGCGTGGCGCTCGGCTGCACCAATGAGGAAAATCTGGAATCGATCAGCCAGTCGGTCGAAGCGTCGAACGCGGCCGGCAAGGAGACGATGGTCGACTGCGAGCATTTCTTCGATGGCTACAAGGCAAATCCGGACTACGCGCTGGCCTGCGCAAAGGCCGCTCACGACGCCGGCGCGCGCTGGGTGGTGCTGTGCGACACCAATGGCGGCACACAGACGGCCGAGATCGGCGAAATCGTCGGCAAGGTGATCGCGGCAGGTATTCCGGGCGATCGTCTGGGCATTCACGCCCATGACGACACCGGTCAGGCGGTGGCAAACAGTCTGGCCGCGCTCGACGCCGGCGTGCGGCAGGTGCAGGGCACGCTGAACGGCATCGGAGAGCGCTGCGGCAACGCCAACCTGATCTCCATCATCCCGACGCTGATGCTGAAGCCCGCCTTTGCCGACCGGTTCGAGACTGGCGTGTCGGCAGAGGCGTTGGCCAACATCACCCGGCTGTCGCGCGGTTTCGACGAACTGCTCAACCGCGCGCCCGAAACACAGGCGCCCTATGTCGGCGCGTCCGCCTTTACCACCAAGGCGGGCATCCACGCTTCGGCGCTGATGAAAGAGCCGGAAACCTATGAGCATGTGCCGCCGGAGACGGTCGGCAATGCGCGGCGCGTCATGGTGTCGGATCAGGGCGGCAAGTCGAACTTTCTGGCCGAACTGAAACGGCGCGGCATCGAGGTCTCGAAGGACGATCCGCGGCTCGACACGCTGATCTCGCTGGTCAAGGAGCGCGAGGCGCAGGGTTACGCCTATGAGGGCGCGGATGCGAGCTTCGACCTTCTGGCGCGACGCACCCTCGGTCGCGTGCCCGAATTCTTCAAGGTCGATTCGTTTCGCTGCATGGTCGAGCGCAGGTTCGACGCCAACGGCAATCTCAAGACCGTGTCGGAAGCGGTCGTCAAAGTCACGATCGATGGCGAAACATACCTGTCGGTGGCCGAGGGCGACGGCCCGGTCAACGCGCTCGACATCGCGCTGCGCAAGGATCTCGGCAAGTATCAGGACGAGATCGCCGACATGGAACTGGCCGACTTCAAGGTGCGTATCCTCAATGGCGGCACCGAGGCCATCACCCGTGTTCTGATTGAATCGCACGACGCGTCCGGCGCGCGCTGGTGGACGGTCGGCGTTTCGGAAAACATCATCGACGCATCGTTCCAGGCGCTGATGGACGCCATCAACTTCAAGCTGGTGAAGAACCGGGACGACAAGGTGATCGCGGCGGAGTAGGAGCGTGCTTCGAGGCTCGCCTGACGGCCAGCACCTCAACATGAGGAACGTTGGGCGCCAGCTTCCCTCACCCTGAGGTGCTTCGCAAAGCGAGGCCGCGAAGGGCCAGCTTGATCCTCAACCAATCTGAATGGTTGGATCACAATAATACGCTGGTCTGGCCGGCCTGGCTGTCATACCTCACGACTCTAACGGAGACGATCATGCAGGAGCGCCCAGCGCCCTCGGAGGCGACGCCGACCAATGTGCCGGCGGCAGGAACGAGCGAGGCTGAAGCTACGCGCGGCTTCTTCTTCGCGCTTTCGGCCTACGGACTGTGGGGTTTTCTGCCGCTCTACATGAAGGCCGTGGCACACATCCCCGCAGTCGAGGTGCTTGCCCACCGCATACTCTGGTCCGTGCCCGTGGCAGGCGTGGTTCTGCTCGCGCTTGGCCGCACCGCCGACATCAAGGCTGCGATCCGCTCGCCGCGCACGCTGGCGATGGCGGCGCTGACGGCTGCCATTATTTCGGTCAATTGGGGCATCTATGTCTGGGCGATCGCCGTCGACCGGGCAGTGGAAACTGCGCTTGGCTATTACATCAATCCGCTGGTGACTGTTGCGCTGGGCGCCGTGCTGCTTGGCGAGCGGCTCAACCGGCTGCAAATGATCGCCGTGGGCCTCGCGGTCGTCGCGGTCGGGGTGCTGACCGTCTCCGCTGGCGGGTTGCCCTGGGTGTCGCTGGTACTCGCCTTTTCCTTCGCGGCTTATGGCTATCTCAGGAAGACGCTGCCGATTGGCCCGAGCCAGGGCTTTTTCCTCGAAGTGCTGATCCTGTCGCCGGTGGCTCTGGGATACCTCGTCTGGCTGGCTCTGGCCGGTAAGGGGCAGTTCGGACCGTCGGACCCGGCAGGCATGGCGTTGTTGATGTTCTCCGGTCCGGCAACGGCCGTTCCGCTGATCCTCTACGCATTCGGCGCCAAGCTCTTGCGCATCTCCACCATCGGCATCATGCAATACACCGCGCCGACCATTATCGCGCTGATTGCAATCTTCGTCTTCGGCGAACCGTTCGGCATAGAGCGCATCGTCGCCTTCGCGCTGATCTGGACGGCGCTCGCACTCTACACCTGGTCGATGTTCAGGACCGCATCGGGGAAATAGCCCATGTACGAACTGGTGATGGCCAACAAGAACTACTCCTCATGGTCGCTCCGACCATGGGTGCTGATGAAGGCGAGGGGCATTCCGTTCACCGAGCGGCTGATCCCGTTTCCGGGCGGCGACAGCTACGCGACCTATCGCCCGCATTCGCCGTCGGGGCGCGTGCCGTGCCTGATCGATGGCGGAATGTCCGTCTGGGACTCACTTGCCATCGTGGAATACCTCGCCGAGCGGCATCCGGGCATCTGGCCGCAGGATGCCGACGCCCGCGCGTGGTCGCGCTGCGCCGCGGCAGAGATGCACTCTGCATTCGAAACCCTGCGTGCGATGTGCGGCATGAATTGCGGCTTGCGCGTCAGGCTGCATGAACAGCCGGCGAAGCTGGAGCGCGACATTTCCCGCATCGGCGAACTGTGGAACGAGGGTCTGACCCGCTTCGGCGGGCCATATCTGGCGGGTGCAGAATTCAGCGCCGTCGATGCCTTCTTTGCCCCGGTCGTGTTCAGAGCGCAGACCTATGCGCTCGATTTCGGCGGTCAGTCCGCTGCCTACATGAAGCGCATTCTGGCCGAACCGGCGATACGTGAATGGTATGAGACGGCCCTTGCGGAAAGCTGGCGCGAACCGGGTCACGAGGAAGAAGCCATGCAATTCGGCGAACTGATCGCCGATCTGCGCAACGGCTGAGCGGCGTTTATAGCTTTTCG
Organism: Rhizobiaceae bacterium; assembly: GCA_965232405.1. Taxonomy (GTDB): domain Bacteria; phylum Pseudomonadota; class Alphaproteobacteria; order Rhizobiales; family Rhizobiaceae; genus RCIO01. The sequence goes on from OZ246966.1 coordinate 3,246,665, forward strand.
ATCACAGCTTCGTCCGCAGCGTCCGAATCGGACGCCCGGGCTGCTTCCACAATTGCCGGCACGATGTCTTCCGCCTTGTCGACGACGATCGGCCTGATGCGGTGCGTGCTGTGAATGAAGCCTTCCGCCTTCATGTGGTCGAGCAGTGCCAAAAGCGGGTTCCAGAACCCGTCTATGTTCGCGAGAACAATGGGCTTTTCGTGCCGGCCTAGCTGCGCCCAGGTCATGATCTCGACGATCTCTTCCAGCGTTCCGATGCCGCCCGGCATCGCCACGAATGAGTCCGATTTCTCATACATGGTGTGTTTGCGGGTGTGCATGTCCTCGGTCACGATGAGTTCGTCGAAGTCCGGCGGTTTGGCCCCGGCCGCTTCCTTGCGGATCAGGAAACGCGGGATAATGCCCGTGATCTTGCCGCCGGCGTCCGAGGCTCCGTGAGCGACAGCGCCCATGATTCCCTGGGTGCCGCCGCCATAGACGAGTGTCATGCCGGCATCCGCGATGGCGCGGCCGAGCACTGTCGCCGCCGCCTGATAGGTATCGGAGCGGCCCGGGGAGGAGCCGCAATAGACGCACACAGATTGTATCGAGCCCATGAATCCATAGGGCCGACCGGGCGCAACCGGGTCAAGGCGCGGCGGGCGTTTTTCTTGTTAGCCCCCTGAAAACACGCTACACCTCGGCTAACAACGCGAAGGAAACGGGAACATGATCGCCAACTGGGTCAAGGTTGTCTGGATATTGATCGGTGGCACGGCTGCGGCCGCGGGCGCGGCCTATGTTGGCGGCGTTTTCGAACCTTCGCCCGGAAGCGCGCCGATTGAGGCCGCGGTGCAGCAGCCGCGGTCGGGTCAGGAAGGCGTTGGCAAGGAAGCGTCAGCGACCGGGGAAGCCGCCGCCGAGCAGCCGGGCACGGACGAGACAAAGACCGGGGAGGGCGAACAGGTTGCCTCGCTGCCGCCGGCCGATGAAGCGACGGATGAGACCGCTCCCGGCGAACAGGCAGCCGCTGAACCCGCTGTCATCGTTCCGGCCTTCGATCTGGTCCGTGTCGAACCGGACGGTTCGGTGGTGATCGCAGGCAGCGCGTCTCCCAATTCCACTGTTGAGGTAATCGCGGGCGCATCGGTCATCGGCACCGACAGGGCCGGGCCGGGTGGCGACTTCGCCGTCGTTCTGGACGATCCGCTGAAGCCCGGCGACTACACGGTCGTGCTTCGTGCAACGACGGAAGACAATGTCGTTGCGAGTTCCGCGCAGACGGCAATCATCGCGGTCCCGGAAACCGACAGCGGCCAGGTTCTGGCGCTTGTCGAGGAGCCGGGCGCGCCGAGCCGTCTGATCACCGTTCCAACCGCACCTGAATCCAAGGAAAAGCCGGAAATGCCGGCCAAGGGCGATCGCCCCGCAGCCAACAGTGCCGAAGAGGGTGAAGGCGTCGCCGCTGCGGAAGAAACTGCGCCTTCGGACGAGAGCAAGCCGGAAATGACGGCAGCTGCGGAAGAGCCTGCCGAAAAAACCGAAATGGCCGCCAAGGAAACGGAACTGACTGGCGATGTCGCCGATGCCGAGGCACCAGCTGAGGAGCAGGTCGCCGCCGTCGAACAGCCCGCCGCCGAAGCCGTCGAGACGGCCGAACCGGCGAAACCCGCAGCACCTGCGCGTGTTGCCGTCGAGGCTGTTGAGATCGAAGGCCGCGACGTCTTTGTCGCCGGTTATGCCGAGGCTGGCGCGACTGTGCGCGTCTATGCCAATGACATCCTTCTGGGGCAAGCCGTGGCTTCCGATGCCGGACGCTTCCTGATCGAGGCGGAAAAGGACCTTCCGGTTGGCGACTACATCGTGCGCGCTGACATGCTGAGCGCCGACAATGCCGACGTGATTGCGCGTGCCGCCGTGCCGTTCGAGCGCGAGCCGGGCGAGAAGGTTGCTGCCGTCGCCGGGCCGCAGCCGTCAGGGGAAACGGCAGCCGACGCTGAGGGCGGGACCGCGACCGAGATGGCCGATACATCCGGTGACGAACAAGAGCCGGAAGAGCAGATGGCGGCCAAGGAAACGGATTCCGGCTCGCAGGCCGGCGGTTCGGCCACCTCCGATACCGCTGCGCTTGATCTCGGCGAGAGTGACAATGCCACGGACATGAAATCTGGCGACAGCGCCGCGAAAGTGGACGATGACGCGACCATGCAGGCGTCTGCGGAGGCCGGCGGCGATGGCGAGGTCGCAATGCAGGAGGCGACGGCGCCGAAACTGCAAAATGTCAGTGGCGCGGTCATCATTCGCCGCGGCGATACGCTTTGGCGGCTGTCGCGCCGCGTCTATGGGCGCGGTGTTCGCTACACCACTATCTACCTTGCCAATCAGGACCAGATTTCCGATCCGGACAGGATCTGGCCGGGCCAGGTATTCTCCGTGCCGGGCGAGACGGAGGAGGGCGAAGAGGCCGATATGTCGGCGGTTGCCGAGCAGATGGCCTCCGACGAAGCCTCTTCCGATAAGAAGCCGGAAGACGTGGCAAGCAGCCAGGATTAGTCAACCGCTGCAGCGCATTCCCTGATCCGGCCAGGCCGGAGAGGGTTGCGCGCGACTTCTTCATCGTTTATCGTCGATTTACGATGAATGGCAGATGCGAACCCCGCAAGGATGATTTCGGCCGGTTGGCGGCGCGGCTCGGCGCGCTGTCGCATCCAGCTCGCCTCAGCATCGTCACGCACCTTGCGCAGCAGGGGTGCTGCTCGTGCTGCAAGGATGTGGTGAGCAAGCTCGACCTGGCGCAGTCGACCGTTTCACAGCATCTGAAGGTGCTGGTGGAAGCCGGTCTGGTGCGGCTGACGCCGGATGGCACTCGTTCCCTTTATGAAATCGACCGCGATGCGCTTGCGTCGCTCTCGGAATCGGTCGGCAGTCTCTTTTCGGCCTGCTGCGCCGGTCCCTGCGATACCTAGGCAAAACCCAGGAAGTCCAATTGGCAGACAAGACCGTTTCAGCCGAATCCGGTTCGGTATTTTCCACCATTCGCAATCTCTGGCCTTATATCTGGCCGTCGGGCCGGCCCGACCTGAAGCTGCGTGTCGCCTGGGCAACCGTGTTTCTGGTCACCGCCAAGCTTGTCCTTCTGCTCGTTCCTTACACCTTCAAATGGGCGACCGACGCGCTCGACAACCAGCTGGAGGCGGCGGAGTGGATCCCTGCGGTCCTGCTCGCGCCCGTCATGCTGGTCATGGCCTACAATGTCGTGCGCATCGTGCAGCTTGGCTTCAACCAGTTGCGCGACGCGCTGTTTGCCCGTGTCGGCCAGCATGCGGTGCGGCAACTGGCTCACCGTACCTTCGTCCACATGCACCGGCTGTCGCTGCGTTTTCACCTGGAGCGCCGCACCGGCGGCCTCTCGCGCATCATCGAGCGCGGCGTGAAGGGCATCGAAACGATCGTTCGTTTCACAATCCTCAACACCGCGCCGACCATTCTGGAGTTTGCGTTGGCGGCGCTCATCTTCGCCGTCGCCTATGGCTGGATCTATGTCGCGATCATCGCCGTGACGATCTGGCTCTACACCTGGTTCACCGTTCGCGCGAGCGATTGGCGCATCGTCATTCGCCGTCAGATGAACGACAGCGACACCGACGCCAACACCAAGGCGATCGACTCCCTGCTCAACTATGAGACGGTGAAATATTTCAACAATGAGGAGATGGAGGCTAGCCGCTTCGACCGCTCGATGGCGCGTTACGAGGAAGCGGCGACGAAGACCTGGACATCGCTCGGCTGGCTGAATTTCGGACAGGGGGTGATCCTTGGCATCGGCATGGCGGCGGCGATGGGCATGTCGGCGTGGGAAGTGACGCGCGGCACACAGACCATCGGCGATTTCGTCTTCATCAACGCCATGCTGATCCAGCTTTCCATCCCGCTCAATTTTATCGGCTTCATCTACCGAGAGATCAGGCAGGGCCTGACCGACATCGAGCAGATGTTCGACCTTCTCGACGTACCGCAGGAGGTGGTTGACCGGCCCGGCGCGAAGCCGATCGAAGTCAGCCAAGGCGCAATCCGCTTCGACGATGTTCAGTTTGCCTACGATCCGAACCGTCCGATCCTCAAGGGCATCAGCTTCGAGGTGCCGGCAGGCAAGACAGTTGCAATCGTCGGCCCGTCCGGGGCCGGCAAATCGACGATCTCGCGGCTTCTGTACCGGTTCTACGACATCCAGTCCGGCGCGGTGACCATCGACGGACATGACATTCGCGATGTCACGCAAAAGAGCCTGCGTGCCGCGATCGGCATGGTTCCTCAGGACACGGTGCTGTTTAACGACACGATTGCCTACAACATTCGTTATGGCCGCATCGACGCCTCCGACGACGACGTGCGCGAGGCCGCACGCATGGCCCAGATTGGCGATTTCATTGAAACACTTCCGGACGGCTACAAGTCGATGGTCGGCGAGCGCGGGCTCAAGCTTTCGGGCGGCGAGAAACAGCGTGTGGCCATCGCTCGCACCATCCTGAAAGCGCCGCCGATCCTCATTCTGGATGAGGCGACGTCTGCGCTCGACACCCAGACCGAGCAGGAAATCCAGGCCGCGCTCGATGTCGTGAGCCGGGGCCGCACCACGCTGGTCATCGCCCACCGGCTTTCCACCGTCATCGGTGCCGACGAGATCATTGTCTTGAAGGACGGCCGTATCGCCGAGCGCGGCACCCACCGTGCACTGCTCGACCAGAACGGCCTTTACAGGCAGATGTGGGATCGTCAGCGCGAGGCGACCGAAGCCGAGGAAAAGCTGCGGATTGCTCGCGAGACCGACGAGATGGGCGTCATCGTGCGCCGCAGAACCTCGGAAGTCACTGACTAACGCAGCGTTGCCCAATGGCCGCGTTGCGGCCCGGCCTGCATTTCGCTATTGAACCGCTCCACAAAGAGCGAGTACGCGTTACGCTATGAGCGTCGTAGAATCCATCCGTAATTCCATGGTCCCGGTCCGCCGTGAGGGCTATCCCTTCATCGCGGCTTTCGGTGGCGCGGCCATCGTGCTGGGCCTGGTCTGGGGACCGCTGTTCTGGATCGGCCTCGCTTTGACGGCCTGGTGTGCCTATTTCTTCCGCGATCCCGAGCGTGTCACGCCGGTTGACGATCGTTTCGTCATCAGTCCGGCGGATGGTTTCGTGTCAGCCATCGGCCCGGCCAGCCCACCGCGTGAGCTGGGCCTCGGCGCGGGCGAGATGACCCGCATTTCCGTGTTCATGAATGTCTTTTCCTGCCATGTGAACCGCGCGCCGGTGCGCGGGCGCATCGCCCGTGTGGAGCACCGGCCGGGCAAGTTCCTCAACGCCGAGCTCGACAAGGCGAGCGAGGAGAACGAGCGCAACGGGCTGGTCATCGAAAGCCCCAACGGCACGGTCGCCGTCGTTCAGGTCGCCGGTCTCGTGGCACGGCGCATCATCTGCTGGACCGATGCCGGCTCAAGCATCGCGGTCGGCGATCGTTTCGGCCTGATCCGCTTCGGCTCGCGGCTCGACGTCTATCTGCCGGCAAATGCCGTTCCGCGCGTCGCCATCGGCCAGACCGCAATTGCGGGCGAAACCATCATTGCCGAATTCGGCGGCGAGCAGGCAAGCCCGCTGGTGCGCGTCTCGTGAGGCGCTGATATGGCCGACAGGAAGCGGGAACCCGCGAAGCCGGGATTTGGCGGACCGCGCATCCGCGAAATTCCGCTCCGCGTCGTCATTCCAAATCTGATCACGGTTCTGGCGATTTGCGCCGGTCTGTCAGGCATCAGGCTGGCTTTCGAGGGCCGTTTCGAGCTTGCCGTCGCGATGGTGCTTCTGGCAGCCATTCTCGACGCGCTGGATGGTCGCACCGCCCGCATGCTCAAGGGTTCGTCGCGTTTCGGCGCGCAGATGGATTCGCTGGCCGACATCGTCAATTTCGGCGTCGCGCCGGCTCTGGTCCTGTTTGCGTTCCTGCTTCACCAGCTTGGCGCGATCGGCTGGATCGCCGCGCTGATTTTCGCCATTGCCTGCGCACTGCGCCTCGCCCGGTTCAATGTCATGGCCGAGGATCCTGATCGTCCACTCTGGCAGACGGCGTATTTTGTCGGCGTTCCCGCGCCTGCGGGCGCCATAGTCGTCATGCTCCCGGTCTATCTGGGGTTTGTCGGCGTGCCGCTTGCGGGCTGGCTTGCCGGCGCGGGCGCCGTCTATACCATTCTTGTCGGCCTGTTGATGGTGAGCCGCATTCGCGTCTGGTCCGGCAAGGCGCCGGGCACGCGCATTCCGCGCGACGCGGTGCCGTTCCTGCTTCTGTGCGCGGTGCTGCTGGTCATGCTGTTTGTCGCCTACACCTGGTACACGCTCACCGCAGGTGTCGTTGCTTATCTGCTTTTCCTGCCGTTGAGTGCCGAGGCCTACCGTCGCCGCGAGCAGCGCGAAACCACCGACAGCGCCTAGGCTTCGTCCGCTTCCCTGACGCGGTTGAACAAGGCAGCGGAGGCTCGTGTTTCGTCGTTGCCCGCAAGGGCGATGAGGTCAGGAACAGTGTGCGGTTCCAGCGCGAATAGATCGAGTTTGGAAAACAGACGCCGTTTCTGGCCCTGCGCTGGCGCAAACAGGCTGTTGCGCGAGCCGTGAACCGAAACAGGCACGATGCGCGCGCCTGACCGCATGGCGATGCGCGCCACTGCCCGGTAAAGCCGATACGGCTTTGAGTCGGGTTCGATTCCGTCGGGAAAATAGACCGCCAGCCGCCCATTGCCTTTGAGATGGCGCACCAGCCGTCGGCTGACGAAGAAATGCTCCGGGTTGAACGCGATCGTGCGCGCCATGGCCCGCCAGGGTTCCAGCCATGCCGAGCGGGCCGAAGCCTCGTCGAGAATGTGCAGAGTGTCTTCCGGCAGGAGCGCCAACATGAGCGCCGGGTCAAGGCGCGACTGATGCAGGATGGCATAGAGCGTGGGCGGGTCGCTTCGCAGATGTGCGCCGCCGCGCACGCGAAGCCCGTGTGTAGTCGCTACGGGGAGAAGCAGAAAGGCCTGCTGAAAGGTAATGCTGCGCACCAGCGCCAGAATGATTGCTCCGCCTACCCAGGCAAGCGCAATCGCGCCAATGACGACCAGTGCCAGGACCATCCGCCTCGGTTCCCTCTCGCTGCCCGCGCCCGTTGGCTCCGGGCGCGACCATAGCCCGGCAAACCGGGCTTTGAAACCGTCAGCCGGCCCGAGCCTGTGGGTGAATTGGGTTGGGTAGAGGTGCCCTTACCAGCGCCGCACGGGCGCGTTGCCGCCCGATCCGGGCGGCGGGCCTGCCTGCTGCAACGGACCAGGAACGGGGAAGGGGTTGTAGCCGGAAATGCCGTTCGCACCGTCCGAGCTGTAGGACCTGAACGAAAACTTGCCGAAATTGCATTCCGTCATCGTTCCCGAACGGCCGAAATCGCGGAAATTGTTCGAGCGATAGCTGCTCTGCGAGCAATTGCTGTCCACCGCTTGCTGGCCGCGATTCAACTGCACGCCCGGCAGCCCCTCGAACTGAAGCTGGCCATTGCCTTGTCCCTGCGGCGCATAGGTCGGCTGCCCGGACGAATTGCTGCCGAGGTCAAGCTGCTCCCAGGCAAACGCGGGCGCGTTACCGGCGGCAAGAGCGGCTGCTGCTGCGATGCCAACAATGCAAGCTCGAACGGACATTGATGCGACCCCTCACGGTTTCACCATAAACCGAAGATAATGCTGCCGCACAAAGCGGGCAAGATTGTGCTCAACGGCAAAACATTACGCCACTGACACCCTCATGCGTTGGCGCAACATGCAATGCCATTGCCGCTACGAAGACAGTCAGTCCGACAAGTTCGAAGAGGTCCTTGAGCGGAGTGCCTTCACCGAGCGTCCCGACGATCACTTCTCGAACGACGCCCAAAACCACAACGATGGTCGTGACCCACCAGATCAACCGGCAAGTTTCACGAGCGCTCCAGCTCGCAAGCGCGGCGTCTTCGTTTGCGTGGTATCCGTCCGTATCAGCAACCATGTCTCGGCCCCAGCCCGAGCCAGCTACCATGACAGAAGGGTATTAAGTAGAGGTTTGCACGGGCGGAACCGTTCGCTGCTCACCTGTCCAGCGAGGCGATGAAGGACGACGTTCCCACCAGCCGCCGCATCAGCATTTCCAGCAGCAGCGAATAGACAATCATGGACGTTGCGGTCGCAATCGCCGCGCCATAAATGCCGAAAAACGGGATAAGCCCGAAATTGAGCCCGAGGTTGATTACTACGGAAGTCGCCTTGGCGCGGAACTCGGCGCGTTCGTGCCCGAGCATTTTCAGTGCGTCCTCGGCTCCGCCGGTGCTGGCGCGCGCCAAAAGTCCAAGTGCCAAAACCAGGAGTACCGGATAGGCAGCGGTGAATTCGGCGCCGAAAAGCCAAAGCAGCGGCCAGCCCAATGCTGCAACGCCGACAGTGACCACCAGCGTAGCCCAGAAAATCCACCGCGTGGACCGGTGGATAAGCAGTCTCAACTCGTCGCGGCTGCCGGTGGCGTTAAGGCCCGCCATTCGCTGCGCAACAGCACTTGTGACGGCAAACTGTACTGCCGTGACCTGCGAGCTTACGCGCGTTGCGGCAAAATAGAGCGCCACCGTCGTGCTATCCACGAACAAGCCCAGAACGACAATATCGCTGAAGGTCAGGACGAGCTGGAAGGCATTCGTCATCATCATCGGCAGTGCGGTCTTCAACCACAGGCCGGTATGGCGAACACCCGCCGCTTTGGGCAGCGCGCGTGCCGCCCTTCGCAGAAACAGAACCAGCTGAACCAGGGTAGCTGTCGCTCCGGCAAGGAGCACGGCAAGAAGTGCAGTCCCCGCACTTGCCGGCATTGCCGCAGCAATTGCGGCAAGCAGGAAGACGACGAGTAGGACTTGCCTGAGCACATAGGGTGGCACATGAGCCAGCCCCGTCCAGGAGAACGAAAGCGCGTAGCCCTCGAGCAGATCCTGGAGCGCAAATATCGGAAGGCAGGCAAAGGCCAGCAGGGCAGGGATCAGATATTCAGGCGGGACACGATCGGAGACCGAGTATAGCACAACCGCGCCGACAATGCCGATTGCCGACGAACTCCCACCCACGATAGCAAGGCTCGTCTTGATAAACTGGCGTCCGGTGCCGCTTTGGCCGGTGTCGCGATATTCCGCGATGAAGCGGATTGCCGCTTCGCTCAGGCCGAAACTGGCGAGAAAGCCGCCGATCGTCAGCCAGACCCAGACATACGAGTAGACCCCGTATTCGGCCACGCCGAGCACACGGGCTAAAAACACATGAGCGCCATAACCCAATCCCGCGGCGGCGACCCGGATAGCGAGTGCCAGTAAAGCAGATCGGTTGATTTCAGCGCCGTCGCCAAGCCCACCGGCAATCGCCGTTGCAACGCGGCCGGGCAGGAACCGTAAGAATCCGTTGATGGGTTCGGCAGCCTGCGTCATTGGCCCCGACTATTTCCGCCCACGACCTGCCAGGCGGCACGGGCAAGGTTGCGAGCGCCAAGCAGTGACTTTCTGGCGGTGATCAGATGCTTGATTGCGTTCGAACTGCGGGAATCGGCGGCGGCAACAAAGGCGCCTTCTACGGCTTCGTGCTCCAGCCATATCTCTTCCAGTGGGTGGCCCGCATCAGCACAGGAATCGAGGCGGTCATACCGGTCACGGTCGAGCATTTCCTGCAGGGAATAATCGTAGAGGATCACCCCTGGACCGTATTTTGCATAGGTTTCGTCATATGCGGATTTGATGAAATATGCGCGGCGCTGCGAAACGAGATTGATATCTCCCGCGATAAGGCTTCCATTCAGCCTCAGCGTGGCAAGATGAATGGCAGGCAGGTTGTTCGTCGAACCATATACGGAATGGGCGAACTTTTTCGTCTGCTCATTTGAAGCAAGCGCGGTGCCGGCCCGACCCTTCCAGCCCGCAACTTCAAGCGCCAGGATCTCGTCCAGGGTTTTGTTGAAACGGAGATCGCCCGCCTCGACAATTTCGAGATCGATATCGCCAAGCTCGGATAACTTCCGTGTTCGGCTTCTCAGGTTGCGCGCCTTCTTGCGCGACCATCTCGCTGTGTATGCGTCATGAGAGAGGCCCTTGGCTGCAACGGCCCTGAGAAAGCTGCTCTCTGCCTCATACGCGGCCATTCCTTCGGTCACCGCTTCGGCAAGCGCGGTGCCGCAGGCGCTCTCGGGATAGAACTCGCGCAAGTGGACGATCGACGGAAGTTCTTCGTGAGCCGCTACAAAATCCAGAAACGACGCCCAGACCGCCGAGGGGTCTTGTCCGCCGATCAGGGGTACGGTCTGTCCAACGAGGCTGTCGAAGCTCATTTCGGTAACGCCACCCGGAAAGCCGTCCTTCAGGCCCTTCACGGTCACCGGAAACAGCCCCTCCAACTGATTGGTGCCGCGATCACGGATGAGTACGAGCCAGTGCCTTTCCTCAGCGCGGATGTACCGGCACAGCGCGATCAGATGATCCGGTTCGTAGTATGGATTGGGCTCGACGGCTCGCTGCGAAAGTTCGGCCCATTCCGCGCGGATGGTATCGGCGTCGTCGATAGAAATCAGTTCTGCTCGTGGCAGCAACGGGACCAACATTCTCCTTCACCACCAGGTTCGCGTGGACAGGCCAGCCTGACCCTGACACGTCGATCTGCGGTCGCGACATCATCAGACAGTCTGCCAGACTAGTGATTTGAACTTTAGCGAGCGTTAATCCGGCCTTCTGGTCTCGTCGGCTTCCGCTGATGCTTGACCGCGCGGGTCCACTGCCGTGTGCCCGGAGCATTGTGTCTCAAAGGGCACAACCGGCTGTGTTCGATATCTGTCGTCTTGCCAATTCGCCGGATTCGACATAGTCCCGCCCGCAAATTCGACTGCCAATGGAGAGCGAGATGAAAGCGTTCATGTCCAACCGCAATGGAGACATCCACAAGGACATGACGCTTTATGCAAATCCGCATTTCCGAGGCGAAAACGCATGCAGATGCGCGCCATAACCACCCTGTAGAAAAACCTCGCACGCGCCGGACCGCACGGCGCGACGAACCTGCCGCGTCAACGCATCGGTTTGGTCGCGCGCGCAGGTTCCTGTCGTACTACCGGCCTCACTTGCCGGTGCTGGCGGCCGATCTCGCCTGCGCGATGCTGGTGGCCGCGACCGCGGTCGCGCTTCCGCTTTGCGCAAACTACGTCACCACCCGCCTGCTCAATCTTGGCGACACCCCTGAGGCGATCACCCAGATCTTCGCCCTGGGCGGTGTCATGCTGGCCATTCTGGCGGTCCAGGTCCTGGCGATCTTCTTCGTCGATTTCAGGGGCAATATGATGGGCGCGCGTATCGAAGCCGCCCTGCGCAAGGAACTGTTCGACCACTGCCAGAAACTGTCGTTCAGCTATTACGACCGCCAGCGCGTCGGGCAATTGATGAGCCGCATCACCAACGACACCTTCTGGCTGGGAGAGCTGTTCCACCACGCGCCGGAGGACCTGCTCATTGCAGTACTCAAATATCTCGGAGCGATGGCGGTGCTGATGTTCATCGATCCGGCTCTGGCGGGGATCATAGCGATAATGACTCCTTTTGCAGTCATTTACGCGCTCCATTTCAACCGGCGCATGAGTGACGCGCTCAGCCGCAGCAAGGAGCAGATCGCCAGAGTCAACGATCGGGTGGAAGACGCACTGGCGGGTATCAGGGTCGTGCAGTCATTTGCCAACGAACTGCTGGAAACCCGGCGCTTCGAGCGGGAAAACCGGCTGTTTCTGGAGAGCCGGCGCGACGGCTATCGCAGCGAGGCCTGGTTCTCGGTGGGTGCCGAGACTTTCGCCCAACTGGTCACGGTCATGGTGATTATCGTCGGCGCGATCCGCATTCTCACCGCCGGCTTGTCAGTGGCCGACATGCTTACCTTCCTGCTCTGCGTGGCGGTGCTGGTTGATCCGGTCAAACGCATCGCCAATTTCGTCCGGCTCTGGCAGGAGGGTTACACCGGCTTCGTCCGCGCGACGGAGCTTCTCGACGTCGAGCCCGACATCGAGAACCGTGCGGGCGCGCGCGATCTGGAGCGCGTCACGGGTGCAATCAGCTTTCGCGATGTGAGCTTTCGCTACGATGGCAATGGACCGCGTGTGCTGGAGAATCTGTCGCTCGACATAGTGCCCGGCGAATTCGTCGCTCTGGTCGGTCCGTCGGGCGTGGGCAAAAGCACGCTGTGCGCGCTCATTCCGCGCTTCTACGATATCGACAAAGGCGAGATCCTGATCGACGGCGTCGACATTCGAGATGTGACGCTGACCTCGCTCAGGCGCAATGTCGGCGTTGTCCAGCAGGACATCTATCTGTTCAGCGGTACCGTTGCGGAAAATCTGCGATACGGCAGGCCGGATGCATCGGACGAAGAGGTGGTCGCTGCGGCCAGGGCGGCAAACGCCCATGACTTCATATCTGCGCTGCCTCACGGCTACGACACCGATATCGGCCAGCGCGGCGTGAAGCTGTCTGGTGGCCAGAAACAGCGTCTGACGATTGCGCGGGCGTTTCTCAAGGACCCTGCCATACTGATCTTCGACGAGGCGACCAGTGCGCTCGACAATGAGAGCGAACGTGCGGTCCAGCAGGCGTTGCTCAAGCTCACCAAAGGCCGGACGACCATTGTCATCGCACATCGCCTGTCGACGGTGCGCAATGCCGACCGGATACTGGTGCTGACCAAGAACGGCATTGGCGAAGAAGGAACGCACGACCAGCTCATGTCGAAAGACGGTCTGTACGCCACGCTTCACAGGGTACAGGCGAGCATCTAGCCGGGCTCGCGTGGCGCTGCTGGCCGCTAGGACGGGGACGGAAGTCTGTCGCCCTTGCGGGCCAGCAGCGCAACGCCGGCGCGCCGGTGGTAGAGGGCGGTCAGCAATGGCTGCAGCGCCCGTGCAATGCCGGAATACCTCCCGAAGCGCGGGTGGTTGGCGATGCGATACTGCATGGCATCGCCGGCAAGCGATTGGGGTTTTGTGCCAAACTCGTCGCGCCACAGCCGGTTGAGCTCGCGCTCAGTCCTGTAGTGGCACTCCGTGCGCAGTGTGTTGCGTGATATCGCGGCCCATTCGGCGGGCGGCAAATCACCCGGATAATATCCGAAGCCGCGCGCCCGCCAGAAGGCCAGATACCGCTCCTGCCTGACCGGCGACTTGATCCAGTGGGCGAAATAGATGCCGCAATGCGGCTCGAACCAGGTGTCGGCAGTCGGAAAGACGGAAAGGAAATATCCGCCGGGAGCCAGCACCCGGTGGACCTCGGCAAGCGCGCCAGCGGCATCCGCCACATGCTCGAACACCTGATTACTGATGACGACGTCGAAGGACGCGTCATCGTAAGGCAACGCTCCCTTCTCGATCAATCGCACCCGGTTACGCACCGTTTCCGGCACCTGATCCTTCCAGTTCGAATAGAGCCCTTCGAACGTGTCGGCGCCCCAGAAATCAAGGTCCGGTGCGGTGTCAGAGGCAAGCGCCAGCAAAGTCCCGGTGCCGCAGCCGAAATCGAGCACCCGCCCGCCGATCGGTGCAAAGGAGCGGGCCTTTTCAATCAGATAGGCGTAGTTGAGAGACAGCTGCTCGTCCGGCATGGAAGCCAGACTATTGCGGATTGCGGTAGGCGACAAACCCGCCCTTCGGCACGTCATAGATCAGCCCGGTCTCGGTGAGTTCCGGGCTCGCCAGCGGAATGATCTTTGCCGCCACTTCGGAAGGGTGGGGCAGGGTTTCCGGGTCTTCGCCAGGCATCGCCAGGGCGCGCATGGCCGTGCGCGTGGCGCCGGGGTTCACGCAGTTGACCCTCAGCGCCATATTCTTGGTCTCGTCAGCCCAGGAGCGTCCCAGCGCCTCCACAGCCGCCTTGGAAGCGGCGTAAGGTCCCCAGAACGCGCGTGCGGAATGCGCCGCCCCCGACGACATCAGGATGGCGCGGCCGGCGTCGGATTCTCTCAGCAGCGGATCGACGGAGCGGATCAACCGCCAAGTGGCAGTCACGTTGATTGCCATCACCTTCTCGAACACCTTGGCTTCGATGTGGCCGAGAGGGCCGATGACGCCGAGGATCGCGGCGTTGGCGACCAGAATGTCCAGCTTGCCCCAGCGCTCGTGGATGGAACCGCCGAGCCGGTCCAGCCCGGCCATGTCGGTGATGTCGAGCGGCACCAGCGTTGCGCCCTCATTGCCGCCCGCCTTGATCTCGTCGTCAAGCTCTTCGAGGCCGCCCACTGTGCGGGCAACGGCGATCACATGCGCACCGGCTGCGGCTAGCCCCTTGGCGACGAAATAGCCGATGCCGCGCGAAGCGCCGGTAACAAGTGCGATGCGGCCGGTGAGGTCGGGTTGCGAATTCATCTGCGTCTCCAGTTCGAAAGGGCAGGTAGCCCATTCCGGCGCTGCGCGAAACCCGCTGTTTGATTGCCGGTTGCCTGCCGCCATCCTATATTCGGTTGCCGGGACGGCCCGCGCATTCTCATGACATCACTGATGGGGACGACCTCATCGCCTCGAAGGGAATCGACGATGGCATGGTTAGCCTTGCTCGCCGCCGGCCTGTTTGAAATCGGCTGGGCGGTAGGTCTCAAATACACTGATGGTTTCACCAGACTCTGGCCCACGGTCGGTACCGTGGCATCCATGATCGTCAGCCTTGCGCTGCTCGGTCTGGCGTTGCGAACGCTGCCGCTGGGAACGGCCTATGCGATCTGGACCGGCATCGGCACGATCGGCACTGTCATTCTCGGCATTCTGCTGTTTGCCGAATCCGCCGATATCGTGCGGCTCGGCTGCATAGCGCTGATTGTGTCAGGCATTGTCGGCCTCAAGCTGGCAACGCCTTGAAGCCTGCCGGCTCCAATTGCGTGCGGCCGGGCCGGGCCGCACGGTCGAGGCTGGTTTGCGCCTTGTCCAATCTGTTGAACTGGGGGTGGAAGCGAGTAGTATCGATCTGCACGTAGCCGGGGGGATACGATGCCGATGGTCAGAGTGCGCATTGCCGCACTGCTAGTGCTTCTGTCATGCGGACACGGTTGGGCTGAGCCGGTCGATTGCCCGTTCGGTCTGAGCGAGGTCATTGATCTGGCCGAAGACCAGCTCGAAACGCTTTATGCGACGCGCCAGGTAATCAGGCCATATGGCATCGAGACGCCACCCAGTGAATTTGTCAACGCGGTGGAATTCTACCTTGGCGTGAGCCAGAGCGCGGATAGCACCGGCGGCAATTCCTCTGTCGCCTACATCGTGCGAGGCGAAGAGGTCTGCGTCGTCTATTCGAGATACGATCGATATCGCGACGACTTTCCAATGGTCGACATGATCCTGCTCGAGAAGACAGCGACCGAGATATCCAGCCTGATCGACCGGAACATGGACGAGTTAATACTGAGCGGCGCTCCGGCTGAGCGGGCTCCGGTTCTTCGCGATCCGAATACGAGAGCCGCAACGGCGCTGACACGCAACCAGCCCGCCTACCAGCGGCCGACCGAGGTCATTCTGGCCGAGATCGCGGATGTGTTGTTTCCAGCCCGCTTTTTCAGGGGAATTGAACGAGGAGACAGTCTCTCAATCGTTCCCGCCCTGAACATGGGCCGCGTTCCATTTGCCGCGCTCGATCTTGATGGCGACGGTCGCCCGCTGCTTGAAAACGTCGTCATCAATATCGAGGCTTCGCTGAAGAGCGTTCTCGACGGCAACATCATGGGCTGGTCTCCGGGCCTGGAAAGCCCGGTCGTCTTCGGCGATCCCGATGCCACCGACGATGAGGAGTGGATATTGCCTCGGCTTCCCGGCGCCCGGCGCGAGGCCGAAATTGTGTCGAAGACAATGGGCATAGAGCCCGTCCTTGGCAGTGGGGCAACCAAGGAACGGCTGCTCGATGCAATCGGGCAGGCCGATTACGTACACCTCGCGGCTCACGGATTGGCCAGCGAAATCGAGCCGATGGACAACGGCTTTCTCGCACTGACATCAGGCCGGCTTACCGCGCGCGAAATCCAGCATCTCGATCTTGAGGGAAGGCCTGTTGTGGTTCTGAGTGCGTGCCAGTCCGCCCTTGGCGGACCGCTGCATGCAGGGATCATCGGTGTCACACGCGCGTTTCAGATTGCAGGCGCGGCCAGCGTCATCTCAAGCCTTTGGAACATCGATGACAGGGCAACCACCGACATCATGACCGTGTTTGCCAAGGAAGTGCTAGTGACGAGCCCCCCGGAGGCGCTGCGTCGGGCTCAGCTTGCCGGCAGGGAGAAATGGCCTGCCCCCAGAATCTGGTCGGCCTTCATTGTGTTCGGCGGCAGGGTCGTAGATCAGCAGTAATACGCAGGAAGCGCTGTATTCCTCTACTGCCCGCCGGCCGAAAGCCAGGACAGCGTGCGCACATTGTCTGTGCCTTCGACATCGAGCAGCCGGGTCGGGTATTCGCCCGAGAAGCAGGCATCGCAGAATTGCGGGCTGTCTGCCTCGCGCGCGGCCATGCCGACCGCGCGGTAGAGCCCGTCCAGTGTCAGGAAGCCGAGTGAATCGACGCGGATGAACTCCGCCATCTCGTCAATCGTCATGCGCGAGGCCAGCAGCTTGGCCTTTTCGGGCGTATCGACGCCAAAAAAGCAGGAGGCGCGTGTCGGCGGCGAGGCGATACGCATATGCACTTCCTTCGCGCCCGCGTCGCGCACCATCTGCACGATCTTCTGGCTGGTCGTGCCGCGCACGATGCTATCGTCCACCAGAACCACCTTCTTGCCTTCAATCGAACGGCGGTTGGCGTTGTGCTTCAGCTTCACGCCCATATGGCGAATGGAATCGCCAGGCTGGATGAAGGTGCGGCCGACATAGTGGTTGCGGATAATCCCGAGCTCGAATGGAATGCCGGCTTCCTGGCTGAAGCCGATTGCCGCCGGCGTGCCCGAATCCGGCACGGGCACCACGACATCGGCATCGACCGGCACTTCGCGCGCCAGTTCGGCCCCGATCTCCTTGCGCACCGCATAGACATTGCGTCCCTCGACCTGCGAATCCGGGCGGGCGAAATAGACATATTCGAAGATGCAGAAACGCGCTTTTTGCCGCTCGAAGGGGAACAGGCTTTCCACCCCGCTTTCGGTGACGACAACCATTTCGCCGGGTTCGAGATCACGCACGAAGCGCGCGCCGATAATGTCCAGCGCGCAGGTTTCGGAAGCCAGTATCCAGGCCCCGTCCAGATCGCCCAGCACCAGCGGGCGGATGCCCAGCGGGTCGCGGCAGCCAATCATCTTTTTCGATGACAGCGCCACCAGCGAAAACGCGCCTTCCAGCTGGCGCATCGCGTCGATGAAGCGCGAATTGGTGTCGCGCTCCTTGCTGGTGGCGATCAGATGCAGAATGGTCTCGGTGTCGGAGGTGGACGAAAAGATCGCCCCGTCCTTCTGCAATTGCCGCTGAACCGTCAGCGCATTTGTGATGTTGCCGTTGTGGGCAACCGCGATGCCGCCATCGGCCAGTTCGGCGAAAAGCGGCTGTACGTTGCGCAGGCCGGATCCGCCCGTCGTTGCATAACGCGTGTGACCGATGGCGCGGTTGCCGTGCAGCCGCTCGATGACCGCCGGTTTGGTGAAGGTGTCGCCGATCAGGCCGACATGGCGTTCGACATGAAACTGGTTGCCGTCATAGGAGACGATGCCGGCCGCTTCCTGCCCGCGATGCTGCAGCGCGTGCAGGCCGAGCGTGACAATCGCCGCCGCATCCTGCCGTCCGAAAATGCCGAACACGCCGCATTCGTCGTGGAAGTGATCGTCGGCCTCGCCGGCGAGGGGACCATTCGGTTCGACTGTACTCATCGCGCTTTGCGCCTTGCTGTTCGCTGCGCGGTGCCGCCCGCGTCGCTATTGGTCGGAATTGCCGCCCGTATCCGTGCCGCCGGCTTCTTCTTCCGGGTTCAGGCCCTTGAGCTTGTTGAGGATGGAATCCTCCGGATCGTCCGGCAATATGCCCTGCAACCATGTGCCGATGCCTTCCAGCAGTGGCCGGGATTTCGCTTCCGTCACCCAGCCGGGCGGGTTGGAGCCGACCAGCCAGCCGAAGAACAGCAACGCCACCGCCAGCACCAGAAGGCCACGCGCGGCGCCGTAGAGAAAGCCGAGCGTGCGGTCGAGCGCGCCGATCTTGGAATCGATGATGAAGTCCGCGAGCTTCATCGTGATCACCGTCACCACGATCAGCGCGATGAAGAAGATGATCGCCGCCGCAACCGCGAGCGCGATTGTCGGGTGGTCGATATAGGGCTCAACGTAGGGCAGAACCGCCGGGTAGAAGAAATAGGCCGCAGCCGACGCCGCCACCCATGAGGCAATCGAAAGGACTTCGCGTGAGAAGCCTCGCACCATGGCCAGCATCGCAGAAACGAGCGTGAAAGCGATGACGATACCGTCAAGCAGCGTAATCGGCATTTACGGCTTTACTCCTGTGCTGGCGCACTCGCGCCCTGTCACGATGCACGGTCCGAAGCCGCAATGCGCGCCACCAGATCGGAAAGCGCGGCGGGCTGGAACGAACTGGCTGCGAGCGATGCGGGAAGCTCTTCGGATAGGACGGGCATTACGGCCTTGCCAAACCCCAGTTTCTCCGCCTCTTTCAGGCGCTGCTGCGCGTGAGCCACGGCCCGCACCGCGCCTGACAGGCTAATTTCGCCGAAATAGACGCAATCGGCTGGCAGGGCAAGACCGGTGAGGGATGAAACGAGCGCCGCTGCAACCGCTAGGTCGGCTGCCGGCTCGCTGATGCGGTAGCCGCCGGCCACATTGAGATAGACGTCGTGCTGCGAGAAGCGCACGCCGCAATGCGCCTCCAGCACCGCGAGCACCATCGACAGCCTTGCAGAATCCCAGCCGACGACGGCGCGGCGCGGCGTGCCGAGAGGCGAGGGCGCAACCAGCGCCTGGATTTCCGCCAGCACCGGGCGGGTGCCTTCCATGCCGGCAAAAACCGCTGCACCGGGGGCCTTTTCGCTGCGTTCACCGAGAAAAAGCTCCGACGGGTTGGAGACTTCGCGCAGCCCCTTGTCGCCCATCTCGAACACGCCGATCTCGTCGGTCGGGCCGAAGCGGTTCTTGACCGTTCTCAAGATGCGGTAGTGATGGTTTCCTTCACCCTCGAAATAGAGCACGGCGTCCACCATGTGCTCGACCACACGCGGGCCGGCAATCTGGCCGTCCTTGGTCACATGGCCGACAAGCACCACCGCGCAACCTGTGGATTTCGCGAAGCGGATCATCGCCTGGGCCGCCGCCCGCACCTGGGTAACGGTGCCAGGAGCCGAATCGGCAAGGTCAGTCCACAGCGTCTGTATGGAATCGAGGATGAGGAGATCGGGGCGGGTGCCTTCCGCAATCGTCGCCAGAATGTCCTCGACATTGGTTTCGGCGGCGAGCTCGACCGGTGTTTCGGCCGCGCCCAGCCGCTGCGCCCTGAGCCTGATCTGCGCGACTGCTTCTTCGCCCGATACATAGACGATGCGGTGTCCCCGGCTGGCCAGCGCCGCGGCCGCCTGAGTCAGCAGTGTGGATTTGCCGATTCCGGGGTCGCCGCCAACCAGAAGGGCGGAGCCGCGCACGAAGCCGCCGCCCGTTGCGCGGTCAAGTTCGCCAATGCCGGTTGCGATGCGCGGTGCGTCCTCGATCTCGCCGGACAGGGTGGTGAGCGCCACCGGTCTGCCCTTGCGCGCCGATTTCTGGCTCTGAGGACCAGATCCGATGCCGCCGGAGGTGCCTTCCTCCACAAGCGTGTTCCACTCGCCGCAGGCATCGCATTTGCCGGCCCAGCGCGCGTGCACCGACCCGCAATTCTGGCAGATGAACTGGATGCGGGATTTAGCCATGAACATACACCCGCTCGTAACGCTGTCCCAGACCGGTCAGCAGTTCATATCCGATCGTGCCGGCTGCGCTCGCAACGTCGTCAATGGGCATGTTCGGTCCGCACAGTTCGATCCAGCTGCCGGCTGAAACCGCACCTTCGCATTCCGTGACATCGAACGCGGTCAGGTCCATCGAGACACGCCCGACCACAGGCACGCGCATGCCGGCGATGAAACCATGCGCGCCGGAGGGAAGGGCATCGCGAAGCGGCACGCCCGAACCGGAGGCGGAACGGTGATAGCCGTCGGCATAGCCCGTGGCCACGATGGCCAGAGTGGTATTGCGCTTCAGTGTGGTCGTCGCCCCATAGCCAACGGTGGAGCCGGCCGCTGCCTGTCGCACCTGCAGGATGCGCGCCTCGGCGGTCACGACCGCCCGCATCGGATTGTCGCCTTCGTTCGAGGCGCGACCGCCATAGAGCGCGATGCCGGGGCGGGTGAGGTCGCGCCGGAAATCGCCGCCCAGCATGATGCCGGCAGAATTGGCGAGGCTTGAATCGATGCCTTCAAACAGTGTGGCAACCTTCTGAAATGACTCCAGTTGTCGCTGGTTGAGCGGGTGGCCCGGATCGTCAGCGCAGGCGAGATGGCTCATCACCAGCTTCAGCGGAATTGCGCCTGTGCGTGCATTCTCCGAGACAAACTTCGCCGCTTCACTTTCGGTCACGCCTAGCCGGTTCATGCCGGTTTCAATGTGAAGCGCGGCGGGCATCGCCTCGGCAATACAGGCCTTGCACCAGATTTCGATGTCATGCGTAGAGTTCAGAACCGGGATCAACTGGTATCTGCGAAACACATCAACAGCGTCCGCGCCGAGCGGTCCCGACAGAACGCATATTTCGGCATCGGGCGCAGCCTCTCGCACCGCCATGCCCTCCGCAGGCAGCGACACGAAAAAGCTCCGGCAGCCGGCCTTGGCGAGTGCCGGGACGGCATGCGCGATGCCGATGCCGTATGCGTCCGCCTTGACGACCGCCGCCGCCTCGGCAGGCGCCGACATGCCGGCAAGCGTGCGGTAGTTGTGAGCCAACGACGCAAGGTCAATTGTCAGCCGCCCGCCGGCGGCCACAGAGGTCCGGCCAATCGATCCTGCTTTTCCGGCAGCCGTCACGGCGCTACTCGAAACGCTCCGGCATGTGGGAATCTTCGGCCAGATCGGAGAAGCGCGTGAACTCGCCCTGGAAGGCCAGCGGCACCGTTCCCGTAGGGCCGTGGCGCTGCTTGGCAACGATCACCTCGGCCTTGCCGCGCGCCTCGTTCATGTCGGTTTCCCACTTGATATACTCGTCTGTGCCCGGCTTCGGCTCGCGGTTTCCGAGGTAATATTCCTCACGGTAGATGAAGATCACCACATCCGCGTCCTGCTCGATCGAGCCGGATTCGCGGAGATCGGCCAGCTGAGGACGCTTGTCCTCACGGCTTTCGACCTGACGCGAGAGCTGCGACAGCGCGATGATCGGCACGTTGAGTTCTTTCGCCAGCGCCTTCAGGCCGGTCGTGATTTCGGTCACTTCTTGCACGCGGCTGTCGCCCGCGCGTTTCGACGAGCCGGTCATCAGCTGGATATAGTCGATCACGATCAGGTCGAGCCCGCGCTGCCGCTTCAGCCGCCTTGCGCGCGCCGCCAGCTGGGCGATCGAGATACCGCCGGTCTGGTCGATGAACAGCGGAATGCGCTGCATGGTCTGCGCACAGGCCACCAGCTTCTCGAAATCCGGCTCGCTGATCTCGCCGCGCCTGATCTTGGAGGAGGGGATTTCCGTCTGCTCCGAAATGATACGCGTTGCGAGCTGTTCGGACGACATTTCGAGCGAGAACAGGCCGACCACGCCGCCATTGGCCGCGGCGAAACTTCCATCCGCCTGCTGTGCGGGTTCATAGGCATGCGCGATGTTGAAGGCGATGTTGGTGGCCAGCGCCGACTTGCCCATGCCCGGCCGTCCGGCAACGATGATCAGGTCGGAAGGCTGCAACCCGCCCATGCGGCGGTCGAGATCGCGAAAGCCCGTCGCCATTCCCGAAAGGTGGCCGTCGCGCATATAGGCCGCATTGGCCATGTCGATTGCGGTCTTCACGGCGTCGGTGAAGCTCTCGAACCCGCCATCGTAGCGGCCGGTCTCCGCCAGTTCGAATAGCCGCCGCTCGGCGTCCTCGATCTGTTCGGACGGCGACATGTCGACCGGCGCGTCATAGGCGATGTTGACCATGTCCTCGCCGACGGTGATCAGCGCGCGGCGCGTTGCTAGGTCATAGATCGCGCGGCCATAGTCGGCTGCGTTGATGACGGTGACGGCATTGGCCGCAAGCCGCGCCAGATATTGCGAGACCGTCATCTCGCCGATCTTCTCGTCAGCCGGCAGGAAGGTTTTCAGCGTCACCGGGTTGGCGACCTTGCCCATGCGGACCAGTTCGCCGGCAACCTCGTAGATCTTGCGGTGGATCGGTTCGTGAAAATGGCCGGGCTTCAGGAAATCCGAGACACGGTAGAAGGCGTCATTGTTGACGAGGATCGCGCCAAGCAGCGCCTGCTCGGCCTCCAGATTGTTCGGAGCTTCGCGATAAAGCGGCGTTTCCGCCGCGCCGATCTTGCGGACTGCGTCTGCCATTCCAATGTCCAGTTGTCTCTGCGGCCCAAGGGAGGAACGTGTTTCGGCCGGAACTCATCATCACTTAACGCCACGTTCGCCGGATCGACAGGACCGGCGGACAACTATCCCCGGTTCGCCCCGCGATTCACACTTCTCCACAGAGCCGTTCAAAAATTGCTGCCAGGCCACTTGACCCGAATCGCCCGACACGCGTCGGCGGACATGTTAGAACAAAACAGGAAAATGTGGAACGGTGCTCGGCCGCCTGGTAGCAAGCAGCGCGCCGCTCAGCCGCGCCCGGTCGACGCCTTCTTGCGCTGCGGCTTTGCCTGCGAGCGCTTTGCCCCGCCGGCTGGCGTCCGTTTCGCGCTGCTCGTCGGCGTCGCCTTCGTCCTGCGCAGCTTGTCTTCCGCCTCGGCGATATATCCGCGTGTGATTGGCAGCACATCGTTACGTTTGGTCATCTGGACCTGGAACACCACCATGTCCTGCCAGCGGAAGGAGGCTTCGGAACCGGCAAGATAGAACTCCCACATGCGGGCAAAGCGCTCGTCGTAGATTTCGATCGCCCGCTTGCGGTTTTTCATGAAGCGCGCGCGCCAGTGCTTCAGCGTCTCGGCATAGTGCAGCCTGAGCACCTCGACATCGGTGACGGCGAGCCCCGCACGCTCGATCGCCGGCAGCATTTCCGACAGAGCGGGGATGTAGCCGCCGGGGAAAATGTATTTGCGGATGAAGGCGTTGGTGGCCGATGGCGGCCCGCTGCGCCCGATCGTGTGCAAGAGCATCGTGCCGTCGGGCTTCAGCAGCGTCGCCGCGCGGTTGAAGAACGCCTTGTAGTGGTTGACACCGACATGCTCGAACATGCCAACCGAGACGATCCGGTCGAAGCGCTCCTTCAGGTCGCGATAGTCGCGGATCTCGAAATGGACGTGGTTTTCCAGCCCTTCCTGCCTGGCGCGCTCCGTCGCCACCGAATGCTGTTCGGTCGACAGTGTCACGCCCAGCACGTCGGCCTCGAAATGGCGTGCCAGATAGAGGCCAAGCCCGCCCCAGCCAGATCCGATGTCGAGCACCGAGAGCCCCGGCTTCATGTCCAGCTTGGCCGCGATGTGGCGCTTCTTGGCCTCCTGTGCCTCGTCCAGCGTCATGTCCGGCCGCTCGAAATAGGCGCAGGAATATTGCATGTCCGCATCGAGGAAGAGCCGGTACATCTCGCCAGAAAGGTCGTAATGCCGATGTACGTTTTCCTTGGCGCGCGCCGCCGTGTTGATCTGCTGGAAGCGGCGGAACAGCTTGCGCCACCCCTCTACCGCCCGCGTGCCGACGGGATGCGCGCCGCTGCGGCCGGTATTCTCAAACGCGATCTTCAGGAAATCCAGAATATCGCCTTCCACCACCTCGAACGTGCCGTCCATGAAGGCTTCGGGCAGCGCCAGCATGGGGTCGAGCGCTATGGCGCGCGCTGCCGCGGGCGTACGTATCGCGACATGAACGGGCTTGCCCGTCCCGTCGCCGAATTGCGTGGTGGTTCCGTCCGGTTCTGTGACCTTCAGCGAGCCGGTGATGAATATCTTGCCTGTAATCGTCGTCAGCAGTGACATGGCGGCACCGTCGGTATTCTCTATTCCTCCAAACGGCGATTATGACTCAACTTGCATGTTCTTGAAAAGTTTCGGGTCGAGGGACCTGTTGTGCCAGGCGCATGCGCATATGAAAAAAGGCCCGGACGATGCCGGGCCTTTGCTGATTTGCGTGAGAGTACGAAGCCGGATCAGGCCTTGTCCTCGTCCTCCGAGGTCTCGTCGCCGGCCGGCTCTTCCGCGGGCGCCTCATCGGAAGCGGCTGGCGTTGCCTCCGCAGCCTGATCTTCTGCGGTTTCGCCTTCCGCCTCGGTCAGGTCCACATCGGCTTCCGGATCGAAGAAGCCTTCAGCCTCCTCCGTGTCGATCTCTTCCTCGCCATAGATGGCTTCAGCGCTCGTCAGCGTTTCGCCGCGCGCCTGGCGCTCGGCCTCGTCGGTGGAGCGGGCAATGTTGAGGGTGATCGTCACGTCGACTTCCGGATGCAGGGAGATGGCGACGTTGGTAAGCCCGATCGACTTGATCGGCTGGTTGAGTTCGACCTGGTTGCGGCCGACCGAGAAGCCTGCCTCGGTCAGAATCTCGGCGATGTCGCGGGTCGAGACCGAACCGTAGAGCTGGCCGGTTTCGCCGGCGGCGCGAACCACGACGAAAGTGTTGCCGTCGAGCTTGTCGGCAACGCCCTGAGCCTCGTTCTTGCGCTCAAGGTTGCGGGCTTCGAGCTGCGCCCGCTGGCCCTCGAATTTCTTGCGGTTGGCGTCGTTTGCGCGCAGCGCCTTGCCCTTCGGCAGAAGGTAGTTGCGGGCGAAGCCGTCCTTGACCTTCACCTCTTCGCCCATCTGGCCGAGGCGGGCGACGCGTTCGAGAAGGATTACCTGCATTGTCGTCATCCTGTTCTGGCGCTCAGCTATTGGAGCGCGGGTTAATGGAAGCAAACAGGAAGCGTAAAGCGCGGATCGCGCTGAATTTCGCTGTCCTGCCCGCCGGCAGTTAGGGAAGGGTGACTTCCACCCGTTCCCAACTCGGATTTCTGTGTCCGCCAGCCGCGCCGACCGCGGCAGGCATCCGGGGCGGCGAACCGCCCCGGCAGTTGTCTATCTTACTCGCGGTTCCTTGTCCGAAAAGTCTGCAACTTTTCGAGGCCGCGAGCGATCACTTCACCACGTAGGGCAGAAGGCCCAGGAAGCGGGCGCGCTTGATCGCGCGGGCGAGTTCACGCTGCTTCTTCTGGCTGACGGCGGTGATGCGCGACGGCACGATCTTGCCGCGCTCCGAAATGTAGCGCTGCAGGAGCTTGACGTCCTTGTAGTCGATCCGCGGCGCGTTGGCGCCGGAGAAGGGGCAGGTCTTGCGACGGCGGTGAAACGGACGCCGCGTCGGGATCTGGTTGATATCGACCATTATTCTGCGCTCCCTTCGGACTGCTGCTCGCGCGGACGGCGCGGACGGTCGTCGCGCGGACCACGGTCGCCGCGATCACGACGGTCACGGTCGTCCCGCTTCTGCATCATCGCCGACGGGCCTTCTTCATGCTCTTCGACCTTGATGGTCATGTAGCGCAGCACGTCTTCCGAAATGCTTTGCTGGCGCTCCACTTCCTTTACCGCCGACGGCGGGCAGTCGAGGTCCATGAGGGTGAAATAGGCCTTCCGGTTCTTCTTGATCCGGTAGGTGAGGGACTTGACGCCCCAGTTCTCGACCCGGCCAACCGAGCCGCCTTCGCCTTCGATCACGCCCTTGTACTGTTCAACGAGCGCGTCGACCTGCTGCGGCGACAAATCCTGCCGGGCAAGAAACACATGTTCATAAAGTGCCATTGTCTCTGCCTTTCTTCTTCTTCCACCGGGCCCGACGGCTAAAGCCTCCAGACCTTTCGTTAGCCCGAAGCCGGGCGAAGAAAGGCTGTTCGAGACGGTCGAGAGCGGAGACACGGGAGGCCGAAGTGCTTTATTGCCTTCTGCGAAGGTCACCCTGACGGGCAACCTCCGGCCCTCCGTTCAGCCCCCAATCGGACCGATGGAAGCGCGGCCTATAGGGGAAAAGGGGAGGGAGCGCAAGGGTAAGGAGCGAGCGGGTTTCGTATGCGGTCATTCCTGATAGGCTCACACAGTGGGACGCAAAGACTGAAAGGCGGTCATGATGCCATCCAATGCCCGAATCCTGCCTCTCTTTTGCCTCGCGATCGCGCTGCCCTCGCTTGCAACGCCATCCGCCGCCGCCGAGCCCATTACTTTCTCCCACAAGAATTGGTCCGACCTTCGCGGCATTCTCAACGTGTTCGACGCCTTCAAGCGGGCCTGCCTCGACCTGCCGGTCACGCGCGACCTTCCCGAAGAACTGCTGCCGGAGGGCTACCAGATCGTCTCGGCACCACGGCATGCCCTTGGTTTCGAGGGCGCTGGCGAGCCAAAGGCGGTGGTTCTGTCGAAGACCGGCGACGAGCTGGAGGATTTCGCGGCTGGCGAGCTGTTCGTCGAACTCGGTTTTCCGACTGACGCGGCTCCCAATGGCGAGTGCCGGGTGGCCTGGAAGCGTGGGTGGGACTATCCCGACGGCCTGCAGAGGCTGATAGCCGGCACGGGCGGTGTGTTCGACAGCTGGCTGTCCTTCCAGCTCAAGGCCGTTCGCGTCTCCCGGCCCGATGACATGTTCAGCGCCGGCAACGCCTACAGCAGTGTCAGCGACTGGGCGGCGCCCTGTCTGGATAGCACCTGGTGCCGCGTCAGCGTGCTATTCGCGCTTACCGTCGAGGAGGGCATCCACCTCGACATGCGGCGTGGCGACCCGCCAACTGCAGCCGGCAGCGAGTAGCGTCCGTCACGTCATCACCGGAACATCAGCACCGGTATCTTGCAGCGTCGGACCAGCTCCGTGGTTGTGGATCCGATGACGAGGCTGCGGATGCGCGAATGGCCGTAGGCGCCCATGACCAGCAGGCCGACATCGCTGCTTTCGACATGTCCGCTGATAACGTCCTCGGGCTCACCGCGTTTCAGCACGGACGACACCTCGAACCCGGCCTCCCTCAGCCGCAGCGAAGGCGCATCGAGCCGCGATCGGTTCTCCGACGTGTCCTCGCCGACGGACAGGATCGTGCATCGCAGGCCCTTCAGCAGCGGGCTTGAAACCAGGTAATCGACCGCGCGGTTGGCGCTCGGGCCGCCATCATAGGCGATGAGGAAATGATCGATCGGCGCATAGGCCCGCGCTGCAACGAGCACCGGCTTGCGTGATGCGCGCACCACCCGCTCGAGATTGGAACCCAGATGCAATTTGGCAAAATCGGCAGCTTCGCCGCGTTTGCCGATGACCACGATTTCCGCATCCGCCTCGAGGTCGCCCAGCGCCTCGAGGAGATCGCCATTGCGCAGCCTGGTTGTGGCTTCCACACCGGCCGCCGCCGCGTCGGCGCGCGCGCCGTCCAGGATTGCGCGGCCCTTCTGCTGCGCCAGCCTGCCGTGCTGTTCGTCGAGATCGGCCATTTCCTTCAGCAATGCCGTGCGTGCGTTTGCGTCCAGCCTGCCGCTGAGGTCGAAATTTGTGGCGATGCGGCGGCCCAGCACATGCGCGATCTCGACCGGCAGGCCAAGCCGCTCGGCCGCCCATGCGCCCATGCCGGTGACACTTTTGGAGTAGATCGACCCGTCTATCAGGGCGAGTATCTTTGTCATTTGCCTCTCCCTAGTGACCGATCAATGTGTCGGCCGCGCCCGGCTTGTCGTGCAGCGCCAGCCTGTCGACCAGGGTGGCGCTTGCCTCATTCATTCCGATCAGCTCGACCACCGTGCCTTCGCGCCGGAATTTGAGCACTACCGTATCGATCGCTCCCACGCCCGTCAGGTCCCATATGTGGGATCGGCTGACATCGATGGTGATGCGCGCAATCGCCTCCTTGAAGTCGAACGAGCGGATGAAGGCTTCGGCCGAGGCGAAGAATATCTGGCCAGTCACAACATAGGCGCGTTCGGTTCCGTCATTGGACAGTGTCGAGGACACGTGGAAGATCTGTGCGACCTTGGATGCGAAGAACAGGCCGGAGAGCAGAACGCCGACCAGCACGCCGAGCGCCAGGTTGTGGGTTGCCACGACCACGATGACGGTGGCCACCATGACAGTGGAGGACCGGCGCGGATGGTCGCGCAGGTTTCTGATCGAAGACCATGAGAAGGTTCCGATCGAAACCATGATCATGATCGCCACCAGCGCTGCCATGGGAATGATGGAGACCCAGTCGCCCAGCACCACGATCAGGAAGAGCAGCAGGGCGCCGGCGGTGAAACAGGACAGCCGCCCCCGTCCGCCCGATTTCACATTGATTACGGATTGGCCGATCATGGCGCACCCGGCCATGCCGCCCATGAAGCCCGTCACCAGGTTGGCCGTGCCTTGACCGACGCATTCGCGGTTACGGTCGCTTGTCGTGTCGGTCAGTTCATCGACGATCGATTCGGTCATCAGCGATTCCAGAAGCCCCACCACCGCGACCGCTGCCGAATAAGGCAGCACGATCATCAGTGTTTCCAGCGTCAGCGGAACGTCCGGCAGAAGGAAGACCGGCAGCGTGGAAGGCAATTCGCCCATGTCTCCCACGGTGCGCAGTTCATCCATCCCGAACCAGAGCGCGATGCCGGTCAGCACAATGATGCAGACCAGCGGCGAGGGCACCGCCTTGGTGAGGTAAGGGAACAGGTAGATGATCGCCAGCCCGGCCGCGACCATGACATAGGTGGCTGGCGGCACTCCGATCAGCTCGGGAACCTGCGCCATGAAGATCAGGATCGCCAGTGCATTGACGAAGCCGGTAATCACCGAGCGCGAAACGAAGCGCATCAGCTCTCCCAGCCGCGCCAAGCCGGCCCCGATCTGCAGCACCCCGGCCAGGATCGTCGCCACCAACAGATATTGCAGGCCATGGTCCCGTACCAGCGACACCATCAGAACCGCGGTGGCGGCCGTCGCCGCCGAAATCATGCCGGGCCGTCCGCCGGTGAAGGCGATCACGACGGCGATGGAAAACGAGGCATAGAGACCGACCTTGGGGTCGACGCCGGCTATGATGGAGAAGGCAATGGCTTCGGGGATCAGCGCAAGCGCCACGACCGTGCCTGCCAGCACGTCGCCGCGGATGTTGCCGAACCATTCGCGGCGGTAGGCGGACAGCGAGTTCATGAATTTCCAAATGCAGAAAAACCGCGGCGATCGGCAGATCGGGCGATGGGTGTCGCAGAGCGGTCTGATTGTCCGGCGGATCGGCGGCCGGAAAAGCCACCCGGATTTTCACCGGGTCCGGTCGAATGACCGTCTCATAGGCAAGTTCATGCTGCATCGCAACATGCGAATTGGATATTTGGCGCCCCGCCGTGTCAGGCTCCCAGCTCCTTCGCCAGAAAGTCGAACACGATTCGCACCCGGCGGCTCGTATGGACCTCGCGGTGCGCGGTGAGCCAGACAGGGAATACCAGCGGCTGAAAATCGGGCAGGGCGCGCTTCACCAGCGCTTCGCTGTCGCCGACCCGCTCAGGCACAATGCCGATTGCCGCCCCCTGCTTGCACAACTCCCAGTGGACGAGATGGCTTTCAGTCAGGATCGGAAAGCTGTCATGGGTCAGCGACAGCCCCATCTGGTTCAGCCCGTTGATCATCGTCTCGGTCGTGTCGAAGCCGATGAAGTCCGCCTTGCTCAGTTCTTCCGGCGTAGTCGGATTGCCGATCCTGTCCAGATAGTCGGGTGTTGCGTAGAAGTGCCCGCAGTCATCAGGCAGCCGCTTGGCGATCAGGTCCGGCTGGGTCGGCCGGAAATTGCGGATGGCAATGTCGGCCTCGCGCCGTTTCAGGTCGATCGCGGCATTGGAGGCGACGATCTCGACCGTGATGCCGGGATGTTCGACCCTCAGCTTCGCCACGATGGGCGCGAGCAGATAGGCTGAGTAGATCTCCGACGCCGTGATGCAGATCGAGCCTTCGATCGACTGGGTGTGACCGGAGGCGGCAAGCGACATGCGCCCTGCCGCTTCGCCCATGGCCCGAACATGGTCGAGTAGTTCGAGGCCCGACGGTGTCAGCACCAGCCCGCGCCCGGCGCGCTCGAACAGCACCACGCCGAGCTCCTCCTCCAGCGCGTCAACCTGACGGCCGAGCGTCGGCTGCGCCATGCCGAGCGCGCGGGCGGCGGCAGACAATGAGCCTTCTTCCGCCGTGACGAGGAAGGTGCGCGCCCGGTTCCAGTCGAACTTGATTGACCGCCAATCCATGCAAAAACGCATATCAGAGCAAGGGAATTGGTCAATTCCCCATACGTCAGCGCATGACTATATCGCTGCCAACAACGCTTCAGACAATACGAACACCCGAAGGAACAGACCGATGAAAGCAGCATGGCACGACAGGTATGGCGCCGCCGACGTGATGGAAATCCGGGAGGTTGCGCGGCCCGAGCCGAAGGACAACGAAATCCTCGTTCAGGTCTTCGCCACCACGGTGACGACGGCCGACTGGCGCTTCCGCGCTTCCGCATTCCCGAAGATCATGTGGCTGGCTGGCCGCGCGATGGCTGGCCTGTTCGCGCCGAAGAACAAGGTTCTGGGCTCCGAGTTCGCCGGTCGCGTGGTTGGGAAGGGCAAGGATGTCACGCGCTTCAAGGGCGGCGACGAGGTGTTCGGCTTCTCGATGGGTTTCGGCGCGCATGCCGAATACATCGTGATTTCCGAAGACGCCCCGGTCGTCAGGAAACCGGTCAATATCGGTTATGACGAGGCGGCCGCGACACCCTTCGGCGCCAACACCGCGCTCGCCTTTCTGCGCGACTTTGCAAATGTGAGAGCCGGCCAGAAAGTGCTGATCTCCGGCGCATCCGGTGGGGTCGGCGTTTGGGCGGTACAGATCGCCAAACATCTCGGCGCCCATGTCACCGCCGTCACCTCCACCGGCAATGTCGATCTCGTCCGCTCGCTCGGCGCCGACGGTGTGATCGACTACAAGAAGGAAAACTACTGGGAGACCGGTGAGGCCTGGGATCTCGTCCTCGATACAGCAGGCACGACGACTTTCGCCACGGCGAAGCGTGTCCTGAAGCCGAAAGGCATCTTCCTGCCGGTCGAGTTCGAAGGTCGCGAAATAATGCAGGCGCTGCGTTCGGCGATCTTCGGCGGCAGGCAGGTGATGCTTCGCATCTCCGGCGACAACCGGGAGAACCTGGCCACAGTCGCCGGCCTTCTCGAAAACGGCGATATCCGTCCGGTGATCGACAGCCACTACACGCTGGAGCAGATCGCCGACGCGCACCGCCGCGTGGAAGGCCGCCACAAGCGCGGATCGGTGGTCGTCACCGTGAGCCCGAAGGCTTTGGAGATGCAGAAGGCTGCATGAACCGTTTGACCGGCCGGCGGAGCACCGCTCCGCCGGTCAGGTCTTCACCCGCCAGCCGGTCTTGAAGATCCACCACACCGCTGCAAGGCAGATCACCAGGAAGCCGGTGATCGCGGCAAGGCTGACCCCGACGCTCACATCCGCGATCTCGTAGAAGCTCCAGCGGAAGCCGCTGACAAGATAAAGCACCGGATTGAAGTGGATGATCGTCTGCCAGACTTCAGGCAGCATATCCACGGAATAGAAGGTCCCGCCCAGGAATATCAGCGGCATGACGATCAGCATGGGGATGAGCTGAAGTTTCTCGAAATTGTCGGCCCATATGCCGATGATGAAGCCGAACAGGCTGAAAGTCAGGCCGGTCAGTACGAGGAAGCCCAGCATCCAGAACGGATGCGCGATTTGAAGCGGCACAAACAGCGTCGAGGTGGCGAGGATCAGCAGTCCCAGCACCAGCGCCTTGGTTGTCGCTGCGCCCACATAACCGAGCACGATCTCGATGTAGGAAATCGGCGCCGACAGCGTTTCGTAGATCGTGCCCATGAACTTCGGGAAATAGATGCCGAACGCCCCGACCGAAATGCCCTGTGTGATCATGGTCAGCATGATCAGTCCCGGCACAATGAACGAGCCGTAGCTGATGCCGTTCACTTCTTCGATGCGCGATCCGATCGCAGTACCGAACACGACGAAATAGAGCGCGGTGGAAACGACCGGCGAGACGATGCTCTGCCAGATGGTGCGCCACCAGCGCGCCATCTCGAACTTGTAGATGGCTTTGATCGCGTACCAGTTCATTGTCCGTCCCTCACCAGATTGACGAAGATGTCCTCAAGCGAGCTCTGCTTGGTCGACAGGTCGCGTATGCCGATGCCCGCGCCTGACAGTTCCGAAAGCAGCCGCCCGATGCCGGTGCGCTCCGCAGCCGTGTCGTAGCGGTAAACGATCTCCTCGCCGCCCTCGGCAAGCGTCAGGTTAAAATCGTTGAGGCCTTTCGGCAGCGCCTTCACCGGCTCGCGCAGGTTGAGCGTCAGCGTCTTTTCGCCGAGCTTGCGCATCAGTTCGTTCTTTTCTTCCACGACCAGAATCTGGCCCTTGCTGATCACGCCCACCCGGTCGGCAATGTGCTCCGCCTCTTCGATGTAGTGCGTGGTCAGTATCACGGTAACGCCGGTCTTGCGCAGCCGTTCGATCAGCTCCCACATGCTCTTGCGCAGTTCGACGTCGACGCCTGCGGTGGGTTCGTCGAGAAACAGGATGCGCGGCTCGTGTGCCAGTGCCTTGGCGATCATCACGCGCCGTTTCATGCCGCCTGAAAGCGCCATGATCCTTTCGTCCTTTTTGTCCCACAAAGACAGGTCTTTCAGCACCTGCTCGATAAGCGCGTCGTTCTTGGGTCGGCCGAACAGGCCGCGGCTGAAGCGCACCGTCGCCCACACCGTCTCGAACGCCTCGACATGCATTTCCTGCGGCACCAGCCCGATCATGCGGCGGGCGGCACGGAAGTCGGAGATGATGTCATGCCCGCCTACCGTCACTGAACCAGAGGTCGGGTTCACCAGCCCGCACACGATGGAGATCATCGTTGTCTTGCCGGCGCCGTTGGGGCCGAGCAGCGCGAGGATTTCTCCTTCTGCGACATCGAGACTGACCTGATCGAGCGCTTTCAGCCCGCCAGGGTAGGTCTTGGAGAGATTTGATATGGAAATGACCGGCTGCATGGGCGATGCCTGCAATTGTCGAAAAAAAGGAAGATGAATCGCGGCTGGGCGGCGAGTTGGGCCGATATAGTGACGCTGCGTAGGGCTTACCACCTCAAACCGTTTGGTCCAGCTAGCCATACTGACAGTCGCAGTGGCGGACTTGACGGAAGCGCCTCCCTGCGCCACGACGCTCCGCACCAAGAGGAGGACGGCATGAGCGTTGCATTCACCTTTCCGGGGCAGGGCAGCCAGGCGGTTGGCATGGGCAAGGCGCTAGCCGATGCCTTCCCCGCCGCACGCGATGTCTTCAAGGAAGTGGACGAGGCACTTGGCCAGAATCTCTCCGGCCTGATGTGGGACGGCCCGGAAGACGAACTGACTTTGACCGCCAACGCGCAGCCCGCGCTGATGGCCGTTTCGATCGCCGCCCTGCGCGCGCTGGAATCGAAAGGTTTCTCGCTCAAGGACAAGGTGTCTTATGTCGCTGGCCATTCGCTCGGCGAATATTCGGCCCTTTGCGCTGCTGGCATGTTCTCGCTGGCCGACACCGCCAGGCTCTTGCGTATTCGCGGCAACGCCATGCAGGCCGCCGTTCCGGTTGGCGAGGGCGCGATGGCGGCGATCATCGGGCTGGAACAGGATGCGGTGGAATCAGCCTGCGCCGAGGCCGGCTGCCAGATCGCCAACGACAATGGCGGCGGCCAGCTGGTCATTTCCGGCTCCAAAGGCCCGGTGGAAGAAGCGGCGCGCATCTGCACCGAAAAAGGCGCCAAGCGCGCCCTGATGCTGCCGGTCTCCGCGCCTTTCCATTCCTCTCTGATGCAGCCCGCGGCAGACGCGATGCGCGAGGCGCTGGCCGGCGTGGAAAAGAACGCGCCTGTCGTGCCTGTCGTCTCCAACGTGTCGGTTTCGCCATCGTCCGACCCCGCCGATATCGCCGACAAGCTCGTTCAGCAGGTCACCGGTCAGGTGCGCTGGCGTGAGACGGTCGAGTGGTTCGGCGCGAATGGCTTGACAACGCTCTACGAGGTCGGCTCCGGCAAGGTGCTGTCGGGGCTTGCCCGCCGCATCAATCGCGACCTTGCATCCGTCAATGTCGGCACGCCGGAAGACGTGGACGCGGCAATCGCCGCGCTTTGATTTTCGGACTGCTCCCCACGCAGGGGAGCGCCCTGAAGTTTTGGGAGAACCATCATGCTTGACCTTACCGGCCGCAAGGCCCTGATCACCGGCGCTTCGGGCGGTATCGGCGACGCTATCGCCCGCCTCCTGCATGCGCAGGGCGCGACCGTCGGCATCCACGGCACACGGGTCGAGAAGCTGGAAGCGCTGGCCGGTGATCTCGGCGACCGGGTCAAGCTGTTCCCCGCCAACCTGTCGGACCGTGGCGCGGTCAAGGAAATGGCGCAGAAGGCCGAGGCCGAGCTGGAGGGCGTCGACATTCTCGTCAACAATGCGGGCATCACCAAAGACGGGCTGTTCGTTCGCATGTCGGACGACGACTGGGATGCCGTGCTGGAGGTCAACCTGACCGCCGTCTTCCGGCTCACCCGCGAACTCACCCACCCGATGATGAAGCGCAGGCACGGCCGCATCATCAACATCACCTCGGTCGTGGGGGTTACCGGCAACCCTGGCCAGGCCAATTATTGCGCCTCCAAGGCCGGCATGATCGGTTTTTCCAAATCGCTGGCGCAGGAGATCGCCTCGCGCGGCATCACGGTGAACTGCGTCGCACCCGGCTTCATCGAATCGGCGATGACCGAAAAGCTCAACGAGAAGCAGGCCGAAGCAATTATGGGCGCCATCCCCATGAAGCGCATGGGAACCGGCCCGGAAGTCGCATCCGCCGTCGCCTATCTGGCCTCCGACGAGGCCGCCTACATCACCGGCCAGACGCTGCATGTGAATGGCGGCATGGCGATGATCTGAACAGGCGTTTTATCCACCGTTCGGGGCTTGGACAGGGAGTGTTTTTTGGTGTAATGCGGCCCCCGAACGGCGCGGAACAGGCGGATTTCCCCCGCTTGTAGCGCAAGGTGCAAACCCGCTGGACGAACAGGGCGGAAACAGTTTCGGCTGAAAGTCCCGGCCATCTTTCAGCTTGATAAGCGGTATCAGTGCCGCTAACCAACATCGGAAACCGGAGTCGAGGTCCAAAATGAGCGATACCGCAGAGCGCGTTAAGAAAATTGTTGTCGAACATCTCGGCGTTGATGCCGAAAAGGTCACTGAACAGGCCAGCTTTATCGACGACCTCGGCGCTGACAGTCTCGACACCGTCGAACTGGTCATGGCTTTTGAGGAAGAGTTCGGCGTTGAAATCCCGGACGATGCCGCCGAGACCATTCTCACCGTCGGCGATGCGGTGAAGTACATCGACAAGTCCACGTCGTAAGACGGACCGTTTCGCGCCAGGCTTTTCGGTCTTCGCGGATTAGGGACGATGAGACGAGTTGTCGTTACTGGCATTGGGCTGCTGTCGCCTTTCGGCGTCGGTGCTGAGCATGCCTGGAAGCAGCTTCTGGCGGGCAAGAGTTCGACCAGGCGGATCGACACGTTCGAAACGGACGATCTTGCCTGCAAGATCGCAAGTCCCGTGCCGCGTGAAGGCGAAGCTGCCTACAACCCCGACGACTACATGGAGCCGAAGGAGCAGCGCAAGGTCGCTGACTTCATCACCTATGGCGTCGCGGCAGCCGATATGGCTCTGGCCGATTCCGGCTGGGAGCCGAAGACCGAGGACGATCGTTACGCCACCGGCGTGATGATCGGATCGGGCATCGGCGGCATCGAGGGCATCGCCGAAAACGCGCTGCTTCTTTCAGAGCGCGGCCCGCGCCGCATCAGCCCGTTCTTCATTCCCGGCAACATCATCAACCTGGCCTCCGGTCAGGTGTCTATCAGGCATGGGCTGAAAGGCCCGAACCACGCTGTGGTTACCGCCTGCTCGACCGGCGCGCACGCCATTGGTGACGCCGCGCGTCTGGTCGCGCTGGGCGATGCCGACGTCATGCTGGCGGGCGGCACGGAATCGCCGATCACGCGCCTGTCCATCGCCGGCTTCTGCGCCTGTCGCGCGCTGGCAACAGCCTTCAACGACACGCCCGAAAAGGCATCGCGCCCTTATGACAAGGACCGCGACGGCTTTGTCATGGGCGAGGGCGCAGGCGTGGTGGTTCTGGAAGAGCTGGAACACGCCAAGGCGCGTGGAGCAAAGATCTATGGCGAAGTGATCGGCTACGGCATGTCCGGCGACGCCTATCACATCACCGCCCCGTCGGAGGATGGCGATGGCGCCTATCGCTGCATGAACGCAGCGATCCGCCGTGCCGAGATCATGCCGTCCGACATCGACTACATCAATGCGCACGGCACCTCGACCATGGCCGACACGATCGAGCTTGGCGCGGTCGAGCGGGTTGTGGGCAACGCGGCGTCGAAAATCTCGATGTCGTCGACGAAATCCTCGATTGGCCATTTGCTGGGTGCGGCCGGTGCGGCAGAGGCGATCTTCTCGCTGCTCGCCATCCGCGACAACACCGCTCCGCCAACGATCAATCTCGACAATCCGTCGGTCGAGACGGAAATCGATCTGGTTCCAAACACGCCCCGCGAGCGGCAGATCGATGTTGCGCTGTCCAATTCCTTCGGGTTTGGCGGCACCAACGCATCCCTGATATTCCGGCGTTATGACGCGTAGCGCGGTGCGGCCTTTGTGCCGCCGCGCCATCATTTTCGCCACATTCAAAACCGACCTTCCGGGCCCGAAACATCCACACAGGGGACTTCAGGCGCAATGAGCGACAACAACAACGGCAACGCGAGCGCTGTTCCCGGGCGGCCAAACGCGCCGTCTCTCATTGTTCCGAAATCGGCTTCTGAATCGCTCCAGCCCGAGGCTGGCACGCCACCGCCTCGACGCTCGCGGCGGGCGCGCAACCAGTTCGTTGTTTTCCTGAATTTTGTCCTGTCGGTGGTGATCTTCCTGACGCTTGCCGGCGGCGCGGCCATCTATTTCGGCGCGCGCGAGTTTGACGATCCGGGACCGCTTTCGACAACGGATACCGTGCTGGTCAGGCCCAACACCAGCGTTGCCCAGATCGCTACCCAACTCGAGCGGCTGGGCATGATCAGCGATGCCCGCATATTCCGTCTCGGCGTCCGTGCCTTCGGTCATGATGCGACGCTCAAGGCTGGCGAGTATGAGGTGCGCGCGCACGCTTCCATGCGCGACATCATGGAACTGATGCAATCGGGCAAGTCGGTCCAGTATTCGCTGACCATTCCCGAAGGCATGACCGTCTGGCAGGCATTCCAGCGCATTGCCGCCACAGAGGAGCTTCAGGGCCCACTGCCGACCGAACTGCCACCGGAAGGCAGCCTCGCAGCCGATACGCTGCGCTTCACCCGCGGGATGGAACGGCAGGCGATTGTCGACAAGCTGATGGCCGACCAGCGCGAATTGGTGGAAAGCATCTGGCAGCGCCGCGATCCGGACTTGCCGATCAAGGATATCAACGAGTTCGTCACGCTGGCGTCGATCGTGGAGAAGGAAACCGGACGCGCCGATGAGCGTCCCCGAGTCGCCTCGGTGTTCGTGAACCGGTTGCGCAGGGGTATGCGCCTCCAGTCCGACCCCACAATCCTCTACGGCCTGTTCGGCGGCGAGGGCCGGCCTGCCGACCGTCCCATCTACCGGTCCGACATCGACAAGCCGACACCCTACAATACCTATACGATCGATGGCCTGCCGCCGGGACCGATCGCCAATCCAGGCCGTGCCGCACTGGAAGCCGTCGCCAACCCGTCCGAGACCGACGATCTCTACTTCGTTGCTGACGGCACCGGGGGGCACGTGTTTGCCACGTCGCTCGAGGAGCACAATTCCAATGTGGCCCGCTACCGGGCATTCCAGCGTCAGCAGGAAGCGGAAGCCGCAAAGGCGGCCGAGGAAGCCGCCGGCGAAGAAGGCTCCTCCAGCGACTGACAGCGTAGCACTCCGGCGCGTGCTCAAAGTGGCAGCAATATCGGGCGGAATCAGTTAGGTTGGTCCCGGCGTTTGGGGGCTAACGCGTATGACACTGCAGAGCATGACGGGGTTCGCACGCGCGACGGGCGAATTTCAGCAAACAGCAATCGTGTGGGAGATGCGTTCGGTCAACGGGCGCGGCCTCGACGCGCGCTTGCGCCTGCCCCCCGGCAACGAGCGACTTGAACCTGCGTCGCGGCAGGCCGTGCAGTCCCGGTTTTCGCGAGGCAATATCCAGGCGACGCTTTCACTGTCGACGGCCGCCGGCGCGCTCAAGCCCGTCATCAACCGGGTGCTTCTCGATGAGTTGGCGACCTATGCCAGGGATTTGCAGGAACGTCATGGTATTGCGCCGCCGAGCGCCGACGGATTGCTGGCGCTGCGGGGTGTCGTAGAATTTCCGGAGGCAGCCAGTTCACCTGAGGAACGCGAGGCGCTGGACGCAGCTATCCTTTCCACGCTCGACGAAGCGCTGACCGCGCTGGAAGCTGCGCGGGCACAGGAAGGCTCAGCACTGGGCGACCTGCTCGGCCAGCATATCGACGCGATCGAGGTGCTGACCCGCAAGGCCGAGGTCGACCAGTCGCGCGAACCGGACGCCATACGCGCCCGCCTTGCGGAACAGGTATCCCAGCTTCTCAGCGCTTCAACGCAGTTCGACGAGGCGCGTCTTCACGCCGAAGCGGCGTTTCTGGCAACCAAGGCCGACATCCGCGAGGAGATCGACCGGCTCTTCACCCATGTGGGATCGGGGCGCTCGTTGCTTGAGAAGGGCGGCGCAATCGGCCGCAAGCTCGAATTCCTCGCACAGGAATTTAACCGCGAAGCAAACACCCTGTGCTCAAAGTCCAACGCCTCGTCTGTCACCGCGATCGGGCTGGAGCTCAAGGCGGTGGTCGACCAGTTTCGCGAGCAGGTACAGAACCTCGAATGAGCAAGACCCAGGAGCCTCCCTCCGCCGCAATCCGCCGCCGTGGCCTGATGCTGGTTCTGTCGTCGCCGTCCGGTGCCGGCAAATCGACCATCGCCCGCAACCTGCTTGAAGATGATGCTGGTTTCGAACTGTCGGTCAGCTACACCACGCGGGAAAGACGCGGCAGCGAAATCGACGGCGTTCATTATCATTTCGTCAGCCAGCGCGAATTCGAGCGCCTGCGCGACGGCGATGCGCTTCTGGAATGGGCCGAGGTGCACGGCAACTATTACGCAACGCCGCGCGAGCCTGCCGAACTTGCCATGTCTGAAGGCCGCGACATGCTCTTTGACATCGACTGGCAGGGCGCCGACCAGTTGCGCGAAACGATGCCGGCCGATGTTGTTTCGGTCTTCATCTTGCCGCCCTCGCTGGCTGAGCTGAAGGCGCGCCTGTTGCGCCGCGCCGAGGATCAGGAACGGGTCATCGAGCAGCGTCTCAAGAACGCCCGCGCTGAAATCGAGCACTGGCGTAAATATGACTATGTCGTCGTCAATGACGACCTAGACCGCGCTTTCCATGCGGTCCAGTGCATCGTCGCTGCCGAGCGTCTGCGCCGTGACCGTCGCTCCGGCTTGTTCGACTTCGTCAACGGGCTGCTTGCGGAAAATACCGGCTAGGCGATCGCGTTCGCCAGCGCCACGAACTCTTGGACGTCCAGCGTCTCCGCGCGCCTCGTCGGGTCGATCCCGGCCTTGTCCAGCAGCGCTTCGCCACCCAATGCCTTAAGGCTCTGGCGCAGCATCTTACGACGCTGACCGAAAGCCGCCTGCGTCACCCGTTCCATCGCCTTGAGGTCTGCTTCAAGCGGCGTCTCGCGCGGTTCCAGCCGCACGACCGCCGAGGTGATCTTGGGCGGCGGCGTAAAGGCCTGGCGCGGCACGTCGAACTGGATGCGCGCTTGCGTGCGCCAGCCCGCCAGCACGCCGAGCCGACCATAGGCGTTGCTGCCGGGCGCGGCCACGATGCGCTCCGCCACCTCCTTCTGGAACATCAGCGTCAACGAGCGCCAGAAGGGCGGCCACCGCGGCGTCGCGATCCAGCGCACCAGCAATTCGGTGCCGATATTGTAGGGCAGGTTGGCCGCAATACGGACCTCCTCGCCATTTCCGGCGAGCTCGGCGAAGTCGGTCTTCAGCGCGTCGCCTTCGACGATTTCAAGGCGGCCAGGATAGTGGGTGGCGATCTCTTCAAGCGCGGCGATGCAACGCCGGTCGCGCTCGATCGCGATCACGTGTTTGGCGCCGTTCGCCAGCAACCCGCGCGTCAGCCCGCCCGGTCCCGGCCCGACCTCGATAATCGTGGCATCCTCCAGCGGGCCGGCCGCGCGGGCGATTTTCCCCGTCAGGTTGAGATCGAGCAGGAAGTTCTGGCCAAGTTCCTTGCGGGCGCTCAGCCCGTGCTGCGCGATAACCTCGCGCAGCGGCGGCAAACCGTCTGTGCTCATTCCGCCGCTGCCCGGTGCCGTGCCATTTCCGCAGCCATGCGCAACGCCGCAATCAGGCTGTCCGGTCTGGCGATGCCCTTGCCGGCGATATCGAAGGCCGTACCGTGGTCCGGTGACGTTCGGATGAACGGGAGGCCAAGCGTTACATTCACTGCCTCGTCGAAGCCGAGCGTCTTGGCCGGTATCAGCGCCTGATCGTGATACATGCAGATCGCCACGTCATAGCTGGCGCGCGCACGGGCATGGAACATCGTGTCGGCGGGCAGGGGGCCGCGCGCGTCGATGCCCTCTGCGCGAAGCGTCTCAATCGCAGGGGCAATCACGTCCGCGTCTTCGCGGCCCATCGCGCCGCCTTCGCCTGCATGCGGGTTCAGACCGGATACGGCCAGCCGCGGAGCGCTTATGCCGAAATCGCGCTTCAAATCCGAATGCACAATGCGACAGGTTTCAACCACAAGGTTGGTGGTGAGTGCGGCAGCCACGTCCCGCAACGGAATATGTATGGTCACTGGAACAGTGCGCAGGTCCGGTCCGGCGATCATCATCACCGGCTTGCACGTCGAGCCGAACTTGGTCTCCGCCAGATGGCCGAGATATTCGGTATGTCCGGGATAAGTGAACCCGGCCTCGTACAGCGTCCTCTTCGAGATCGGATTGGTGACGATGGCGCATGCCGATCCGTCCCGGACAAGGCCAGCAGCCCGGTCGATCGCCTCGACCACGCCGTCTGCGTTTTCTGGCGATGGTTCTCCCGGCCGGTCATTGAAGGCGTTGCGTAGCGGCACGATGGGGAACGCGCGATCGAAGATGCCGACCGCTTCGGCGGCCTCGCACTCAACGATCGGAATATCGAGACCAAGTCTCTTCGAGCGGGCAGCCATCAGCGCGGGGTCGCTGACAAGGAAAAAGGGCGCAATAGGGCCTGCTGCCCGCTGCAGCCAGGCCAACGCCGTAATCTCGGGACCAATGCCTGCCGGGTCTCCGCTGGTCAGCGCCAGCGCAGGCCCGTCGGGCGCGTTGTGGTCCGGAGACGGTGTCTGGTTCAGCGTTGGATAATCTGCGCCCGTTCGCGCAGCTCCGCCGTATAGGTTTTGCTCAGATCGTCCTGTTGCGCGTTGCCGCTTTCAGCCTGCTCCTTCTGGTAAAGAAGCTGCGCAACCTGGTCGTCGGAGGCCTGGCGCGTGCTGCAAACGAGCAGGAATTCGACCCCGCGCTCCGTCGTCTGCGCGCTGGTTGCGCCGCCGGCACTGGTGGCCTTGACCGACTTTTCCCAATCCGGCGGCAGTTCCGGTTCAAGAACGCGGCCTAGGTCGCGCACAGTTACGTCGATCATCGTTTTGGCAACGGCACGCGACGTGTCGCAACCCGTCATCTGGCTCCTGAGCTTTTGCGCCTCGCTCTTGCGGCGGCCGAGGATCCTGCTGCGCTCGCGCTCGGGCACAACCAGAATAACCTGCTGCAGAATGTACTCTGTGGTGGATGGCTTCTGGCCGTCCTTCATCATGCTGCGGACAGCATCTTTGATGTTCTGCCCCTGGCTTGTCCTGCGGCGCGAAACAGCCTGACTCCATCCCATCTGGGCGCGGATGAAAGCACGGAAATGCTCCTTTGTAACGCCCGCTTGCCCAAGAATGCCGTTCATCTGGCGGACGCCCATATTGTTCGACTGCGCAAAGCGCTCGTAAGCCTGATCGACTTGCTGGTTGGAGATGTTGATGCCGAGCCGTTTCACTTCCTGCTCGCGCAGCACCTGCTCGATCATCTCGTCAGCCGCGATCTGCCGCACGTTGCCGCCTCGCTGCATCAGTCGCAGCATCGCCGCGCGCCGCTGAATGTCATAGCTGGTGATCGGCTGCTTGTTGACGATGTAGGCGACCTCCGCCGCTGATGCGGGCGCGCTCACGATCGCCAGCGCGGTCACAACGGCCAGCGTCGCCATCAATGCCGTGGAAAGCGTCCTGCGGATGGTGATCATGTGTTTCGTCCCGGTTTCACTCTTGCCGCCGTCCTTGGATCACATATGGGGCGAAAATTGGCCGAAACCGGCCATTTTGCAACGGCTTTCGTCAGTTTGCGTTAAGCGTATTGGAGCCGACGTCGCCAATCGTGCGGAAGGAGAGTTGCAGCCCGATCGAGTTGGACACAGTGCCGCCGGTGCGCGTCTGCTGGGCATTAAGAATGAACGTAAAACATTCATCGTCATAGGC
This sequence comes from Rhizobiaceae bacterium, assembly GCA_965232405.1. Classification (GTDB taxonomy): domain Bacteria; phylum Pseudomonadota; class Alphaproteobacteria; order Rhizobiales; family Rhizobiaceae; genus RCIO01. Next base: position 3,289,513 of record OZ246966.1, read on the forward strand.
GAAGCCGAACGAATTCTTCAAAAGCGTGTTGGCTACGAGGTCATAGGTCGCGGATCCGAATACCCTCCAGTATTCATGCACTTGAGCAGATGCGTTTGCGGTGATCTGATGCCGGTTGGTTGCCGCACCGTAAAGAGGCTGCGCCTGGACGAATGAATATGTGCCGCCCACCGATACCGGCCCCAGCACCGCGCCAGCGCGCACGTCCAGCCGGCGCAGGGCAAACGTCGTTTCATCGAGACGGGCGCCGACCGATGCCGATGTTCCTTTCGGCGCTGCTACCCCGACCAGCCCGACATAGTCGGACCTTGCCGTTTCGAGCCCCGAAAATGCACCGGCATTGACGAGGTCAGGCGCGCCGAACGAGTTGAGGCCGGCCAGATGGTATGATTGTCCCACGATCGCGTTCGCCGTCCAGCCATTTGCAAACGAGCCTGAATAGCGAAGCCCGACATTTGCGCGCACGCCGCCTTCGATCCGGTCGCGGCCTGAAAACTTGTCGCGCTCGAACAAGGTGGTGGCGTCGAACACCATGCTTTGCGCGTCTTCGTTGGCAATGCCGAGCGTTGTGCCGAAGGGCTCGTTCGGCCGGGCAAAGATCTGTGCCACCGGCTCAATGACGTGCGACGAGTTCTCAGATGCAATCACGAACGGCCACCGCATTTCCAGACCGGCTGTCGCCATGTAGCGATAATAGGTGGACCGGATATCTGACGCGACGGGCACGCCGCCGATGGTCGAGCCTGCAATCGCGGCATTGGTTGCGGCGGACAGGTTCTGAAAAATTGCGTCCCCGCGCGCATGCAGGATCGGGGTGAGCACCAGACCGCCCGGTGCCACGAAGCTGCGCCTCCATTCGGCCTCTGCCGTCAGCCGCGCTGTACTGCCCTGAACGCCGGGAATGTTGGTGCCGGTGATGATGCTCGTGGGCGTCGTCAGCAGCGTTCCACGCCTCAGGTGCTGAAGATTGACGCCGATGTTCAGTTCACCGCCAGCGACCGGCCGGTCGGGGGTGAACGAATAATCGAGCAGCGGCAGCACCCAGGGCTGCACCTCGTTGCGGCCGGCAAACGTATTTTCCTGAACCTGGAAGCGCATGACCCTGAGGTCGAAATAGTTCCGTCCGTTCAGCCCGGTGAGGTAGATCTGGTCATGCTGCAGGGCCTCGTTGAACCCTCCAATGTTGTAGGTATAGGCGAAATTCTTGTCGCTCTGGGCCAGCACGTTCCAGCCAAACACCCAGCGCGGATTGATCCTGAACTCGCCCTTGGTGCCGATCATGCCGCGCAGCCGGTTGGATGCATCGACCGTTCCCGCTCCAAAGGCGGTGGGTTGGAGCTGATAGATGCCGGCGGCAGTGACCGAATATTCGCCATTGTTGAAGCGCTGGCGCCACTCGACCTCGGTCAGAAAGCCCTGTTTCGTGTAACCGGTGACCGCGGCGGTAAGATCGTGGCTCGGCGAAAGCGCCCAGTAATACGGGATGCCGGCTCCAAACCCCAGGCCGGCTTTCCAGCCGAATTTCGGAAACAGGAAGCCCGACTTGCGCTTCACCGTGTGGTCCGGAATTTCAAATGCCGGCAAGAAGGCGATCGGCAGCCCGAAGAGCTCCATCCGTGGCCGCACAAAGCGGATCGTCTTCTTTTTCCTGTTCCACACAATCTCGGTCGACTTGATGCGCCAGAGCGGTGGTTTTTCCGGATTTTCCTCGCAGGGTTCGCAGGCCGTATAGACACCGTTGTTGAAGGTCGTGATGTCGCCTTCGCGCCTCTCGGCGCTTTCGGACGCGAAATAGGTCTTGTCGGTGGTCTCGATCCGCAGCGAGTTCACAAAGCCGGTGCTCAGATCGTCTGTGACGTCCAGTTCCTCCGCGAAGCTCTTGTTGCCCTCGCGGTCGACCATTTGCACCTGGCCGAAAGCCACCACCCGGCGTGTCTCGCGGTAGAAGATGACCTTGCGGGCGACAACGCGGATGCCGTTGTAGTCGATGCGGACATTGCCGGCTGCCGTCACGATGCCGGCATCGTAGTCGTATGTAAGGGTGTCAGCCTCGAGCAGCATCTGGCCGCCCGGCTGTGCCTGATCGGAGAAGTCCTGCGCCTGCGCGGGGTTAGGGGCGATCGTCGTTGCAGCCGCCACGAATGCAGCAGCGGCCAGCACACATGTGGCGCTGGCGACCAACTTACGTCCGGCGGACGCGATCCCCACTATCCGTCCTCCGTGTACAGCAGAAACGTCACGCCAAAAAACAACGCCACGACCACTGGCACCCATGCCGCCAACACCGGTGCCACAAACCCCACATTACCAAAGGCCGTAAACACGACCAGTGCGACATAAAGCAGAAAGCCCGCCAGGATGCCACCCAGAATCATGGATGTAAGCTGCCCCATCCGGCTGTATCGCAGCGACACGGTGGCAGCGATCAGCGTCATCGCGACCATCAGTGCGGGAAGCGCGATAAGCGAATGAAAATGCATGGCAAACCGATGCGCGGGTATGCCCAGTGCGGCAGCCACTGCGATCTTGCGCGGGAGTTCATAGACAGGGATCGTCTGGTGGTCGGCGAAGCGCTCCTCGACAAACTCTGGCTGCAGCCCGGATTTGATCTCGACTGAGTCGATGTTCACGCTTTTCTGGTTGACGCTCGTCTCGCGCACATTCTCCAGATGCCAGGCGCCGTCGCTGAGCGTGGCAGAGCGCGCATCGTAGCGCACAAACAGCGTTCCCTCATTGTCGAAACGCAGGAACACGGCATCACCCAACAACATGCCGCGATTGGCCGTCTGTTTGGCGCCGATGATCGTGACCCCTTCATCAGTCGTCTGGCTCAGCCAGGGTCGCTCTGGCGCCTTGTTGGCTTCAGAAGGGTCGTAGCCGCGGAAGGTTGTCTCCAGGATCTTCACCTGCTCTAGGCAGTAGGCCGACAGCGGGTTGATTACGGTGACGGCAAACACGCCGACGAGGAAGCTGGCAACGCAGACCGGTGCCAGGAATTGCCATGCCGATAGTCCGCTGGCGCGCGCGATCACCAGTTCCGAGCGGCGATTGAGGCCGTGCAGCGCGCCCATTGCCGCAAACAGTGCCACCATCGGCCACACCAGCATGATGATGAAAGGCAGCCGCATTGCCGAGAAATAGAAACCAAGCGCTGTGGTATACCCTTCGAAACCGCCGGCGCGGCGCGCGTATTCGGTGAAATCGACGAGGAACACCACGACCATGATCGCAAGAAGCACCTGGCCCAGCGTCATCAGGTAACGCCGGGTGAGGTAGCCCCAGAGCGTGACGCCGGTCATTGGCCGGCCTCCTGCTGACCAGCCTGCAATCGCCTTGGAATGCCGAGCATGCGCCCGACGCCGACCACCAGGCCGGCAATGCGGATGAGTATCTCGATGATGAATTTCGGGAACCGCAGCGAGCGCCCGGTCATCATCAGGAAATAGATCACAGCAATGCCTACGGCCGGAACCACATAGGCCGCGGCGGCGAAGAGTGAATCGACGCCCGCGCGGCTGACAAACACGAAACCGCCCACACGGAACAGGATCGCAACGAGCGCCCCGAGCGCGATCTGGGCCGGTTGTTCCTGTCGCTGCGTGCGGGCGCTGCCGGCGAAGAAGACTGCAACCAGCCCGAACAGCAAGGGGTAGAGCCAGTCCGTATTGCGGCGGTGAAAATCGGCGCGCAGTTCCTGCTGTCGTTTCGGACCGATATCCTGCCGCGCCATCTCGCGCATTAGCGCCGGGGTCGAAAGCTCTTCGGGATCGTTGCCCGTGATCGAACCCGCCGCGGTGAATTCCGCGAGGTCCAGAACTGTCGAGGCGTAGGCGATGATCGACACATCCCCGCCCAGCTGGTTGCGGCGGTGAAGTTCGCCATCCATCAGCGCAAGCAGCACCGATCCCTCATGCTCCACCAGCCTGCCGCGCTTGGCGTAATAGATAAGTTCGGTCTGCGGATCGCGGGAATCGATGATCAGCACCTTGCCGAAATCGCCGCCCGGCAGCTCTTCCGACACCTGGATCCAGGTGTTGGACTGGATCTTGGAAAACGTGCGTGACTGCACCGCGCGACCAATCAGGTCGGCTTGCGCGTCGACCAGCGTTGCCCGCAATTGCCGTGTCGACCACGGTTCGACAGCGTGCAACAGCCCCAGCGTCAGCACCGAAATCAGAACCGAAAGAAGGATGATCGGGCGGACGGTGGCATTGGGCGAACGGCCGGCGGCTTCCAGCACGACCAGTTCGGAATCCGAGTTCATCTGGCTGAGCGTGCGCAGGGCGGCCAGAAGCAGTGCGAACGGCGCCACCAGGATCACCATGGTCGGGATCATCAGCGCGCCGACCTTGAAGAAACTCGAAAGCGCGTCGCGGGAGCGCGTCACCATGTCGACCAGCGGCAGGATCTGCGTGATCAGCACAAGCGCCGTCGTGACGGCGAGCGTGATCACCGTCATCCACAACACCCGGCCAAAGACGTAGCGCGCGGCCAGTTTCATCGAAGCGGCACCCGCTGATATGCCGTGAGAGCCGCCCGGCTTCCAAAATTCACCAATATCGTCCCTAACTCGGCCAAATCGGCCCTCCCGCGCGGCCACTATACGCGACAATTACCTAATGATCACCGAATGTTGCCCGCTGGCCAAGCCTTGCTCACGCATTATGACAAAGTGTTGCAGATTCGGTTCGTTGAAAGCCTCTTCGAAGGGCAAATCGGGATGGTCAAATCGCCGTTGGCCCGCCAACTCCCGAAATAGGCCGGTGTTTCGGGCTCCAGGCCTTGCCATTGCGGCCGAAAACACCAAGATCAGTCCATTCCTGATCCGTTTTTGCGGAATTTTCACGGCATTTCTGGAGCTTGCATGACTAAGACGGTCGATATCACCTTCGCGCGATCCGCAAAGGCAACCGGTGGACTGGCAGTGCTGACTGCCGCCGAAGGCGCCAAGCCTGGCCCCGCAGCGTCCGAGGTTGATCCCGGAGGCGTTCTGGCCAAGGCGCTGAAAGTGTCGGAATTCAAGGGCAAGGCTCGCGCCTCTGTCGATATTCTGGCGCCGGCCGAATCGCCCACCGACCGAATCGTTGTCATGGGTCTTGGCGACCCGGCCAAACCGGACCCGGACGCCTGGGCGCGTCTTGGCGGCGCCATTGCCGGCCGTTTCGGCAAGGCGAAGAAAGTCACGGTCTATCTCGATGCGCCTGATGTCGAAATCGACGGAGATGCTGCCGCCGGCGTCGCCATGGGCATGCTTCTGCGCGCCTACCGCTTCGACCGCTACAAGACCAGGAAGGCCGACAATGGCAACGGCAACGGCGACCAACCCGACAAGGTCAAGGTGACCATCGTCACGGCGGCTGCTTCGGCGGCGAAGAAGGTCTGGCCCGAATACCAGGCGGTCGCGGCCGGCGTGATGCTGGCGCGCGACCTGGTCAACGAGCCCGCCAACATCCTCGGTCCGATCGAATTCGCCGCCAGGGCGAAGGAACTGGAACAGCTCGGCGTCGAGATCGAAACGCTGACCGAAAAGGAAATGAAGAAGCTCGGCATGGGCGCGCTGCTCGGCGTCGCCCAGGGCTCGGCGCGGCCGCCGCGGCTCGTCGTCATGCGCTGGAACGGCGGCAGGGCGAAGAAGAAGCCGGTCGCCTTCGTCGGCAAGGGCGTCGTCTTCGACACCGGCGGCAATTCGATCAAGCCGGCCGGCGGCATGGAGGACATGAAGGGCGACATGGGCGGCGCGGCCGCGGTCGTCGGCCTCATGCATGCGCTGGCGGCACGCAGGGCCAGGGTCAACGTCGTCGGCATCATCGGCCTGGTCGAGAACATGGTCGACGGCAACGCCCAGCGGCCGGGCGACATCGTCACCTCCATGTCCGGCCAGACCATCGAGGTTCTCAACACCGACGCCGAGGGCAGGCTCGTCCTGGCCGACGCGGTGACCTATTGCATCGACAATTACGAGCCTGAATTCGTGGTCAATCTGGCAACGCTGACCGGGGCGATCCTGGTCGCGCTCGGCCAGTTCCACGCCGGCCTGTTCTCCAACAGCGACGAGCTGTCGGAACGGCTGACGGCCGCCGGCCTGGTCACTAACGAGCGCGTCTGGCGCATGCCGATGGGCTCCGACTACGACAAGCTGATCGATTCCAAGAACGCCGACATGAAGAATATCGGCGGCCGCTATGGAGGCTCGATCACCGCCGCGCAGTTCATCAAGCGCTTCGTCGGCGATACGCCCTGGGCGCATCTCGACGTGGCCGGCACCGCGATGGCTTCGCCCTCGAGCGATATCCTGACCTCCTGGGCTTCGGGCTACGGTGTCAGGCTGCTCGACCGGCTGGTGCGCGATCACTACGAGAAATAGGGCGGCCGATGGGCGAGGTGCTGTTCTACCATCTGACGGAATCGACGCTCTACGACGCGCTGCCGGCACTGCTGGAGCGTTCGTTGCAGCGTGGCTGGAAGGTGGTGGTGCAGGCGGCCAGTGACGAACGCCGCGACGCGCTCGACGCGCATTTGTGGACCTTTCGCGACGACAGCTTTCTGGCCCACGGCACTGACCACGAGCCGAACCCGGCCGAGCAGCCGATCATCCTGACTACGGGGCAGGGCAATCCGAATGCGGCGACGGTGCGCTTCGTGGTCGACGGCGCGGTGCCGCCGTCACCCGACGATTATGAGCGGCTGGTGTTGATGTTTGACGGCCACGACCAGAGCCAGGTCGAGACAGCCCGCCAGCACTGGAAGGCGTTCAAGGCGACCGGCTCCGAACTGACCTACTGGCAGCAGACGCCTGAAGGGAAATGGGAGAAGACGGGGTAGGGTTGCCTAGCTTGCCCCATTCAGCGCCACCGCCTCCTTCACCAGCGCCTTGAACGCCTCTTCATTGAGGCTCTCGCCCTCGAAAATGTCGATGGAACGCCGCGTGGCGCCTGTATCCTTGCCGTTGAACACGCCGGCAGGATCGGCCAGCTTCGCGCCTCTGGCAAAGGTGAGCTTCACCTTGTCCTTGTAGGTCTCGCCGGTGCATATGATGCCGTCATGCTCCCACACGGGCACACCCGACGGGTTTGACGGCTTGCGCCATTTCACGGTCTCAACGACCTCCGGGTCGGCTTCGTGGATCAGCACCCGAACCCGCGCCAGCGTCTCGCCGCGCCAGTCGGTCATCGCCTTGATTTTCGCGTCGATGAGCTCGGAAGGGTTTTCTGAAGTCATCTCAAAAATTCTGTACTCACAGTTTCTCGCCGGGCAGAGCAACAGCCTGTTTCACCCAGTCGGTGAACTGCGCCTCGTCGAACTGGCCTTCATGAATGTCGTAATAGCGAACCTCCGGGTGTTTCGATCTGCCGGGCGGCGTTGGCTCCAGCGAGGTTCCACGGAAGAACGTGACCTTCACATATTTCGTGAAGCAGTGAAGGCTGAGGAACCAGAGATCGTCCTCAATGCCGTAGAATGGCGAGTTCCATTTCACCGCCTTTTTCACGCCCGGAACGACTTCCTCGATGATCGTGTCGATCCGCTGGCCGAGCTCGCTCTTCCAGCCGGGCATTGCCGCGATATAGGCCCGCACCGGTCCGTTCCCGTAGCCCTTCGGTATCTGCGGATTGCCGCCCGAAAGCAGTTTGGGTTTGTCCGTCAAGGCTCTTGGCCCCGCCTGACGAGATAGGGCAGGGCGAACATGTAGAGCCCGCTGAACATCAAAAGGAAAAGGGGAGCAAGCGGCAGGAAGTAAACCCACTCCGCAGGCTCGCTGCCCATGCCCAGCGCAACGAAAATGCCGGCAACGATCAGAGTGAAGATGATCGAAAGCCATCGGTGGGTCTGGCGGATCCATCTGCTCCAGTTCATGATTACCTCCTTTGATTGCTCGTCCGGCGGCGCTCAGTCCAGTCGCGCCAGCACATCCTCCAGCGCATCGAGAAAGCGCGGCCAGTTCGCAGTCGCGCCGCGATAGTACGGTTCCTGGTCGGGCCGGAAGCCGGTCTGTTCCATGCGAAGAATCGTGCCGGTTTCGGTTGGTGTCAGCGTCCATGTGATAACGCTTTCGAGGTCTTTGGTGTCCCACGAATAGGTCAGCGACCTGTTCGGTTCAGCACTCAGCACCTTGCCTTCGACCGCTCCCCAGTCGGCGCTGAAGTTGAAGCGATAGCCGGCTTCCGGCCTGAAATCGTTCTTCATCAGCCACTCCTCGATCAGGTGCGGTTGCGTGAGCGCGCGCCAGATCTTTTCCGGCGCATGCGCTATTTCGCGCTCGACCACGATAGAGCGTGTTTCCGGCTTTACGGGTGTGCCGCTCACTGGTCCATCCTGTCGAGAAGGTCTTCCAGATCGTCGATGCGGTCGTTCCAGAACGCGCCATATTCGCTCATCCAACTGGCGAGCGGTTTCAGCGCGTCGCGATTGGCGCTGTAATGCGACTGGCGGCCCTGTTGGCGGTCACGCACCAGCCCGGCCCGTTTCAGCACGCCGAGGTGTTTCGACACCGCCGGTTGCGAAATGCCGGCATGGCTGGTCAGAACCCCCACGGTCTGTTCACCGCCACGGGCCAGCCGCTCATAGATGGCGCGCCGCGTCGGATCGGCCAGCGACCGAAACAGCATGTCGGTTTGTGTATCCATTCGCATATCATAACCCGTTGGCTATGGGTTGACTCATAGCCCGATGGTTATGGATGGGTCAACCGGCCCAGCCGAAGGATCCGCGCTGGACCACCGTTCACCCCTTGCGTCGAAACGCCTGCTCCGCCATTAACGCGCCGCCATGCTGACCATTTCGGACCTTTCGCTCCGCATTGCCGGACGCCTGCTGATTGACGGTGCCAGCCTTTCGCTGCCTGCTGGCGCGAAGGCAGGGCTTGTGGGCCGCAACGGCACCGGCAAGACGACCCTGTTTCGCGCCATTACCGGCGATCTGGCGCCTGAAAAGGGCGGGATCAATTTCCCGAAGAACACCCGCATCGGCCAGGTAGCGCAGGAAGCGCCGGGCACCGAAGAGGCGCTGATCGACATCGTTCTGGCGGCCGATACCGAACGCGCGGCACTTCTGGCCGAGAGCGAGACAGCGACTGACGCCCACCGCATTGCCGAAATCCAGACCCGGCTGACCGACATTGACGCCCATTCCGCCGAGGCGAGGGCGGCCACGATCCTCGCCGGCCTGGGTTTCGATCAGGAGGCGCAGAAGCGCCCGGCGTCGAGCTTCTCCGGCGGATGGCGCATGCGCGTCGCGCTGGCATCCGTGCTGTTTGCCCAGCCCGACCTGCTGCTCCTAGACGAGCCGACCAACTATCTCGATCTTGAAGGCACGTTGTGGCTTGAGAACTATCTCGGCACCTATCCGCACACCGTGCTGCTGATCAGCCACGACCGTGACCTGCTCAACCGGGCGGTGTCCTCCATTGTCCATCTGGAACAGAAGAAGCTGACCTTGTGGCGCGGCGGTTACGACCAGTTCGAGCGCCAGCGCGCGGAAAAGATGGAGCTACTGGAAAAGTCTCGCGTCAAGCAGGAGGCGGCCCGCAAGCACATGCAGGCCTTTGTCGACCGCTTCCGCTACAAGGCGTCGAAGGCGCGGCAGGCGCAATCGCGGCTGAAGGCCCTGGAAAAGCTGCAGCCGATCGAATCCATGATCGACGGCTCAGTGACGCCGTTCCGCTTTCCCAAGCCGGAAAAGGCCGTAGCATCGCCCATCATCGCGCTTGAGGGCGGCTCGGTTGGCTATGCGCCGGGCAAGCCCGTCTTGTCGCATCTCACCTTGCGCATCGACAATGACGACCGCATTGCGCTGATGGGCGCAAACGGCAACGGCAAGTCCACCTTCGCCAAGCTCCTGTCCAACCGGCTCAAGCTGGAAGAAGGCAAGATGACGGTCGCGCCCGGCCTGAAGGTGTCGATCTTCGCGCAGCATCAGCTGGACGATCTGCGGCCCGAGGAAAACGCCTACGAGCACGTCCGCCGTCTGATGCCGGACGCGCCGGAGGCGAAGGCGCGCGCCAAGGTCGCCCAGTTCGGACTGGCGACGGAGAAGATGTCGACGCCGGCCAAGGATCTGTCGGGCGGCGAGAAGGCGCGGCTCCTGATGGGACTGGCCGCTTTCGACGGGCCGAACCTGTTCATCCTCGACGAACCGACCAACCATCTCGATATCGATTCCCGCGCCGCACTCATTCAGGCGCTGAACGAGTTTCCGGGCGCAGTGATCCTGATCAGCCATGACCGTCATCTGATCGAGGCGACGGCGGATCGTCTGTGGCTGGTCAAGGATGGCGATGTCGCGCCGTTCGACGGCGATCTCGGGGACTATCGGCGCATCGTCACCGGGCAGAAGGCGGACCGGCGCGAAAGGCGCGAGGCCGACAAGGCGTCCAAGGCCGACCGCCGCCGAGAGGCGGCGCAGCGCCGCGCGGCACTTGAGCCCGTAGCCAAGGAGATCAAGGCGACCGAAGGTCTGATCGAGCGCACCCGCCAGCGCATCGACAGGATCGACGGGGAAATGGCCACACCCGATGTGCATCAGCAAGCGCCGGACAGGATCTCGACGCTGGCGAAGGAACGCGCGAAACTGGTCGAGGCACTGGCGGGCCACGAGGATCGTTGGCTCGAACTGTCCACCCGCTACGAGGAGGGTATGGCCGAATGACTATCCGTGTTGAAACCAGGGGCGAAGTCACTGTCGTCACCATCGACCGGCTAGAGGCGCGCAACGCCGTCAATCCTGAAATGGCCGACGCGCTGTTCCGCGCCTTCGTCGATTTCGAGCGCGACGAGAGCCAGAAGGTCGCGATTCTGACCGGCGTCACTGGCGCGTTCTCCGCCGGCTTCGATCTCAAGGCCGCTGCCTCGGGCGATCTCGGGGCCAACTGGTATGCCGAGCATGATCTTGACGAGAGTTTCGACGGCCATCACGACCGTCCGCGCAAGGGGCCGATGGGGCCGACCCGCCTGACACTGTCCAAGCCTGTCATAGGCGCGATTTCCGGCCCGGCCGTCGCCGGCGGCATGGAGCTCGCTTTGTGGTGCGACATGCGGGTGATGGAGCGCTCCGCCTATATGGGCGTCTATTGCCGCCGCTGGGGCGTACCGCTGATCGACGGTGGTACCGTTCGCCTGCCGCGCATTGTCGGCCATGCCCGTGCGATGGACCTCATTCTCACCGGCCGCAAGGTGGACGCCGAAGAATGCATGGCGATGGGTCTGACCAACCGGCTATGCGAGGATGGCAAGGCGCTGGAAGCAGCGCTGGAACTTGCCAATGAGCTGACGCGTTTTCCGCAGGGCTGCATGCGCGCCGACCGCATCTCTGCGATGCGTCAGTGGTCGCTCGACATTGAGCCGGCGTTGGCGAACGAATGGAAGAGCGCCAGGGTTTTCAACGAGGAAGGCGTCGTGGGCGCCGCCCGGTTCAGCGCGGGCAAGGGCAGGGGCGGTGACTTCGGCGAGATCTGACGCGCGCAACGGCCGGCAGACCCTTGATCAGCCGCGCCCCCAGCGCGGCGGCGGTTGGGAATTCGGGTTTTCGCGCCGCTTGCGAAACAGTGAAGCGGTAAAGCCGACCAGACCGACAGCCATTAGGATGAAGCCGGCCGGTATGGCGCGCGGATCGAGATCGAATGCACCGGCATTGAGGATGAGATCGGCGCTGATCAACCTCTCTCTTATCTCCTCCGCGGGACGGAAAACGAAGCTGTATCTGTTGCGATCTATGATCGCGAGCCTGCCCGCTTCCACGCGGTAGGCTATCTCGCCGCTCTGCGGGTTCACCGTGCGCGCCTCGGCGTCCACAAGGTCGAGAACGGCCTCGAGCACGGGCTCGCCACCTTCGCTTGTGACATCCATGAACAGCAGCGCCTTGTCCTCGACGCGATTGAGCGCCCGGTCGGTGCGCAGATCGACCGTGATCGACACCGGCGCTTCGGGCTCCGCGATGTTTGCTTCGGCGGGCATGGAGCCGGCATCGCGCTCGTATACGCGCCACGAGCCGATTTCGTAGCCGGCCACATTCGACGCCGCCCACGGATAGGCGATGCCGAGACCGGCGCCGGCAAGAATGATGATCAGAAAGACAAACCGCATGACGGTCGTTATGCACGCTGCCGAACGCCTGTCTACCGCCCATCTTGTTATGTACGGGCACGAAAAAGGCGGCCGGAAGGCCGCCTTTCAACTGGTCGTTCGGCCGTCCTAGTTGATTGCGGCCTGGCGGATCATGCGGCACAGCGCCACGAGATTGCGGTCGTAGGAGAACGGGTTCGTCGTGACCTCGATGCACCGCCTGCTGTACTGGCGCAGCTGCGCGGGTGACATGCCGGCGAATGCACGGCCGGCAACGCCCCTGCCGGAAGCTGATCCCAGGCCGGGCGAGGTGCCGCTCGGAGCGCTGGCGGATACGCCACCGCCCGAACCGGAAACGCCCGTGCTGCCGCTGGGCCCGCTACCCGGACCGGTGCCGATACCGATACCGATGCCGGTGTCGCCGAGACCGACACCTACGGAAACGCCGCCCGTTCCCACGCCGACTCCGACCCCGGTGCCACCAACACTGACACCACCGGATACGCCACTGGGACCTGCGCCGAGACCCGCACTCAGGCCGCCTGGGCCGCCAACGGAAGCGGATACTCCAGCCGTAGTAGAACCTCCGCCGCTCGTGCCGCCAAGGCCGACGCTGACGCCGACTCCGCTACCGCCACCGAGGCTGGCGCCAACCGAAGGATTTCCGGTACCCAGGCCTCCAACGCTCACGCCGCCCAGGCCGCCAATGCCGACGTCCTGCGCATTGGCAGGCGCCTGAAATGCGAAGATCAGCGCGCTGGTGGCAAGTGCCTGAACAAGAAAACTAGCTTTGTTGCCCATGAAAAAGTCCTCTCTTTTTACAGCCAGCCGTGAAGTATTGCCGACCAGGTGATGCTATCACGGAGAGGAAGTCGCAGGTGGTATAAGTAAAATCAGAGTTCAGGGCGATATATACTTATTAGCACGCATAAGTTGCAACTGCTTGCAATGCAATCATAGCTTGTATAGCGCGCCGCGCGCATTCACGCAAACTGCCGCCCATTCTCGGTGCGCTGGAAATAGATCATGTCGAGCTCGAGCGACGGCTTTCCCAGCGTGGTGAGGATCATGTGTGCATGGCCGCGATGGTGCGTCTGGTGATTGAAGAAGTGCGACAGCGCCGGGGCCAGCCGCTGCGATATCGTCCGCATGTCGGTCACGGTGACATAGGTAAACCGGCCGCCAATGTCGTCTTCGCTCAGCCCGCCGACCCAATCGATGATGCGCCTGTCTTCGGCTTCGCGCGCGCCGCGTAGCGCGTCGAACTGGGGAAACAGGATTGTGTCGAGCTTGCCTGGCGCATCGCCGCTGCCGGTAAAGCGCTTCAGCCAGATACGGTCTCCAACCAGAACATGGTTCAGCGTTCCGCACATGGATTTGAAGAATGCGCCGGTGTCGCGGTTGAATTCGTCTTCGTTCAGTTCCGCTGCCGCATCGTATAGACGCTGATTGGCCCACGCGTTGTAGGCTGCCATCATTGCAAAATGCTGCTTCATCATTTCTCCTGCGGTGACGGATTCGGCCGCAGGTTGACTATCACGCAGGGGGAGAGCCACCAATGGCAATCAGGCTTTACGAACTTGTCGGCGCCGACCCGAAGCGCCCATTCAGCCCCCATTGCTGGAAGACCGCATGGTCGCTTGCGCACAAGGGACTGGACTTCGAGTCGGTGCCGACGCCGTTCACCGGCGTGCCGTCGGTCGAGGGCGGTGTGTCAAAGCTGGTCCCGGTGATCCGCGACGGTGACAAGGTGGTCGCCGATTCCTTCCAGATCGCGCTCTATCTCGACGAGACCTATCCCGACCGGACATCGCTGTTTGGAGGCGAGGGCGGCAAGGCACTGTCGCGCTTTATCGAGCGCTGGTCGCGGCTCACGCTCCATCCCTACATCGGCAAGGCCGTGCTGATGGACATTCACGATTGTCTCGCGCTGCCCGACCAGGCCTATTTCCGCACCGACCGCGAAAAGCGGTTTGGCCGCAAGCTAGAGGAAGTGCCGCCGGGCCGGGACGAGCAGCTCGACCGTTTCCGCAAATCGCTTGCGCCGTTGCGCAGCATGCTCGATGTCCAGCCCTTCATCGGCGGAGAGACGCCGCTCTTCGCCGACTATATCGTCGGCGGAGCGCTGCAATGGGCGCGGGTGGTCTCCGCATATCCCCTGCTTGAGGCAGATGATGCGGTGGCCGAATGGTTCGGCCGGATTCTCGATCTTCACGACGGTCTTGGCCGGCGCGTGGCCGCTGCGGCATAGACAACCGCCTCAACCCCTTCACATCGGGTCCGGCGGCGTCTATAGACCCGCCACTTTCCCCGCAACGATGCAATGAGTGAAGGAAATTCAATGGCCGTCGAGCGTACTTTTTCGATGATCAAGCCGGACGCGACCCGGCGCAATCTCACCGGCGCGATCACCAAGATGCTCGAGGATGCCGGTCTGCGCGTCGTCGCGTCGAAGCGCGTCTGGATGAGCCGCCGCGAGGCCGAGGGCTTCTACGCAGTTCACCGCGAGCGTCCCTTCTTTGACGAGCTCTGCGATTTCATGTCGTCCGCGCCGACCGTCGTTCAGGTGCTGGAAGGCGAGAACGCCATCGCAAAGAACCGTGAAGTAATGGGCGCTACCAACCCGGCCGATGCGGCCGAAGGAACCATCCGCAAGACTTATGCCCAGTCGATCGGTGAAAATTCGGTCCATGGGTCCGACGCGCCGGAAACGGCTGCCCAGGAAATCCGTTACTGGTTCTCCGACACCGAAATCGTCGGCTGATCCAGATCTTTCTCAGGCCGGCTGGCGGAAGGTGCCAACCATCGCCGCGGCCGGCCTGGGGTTCGTTTCCCTGACATGATCGACAAACGCCTCGCGCGACATCGCCTTGGCGTAGAGCCAGCCCTGCCGGTATTCGCAGCCATGCGCGTTCAAGAATTCTTCCTGCGCTTTGGTCTCGACATGTTCGGCCACCACGGTCAGGTCCAGCGTTTCGGCCATGGCCAGGATCGTGCGCACCAGAGCGCGGTCACTCTCGGTGGTCTCGATATCGGCCACGAAACTGCCGTCTATCTTCACTTCGTCGAAGGGCAGCTTCTTGAGGTAGGTGAGGGACGAATATCCGGTGCCGAAGTCGTCGAGTGACAGCCGCACGCCCAGCGCTTTCAGTTCGCGCATCTTGGTGGCGACGGCATATTCGTCGCGCACCGTCACGTGTTCGGTGATTTCGATCGTCAGCTTCGTTCCGTTCACGCCATAGCGCTCGAGCAGGTTCTTGAGCGAGGGCACAAAATCATCGTTCGTGAAACTGTGCGCGCTGACATTGATCGACAGTCCAATGTCGCACAGATCGCTGTCCGTCGCCCACTGTGCCAGGGCCGAAATGCCTTTTTCCAGCACGATAAAGCCCAGCTCATGCGCGAGGCCGAACTGGTCGGCAAGCTGGATAAAGCGATCGGGAAATACTGTGCCGTGTTCGGGATGGTTCCACCTGAGCAGGGCCTCCGCCGCCGCAACCTTGTTGTTGCTGTCCATGAGAGGCTGGAAGTGGAGCTCCAGTTCGTCGCCGCCACGTCCGATCGTCTCGCGCAGATCGGCCAGTAGCGCGTAGCGCTCCGAGGCTTTGCCGAGTGCGGCCGGGTTGAACAGCACCATACTGTCGCGCCCGGAGGTTTTGGCTTCATACATGGCGATGTCGGCGCGCTTGAGGATTTCGTCGGCCTTGTCCTCTTTGCCGTCAAACACCACGATGCCGATGCTGGCCGAGGCCCGGTGA
This sequence comes from Rhizobiaceae bacterium, assembly GCA_965232405.1. GTDB lineage: Bacteria > Pseudomonadota > Alphaproteobacteria > Rhizobiales > Rhizobiaceae > RCIO01. The sequence continues at coordinate 3,305,324 of OZ246966.1, forward strand.
CTGGCTTCGCCGAGTTCAAAGCGCTGGCGCATCGCTGAGTTGATGCGGTTGGCGATGTTGATTGCGTGGCGCGACGCCGTGCCGTCATCATTGCCAATGCCTTCCAGCAGCACCACGAACTCGTCGCCGCCGATGCGTGCGACCGTATCGTCCTCGCCAACGCAGTCGAGCAGCCTTGCGGCCACCTGCACCAGGTAGCGGTCGCCGATGTCGTGACCCTGGGTGTCGTTCAGGGTCTTGAAGTTATCGAGGTCGACAAACAGCAGTGCCGATCTGTTGCCTTGTTCACGGCACGAAGCGATCGACTCATGCATGCGGTCGAGGAACAACCGGCGGTTGGGCAGTTCCGTCAGCGTGTCGAAATAGGCGAGGTTGCGGATCTCCAGCTCGTTCTTCTTGCGCAGCGAGATGTCAGACACATAGCCGTGCCACACCACTTCGTTGCCTTTGAACTCAGGCGTTGCGGTAACGCGCAGCCATTTATGTTCGCCACTCGAAGTTATGAAACGATGCTCGATGTCCCACGCTTCTTGCCGACCCCACGCGTCGCGCAGAGACGTGCTGTAGAACTCCTGATCCTGTTCCGGGATATGGTTGTAGAACTCGTACGGATCCGCCATGATTTTGGCTACGGGAATCTCGGTGAGACGCTCATATCCCGGGCTCACATAGATCATCTTGACTGACCCGTCGGGCTTCACGCTGAACTGGAACAGCGCGCCCGGCACTTCGCGCATCAGCTTGCCGAACTGTTCTTCCAGCTTCAGTCGCTCGACCGTTTCGGTAACCTCGCGCACCGAACCCTCGTAGTAGAGGGGCTTGTTGGTCTTCTTGTCATGGACGACACGCGCCGATTCGGTGATCCAGATGCGTTCGCGCGTCTTGTGACGATAGATTTCCGACACGAAATCCCGCACCACGCCGTCGCGGTCCAGGATGGTGCGGAAGTCGTCTCGGCGGGACGGATCGACATACCATTCGGTTGCGATGTCGTTCACCGACGCCAGCAACTCTTCCTCGCTGTCATATCCGTTGAGCCTGACCAGCGCCTGGTTGGCCTTGATCTGTTTTCCGTCCAGGGACGAGCGGTAAACGCCTTCCGAAAGCGTATCGATCGTTTCCTCAATCGCTTTCTGCTCGGCGCGCGAATGATGGTAGAGGCGGCGGTAACGCAGCATCCACAGACCGAGCAGCACCGAGAGAATGAAATTCGCGGTGATCAGCCACTGCTCGCTGGCTGCCAGATCGATGATAGAACTGACGGTGATGTCCATGAGCCCCAAACGCCGTGTTACATTGGCCGAGGCTATCGTTACGCGATTGCTAATTCTCTAATGCAGCCTGCGAACCGGCCTTATGCTTAATGGCGGGTTACGTTACGGCAGGAGCGTGTCTTGTCAGGTCGAGGCGGCAAGCTTGACGAGAAGTGCGCCATCCCGGTCGATCAATTCGAGCCCATCGGCCGTAAGCTGGAAACGCGCTGTCAATTCAAGAGCTTCCAGGAAGGCGCGCTCCTGCACCATCACCGCTTCTTCGCAGGCGATATAGGTCGTGCCGACCTGCGTGAAGCTGATCGCGCTCTCGTTGATGGTGGCGGTCGAGAAATAGACATTGCAGCCCGTATTGCCGCCAGCCTGACCAGTCTCGCTCAGGATGAGGGTCGGGACATGGTCGGCTATGGGTTCTGCGCCGGCGAGATCGGTCACGCGCCATTCGATGTCGAACAATCCGTCAGGCGATGCCTTGTTGGCCAGCGCAACGCTTCCTGTGACCGTCATGGCGGCAATGAGAAGGGCGGCCTTGGAGATCGCGCGGCGTGAGACAACGAGGGTCATGATACGGTCTTTCGTGCAAATCAGCGTTGCGGCCCGTGAACCACAACATTGGGGCCGCAATCGGTCAGTCCCAGCGCGACAGCGCATCCTCGTCGGTTTCCTTCGCATCGACCCATTCGCCGCTGGAGCCATCCACGCGGTGCGCCTTCTTCCAGAACGGCGCCCGCGACTTCAGGAAATCCATCATGAATTCAGCCGCCTCGAACGCGGCCTGCCGGTGTTTTGATGCGGTGACGACCAGCACGATGGGCTCGCCGGTGTCGATGCGGCCGTGACGGTGAATGATGGTCATCCCTGTCAGCGGCCATCTGGCATGCGCCCGCTCCGCAATGCGGCTGATCTCCGCCTCCGCCATGCCCGGATAGTGCTCGATCTCCAATGCCTTAAGCGTGCCCGCCTCATCGCGGCAAACCCCGCTGAAGGTGACAAGCGCGCCAATATCGCGCCGGCCATCAGTCATTCTTGCGATTTCGGCGGCGGTATCGAATGCTTCGCTCTGGATGCGGATGGTGGCCGCGGAGGCCATCTTGTCACCCCCCGGTCATGGGCGGGAACAAGCCAATCTCGCGCGCGCCCTTGATCGGCTCATCGTGCCGTGCATGTTCCTGATTGATCGCGACACGGATCGCCTCGGGAAACTTCAGCGCCTCGGCATATTCCTCGCCGCGTGACTTCAGCCATTCCAGCAGGTCGCGCACCGTCGCCACGCTGTCGGGCGGCGTTACCTCTTCTTCGGTGACGCCGATGCGTTCGCGGACCCAGGCGAAATAGACGAGTTTCATGGGTTCAATCCATGATGTGCTTCAACCCGGCCCTGAAATAATCATAACCGGTGTAAAGCGTGATGATGGCCGAAACCCAGAGCAGTGTGATGCCGATTTCGGTGGCGTATCCGATCACCTTGTCGCCCGCGGGCCCGGCAATGAGGAAGCCGATCGCCACGAGCTGAACTGTTGTCTTCCACTTGGCGAGCCGCGTCACGGGCACCGACACCTTGAGTTCGGCCAGATATTCGCGCAGTCCCGACACCAGGATTTCGCGGCACAGGATGATGATTGCCGCCCACAGCGTCCAGCCGGCAATCGTGCCGTCTCCTGCCATCAGAAGCAGCGCCGCCGCCACCAGCAGCTTGTCGGCGATCGGATCGAGCATCTTTCCGATATTGGAGGTCTGCTTCCAGATCCGCGCCAGATAGCCGTCCAGAAAGTCGGTCAGGCTGGCGATGACGAAGATCGCAAGCGCGTACCAGCGCGCCGTATCGCTGCCCTGCAGCCGGCCCTCGACAAAAAAGCACAGCACAACCAGCGGCACGGCCAGAATGCGGGCATAAGTCAGCAAGTTGGGGATGCTGAATGCCGGCGGCAGCTTTCCCGTTTCTGATGCCTGTGAGGTCAACCGCAATTCTCCATGCGCTGCGCCAAGTCTGCCCGCTTACTGAGCATGTCTGCAATCGTGGCGGATTGTCGCCGGGCTATATTTGGCCATCAAGCCCCCTGTTCATGGAAATGATTGTATATCTGGCGCGCCATCGCTTCGGAAATTCCGTCCACTTCCGCCAGATCCTCGACCGCCGCTCGGCTTACCGCCTTGGCGGTGCCGAAATGGTGCAGGAGCGCTCGCTTGCGTCCGGGCCCGATGCCCGCAATCTCGTCCAGAGGATTGCGGATCATCTCCTTCTTGCGCCGCGCCCGGTGCGAGCCGATGGCGAAACGGTGTGCTTCGTCGCGCAGCCTCTGGATGAAGTAGAGCAGGGGGTCGCGCACCGGCAGTGAAAACGAACTGCGCCCTTCCATGAAGAAGCGCTCGCGTCCCGCTTCTCGGTCGGCGCCCTTTGCAACGCCGATTGCCGTAACCTTGCCGGCGATGCCGAGTTCGTCCAGCACCTGGCGGACCGATGACATCTGGCCCTGGCCGCCGTCGATCAGAATCACGTCCGGCCATGCCGGCGCGTCGTTCTGTTCCGGTCCCTCGCCATCATCGTCGGCTGAAGGGGGCGTTTCGCCCGGTATGCCGTGTTCCTTGATCAGCCGCGAAAAGCGCCGCTGCATGACTTCGCGCATCATGCCGAAATCGTCGCCCGGCGTGATGTCATTGGAGCGGATGTTGAACTTGCGGTACTGGCCCTTCATGAAACCCTCGGGGCCAGCCACGATCATCGCGCCGACCGCATTGGTGCCCATGATGTGCGAGTTGTCGTAGACCTCGATGCGCCGCGGCGTCCGTTCCAGGCCGAACGTCTCGGCCATGCCTTTCAGCAACCGCGCCTGTGAAGACGTTTCGGCAAGCCGCCGGCCCAGCGCCTCGCGCGCATTTTGCAATGCGTTCTGTGTCAGGTCCTTCTTTTCGCCGCGTTGCGGCACGCTGACCGACACCTTGCGCCCGGCGCGGGTCGATAGCGCCTCCGCCAGCAACCCCTGTTCCTCGACCGGATGCGACAGCAGGATCATGCGCGGGCAGGGCTTGTCGTCATAAAACTGCGCCAGAAATGCGCACAGCACCTCGGATGGCTCGAGCGCCGAATCCGCCTTGGGAAAATAGGCGCGGTTGCCCCAGTTCTGTCCGGTGCGGAAGAAGAAAACCTCCACACAGGTCTGTCCGCCCTCCTGATGGATGGCGAAAACGTCTGCCTCTTCCACCGTTTGCGGGTTGATGCCCTGATGGCTCTGCACGTGGCTCAGCGCGGCAAGCCGGTCGCGATAGATCGCGGCCCGCTCGAAATCGAGTTCTTCCGACGCTTCCTGCATCGCCTCCGATATCTGCGCCTTGATCGTCGAAGACCGTCCCGACAGAAACGCCTTCGCTTCGCCTACCAGCTCGGCATACTCCGCTTCCGTCACCTCGCCGGTGCAGGGGCCGGAGCAGCGCTTGATCTGGTAGAGCAGGCAGGGGCGCGTGCGGCTTTCAAACACGGAGTCGGTGCAGGTGCGCAAGAGGAACGCGCGCTGCAGCGAATTGATCGTGCGCCCCACCGCCATTGCCGAAGCGAACGGCCCGAAATAGTCGCCCTTGCGGCTTCTCGCGCCACGGTGCTTGAAGATGCCGGGTGCCGGGTGATCGCCGGTCAGCAGAATGTATGGGAACGATTTGTCGTCCCGCATCAACACGTTAAAGCGCGGCCGCAGGCGCTTGATAAGATTCGCCTCGAGCAGGAGCGCTTCAGTCTCCGTGCGGGTGACGACGAACTCCATCCCCGCCGTTTCGCGAACCATGCGGCCGATGCGGTCGGTATGGAACCGGCCCTGCGCATAGGCAGTGACCCGCTTCTTCAGGCTGCGCGCCTTGCCGACATAAAGCACGTCGCCGGCCGTATTCAGCATCCGGTAGACGCCGGGCCTGTTCGGCAGCTGTTTTACAAGCGCTTCGATGACTTCCGGTCCGGTCGCAAGTTGCCGTCCCTCGACGCCGATGCCCGCCCAGTCGATTGACGCAAGCAGCGCCTGCGCCGAAACCTCGCTCTTTTCCGGCTCGCCATCATCGTCTTCGGCGTCTTCGCCGGGCATGTAACCGGCCATGTCGCCGGCAGCGCTGCCGCTGCGTTTCGGCACCGGAGGTTTGGTCGTGTGGGTGCTCATTCGATGCCGGTCACGTCGCGGGTTTCCCAGGCGAGGTGCTGGCCGCCGTCGATGGCGATCATCTGTCCGGTCACCGACTTTGCCTCCCACAGATATAGGATCGTCCGGCTGAATTCGTCCAGCGCCGGGCCGTGACCCAGAATGACCGATTCCGTCTGCTGGCGGAAATCCGCATCGGACTGCCGGTCATTCTTCATGGTCGGACCGGGGCCCAAAGCGTTGACGCGGATGTGCGGCGCGAGCGCCTGCGCCATTGTCTGGGTGGCGGTCCACAGCGCGCTCTTCGACAGCGTGTAGGAAAAGAACCGTGGATTGAGCCGCCATACGCGCTGGTCGATCACGTTCACCACCAGACCGTCGGTCTCGTCGGGCAGGGCCGCCGCAAAGCGGCTGGTCAGCGCAACCGGCGCCTTCAGATGGATGTCGAAATGCCGGTCCCACCGTTCCCAGTCGAGTTCGGTCACGCCGTCGGATTCAAAGGTGGACGCGCTGTTGACCAGAAGCCGCAAAGGTCCAAGCGTCCGGGTTGCGTCGTCGATCAGCTTTTCGCAGGCCCCGTTTGATTCGAGATCGGCCGCGAAGACTTCGGCGCGGCCGCCACCCCGTCGAATTTCTTCCGCAAGATCGTGGGCTTCGCCGCGCGAATTGCGGCAATGGATGGCGACGGCGAAACCTGCCTGTGCAAGGCCGCGCACGATCTCCGCGCCGATGCGTTTTGCACCGCCGGTTACCAGAGCCACATTCTGCGCATTCGCCATCGTCATTCGCCCGTCAGACAAGTGTCACGACATATAGGACATAGGCCGCCAGCATGGCGATGCCGACTGGTCTACCGGCGGGCACGCGCCCGAATCCCAGTATCGCGGCGGCTATTGCTGCGCCCAGCATCACCCACATATCGACGCTGATCACATGGCCGTCGACGGCGACAGGCGTGATCAGCGCCGTGAGTCCCATGATGCCCATGATGTTGAATATGTTCGACCCGACAATGTTGCCGATCGCGATCGCCGAACTCCTGCGCACCGCAGCAACGATCGTGGTCGCCAGTTCCGGCAGAGATGTGCCGATGGCGATCACGGTGAGACCGATCACCGTATCGGGCACATTGAAGGCCTCAGCCACGCCAACCGCGCCATTCACCGTCAGTTGCGCCGCAATCGGCAGCCCGATCAGGCCGCCAATGAGAAATGCGGCAACGCGCTTCGGTGCGTGGTGCACGGCACGGTCAGCCTGTCCGTTCCGTGCCGCCCGTCGCGCGGCCCACACCTGCCAGGACACGAAAGCACTCAGCGAGAGAAAAAGGAGAAGACCGTCGATCCGGCCAACCTGCCCGCTGGTCATCATCACCATGAATACGGCGGTGATGGCGAGCATCACGGTCAGGTTTCGCCGCAGGCCCGGCCCGTCGGAATGGATCGGCTGCAGCAATGCCGGCACGCCGATCACCAGAAGTACGTTGGCGATATTGGAGCCCACCACATTGCCGATCGCAATGCCCGGCGCGCCCGACAGTGCAGCCTGAACCGAAATCAGGAGTTCGGGCAATGATGTGCCGGCCGACACCACGGTGAGGCCGATGACCAGCGGCGAGACGCCCAGATTTTCAGCTGCCTGCACTGCGCCGCGCACCAGAAAATCGCCTGAAACGATAAGCAGTGCGAGGCCGGCGGCGAGCAGGAGAAGGCTGAGTAACATGGGAACCGGGGTTGGAGCGCTTCCCCCTATATAGAAGCTGCTTGCGCCCAGTCCAACGGCAGGGTGCGCAAGGCCCTGACACTCCTGCCAGGGCCATGTTGCTGAAATGCAACGTCAAATTTGCGCCTTAAATCCGCCAGCGAAACTTCAATTTTCGGGTGCGCTTCTGCCGCATTCGGCAACGACATTCGCCGCCAGCCAATCGCGACGGTCGAGAAACATCGAACCGCTCCGAGCGGTCTTTGTGGATCGGGGGTCCGTATTTCGTACCATGATCAAGGAGAAGGACAGATGACAGCCAGGATTTCCAAGAGCCGGATCGCGGCACTGGCAACCGGCATTGCGGTGCTCTTTGCTACCGCGCCTGTGTATGCGGCAGACGTTGTTTATGAAGAGCCACCGGCACCTCAGCCCGCGCCGCTGGAAAATCCGCCCGTGGCCAGCTGGGCCGGGCCGTATCTCGGTCTTTATAGCGGCTATGGTTTCGGCGGCCGCACAACCGGCGCGACAGGTGGAACCATCAACACCAATGGCTGGTTGTTTGGCGGCTTCGGCGGCTACAATTTCCAGTCGGACGCGTTCGTCTACGGTGTCGAGGGTGACTTCGGCTACAACGGCATGAATGGCGGCAACGGCACGACCTATTCGCGTCGCGGCCTTGAAGGCTCGCTGCGTGCCCGCTTGGGCTATGCGGTGGCCGACCCGATTCTGCTCTACGCCACCGCTGGTGGCGCCGCTTCGGCACAGCGCATCTATGATGCGGCCGGCACGGCAACCGGAACCGCGCTCGGCTGGACGGCTGGCGCCGGTATGGACGCCAAGCTCACCGATAACGTTTTCGGTCGGGTCGAGTACCGCTACACCGATTTCGGTGCGCGCACGCTTAACACCGGTTCCGGCCCGCAGTCGATCTCGAACTCCGATCACCGAGTTCTTCTCGGTATCGGCATGAAGTTCTGATCGTCGCAGAACCAGTGAAATTGAAAAGCCGGCCTTCGGGCCGGCTTTTTTGTGCGGTTTCAGGCAGTGGCCTGCGGCAGCAGCCCTGTCAGTTCCGGGAACTTGTCGTCGAAGCGTTTCGCCCAGCGCACCAGCTTGGAGCGTCCGCGTTCCCACTGGCCCTCGAAGCGCAGCGACAGATAGGCAAGCACCACACGAAACGCGATGTGCCCTGCGGTGATCTTCTTCGGCAGTTTGGGCGGTTGCGCATTCAGCGCATCAAGCGCGCGCATCGCCTTCGTCCACTGCTTGTTCAGCCACTCCTGATGCACGATCTCCTGGGGCCGGAAACGGCGCTCATAAACATGCGCCAGGAGGCAGTCGCAAATGCCGTCGGCCAGCGCCTCAAGCCGTTCGGATTCGGTGCGTTTGGCGGCATTGCGCGGGAAGAGCGCGTTGCGTGACACCCGGTTCAGATATTGCGTGATGGCGCGGCTGTCGTAGATGCTCTCGCCCTCGTCGGTGATGAAAACCGGTATCTTGCCGAGCGGGTTGTCGGCCAGGAAGTCGGCAGACGGGTTGTTCGTATCGGTTGCCACGCTCTCATAGCCGATGCCGGCATAGGTCGCGGCCATGCGGACCTTGGCGCTATAGGGCGACGGCAGAAAATAGCGGATCTTGGGCATGTCGGATGTCCTGGTTGATGGCGAATGGCCGGGTTATGGCGCCTGTGGCACCGAAAGGTTTGAGGCGGTGCAACCGCGCCTGTCGATGTACGGACACGCGCGGAAGTCCAGTTCCTTCGTCAGGCAGATGCGCACTTCCACAAGCCGCCCCGATTTGCAGCTGACCGCGATGCCGTTGCTTTGCAATCCCGGATTGGCGGCAATGAAGATTGTCTCCACCACTTCCGCTGATCCTCGGCGCGGACCTTCGGCATCCCTGAGAACGGTTGGAATGGTAATCCGGTTGAAGGCTTCCCGCGTCGCTTCCAGATAGTCTGCTTGCGACAGCCCGGTGCAGCTTCCGTGCTTGCGCCATTGATGTCCGACCAGGCCGGGCGACGGCATGATGTCGATGACGGTATCCACCAGCCTGTTCGGCACCCGGTCCGGATCCGATGTCGGGCAATATTCGGGATAGCCGCGCTCGAATTGCGGCCACAGCCCGTGCGCGATGAAAGCCAGGTCGCGGTCAGGCGCGCATTGCATCCGGTTGGCGTTTTCACCCTCGATGGCGCAATAGCTTGGCGACCACGACAGCGACATCACGTAGAAATCGAAACCGGTGCCCTGTGAAGCAGCGTCATTGTCGATTGGTTGCGCAGATGCAGCGCCTGTCAGAGCAAGTCCCGCCAGCAGCGGCAGCGCCTTGAAGAATGGTCTCATGAAGTGGTGCCGGTTCCGCCTATCGCAGCACGCGGCAGCGTCCGCCATAGACCAGCCAGCGGTCGAAGCCCGATATGCAGAACTCGACATTGGAGCCGATGCCGGCAAAGCCCATCGGGTCTTCGATCAGGTACCACATGGAACGCCGACGCCCGTCCGAGAGGTCGACCGAGCCGTGGCAATAGCGGCGCGAAATCGGATGCCGCTCACTTTTCGGGTGAAAGCGCTTCTGGCCAAGGCGCGAATAGCCGACAATCTCGACATCGGGCAGATGTGGCACATGCCTAACCTGATAGCGGAAGCGATGGGAGATTTTCGCCAGCACCCGCTGATCGGAACAGGCTCCCGGGTCGGAGGCGGCAACGCCGCGCACCAAGTCGGCTGCCTGCGCATCAGGCGTCATTGTGCCGAGCCCGGCAAGAGCAGCGACAATCATGATACTGAGAAGGTGTTTCATCGAACCGCCCAACCTGTGAAAACGCCGCTTCCGGGTGCGGCGACACTGTGTCCGCTGCCTGTCGCGGGGTCAAGTTGGGAACCGGCGGCACAGTCAGCTTGCCGGCGCTCGAAGTGTGTTCCCGGCCTTACTTCATTCGCTCAAATGCGCGGCTTTCGCTTAATAGCCGGCCAACATGCCTTCTATAGTTTCGGTCCCGAATGTCCTTCGGGGAACCGACATGAAAGGTGCAGAGCTGGGGAAAAGCGGTCGATGCCGGATACGGGTGAAAATCCGCGCCCGCGGCCGTGACATTGGCGGCTACGTGGTCCAGCTTTTCGACGACGGGATCGAACTCCTCACCGATCAGGTCGAAGGCATCTGGACCGGTGACGCTGTCGAGATTGTCGGTACCGAATTTGGCCCCGTGACGGGCACTGCCCGCTGGCGCGTGCCGCGAAGGCTGGGCGTCAAGTTCCGCGACATTTCCGAAGCCGAGGCCGGTCTGCGCGATCTGTGGCGCTTTGCCAGCCAGGCAGGCCGGGGGCGTACATAGCCTCGCCCAAACGGTTTGGTTAAGTCTTTCTTGCCACAGTCGTTCAAATGCGCGGCACTGACTTCAGCGGGTTCTAATTCAATGCTGCTATGCAGGTTCCGTCTTTAGCCAGGCGGGGATGGGCATGACCTGGGACAAGAGGGGAAACGACCGGCACCGGTGCAGGATGCGCGTGCGCATTCACGCGCGCGGACGCGTCTATCATGGCCATGTCCTCAACATATCCAGGGGCGGCATGCGTATGACGACGGACGAGATCGCCGAGATCTGGACCGGCGACGACATTGAGGTCGTGAGTCCGGAATTGGGCGCCATGACAGGTGTCGCACGCTGGCGCGCACCCGGCGAGCTTGGCATCAAGTTCCACAATTCGGCCTACAATGCCGGCAACCTCAACGCCATCTGGCGGCGCATGCAGATGCCGGCCTAGTGCGTCGCATCCGCGATACTCATTCCGCAAATTCGATCTGGAACCTGCCTGACTGCTCGGCCATGAGGCCGGTCAGCACCGGCAGGATTGTGCGCATCTCGGACTCGAGCGGGTAGGGCGGGTTGACCACCACGAGACCCGAACCGTCGAAGCGCGGTTCGGGCGAAGGCGCACGAATTTCCAGAGAAAGGTCCAGAACCTTTGGAATGCCTGCTTCAGCCAGTCTCTTGCGAAACCTGTCCACTTCCTTGCGATCCTTGATCGGATACCACAGCGCATAGACACCGCCCGGCCAACGGCCCAAGGCGCGTTGCAGGCCATCGAGCAGCCTGTCGAATTCGCCCTTTTCCTCGAATGGAGGGTCGACGAGCACCAGCCCGCGATTTTCCTTGGGCGGCAGATGCGCGCCGAGCGCCAGCCAGCCGTCGAGTTCGATAATCCGTGCCTGGTAGTCACCCTCGAAGCGCGCTTTCAGCGTCGCGGCGTCGTCGGGGTGTTTCTCGATTGCCGTCAGCCGGTCCTGCTTGCGAAGCAGATGCCGCGCGATTGCCGGCGAACCGGGGTAGTATTGCAGCCCGCCATTCGGGTTCATAGTCCGGACCGCATCGAGATATGGCGCGAGCAGTGCCGCCGCCTCCGATGGCAATTTGGCATCGAGCAATTTGCCAATGCCGCCCTGCCATTCTCCTGTCTTCTGCGCTTCCTTGGATGACAGATCGTACACGCCAATGCCCGCATGCGTGTCGATGACGCGGAAGGCTTTGTCCTTGCGTTTCAGATAATCGACGATGCGCGCCAGTGCGGTGTGCTTCATCACGTCGGCGAAATTCCCGGCATGGTAGGCGTGGCGGTAGTTCATGTTGGTGGTCCGGTTCTGACTTTCGCCTTGTCGCGCGGTGTTAGATCAAAATCGAACGTCAATTTCGTTCCACTGACCCTGGCGCAATCGACTTTGGTTGCCGGTCTCTACACTCTTCGGCGGAAAGCCGGTAGGTTCCGCGCCATGAACGTTTCGGCCAAAATTCACGAATCATCCGCGCGCATCACCATCGGCCATTCGGCCTGCCCGCATGATTGCCCGTCCACCTGTGCGCTCGACGTCGAGGTGCTGGACGGCAGCCGCATCGGCCGCGTCCACGGGGCGAAGGACAACAGCTACACGGACGGCGTCATCTGCGCCAAGGTCGCGCGTTATGTCGAGCGCATCCATCATCCCGACCGGCTGCTGAAGCCGCTGGTCCGCTCCGGCGCCAAGGGCGGGGGTGGCTGGAAAGAGGCAAGTTGGGAAGCAGCGCTCGATCTTGTCGCCGAGAAGTTCATCGCGGCGGAGGAGAAGCACGGCTCCGAGACCGTCTGGCCCTATTTCTACGCCGGCACGATGGGGCTGGTTCAGCGCGATTCCATCGAGCGCCTGCGTCATGCCAAGAAATATTCCGGCTTCTTCGACACCATCTGCACCAATCTTGCCTGGACAGGCTGGGTCATGGGTGCCGGCAAGCTGGCCGGCGCCGACCCGCGTGAAATGGCCAAGTCCGACTGCGTGGTGATCTGGGGCACCAACGCCGTGGTCACCCAGGTCAATGTGATGACCCATGCCGTGAAGGCCGGAAAGGAACGCGGCGCAAAGATCGTCGTCATCGACATCTACGACAACGCGACGATCAAGCAGGCCGATATGGGGCTGGTGCTGAAGCCCGGCACAGACGGAGCGCTGGCTTGTGCGGCCATGCATGTGCTTTTCCGCGATGGCCTTGCCGACCGGGCCTATCTCGAAAAATACACCGACGACCCGGCCGGGCTCGAAGCCCATCTGAAGACCCGCACGCCCGAATGGGCCTCGGCGATCACCGGCCTGTCTGTCGAGGAAATCGAGGCCTTCGCCCGCCTTGTTGGCACGACGAAAAAGACCTTCTTCCGCCTCGGTTACGGTTTCGCGCGCCAGCGCAACGGCGCGGTGAACATGCATGCTGCCCTGTCCCTGGCGACCGTCACCGGCTGCTGGCAGTATGAGGGCGGCGGCGCATTTCACTCCAATTCCGGCATCCTTAAGCTCGACAATGGCCTGTTGAAGGGCGCGAAGCTGCAGGATCCGCGCATCCGCCATCTCGACCAGTCGCGCATCGGCGCGGTACTCACCGGCGCGGAGGACGCGCTTTATGGCGGCCCGCCTGTCACGGCGATGCTGATCCAGAACACGAACCCGGCCAATGTCGCGCCCGAGCAGCGGTTGGTGAAACGCGGTTTCCTGCGCGAGGACCTGTTCACCTGCGTGCACGAGCAGTTCATGACCGACACGGCCAAACTCGCCGATGTCGTGCTTCCGGCCACCATGTTCATGGAGCATGACGACATCTACAAGGGTGGTGGCAACCAGCACGTCACGCTCGGGCCCAAACTGATCGACCCGCCCGAAGGCCCGCGTACCAACCTCTATGTGATCGAGGAATTGGCGAGGCGCCTGGGCGTCGCCGACAAGCCGGGCTTCGGCATGAGCGAGCGGGAGCACATAGACGTTATGCTCAAGAGCCGCGATCTCGGCACCTTCGACACCTTCCGCGAGGAGCGCTGGGCCGATCTCCAGCCGCCATTCGATGAGGCGCATTTCATCTCCGGCTTCGGTCACCGGAACGGCAAGTACCGCTTCCGGCCGGACTGGACCGGCACGCCCGCGCCGGGCAAGCCGCCGAAATCGATGGGCACGCAGGGCAGGTGGGCCGAGCTTCCCAAATTCCCCGACCATGTGGAGATGATCGAAACCGCCGATGCCGAGCACCCGTTCAGGCTGGCGACATCGCCGGCGCGCTCGTTCCTCAATTCCAGCTTCACCGAGACGCCGGGGTCGAAAAAGCGCGAAGGCCGTCCCGAACTCCTGGTCCACCCGCAGGATGCCGCAACACTCGGCTTTGCCGATGGCGACCGTGTCGAAATCGGCAATGTGCGCGGCGAAGTCGTGCTGCATGCAAGACTGTCGGATACCGTGCGGCCGGGCGTGGTCATCGCCGAGGGCATCTGGCCGAACTCGGCGCATGAGCGCGGTGAGGGCATCAACGTGCTCACCGGCTCAGACGCCGCAGCGCCCTATGGCGGCGCGGCCTTCCACGACAACAAGGTGTGGGTGCGGGTAGCGCAGTCTGCTTGAACTGCATTCTTCGCCGTCAGCCCAAAGCCGTCACGTGCTGTGGGCTCAGCTCAGTTCCTGCGCGAGGCCGATGAGGATCCCTTCCGGTCCACGGATGTAGCAGAGCCGGTAGACGTCGTGATAATCGACCACTTCGCCGACCAGTTCGGCCCGTTTGCCGAGCTTCTTCAGCGTCTCGTCGAGATCGTCCACGGCGAACATGACGCGCAGATAGCCCAGAGCGTTCACCGGGGCGTTACGGTTGTCCGCGATCACCGCTGGTCGGATGAAGCGGGAGAGTTCGAGCCGACCGTGGCCGTCCGGCGTGCGCATCATCGCGATCTCGACATGCTGGTCGCCGAGGCCGGTCACGCGTCCGGCCCATTCGCCCTCGATCATGGCCCGTCCTTCGAGATCGAGGCCGAGTTCGAGAAAGAAGTCGACTGTCGCGTCGAGGTCCTCGACGACGATCCCGACATTGTCCATCCGCTTGATTGCCATGCGTTATCGCTTCCTCGCGTGATAGGTCAAAGCCATTCCGATACAGTGCTTTAGCGCATCGGCCTGAATCGGTCTGTCAGCTTTGAACAGCAGCGCCCGTGTGCCCTCGAATTCGAATTCGCCGGGATAGTTGGTCTCGAACTGCTCCGTCAGATCGGTCTGGCAATGCACGAACAGCGCATAGTCATGGTCCGGCGATCTCGGCACGCCGAGCCTGATCGTGCTGCCGCTCTTGGTCTCTGGCGTCAGGTAGGAGGGCTGTCCCCATTTCAGGGTTTCCTCGAGGCGGCCAACCGCGCTGACATTCTCGGCAGCGGCCTGAAAGATGAGCGATCGCAGCTGAAGCAGCCCGTCGCGCGCCGTCCCCGGCAGCGCTGCAAACGCTTCCTTGACATTCGGGTCCGAGAACCGGTCGTCGGCCATTCGCAATGTCCCGCTAAACGGCCGCGATGGTGCGGGTGCCGTCCCCCGTTCGTCAATGCGGCGGAGGCGGTCTACTGACAGGGGAGGCTAGGGCGTAAACCGCGCCAGCGATTCGATGTCGACGATGCCGGTATCCGGCTGCGGCGAAAGCAGCGCGTTGTCAGCGCTCTCGCGATTGACGCGAAGACCCTCGAATACGGCGCGGTCGCCGCGCATCACGACCTTTCCTTCCGCCACCATGCGCAGCGCCATTGGATAGATCCGGTGCTCCATGGTGAGCACGCGCGCGCCAAGCACCATCTCGTCGTCCTCCGGCAACACGGGAACTGCCGCTTGCGCGATCACCGGCCCGGCGTCAATTGCCGGCGTCACGAAATGCACGGAACAGCCGTGGATCAGCACACCGGCGTCCAGCGCCTGCCGGTGTGTGTTCAGCCCCTTGAAGAGCGGCAGGAGCGAAGGGTGAATGTTGATCACCCGCCCCAGCCATTTGCGCACGAAACCCGGCGAAAGCCGCCGCATGTAGCCCGCAAGGCAGACCAGCTCAGCGCCGAGTTCCTCCAGCGCCTCGTCGATCGCCCCGTCATGCAGGTCGCCCGACGCATAGTCGGAACGCGCCACGACCCGCGTGGGGATGCCGGCGCGGTTGGCATAATCCAGCCCCGGCGCATCGGGCCTGTCGGAAAGCACGCCCTCGATGCGGGCTGGAAAGCCGCGCTCGGCCGCAGCCTCCACAAGCGCCGCCATGTTGGAGCCGCGGCCCGAGATCATGATGACGGAGCGTTTTCTCTCCATGCCCGCTTCCTGAATGTGCTGGCTTCAGCTCTCGAAATTCAGTCGACCCGTATAGACCACACCGGCCTCGCGCCTGGCAACGATCTGGCCGATTGGCGTCACGGCCTCGCCGGCCTTTTGCAGGACGGCGGCCACTTGCGCTGCCTGTCCGGCGGCAACGATTGCCACCATTCCGATCCCGCAATTGAAGGTGCGCAGCATCTCGTCATGCGCCACGCCGCCTGTCCTGGCGAGCCACGAGAACACCGGCGGCACCTCGATGGCGTCCAGCGCGATCTCGGCCGCAAACACGTCCGGCAGGATGCGCGGGATGTTTTCCGGAAACCCACCGCCGGTAATATGCGCCAGCGCTTTTACCCCGTGCGTACCGCGTTCGGCGCTGAGCAGCGAACGCACATAGATGCGCGTCGGCTCCAGAAGGGCTTCGCCCAGCGTCTTGCCGTCGGCAAATGGCGCGTCGTTGCCCCAACCAAGGCCGCTCATTTCCACGATCCGCCGCACCAGCGAAAAACCGTTGGAATGAACGCCCGACGAGCCAAGGCCCAGCACCACGTCGCCTTCCACAATGTCATCGGTCGGCAGCAACTCGCCACGCTCGGCCGCGCCCACGGCAAAGCCGGCAAGATCGTAATCGCCAGCCGAATAGAGCCCCGGCATCTCGGCGGTCTCGCCGCCGATCAGCGCACAGCCGGCCTGCCTGCAACCCTCGGCGATGCCGGCAACGATCGCCGCACCCTGTTCGGGGTCCAGCTTGCCGGTTGCGAAATAGTCGAGAAAGAACAGCGGTTCCGCGCCCTGAACTACAAGATCGTTCACGCACATGGCGACAAGGTCGATGCCGATCGTGTCGTGTATGCCGGTCTCGATGGCGATCTTCAGCTTGGTACCCACGCCGTCATTGGCGGCCACCAGCACCGGGTCCTTGAAGCCCGCCGCCTTCAGGTCGAACAGGCCGCCAAAGCCGCCGATTTCGGAATCGGCGCCCGCTCGCGCGGTCGAGCGCACCAGCGGCTTGATCTTTTCCACCATCGCCGCCCCGGCGTCGATATCGACACCGGCCTCGGCATAGGTAATGCCGTTTTTGCCGCCGTTCATGGCCGCGAATTGGAAGGAAGCTGCAACATGCCGCGCTCTTCGCATGAAGCCGCCAAGCCCGCAAGCGCGGGGCGATGCGTCATCCACTAGCTGCTGCGTCGTGCCGAGCCGCGCTCACGCAGGCTTTTCAAGGCGCCAGACCTGCCCAAAATGGCACGGGCTGGCCCATCCTCGACAGCGCCGATGCCCCTTGCACGCATCATGTGTCGCCGCCATCTTCTGCGAGGCGAACATGAACGTCCTGCCTGGCGAATACCCAAGGTGCGGTCCTTGACGATACCCAATCTGATCACGCTGCTGCGCTTCATTCTGGTGCCTGCAATCGTCTATGCGCTGCTGGAAGGCGCGATGGGCTGGGCTCTGGCGGGCTTTCTCATCGCCGGTGTATCCGACGGCATTGACGGCTTCATCGCGCGCCAGTTTGACCAGAAATCCGAACTCGGCACCTATCTGGACCCGGTCGCCGACAAGCTCCTGCTCGTTTCCGTCTTTGTTGTGCTCGGCCTGATGAACGAGCTGCCGCTGTGGCTGGTCATCGCCGCGGTTTCACGCGATCTGCTGATCGTCGGCGGCGTCATCATTTCCAGCCTGCTTGGCCATCCGGTCGAGATGAGACCGCTGATGGTCTCCAAGGCAAACACGGCCGTGCAGATCGTTCTGGCGGCGGTCGTCCTGTTCGAGCTGGCGCTGGGCGACACCTTCGGCGGCTTGCGTCTGTGGCTGATCGTCCTGTCCGGTGTCTTGACCGGCGCGTCTGCGGCAGCCTATCTCGTGGCTTGGCTCAGGCACATGAACGGTCATGGCGAAAGCGACAACCCGCCGAACTAAACGCGCATCATCACCGGCCTCGGATTCGAAGTCGGGGGCTGCCGGTCGGGCCAAGACAAGGCCTGCCGAAGGCGCGCCACGGGAAAAGACCGTCGTCGAGTTCGGCCCCACGGCAATGGCGGCCATCGACATTCGCCGCCAGGTCACTTTCTGGGCGCTGGTGGCGTTGGTCTTCATCGCCTTTCTCTACATCTTCAGTTCGATCCTGCTGCCCTTTCTGGCCGGCATGATCCTGGCCTATTTCCTCGATCCGGTCGCCGACTGGTTCGAGCGCCTCGGCCTGTCGCGGCTTGCGGCCACGATCGTCATCCTGTTCAGCTTTATTCTCGCCTTCGTCATTTCCATGATGATCGTGATCCCGGTTCTTGCCTCGCAGTTCGCCGACCTCGTGAGCCGGATGCCGGACTATTTCTCGCGGCTGCAAACACTTCTCACGCAGCTCGACCCCGGCTGGCTGCAGGACAATATCGGCGTTGATCCCAACTCGCTGCGCGAAAACCTGAGTTCGCTGCTCAGCCAGGGTGCCAGTTTCCTGACCACGCTGGCTCAATCGATCTGGAATTCCGGCCGTGCGCTGATCGACATTGCCGGCCTGTTCGTGGTCACGCCAGTTGTGGCGTTCTACATGCTGCTCGACTGGGATCGCATGATCGCAAAGATCGACAGCTGGGTGCCGCGAGATCATGTCGCGACCGTGCGGCGGCTGGCGACAGAGATAAACCGGTCCACCGCCGGCTTCGTGCGCGGGCAGGGCACCGTCTCCCTGATCATGGGCGTGTCCTATGCGGTCGCGCTGACCCTGATGGGACTGAATTTCGGCCTGCTGATCGGTCTGATTGCCGGCGTCATAGGCTTCATCCCCTATGTCGGTTCGCTGGTCGGCTTCGTGCTGGCAATGGGCGTAGCCTTTGTGCAGTTCTGGCCGGAATGGCAGTGGATCGCCGGGATCGCGGCGATATTCTTTGCAGGCCAGGCGGTGGAGGGAAACTTCCTTCAGCCCAAGCTGGTCGGCGGCAGCGTTGGCCTTCATCCGGTCTGGCTGATGTTCGCCTTGTTCGCCTTCGGCCTGCTGTTCGGCTTTGTGGGCCTGCTGGTCGCGGTTCCGGCAGCGGCCGCGATAGCCGTGCTGATCCGCTTCGCCATCGAGCGCTACCTGGCATCGCCGGTCTATCGCGGCAATGGCGGGCAGGACAGCGCGTAGCAGCGCCATGATCCCGGAAAAACCTCGCCAGATCGCGCTGGAGTTCAGCCGCGCGCCGGGCCTGAGCCGTGAAGAGCTGGTGGTCAGCGCCGCTAATGCCGAGGCCGTCGCGCTGGTCGATGCCTGGCCGGACTGGCCGTCCAGTGTCGTCGTCATTGCTGGCCCCGTCGGCTCGGGCAAAACCCATCTGGCCTCCATCTGGCGAGAGGAGGCGGGAGCCGTCGCCGCCGATCGCGGCGCGCTCGGTCCGGATATCCTGGATGCAGTCGAGGGCGGTGCGGTCCTGATCGACGACGCTGACGCAGGCGGGCTTGATGAAAACGGCCTCTTCCATCTCATCAATTCCGCGCGCGCCGGCAACGGCCATATTCTGCTGACGGCGCGGCGTTTCCCTGCCGGATGGGGCGTGGCACTGCCCGACCTTCAGTCGCGCCTTTCCGCCGCCTCGACCGTCGAGATACGCGAACCCGACGACCTGCTGCTGGCCGGCGTCATCACCAAACTGTTTGCGGACCGGCAGGTGGAGATTGACCCGCAGGTGGTGCAGTTCCTGGTCAAGCGCATCGAGCGCTCGCTGGCGACCGCCATACGCGTCGTCGACCGGCTGGACCGCATGGCGCTGGAAAGCAAGAGCCGCATTTCCCGCCAACTCGCCGCCTCCATGCTGAACGCGATGGATGCCGGCCAGGGCGCGCTGGATTTCGGCGAAACGGACGGTGAGGCCGGCCGCTGACAATCGCTGAAATCGTGGTGCTTTCCGCGTTCATTTCTCGTTAACGAAAAAGCCGCCAAAGCGCCGCGATTGGGTCCAAATCCCGCCTGCCGACAACGCTACTCCCTCGCCATCGCAGCAATGGAAGGGACAATCACATGCGCGACTGGGAAGCAGACATTGCCTGGTATCTGCTGGGCGCTTTTGTCATCACCGCTTTTGCAATCGTCGTCACCCGGTATGGCCATGTCGCGCTTCTCTGAGCACGGACCGAGCGTCCCGCACCGCGCTGTCCCGCGCCCATTCTCCTCCGGATTTGCCGCTCATGGCCTTGACGGCTGGCCCGTCTACCCGCATCTGGCATTCGGCCCGGAGCGGGGGAGAGCGGCAAGTGGTGGAAGATTTCGGCAAAACGCCTGACGGCGAAACGGTCCGGCGCGTCCGGATTGAGGGTGGCGGCCTGTCCGCTGCGATCATGACCTGGGGCGCGTCATTGCAGGATCTGCGCCTCGAGGGTCATGCGCCTTCGCTGATCCTCGGCTTTCCTGACTTTCAGACCTATCTCGATTACCCGCGTTATTTCGGTGCAGTCGCCGGCCGCTTCGCAAACCGCATCGCCGGCGGCAGGTTTTCCATCGACGGCAAGACCTTCCAGACCGACCCGGACTTTCTGGGCAAGCACACGCTGCATGGCGGTTCTGAAGGTTTCGCCAAGCGCAACTGGACAATAGAGGACAATGGCGTGGACTTCGTTCGCCTCGCCTATCTCTCGGCCGATGGTGAGATGGGCTTCCCCGGCAATCTGAAGGCGACCGTCACCTATCGCATGACGGGCGAGGGGCGCATGACAGCCGAGATGGAGGCTAAGACCGACGCGCCGACACTCTGCAACCTCTCACAGCACGCCTATTTCAATCTCGACGATGGCGGCGCAACGCCGGTCACCGACCATTCGTTTCGCATCGCCGCCGATCATTATCTGCCGGTCGATGGCGAAATGATCCCGACCGGAGAGGTCGCGGACGTTGGGAACACCCGCTTTGACTTCCGCGACATGCACCCCATCCGCAATACCGCGGACAATGGCGGCCACGCCTTCTACGACCACAATTACTGCGTCGCGCGGGACAAGACACCGCTCACGCCGATCCTGACGCTGAAAGGCGCGCGCTCGGGCGTGACGATGGAAATGAGCGCCACCGAACCCGGCCTGCAATTTTATGACGGCGTCGGGATCCCCGAAAACCTGCCCGGCCTCGACGGCATCACCTATCAGCCATATTCAGGCCTGTGCCTCGAACCGCAGATATGGCCCGATGCCCCCAACCAGCCCAGCTTCCCTTCGGCACTACTGCGGTCGGGTGAGAAATATCGGAACGTGATTGAGTATGGGTTCTCGCAATTGCCCAGAATTTGAGATGCATTGTCAAGTATTGCAGAAAATAGTTTTCCGAATTTCTATGTATTTGCCTGAAAGTAACAATAATGGTATGACATTGGTGTAAGCTGATTTGGAGGGTGAGTGATGAAAAAATCGATATTTCGGATATTGGCCATATTGGGAATGGTCACGTTTGTCGGTCAGGCGTCAGCCAATGAAATTAAGTTTGAAGTAAATTCAAGCGACCCAGTTATCCTGATAAAGGCTGTAGAAGGCGGCGTCCTCGCCGCGCTCACCGTTTGTTTGGATCGGCTCAGCGGCGGTACGGGCACCATGTCTGCTGACTTCATTATCCGCGAGTCTTCGAGTCAGAAGATAGTTGGAAGATTTGGTGTAAACGACGGGTTCGATTTATCCATCTGTCGTGTAACTAGGCTCAAAGCCGGTCAAGAATTGGCGATATGGCCAAATCAAAGCGGGATGTCAGCTGTCGGAAGGTTATTGCTGGTTCGCTAAAATACGCCTTCTCCACTAGGAGCGATTGGCATTGCGCCGTGAGATAAATCGCTGGCGATCCCGGCAGGATTCGAACCTGCGACCATCAGCTTAGAAGGCTGGTGCTCTATCCAGCTGAGCTACGGGACCGCGCGCGCCCTAAGGGGACGCTGAAATCAGCAAAATGCCGGGGTTCAGTGCGTCCAGGGCGTCTTGCGGTCATAGCGGAAATTTTCCGCGTATGAAATCTGCCGCCGGCGCGGCTCCTTGGGCTCTTCCACCCGCGCCGCGATGCCGTTTGCCTCGGCATAGGCCATCGCCTCTTCGCGCGTGTCGAAGGCGAGCGTCACCTGGCTCTTCATGTCCGACGAGGTGGTGTAGCCCATGAGCGGGTCGATCTTGCGCGGGATCTCCGGCTCGAATTCCAGAAGCCAGCGGCCGGTCTTGGCCTTGCCGGATTGCATGGCGGTGCGGGCTGGGCTGTAGATTCGTGCCGACATTGAGGCGACCTCGTAACGCTTTGACTATCTACCCGCTGCCTAGTCCAAAAACCTCGGCTTTGCAAAGCTATCTGCGCCGAAAGTGCCGAGGTCAGTGGTTCTGGGGATCGGTTTGCGCCTGATAGGCGAGGATTGAGACCTTGGCGATGGCGTAAAGGCTCGGTGCGGCAACCGCTGCCGCCAGCAGCCATGTCATTGTGACGCCGAGATGCAGCATGCCCGAAACCGACCAGACCCTCGCAGCCGCGAATGATGCGATTTCGGTCGCGAGAAATACGGAAATGGATATGAACCCCAGCAGATTGCCGAAGCCGTTGAAGTTGCGCATGGGAGACCTGTGAAGGGCATGGTTGAAGCCGTCAGGGCCGGTCGCGCGACATTGCTCATCCGCAGCCGCCGGCAGGCCCCGGCTTTCGCGTTGAAGCTAGGGCCGCTTCACATCGCGCACCATTAGACCAAAAAGATTTCGCTAAGCGATGACGTTGCCATCAATCCGCCACCATGCCGGCCGGTGGGGACACCTCTGCGGCGATGGGTGAATCTGGCAAATAGGGCCCGAAAGGAAGTGGAGGGGCTGGTCGGAGCGGCAGGATTCGAACCTGCGACCCTCTGGTCCCAAACCAGATGCGCTACCAGGCTGCGCTACGCTCCGTACAGGTCAAAGGCAGCGGTTCACTTAGGTTCGTCGCCTGCATGACGCAAGCGAAAACTCCGCCGCCTCACACTTTCGCGGCCGCCGCCAGTCCCTTTTCCAGGTCGGCCTTCAGATCCTCGACGTCCTCCAGCCCGATCTGCAGGCGCAACACGGCACCCTCATAAGGACCTTTCGCAACGGTGCGGGCGTCGAGATTGGTCTTCTGCGCCAGGCTCTCATAACCGCCCCATGAGGAGCCGAGGCCGAAAATCTCCAGAGCGTTGAGAAAGGCGCGCGCCTTGTCCGTTCCGCCGCCATCGAGCACGATCGCGAACAGGCCGCTGGCGCCGGTGAAATCGCGTTTCCACAATTCGTGCCCCGGAAAGCTCTCCAGCGCCGGGTGCAGCACGCGCGAAACGCCGGGCTGCTTTTCCAGCCAGCGCGCTATTTCGAGCCCGCTCTTTTCCTGGTGCGCCAGCCGCACACCCAGCGTGCGCAGGCCGCGCAGCACCTGATAGGTGTCGTCG
This sequence comes from Rhizobiaceae bacterium, assembly GCA_965232405.1. Lineage (GTDB taxonomy): Bacteria > Pseudomonadota > Alphaproteobacteria > Rhizobiales > Rhizobiaceae > RCIO01. Next base: position 3,328,388 of record OZ246966.1, read on the forward strand.
GGCGAGGGGCAGGCACCCAGCATATGGAAGGCGTCGAGCAGCTTCGGCCAGGCCGCTTCGTTGGCCGACATGGTGCCGAACAGCACGTCGGAATGGCCGCTCATATATTTGGTCGCGGCGTGGATCACCACGTCGACACCGTGATCCAGCGCGCGGAAATAGAGCGGCGTCGCCCAGGTGTTGTCCATTATCACGATCGCGCCGTGCTTGTGCGCGGCCGCCGCGATGGCCGGTATGTCCTGTACTTCGAATGTGCTCGACCCCGGCGATTCGGTGAAGACCACGGATGTGTTCGGCTTGATCAGGGTCTCGATCTCCGCGCCGATCAGCGGGTCGTAATATTCGACCTCAACCCCCAGCCGCTTGAGCATGTTGTCTGCAAACCGACGGGTCGGGAAATAGACCGAATCAACGATGAGTATGTGGTCGCCGGATGACACGAACCCAAGCAGCGGCACGGTGATCGCAGCCAGGCCGGACGGCGCCAGAACGGTTCCGGCAGCACCTTCAAGCTCGTTCAGCGCATCGGTCAGAGCATCGGTCGTGGGTGTGCCGTGAGTGCCGTAGACGTAGCGCTGGTTGCGGGTCGCGTAGGTGTCGTAGTCGGGAAAAAGCACCGTCGAGGCATGCACCACGGGCGGATTGACGAAGCCATGGAAATCGCGCGGGTTGTGACCCGAATGCGCAAGCGTGGTGTTGATGCCGCGCTTGTTGTCCGTTCCCCCGCGATCCGAACTATTTGACATGCGTGCTCCTGAGCCTGCGATGAACGGCGGACCATTATGCGGGCGCCACCCGCCGCGCAACCGCCAGCACGGGCAAATACTGCATCCAGCAGCCTGTCATTTCGGACGCCGACGGTGCCGGCCGGTCCAAATAATTGGCAAATAGAGGAAAATCTCTGCCCGATTCGAAGGCTTTGTGCCCAATCGGATACCGAAACCGGCGATTCTGCGCCACCCACTTGACCCGCGAATATTTATCGCATTCGATGCCGGTTCGTGAATGGGAGGTGACGGTAGCGCTGCGGTAACGCGGCGTCCTGGATTGGCACTCGCCGGTTTCAAGGCCGTACCCGTTCGGGAGAGTAGGGGGCTTTGCCCTGATAAACAGAAAAGGTGCTTGGGCTATGAAGAGTATTTTGAAAGGTCTGCTGGGCGTATCAGTTCTGGCGATGGCGGCTGGAACCGCCTCCGCTGCGACGCTCGACGACGTAAAGGGACACGGCGCCCTTAAATGCGGGGTGAGCCAGGGTCTTCCCGGTTTCTCCAACCCCGATGCCGACGGCAACTGGTCCGGCCTTGACGTCGACCTTTGCAAGGGCGTGGCCGCAGCGATCTTCGGCGATGCTTCCAAGGTCGAATATGTTCCTCTGTCCGCCAAGGAGCGCTTCACCGCGCTGCAGTCCGGCGAGGTGGACCTGCTTTCGCGCAACACGACCTGGACCATGAGCCGCGACACGCAGCTTGGCCTCTTTTTCTCCGTCGTGAACTACTATGACGGCCAGGGCTTCATGGTGCGCAACGACATGGGCATCTCGTCCGCATTGCAGCTTTCGGGCGCCGCTATCTGCACCAACACCGGCACCACGACCGAGCTGAACGTTGCTGACTATTTCCGTGCCAACAACATGGAATACGAACTGGTCGCCTTCGAGAAGGCTGACGAGGTTGTGGCCGCTTACGATGCCGGCCGCTGCGACGTCTACACGACTGACCAGTCGGGCATTTACGCCCAGCGCCTGAAGCTGACCAATCCTGATGAGCACAAGGTTCTTCCGGAAGTCATTTCCAAGGAGCCGCTTGGGCCGGCAGTGCGCCAGGGCGACGACGTCTGGGCCAACATCGTCAAGTGGACCCACTTCGCGATGGTGCAGGCTGAAGAGTCCGGCGTGACCCAGGCCAATGTCGACGAGATGATGGGTTCGGACGACCCGACCATCAAGCGTCTGCTGGGCTCTGAAGGCGAGTTCGGTACGGCTCTCGGTCTCGAGAATGACTGGGCCTACAAGATCATCAAGGCAGTCGGCAATTACGGCGAGGCATTTGCCCGCAATGTCGGCCCCGACACCGATCTGAAGATCGCACGCGGACAGAACGCACAGTGGACCAATGGTGGTCTGCAGTACGCTCCGCCGATCCGCTAAGGACTAAGAACCAACGGTCGCCCGGCCATGAGTCCGGGCGATCGTCACCTACCGGGTACGTCGCGCCAAAAATCGCCGCCGAAACGAGCGGCAACCAATGACAACAGGCGCGTACGAGGGGAACAATAATGGCTGTAACTACCGCCGGCGGTGAATCGGCGCCAAGGGTCGCATTACTCAACGATCCCAAGATTCGCGCCTGGATCGTCCAGATCGTCCTTCTGGTTGCGCTTGTCTGGTTGGCCTATGTCGGCATCCAGAACATGTTCGCCAATCTGCGAGCCGCCAACATCTCGTCTGGCTTCGGGTTCCTTTCCCGCAATGCGGGCTTCGAGATCAGCCAATCCCTCCTCGAATACAACCAGGCCACATCGACGTTTGGCCGCGTTTTCTTCGTCGGCCTCATCAACACACTGCTCGTATCGGCGGTCGGTATTGTCGTCGCCACGATCCTGGGTTTCATCGTCGGCATCGCCCGGCTGTCCCCCAACTGGGTCGTGTCCAAACTTGCGACCGTCTACATTGAGACGCTGCGCAACATCCCGCTGCTTTTGCAGATTTTCATCTGGTACTTCGCGGTTCTGAGGCTGCTGCCAAGCCGCCGTGAATCGCTCAGCCTTGGGTTCCTCGGCCAGCTCAACATTTCCGGCTGGTACGCGCCAAAGCCGATATTCGCCGACGGCTTCAACATCGTGCTTGGCGCATTTGTGATCGCGGTCATTGCGGTGTTCATCCTGGCGCGCTGGGCGAGGAAGCGCCAGGAAGCGACGGGCCAGATATTCCCGCTTTTCTGGACTGCAGTCGGGCTGATCGTCGGCCTCCCGCTGGTCGCCTATTTCATCGCCGGGATGCCGCTTTCGTTCGAATACCCGACCGCCGGCAATTTCGGACCGCGCGGCGGTTCACGCATCTATCCCGAGTTCATCGGCCTGCTTCTGGCGCTTTCGTTCTACACCGGCGCCTTTATCGCCGAGATCGTCCGCGCCGGCATCATGGGCGTCAACAAGGGCCAGACCGAAGCTTCCTATGCTCTCGGGCTTCGCCCCGGTCAGACCCTGCGCCTCGTCATCGTGCCGCAGGCGCTGCGCATCATCATTCCTCCGCTGACCAGCCAGTATCTCAACCTGACCAAGAACTCCTCGCTGGCGGTTGCGATTGCCTATCCCGACCTCGTCTCGGTATTCGCCGGCACGGCGCTTAACCAGACGGGCCAAGCCGTCGAGATCTTGATGATGACGATGCTGACCTATCTGGCGCTGTCATTGCTGATCTCGGCATTCATGAACTGGTACAACGCCAAGATGGCGCTGGTGGAGCGCTGACATGGCCAAGGATACAAAGAAGTCGGTTCCCGGCGTGAAGGGCAAGGCCGCCGATGTTGCGGCTCCCGAGGGCACACCCGTCGCCTATCCGCATACTGCCGACGCACTGGCGCCGGTGCCGCATGGTGGTGGAAACCTGTCCTACGTCCGCACCGAGATGGCGTCGTCGGCGCCCCCGCCGTCCATGTCCAGCGGGCCGGTTGCGTGGATGCGCGAGAACCTGTTCTCGAGCGTCTCCAACACCATACTCACGCTGATCGCGCTGTTCCTGATCTACATTCTCGTGCCGCCGCTTGTCAGCTTCGCGCTCACCGACGCGGTATGGACCGGTACCGGCCGCGCGGCCTGCGCGACCGAGCAGCAGGGCGGCCTTCAGCCGAATGGCTGGTTCGGCGCCTGTTGGGCCTATGTCGGTGCCTATGGCGAGCAGTTCATCTATGGCCGCTATCCGGATGAGGAGCTGTGGCGGGTCAACATAGTCGGCATCCTGTTCTTCGGCGGGCTTGCGCCGCTCCTGATGCCGTCCGCGCCCTACAAACGTGAAAACATCATCTTCATGGGCCTCATCTTCCCGGTCGTTGGCCTCATCCTGCTGACCGGCGGCAATTTCGACCTCAACGGCTTCCTGCCGACCGGCTTCCTGCTTGCCGAGGGAATGCTCAAATTCTGGGTCGACTACATCATCCTCAGCGCCATCATCATCGGCATTGCCGTGCTCATTGCCCGCCTGTCGGACAAGGATCCAATGCCCAGCATCATCGGCGTTGGCGCGGTCATGGGCGGCATCGCCGTCATCATGATCCTGCTTGGCATCGATTTCGGACTTGAGACTGTACCGACGGACCGCTGGGGCGGGCTTCTGGTCACCCTTGTCATCGCCGTCACCGGTATCGCCGCCTCGCTGCCAATCGGCATCGTGCTGGCGCTTGGCCGTCGCTCCAACATGCCGATCGTTCGTTTCGTCTCGGTCGTTTTCATCGAGTTCTGGCGCGGCGTGCCGCTGATCACCGTGCTGTTCATGTCGTCGGTGATGCTGCCGCTGTTCCTTCCCGAAGGCGTGACCTTCGACAAGCTGCTCAGGGCGCTGGTCGGTGTCGCCATGTTCGCTTCCGCCTATATGGCAGAGGTCGTGCGCGGCGGTCTGCAGGCAATCCCGAAAGGGCAGTTCGAAGGCGCGATGGCCCTTGGCCTGAACTACAACCAGATGATGCGCATGATCATCATGCCGCAGGCGCTGAAGCTGGTCATTCCGGGCATCGTGAACACCTTCATCGGCCTGTTCAAGGACACCACGCTGGTGCTCATTATCGGCCTGTTCGACTTCCTTGGTCAGATCCAGTCTTCCTTCACCGACCCGACATGGGCGTCACCTGTACAGGCGCTGTCGGGCTATCTCTTCGCCGCCGCGATATACTTTGTCTTCTGCTTTGGCATGTCGCGCTACTCGATCTTCATGGAGCGCCGGCTCGACACCGGCCACCGATAACAATGCCCGGGGTCACAGGGCTGTTGCGTAACAAACAGGGGAACCGTCGATGACAAGCGAAAACGCCGTCAGCGCAGAGGAAATCGCCGTCAATCGCGCGCGGATGCAAGTCTCCGAGACTGATGTCGCCATCGAAATCACCGACATGCACAAATGGTACGGTGAGTTCCACGTCCTCAAGGACATCAACCTCAAGGTCATGCGCGGCGAGCGCATCGTGGTCTGCGGCCCTTCCGGTTCCGGCAAGTCGACCATGATCCGCTGCATCAACCGGCTGGAGGAGCACCAGAAGGGTTCCATCGTCGTCGACGGCATCGAGCTCACCAACGATCTGAAAAAGATCGACGAAGTGCGCCGCGAAGTCGGCATGGTGTTCCAGCACTTCAACCTGTTCCCGCATCTGACCATTCTGGAAAACTGCACGCTGGCACCGATCTGGGTGCGCAAGACGCCGAAGCGCGAAGCCGAGGAAACGGCGATGCACTTCCTGGAGCGGGTCAAGATTCCCGAGCAGGCCAACAAATATCCGGGCCAGCTTTCCGGCGGTCAGCAGCAGCGCGTGGCGATCGCCCGCTCGCTGTGCATGAACCCGCGCATCATGCTCTTCGACGAACCGACATCGGCGCTCGATCCGGAGATGATCAAGGAAGTTCTGGAAACGATGGTCGGCCTCGCCGAAGAGGGCATGACCATGATCTGCGTCACCCACGAAATGGGCTTTGCCCGTCAGGTCGCCAACCGGGTGATCTTCATGGATCAGGGCCAGATCGTGGAACAGAACACCCCGGCTGAGTTCTTCGATAACCCGCAGCACGAGCGCACCAAGCTGTTCCTCAGTCAGATCCTGCACTAGCGCTCGGCGGACGCGTTCCTTGGCGCGGCGAGGCTCGCCGCGCCATCATTCTGTCCCGGCAATCCCCTCAAATCGTTCGATTTTCGTCGCCTTGACGCCCCAAGCCTCGACTATCCGAGGGGTGCGGCGGCGCTATGCGCGTTGTTCGCTCGACGAAGGGACGTTTTGATCAGACAGGAAATCGGAATGAAAAAACTTGTTTCAGCCGTCGCACTGGCGTCCTGCACGCTCGCTTTCGCGGGCGCCGCTCACGCGGGCACCTATACGCTGAACTGCGTTGATGCGACCACAGGTCAGGCCACGACAGTAACGGTCGATGCATCCTCACGCGCCGCGGCGATCGACAAGGTCCGCAACGATCCGGCCTATTCCGCCTACGACAAGTGCCAGTGAACCGGCCCGGTTGCACGACTGTGCCGTAATGACAGGTCGAGACCAGCCAGTCGAACCAAATGCTGACGGGCCCGGTCCCGTCAGCTCTCAGCCTGCTTTTTCTTCTCCGGCGGCGGTGCCTTCGTCGCGTCGAAACCGTAAAGCCAGTCGAGTTCGGCGGCGAGCTGCCGTCCGGTTCGCGCCCTCAGCACGATATTGCGCACCAGCGCCACCGGACCGGACGCATGCCATGCGAAATGGTTGAAGCGTCCACGCGCTTCGACACGCTTGATGCGCGGGCGTCTCAGCGCCTCGTAGCGCGCCAGCGCTGACGCAAGATCATCGGGCGACGCAGCCACCAGATTGGCCAGAACGATGGCGTCCTCGATTGCCATTGCCGCGCCTTGCGCCGCAAAGGGCGTCAGCGCGTGTGCCGCGTCGCCGATAAGCGCCACCCCGGGGCCCCCGGTCCACGGATGGTCGGGCGGCACTTCGCGGATTGGCCACAGGCTCCAGGGGGCCGCATCGTGCGCCAGCGACACGAGCGGCTTGGCCGTCCTGCGCATCGCCCTGGCAAGAATGTCCGGATCGCCTTCGTCGCCGGGCCGCTTGCCTTCGCTCTTGCTGTTGACCACGGCGACCAGATTGATCGCAGCACCGCCGCGGATCGGATAGCCGACGAGATGGAAACGCGGATGTGCGTAAACCGTAACGCAGTCCGCCGGCATCGCCCTTGCCAGAGCCTTGCCCGCAGCGCTGTCGCCGCGCACGGTGCTGCGCCAGGCGGCATAGCCGCTATAGACTGGGGGCGCATCGCGTGTGCCGAGGTTGCGCACGGTCGATGCCACACCGTCTGCCCCGATCAGAAGCAGGCAGGCCACTTCCTTCACATCGCCAGCAGCATCCAGCGAAACGGTGACACCGCGTGAGTGAAAGGCGGCATCGGCAATCCGCGCTCCGGTAACGAGATTGATGTCCGGTTCGCGCCGCGCGCGGGCCAGAAGGGCGGTCTGAAGGTCGGCGCGATGCGCCACCAGATAGGGCGCACCCCAGCGCTCCTCCGCCTTTGCGCCCAGCGGCACTTCGGCCAGTTGGCGCAGCTTGCGGGCATCGCGCACTGATACGGCGCGCGGCTCCACCGCCGTGACGATCAGATTGTCGAGTACGCCCAGATGGGCCAGCACGCGGGTCGCATTGGGCGAAAGCTGGATGCCCGAGCCGGCGTCGGCCAGTTCGTTGGCCTGTTCGTAGAGCTGGACGGAAAACCCGGCTTTGGCGAAGGCAATGGCGGCGGTCAGCCCGGCTATGCCTGCGCCGGCAATGACGATCTGCCGCGAGCGCTGTGCTGCCATCTGTGCCGGCCTCTGCTGCCGATCAGGCCGCCTTGTCCTGGAACTGGCAGCCTTCGGGCTTGGTCTCGGTCGCCTTGAGTTTCGGGTTGTAGGCGTAGAGCGTGGAGCAATAGGGGCACACGATCTCCTTGTCGTCACCCATGTCGAGATAGACATGCGGATGATCGAAAGGCGGATTGGCGCCCGCGCAGTTGAATTCCTTGACGCCGATCTCGATCTTGCGGTGGCCGGCATCGTTCTGGAAATGCGGAATGTGGCTGCCTGCCATGGTGTGCTCCCCGGTCTCAGGCCGGCTCTGGTTTCGTCCACCGGACCGCATTCCGTTTGGAACATCTGACCCGTCTTTGCAAGCGAGCCATCAAGATTCTGGCCCGCATGTGATGCGTTCGCTACCATGTCGATCTAGAATGAGCTACCGGGCGGCGGCGCGCGGTATTGGAGAATGCAATGAACGAGTTGAGGCCGGTAAAGGCCGAATTCGCTGAGGGGACGAAGGGGCTGCCCGGCAGTGCCGATCCAAGTCCGGATCGTTTCGTCAATCGCGAGTTCTCCTGGCTTCAGTTCAATCGCCGCGTTCTGGCCGAATCGCAAAACCCCAGCCACCCGCTGCTTGAGCGTTTGCGTTTCCTCACCATTTCTGCGGCCAATCTCGACGAGTTCTTCATGGTCCGCGTGGCGGGTCTGGCGGGACAGGTACGCGAGGGCATCGCCACCAGGAGCGCCGACGGCCGCACGCCGCAGGAACAGCTCGACCACATCCTGGTCGAAATCGAACGCCTGCAAAGCGAGCAGCAGGAATGCCTGGCCCAACTGGCCGGATTGCTGGCGGATGAGGGCATCCACATTGTCCGCCCCGACCGACTTTCATCCGAAGACAAGGACTGGCTGCGCGGCCATTTCGAGGAATCCATCTTTCCGGTGATGACGCCGCTTTCCATCGACCCGGCGCATCCTTTTCCCTTCATTCCCAATCTCGGTTTCTCGCTTGCGCTTCGCCTCCGGCAGAGGCGTTCGGGCGAAGAGATGACTGCGCTCCTGCGCGTACCGGTTTCACTGGTGCGTTTCGTTCGTCTGCCCGACGATGGATCGGATGTGCGTTTCGTCGCGCTGGAAGATGTGATTGCCATACACATCGACCGGCTATTTCCCGGTTATGACATCGACGGTCTCGGCACCTTCCGCATCATTCGCGACAGCGATATCGAGGTCGAGGAAGAAGCCGAGGACCTGGTTCGGCTGTTCGAGACCGCGCTCAAGCGCCGCCGCCGCGGTCAGGTGATCCGCATTGAGTTTTCCGGCGACATGCCTGAAATGCTTCGCGAATTTGTCGCCGGCGAACTTGGCGTCGTGCCCGGCCGTATCTCGACGCTCAATGGTCCGCTGGCAATCAACCAGCTTTCCGACGTCGTGTCCTTGCCGCGCGACGAGCTGAAATTCCCGCCCTACAATCCGCGTTTTCCCGAGCGCATTCGCGATCACGGCGGCGACTGTTTCGCCGCCATCCGCGAGAAGGACATCGTCGTTCACCACCCCTATGAATCGTTCGACGTGGTCGTGCAGTTCCTGCGTCAGGCAGCGATGGACCCCGAAGTCGTCGCCATCAAGCAGACGCTCTACCGTACCTCCAACGATAGCCCGATAGTGCGCGCCCTCATCGACGCGGCAGAGGCCGGCAAGTCGGTGACCGCGCTGGTCGAGCTCAAGGCGCGTTTCGACGAGGAGGCCAACATCCGCTGGGCACGCGATCTGGAGCGCGCAGGCGTGCAGGTCGTGTTCGGCTTCATCGAACTCAAGACCCACGCCAAGATGTCGCTGGTCGTGCGGCGCGAGGACGGTCGCCTGCGCAACTACGTGCATCTTGGCACCGGCAACTACCACCCCATCACCGCGCGCATCTATACCGACCTGTCCTACTTCACCTCCGATCCCGCGATCGCCCGCGATGTGGCGCAGGTCTTCAACTACATCACCGGTTACGCCGAACCGGCGGAGGAGATGCGGCTCGCCATTTCTCCCTTCTCGCTGCGCCAGCGCATTGTCGATTGCATCGAGCAGGAGATCGGCCATGCCCGCGCCGGCCGTCCGGCCCAGATATGGATGAAGATGAACTCGCTCGTCGATCCCGAGATCATCGACGCGCTTTACGATGCCAGCCGCGCCGGTGTGGAGATTGACCTTGTGGTGCGCGGTATCTGCTGTCTGCGTCCGCAGGTGCCGGGCCTGTCCGACAATATCCGCGTCAAATCAATCATCGGCCGCTTTCTGGAGCACAGCCGCATCTACTGTTTCGGCAACGGCCACGGCCTGCCGTCGGACGAGGCGATCGTCTATTTCAGCTCGGCCGACCTGATGCCGCGCAATCTGGATCGCCGCGTAGAGACGCTGGTGCCGATCACCAACGCAACTGTGCATGAACAGGTGCTGGGACAGATCATGCTCGGCAACATCATGGACAACCGCCAGAGTTTCGAAGTATTGCCGGACGGAACCTCGCGGCGCATGGCGCCAGCCGAGGGGGAGGAGCCGTTCAACGCCCAGGAATATTTCATGACGAATCCGAGCCTGTCCGGTCGTGGCGACGCGCTGAAATCGCATGCGCCAAAACGCATTGCCCGCTACCGCAAAAGCAAGAAACAGGCGTAATTCGGCCTCATGACCTCTGTCTCACAGGGCAGGCTTCAGGATCGCCATCCGCTGTCTGTCATCGACATCGGGTCGAACTCGATCCGTCTCGTCATCTATGAGGGCGTGGCGCGCTCTCCCACCGTCCTGTTCAACGAGAAGATGCTGGCAGGTCTTGGCCGTGGCATCGTGACCACCGGCAAGCTCGACCCCGATGGCGTTGCCCGCGCAATCGAGGAGTTCCGTCGCTTCCGCGCATTGTCTGAGCAGGCCGGATCGGAAGGCCTCCACGTCATTGCCACGGCGGCAGCCCGCGAGGCCGAAAACGGGCATGATTTCATTGAGCGCGCCGAGGCCATTCTCGGTACCGAAATCCAGGTTCTGACCGGCCGCGAGGAGGCGCGTTACTCTGCGCTTGGCGTGATCTGCGGTTTTCACAATGCTGATGGCATCGCCGGCGATCTGGGCGGCGGCAGCCTTGAATTGGTCGACGTCAAGGGTGACGAAATCGGCGACGGCATCACCTTGCCACTCGGCGGCCTGCGGCTGCAGGATTCGGCCAGGAATTCGCCTGTCGAGGCTGGCCGCATCGCCCGCAAGGAGTTGAAGCGGGCCGAACTTCTGAAGGGTGGCGAGGGGCGCGTCTTCTACGCCGTCGGCGGCACATGGCGAAACCTCGCCCGTCTGCACATGCTGGCGACGGGCTACCCGCTGCACGTCATGCACAATTACGAGTTTGACGTGGAACGTTCCGCCGCGTTTTTGGCGCAGGTCGCCAAGGGCGACATCGACAAGATCAAGGGCGTCGATCGCATCTCCAAGACCCGCCGCGCATTGCTCCCATACGGTGCAGCCGTGCTTCAGGAGATCATCCGGTCGATGAAGCCTTCGAAGATCGTCGTGTCGGCGCTCGGCGTGCGCGAGGGTTACCTGTTCTCGCTTCTGGACGAGAAAAAGCGCACCGCCGACCCCCTGATCTCGGCGGCGGAAGAACTGGCAGTGCTGCGTGCGCGGTCGGTCACCCATGCGCGCGAACTGGCCGACTGGACGGGCCAGACCCTGGCTGCCTTCGGCATCAGCGAAGCACCGGAAGAAGCGCGTTACAGGCGCGCTGCCTGCCTGCTGGCCGACATTGGCTGGCGCGCGCACCCTGACTATCGCGGCACACAGTCGCTCAGCATCCTCGCCCACGCCTCGTTCATCGGCATCGATCATCCGGGCCGTGCCTTCATCGGCCTCACCATCATGTTTCGTTACGAGGGTGTCTATGAGGATCAGGTAAGCCCCGAACTGGCCAAGCTGGCCGGCTCCGGGCTGGTGGAACGGGCGCGGTTGCTGGGCGCAATGATGCGCGTCGTTTACCTGCTTTCGGCGGCAATGCCCGGCGTCATGCCCTTGCTCAAATGGGTCAAGCGCGAGGATGGCGGCTTCACGCTCATGATACCCAAACAACACGCGGCGCTGATGGGCGAGCGGCCCGAAAACCGTCTCGCCCAGTTGTCCAAGGTCAGCGGGCTGGATCTGAAGCTGGCCGTGGCCGACTGACGCGCTGCTACCGCCGGGTACCGGTGACCAGCAAATATTCGCGTTTGACGTGGAGCAAGCCGTCACTGGTCATGTAGTGGCCGTGATAGTCGTCGACATCGCGGCGAAACGTTTCCAGCTCCTTCGGTCCAAGCGTCTCGGCAAGCGCCCGCACCGGTCCGAATCCGCGCACATACCAGTTCCAGATGGCGTCGACGCCGTCATAATAGTCATTGCTGGTGCCCGTCTCGAAGATGAGGTTGAACGCTCCGCCGAGCAGCTTGGTGACGTGATCGGGATCGCCCCACAGGATCGGCGACTGTGCGGGCGGCGGGTCGCCGGCATGTTTGCCGACGATGCCGAAGAATTCCGTCACGCTGCCGCCCGGCGTCCATGTTGCCAGCACCAGACGGCCGCCTGCCTTGCACACCCGCGCAAGCTCGTCCGCCGCCGCCTGATGGTTGGCCGCGAACATGACGCCGAAAGTGGAGATCACCCGGTCGAAGTGGCTGTCTTCAAAGGGCAATCGCTCGGCATCGGCACGCTGGAAGGTGAGTGAAAGATCGGACGGCGTCAGCTCTGTTGCCGCCGCGAGCAACTCCTCCGAAATGTCGATGCCGGTCACGGCGGCGCCGCTGCGTGCCGCGTTGCGAGCCGACCAGCCGGTTCCTGTTGCCACATCGAGAATCCGTTCGCCGGCCTGTGGCGCCAGCCTTTTCGCCGCATGCGCCAGCGCGTCGGAGATGGCAAAGCTCACATCGTCATAATGCCGCCCGCCAAGCCCCCACATCCTTGCAGGAGCCTGATGATGCGGCTGGATGGACTGATCGCTGGTTCCGTGCATGGAATTTCCTCCTCAAGTTCTGTCGGATCGAAACCTGGTGAGGCGGAGCGAACCACAGGGCGCGTGAGCGAAAACAGTCCACAAAGTGTAGTATCGGCCGCGCGCGTCGCGCGTTACCTTGTTGCCCGAACGGATCGACCCTGGAGATATGCCATGAAAGGCTATGGCCAGTTCTGCCCCATCGCCAAGGCTGCTGAAGTGTTCTGCCAACGCTGGACTGCGCTGATCCTGCGCGATCTGGCAACCGGCGCGACGCGGTTCTCGCAACTGCAACGCGGTGTGCCGCTGGCGTCGCCCACGCTGCTGTCGCGCCGTTTGAAGGAACTGGAAGCCGAAGGCATTGTCGAGCGCCGGCGTTCACAAAGCGGGCGCGGCTGGACCTACCATCTCACGCCGGCCGGCGAGGAGTTCGTGCCGATCGTTATGGCCCTCGGCACATGGGGACAGCGCTGGACGCGCCGCGAGCTTGCCGAGTACGAGATCAATCTCGACCTGTTCCTGTGGGCGATGGAAAACACCGTCGATCCGGCGGCCTTCGGCGAGCGGCGCACCGTTGTCGAACTGGTGCTGGATGATCAGCCAGCCCACAAGAGCCGCTGGTGGTTCATCAACGAAAACGGCGCCTGCGAAATGTGCGTCAAGGAGCCGGGTTTCGAGATCGATCTCTACGTGATGTCGAACCTGCCGGACATGATCCGTGTCTGGCGCGGCGATACCACGCTCGGTTCGATCGTCAGCACCGGTCGCCCCGAAACGCATGGCCGCAGCGCTGTGGTGAAGGCGTTCCCGAAATGGTTGAGCGTGAGTGCGCTGGCGCATGTCCCGCCTGCGCGCGGTGGAACGCTGCGCGAAGCGGCGGAGTAGGGGAACGCGCCAGCAGTTTCGGCGCTCAGCGCGCCGCGCGCCACTCCCGCACGGCCTCGCCGAATGTCTCAAACAGCGCCCGATTGATCGGGTTGGTCTGCGGGTCGTATTCGGCGTGCCACTGGACGCCGAGCGCAAAGCCCTTCGCGCCTTCGATGCGGATCGCCTCGATGGTGGAATCCTCGGCCGTCCCTTCCACGAGAACCCGCTTTCCGGGTTCAAGAATGCCCTGTCCGTGCAGCGAGTTCACACGGATAGTTTCCTTGCCGAAAATGCCCGCAAACACGCCGCCGGGCGTCAGCCTCACATCGTGCCGGTCGGCGAATATCACCTCGACATCGGGGTGGATTTCGCCGTTTTCGAGCCGCGGCATGCGGTGATTCATGCGGCCCGGAATTTCACGGATTTCGGGGTGCAGCGTGCCGCCATAGGCGACATTCATCTCCTGAAAACCCCGGCAGATGCCGAACACCGGCACGCCTTCCGCGACGCATGCCTCGATGAGCGGCAGGGCGATTGCATCGCGTTCCTCGTCATAGGGTTCGTGCTTGGCGTCCGGTTTGGTGTTGAAGCGGCTGGGATGCACATTCGCCCGCGCGCCGGTCAAAACGACGCCGTCCACCGTGTTCAGGAGATCGCGTATGTCGGTGAGTGCGGGGCTTCCGCTGAAGATCAGCGGCAACGCGCCGGTCACATCCGCCACCGCCGCCATGTTCCGTTCGCCGGCCGCCTGGACCGTAAAGCGATCCTCAATCTTGTAGCTGTTGCCGATGATCCCGACGACAGGTTTCGTCATTGGTGGTCTTGCCCCATACCTTCCGGCCGCGCCACGCCGGTATCCCTTACTCCGCTGCCGCCGGCAGGTCGAACACGGCGATGCGCCGGTCCTGGAACTTGATCGCGATCTCGCCGCGCACCAGCTGCAGTGCCCGTTCACCAAACACCTCGCGCCGCCAGCCATGCAACGCCGCAACCTCGGCGTTCTCGCCGTTGGATGCGATGCGGTCGATGTCATCCGACGACGCCAGAACCTTGGGCGCCACGCCTTCCTTTTCCGCCACCAGCTTCAGAAGCACCTTCAGCAATTCAGCCGCTGCATTGGCGCCATCCGATGGCGGCTTGTGGCGCTGCGGAGCGGGCAGTTTTTCTTTCGGAATTGCAAGTGCTGCCGTCACCGCCTCCATCAGCCCGGCAGCGGCGGAAGAGCGCTCCCAGCCGCGCGGCACGGCGCGCAGCCGCCCGAGCGCTGCAATGTCGGCCGGCATCTGCTGTGCGATCTCCACCAGCGCGTCGTCCTTCAGGATGCGCCCGCGCGGCACGTTGCGCTGGCGCGCTTCCAGCTCGCGCCACGCAGCAATAGACTTGGCGATCGCCAGTTGCTGTGGCTTGGCGTTGCGCATCTTGAGCCGCTTCCACGCGTCTTCCGGATTGGGATCGTAGGTTTCGCGCGCTGTCAGCACCTCCATTTCTTCGTTCAGCCAGTGGGCGCGGTTTTCGCGCTCCAGTTCCGCTGCGAGGTGCCGATAGACGTCGATCAGGTGGGTCACGTCGGCCAGCGCATATTCGAGCTGCTTGTCCGACAGCGGCCTGCGTCGCCAGTCGGTGAAGCGCGACGACTTGTCGATCCGCACATTGGTGATCTTGAACACAAGCTGGTCGTAGGAGACGCTGTCGCCGAAGCCGCACACCATCGCCGCCACCTGCGTGTCAAACACCGGGTGCGGTATCAGCCCGCCACGGTGGAAGATGATCTCGATGTCCTGCCGGGCGGCATGAAACACCTTGATCACGCTTTCATCGGCCATCAGCTCGAAAAACGGCTTCAGGTCGATGTCCTTTGCAAGCGGATCGATCAGGAACGCATCGTCCGGCGATGCCATCTGGATCAGGCACAGTTCCGGCCAGAAGGTCGTCTCGCGAATGAATTCGGTATCGACGGTAACGAAACTGGATTTGCGGAGTGTTTTGACGGCCGCTTCAAGCTCGGCCTGCTTGGTGATCAACTGCATGCAGTCTGTTTAGTGGGATTTCGCCGCAGGTTGAAGCGCCCCTGCGTCGCTTTTTCCGTCGCGTTGCGTCAGGCACACAAGACGCATCGGCTCAACTGCTGATCAGCCCGTCCCGAACAGCCGCGATAACCGCCTGCGAGCGGCTGCTCACGTCGAGCTTGCGGTAGGCATTTTTCAGGTGGAAGCGCACCGTGTTCTCCGACACGCCCAGAATGTCGCCGATCTCGCGGTTGCTTTTCCCTTGGGCCGCCCAGTGCAGGCAATCGATCTCGCGCGAACTCAACGTCGACTTGGCGCCGTTTTCGGCAGCCTTTCCGTTGCCGTTGCCGGATTCCATGCCGTGGATGGCGTCGAGCGTGTCCATCAGATAGGAGGCGATCAGGTGGATCTGGTGGCGCGTGGCCTCGAACTGGGCCTCAACCTTCGGCCCCTTGCCGCGCATATAGACCGTCACGCCCTTGTTGATTGATGTCGTCGACAGCGGCACCAGCCAGGCATGCCGCACGCCGAACATCTTGAGCATGAACTTCTGCCATTTCACCGAGGCGCTCGGCGGCGAGCGGTCGAGAAAGGCGACATAGTCGAACGGCACCTTGCCGCGCGCAGTTTCCGCGATCGTCGGGCACATCTGCATCCAGCCGTCGCGCACATAGTCGGTGATGACCTGCATGTCGTAGTCGCACACGACGAAATTGCCTGGCTGGTCGACATTGTTGAACGTGTCGGTGCCGAACGAGTAGGCATCGAAGCCGTGATAGCCCATTTCGCGGATGATCGACGAGAAAAGCGCGACAGTCTCCTCGACCGTCGCGCAGTCCTGAAGACCCGCGATGAACCGCTCCACCCGCTCCATGTCGGGCACATTACCGGCTTTGCGCGACCGTACCACTTCAAAATGACCCAGGGTTAACTTCGGTGGCGGCCTCGAAGGACGCACCAATTCTGTGGTGCCTACCGCCCTCCGATCGGCACCCTGAGATTGGCCGACACCGTCACCGACTGGCTGGTTCCGCCAATGCCGACATAGGCGGCGTTGATCGCAGCACTCGCTCCGCCGGTGAAGGCGAATGCCAGCCCGGTCGAGGCCGAAGCCCCGAACGTGTCGGACGAGATTGTGGCGCCGCCGGTGCCGATGAAGGGATCGAACCGTCCGAGATTGGCGAAAAGGCCGACGCCGAAACTGGGTGTCACTGTCACTCTGCCGTCACCAAGCACGAAGCCTTGTTTCGGCCCGAAGCTTGGGCCGAAGGTGAGCGTCGTTTGCGTCGAGTTCGAGCCGGCGACCGCGGTGCCGTCAGAGGCGGTGAAGGCGTCGCGCTGCACATTGACCACCGAAATGCCGAGCGCAGGGGTGATATTCCAGCCGCCGAGCGCAAAGCTGCGCGACAGTTTGGCCTGGCCGGCGAGCGAACGTCCGAAGGCAGTGCCGGTCGCACCAGAAGCAAAACTCGCATTCGCGCTTACGCCCGAATAGGCAAGGATGGTTTCCAGCAACAGCTGGTTGGCGATCCGTGCCTGCGCGAACGCCGCCACTGACCACGCGGATGCTGTCGCATTGCCGGTCGCGCCGAAGCGGTTGGAATGCGCGTAGCGCGCCGCAACACCGGCATTGAGCCAGGGCATCAGGCGGTAGCTGGCGCCTGCCGCGACCGCGGCTGTCGTGCCGCGCTGGCCAAGCCCGGTCGGATCGATATGGAAGGTCACGCTGCCATTCACCCACATGTTGAAACGCGGGTCGCCCAGAAGCCCGTCAGGGGTGTCGGCCGCGCCATAGGCGCGTTTCAGGCTCTGTCGCGTCGAGGCCAGGTCGTAGGCGAAGGCGAACCGGTTGGCGGATGCGGCCATGGTGACCGGCATTCCGGGCTGATAGCCCAGAGCGCCCGGTATGCCCGGCATCTGTGCTGGCGCGTGGGCGGTGGCGAGCCTCTCGGCCGCTGCACCGGCCGGTGTCATGTTGTTTGCGACCGGGAAGAAACCCGAGCCGTTCTGCGCCTGACAGGCAGCCAGCGCGGCTTCGGCCTGGTTCAGCAAAGATTGCGAGACATTAACCCGCGCCTGTGTATCCTGGACCACGGCGAAGGCCGCAGCCACCGCTTCGAACCCCCGTTCCGATTCTCCATCTGCCCTCAATTGGTTGAGCAGCGCGCGATCGAGCGGGTCCTGTCGCGTGAGCCGGTTCAGCAGGCGCCGCCGCTCCGTTCGTGCCCTTGCACTCGCTGTGGCGGCACGCTCGGCATCGTCGAATGCGCCGCTTGCTATGATGAACTTTCTGGACGCGTCAGCTGCACGTGCGGCGGCGTTTTGCAGCGCGGCAAGGGCGATCACATGATCCCCCATATCCAGTGCCAGGCGCATCTGTGCGAGCAATACGGTTCCGTGTTCGGCCGAGCAGTTGTCGCCGCTTCCTCCCAGTGCTGCACCGACCGCGTTTGCGCCGCCGAACCGCTCCAGACAGGGAGCCAGTTCGGCAACATTCTCCTTCATGAGCCTGCCAAGCCGGGTCATGCGGTTTCGGTCATCCCGGTCCGTCAGAACATCCCTCAGATTTCCGTCGAGTGCGGCAATCTCGGCGAGCGCCCGCCTCAGGTCTTCGTTCAGGGAGGCGATCAGCAATCCGCAGGGAATGTTGGGAATGCCAAGCCCGTTGAAACCGAAATCCGGCACTCCGAAATCGCCGAGCAGGTTTGCGCCGGGCACGACCCCCCGCATCGCATTGTCCACCACGCCTGCCTTCTGCGCCGCATTGCCGTCAGGTTCCGGTTCCGGATCTGGCTCCGGATCGGGGTCCGGCGTTGCGGTTCCGGTACAATCGATCCCGGCACTGACCGTGGCGACGCCACCGCCGGGAACCGAGATGACACCCTGGAAACTGATGACGCCGCTCGAGGTCGGTCCCGTATTTGGTACGGTGATCGTGACGGTTACGCTGCGCGCGGTCGGCTCGGCAAACAGGGTCACCGATTCCCCGGCGAAAGAAATTCTCACGACGGAGCCGGCTGGCACTGTCACATGAAAGGTGATCTTTTCGCCCGCCTCCAGCGTGTAAATGGCGCCGCCATTGAGCGTTTCATCGAAAACGCCATCCCCGGTGAAGGAGAAGGTCTGCCCTTTCAGCGCCGTGCAACTGGCGGAAATGGCATGCGCAGCGGAGGTGCTGGCGACGATCGAACACAAGACAAGAAAAAGGCTCGCAAAAAGCCTACGCGCCGTCGCCGGCACTCCCGCAATACGCATGACATCTCCCAAACTGCGCCGTCCGTATTCGGCTCGGCGGACCCGTCCTTACGTCAGGGAAATTCGCGTGGCTGGCGGGATGGCACCACTACCCGTTCGGGTGGGGTTGGGCGCAAACAGGCAGGCCGCAGCAGGCTTGCGCATGGCCGAAAAGCAGCAACGTCGGCGGAAAGGTTCCGCCGGCGTCGTCAGTGGATTGAACCGAATCTGGTCGCCTATTCGGCGCTGACCGAACCCTTCATGGAGGGATGAACGAGGCATTTGTAGTCATGCGTGCCTGCCGCCACCGTCACGATCGCGCTCTGGCCCTTGTTCAACCGGCCGGTGTCGAAGCTGCCGTCGTTGGCAGTCGCCGTATGCGGCGCGGCGTCGGCATTGGTGAAGGTGATGGTGTCGCCCGCAGCCACTGAAAGTGTCGCGGGGCTGAACTTCATGCCCTTGATTTCGACTGCGTGGTCGGCCGCGAAGGCTGCCGTGGCGGCAAAGGCGAAGAACACTGTGATGATGAACTGGCGCAAATTCCTGTCTCCCACTTTGGTTGGATGCGCTTTATGTGTCCCGATTGCCGTTGCGGCACCTACACGTCGGGGTAGGTTATCAGCCTGCCTTCATCGTTGCCGCGCGGGGTTGCCTGCCACTGTCGCGTCGGCTGCCACGTCGCGCGTCACCACGGAGCCCGCGCCGACAATCGCCCTGTCGCCGATGGTTACGCCGGCCAGGATGATCGCGCCGCCGCCGACCCACACGTTTGGCCCGATTGTCACCGGCCTGGCGATTTCCAGCCCTTCGACCCGCAATTTCGCATCCTTGTGGTGTTCGGCGCAGTAGATATGTACGGCAGGGCCAAACATCGTGCCGTCGCCGATTGTCACCGGCGCCGTGTCGAGGATCGTGCAGCCTGCGTTGAAATAGACGCCGCTTCCGATGTGGAGGTTCATCCCGTAGGCGCAGTGGAACGGCGCTTCGATCAGCACGTCGTCGCCAATGTCGGCAAACAGCGCCTTCAGGGCAGGGGCCATTGCCCCGCGTTCGGCGGGCGGCAACGTGTTGTGCTGATGCACCGCCACGCGCGCCTTGTCGCGCAGCGCTTCCAGTTCCGGGTCGACGCAGCAATACCACTCGCCCGCCGCCATCTTCTGCCGCTCGCTCGCGCTCACGCGAATCTCCTCTTGCCGAACATGATCGCACCATCAGGCTGCATCAGGCCTCGCCTCCGGGCAAGCAGCAGCCATCAGGCGGTCCGCGGTCGGGTTCGTCGCAGGCGGCTTGCCTTGACAAATAGGCCCCTCCATGCGCTTTTCGCGCCGATTTTCGGGGTGCCGCTTCGAGCAGGCGCCTTGGCGACCCTCACGAGATTCGGAACAGACTTCATGCACCGCTACCGCAGCCACACCTGCGTTCAACTTCGAGAAGCCGATGTCGGCTCCACCGTTCGCCTGTCGGGCTGGGTTCACCGCGTGCGCGACCACGGCGGCCTGCTCTTCATCGACCTGCGCGACCATTACGGCCTGACCCAGATCGTAGCCGATCCGGATTCGCCCTGCTTCAAGACGGCCGAGACCGTGCGCGGCGAGTGGGTCATCCGTGTCGATGGCGAGGTCAAGGCGCGTTCGCCCGAAACCGTGAACCCCAACCTGCCGACGGGCGCGGTCGAGGTGTTCGCGCGCGACATGGAAGTGCTGTCGTCCTCGAAGGAACTGCCGCTGCCCGTATTCGGCGAGCCGGACTACCCGGAAGACATCCGTCTCAAATACCGCTTCCTCGACCTGCGCCGAGAGACGCTGCACAGGAATATCGTCGCCCGCACCAGGATCATTTCCGAAATCCGCTCGCGCATGGGCGAGGCCGGCTTCACCGAATATTCGACGCCGATCCTCACTGCGTCGTCGCCGGAGGGCGCGCGCGACTTCCTGGTGCCGAGCCGCATCCATGAGGGCAAGTTCTACGCGCTGCCGCAGGCCCCGCAGGTCTACAAGCAGCTCATCATGGTGTCGGGCTTCGACCGCTATTTCCAGATCGCGCCCTGCTTCCGCGACGAGGACCCGCGCGCCGATCGCCTGCCGGGCGAGTTCTACCAGCTCGACCTCGAAATGAGCTTCGTGGAGCAGGAGGACGTGTTCCAGACGATGGAGCCGGTCATGCGCTCCGTGTTCGAGACCTTCGCCAACGGCAAGCCGGTCACTAGAGACTTCCCGCGCATCGCCTATGACGAGGCGATCCGCAAATACGGCACCGACAAGCCGGACCTGCGCAACCCCATCGTCATGGAAGACGTGTCGGAGCATTTCCGCGGTTCGGGCTTCAAGGTCTTCGCCAACATCCTTGCCAATGACGACAAGGCCGAGGTCTGGGCCATTCCGGCAAAGACCGGCGGCAGCAGAGCCTTCTGTGACCGCATGAACTCGTGGGCACAGGGCGAGGGCCAGCCGGGGCTGGGTTACATCTTCTGGCGCAAGGAAGGCGACAAGCTCGAAGGCGCCGGCCCGATCGCCAAGAACATCGGTGAGGAGCGCACCGCTGCAATCGCCGCACAGCTCGGTCTGGGCGACGGCGATGCCTGTTTCTTTGCCGCCGGCGACCCGAAGAAATTCGCCGGATTTGCCGGCGATGCCCGCACGCGCGCCGGCGAGGAACTCGACCTTGTTGACCGCGACCGTTTCGAACTGGCCTGGATCGTCGACTTCCCGTTCTACGAGTGGGACGAGGACGAGAAGAAGGTCGAGTTCGGCCACAACCCCTTCACCATGCCGCAGGGCGGACTGGATGCGCTGGAGAAGGAAGAGCCGCTGTCGATCAAGGCGTTCCAGTACGATCTGGTCTGCAACGGTTTCGAGCTCGCATCGGGTGGCATCCGCAACCATCTGCCGGAGGTGATGGTCAAGGCGTTCGAGATCGCTGGTCTGGACAAGCAGACCGTCGAGGAGCGCTTCGGCGGCCTCTACCGCGCCTTCCAGTATGGCGCGCCGCCGCATGGCGGCATGGCGGCGGGCATTGATCGCATGGTCATGTTGCTGGTCGGTGCGAAGAATTTGCGCGAGATCACCATGTTCCCGATGAACCAGCAGGCGCAGGACCTCCTCATGGGCGCGCCATCGGAAGCCTCGCCGCAGCAGCTGCGCGAGCTGAACCTGCGTCTGGCGCCGACGGCGAAGAAAGAGTGAGACGGACGGCGTGAGCCGCGCGTCAGAACCTGTTGTCAGAATGGCCGAACTGGAGATCGATCCGGCAAGGCTCGACGACTACAAGACAATGCTTGCCGAGGAAATAGAGGCGTCCGTCACGCTGGAGCCCGGCGTGCTGGCCCTGAACGCGGTCTCGGTACGGGACAACCCGGCGCAGATCCGCATTCTCGAAGTCTACGCCAGCCAGGCCGCCTATGAGGCGCACCTGCAAACGCCGCATTTCCTGAAATACAAGAACGGCACAGCCGATATGGTGCTTTCCCTGCGCCTGATCGAGACGGATCCCGTCGCCCTTTGTTCCGGTGATGGCCTGAGCATACGGCCCTGAGCGGCAGCAAGTCTCCTTGACCATAATCGGCTGCCCTGATACTCAACCAGTAGGTTTACTATCAGGAGGACACGATGGCCTCATCGCCCCGCACCGCATCGCGCAAGGAATGGTTCGCCGAACGGCTCGACCTGCTTGAGAAGGAAAAGGAATTCACCCGTGCCCGCGACGCGCTCTCAGCGGCCCGGCGCGAACTGCCCTGGGTGAAGATCAACAAGGACTATGTCTTCGACGCGCCGGAAGGGGCCGTATCGCTGCGCGATCTTTTCGCCGGCCGCAGGCAGCTCGTCATCTACCATTTCATGTTCCATCCCGACTGGCAGGCAGGCTGCAAATCCTGCTCCTTCTGGTCCGAGAGTTTCGATGCCGTCACGCCGCATCTCGCCCAGCGCGACGTGACACTGGCTGTCGTCTCGCGCGCCCCGCTCGACAAGCTGCTGGCTTTCCAGAAGCGTATGGGCTGGCAATTCCGCTGGGTCTCGTCGGCCGGCAACGACTTCAATTTCGACTACCGGGTCTCGTTCGGCGAAAACGATCCCAATCGCGGCGACTACAATTTCGGCACCATCGAGTTCGGCGGGCCGGAAGCACCGGGCATATCGGTCTTCGCAATCGGCGAGGACGGCGGCATCTACCACACCTATTCGGCCTATTCGCGCGGCCTCGACATGCTCAATCCGGCCTACCAGATGCTCGATCTGGTGCCCAAGGGCCGCGACGAGGATGCATTGTCATACCCGATGGAGTGGTTGCGCCTGCGCGACGAATATCCGGCTGCGTGAGTTGTCACGAGTGTTGGGCCGTTGCAAAGGGCGGCGTTTGCATCTGGCTGCGTAACGGGATCAAGACCTTTGGTTCCGTCCTTTGGTCGCGTCTTTGCATTGCCATTTGGTGGTTGCGCACTGGGATATGCACGAATGCTTGGATAGAAATCCGATTCACGCTAACATCACGAACGAAATATAAGAAAGTCCATGTCGTCAAACGGACGTGATTGATCGTTGCGGATGGAAGTGATGCCCGGAAAGTTGAACCTTGAGCATTACGTTTCGCTCGTAGTCATCCTCATTCTATATGCGTTCCCGCTTTATTACCTCTATTTCTATTTTGATATTTTTCATGGCTTTCAGAAAGCGGGTTTTGCGGAGACAATCATCAATGTTTCCACAGCTGACGAGACTGTGAACGACATATTCGTGAAGATCGTGCTGCCCATACTCGTTGCGGTGTCGGCAAGCCGCATATCGACACAGATATTTAGCCCACTGAACCTTTATCTGCTTCTGTTTTTCATCGTCGGTGTTGTGTTAACGTATCTGTTGAATGCAGATATTGTGATTGAAGAAGCTAGGGGAACCAACAACAACATTGCCGCCTTCGGGGAAGATGTTCCCGAACGGCTGCGCGACTACGCACTCAGCGTCCGCGATGCATTTGTGACATCGATAGCCATTCTACTGGGCATTTCAGTAGCAAGCGGTGCGGAAAAACGGTCGGAAGTCGGCGGCGGTGACGATTCGGGTGCCGGCGAGGATGTCACTCCGGACACGCCGGAGAAGCAACAACCGAAATTGGGTGGAGACGAACGCGTACCGGTCTAATTGTCCATTGGTTGAGGCATGAGCGCGATTCCGCCTTGCGGCATCGGCGCAGTGGCATTTGGGCAATGAGGTTGTCCGCTTTCCTGCGTTTCAGGCAACGCCGAGGGAGATAACAATGCATACTTTGTGCCAGTGTGGCGGGCGGTTCATCACACGCTTCGGCTATCGGTTCTTGTTGGCCTGCGGGGTTCTTGCGGCGACAGCCGGCTCCGCACTGGCGGGTGGTGTTTTGAATTTGACGGTCCATTTGCAGAAAATGGATGGCCCGGCGAGGCTTGAGTTTTCGGGTGATTACGATCGCGTTGTGGAGAACATCCAGAACGGCGCCAACATGGTCCACATCGCCTCCGAGGAACTTCCGAACATGATCAACTTGGTGCTACTCAGCGTTGTCGCGGATACCGGGCGAATTTTGGCTACTTATCCGATCAGGACGCCGAAACCGTATAAGTCGATCAACAGAACCGTGTACCTCAGCATTGAGGATACGCCCTTCCGCTACAAATCGATTGTCGAGATTAGGGGGCTCATAACCCGCTCGCCGTCAGAGGCTTATGCGAGATCGAAGAGCCTGCACGGCAAATCGATCGACCCAGTGAACTATTCGCTTGCCGTATCCTCCGCCTACTTCTGGTTCAAGGCGAGCTATGCCCTCGCCACCACCGGTCGCAACGCTGACGTCAATGCCATGGATGCAGACGCCATCGCCGCATTGCAGCGGATCGTTGAGATCATGGAGGAGCCCGCTCATGCCGATCGCTCGTCATGGGAGACGCACTGGAACGAAGCGATCGGGCGCTCGCAAGCCCACCTGCGAGCCGCCAGAAACGATTTGGAAAAGTCGAAGCTGATTGATTGGAATCTGTTTCGCTATGTCGACTACTATCGGGACGAGGGGCAGTACGAGGAAGCATGCCGAATGCTGCTGGGTTTTTCAGAGATGTGGAATGCCCATACTGACGACGAGCGCAATTTAGTTGCCAGTGAGAAGTCGCTGTCTGTTGCCAGAATGGAAAGTATCATGAGGCAAAAAAAGGTGGGCATCGAAGCGTTGAGTGCTGGTCAGTATTGCTCAGAAGCGTCTTCCTGAAACCGGCGGTGCGCTGCTTGACGCGATCGTCGGGGAAGCCGAAAAGCGTTGGCATGAAGGAGGTGCGGCCAAAAGTGATCGACAACAATGCAGCCGCTCGCTTCACAATCCCTGCATGATCCGCCCCCGCATCCTCATCACCGGTTTCGGCCCGTTTCCCGGTGCGCCGGTAAACCCGACACAGAAGCTGATCGAGACGCTGCGCGCCGACCCGTCGATCCTCAACGGCCTCGGCGAAATCCGCACTGAAATCCTCGCCGTCGAATATGACACCGTGCCGGATCGACTGATCGCCTTCGGGGCCGAGTTCGCTCCCGACATTGCCATTCATTTCGGGCTCTCCGCGCGGGCCGATGGCTTCACGCTGGAGCAGCTGGCGCGCAACGAGATCGCCGCCGGCCGGCCGGACAATGCCGGCGGCCAGCCGCAGCAAGCCTGCATCGTGGAAGGCGGGGCAGGGCACCCGTCCACCCTGCCACTGGAAGCGATTGCCTCGAAGCTTGCCGATGCCGGTCTGCCGCATTCTTGGTCGGATGACGCCGGCGGCTATCTCTGCAACTACATCTTCTATCTGTCGCGCAGCCCGCATTTTGCAGGCTTCTCGCCGCAGATCAGCGGCTTCATCCACGTCCCGCCGCTCGCCGGGCCCGACGCGCCGGAAAACGCGCTTACCATCGACGATCTTGTCGCCGGCGCGCAGATCATCGTCAGAACCTGCGCCGAGGAATGGCAGCGCGTGCATTCCCGTATCTCGGCAGTCTAGCTAAGCCGTACCCCAGTCGGATCGCGGTCTCGAACCTCCCAATATTCACAACATGGCAGGCCCACAACGTTGAGGTCGTGGCGGATCAAGACGATTGTGACTAGAGTGCCGCAATCGGGCTGCGCTGGAGTGGCTTAACCGTTGGGGGCGCGGCAAGTCATGGACAGTTTCTACTTTGAAATCCTCATTCTGCTGGCGGCCATCGGGAGCGGTCTGGTCGCCGGCATTTTCTTTGCGTTCTCCACATTCGTGATGTCCGCGCTCGGTCGCTTGGCTCCCGAACAGGGAATCGCGGCGATGCAGACGATCAACATCACCGTCATCAATCCCTGGTTCCTGGGAGTGTTTATGGGGACTGCGCTGGGCAGTGTTGTCCTCGCGGTCGCAGGTTGTCTGAACTGGGGCGAAGCGGGCGCGCTCTATCTCGTGCTTGGCGGCGTGCTCTATTTCGTGGGCTGCTTTCTGGTAACCGTCGTCTTCAACGTTCCCCTCAATAACGCGCTGGCCGAAGTGGACCCCGCCAGCGAAGAGGGCGCTTCGGTATGGACCGGCTACCTTTCAACCTGGACGATGTGGAACCACGTCAGGACAGCAGCGCCACTCGCGGCGATGGTCTTCTTCGTGCTGGCGTACAGCTGAGCCGGACTTCGGACGTCAGGGGGGGGCGAACGAGATGAACGAACAGGTTCTCGACACGATTGCCAATGTCGGCATCACCCTGGCGGCATTCTCCGGTTTGGTCGCCACGTTCCGCGCAAGGGGCGCGGATGTCTGGTCGCCAACCGAGCTTCGGGTTCTCTGGTTTCTGGTGCTGGACGGCTTCCTGGTGGTCGTATTCGCGCTTCTGCCTTTGCCGCTGGCGCTGGCGGAATGGTCCCAGGACGCACTTTGGGCGCTGTGCAGCGCGTTGCTGGGCGCCTGGTTTCTTGCCGGCGGCATCCTTGCGCTGCGAGGCGAGATTCAGGATCGCGCAAAGAGGCAGTGGGTCGCTGCCCGATGGTTCAATGCGGTGGTCTATTGCGTCAATCTGGCAGCGTTGGTCATGGGTGTGCTGCTGTGGCTGAGCATCTCGGACCTGGTTGTTATTGCGGCTGTTGGGGTCTTCGACTTCCTGGGTCTGACATCAGGGCAGGGCGCTGGTCCGGCCGGGCCGCTCGTGCCCCGGGGGCAGGCGCTCTATGTGACCGGCCTTATCGCGCTGCTGGTATTCGCCGCAGTCGAGTTCCTCTATTTCGTCGGCCTTATGTCGCAAAGCAGGAAGGGGTCGAGCGACAGCTAGGCTGATCGCTACTCGTTCGCCTTGACCGTCACGCCAAGCTGCTGCGGCAGCGACTGCGGCGCGCTCATGGCGCCGGCCATGATCAGCGCGAAGGGCAGCGGCATCGCCGGCTGTGCGGCCACAACCAGGTTCTGCGGATTGTCGAGGAAGGACGACACGGCCATTGTGGTCTGCGTCGTCAGTTCCTGATTGCCCAACTGCATCATCATGAACGGCACCATCGCCTTCGCCTGATTGGCGACATCGCGGGCCCGCGCGCCCTGCTGCTGCGCCACGAATTCCAGCACCTTGCCGGTCAGCGTGTCATCGGAGAAATGGATGCGCGCGGAGTGGAAGGTGAGTTGCTGCATCAGCCCCATCATGGCAAGACCGGTGCTCGCATTGTCGCCCGGATTGGCCATCATCGAAGCCTGCGTCTCGCGCAGCGAGCGAATGAAGTCGGGCGTGTAGCCGCCGATTTCCAGCGCAATTCCGATCGTGCCGGCATCGTCCACGGTGATGTCGTAGCGCGACAGCGACATGCGCCCGCTGGCGGGGTCCCAGTCGCCCTCGATCACGAAACTGCCCGAAATCTGCTCGTAGCCGAGCGCCCTCACGGCGGCGCGCGTCTTGGGGTCTTCAACGGCGGCAAGATTGGCGGTGAAAGCCTCGGCCGCGCCGTTGAACAGCATCGGTTCGCCACCCTCGGGCAGGTCCACGGCGAGGGCGAGGTCACGCATGGTGAAAACGTCTTCGCCTTTCACCGTCACCGCCACTTCGCCAAGCTCGGCTGCTTCATAAAACAGCACGCCGCCATATTCGTTTTCTTCGCCTTCAGGCTCCAGCGTCATGCCATGCACGGAAACATCGCTCAGATAGACCGCGTCATCGCCATCCTGCTTGGAATATTCCGGTACATGGACCGTGCCGATGCGCCAGCCGCCATTGTCTTCCTGAACGTCGATCATCTCGAGCAGGTCGAGCACGGTGGTTTCGCCGCCGACCGCGATGCTGACGCCGGTGAGCCCGATCACGTCTTCGCCGTCATTGCTCTCATATTGCTCTATGCCGGTCCACGAGACATTGGTGCCCTGTTCGGCCATCACCGCCTGAAAACGGTCCAGAAACGCGTCGACATCCCGCGCCAGCGCGGGCGAGGAAGCCGCGAGAAGCGCGGCCAGAGCCGTCGAACTGGCGAAAGCGAGCTTGTTCATGATGCGATCCCTGTTGAAGTGTTCACTGCTTCGCCCAGGCTGGGGCAAAAGACGACCGCAAGACGGCGGTGGCCCGCACCATGCCCGCTTTTGCCATCCACTGGCAAGAAACGGGGCGCCAAAGCGGTGAACGCACTCTTGCCGTCCGCCCCAGCCTCTTGCCCCGAATCAGCCCATTCGCTAACCGCAGATCATGGGAACCGGCCTGCTCCCGCCCGGCGACAAGGGCGGCGACAATATTGAACCTGTCGACCTGAAAAAGGCGCTCGAGGAGCGCTATCTCGCCTATGCGCTGTCGACCATCATGCACCGCGCGCTGCCGGACCTGCGCGACGGGCTGAAACCCGTCCACCGCCGCATCCTGCACGCCATGCGGCTGGCCCGCCTTGAACCCGGCACCCGCTTCGCCAAATGCGCCACGATCGTCGGCGACGTGATGGGCAAGTTCCACCCGCATGGCGATCAGGCGATCTACGACGCACTGGTGCGCCTCGCGCAGCCATTCGCCATGCGTTACCCGCTGGTCGACGGGCAGGGCAATTTCGGCAATATCGACGGCGATGGCGCCGCCGCCATGCGCTACACCGAGGCGCGCATGACCGAGGCCGCCGCCGAAATCCTTGAGGGCATCACCGAGGACGCGGTCGATTTCCGCCTCACCTACAACGAGGAGGACGAGGAGCCGGTCGTGTTGCCGGGCGCCTTCCCGAACCTCTTGGCCAACGGCTCGTCCGGCATCGCCGTCGGCATGGCGACCTCGATCCCGCCGCACAACGCCGCCGAGCTGTGTGCCGCCGCCATCGACCTCATCGACAACCCTGAGGCCACCGTGGCCGACCTGATGCGCCATGTCGAAGGCCCGGATTTCCCCACCGGCGGCATCGTGGTCGACGACCGCGCGTCGATCCTCGACGCCTACGAGACCGGCCGCGGCTCGTTCCGCCTGCGCGCCCGCTGGGAGACCGAGGATCAGGGCAGGGGCACCTGGAACGCCGTCGTCACCGAGATCCCCTATGGCGTGCAGAAGTCGCGGCTCATCGAGAAGATCGCCGAGCTCATCATCGCCCGCAAACTGCCGCTGGTGGAAGACGTGCGCGACGAGAGCGCGGAGGATATCCGCCTCGTGCTGGTCCCCAAAAGTCGTACCGTCGACCCCGCCTTGATGATGGAATCGCTCTTCCGCCTCACCGATCTGGAAACGCGCTTCCCGCTCAACATGAACGTGCTGTCGCGCGGCAAGGTGCCCGGCGTGCTGTCGCTTAAGACAGTGCTTTCCGAATGGCTCGCCCACCGCCGCGAGGTGCTTCTGCGCCGCTCGCGCCACCGGCTGGCTGCCATCGAGCGTCGGCTGGAAATCCTCGACGGTTACCTCATCGCCTATCTCAACATCGACGAGGTCATCCGCATCATCCGCGAGGAGGACGAGCCCAAGCCGGTGATGATGGCCCGCTGGGGCCTCACCGACACGCAGGCCGAGGCGATCCTCAACATGCGCCTGCGCGCTCTGCGCAAGCTGGAAGAGTTCGAGATCCGCAAGGAGCATGACGCTCTCTCGGAGGAAAAGTCAGGCATCGAGGCGCTGCTGGCGTCAGAGAAGAAGCAGTGGTCCACCGTGCGCTGGCAGGTCGGCGAGGTGGCGAAGAAATACGCCAAGGATACCGAGCTTGGCGCCCGCCGCACCACCTTCTCTGTCGCGCCCGAGCATGATCTGGGCGACATCCATCAGGCGATGGTGGAGAAGGAGCCGGTCACCGTCGTTGTCAGCCAGAAGGGCTGGCTGCGCGCCATGAAGGGCCATCTGGCCGACTTCTCGGCCCTCACCTTCAAGGAGGGCGATGCGCTCAAGCTCGCCTTCCACGCCCAGACCACCGACAAGGTGCTGGTCTTCACCACGGGCGGCAAGTTTTTCACCATCGGCGTCGACCGGCTGCCCGGCGGCCGCGGCCATGGCGAGCCGATCCGCATCATGGTCGACATGGAAAACGACCAGGCGATCGTCACCGCCTTCGCGCATGATCCTTCGCGCAAGCTGCTGCTCGTCAGCCATGCCGGCAACGGTTTCGTTGCGCCCGAGGCCGAGATGGTCGCCAACACGCGCAAGGGCCGGCAGGTGATGAATGTGAAGGCGCCCGACGAGGCGGCTCTCTGCCTGCACATCGAGCCCGACGCCGATCAGGTCGCCATCGTTGGCGAAAACCGCAAGCTGCTGGTCTTCCCGCTGGCCGATATCCCGGAGATGACCCGCGGCAAGGGGGTCAGGCTGCAAAAATACAAGGATGGCGGCGTCAAGGACGCCAAGACCTTCCAGATGTCCGCCGGCCTGTCATGGGTGGACTCGGCCGAGCGCACCTTCGTCAAGCTGGCGGAGGAACTGACCGAATGGATCGGCGCCCGCGCCGCTGCGGGCCGCATGGTGCCCAAGGGCTTCCCGAGGACGGGCAAGTTCGGGTGAAAACAGCGGCACCCAGGGCACGTAGTCTCAGAACTTAAAGACATTGGGCTTGGGCGCCGGTGTAGTTGATCGGTTCAACTCTTCATGTGAGAATGGATTTCATCACAGGCGGTCATTGCTGATTGCGCTTGGGGGAGCAACGTGATCACTATTGGAATCCGTGCCAATACTCGTGGCCTTGTCTACGCAGTGTTTGATTCTGAAGGCTCTCAGGTAATAAACGTTGAGGAAATAAAAATCCCCGCAGCGTTTCATACTCCAGAGGGACTCAAATATCTGCGGAACAATCTTCTGGATGTGCTGCGCGAGTTCAAAGTCGAGCATGCCGGTATCCGGCTGACCGAAAGTTCAGCGAAAACCCTTAGGCCTGCTCGCATAGAAATTGAAGGTGTTGTTCAAGAGGCATTCGCCAGTAGTAATCTCAAATCCTATTACACCGGACAGATTGCAACCATTGCATCACGAATTGGGGTTGATCGCGCTCGATTCAAGCCAATGGCTGAAGAAGGCGAAAATGATATGAATATCGAAAACTGGGAGCAGTCAACTAAAGAGCAGCGAGAAGCTATCTTGTGCGCAATTGGGGCTGTGAATGCTTAAGCCCTACAACAAGGCGGAGTTGACGTTCGACATCATCCGCGAGATTGGCGCTGACGGTCGCAACTCGAACACATATCTGGTGAAAGATCATCAACTAGATGCTGAGATTGTAGCCAAGCGGTTATTAAAAAGCAAAATGAGCAGCCCGGCTGATTTCTTTCTAGAGTCGCAGGCGCTTTACACAAGTGCGCACCCAAATGTTGTTCAAATTCATTATGCTTGTTTTGATTCAGATCATGTATATATTGCTATGCCGTTTTATCGGAGGGGTTCCATTAAGCCCCTCATTACCGGACGATGGCTGACAGTGCGTGAAGTCATCGTTATGGGTAGCCAAGTTCTGAGTGGACTTCACAATATCCACTCCAAACGTCTGGTACATTTTGATGTTAAGCCAGACAACATATTGCTTTCAGATCGAGGTGAAGCCCTCCTTTCGGACTTTGGTCAGGCTCGTCAAATGAATTTTGCCGGAGTTGCTGCCCAAGGCCGACATTATACGCCGATGATTCCACCGGAGGCGTTAACAACCGACCAGCTGGATTACCGGTTTGATATTTACCAATTTGGCTTAACACTCTACAGAATGTGCGTTGGGAATGATGAATTCAAAAGCCAATTGAACAAATATGGTCCGCGCATCAAGGATAGGGATGGCTTCCGATTTGATGTTCGAAACGGGCTGTTCCCCGACCGAAATCAATTCCCAGCTCACGTTCCTGCAAGGCTCCGCACCATAATAAAGACATGCCTCGAGGTTAACCCCGACGACAGATTTCGATCTGCGATAGATATTGCGAACGCTTTAGCAGACATTGATGGCGCGCATCTGGATTGGCGGCATTCGGTTGCCGGTGATACGCGAATCTGGAATAAGAACGAAAAAGGAACATTGTATGAGCTGTCTGTTAACGCGAATGGAAGGTCCGAACTGTACAAGACTGTGAATGGTGGCGCGCGCCGCCGCGTGGGAGATGGTTGCCGCAATCGCGTTACGGAGAGGGACGTGCGAACGATTCTGGGCACATACTGATGAAAAAGATAATGAACAACAAGTACAAGTATACCACAAGAACGTTGTTGGTTTCCAAGTCCATCGCAAACTTTCGCCCAGATACGCGAAAAAACCTAAGAGCACGCGACTTCCGTGACGCTTCAATTGGAGACGACTTGTACGTCGATTTTCGGATTAGGTTTGAATCCAAGAGGTAGGGGGCAGAGCCGCTCCCATTTACCGTCGACTTCTCACCTGTTTGTCCCACACGTTCCCGCTTAAGCCATCCTCATGCAAATACCGCTGCGCGGGGTCCGCAGGACGATGTGCACTCCGAGCGTGGAGCGGCTTTGCGTGGCGCCAATGGCGAGCGCCGCCCTCCGCGTCATCCCGGAAGCCGGAGTGAAACGAAGGGTGTCCGGGACCCATTCCGTGACCGCTGCGCGGGTCACGACCGTTCCGGCATGGATCCCGGATCGTCGCCGCTTAGCGGCTCGTCCGGGATGACGACGGTGAGGTCGCGCCCGCGTGGACAAATTGCCGGCGTCGTATCCGCCAACCCCTTGTCCCTACTCACTAGTCCCTACTCGCCACTCGCTCATTTATCCCCGCCGTCTGAACCTCCCTTACCCTCCGTCGTGCAAATGCCGCTGCGCGGGAAACGGGTGTGCACTCCGAGCATCCGGGCAGCGGTCGGTGCCGGATCGGGTGAGCAACGAGAGCTCGCCTGGGCGATGAGCCCCCAGCTCCGGGCCCAATTGTAGTCCGCGTCTTCGCCTCTTGATTGGTGGCGAGCCGGAGGAGGCCAGCAGACCGGCCAAATCCCGAGCGGGTAGCCACCCAACAGACCGGGTGAGCTCTTCCGAGAGGAAGTACTCAGGGCAAGAACACCGGCGGGCGCGTGACAGGCGTCACAAAAATAGAAGCACAGAGACGGCTGTCATGCGTCCGCTTCCCAGCCGAACCCCGCAGGGGTTCTGGCGACAGCGCCCAGCGAAGTCGCGCAGCGATCTTCGCGAAAGGCGCGGAACACAACCCGGCCATCGCGGCGCGGGAACGATCCCGCTCGTCCGGCCGCAGGCCGCAAACCTCTCCACCTCGTCATCCTCGGGCTTGACCCGGGGATCCATGCCTGAACGGCGCAACCCCGTCAGCCTTCCAGAAGGAACCTCCCAGTGACCAAACCAGCCCCCATCACCCTGCCGCCCGCCATCCTCAACGCGCTCAACGAGGCGATCCGCATCGCAGCACGCACCGACGGCGCGCCGGCGCGCTGCACGCGCAAATCCTGCCGCCGCTCCGGTCGCTGCCATTCGGCGCTGGACGAGCGCGGCAATCCCGACTGCGCCGGCCGGCTCTCCGCCCGCGCCGAGGACAGCGCCGTCGACATGTTGGTGTTCCTCTACGCGCTGAGAAGGAAGGCGGAAGCCGCTGCATAACCCCATCCTGAGTGGAGAGTTTGTCGAACCGTCGAAGGGCGAGGGCGGGATGCCGCGCGCCCTGTCTCCCCCTTGGCGGGGGAGAAAGCAAATTCCCGGGCTTGGCAGGGCCAAGTCCTTGGAATTTGCAAGAGAGGGGGCGAGCAGCCGGTTCGTGAAACGAATTCATCGTGCCGGTGGCACGATGAAAGGCTAGCGAGCGCCGGGACGCTGCGGAGCAGCGGAGACCCGGCACAGCGCAGCGGCGGAACAGCCCGTGAGCGAAAACAAACCGGCGCAAACCAAACCCCGCCTTGAATAAACCGCAATGGAAGCCTACATGTCTCTCATCGATCTGCCGGCGAACTTTGTTACCCGCGCTTTTCAGCGCCCTCTACGATCTTCCTCTTCAAATCGATCTCGCACCGACCGCGACACTCGCGGGGCGGGCACCAACGACGATGAGAAAAGGAATTCGTCATGACTACAGGTACCGTTAAGTGGTTTAACTCCACCAAGGGTTTTGGTTTCATTCAGCCCGAGGACGGCGGCAACGACGTTTTCGTCCACATTTCCGCTGTTGAACGCGCCGGTCTCGGCTCCATCGTGGAAGGTCAGAAGATCTCCTATGAAGTCGTGCGCGACCAGCGCTCGGGCAAGAGCGCGGCAGAGAACCTGCAGGCGGCGTAGGTCTTCCGACCAGCCGTCACTGTCCGTGACCACGGATGTACTGGCACGGACTTTGCGCTAATGGAAAAGGGTCGGGACGCCGGCCCTTTTTTTGTTTCAGGAAAGGGTGAACCCATGAGCAGCGTGAACGAAAGACGCAACAAGGCCGAACGCACCAGCGAGGTCGCCTTCGGCCTCATCAATGACGAGGCCGCCGCGCGCGAGGCGAAATCCGCCAAGCTCAGGAAATTGCGCGAGGCGCGGGAAGCCGCCGCTGCGCCGAAACCATCACCCGATGACAAGCCTGCACCGAAGAAGCGCGCCTTCGCGCGCAAGCCGCGCCAGGTAGGCCCTTAACGGACAACGTCCGAGGCGGCGACTGCCGCCCGCCGGTCGTCCGGCGCCCTCACGGAGGCTAGCGAGCCGGAGGCGAGAACTCAGCCGTGAGCGAAAAAAGCTACCTTAACTCCCCTCCACATACCGCTCCCAGCCCTTGGGGCCGAGATGTTCCTGCGGCTGGAAGCGCACCTTGTAGGCCATCTTGCGCGAGCCGTGCACCCAGTAGCCGAGATAGACATGCGGCAGGCCGGCGGCGCGCGCACGCTCGATATGGTCGAGGATCATGTAGGTGCCGAGCGAGCGGTCGGCGAGCGCGGGATCGAAAAAGGAATAGACCATCGACAGCCCGTCGCCCATGCGGTCGGTCAGCGCCACGGCCGCCAGCGGGCCTTCGCCGCGCCCGGTCATGAAGCTGTCGGGCCCGCGCTTGCGGTATTCGATCACCTTGGTGTCGACATGGCTGTCCTCCACCATCATGGCGTAGTCCAGCACCGTCATGTCCGACATGCCGCCCTTGCGGTGGCGCGAGTCGAGATAAGCGCGGAAAAGCGAATATTGCTCGGTGGTGGGTTCGGCGTCCTGCTGGGTGCCGATCAGGTCGTCATTGCGCTGCGCCACGCGGCGCATGTTTTTCGTCGGCTCGAACTCATGCGCCAGGATGCGCACCGAAACGCAGGCCCGGCAGGTCTCGCAGGCAGGCCGATAGGCGATGTTCTGCGAGCGGCGGAAGCCGCCCTGGGTGAGCAGGTCGTTGAGTTCCGGCGCCCGGTTGCCGACCAGATGCGTGAACACCTTGCGCTCGAACTGCCCGTCAATATAGGGGCACGGCGACGGCGCGGTCAGAAAGAATTGCGGGGTCTGGGTGGTGTGTTGCGTCATCGTGTCGGGACAATGGTAACCAAGCCGGACTTAAGCATGGCCGCAGCGCGCCAAACGTCAAGCATTTGGCGCGCCGCTAATGATCAAAAATACTGGAAAAGGCGGCCTGTTCCGTTCGCCCGGCCGCTGCGGCCGGATCAGCCCAGCCGGTCTGAGCGCACCACGACCGTGCCAAGCAGCAGATCGTGCAGCGTGCGCTTGCGGTCGATGAACAGCGTCGCCAGCAGCACCAACGGCGTCAGAATCGCGTTTGCGGCCCAGAAGAGCACGGAATGCACAACGGCAAGAATGCCGTCCACGGAGCGCCCGTCGAGCCGTTCCAGCTTCACGCCCATCATGCGCATGCCCACGGTCGCCTGCTCGGGGCCGCCCAGCGTCATCCAGATATAGAGAATGGCGACCACCGGAAACAGGATGCCGAAAAGCATCCAGCCGAGCCCGAAGGTGAGAAGGCCGAGCACAGCCACCACCGCGCCGAACGGAACCATCAAAAGCGCGACCAGGATGTAATCGAGGATGAAGGCAAAGACCCGGCGCGTGCGCACCCCGTCATAAAGCCTTGCATCGGCCAGCCTGTCCGTGATGATCTCTCCGTCGAGAACCTTGGCGGTCATTGCGTCCTTCCTGTTGTTGGTGAGTGACACATGGTGATTGGAGCGCTGGTTTCAAGCTCGGCCGGGTTCTCGGGGAGGTCCGGGGCGTCTTGCGGGAGGGCAGGGCGCCGGCGAACCAGAGGGGAAAGCGGCGCATGCAGCATTTCGATATGCTGGTCATCGGTTCGGGGCCTGCCGGCCGCCGCGCCGCGGTCCAGTCCGCCAAGCTCGGCAAATCGGTTCTGGTGGTCGACAGGGGCCGCAGGCTGGGTGGCGTGTCCGTCCACACCGGCACTATTCCCTCCAAGACCATCCGCGAAACGGTGCTCAACCTGTCGGGTTTCCGCGAGCGCGGGTTCTATGGCCGCGCCTACCGGGTCAAGCAGGACATCTCCGCTTCCGACCTCATCCAGCGCCTGCACAAGACACTCGATCACGAGGTCGAGGTGCTGCAGCACCAGTTCATGCGCAATGCAGTCAAGAGTGTGCATGCCGCAGCGCATTTCATCGACCGCAACGCCGCGCAGATCGTCTCGGAGGACAATGAGCGCTACGAGGTCACCTTCGACAAGGCGCTGATTGCCGTCGGCACCAAGCCTTACCGGCCCGACCATGTGCCGTTTGACGGCCGCAGCGTTTTCGACAGCGACGAAATCCTGGAACTGCCGCATCTGCCGCGCACGCTCACCGTGGTCGGCGCCGGCGTGATCGGGGTCGAATACGCCACCATCTTCTCCGCCCTCGACGTGCCGGTCACGCTGGTCGAGGCGCGTGATACGTTCCTCGAATTCGTCGACACTGAGATCGTTCAGGATCTTCTCCACCAGATGCGCGAGCGCGGCATGCAGATCCGTCTGGGCACCGCGATCAAGGAGATCAGCGCTGGCGATCATCATGCCGAGTTGGTGCTGGCCGATGGCCGGACCGTGCGTTCCGAGATCGTGCTTTACGCCGCTGGCCGAGCCGGCGCTGTCGGCGGCCTCGGTCTTGATGCGGTCGGCATCGAACCGGACAGCCGTGGCCGCATTACGGTCGATCCGCATACTTTCCAGACCGAGGCGGGGAATATCTACGCCGCTGGCGACGTGATCGGCTTCCCGAGCCTCGCCTCGACCTCGATGGAGCAGGGTCGCGTCGCCGCCTGCCATGCCTTCGGCATGCCGCTGCCGCCCGCACCGCAGACCTTTCCCTATGGCATCTATGCGGTTCCGGAGATCTCGACCGTGGGTCGGTCGGAAGACGAGGTACGCGAGGCCGGCATTCCTTATGAGTGCGGCGTGGCGCGCTTTCGTGAGACCTCGCGGGGTCACATCATGGGCGTGGAAAGCGGGTTCCTGAAGCTGATCTTCTCGCTGGAAAGCCGCCGCCTGCTCGGCGCGCATATCGTTGGCGAGGGCGCGACCGAACTCATCCATATCGGCCAGGCCGTCATCAATCTCGGCGGCACGGTCGAGTTTTTCGTCGAGAATACGTTCAACTATCCAACGCTTGCCGAGGCCTACAAGATCGCCGGGCTCGATGCCTGGAACCGCATGGGCCAGTGGTAGAGGGCGTCAGGCTGCCGGAAATCTGACGACAAAGGCCGAGCCACCATCGTCCGGCGCCTCGTAGTGCACATCGCCGCCATGATGCCGGGCGATCTGGCGCACCAGCGACAGCCCCAGCCCCCAGCCCCCAGCCTGCTCGCCGCGCCCTGCAGGTCGGTAGAACGGCTCGAAGATGCGTGCACGATCGGCTTCGGGGATGCCTGCCCCTTTGTCGGTGACGCGTAGTTCCACTCCGCTGCCAGCTCGGCCGACCGACACAGTGACTGGCGGCGCACCGTGGCGCTCGGCGTTCAGGATCAGATTGCGGACAAGTCGGGTTACGAGTTTCGGATCGCCACGAACCACTGCTTCATCGCCGGTAACCGTAACGCCATTGCGCGCACCTTCCTCGCTCGTCAGCGCCAGCAGGTCGAACTCTTCCAGACCGTCGAGCCGGTCGACATGGTCGAGCCGGCTTGCCAGCAATATCTCGCCAACAAGCTCGTCGAGCTCAGAAAGGTTCTGGACGATCTCGTTCTTCGTCGCTTCGCTGGGGGTGCTTTCGTAAATGTCGATTGCCATGCGCAGCCGGGCGAGTGGCGAGCGCAATTCGTGACTGGCGTTGGCCAGAAGCGCGCGATGCGAAGCAATCAGCGCCTCGATCCGGTCCGCCGCCGCGTTGAAGCTGGTGGCAACGGCTGCGACCTCGTCGCTGCCGCCGAGGCTCACGCGTGCAAGCTTGTCGTTCTCGCCCCAGGTTTCCACCCCCAGGCGCAGCTTCTCCAGCCGTCGCGTGAGATGCCGAACGACGGGATAGGAGGCTAGGCCGATGATGGCCGCGATGATAGCCATGTAGATGAGCGGATAACGGCCGAATGGACCGACCGGCCGCTCGATCCTGGCGGTAATGATGCGCCCGTCGGACAGCTGAAACGCGAAACCGCGCTGCTCATGGCCATGTCTTCGCCCGCGCCAGAAAGGTGTGCTGTCCGGCCGCGGCGGCCGCCCGACGAGTGCGATTGGCCTTCCATCGTCTTCGTAAAGGCCGATATCCGTATCGAAGGCGTCGGCAAGCCGCAGGAGAACGGTCCGCGTTTCCTCCGGGCTGGCCGTAGCAGGCAGCATGGCGACGACAAAAGTGTCGAACCGGCCCTGCCAGCTTCGGTCCTCTTCGTCCTGCCCGAAACGCACAAAAAGCCCGCTGACGATTGCTACGACCGCGAGGCTGACAAGCAGGGTCAGGTAAATCTTGATGAAGAGGCTGCCGCGCAGGCGTCTGAACATTGCCTCAGCCCTCGCTGTCCTGATAGCGCGCGAAGACATAGCCAGTGCCGCGCACGGTCACGATCCGCTTCGGCTGTTTCGGATCGTCCTCGATGGCTGCGCGGATGCGCGATATGTGGACGTCGATCGACCGGTCGAACGCTTCCAGTTCGGCGCCCTTTACCTTGTCCATCAGCTGTTCGCGCGAAAGCGTGCGCCCTGCGTTCTCGGCAAGCGCCACCAGCAGGTCGAACTGGTAGCTGGTGAGCTGGCAGGGGTCGCCGTCGAGTTTGGCGGTGCGGGAGCCGGGATCGATTTCCAGCCTGCCGAACCGCAGTATGCGGGCATCGGCTGATGCTGGACGTCCACGCCGCCGCAATATCGCCTTGAGCCTGGCAAGCAGTTCGCGCGGGTTGAATGGCTTGGGCAGATAGTCGTCGGCGCCGATTTCCAGGCCGACGATGCGGTCCATCTCGTCGCCCTTGGCGGTCAGCATCAGTACCGGCACATCGGAGACCGCACGGATGCGGCGGCAGGTCTCGAACCCGTCCAGATCAGGCAACATGATGTCGAGGATCACGGCGTCCGGCGCGCGTTTGTTGATCTCGGCGAGGCCGGAACTTGCCGTGGCGGCCGTGTGAACGGTGAAACCGTTCTCGCCCAGATAGTCGCGAACCATGGCGGACAGGCGCGTGTCGTCGTCGACGATCAGAACCTCATCCGCCATGGCTTGTTCCGCTCCTTGCGTGTCAGGCAGTCTACCAGCGACCGCGCATACCACGCCCACCGTGTTCCTCGAAGAGCTTCACGAGTTCAGCGCGCTGTTCGGGCGTGAGGACATCCGCCGCTTCCAGCAATGCATCGGTCATGGTCTTCGAGACGTTGTCGAGAGCGGCAACCCGTTCCGACCGCAGCGTTTCCAGCGCCGCGCGGTCGATGGTCTCGGCCGACAGGATGTCCTTCAGGTCGTCGCGCGTGTCACGGAATTCGCGAAACAGCGGGCGAAACTCGCTGCGCGCCTCGTCCATGATCTCGTAAATCTTGTCGGCCTGCTCGTCGGTCGCGTCGATCGCGTCGAGCGCACGTTCGATCCCGTGGCCGCGCATGCCCATGTGGACGCGCATGAAGCCGCTGTGATGCGAACCCATCTCGCGGCTCTGCTCGAAGCCGAAACGCTTGTAGCCGTGGCCGCTGTCGTCACTGATGGCGGAGGCGATACCTGCGCCGCCGACCAGCATGGCCGCTACAGCGCCTACGGCGACCCACTTGCCCCAGCCGCCATTGGCTGCGGAATTGGTTTCGTTCGTCGGATTGGTTTCAGGGGTTTCGTTGTTCTCGGTGGTCATGATCTGGCTCCTTCGGCTCAGGCAGCGAAATTGCTGCTGGGTCTGAAGGTAGTCAGCCAACGTTTCGCGCTTAGCGCGGCAATGTAAAGTTATGTAAAGGCGGGCAATCAGGCCTTGAGCAATTTCGCCACTTCCGGCGCGAAATAGGTCAACACCCCGTCGCAGCCCGCCCGCTTGAAGGCGAGCAGCGATTCCAGCATCGCCCTTTCGCCGTCTATCCAGCCATTGGCGGCGGCCGCCTTGATCATCGAGAATTCGCCCGACACCTGGTAGGCGAAGGTCGGCATCTGAAACTCGTCTTTGAGCCGCCGCACGATATCCAGATAGGGCAGGCCGGGCTTCACCATCACCATGTCGGCGCCCTCGGCGATGTCCTGCTCGGTCTCGCGCATTGCCTCGTCGGTGTTGGCCGGGTCGATGTAGTAGGTCTTCTTGTCGCCCTTCAGTAGCCCCTGCGTGCCGATTGCCTCGCGGTAGGGGCCATAGAAGGCGGAAGCGAACTTGGTCGCGTAAGACATGATGGCGACGTCGGCGAAGCCGTTGGCGTCGAGAGCGTCACGGATCGCGCCGATGCGCCCGTCCATCATGTCCGACGGCGCGATGACGTCGGCGCCGGCGGCAGCCTGATAGACCGCGCCAGTCGCGATCTGATCGACCGTCTCGTCGTTGACGATGATGCCGTCGCGCAGGATGCCGTCATGGCCGTGGCTGGTGAAGGGGTCGAGCGCCACATCGGTGATGACGCCGATTTCAGGCACTTCCGCCTTGAGGGCGCGGGTGGCGCGGTTGATCAGATTGTCGGGGTCGAGGATCTGCGAGCCGGCGTCGTCGCGCAGCGCCATGTCGACATTCGGGAAGGTGGCGATGGCCGGAATTCCGAGCTTCGCCGCGCGTTCTGCCTCCCGGACTAGAAGATCGACCGTCAGTCGCTGGATGCCGGGCATGGCCGGAATATCCTCGCGCCGGTTTTCGCCGTCGATGATGAAGACCGGCCAGATCAAATCGTCCACGGTGAGGTGGTTTTCCTGCACCAGGCGGCGCGACCAGTCGGCCTTGCGCATGCGCCTCAACCGGCGGCTGCCGGTGATCTCGTCCACGTCACGTCCGCCCGCGACAGGTTTGCCGACCGATGTCTTCATGCGTCCTTGCTCCTTGCCGCGCCTTCTATCACGCAAAGCCGCTCTTCGCCACGCGCGGCACCGGTTGGACACCATGCGCGATTGACGCACCATGTGGCCCTTCGTAAGCACGATTCGGTGCGTGAGGGAGTTTGAAGGGGCGTGGGAGTGATCGACTTCGGTGGCGGTGAGGACATCCGTTTCGAACGGACGGGCAGGGCCGGTATTGTCACCCTGACGCGCGGCAAGGCGCTGAATGCCCTGAATCGGGGCATGGTCAATGCGCTGGCGGCGGCGCTTGCCGCGTGGAAGGATGATCCGGCCATCGAACTGGTTGTGCTGCGTGCCGAGGGGCGAGCTTTTTGCGCCGGCGGCGACATTGTCGATGTCTACAAGGCGGGCAGGGAAGGCCGGCTGCTGACCGAGTTCTTCGCCGACGAATACCGGCTGAACGCAGCCATCGAGGCTTTTGCCAAACCTTATGTCTCGCTGATCGACGGCATCGTGATGGGCGGTGGCGTGGGCATATCGGCCCACGGCTCGCATCGCGTGGTGACGGAGAACGCGGTCTTCGCCATGCCCGAAGTCGGCATCGGCTTCTTCCCTGACGTGGGCGGCTCGCATTTCCTGCCGCAATTGCGCGGCGCGGCCGGCATGTATCTGGGCCTGACCGGCAACCGCATTCGCTGGGGCGATCAGCTTGCAGCCGGCGTTGCTACGCACGCGGTCAAGGCCGAAGCGCTGGATGCGCTGACGGAACGGCTTGCCGGCGGGGGCGATATCGACGCGATCCTCGATAGCGCAGCGGAGTACCCGCAGGCGGAAACCTCCGCTGCAACTTGGCAGGCGATCGACCGGCATTTTTCGCTGGCGACGCTGGAAGGCGTGCTCGATAGTCTGCGCCAGGCGCGGGGCGACTTTGAAACTGGCGTCGTCGACACCATTGCCAAGCGGTCGCCGACAAGCCTGAAGGTCGCCTTCCGGCAAATCGCCGAGGGCAGGGGACGCACGATGGCCGAATGCATGAACATCGAGTTCCGCATTCTCAACAGAATGCTGGCCGGCCATGATTTCTACGAAGGCATCCGCGCTGTCGTGATCGACAAGGACAACAAACCAAACTGGTCGCCTGCCACTCTCGACGAAGTGAGTGAGCAGGCGGTCGATGCCTATTTCGCTCCGCTTGGTGACAAGGAGCTGGGCTTGTGAGCGATCAGGTGCATGGCAGGTTGCCGGGCGTCAGCAATGCGCAATTCGCCTATTCATGGTTCTGCCGCATGCTGGCGGCGTGCTGTACCGCTATCGGGCTGATGTACTGGGTGCGTCTCATCGGGTTGTATGAGGGCGCGTTGTGGCGGTTCGATCTGATGCCGCTGCACTGGC
Source organism: Rhizobiaceae bacterium (assembly GCA_965232405.1). GTDB lineage: Bacteria > Pseudomonadota > Alphaproteobacteria > Rhizobiales > Rhizobiaceae > RCIO01. The sequence continues at coordinate 3,371,032 of OZ246966.1, forward strand.
AGGTGGCCTGCGCCGTCCTGGCGGTTCTGTTTCCCATCGCGGCGACGGGATTGTGGATGGCCGTGTCATGGGGCCCGGTCATCTGGATAATCGCAGCCACAACCGAGGTTGCCATGTATGCGGGCTTCCCTGAACTCTACGGCTCGCGTCCGCCGCTTGTGGCGTTCCACATCATGACGGTGATTGTCTTCGTCGCCTTCCGCGTCCTGCTCTTCCTGGAGCAGCGGCGCCGCAACGCGGCCGCGTGAATTATTTTCAAATCCTTGCTGATCTGTTTACCCGATATTCATCACCTTTCACGGTGGTTGCACATAACCTCCCGTTAAGCCTGCGGTTTAAGTCGAATTTTAGAGGCCTCCTCTATGGTGGCTGCCAAGGTGAAGAACAAAAAACAATTCACCGGGCGTCAAACGAGAGGCAGGACAATGATGACTTCGCGTCAGACGGCAGCGCATGCCGAAACCGGGAATGACGAACAGCGCGAGCAGATCCGTTCGCTTTATCTGGAATCTCTTCAACTGGTCGAGCGGCTGCACCGTCGTCTGCTCGATGTGATCAAGGACGAGTTCGACCGCAACGGTCGCAGCGACATCAATGCCATCCAGGCGTTGCTGCTGTTCAACATCGGCAATTCCGAGCTGACGGCCGGTGAGTTGCGTACTCGCGGCTACTATCTCGGCTCGAACGTTTCATACAACCTGAAGAAGCTGGTCGAACTGGGCTTCATCAACCACCAGCGTTCGCGGGTCGACCGCCGTTCCGTCCGCATCAGCCTGACCGAAAAGGGGCAGGAAGTGGCGGAAACTGTGGCACGGCTCTATGAGCGCCACATCGGTTCGATCGAGCAGGTCGGCGGCATCAATCGCGACGAGTTCCAGCAGATGAACCGTGCGCTGCAGCGTCTCGACCGCTTCTGGAACGATACGATCGCCTACCGGATGTAGGTTTTTTCCGCCGCCATCCCGCATTCTGGGACCTGGCGGGACTGGCTGGAGCAAGCTCCAAGTAGCGGAACCGGCGCCTTGCGGCGCCGGTTTTTTCACGTGCTTGTGTAGAGCGTGGCCATTGTGCAGCCATATTCCGATGGCTTGGCCTGTGTTATGCGCTTCGGCGCTGGTCATCCATGAAGCGGGGCGTTCTTCAGTTCACAATTGAGTGGCAGCCCCTCGGGTGCCGGCGCCTTGGCAAGGGCCTTCTTTCCGCATCGCGGAACAGGCGTTGACCATATCCCTTCGCGAGTCGATTATTCGGCATCGCACAAATCACAGACCGGAGGTCTCGATGACGTTCAAACGCCGCAGTTTCCTGAAGGGAGCGGGTGCGCTTGCCACAACGGCTTTGGCCTCCAATGCTTTGGCTCAGTCGGTTCTCGATGAGATTCTGAGCGCTCCCAAGCGCGGCACCTGGAACGATCGTTTCGACACCGGCGCAAGCGGCGGCGAACAGGTTGCCTCCAACCTGCCGATCTTCAGCCCTGAAACCGTCTCCTATGTTGAGCAGGCGATAGCCCGCTACAACGGCATTGTTCAGAATGGCGGATGGCCCGTCGTCCCGGCGACCAAGAAGCTGCGGCTTGGCGTTATTGAGCCGGAAGTGGAGATCATGCGCCGCCGGCTGATGATTTCCGGCGATCTTTCGACCAGTGCCGGCATCAGCCCCGCATTCGATACCTATGTCGACGCCGCGGTGAAGCGGTTCCAGGCGCGTCATGGCCTCCCGAGCGACGGCGTCATGGGGCAGCACAGTTACGCCGCCATGAATGTTTCGGCGCCGATCCGTCTCGCGCAGCTTGAAACAAACCTGGTGCGCCTGAACTCTATGTCCGGATCCCTTGGCGACCGTTTCGTGATGGTCAACATTCCGGCGGCTCAGATCGAGGCGGTGGAAAACGGCCGGGTTGTCCTGAGGCACACGGCGATCGTCGGAAAGATCGACCGCCAGACGCCGATCCTCAATTCCAAGATCAACGAAGTCATTATCAATCCGTACTGGAACGCGCCGGAATCGATCATCCGCAAGGACATCATTCCGCTGATGCGCGACGACCCGAACTATCTGACAGATAACAACATCCGCCTGCTTGGCCCGAATGGCGATGAAGTGGATCCGATGACCATCGACTGGTCGACCGAGGAAGCCGCGAAGCTGCGTTTCCGTCAGGATCCGGGCAAGATCAACGCCATGGCATCGGTGAAGATCAACTTCCCCAACCCGCACGCGGTTTACATGCACGACACGCCGCAGCAGAGCCTTTTCAACGATATCGACCGCTTCTTCTCATCTGGCTGCGTCCGCGTTCAGAACGTGCGCGACCTCGTGACCTGGCTGCTGCGCGACACGGATGGCTGGAACCGGCAGCGTTTCGAGCAGACCATCAAGACCGGCGAAAGCACGCCTGTCGGTCTGGCAAACCCTGTGCCGGTCTATTTCACCTATGTTTCGGCCTGGTCGACCGGCGATGCCGTGGTTCATTTCCGCGACGATATCTATGCCCTCGACGGCATCGAGGAACTACAGATCACCAGTTCCCTGTAGCGTCGAAAAATATTCCGGAAAGGGCCGCCTTCTGGCGGCCTTTTTCGTTGCGCGTCGCGGCTGGAACGGCGAATTTCGCAAAGCGCGAGTGGAAGCCCTTAGTGTTTCATGTTAAGCGCCCGGCTCGCATCCGACGACATTGCACTCAAGGGGTCATTCGATATGGCGACAGCGACCGCTCATTCGGCACGGACGGACGGATTTTTCTCCGCACCGCTCGAGGAAGCCGATCCGGAAATCTTCAGTGCGATCCGTTCCGAACTCGGTCGTCAGCGTCATGAAATCGAGCTGATTGCCTCGGAAAACATCGTCAGTCGCGCCGTCATGGAGGCGCAGGGCACGGTGCTGACCAACAAGTACGCCGAAGGTTACCCCGGCAAACGCTATTATGGCGGCTGCCAGTTCGTCGATATTGCAGAGGAACTGGCGATCGAGCGGGCCAAGAAGCTGTTCGGTTGCGAATTCGCCAATGTCCAGCCGAACTCCGGCAGCCAGATGAACCAGGCTGTGTTCTTGGCGCTGCTGCAGCCAGGCGACACCTTCATGGGGCTCGACCTCAATTCCGGCGGGCATCTGACTCACGGTTCGCCGGTCAATATGTCCGGCAAGTGGTTCAACGTCGTATCCTACGGCGTGCGCGAGGACGACCATCTGCTCGATATGGAAGAGGTGCGCCGGCTGGCACACGAGCACAAGCCGAAGCTCATTCTCGCCGGCGGCACGGCCTATTCGCGCATCTGGGACTGGAAGGCTTTCCGCGAGATTGCCGACGAGATTGGCGCCTGGCTGATGGTGGACATGGCCCACATCGCCGGTCTCGTGGCCGGCGGCATGCATCCCTCGCCAATTCCGCATGCGCATGTGGTGACGACCACCACGCACAAGTCACTGCGCGGTCCGCGCGGAGGCATGATCCTCACCAATGACGCCGATCTCGCGAAGAAGATGAACTCCGCGGTTTTCCCCGGTCTGCAGGGTGGCCCGCTGATGCATGTGATTGCCGCCAAGGCGGTGGCGCTCGGCGAGGCGTTGCAGCCGTCCTTCAAGACCTACGCTCAGGACGTTGTGGCCAACGCCAAGGCGCTTGCCGCCAGCCTTGAGGAAACCGGGCTCGACATCGTGTCGGGCGGCACCGACAACCATCTGATGCTGGTCGATCTGCGTCCCAAGAATGCGACCGGCAAACGTGCCGAGGCCGCGCTCGGCCGTGCCAACATCACCTGCAACAAGAACGGCATTCCATTCGATCCCGAAAAGCCGTTCGTGACTTCGGGCATCCGGCTGGGATCTCCGGCTGGCACGACGCGTGGCTTCGGACAGGCGGAGTTCCGCGAGATCGGCAAGCTGATCGCCGAGGTGCTGGACGGGTTGAAAACCGCCAATTCGGACGAGGGCAACGAGGCCGTCGAGGCGGCGGTGAAGGACCGGATCGTGAAGCTCTGCGACCGCTTCCCGCTCTACGAATACCTCGGCTGACGCGCAGGCGCGGCGGCGGCCGGCTCGCGGCAAGACACTGCGTCAACGCCTAACCGGCCGCACCGGACTTTGAATCGGGGGCGAAAAGCTCTAACTCCGTCGGCGCAAACGATTCACATGTGCCGGATTCGCCATGCGCTGCCCATACTGCCAGTCGCTCGACACCCAGGTGAAGGACTCCCGTCCGGCCGAGGACGGGGTTTCGATACGCCGTCGCCGCATCTGCCCGGATTGCGGAGGTCGCTTCACCACCTTTGAGCGGGTGCAGCTTCGCGATCTTTTCGTCGTCAAGAAGTCGGGCCGCAAGGTGCCGTTCGACCGCGACAAGCTGATGCGCTCTTTCGATATCGCGCTGAGGAAACGCAATGTTGAGCCCGAACGCATCGAGCGCGCGGTTTCGGGCATTGTGCGCCAGCTTGAAAGTTCCGGCGAAACCGAGATCGCTTCCGACAATATAGGCGAGCTGGTTATGGAGGCGCTGAAGTCGCTCGACGATGTCGCCTATGTGCGGTTTGCATCGGTCTATCGCAATTTCCGCGAGGCGCGGGACTTCCATGAACTGCTTGGCCAGTTGAAGGATGACGTGAAAGACGAGGAAGAAGCGGGCTGAGCGATGGCGGCCGGCAACTCACCGCTGCAAGGCGCGGATGAAACCGACCGTCGTTTCATGGCGGCAGCGATCAGGCTTTCGCGTCATCATCTCGGATTGACCGCGACCAACCCCTCTGTCGGAACGCTGATCGTGCGCGACGATGGTCAAGGCCCGCGCATTGTCGGTCGCGGGGTCACCGCAGCCGGTGGCAGGCCGCATGCCGAGCCGCAGGCGCTCGCCGAGGCCGGCGAACTTGCGCGCGGCGCCACCGCCTATGTCACGCTCGAACCCTGCGCTCACCACGGACGAACGCCGCCCTGCGCGGAGGCGCTGATCACCTCCGGCGTATCGCGTGTTGTCGGCGCGGCGAGCGATCCGGACTCGCGTGTTTCCGGTCGCGGCTATGCGATGCTGCGCGACGCAGGGATCACGGTGGTTGAGCGCGTTTTGGCCGCCGAGGCCGCCGATCTGATGGCCGGCTACCTGATTCGATCCGTCAAAAAGCGTCCTGAAGTGACTCTGAAACTTGCCGTTTCGGCCGATGGCATGATCGGACGCAAGGGCGATGGTCAGGTGGCAGTCACCGGTGAAGTCTCCCGCTCGCAGGTGCATGCCATGCGTGCGGAGGCCGACGCGATACTGGTTGGCAGCGGAACCGCAGTCGCCGACGACCCCGAACTGACCTGTCGACTGCCGGGGCTGGAGCGGCGTTCGCCCATCCGCATCGTTCTAGACAGCGACGCACGGCTGCCTGTCGATTCCAGGCTCGCTTTGTCGGCGCGTCAGACACCGGTGCTTCTTGCCGCTTCGATCAGTGCGGACGCTACCAAGAAGACGGCGCTGGGAACACTGGGTGTGGAATTCATAGGTGCCGAATTGGTCGACGGTCTGGTGGCGCTGCCCGAACTGTTGGATGACCTTGCCGAGCGTGGCATCTCCACGCTCATGGTCGAGGGCGGCGCGCGCATTGCCGTCCAGTTCCTGCGCGACGGCCTGGTCGACCGCATCGCACTGTTCGGCGGTGCAATGGAGGTCGGTGCCGGGGGCATCGAATCGCCCCTGACGTATGAAACCGTGCCTGAAGGTTTTCGGCTTGTCCGCGAGGCAAGCTATGGCCACGATCGCTACGCGGAATGGGTAAGGGACATCTGATGTTCACAGGCATTGTCACCGACGTCGGCACCGTCGCATCGGTAACTCCGCTGCCCGAAGGCGTGCGGCTGCGCATCGGAACCAGTTACGATCCGCAGACGATCGAAATCGGTGCTTCCATCGCCTGCGGCGGGGTGTGCCTGACCGTGGTTGCGCTGCCGGGAGGTGGCTCAAATGCGCGCTGGTTCGAGGTCGAGGCCTGGGAAGAAGCGCTGCGGCTGACAAGTGCCGGCGACTGGAAGGCCGGTACGCGGCTCAACCTGGAACGGGCGCTGAAGATCGGCGACGAACTGGGCGGTCACATCGTTTCCGGACACGTTGACGGCATGGCCAGAATTGTCGGCCGCAAGGATGAAGGCGATGCTGTCCGCTTCACGCTGGAAGCGCCGGCCGAACTGGCAAGGTTCATCGCGCCCAAGGGATCGGTCGCGCTTGATGGCACATCGCTGACGGTGAACGGCGTTGAAGGCGCGCGTTTCGATGTGCTTTTGATCCTGCACTCGCTCTCGGTGACGACATGGGCAGACCGGCAGGTTGGCGACAGCGTCAATCTGGAGGTCGACACAATGGCGCGCTATGCCGCGCGGCTGATGGAATACAATCCGGACGCCTGAGACGCACTGGCTCAATCGGTTCTCACGCTGACCGGAACTCCGCGCTTGCTGTCGCTGCCCGATAGGCCTAAGTGACCGCATTCCCATGAGCGCGAAAAACCATGCCGCACCTGCTGATTGTTGAAGCCCGTTTTTACGACGACCTTTCCGATGCCTTGCTTGAAGGTGCGGCGGCCGCACTTGAGCGCGCAGGCGCGACTTATGATGTGGTGACGGTCATGGGCGCGCTGGAAATTCCGCCCGCAATTGCATTCGCGGAAGAAGCGGCGCGCGAAGGTGGTGTCGAATATGACGGCTATGTTGCGCTGGGCTGCGTTATCCGCGGCGAAACCTATCATTTCGAGATTGTTGCCAATGAGTCGAGCCGCGCCATCATGGATATGGGCGTCAATCGGCCTCTCGCCATCGGCAATGGCATCCTGACTGTCGAAAACGACGATCAGGCCTGGGCGCGAGCGCGCAAGGAAGAAGGCGACAAGGGCGGATTTGCCGCCCGCGCTGCGCTGACCTCGATCGCTCTGCGGGAGAAACTTCGGTCATGAGCGCGCCCAAAGCGGTTCAGGATGCAGGCGGGCAGGTGAAGCCGGCCAACAAGCGCGGCGCAGCCAGGCTGGCTGCCGTGCAGGCGCTTTACCAGATGGATGTTGCGGGCAGCGGCGTGCTGGAGACCGCTGCCGAATACGAAACCTATCGACTGGGCAAGGAACTCGACGGTTCGGTCTATCGTGAGGCCGATGCACAGTGGTTCCGCGCCATTCTTGCCGGGGTCGTCGAAGGCCAAAAGACAATAGACCCGGTCATCCGCCGGGCGCTCACCGATGACTGGCCGCTGTCGCGCCTCGATTCCACCCTGCGCGCAATCCTTCGCGCCGGGGTTTATGAATTGCGCGAGCGCAAGGACGTGCCCGTCGCGGTCATCGTGTCGGAATATGTCGACATCGCCAACGCTTTCTACGACGAGGAAGAGCCAAAGCTGGTCAACGCGGTGTTGGATCGCGTTTCGCGCGCCGAACGCGGCGAGGGCAGGGGGAAGGACCCGGCGTGACCAACGCGCAGGCTGAGCGTGAGGCGACCCGCACGACGCTGATTTTTGCCGCTTCGCAGGCAATCGTCGGCTCTGCTGCGCCGATCTGCATTTCCTTGGGCGGACTGGCTGGCGACTATCTGCTTGGCGCCGACAAGTCGCTCGCCACCGCACCGGTAACCGCTTTCACCGTCGGCGTCGCCGCCGGCGCCATTCCGGCCGCGCACGCAATCCGCATGCTTGGTCAGCGCGGCGGCTTCATGACCGGGTCGCTCGTGACGGGGCTAGGCGGCGGCATTGCCGCGATAGCGCTGTTTCAGTCGAGTTTCTGGCTGTTCGTGGCTGGTTTGCTTGTCATTGGCAGCGGCGGCGCCTTCGTGCAGCAGTTCCGCTTCGCCGCGGCCGACAACGCGCCGCCGGAGTTCAAGGCACGGGCGATTTCGTGGGTTCTGGCCGGCGGCGTGGTAACCGCGATTCTGGGGCCGCAGATCGTCATCTTTACCCGGGAGATGCTTGCGCCGGTGATGTTCGCCGGCTCGTTCGTCTCTGTGATCGGGCTGGCGTTGGCCGGCATCTTCATCCTTTCCTTCCTGAGGTTGCGCAAGGATCAGCCCGCCAATGCCGATGCCGGTACGGGCCCGGCCCGGCCGTTGTCGGAGATTGTCAGCAATCCGCGTTTTGCGGTGGCGCTGCTGTGTGCTGTCGGAAGCTATGCACTGATGAGCTTTGTCATGACCGGCGCGCCGCTTGCCATGGTCGGCTGCGGCTTCACGCCGGACGAAGCAACGCTAGGCATTTCCTGGCACGTGATGGCCATGTTCGCGCCGAGCTTCTTCACCGGGCGGCTCATCGCGCGTTTCGGCAAGGAAAAGGTGGTCGCCGCCGGTCTGGTCCTCTTGATCGGTTGCGGCATCGTCGCGCTATCGGGCATCCAGCTCTGGCAGTTCTGGACTGCGCTGATTCTGCTCGGGCTGGGCTGGAATTTCGGCTTCATCGGCTCGACGGCGATGGTCGCCGAGACCTATCGCCCGGCCGAGAAGAACAAGGTGCAGGGTTTCCACGATTTCGTTCTGTTTTCTTTCGTCGCGTTCGGATCGCTGATGTCGGGCCAGGTCTACAATGCGTGGGGCTGGGAGATGCTGAACTGGATCATCTTCCCGGTCACCGTGCTGTGCCTGATCGCTCTCGCTGCGCTCGCCATGGTTTCGCGCGCTCCTCGCACCGCGTGACCGTCAGTTCGGCTTAAACCCATTCAAATGACGCCGGCATAGGCCATTAGGGGCAATTCCGGGGCAAAAACGGGCCAACAGCTTGACGTTGACCGGCCGCTTGCGCATAAGCCGCCGCGAAAGGACAAGCCCTCATCGGGGGCGGTCCTGATCGAACGGTCCGCGGAGGGGTTCTTTCGGACCAAACCCAAAGGAAAAATCTGGCAATGACTATGCTTTATGTCGTCATCGCCTGCGGCTTGCTTTCTGTCCTTTACGCCATCTGGGCGACGCAGTCGGTCCTCGCGGCCGACCAGGGCAATGCACGCATGCAGGAAATCGCCGGCGCGATCCGCGAAGGCGCGCAGGCCTATCTGTCCCGTCAGTATACGACCATCGCCATCGTTGGCGTGATCGTGTTTCTGCTTGCCTGGTGGCTCTTGTCCGTGGCTGCAGCGATCGGCTTCCTGATCGGTGCAGTGCTTTCGGGCGTCGCCGGCTTCATTGGCATGCATGTCTCGGTTCGCGCCAATGTGCGTACCGCCCAGGCAGCATCCAACAGCCTCGCCGCCGGCCTCGACATCGCATTCAAGTCGGGCGCCATCACCGGCATGCTGGTAGCTGGCCTCGCCCTGCTGGGCGTCTCGGTCTATTACTGGGTTCTGATTGGTCCCATGGGCTATGGCCCGGCTGACCGCGCCGTCATCGACGCGCTCGTCGCGCTCGGCTTCGGCGCCTCGCTGATCTCCATCTTCGCTCGTCTCGGCGGCGGCATCTTTACCAAGGGTGCTGACGTTGGCGGCGACCTGGTCGGCAAGGTTGAAGCCGGCATTCCCGAGGACGATCCGCGCAATCCGGCCACCATTGCCGACAACGTCGGTGACAATGTGGGCGACTGCGCCGGCATGGCCGCCGACCTTTTCGAAACCTACGCGGTGACCGTTGTCGCCACTATGGTTTTGGGCGCGATCTTCTTCGCCGGCACCGAAGTGCTCGGTCAGGTGATGCTCTACCCGCTTGCGCTTTGCGCGGCCTGCATCATTACCTCGATCATCGGCACCTTCTTTGTCCGTCTGGGCTCGAACGGCTCGATCATGGGCGCTCTCTACAAGGGCCTCATCGTCACCGGCCTGCTCACCATCATCGGTGTTGGCGGCGCTACCTCGCTGACCATCGGCTGGGATTCGATCGGCACCGTCGGCGGCATGGACATCACCGGCACCAACCTGTTCATCTGTGGCCTCATCGGCCTTGCTGTGACAGGCCTGATCGTGGTGATCACCGAGTACTATACCGGCACTGACAAGCGTCCGGTGAACTCGATCGCCCAGGCGTCGGTGACCGGTCACGGCACCAACGTGATCCAGGGTCTGGCGGTTTCGCTTGAAGCCACAGCAATGCCGGCAATCGTCATCGTGGCAGGCATCATTGCGACCTTCCAGTTCGCTGGCCTGTTCGGCACGGCGATCGCCGTCACCACCATGCTCGGCCTCGCCGGCATGATCGTGGCGCTCGACGCCTTCGGTCCGGTGACCGACAACGCCGGCGGCATCGCCGAAATGTCGGGCCTGCCTTCGGAAGTCCGTCAGTCCACCGATGCGCTGGACGCCGTTGGTAACACCACCAAGGCCGTTACCAAGGGCTACGCCATCGGCTCGGCTGGTCTGGGCGCTCTGGTCCTGTTTGCTGCCTACTCCTACGATCTGGAGTTCTTCGCGGCCAACAGCGATCAGTTCCCCTACTTCGCCGACATGGGCAACGTCTCCTTCTCGCTCTCCAACCCCTATGTGGTTGCGGGCCTGATCTTCGGCGGCCTGATCCCGTATCTGTTTGGCGGCATTGCCATGACCGCGGTTGGCCGTGCAGGCGGCGCCGTGGTTGAGGAAGTGCGCAGGCAGTTCAAGGAGAAGCCGGGCATCATGGAAGGCAAGGACAAGCCTGACTATGCCCGTGCGGTGGACATGCTGACCAAGGCTGCGATCAAGGAGATGATCATCCCGTCGCTGCTGCCGGTGCTGGCTCCGCTGGTCGTCTATTTCGGCGTCCTGCTGATTTCCGGCTCCAAGGCCTCGGCCTTTGCGGCTCTCGGCGCTTCGCTGCTCGGCGTTATCGTCAACGGCCTGTTCGTTGCGATCTCCATGACCTCGGGCGGTGGCGCCTGGGACAACGCCAAGAAGAGCTTCGAAGACGGCTTCACCGACAAGGACGGTGTGAAGCACGAGAAGGGCTCCGAGGCGCACAAGGCCTCCGTGACTGGTGACACCGTCGGCGATCCCTACAAGGACACCGCCGGCCCGGCCGTCAACCCGGCCATCAAGATCACCAACATCATGGCGCTGCTGCTTCTGGCCGTGCTTGCGCACTAGTCTGAAGCAGACCTGAAAAACTAAAAACCCGCGGGGGCGACCTCGCGGGTTTTTCTTTGTCTGTCGTCTGGTTGAAGGCTCTAGAAGCCGGGCAATCTGGACGGCATTTTGCTGCCGCCGGCAATGCCGGAGATCATCTGGATCAGGAAGTTCTGATCCGCACCGCCAGTCGGCGTCGTGCGCGAGATGAAGTCGAACAGCTTGCCGTCCTGCATGCCGTAATTGGCGATATTGCTCACACGGCCGTCATCGCCGAAGTAGACGGCGAGAACTCGCTGGTCGACCACCTTTGCCTGCATGAAAGCGGCGTTGCGAACCCTCGTCTGCGAGATGTAATAAAACACCTCATTGTCGAAGGTGGCGGTGGTAGAGGGGGTGCCAAGCGTCAGCAGCACCTGTTCGCGGCTGGATCCTACAGGAATCAGGTCAAGCGAATCCTGGTCGATCACGTAACCCTTGTTGATTGTCTCGGATGGAGAAAGGGAAGCGGTTGCATTGCAGCCGGCAGCCAGCGCACCAAGCATGACAACGCCGGCGGCACCCGAAATCCGCACCAGCGGCGGGACCTTGAAAACAGCAGTCCGGGACAACAACTCTACCTCACCTTGCTGCGGCTCGCACCGCGCCCCATGCGTTTGCAGCGGCGGCGAAAAGCGGTAAACCAGCTTTGCCGGCGATGCAACCTGACCCTCAATATGCCGCCGAATTCGGAGTATTTCCTTAATGTTCAAACGGTTGTTCGGGATTAAGGAAAGTCCGAACCAAGCGATCGTTGACGGCTTGTATGGGCAAATCGTGGCGGCGGCGCGGCAGCCGGTCATTTATTCGGACTGGGGTGCGCCGGACACGCCGCTGGGTCGGTTCGAGATGATTTCGCTGACACTTTTTCTGGTGCTGCGACGGCTGCGCGGCGAAAAGGATGCCGCTGCCGAGATCGCTCAGGAACTGGTCGATACGTTCTTCAAGGAGGTCGAACACTCGATCCGTGAACTGGGCATCGGCGATGTGGGCGTGCCCAAACGCATGAAGAAACTTGCCAGAATGTTCTATGGCCGGGCCGAATCTTACGGTGCCGCCCTCGATGCCGGTGATGAGGCGGCGCTTGCACAGGCGCTGAGCCGCAATATCCGGCCGGGCAGGGACGATTGGCCCGAGGCCGCGCATCTGGCTCGTTATGCCGTCGTCTCCGCTGACGCGCTGTCCGGCCAGTCTCTGGATGAGATTGTGGCTGGAACGATAGTCTTCCCGGTGGCAGCGGAGATCCGGTCGGGAGCGCCCGTATGACGAAGGTGACCAGCCCCGTTTCCCTCCAGGTTGATGTCTCGCGCCTTCCCGCCAAGGGCGTTGCAGTCAAGCTGGAAGCGGATGACGCGCAGCGCACTGCGCTGGCCGAACATCATCAGTTGGATGCGGTGAATACCTTTGGCTTTGACCTGCGCGTTTCACCCTGGAAGCGTGACGGCGCACGCGTGTCGGGTCGCGTGGCGGCAGACATTTCGCAGACCTGCGTGGTCTCGCTGGAGCCGCTCGAGACGAAAATCGACGAAGAGATCTCTGCTCTGTTCGTACCGGAGACGTCGCGCCTGGCGCTGCGTGCGGGCGACGATGGCGAGATTCTGCTCGATGCGGATGGCGACGATGCACCCGAAACCTTTTCCGGAACGCGCATAGATGTCGGGGCATTGGCGGAGGAATTCTTCGCACTTGCCATCGATCCGTACCCGCGCCGCAAGGACGCCGAAATCCCTGAAAATCTACAGGAAACCAGCAATGAGGGGCCTTCGAATGCGCCCTTTGCAAAGCTCGGTTCGCTTGTGCGCAAGTCCTGAAATAGCCCTTCGGGAAGCCGAATTGAGGTTGTGCGACGTGCCAAAACCGCTATTTTCGCCGCACTTTGGCCCACGCCCCGCGCCGGGGACCGACGAGAACGCTTACGATTGATACGCATATCCATTGACGTCATGGGTGGAGATCACGGGCCTTCGGTTGTGTTGCCGGGGCTCATGCATGTGATCGAACGCCGGCCGGACGTGCGCTTCCTGCTGTTCGGACGTGCCGAAGAGGTGGAGCCGGTGCTGGCTGGCTTGCCGCGGCTGGCGTCGCTTAGCGAATTCCACCACTGCGAAGTCTCGGTACGCATGGATGACAAACCGAGCCAGGCGCTGCGGCAGGGTCGCTGGAAATCGTCCATGTGGCGGGCGATCGAGGCGGTGAAGAACGGCGACGCCGATGTTTGCATTTCGGCAGGCAATACTGGCGCGCTGATGGCCATGTCGAAATTCTGCCTTCGCCCGATGGCCAATGTTGAACGGCCTGCAATCGCGGCTCTGTGGCCTACAATGCGGTCCGAATGTGTGGTGCTGGATGTCGGCGCGAATATCGGCGCCGAAGCACAGCAGCTCGTCGATTTCGCAATCCTTGGCGCGGCCATGGCGCATTCGATCTTCCAGCTCGACCGGCCAACTGTCGGCCTGCTCAATGTCGGCGTGGAGGAGATCAAGGGGCAGGAGGGCGTGAAGGAAGCCGGCCGCATGCTGCGCGAGGCCCAGCTGCCCTCAATGGACTACCGGGGTTTTGTGGAAGGTGACGATATTGCCAAGGGCACGGTTGATGTCGTGGTGACAGAGGGTTTTTCCGGTAATATCGCTCTCAAGACCGCCGAGGGCACGGCGCGGCAGATCGGTGAATATCTGCGCGAGGCCATGAGCCGTACGTTGATGGCGCGCATTGGCTATCTGTTTGCCAAATCGGCCTTTCGACGGCTGCGCGAGAAGCTGGACGTGCGCAAGGTCAATGGCGGCGTGTTTCTCGGCCTCAACGGGATTGTGGTCAAAAGTCACGGCGGCGCCGACGAAGAAGGCATCGCGGCTGCGGTCGATCTGGGCTACGACATGGCGCGGCGCAAGCTCATCGATACGATCCACGCCCAGCTCGAACACTTTTATGACCGCCAGCCGGAGCCGGACGCAGTTGCGGCAGGCGGCGGCACCGGCGCTGGCTGACCAGGGAAATTTCTGAATGATCCGATCCGTTGTCCGGGGAGTTGGCGCCGAGACGCCGCGCCGCATCATGCGCAACGAAGACTTCGTTGATCTCGTCGACACGTCGGACGAGTGGATTACGCAGCGCACCGGCATTCGCCAGCGGCACATCGCTTCCGATGACGAGACCACGGCATCGCTGGGTGAGGCTGCCGCCCGCAAGGCGCTCGCGGCCGCCGGCCTGACGCCGGACGACATCGACCTGATCGTTCTGGCGACCTCGACGCCCAACAACACCTTCCCGGCGACGGCGGTCGAAATCCAGCACCGGCTGGGCATGACCCACGGCTTCGCCTTCGACATGCAGGCCGTGTGCACGGGCTTCGTCTATGCGCTCACCACCGCCGATCTCTACATCCGTGGTGGCATGGCCAAGCGGGTGCTGGTGATTGGCGCTGAGACCTTCTCGCGCCTGCTTGACTGGACCGACCGCACCACCTGCGTGCTGTTCGGAGATGGCGCCGGGGCAGTGGTGCTAGAGGCGCAGGAAGGCGACGGCACCTTTGGCGACCGGGGCATCCTGACCACCAGCCTGCGCTCCGACGGCACGCAGAAGGATAAGCTCTATGTCGATGGCGGGCCGTCCACCACCGGCACGGTCGGGCATCTGCGCATGGAAGGCCGCGAAGTGTTCAAGCACGCCGTCGCGATGATCACCGACGTGGTGGAGGCTGCACTAGGCAAGGCGAATGTCAGCGCGGACGATCTCGACTGGTTTGTGCCGCACCAGGCCAACAAGCGCATCATCGATGCTTCGGCCAAGAAACTGGGCATCGCGGAAGAAAAAGTGGTGATCACGGTCGACCGCCACGGCAACACTTCGGCCGCCTCGGTGCCGCTTGCGCTGGCCACAGCCGTTTCCGACGGCCGCATCAAGACTGGCGATCTTGTGCTGCTGGAAGCAATGGGCGGCGGATTTACCTGGGGGGCGGCCTTGGTGCGCTGGTAAGAAATGATTCGCCAAGCCTGCCGGATCGGTTCTTGACCTGCCGAAGCCAATTCCCTAACGTTTCCACGCATCTATCTTTAAGCGATTGTGGAACATTGGACCGGCGATGGGGGGGAAGACAGTTACGCGCGCCGACCTCTCCGAGGCGGTTTATCGCAAGGTAGGCCTTTCCCGGACCGAATCCGCGCAACTTGTGGAAATGGTGCTTGAGGAGATCTGCAACGCCATTGTGCGCGGCGAAACGGTCAAGCTGTCGTCTTTCGCAACCTTTCATGTGCGTTCCAAGAACGAGCGCATAGGCCGCAATCCCAAGACCGGCGAAGAGGTGCCCATCCTTCCGCGTCGGGTGATGACCTTCAAGGCTTCGAACGTGCTGAAGAACCGCATTCTGAAGTCGCACAAGGGCACAAAGAGCAAATCTGACGATACCTGAGTGGTTTGTTCGGCAGTGCCCGACCTCCCCTAAGGTAAAGCTTGAAATTCCTCGTGTAACAGGCTGCAATCGGTAACGATTCGCAGCGTTCCTGTAGAGGTGTGCCATGGACAAGAGCCCTGACGCGTTCCGCACGATCAGTGAGGTCGCCGAGGATCTCGATCTTCCCCAACATGTGCTGCGATTCTGGGAAACGCGCTTTTCGCAGATCAAGCCGATGAAGCGTGGCGGCGGCCGTCGCTACTACCGGCCGCAGGATGTCGATCTCATCAAGGGCATCCGCTTCATGCTGTACGACCAAGGCTACACCATCAAGGGCGTGCAGAAGCTTCTGAAGGAAAACGGCATCCAGTTTGTCGTGGCCATCGGCGCGGGCGACCTTGCGTCTGTCGAGGCGATTACCCAGCGCAAGCAGGCCGAAGCCGAAGCGGCTGCCGCGGCGCAGAAGCCACGCAGCAGAAAGTCCGACGACGAGATGCTGGTGGGCGAGGCCAAGGCAAAGCCGAGCCGGCGCTTCTTCGGCATGGGCAAGGGTGAAGAGGACGGCCCGGTCGAGGCCGGCGACGGCAAGCTGACGCGAGATAACCGCGCATTGTTGCAGGAGGCGCTGTTCGATCTGCTCGAATGCAAGCGTCTGCTCGACCAGGTGCGCTGAACGGGGCAGGGGAGCACGAAATGGCCGCCTTCATCATCGCCGACACGAAGATCGAGAATGCCGACGAGTACGAGGACTACAAGAAGAAGGCCAAGGCCGTCGCTGAGTCCTATGGCGGCACGTATCGCGCTCGTGGTGGCGAGTTGGACATCATAGACACGGAACTGTGGTCTCCGACCCGCGTCGTGATCATCGAATTCCCCGATATGGCGAGTGCGCGCGCATTCGCCAATTCGCCGGAATATGCGCCGGTGGCGGCCATCCGCCACAAGAACGCCAAGAGCACCGTCCTCATCGTGGACGGCGCCTGAGTATTGCGCATGTCTTCAGCGATTGGGCGCGCGCTGACGCGGTGGTGACGGGGGGCTAGGCCATCCCGAAATACAGGGCCAGAAGAACCACGACCGCCGCTGCAATAGTGGCAATCTGCCAGGGTTTCATCCGGCGAAACGTGAACGACTCGCGGGCAAATTTGGAATCGCTGTTGTGATTGGTCATCGTCCTTTCTCCTTTGGCTGGATCCAGGCCGAACGCTGCCAGCGCATACGACCTCTCGAACGTGAACGCCAAACGCATTGGCAACTCAGACCGCCCCGCGAGGAACGACCTATCGTTGACAGTGCCTGATCGGCATTCAGCTCTTACGCGGCACGACGCGCGTTGGCACCCGGCTTGGCAGCCCGGAAGCAGGTGTCACGGGCAAACCCGGATGTTGATCTTGCGCGTGACCTTTCTCCCTTGTGAAACGTCGGCGCAAATCAGGTGTCGGCCGGTGCGCGAAATACGGGACAAACGGGTCACGCGAACACACTCGAACGATGTTCCAATATCGCCGGCGAATGTGACGGGGATGAGGCGCAAGGTGTTCCTCCAACCTGCTTCCGCCCGATGACTGGTTGCGTTAGCTAGGGCCGATCGAGCCATGAGGTGAGGGATGTCGCGAAGAATTGCGCTGTCGGCGATATCGCTGTGGCTTCTGTTTGCCCTGCTCGTCGGCGCATCCTTTTTCGAGCGCGAGTTGTGGAGCGACGAAGTCGTTTCGCTGACGCTTGCGGCAGGCAACAATCCAGCGGAGTTGGCAGTCGGCGACTACCATCCGGAGCAACTGGCCGAACTCTACACACTCCCCTCAACGCGTAATCCTGTCGAGGTTTGGAACCGCGCGGCGGTACGCGACAATCATCCGCCGGGCTATCCGGTTCTCCTGTCGGTACTGGCCAGCCTGTCTGATGTCGAAACGCTGGACTGGCGCTGGCTTCGCGTCGTCAACATAGTTCTCGTTGGCGTTGTCGCCCTGCAGGTTGTTTCAATCCTGGCTGAGCTTGGCAGCCGCTATTTCTGGGCGCCGCTGTCGATGTCGGTCTTCGGGCCCATGACGATCTACGCAGCCCGGGAAATCCGCGCCTATGGGCTGATTATGGTCCTGGCGCTTGCAGCAGCCCAACTGTGCCTGATGCTTGAACGGAGACGCATTTCCCCCATCGCCTGGGCTGTTGCCATCTCGATCGTCAATCTGGTCGGCTGCAGCCTGCACAAACTGTTCTTGGGCGTTGTGGTTGCCGAGGCAGCTTTTCTGCTGGCGCTGGCCTTGACCGACCGCGAAAGGTGGCGAACGGCAGCCTCGCTCATGCTTGCCGTTGCCGTGACGTCGGTGGCGGTTGCGGTTGCCGTACCCAATCTCGTGACGACGGCTCCAACGATTACAGCGTTTGATACGCAATGGCTCATTTCGCCACGGGATTTCGCCGGCCTCGGGACTGCGTTCGTCACCTATCTTGGCTACTACGCTTCGTTCTGGCTGACGCCGCCCGACCCGCTGTCGAGCACACTCGGCACAGCCTATCTCGTCGTCTTCGTGCCGTTGCTTCCACTGTTGACCTGGGTCACAGGCAGGGAGCTGTTTGACGCCCGCAGACGCCTCACGGTCCTGGCGCTCATCGGCGCACCGCTGGCATTTCTGTTTCTTTTGTACGGGCTTACCGGCGTCGATTTCTCGAGGGCAATTCGCTACTCGGTGATCTGGGTGCCTTTTGCCGCAATTTTTCTGATGTCACGTACTCAGGACGGGGCGATGGACCGCGTTTTCCTTGTTTACAGCGCCGTCGCCGTCTGCGCTTCGAGTGCCATTGTGCTCACCAACGCGGCCCACCTTAGTCCGGATAGGGCGCGGTCTGCGGTTTCGGCAATGCCGCAGGAAAGGCCGGAGCGTCTCATCTGGGTGGTCGACGAAACGCTGAGCGCGCGCGCCTTGCTGCTGGCGCTCCATTCCGAGCTTCAGCGCGCGGACAGATTGCCGGGAGAGTTCTCGTTGATGACGGCACAAGCGATAGGCAATCTGCCGGAAAGTCCGGATGGCAAACTTGAAGTGATTTCCGGTCCCAAGCATTACGGGCCGGTTGTCGCCGCGGCATGTGCCGTAGGCAACTGGCAGCGCGAAGGCGCCTACTTTACCTGCGAAAAAAGGTAGTCGCTCGGCTAGGCGACGTCTGAGGAGAAGAATGGTCGGAGCGGCGGGATTCGAACCCACGACCCCTTGACCCCCAGTCAAGTGCGCTACCGGGCTGCGCTACGCTCCGAACCGCTCAAACCCCTAGAGAACCGGGCGTTTGAGCGCAAGCGAAAAAGCCCGCCAATTTTGGCGAAAAGGAACAAATGGGGTCCTGGTGTGCCTTTTGTGGTCAAGAGTCACACCGGAATCCACACCGGATGATCATGATTTGTTCGACCGGATCTTCAGCCCCTGCAAGCGTGCTGCACACAGGGAGCAAGCGCATGGTCGCCGGCAGAGCTCTTCCGCTAGCAGATGAGTAAGAATGGAGCTG
The DNA here is from genome assembly GCA_965232405.1 of Rhizobiaceae bacterium. Classification (GTDB taxonomy): domain Bacteria; phylum Pseudomonadota; class Alphaproteobacteria; order Rhizobiales; family Rhizobiaceae; genus RCIO01. The sequence continues at coordinate 3,389,899 of OZ246966.1, forward strand.
GAGAGCTAACGCACCGATAAAGTCTTGGGAGCACTCGTTGCGAGAATGAATTCGGCATTCTTCGGGGCTAGCGGGAGGTCACCGAATGGAGGCCACTACGGGCGCGCCTCTACTCGGTCGGAATTCCGACTTCAGCAGATTGGTAGCGTCCAGGACCGATGATCGTGCCACGGCTACTAGCCACCTTACCCAAACTTGTAGTGCCAAAATGGCATTGGATTGCCAATAATCTGATAGGTCCACAATCGTCAGGTCCTATTGAAGCGATGACCCTCGCAAGGACAACTTGAGATTGGGCGGCCAGGACCCACTGCGGCTGCGCCTCGATAGGGTGCCCCGCCCTTTCAGGCGGGGCTAACTGGCGCAATTTGCTGGGAGGAAGGGTCAGTTCCCTATGTTGCCCCAGTGACGCGCCTCGTCCACGTTGTCGTGCGTGATGAGATAGGGCTTGGTCTGCATGTTGTCGTCGTAGTCGCGTCCTTCGAAGTAGGCGATCACCTGCTCAAGGATGCCGCCCCCTCCCATTGCATATGGGTCCTGAGCAACGGTTGCGTCCTGGGTGCCTTCGCGAATGCGATCGAGTGCAAGTGGTGTGCCGTCGAGGCCGACGACTGCCACGTGACCTTCCTCATTCGGTGGCACGAGCTTGCCGATTTGGCGCAGAGCCGAAACGATGCCACGGACCATCTCGTCATTGTGGCTGAAGACGCCCTTGATGTCTGGATCCTGCGTAAATGCGTCCAGAACCATCTTGTAGGCGTTGTCTGCCACCCACTCGGTATTGAGCGAGCGAACCGTGATATCGGGATATGCGGCCGCCATACGATCAGTGAAGCCCTTGTGGCGCGCTTGCGCCTGAGCCGAACCAACTGAACCACGTGTCTCAAGAACGACGCCGTTTCCCCCGATGAGGTCGGCCAGCGCGTCGGCACCCATTGCGCCGCCTGCTTCATTGTCGAAATCGACGAAGCCGATATAGTCACCTTCGGGCGGAGCGTTCTCCATGATGAAGACTGGAACATCTGCCTCGTTGGCGCGCTTGACACCGGCCACCAGCAGCGCTGCGTCGATCGGGTTGATGACCAACGCGTCAGGCTGTTTGGTGATTGCGTCGAGCGTTTGGGTGACCTGCAGGTTCGGGTCTCCCTTGCCGTCGATGACGTTGAGGATGATGCCGGCTTCCTCGGCCCGTTTCTTCATCCCGTCGACCATCGCAACCTGATATTCGAACTGGAGTCCGAAGGTGACGTATTCCACCGTCTTTCCCTTGGCATCGCCTTCGGCGGCCATGGCGGGCGCGGCCACGGCTGCCGCCATAACAGCGGCTGCGCCGGATGCTAATACATGCCTGCGTGTGAGTTTGTTGAGTTTCATTGTTTCCTCCATCGGATCGGTTTGCCCCGCAACCTGTTGATCCTTCTTGCTCCGAAACCTGCGGGCGGTCCCGAATTCATTTGGCCTGTTGGGTCTCTCGGCGTGTTGCCGGTTGTTGTTTGTCGCGCTCCTTCTCACGGCGAATCTGCATGGTCCGTTTGAGAAGACCTGCCTCGACGTAGCGTCGGCGATAGACATCGAGCGCGGCGGCCGCGGCGATCACGAGGCCGCTGACCACGTAGTCGTAGTTCGGTGGGACGTTGAGCAGGTTCACTGCGTTCTGAACGAGACCAAGCAGAAGCACACCAAGCAGCACGCCGACGACGCGTCCTTCGCCACCAAACAGGCTGACGCCGCCAATGACTACTGCTGAGATGACGGTCAACTCGTAACCGAAGCCCGCGGTGGCCGCGCCAGCCTCCAGCCGTGCCGTCATCATCAACCCAGCGAGCGCGGCGGCGAAACCGGAGATGATGTAGGCGAGCACTGTGGTGCGATTGGTGTTTATGCCGGCGAGCCGCGCAGCAACCGCGTTACCACCTGTTGCGTAGACCTCCCGGCCGAACCGGGTGCGTGTCAGCACAAAGTGCGCGAGCACACCTATGAGGACAGTGAAGATGATGACGATGGGTATGCCGAACAGTCGCGAGGACTGAATGTCGACATAGATATCGGGCACTGGCGCGATGTTGCGGCCGTCTGAAATGAGATAGGCGATACCGCGTGTCACGCTCATCATTGCGAGCGTGGCAATCAGCGGTGGGATCCGAAGCACAGTTACGTTGAATCCATTCACAAGACCGACGCCGGCGCCCGCGCCCAGGGCAAGCACCGCGCCGAGCCATGCGGGCATGTCGCCTTGCATCGAGATCGCGACCGCAATAACCGACGACAGCGCGAGAACGGCGCCTACGGACAGGTCGATTCCCGCTACGAGTATGACGAAGGTCTGGCCGATCGCCATCACCGCGATGATGGTGGAGGAGAACAAGAGGTTCTCGATGTTGATGCGACTCAGGAAGACCGGCGAAGCAAAGGACAGTGCCGCTCCACCCATGGCGATGACCACGAGTAGGCCGAGACTCTGGATCGCATCGAGTATGCGATTGCTCCCGGACGGTTCCGTCTCGGCAGTGGTGGTATGGCCGGCAGCAGTTTTTGTCTGGTCGATTGTCATTTCTGGTCCTTCAACCCGTTGTCGCGAAACTGATGACGGCTTCCGGCGTCAGCTCGTCGCGTCCAAGCTCACCCGCGATTCGGCCTGATCGCATCACAAGAACTCTGTCGCTCAGTCCCAAAACCTCGGGCATCTCTGAGCTAATGAGGAGGATCGCGGTGCCTTCGTTCGCCAGTCTGATGATGATCTCGTTGATTTCCGCCTTGGCACCTACGTCGATGCCCTTTGTCGGCTCGTCCAGGATCAGCAGCTTGGGGTTGCGCGCCAGCCATCGCCCAAGAACAACCTTCTGCTGGTTGCCGCCTGAAAGCGTAGAAATAGGCGCATCTGCTGACGACATCTTGATCGCCACCGAGCCCGTCGCAGTCTCCAGCGCGCTTTCTTCGAGGTCTCTTGAGATCATTCCGCCCGGCGAGATCCGTCGTAGCACCGCGAGTGTCGCGTTTATCGAAACGCTGAGGTTTGGGACGAGAGCTTGGTTGCGCCGGTCCTCGGGCACGAGACCCATTCCTGCCTCGATCGCAGCACGCGGATCGCCCGGAGCAACAACCTTTCCGTCTACTTCGACGCTGCCGCCCTGATAGGTGTCGATGCCGAAGATGCAATTCGAAAGCTCACTGCGGCCGGCGCCTACCAGGCCGGCCAGCGTCACGATCTCGCCTGCACGCACATCGAACGAGACGTCGTCGACCACGCCGATGCGGGTCAGGTTCTTGACGCGCAAGACGGCACCGCCGGGATCACGCGGTTCGGCCTGCACCTGCGCCACGTTGCGACCAACCATCATCTGAATGACCTTCTCGGCGTCGAGTTCAGCCGCCGGACGGCTTCCTACCAGCCGGCCATCTCGCAGAACCGAGATGCGGTCGGCGATTCGAAAGACTTCCTCCAGCCAGTGCGACACAAAAACGATGCCGAGACCCTGCGCTTTCAATTCTTCCACTACCGTGAAGAGCTGGTCGATTTCGCGGCCGGACAGCGAGGTCGTCGGCTCGTCCATGATGAGAACGCGTGATTCCTCGGAGAGCGCACGCGCGATCTCGACTAGCTGCGACTCGGCAGGTGTCAGCCGGTTGGCGGTGCGATCAGGCGGCAGATGCGGTGCCACACGTCCTAGCGCCTCCCGCGCCTTACGCATCTGCTCTGCGCGAGAAATCAGCCCAAAGCGGGTCGGCCAGTGTCCAAGCATTATGTTCTCGGCCACCGTCATGTTCGGAACGAGGTGATGGTCCTGATGGATGGTCGCCACGCCCGCCCTGTGCGCGGCCGCCGGTGACATCTCGAGGCGCTCTCCGGCGACCCGGATTTCACCAGAATCGGGTGTGTAGTGTCCGGCCATCATCTTGATCAGCGTCGACTTGCCGGCACCGTTCTCACCTACGAGAGCGGTGACTTCGCCCACGCGCACCTCGAAGGTGACATCATCGAGAGCGATCACGCCCGGGAAGGTTTTCGACACCCGGTCGGCGACAAGGACCGGACCCTGCGCGGCGGCGCCCCGTGATTCCGGAGCTGAAAGGGAGGATGTTGTCATGATCTTGGCGGAACCGGTTCAGTCATTGCTTCGCGTGCGCGTCGGCAAGCGGCTTGATGTATGCGTAGGCCTCCCGCGCGATGCGGTCGGCATCTACGTCCCTGCGGTCGAAACCGATTTCCATGGTGAGATAGCCATCGAAATCCTGCTGGGCCAAAGAGGCGATCAGCCCACGGTAATCGGCCTTTCCGGCATCGCTGGGAGCTGCTCTGTTAACGTCGGCGAGATGCACGTGGGCGAGGTGCGCACCCATCCGTTCGACATAGTCCGTGGCCACTTCGTTGCGGTAGATCGTGTGGTAGGTGTCGAACATCAGCTTGACGTTAGTCGCGCCGATTTCGTCCATCATGCGCATTGCGTCGTCGCATGAATCTACGAGATTGCTGTCAGCCGAGGTGGGCTCGATGACCATGCGCACGCCACGGGAGTCGGCATGGCGTGATAGTTCACCAAGCGCTTCGCAGCTCCATTCCCAAGCTTGTGCACGGGTCGTTCCGAATACCTGCCACCCCGCGACATAGATTACCGTGCTCCCGCCGAGGTCGGCACACAGATCGATTACCTTGCGATACTGGTCGGCAGCGTTGGCGCGCTCCTCAGCCAAAGGCGACGCAGCGTTGAAGCCGGCACCGCCGCCGGGCGCGGGAAGCATGCTGGCGAGCGCGACGCCGTTCGCTTCGAGGCAGCTGCGAATCTCCTTGCGGCGACCCGCGTCGACATAGTCCGGATAGGCATGCGGACTCGCCGCGCCAATCTCGATCCCGTCATACCCGACTTTTGCCACGCGCTCGATCGTCTCTTCGAGCGGATAAGAGGGCACCCAGACGGGAAAACTGGAATATACCCAGGTGTTGAACGCCAGTTTCATGTCTTCCTCCCTCGGGCGCGGTGTTAGAGTGATCGCGCCAGTTCGAATGCCTCGAGTATTGTGCTCTGGATCAGTCTGGGCACCGCACAGTCGCCGACCCGCTCGATGCGGGTGTCCGAGAACTGCCGATTCTCTTTGAGTTCAAGGTAGAGGGCCTCCCGAGAGCGGCGGCCGATCACGGGCACAACCCAGTCGACACCCTCGATCGTCTCTTCCTCACCCGGCATCAGGACGTATTTGGCCCAGCCGATAGCATCGGCGTTGCTGAAAACCGCCGAGATGATCACCCTGTTCTTCTCGATCGACATCACCTGAGTGGCGGGCCGCATAGTGATGCCCTTGATGGCGGCACGCCGGTAGAAGAGCGTGCGCGCGCCGCCTTCGAGGTTCTCGGCTACGAGCGGATGTCCGGCGAGGATTGTCACCCGGCAGCCGTCGTCCGCCAGATATTCGGCGGTGCCCGCGGCTTCCCAATGGCCATTGTTGTCGATGACCACAACGTGACCCGAGAGGCGAACTTCGCCGGAGAGCACCTGGTCACAAGATACGACATTGTGGCCGTCGAGGCCTGGCGTGTCGGGCAAGACCTGACGCCCAAGCTCTCTCGATAGCGCGGTGTCCGCGTCGGGAGCGTTCGGCAGATTGGGCTCCGATCCAGTCGCCACGATGACGACGTCCGGTTGAAGTTCGCGTATGCTGTCGGCGGTAGCGGTGGTGTTGACGCGAACCTCAACGCCAAGGTCCTGAATCGCGGCCTCCAGATACGATGTTACTTCGCCGACTGTATCGTGCTCGGGCTGGAGCGCGGCCAAATTGACGAGGCCACCAAGGCGACCGTTGCGTTCCAGCAGCGTAACCCGGTGACCGCGCCGCGCTGCGATTTCAGCGACCTTCAAGCCGGCCGGGCCACCGCCGGCTACCACCACGTGCTGAGGCTTCCGGGAGAGAGGCACGAGCCGCTCACTCATGGTAGCCTCGCGTCCAGCACCCGGATTGTGGATGCACCGGACGCCCTTTTCCTGTCCGACCTGATGGATACAGCCGTCGTTACAAGCTATACATAGGCGCACTAGGTCGCCTCGGCCCTCGCGCAGCTTGTTCGGGGTTTCCGGGTCCGCGATCAACTGGCGCGCCATGCCGACAAGGTCGGCCTCGCCGTTGCGTATCAACGCGTCGCCGCTGGTCGGCGTGATCCGGCCAAAGGCAACTACAGGAATTGTGACGGCCTCCTTCAAAGCCGCGTTGATACGCCTGAAATCGGCCCCGTCGACCGCTGCGGGAGGGATCTCCATCCAGTAGCTGGAAAATGAACCCGCGTCTGAATTGAAATACGTAACGTTCCCGGTCGCCTCTAGCGCGCGCGCCATTTTCAAACCGTAGTCCGTATCGTAGCCGAACGGAGTGAACTCGTTCACACAAATCCTCACTCCGAGCGGAGTGGACGGCCCGATAGAGTCGCGAATCGCCTCCAGAACCTCAAAAGAAAGCCGCATGCGGTTCTCGAAGGATCCGCCGTAGCCGTCGGTGCGGCGATTGAAGTAGGGAGAGGCGAATGAGCGCAGCAGCCCGTCATGGGCGATCTTGACCTCGATGCCGTCGAGGCCGGCCTCAATCAAGTTTCGAGCGCTGCGCCGGAAGCCTTCTATGACAGCTTGGATGTCGTCTTCGTCCATCGCCTTTGTGGAATGATGACTGGACGGTTCCGGCATCTGGGTGGGCGCCCACATGACGTGGGGCGGATTCTCGAGCGAGGTGTGGCCGCCGTGGGTGAGTTGGCCAAAGATACGCGCGCCATGAGCGTGGGCGCCCGCGGTGATGCGCGCGAGGCCAGGGATCACCGCTTCGTCCCAAGCATTGATGAAGCGCCGCGACATCTTTCCCGTCGGGTGCACGGCCATGCTTTCCATGATGATCAAGCCGACACCACCCCGCGCGCGCTCCTCGTGATAGGCACAGAGATCTTCTGAAGGCATCCCATCGAGATGGCCCAAAGCGGTAAAATGGGGCTGGAATACTATGCGATTGCGAAGCTCTGCATTGCCGAGGTCGAACGGGCTGAACAGGTGAGCAAAGGCCGCCCCAGGCTTCTTTTCTATGTTGAGCATCAACCCTACCGAGCCGGACGTTGAGACAGGTAAACGATTACGTAAACGATTATCCAGTTCCTTTTATGAGTCAATGGGCTATTGCTGGAAATGACGGCGAAAGAGGCAAACGGTTGATAGTGCGTAGAAATTCCGGGTTAGCCGGATGACTCCCGGATGAGCAGGGAAGTCGAAAGCACGAACGTCTCCGCTGCGCTGGTTCTCCGCTTCTTCATGCGATCCCACAGGAGCTCGACGGCCTTGCGTCCCATTTCGAAGGCAGGCTGCGCAACCGCTGTGATCCGCGGGCGGAAGGAGTCGGCCCAGGGAAAATCGTCGAAACCGGCCAGCGCAATATTGTCGGGACAGGAAAGGCCACGCTCGTTCAACGCTCGCATCATGCCGAGAGTCATGAAGTTGTTCGTGCACAAGACGGCGTCGGGGAGGGGATTGAGGTCGAGAATGCGTCGGCCCGCCGCGTGAGCGGCATCTATGTCGGAAGCGCTTTTGAAAACGAACTCGTCCGGCAGGTCCAATCCAGCCTCCGCGAGTGCCTGCTTGCAGCCGTCGATGCGCTCGGCGATAGGGCTTGCGTGCAGCATTGCCTCAAGAACCGCTAGACGCTGATGACCACGCTCCAGCAGGTGTCTGGTCAGCCCCTTCGAAGCCGCGAAGTTGTCGACAACGAGGCTATCTGCGCTCACCGACGTCAGGATGCGGTCGACAAAGACGAGCGGGAATGACCGTTCCGCCAGGGAGGCGAGATAGGTCTCGTTGCCGCCTGCGGGCGCCAGGATCAAGCCGTCGACGCGCTTTTCGAGCAACACGTCGAGATAGAGACGTTCCTTTTCGACATCCTCTTCCGTGTTGCACAGGATGAGGTTCAACCTCTGTTCTAGATTGTGGGTGACGTCCTCAATGCCCTTTACCAGATCGGCAAAGAACGGATTGGTAATGTCCGAGATGATGACGCCGATGGTGCCGGTTTCGCTACGGCGGAGGCTGCGCGCTATGCCGTCCCGGCGATAGTTCAGTTCAGCAATCGCGGACTGCACACGTTCCTTGGTTTCAGGCGATACGTAACGCGAATCATTTATGACATGCGAGACCGTTGCGACTGAGACCTGCGCGCGCTGCGCCACGTCACGTATGGTCGCCATTTGCTTCTGCCCAGTTGTCGATGAATTGGCTTCCGGTTTGTGGCATTGTCCCTTCACTGGCGCAACCAAGCGCCGAGATTACCGCCGCTCCGCGGCGCGTTGACAGTGTTGTAGCCGAATGATTAGAACGCACGTAAACGATTAACAACCTACGTTTGACGGCTGAACGACACCAACGCCCTCTGCTCCGCCACCAGAAGGAAACTGTGCTTATGACCGAAATGGTTCGATGGGGCGTGCTCGGCGCGGCTGGCATCGCCCGTATGGCAGTCGTCCCGGCCATTTCAAAAGCATGCAATGCAACGATAAGCGCAATCGCCAGCCGCCATCCAAAATCGGCAATGGATTGGGCAGCAGAATGGGGAATCGAAATCGTCCACGACTCCTATGAAGCGCTTTTGATGGATCCTAGCGTCGACGCAGTCTATGTCCCGCTCCCCAACGTCCTGCATGCAGAGTGGGTCAAGAGAGCGGCTTTCGCTGGAAAGGCTGTCTTGTGCGAGAAGCCGCTAGCAATCAACGCAAAGCAAGCTGAGGACATTGTTCAAGCGTGCGGGAGTGAGGGCGCCTTCCTCATGGAAGGATTTATGTATCAGTTTCACCCGCAGCATGAACGCGTAAGGAAGCTGGTTGCGGAAGGAGCAATCGGCGAGGTCGTTGAAGTCCAGGCTCACCTGTCGGTAAACCTCATGGATCCGCCCGACCCAAACAATGTGCGTTTCGATCCGACACTCGGCGGCGGCGCCTTGCTCGACATGGGCTGTTATGTCGTCCACATAGCGCGACGAATGATCGGCGATGAGCCGGTTTCCGTTTCGGCCAAGTGGCAGGTGGATGAGGAGTTCGGCGTGGATGTGGGCGTCTCGGCGCTGCTGGAGTTTCCCGGTGGCCGCTCGGCCACGGTGAGCTGCTCCTTCAAGGGCAACGGCCAGGGCGCCTACCGGGTAATAGGCCGCAGAGGAACGATCGATGTTCCCCGTGCGATCATCCCCGGCCTTGATGGAAGAGCGCCGGAAGCTTTGATCCACGTCGTCGACGACAAGGGCTATCGGACTGAGGAGGTCCTGGCTCCGGTAGACCAGTATCAGCTCATGATTGAGGCCTTCGGAAACGCACTGCTAAGGGGAGAGCCCGCGCCGGTTCCCCCGCAAGACGCAGTCCGCAACATGCGTGTGCTCGATGCTATCGCCGAAGCTGCCCGGACTGGTTGTGCTTTCTCTGTGGCTGCATAATTTCAATCCAGAACGGTGACGATCTCAATCTGGTCGGTATTCCCTACTGGTTCAGTGCCCGGCTCTCGACGCAATGAGACTTGGCGTTGCCGGCGCATGCCAAACTACCTGGAATGCTTCCACGACATTTTCCACGGTAACGGGGAGGCCAGCCATCGCCATCCATGGCGGCGGCTTTTGTCCTGTGAGGGCGCAGAGAGTGGCGATCGCCGCCGCTGATCCCTGGTCATAGGGTTGCTGGGCGGCGATGCCCCTTACCATGCCGCCACGCGCCATTTCTTCAGCCACTTCGCGACCAAGGTCCACTGTCGTCACCGGCAGCGACAGTCCTTGGTTCCGCAACTGCTCGCCCGCCCTGTCCACATCCGCTACCTCGATATGGTCAGCGAACTGGCGCGCTAGCGCCGGAACAATATCCGCGGCGCATGATCTATGCCTGCTTCGGACGCGTTGCTTCTCGAACCTTGCCCCCCCCAGAAGGCATCGCTGCGGCAGCAAAGCAGCCACTCAGCGAGGGATGCGGCTAGAGTGGAAGCCATAGATCGCTGCCATATATTTAACAAATCCGAATAAATATCTGAAAACAAATGATTTCGCCGCGTCTATCCCGCGAAGCGATCGCTATAACTCAGTTCAAGAGTTGTCGGAGATCGACAACATTGACCGGCAAATCGAAGGCGCCTCACGCCAACACCAGGCTCGCAGTTTTTCTTCGCCGCCGCATCCTCGAACTGCGGCCGCGCAAGACCCAGATCGACATCGCAGCCGAAGTCGGATGGAAGAGCCGCAACATGATGGCGATGATCGCAGGCGGCACATCCAAGCTTCCGATCGACCGGGTTCCGGCGCTCGCCAAGGCGCTCAATGTCGACGCGGCCTACCTGCTTCGGCTCGCGCTCGAACAACACGACACGATGCTTTGGCCGATCATCGAGGAAGCCACCGGAATGGTTCTTACCGCCAACGAGAAGAAGATCGTTTCGCTGGTCCGGACCGCCTCGGGAAGTGCCGATCCGGCCCCGACCGGCAAGCTGCTGCGGGCATTGCGAGAGGCATTCGGCGAATGACCGCGGAACACGGTCCAGTTTCCCGCAGGCGCCCGGTTTGGCCGGCGCCAGGAAGTCTCACCAAGAACGAGCACGCCTGGGTCGCGTTTCTGCGCTGCATGTGGCCGGAGGGGACGCCGCCGCCTTCGCTTGATTTGCTGCAGGCGGTGCGGCTGGCGTGCCTGCACCCTGACCATCTGCGCTCATGGGCGGCCGATCCCGCCTCGCGCAAGCACAGTGCATATCCCGAAGCCGCCAAGGGCAGCGTCGGTGAGTGACGTTGACTTTGATGCGCGCTGGATGAATGCGGCGATACCGGCAAGGCACTGGCATTTCCACCGCCGCCTTTACGCGCACTATGGGATCGTGCTTGCACCGGGCGATTTCGGGGCGATGCTGAGAAACCTCCGACAGGGAAGGGCACAATGGCTCAAGGATCTGGGCGGCGGCAGGGCGCTCTTCGCCATCCGCATGCGGAGCTGCCGCGAGCGTGTCTACGTCGTGGCGAAGCACCGCCGTCATGTCGTCACCGTGCTGCCGCCGACGCTTGACATGAGAAGGCTGCGTCTGCTGCGCTACGCTCCGAACCGGCGCGAGGCTTAGCTTGTGCCTGCCCGTGGCGCAAGGTCAAAACGTCCGGCCGGAGCACTTCCGGCGATGTTGCGCTGCCAACGCACCTCAAGCGCCATTCCGCCCCAGACCATGCCCAGCAGCAAATAGAAATGCCGCCAGTGGTTGGTGTCGATCACCGTGCCGAGCAGCACATGGCCGACAAAAACGACATAGGCGGCAAGCAGGAAGGGCTGCCAGGGGCGGTCGCGGAAAATGATGCGGATGCCACCGGCCAGCGTGAGCACGATCAGCGTCAGATACGACGCGAAGCCCAGCCAGGAATAGTCGAGCAGCGCCTTCAGCCAGATATTGTGGGTATCTTCGCCGAGCATCAGACCGAATTCGAGCGGGCCGATGCCGAGCGGGTGCTCCATGGCCATCTGGAAGCCGATGATGAAACGCGCGAAGCGCCCGAGCCTGCCGGTATCGTATGATTGCGCAAGTTGGGCGCGCTCCGAAAACAGGTCCGATACGCCCGGCAATTGCAGCGCGATGATCAGCGCGATTGTCAAAAGGGCAAGCGCCACCGCACCCATGACGATGATGCGCAGGCGAAAGAGATTGCTGGTGCTTTGTACATAGAGGGCACCAACGATCATGAGACCCGAAACAGCGAACAGTCCCCACGCACCGCGCGAGAACGACAGGAAAATGCCGGCGGTCAGGAAGATCAGGATCGCGGCATGGAAGGGCAGGGCCGCCGAGCGCCCGGCGACGATCTTCTGCAGCATGAAGATCGCGGGCAGCACCAGAAACGGCCCGAACACGTTGGGATCCTTGAAGGCGCCGGCCGCGCGGCCGAACAGGGTGAACGCGCCGCCAGGTATGACGCCGAAATAGCCGGCAATGCCCAGTGCCGCGGTGGCGACCGCAGCCCAAGTCCAGGCCCAGAATATCAGCTTGTAAAGGTCTGGCCGGCTTTCAAGCAGCGCGGCGTAGAACACCCCGGTCATCGCCAGAAACAGCGACACCGACAGGTAGAGCGGCGTATCGCGCAATTCGCCCATCTGCGTCATGGAGATCATGCCGCCAATGACGAACAGCACCAGAAACAGCGCCATAGGCGCGACGGTGCGTGAAATCCTCAAGCCAAACAGCGCCCAGACCGGCATGACCACGGCCATGAACAGCTCGTATGGCGCCGGTTCCCGGACAACGAAACCGGTGAGAAAGACGCCGAAAGCCACCGCGCCGCTCGTAATCAGCGCGATCAGCTTGGCGTTGACGGCTTCAGCCGGGAGCGCGTGTGCTGTCGCGGCCGTGCTCAATATACGTTCTCGGATTTGAGCAGGCTGATCGGAGTGAGGAACAGGATCTTGAGATCGAACATCAGCGACCAGTTCTCGATGTAGAAGAGATCGAACTCCGTGCGCATGCGGATCTTTTCGTCTGAATCCACTTCACCACGCCAGCCATTGATCTGTGCCCATCCGGTGACGCCGGGCTTGACGCGGTGGCGGGCGAAATAACCGTCGACGACCTCGGTGTAGAGGACGCTCTGTGTCTTGGCGGCGACCGCGTGCGGGCGCGGACCGACCAGCGACAGGGAGCCGAACAGCGCGTTGAAGAACTGCGGCAGCTCGTCGATCGAGGTCTTGCGGATGAAGCGTCCGACGCGGGTAACGCGTGGGTCGCTCTTGGTAACGGCCTTCACCGCCGTCGGATCGCACTGGTCCACATACATGGAGCGGAACTTGTAGACGTTGATCTCTTCATTGTTGAAGCCGTGGCGCTTCTGCTTGAAGAGGATAGGTCCCTTGCTGTCGAGCTTGATGGCTATGGCCGTCGCCAGCATGATCGGCGAGAACGCGATAATGCCGAGCAGCGAAAAGACGATGTCGAATGCCCGCTTGGCGACAGAATCCCAGTCGTTGATGGGTTTGTCGAAAATGTCCAGCATCGGTACGGCGCCGATGAAGGAATATGAGCGCGGACGGAATTGAAGCTCATGCGAATGCGCTGAGAGCCGCACGTCCACGGGCAGAACCCACAGCTTCTTCAGCATCGACAGCACGCGCTTTTCGGCCGTGATGGGCAGGGACACGATGAGCATGTCGATACGCGCGATGCGGGCGAATGTGATCAGTTCGTCGATCGTGCCGAGTTTGGGATAACCGGCTACGATGGGTGGCGAGCGCCGGTTGTCGCGGTCATCGAAGATGCCGCAGATGCGTATATCGTTAAAGGGCTGCTTTTCGATCGAGCGGATCAGCGTTTCCGCGTTTCCACCTCCGCCGACGATGACGGCGCGGCGCTCCATGCGCCCATTACGCGCCCAGCGGCGAACCATCCGTGCCAGGATGAAGCGCCCGGAAAGCAGAATGACCAATCCCGTCAGGAACCAGCCGCCGAACCAGACGCGCGAAAATTCTTCGGAAACCTTGAGCAGGAAGCCGGCCAGCGCCATCAGAGCGAATGTGCCGGACCATACGAGAAGCAGCGTTCGCAGGAATTGCGTTGGCTGTCGCAGTGCTGCGATCTGGTAGAGATCGGTGAGTTCGAGAAGCACCACCGCCATCACCGATACGGTGAGGATCGTGGCCGGATACACCCAGTTCATGTGGGTGCCGAAGCCGACATAGTATGCGTAGATTGCGATGCCGGAGAACGCGAAGAGCACGAATTCGACCAGCCGGAGATAGCCGCTCACCAGCACCGGCGACATGGCGTCGCTGCGATACTGGGCCGCCACTTGCGACGCTATCGCATTCAGTTCCACCTGACGCGGCGATGACGGCACACCGTCCAGATTTCGGACGGATTCCAGCGTGTATGGATGAGACGCGTTCACTTCACTCAAACTCGGCACCCGAACAATCGGGCGCAATCCTAGCGTTCAGCCACTAAGAAACCCTTGCACCAATCTGCAAAAGTCTGGACTCGTCATCACAGGGCCGTGATCAGCCGCGGCTGACCCGCGCCAGCGCGTCCATGTAGGCGGCTTCGATCTGCTCAGCCATCACCGAAGCGCTGAACTTCGCCTTAAGGTCCTTTTGCGACGGCATCGCCGCCTTGAAGACCTTTTCATCCTTGATTGCCGACGCCATGCGCTGGCCGAGTTCGCCGGTGGCGGGGCGGATGAGGGCAGGGGATTCGGGGCCGAAAATCTCCGGTATTCCGCCCACGGCCGATGCGATCATCGGTTTGCCGGCGGCAAGCGCCTCAAGGACGATGTAGGGCATGGCTTCCGCGCGAGACGGCACGACCATAATGCGGCCGAGGCTGAATGCCTCTCTGGCAGGCATTGCAGGCTGGAAGGTGACGTGGACACGTTTTCCCAGCGATCTGGCCTGCGCTTCGTAGCGCGGCTTGTCCGCGCCATCGCCGACCATGGTGGCCGTGAGTGATTTGCTTAAGGCGTCGGAGGCTTCCGCCAGCGCATCGAGAAACAGGTCTGGCCCTTTGAGGTCGCGCATCATGCCTACATAAAGAAAGTCACTTGCGCCTTTGGCGTTTCTGACGGCTTCGAATTCTTCCGGCCTGAGACCGTTATAGACCAGCATCGACGGGGCCCTGGGGTGGCCCACCTTGGCGTCATATGTCTTCTGCTCGTAGCCGGACACGAACAGAAACTGGTCGGTCGCTCGTCCGAGTATGCGTTCCACCTGGAAGAATACCTTCCCGGTGGCGGTGTCGGCGTCATAGTGCAGGCTGCCGCCGTGAGGCGAATAGATCCGGGCTACGCGAGACCTGGATGCCCGAAAGAGTGAACCGAACAGCCGTGCATATGCGCCGCCCTTGGCGCCATGCCCGTGAAGAATATCCGGTTTGAGTTCAGAAAGGATGCGCCATGTGCGCCATGCGGCGCTGATGTCTCCCGGCCCGACGTGACGCTGCATCGGCGTTCGCCTGACACCCAACGTGAGTTTCTTCTCGATGTCGGAGAACAACTGCTCTTCAAACTCGCCGCCGGTCGTGGAGTCGCACACAATACCGACATCGTGGCCCGCCGCGAGTTGCGCCTCCGCAAGATCACGAACATGGCGGAAGATGCCTCCAACCGGCGAACGGAAGCAGTGGACGATGCGGAGCTTTCTGCTCAAGGGAAACCACCAAGGTTATCGCCGCACCCCATAACGGCATATCGAACATCGCCTAGAATAGTCGTTCGCGGACGTAGATCGTGTCGCCCGGCAACAGCGGGTCTGAGGTAACCACGCGTCCCGTCAGAACCTTGCCGTTGACCACCCGCGTAACATCGACATCTGCCTGCTGCGCGCGGGCGGAAAAGCCGCCTGCTACCGCAATGGCCTTTTGTACGGTCATGCCCGGCACATAGGAATACTGGCCGGCGCCGCCGACTTCGCCCATCACGAAAATGGGACGGTAGCGGTCGACCTCGACCGAAACATCGGGGTCCCTCAGGTAGCCGGCGCGCAGGCGCTGCGCGATGACGCCTTCCAGCTGACCGGTCGTATGGCCGCGGGCCGGCACCGCGCCGACAAGCGGGAAGGAGACGTAGCCGGCTTGATCGACGCTGTAGACATTGGTCAGGCCTTCCTGCTCGAAGACCGTGATACGCAGCCGATCGCCGGAATCCAGCACATACGGCTTCATTACCGCTTCATGGAAGGCCTGTGGAGCCGGGCGATAACCCGAGCAACCCGACAGCGCAGTCAGGAGGGCGAGTGCGGACGCAGCGACTATGTTCTTGTTCACGGCACAGATACCTTTTGCGACGGGCCGGAAGGCATGCCCGTTACCTGCGCACTGTTATTGGTCCGTTAGGGTTAATGCCCGGTAAAGCCGTTCCGATCGTGTGCGGCTGCGCGGCTGCTTGCATCACCGCTTCCTTAACCTCGCGGTTACCATGACTGTTTAGTTTCGGTTTGGAATCGGGCCATTGGCCCATGTAGCGGGGACCCACCTATGCCGCCGATCCAGACCAATGCGAACGACGTCGATGTCGATCTGGGGCAATTGTTTGCAAGTATCGCGCGTGACTGGCGCCGCATATTGATCATCGCCCTGATCGTCACCGGGTTGGCCTTTGTTTTCGCCTCCGTTGTCACACCGAAATATATGGGCGAGACGCGCATCCTGATCGAAACGCGCGAATCCGAATTCACGCGCATCAACGGCAGTTCCGACCGCTCCGCGCCGATCCTCGACGAGGAAGGCGTGGCCAGCCAGGTCGAGGTGATTTCGTCAACCGACATCATCACCCAGGTCGCGCGCGACCTGAACCTTGCAAGTCTGGATGAATTCGACGCCGCCCCGTCGGCTGTCGATCGTCTTTTGGCGATGGCGGGACTTGCGACCGATACGGGCAACCTTGCGCCCGAGGAGAGGGTGCTCAAGGCCTTCCGCAAGAAGCTCGATGTCTACCGGGTCGAAAATTCGCGCGTCATAGTGATTGAGTTCTCGTCCGAGGATCCCAAGCTTGCGGCCGCCATCCCCAATGCAATGGCCGATGCCTACATTGCGGTGCAGCGCGGGGCGAAGCTGGAATCCAATTCCGATGCCACGCAGTGGCTCGAACCGGAAATTGCCGAGCTTCGCGAGAAGGTGAAGGCCGCCGAGCAGCGCGTTGCCGAGTTCCGCGGCAAGTCCGACCTGTTTATCGGCGAGAACAATTCTGTGCTCGCCACCCAGCAGCTGTCGCAGCTCTCCACGGAGCTGTCGCGCGTGCGCGCCAACCGTTCTGCGGCGGAAGCAAAGATCAATACCATGCGCGCCGCACTTGATGGCGGTGCATCGCTTGACACGATCCCCGACGTCCTGGCTTCGCAGCTGATCCAGCGTCTGCGCGAGAGCGAACTCGAATTGCGTGCCGAGATTGCGGAACTGTCGACGACACTTCTTCCCAACCATCCGCGCATCAAGGCGCTCAATTCGCAACTCGGCGATCTGCGTCAGCAAATTCGCGCCGAGGCGCAGAAAGTGCTGGGCGGCCTGCAGAACGAGGCCCGCACGGCGCGTGCGCGCGAGGAAGCGCTAATCGCCGATGTGAACCGCCTCAAGGCAGAATCGGCCAGGGCCGACGAGGAAGGGGTCGAGCTTCGCGCTCTGGAGCGCGAGGCTGCCGCGCAGCGGGAACTGCTTGAATCCTACCTGACACGTTACCGCGAGGCGTCCTCGCGCGGCGAACGAAACTATCTGCCCGCAGACGCGCGCATCTTCTCCCGCGCCATCGTGCCGTCCGAACCCTATTTCCCGAAGAAGATACCGATCATCGGCGCGGCCTTTGCCGCGACGCTGCTGATCATGGCAATCGTCAGGCTGCTGCGTGAACTCTTCAGCGGTCGTGCCATGCGTATGGCGGCCAATCCCGCGATGCCAGCGGTTGAGGATGTAGAGATGCCGGCGCAGCGCGCTGAGCCGCCATTGACCCCGGCCGAAGCGGCAAGGGCGGCGGCCCGCTCGCACGAAGTGGCGCAGTTGCCCGAGCCTGAAGACGAGGAAATCAAACCGAAGCCGAAAGGACTGGCTGGCTTCGCCCCGTTCACCGCCACGCGCAAAGCGGCCCCTGTGCCGCAGAACAGGTTCGGCGAGGTGGACGTCGATGAGGCCGCGTCCGAACTGATCGCCAAGGGCGCTGCTCGCGCGATCTTCATCTCGGCCGATATCGATGACGGAGCAGCGGCTGCAGTGCTTGTGGCGCGTGAGGTGGCCGACGCAGGCCTGCGTGTGCTGTTGCTGGACCTGACAGCGTCGGGTGCAGCATCACGCGCCACGGTGGAAAGTCGTTTCCTGCGCGGCGTGACCGATCTGCTGGTCGGAGAGGCGCAGTTTGCCGACGCGATCCATCCCGATCACTTCTCATCGCTGCACGTAATGCCGATTGGAACAGCCAACATGCCGCGCGCCATGCGGGCGGTGGACCGCCTGCCGATCGTGCTGGATTCGCTGAACACCGCTTACGACATCGTTCTCATCGATGGCGGTCCGAGCGGTCCGGATGCGGTACGCCGGCTGATTGGCGAGGATACGAGGATTGTCGTGTCCGCGATGCGGCCGACTGATGAGGTTGGTGCGCTGGCGGGTGAACTGGCCGATGCAGGAATGGGCGAACCGATGATCGTGGTGCCTTCAGCGCTGGTTGACGCCAGGCCGGGACGTACGGCGGCCTGACGGCGACAACAGGGCTGTCGTCAGCTTTCCTCGTCCCTGCTGGTTTTTCCGGCGCCGGACTTGCGCAGCTTTTTCATCAAGGACCAGACCAACTGGTTGTCCTTGATGGCGCGTTTGGTGGCGACGGTTGCCCGCATTGACAGCGATACGGCACGGCCGCGCATCGTCAGCGGCAGATGATAGTCGAAATGCCGGCTTTCGATGTCGCACCAAAGGCGTTTGTAGCGTTCGTCTCCGACGCCGAAATCGTAGATTTCAAGGCCGTTCTCGCAGGCCTCGCGAATATTCTCGAAAAACAGGAAGTCGCCCGGGCTGGCCGCCGACAGCTCATCGTCACTGAATGAAGAAAATTCACAGGTGAGGCGGCTGCCGGAGATGCTGGACCCTGTGACCGCGCGCAGCACGCCACCGACCTCAAGCCCGTGGAGCACGAAATCCGGCGACGGTTTGTCGAGTGCGCCGACAAACATGCGGCGGAATGAATTGCGCACGGCGGCAGGGGCGAACACGTCGAAAATGCCCATTTCACGGAAGCGCTCCGCCTTCATCTCGTAGAAGGCGGCGAGCAGCCGGTCGACTTCGTCAGGCGTTGTTGCCGAATAACGGCGGTAGGGACCGACCGCTTCGAACTTGCGGATCTGCGAACGGTGCTTCTTGCGTTTGCGTTTGCCGCTGGTGCGCTCAAGCAGTGCATCGAACCCGCCATCGAGATCGACCGCGAGCGCGACATTCGGGCTTTGAGTGCTGGTGGGTGTATGAAACGGATTTGCGCGGCCAGCGCGCACTACCTCGTTGCGCTCAAGCAGGATCAGGTCGACATCGGGCCGCGCCTCCCGCAGTGCTGTGCGCAGCGCCTGATCGAGCCCGGTGAAATCCATGCCCGCAAACGCCGGAAAGCTGCCATTGGCGTGCCGGCCGCCAGGATAACGGGCGATTGTGGCGCGGCCATGCGGAACTATTTCCACAACAAACATGAGCGCTGCCCGGCCGTTGCGCTTCAGCGATACGAGCACCGTGTCAGAACCCGGCTCATCAGCCCAGGCCTCCACGAATGCAGGATTCTGCGGGGTGGAAGGCTGAGCTGACCGGCAGAATGCGGCATAGGCGGCGCGCGCTTCATCGTCGAATGGGCGTATTTCGCAGGTAACGCTCGCCGCCACAGTGGCGGTGTTGCTGCCCGGACTGGTCTTGGCCGGGCTGGCGTCGACAATTTCTGCCACGTCAACCATAACTCAATCCTTGTCGCCTATTCGTGTCACTTCGGCCAGAGAGCCGTTGGAGGCGAAAGTAGCGGCAAATGGTGAACGAATGATCGACTGGGGTGAGGCCGTCCGCAGATTGGTCCTGAATGGCGCCCGCTACAGTGGGCTCGCACCGCTATTGCGTTCGCGCTATGGCGGCATCGGCGCGATCCTGATGTTGCACCGTGTCACCGACGAACCGCGCAAGACATTGGGCATCAACCGCCATCTCGCCATCTCGCCCGGCTTTCTCGATGCGGTGCTGACCGAATTGCGGCAGATGGGTTACCGGTTTGTCTCGATGGACGAGGCGGTTGACCGGATCGCGACGCCAAAATCCGGCGAGCGGTTTGTCGCGATTTCGGCCGACGATGCATATCGCGACAATCTGCGCGAAGCGCTTCCGGTGCTTGAAAAGCACGAGGCGCCGATCGCAATTCACGTAGCGCCCGGCCTGACCTCGGGCGATGTGGATTTGTGGTGGGACCTTCTCGAGGATGTCGTGACCGCTCGCGACGAGCTTTACCTGACGACATCTGACGGGCGTCGATTTGTCGACTGCTCCAGCCCGGCGGCCAAGGAACAGGCAAACCGGACGATCCATGAATATCTGACCACGGAGGTTCGCGAAGAGGACCGCCAGTCAATCCTGCGCGACATGGCAAGGCTTGCCGGTGTCGATCACGCCAAGCCCAATCGCGACACGCTGATGAATTGGGACGAGGTGCGGCAGGCGGCGGCCCATCCGCTGGTCACCATCGGCGCGCATACGGTGAACCACTACAATCTGAAGCGGCTTGGCCAGGACAAGGCGTGGACCGAGATCGTCGATGCGGCGCGCATCATCGAGGTCGAAACCGGGGATAAGCCGAGGCATATGGCCTATCCGTACGGCTACGAAAGCGCGGTCGGCGAGCGGGAGGTTGCGCTGGCAGCGGCAGCCGGATTTGCCTCGGCAGTGACGACGCGCCACGGTGTCTTGCAGCCTGAACACGCAAAGCATCTGCATGCGCTGCCGCGCATTTCAGTGAACGGCCGCTACCAGCGCGTCGCACATATGCGCACGATGCTGTCGGGCGTGACCACGCCGCTCGCCAATCAGGGCAAGACGCTGGTTACGACCTAGCGGGGCCGGGCCTTCCTCTTTCGGGGGCCGGCCATCCAGCTCACGATGAACATGGCCGGAATGACCCACAAGAGCCCGGACAGGAAGAAGAAGCCGAGATGGACGAGCCAGCTCGATTCCTGCAGCTGCGCGACCGCGACAGTCGTTGCCACCAGCGCATAGATGATCACGAGCGCAAGAAGCAGCAGCATTCCGATCAGTTTTCTGAGGCGAGGCGGCATTTAGGGACCTTTCCGGCGCTGACCTAGCCCCGAAATCGCGATCCGGCAAGCGTGCGCGACCGCATGTCGCGCGCTTTGCGGCCTTGCCACCCGGATGGCGATGCGCCACCTATCGCCGCGACCCGCACAGGATCGTCAGGCCCATGCTTCAGCGCCAGGATAGTAGCGAGATCGCCGCGCGCATCGCGCGCGAAGAGCATAACCGTACGCTGGTGCGCTGGTGGCTCTACATCGTTGTGCTGGTGCTGTTCGCGCTGTTTGTGGTGGGTGGCGCAACCCGGCTCACCGATTCCGGCCTGTCGATCACCGAGTGGAAGCCCATCCACGGCATCATCCCGCCGCTGTCGCAGGCCGAGTGGGACGAAGAGTTCGCCAAATACCGGCAAATCCCCCAGTTCGAACAGCTCAACGCCGATATGACATTGGCAGAGTTCAAGACAATCTTCTGGTGGGAATGGGCCCACCGTTTCATTGCGCGCGGCGTCGGATTTCTGGTTGCGCTGCCGCTCGCATTCTTCTGGCTGAGCGGACGGCTGGAAAGTCATCTCAAGCCAAAGCTTGTCGGGCTGTTCCTGCTTGGCGCCCTGCAGGGCGCGATCGGTTGGTGGATGGTGGCGTCCGGACTGTCGGAGCGCGTCAGCGTCAGCCAGTACCGGCTGGCGACGCATCTGGTCATGGCCTGCCTGATATTCACCGCAACGCTGGTGATTGCGCGTGGACTGGCACCGCATTCGGCCGGTCCATCGGCCATGGCGACCCGCCGCTTCGCGGGCTGGATGGTGGTCGCCATCCTGTTCCAGATATTTCTGGGCGCACTGGTTGCCGGGCTCGACGCCGGCATGACCTACAACACCTGGCCGCAGATGGATGGCAGCCTATGGCCGGACGGTTTGCTGACCATCGATCCTGCATGGCTCAACCTGTTCGAGAATCCCAAGACCGTGCAGTTCGTTCACCGGCTGGGCGCCTATGCGCTATTGGCGCTTTCAGTCTGGCACGTCATCGCGGCGTGGCGGGTCGAGCCGGGCTCGACGCATTCGCGCCGGACGCTCGTCCTGCTCCTGTTGATCGTGGCACAGGCAGTGATCGGTATCACGGCATTGGTGCTCGTCGTGCCGCTGGGCTGTGCATTGGCACATCACGCCTTCGCCATTGTCGTATTGGGCTTCGCCGCTGCCCATTGGCGCGCGACCAAGGGCGCTTATCCGCTTCCGGATGCAATCAAGGTCGAAGGCTGACGCTGGACGCGGCTAGGCCGCCTTGCCCAGCATCAGATCCATGTTCTGGACCGCGGCGCCCGAAGCGCCCTTGCCGAGATTGTCGAGCAGCGCGACCAGATTGACGAGGCCCGTCTTCGCATTCGAAAAGACGTGAAGCGTCATCGTGTCAGCGCCGTTAAGTTCCGTTGGGTCGAGCCGCTTCAGCGCAGCGCTCTCGGCCATCGGGACGACCGAGACGATATCCTGACCGGCAAAATGACCGGCAATCGCGCCATGAATGTCGTCGGGCGAGGGCGCTTTTTCGAGATCGGCAAGATGGAGCGGCACCTGCACGATCATGCCCTGCGCGAACCGGCCGACCGACGGCGAAAACAGTGGCGCGCGATCGAGCAGCCCGTGAAGCTGCATCTCCGGCACATGCTTGTGGGACAGCGTCAGCCCGTAAAGGAAATGCGGAGCCGCGATGTGGTCCGGATCGTCCGCATTCTCCATCTGGCCGATCATCGCCTTGCCGCCGCCGGTATAACCCGAGACGGCATTGACCGTGACGGGATAGTCCTTCGGCAGGATACCTGCCTCAACCAGTGGCCGGATCAGCGCAATCGCGCCTGTCGGATAGCAGCCCGGATTGGCGACCAGCCGTGCCTTGGCGATCTGGTCGCTCTGGCCGGCCGTCATCTCGGCAAACCCGTAGGCCCAATCCGGGTTCACCCGGTTGGCGGTTGACGTGTCGATCACCCGCGTCGAGTTGGTGCCATCGAGCAGTTCCATTGCCTGCCGTGCGCCATCGTCCGGCAGGCACAGGATGGCGATATCGGCCTCATGCAGCCGTTCCGCCCGCATGTCGTTGTTGCGCCGCTCGGCTTCGGGGATGGACAGAATGTCGAGATCAGCCCGGCCGCCGAGCCGTTGCCTGATCTGGAGCCCGGTGGTGCCGTGCTCGCCGTCTATGAAAATCTTCGGTTTCATCGGGTCGTCTTTCGCAATGAATTCAGTTGGTTGAGATGCCGTCCGGAATCGATCCGGCAGGGCGTTGAATCAATTTCTCAACCCTGTCGTCGCAGGCGCCGTTCCGAAAGAAGCCCGAGATAATACATTGCGACTGTTGCTCCAGCGATCGCCGTGATGTCGGCGTGGTCGTATGGTGGAGACACTTCTACCACATCCGCGCCAACAATATCGAGTGCCGAAAGGCCGCGCAAAACCGATAATATCTTGGCCGAGGAGGGGCCGCCGGCGACCGGTGTTCCGGTGCCCGGCGCAAAGGCGGGGTCGAGACAGTCGATGTCGAAGGTGATGTAGGTCGGGGCGCCAGCCGTGCGCTCGGCGATTGCGGCCACGATGTCGGCGGCCTTCATCTCTTCGATTTCATGTCCGAACAGCATCTTGATGCCGCAATCCCTCGGAGCGTGGGTGCGGATGCCTATCTGGATCGATTTCGCGGGGTCGATCACGCCATCGTCCACAGCCCGGCCGATGAAGGAGCCATGGTCGATCCGGCCCTTCTCGTAAGGCCATGTGTCCTGATGCGCATCGAACTGGACCAGAGCCAGCGGCCCGTGGCGCTCCGCGTGGGCCTTCAGCAGCGGCCAGGTTACGAAATGGTCGCCGCCCAGCGAGAGGAGGAACGCGCCAGACTTGATCAGCTTCTTCGCTTCGCGTTCGATCAGCGCCGGCGTTTTGTGGTGGTTGCCGTAGTCGAGCAGGCAGTCGCCATAGTCGACAACGGCAAGCTGCTCGAACAGATCGGCGTCGAACGGGTATTGCGGGTCGTTATCGAAGATCGCAGACGCCCGCCGGATTGCCTGCGGGCCGAAGCGCGCGCCCGGCCGGTTCGACACCGCTGCGTCGAAAGGTATGCCCCAAACGATGGCGTCGGCGCCTGCCACCTTCTTGGTGAAACGCCTGCGCATGAACGACAGGGCGCCCGCATAGGTCGGGTCGCTGGCAGCGCCCCGGTTCTGCCGGGCGGTGAAGGCGTGGTCTATCGAATTCGAAGGCATCGCGGTCTCCGTCCTGGCCGGAACCTATCGTCTACAAGTTTCTGTATCGCAACAAAAAAGGCGGGCCCAAAGGCCCGCCTTGTTGTGTCTCGCGTTTCGAAGCTTAGCGCTTCGAGAACTGGAACGACCTGCGGGCCTTGGCCTTGCCGTACTTCTTTCGCTCGACCACGCGGCTGTCGCGGGTGAGGAAGCCACCCTTCTTGAGCACGCTGCGCAGCTCCGGCTCGTAATAGGTGAGCGCCTTCGAGATGCCGTGACGCACGGCGCCCGCCTGGCCAGACAGGCCGCCGCCGGCAACGGTGGCGACGATGTCGTACTGGCCGTCGCGATTGGCCGCCACGATCGGCTGCTTCAGGACCATCTGCAGGACCGGACGCGCGAAATAGGCGTCGAAGTCCTTCTTGTTGACGGTGATGCGGCCGGAACCCGGCTTCACCCACACGCGGGCAATGGCGTCCTTGCGCTTGCCTGTCGCATAAGCGCGGCCCTGGGCGTCAAGCTTCTGGACGTGAACCGGCTGCTGCTCCGTCTCCGCAGTATTTGCGGCGGTGCCCAGTTCGGCGAGGGCTTCGAGATCAGCCATATTTCTGGACCCTTACATTCTTCTTGTTCATCGCGACGACATCCAGCTTTTCGGGCTGCTGCGCCTCATGGGGATGTTCGGCGCCGGCATAGACGCGAAGGTTCTTCATCTGGCGGCGTCCGAGCGGTCCGCGCGGAATCATGCGCTCGACGGCCTTTTCGACCACGCGCTCCGGAAAGCGACCCTCGAGGATCTGGCGCGCGGTGCGCTCCTTGATCCCGCCGGGATGGCCGGTGTGCCAGAAATATTTCTTGTCGGCATACTTCTTGCCGGTCAGCTTCACCTTGTCGGCATTGATGACGATGACATTGTCGCCGTCATCGACATGCGGGGTGAACGTCGGCTTGTGCTTGCCGCGCAGGCGGTTGGCGACGATGGTTGCAAGACGCCCGACGACGAGGTTCTCGGCGTCGATCAGCACCCATTTCTTCGTCACTTCCGCAGGCTTCTGCGAGAAGGTTTTCATGGTTTCAGTCTTCCTTCGGACCTTCCGCGCCGAGGCTGCGAAAGGCGTTTCTTGTTGCTTGGATTGCGGGCCAACCCCGCAAAAACAAACGGCGACCGATGAAGGCCGCTGCTCGATGCGGGCTTATAAGCGATGCCCGAATGCGCGTCAATCGCTATTCCGAGCGCCTCCGGAGAAAAAAGAGTGTAAAAACAGTAGTTTGCAAATAAGGTATTATATTACCGCTTCGGCGGTATCGAATAGGTGCCGGTAGCATGAGCGATGGTGAGGCGATCCTCACCGGCTACGATCTCGCAATCATAGACCATCAGGTTTCTGCCGAGCTTGAGAATGCGGCAAATGCCGTCAATCGGGCCGGGACCGGCCTTGCGCATGAAATTGATGTTCAGATTGGTCGTCACCGACAACGCGTCAGGCACTGCATGGGTGAGTACGCAGACATAGCCGCCAATGTCGGCAAGCGTGAAAAGCGATGGCCCCGACACCGTTCCGCCCGGCCGCAAATGCCGCTCGGTAGCATCCAGCCTCACAATACAGCCGCCCGGATGCACCTCCAGAGCGTAGAAATGCGGCAGCCGGCCATTGAGCTGCGGATAAGCGCTGGCCATCAGCGCGTTGACCTCGTCGGCATTCATGACCGGGTTAAGGGTCGGCTTGTTCATGCGTTTGTTTCCTTGCTAGCCGCGGGGCGAATTGATCGGACGGTTCTCCGTCCAGTCGAACGTGCCGAGGTCGCGCTCGCGCACCGCTTCCTTCCAGCCGCGTTCTTCCGCGCGGTGTTTGAAGTTGATGCCTTCGGGCGAATGGCGGGTGATGCCGTCGAAGACCGTGGCGAACATCTGCGTCTGCGAAAGCCCCATCGCCTCGATTGCCTGGTTTATCACCAGCTTCTGCATCATCAGCTGATTGACCGGCACGGTCGCAATGCGTTCGGCCAACTGCTCCACCTCGTCGTCAAGCTCATCTTCCGGCACTGCCTTGTGTACCAGGCCGATACGCTCGGCTTCAGTTCCGTCGATTTTGTCGCCGGTGAACAGCATCCGCTTCGCCTTTTCCGGTCCGAGCCGGTAGACCCACATCGCCGTCGTGGGGCAGCCCCAGACGCGGGCCGGCATGTAGCCGATCTCGGCGTTTTCGGCCATCACGACCATGTCCGAACACAGCGCGATGTCGGATCCGCCGGCGACGGCGAAGCCATGCACCTTGGCGATCACAGGCCGGTGCGAACGCCACAACGACATGAAACGCTGGGTGTTTCGCATCATGAAGGTGTAGTCCTTCATCGGGTCCCACGGCATTTCCTGCGTCGCCTCATGGCCGGCGCCACCAGTTGCCTGCGCGTAATAGGCGAGGTCGTAACCCGCGCAGAACGCCTTGCCGGCGCCGGATAGCACGATCACGTGGACGCCCGGATCGGCGTTGGCGCGCTCAACCGCTTCTTCCAGTTGCGCCGGAACCTCGTCGTCGATCGCGTTCATCACCTCGGGGCGGTTCAGCGTGATGCGCGCGATGCGCCCGTCCTTTTCGTAGAGAACCTTGCCCACGCGCTCCTCCCGATTCTTCCGTGTGCGTAAACGTAAGACCAGCTTGGCCATTTCGCCGCTGATCTTCAAGCTGTGGCGTGCTAGTTCTGGTGAGCCAGCGACGGACAGCACACGGAGAGACAAGTGAACGAAGTGGTGAAACTGGCCGCGACCAGCGACAACCCCGTGCGTGTCGACACCGATGACGGTGTTTGCCGTATCATATTGGCCAACCCGCCGGCCAATGCCCTGTCGCTTTCCATGATCGCCGAGCTTCAGGCCGCGTTTGACGCCGCCCGCGACGACGATGCCGTGCGCGTGATCGTGCTGGCGGCCGACGGCAAGGTTTTCTGCGCAGGCCATGATCTGAAGGAAATGACGGCCGCGCGCAGCAATGATGACCGGGGCAGGGCGTTCTTCGAAAAGACGATGGCGGCGTGCGCCGCTCTCATGCAGTCAATTGTGCTGCATCCTAAGCCGGTAATTGCCGAGGTTGGCGGTGTGGCGACCGCAGCCGGCTGCCAGCTCGTGGCGTCCTGCGATCTCGCAATCGCCACCGAGGAGGCAACGTTTGGCACACCGGGCGTCAATATCGGTCTGTTCTGCTCCACGCCCATGGTCGCTCTGTCGCGCAACGTCTCGCGTAAACATGCGATGGAGATGCTGCTGACAGGCGAAAGGATCGACGCAAGGACCGCCCGCGAAATCGGGCTCGTCAACCGCGTCGTGCCGCCCGAATATCTGAATCAGATTGTCGGCAAGTATGCCCAAACCATTGCGTCCAAATCGCCTTTGACGCTTAAGATCGGCAAGGAGGCGTTTTACCGGCAGGCGGAAATGGGGCTGTCGGAAGCCTACGACTACGCCAGCAAGGTGATGGTCGAAAACATGCTCGCGCGTGACGCAGAAGAAGGCATCGGCGCCTTCATCGAAAAGCGCGACCCGAAGTGGTGCGGCGAATGAACCACGACGACTACGCCAACGCCTACATTTCCGGCATTCTGAATTCTGTGAAGACAGTCGCCATCGTCGGTGCGTCCGCCAATGGCGTGCGGCCAAGCTTCTTCGTCACCAAATATCTGATTGACAAGGGCTACGAGGTCTTTCCGGTCAATCCGGGGCAGGCTGGCAAGGAGATACTCGGCCGCATGACCTACGCTTCACTGGCCGACATTCCCGTCGCAATCGACATGGTGGATATCTTCCGGGGCAGCGATGCAGTGCCCGGTGTAATGGGCCAGATCTTCGACATGAAGCCGCTGCCGAAGGTGGTCTGGATGCAGCTCACTGTTCGCCATGACGAGGCGGCTGCGCGAGCCGAGGCCGCCGGCATCAAGGTGGTGATGAACCGCTGTCCGAAGATCGAATATGCGAGGCTTTCGGGCGAGATCGGCTGGAACGGCGTCAACAGCCGCGTGATTTCGTCGAAGAAGCCGAAAATGCGCGAGGGCTACCAGAGCTTCGGCATCGTGCAGAAATAGCGTTCGCTGCAAGGCCCCACTTCGAAAAATTCCGCTTTGCCAATTGGCGCGCCCTTTGCGATGAATGGCCCCGAACATCGCACAGGGAGAGAGTAGATGGTCCAGCGCACCCCCGGTTTTTCGACACTTGCCGTTCATGCCGGCGCAAAACCCGACCCGGCAACCGGGGCAAGGGCGACGCCCATCTACCAGACGACCTCATATGTCTTCGACGATGTCGAGCACGCCGCATCGCTTTTCGGGTTGAAGGCGTTCGGCAATATCTACACCCGCATCATGAACCCGACCCAGGCGGTGCTGGAGGAACGGATTGCAGCGCTAGAGGGCGGTACGGCAGCCCTTGCCACCTCGTCCGGCCACGGTGCGCAGCTTCTGATCTTCCATACACTGATGAAGCCCGGCGAGAACTTCGTGGCGGCCAGGCGACTTTATGGCGGCTCGATCAACCAGTTCGGCCACGCCTTCAAGAATTTCGGCTGGGAGGTGCGCTGGGCGGATATGGCCGATCTCGACGAGGTCGAGCGCCAGATCGACGACAACACCCGCGCCATCTTCATTGAAAGCCTCGCCAATCCGGGCGGCACGTTCGTCGATATCGAGAAGATCGGCGACATCGCGCGCAAGCACGGCCTGCCGCTCATCGTCGACAACACGATGGCGAGCCCCTATCTGGTGCGGCCGATCGAGCATGGCGCAGACATAGTCGTCCATTCGCTGACCAAGTTCATTGGCGGCCACGGCAATTCGATGGGCGGCGTCATCGTCGATGGCGGCACATTCGACTGGTCGAAGTCTGGCAAGTATCCGATGCTGTCGGAGCCAAGGCCCGAATATGGCGGCATCGTGCTGCACGAGACCTTCGGCAATTTCGCCTTTGCCATTGCCTGTCGCGTGCTCGGCCTGCGCGATTTCGGTCCGACCATCTCTCCATTCAACGCGTTTCTCATCCTGACGGGGCTGGAGACCCTGCCGCTAAGGATGGCCAAGCACTGCGAGAACACGCTGACGGTCGCTTCCTGGCTTTCGCGTCATCCCAAGGTGGACTGGGTGTCCTATCCGGGACTGCCGGCCGACCCCAACCACGCGCTGATGAAGAAATACTCGCCGGATGGCGCAGGCGCGGTCTT
The DNA here is from genome assembly GCA_965232405.1 of Rhizobiaceae bacterium. Lineage (GTDB taxonomy): Bacteria > Pseudomonadota > Alphaproteobacteria > Rhizobiales > Rhizobiaceae > RCIO01. The sequence continues at coordinate 3,419,051 of OZ246966.1, forward strand.
CACATTCGGCCTCAAAGGCGGTTATGAGGCGGGTGTGAAGGTCGTGGAAGGCGTCGAGCTTTTCTCGCACCTTGCCAATATCGGCGATACCAAGTCGCTGATCATCCACCCGGCGTCGACCACACACCGCCAGCTCTCCGATGAGCAGAAAATCGCGGCGGGCGCAGGCCCCGATGTGGTGCGGCTCTCGGTCGGCATCGAGGACGTCAACGACATCATCGCCGACCTCGATCAGGCGCTTTCAGCGGTATAGTGGATAACTCTCGTGGCAGTCCCCGCATTCCACGTTTTTCACAGGCTGACGGAGATTGCGTCCGCCGCCCGCCGCGCATAGCCTGACCCTATTCCGAATGCCCTAAAGCCCGCGAGGACGGCGGGAACAACTGGAGGGCAAAGTCGGAAGACGCGCCGGACGGCCCGGCAGGGGTGCAAGCCTCGGCAGGGTGCGGTTTCCGGGAGTCCCGCGGACTGTCGCGAGTGGGTCGAAACGCATGCGATAGCCGATGCTGCCATGAAGGACCGGAAGTCCTTCGATGGTGTTCCGAAAAGCCTTCGGGCTGGTCGGATCTGCCTGGAAAGGGCGAGACAGGATGCGGCGCGACGCATCATGGTTCGAACCGCCGGCAACCGTCAAAGTTCGGGGTTTCAGTTTGGTGGCAGCCTTCGGGTCGTCAGTGAAATGAAGCAACCGGACAGACAGGGAGGCACTGAGAGCAATCTCAGTGCTTTCCTTGCTTTTGGGCCGGTGTTGGCGGGCAGCCGTTATCCGATCGGGGCAAGTCGATCTTGGACGCACATTTCATTCCCATCGCTGCCGAAGGCCAGCCGGAGCAAGGCGCTCCCGCGCCGGACCGGATCATTTCCGGATCGCCGGTCTTCCTGACCTGGAATGCGGAAGAAGCGCCCGGCGGGCTCTATGCCGGGATTTGGGAAGCCACACCCGGCAAATGGCGGATCGAATATGACGAGTGGGAGTTCTGCCACATCCTATTCGGTGTCTCCATCATCGAAGAGGATGGCGGGGCGGCTCGCACGGTTCGCGCAGGCGACAGTTTCGTGTTGCGGCCCGGCTTCAAGGGAAGCTGGGAAGTCGTTGAAACGACTCGCAAGGAATATGTTGTGCGAACCGCCTGAGGTCCGGGTTCGCGGTCAACTCATCTCAATGCGAACAGCTTCAGCGGTCCGGTTTCGTCGGCGACTTTGTCGCAACTGACGACGTTGTAACACTTCTTCAGCCCGTCGGAGCATCCCTCGGAGCAGCACACCCAGCCGCTTCCGCAGGCATCGCTGGTCGTGCACGCGCCGCAGAACGACGCTGTGCGCACGGCTTCGTGCTTGTCGCGGTAAAGTTCGGGCGCCAGTTCCGGTGTCGCATAACTCATGATCACCGGATCAGTGCCGTCGGTCTCGCCACCTATGGCGGCAGCGCCGAACAGGAGCATTCCCGATGTCAGAAGCAAAGCTATCAGGCGAATTTGCATGGCAACCTCCCTGCAATAGCTACAGGCGGGAATATTAGCACATGTCGAACAATGTAGCCAGTTGCTGGATCACCACTCGCAGTTGAGCCGCTCCAGCCCGTGAAAATGATAGCTGTCACGAAAGGTAGGCTCGCCACGTAGTTTTGTGCCCGGCAGCCGCTCGAACAGGACGCGCAGGCTTTCCTGAAGCTCGATCCGCGCCAGCGGTGCGCCGATGCAGAAATGAATGCCGGCGCCAAATGCGACGGTCTTCTGGTCGCCGCGTTGCGGATCGAACCGTGCCGGCTCGGAAAACGATGCGGGATCGCGGTTGGCCGCTCCCAGCAGAAGTCCGACCTGTTCACCCGGTTGAACGGTGACGCCGTCTGCCGCCTCAATCGCCTCGTAGGCGAAGCGGGTGAACATGTGCAGCGGCGCGTCGTAGCGCAGGCACTCCTCGACCGTGGCCGCTGTTGCCTCCGGCGTTGTGAAAAACCTTCTTGGGTCGCCGCCCTGATGCAGGATCGCGCGGATGGCGTTGCCGGTCTGGTGCACCGTCGCCTCGTGCCCTGCATTCAGGAGCAGGATGGTCGAGGAAACGAGTTCGTCCTCGTTGAGTTTCTGTCCTTCCTCGCGCGCAGCGATCAAGAGGCTAAGCAGATCGTCGCCGGGGTTCTTGCGCCGCTCTTGCGCGTGACGGCGGATGAAGTCGCCGAAGTCACGCGCGGCCTCATTGGCGCTTTCCTCCGTCTCGCGGGTCGCGCGGTGCATGTACATCTCGACCATGCGGTGAGACCAGTCGAGCAACTGCGGCCCCATCTCCACCGGCACGCCCAGCATTTCGGCGATCACCGTGATAGGCACGGGCGTGGCAAGGGCCGGCAGCATGTCGGCGCCGCCGTCGCCTTCGATCCTGTCGATCAACTCATGTGCGAGCGAGGCGATGCGCGGGCGCAGCCGCTCCACCTGTCGCGACACGAATGCGCGATTGACCAGCGCGCGCAGTCTGGTGTGCGCCGGCGGCTCCAGTTCCAAGAGCGATGACAGCTCGGCCCGGTCGAAATCAGCCAGATGGTCGCGCGTACCATCCTGAATGCCGGGCGGTCCCCAGCGGTTTTCCCGACCGAAGCGCCGGTCACGCAGCAGCCGGTTCACATCCTCGTAGCTGGCGAAGCACCAGAAACCGTATTCCTCCCAGAAGAAGGCCGGTGCGTTCTCGTGGAGGAAGGCGTAGGCCGCGTATGGGTCCTGTACGAAGGCCGGTTCGCGCGGGTCGATGCTGACGCGGCGGGTATCAGGGTCAAAGCGCAGGTAACGTGGCTGGGTCGCAGGCATGAGCCTTTCCTAGCGCGACTTGCAGCGCCCTTGCCAGAGCCTGTTCGGATCGGGCAGGAGACCAGCCGCGGCAATTGCTTTTCGCTGCGCTGATGAAGGAACAGTTCCATGCACGTCATCGTCGTTGGCGCCGGCATTTCCGGCCTCTCCACCGCCTGGGCGCTGGCCAAGCGCGGTCTTGAAGTGACGCTTCTGGAGCAGGGACCACTGCCCAACCCGCTGGCCGCGTCCGGCGATCACCACCGTATCATCCGCCGCGCCTACGGTGCAGCGACCGGTTATGCCCGCACGATTACCGAAGCTTATGAGGCGTGGGATGAGCTTTGGGGCGATCTTGGCCGCTCTCATCTCGACCAGCGCGGCTTTTTGTGCGTGTCGCGCAAGCCGGGCGACGAGGCAGAAGAGTATCTGGAAGGCATGAAGGCCGGCGGCTACCCGGTCGATCTGTTCGACGGCGCGGAAGCAGAGCGTCGCTACCCGTTCCTTGATGGCGACACGATCCGTTTTGGATTTTCATCAGACGATGGCGGCGCATTGCACTGCCGTCTGATCGCATCGGATATGCTCGACTGGCTGCGTGCCAAAGGCGTTGACTGCCGGTCGGATGCCCGGGTGTCCGAAGTCGACCCGCACGCCGGTACGGTTCTGCTCGAAGGCGGCGAACAGCTGGCCGCCGACCGGATCGTGGTCGCTGCCGGCGCGTGGGTGCTGAAGCTGTTCCCCGATCTGGCGGCGAACCTCACCACCTATCGCACGGCAGTCGTCTATCTTGAGCCGCCCGCCGATCTGAAGCCGGCATGGGAGGCAGCACCCGTCATCCTGGACGTTGGCGGCGAAACAGACGGATACATTCTGCCACCTTCAGGCAGCGGTGGCCTGAAGTTCGGGTCCGGTCTCCACAAGGACGTATGGCTAGATGCCGATGCAGGCCGTATGCCGCGAGCCGGAGAAGGGGAGGTGGTGCGCAACCTGTTCGCACCGCCCATGAAGCGAATTGAAGAATACAAAGTGCTGGACACGGTAACCTGCGCCTACACTTTCACCGCGGACGAAACGTTCTTCTCGGCAGAGCGCGGCAAGGCGCTGATCGTCTCGGCCTGTTCGGGCCACGGTTACAAGTTCGGCGCGGCGGTGGGCCGCCGCATCGCCGATACCGTCATTAGCGGTGAAACGGAGAAGCTCCGGCGCTGGTTGCGCGCCGAGAATGTGCCAGCCTGAACGCTGATGTCGGCGGCTCCGACCTGGCGTTGGCTCAGGGCTTGATCTGATGGGGCAGTTCAAACACGGTCGCTTCGCATGCAGCTCCGTCATTTGTCGTCGCGTGTTCGACGAAGGTAGGCAGGCCGGCGGGAACGACCGAGTCCCCACGTGCAACCCCCAAGAAGATGTGTTTGGCGTTTGATGCGTCGATGGAAAACCAGCACGGATCGTCAAATGTACCGGCATAGATGCCGATCACGTCCGGAAACCGCTCGAAGCTGAGCCACAGCTTGGTGCCGCATTCACTGCAGAAGTGGATTTGTACGCGCTTGCCTGATCCCTCAGACCTTGTTTCGAACGTCTTGGGCGTTCCAGCCAGCAACTGGAAGTGTCGTCTGTCGAATACCGGCTCGACCATGTAGGCCGAACCGGTAGCCCGCTGACAGAACTGGCAGTGACAGACCGTCACGTTGCGTGGCGGTTCCGTGGTCGCATAGCGGACGGTTCCGCACAGACATCCGCCTTCGTGCCTCGCCATATCCGGTCCCCTTTGATTGACCGGGACCAGACAAGCGAATTTCAGGTCTTACCGCAAGAAGGCAGAGCCCGGCGTGATCCGCCGGGCTCTCCTCAGACTGTCCCGAAATTCAGCGCAGACAGAGAGTGCGTTCGGCAGCCGCACGCTAGCCGCAGTGGCCGCCGATGCGCACCTTGCGCCAGCCGCTGTGGCCCTGGCTGACCATGACCTTGCGGGCAACGGTCTCGTAGACAGGCGCTGAACGGTGTACGCGCTTTTCGGCCGGGCGGATCAGCACGCGCTCGGTCACGTAGCCATATTCGGCCGGGATGACGTGTTTCTGCTTGTGGCCGGGGCTGACCATCACCTTGCGCTTTTCGTAGCCGTAGCGGGCGGGGATGGTCTCATGAACGACGCTGGCCGGGCGGACGACGACAGTTTCGGCGACCGTCTTGTAGACCGGCGGACGCTTGATCTTGCACAGGACCTTGCGGCCCTTGATCCAGCGGTACTCCCAGTCGTAGCCACCCTGATGCACCATAACCTTGCGGTGCACGGTCTTGGTGATGGCGGGAATGACGCGTTTGACGGTCCGCGCGGGCTCGATCAGCACCTTGTGCTTTTCCCAGGCATAACGCGCCGGGGTCATCGAATAGCTGACCTGCGCCGGCCTGATCTGAACACGCCGCTTTTCCGTCCCGTAGACAGGCGGGATGTATTCGACATGCTTCTGGCCCTGCGAGACCAGGACCTTCTCATAGACTGTCTTGTAAACCGGCGGCTGATGAACCTTTTCATAGCAGGAAGCCGCATAGCCGCCCGCCGCAGTCTGCGTGATCATTGCTGATAGCGCGACGCCCGCAACAAGGGCGGTTCCGATCTTCCTACGCATGGCACCCACTCCAAAACCAATACCGAAACTACGCCGCACGCCTCAAGCTTAGCGGGGACTGTGCCTGTCGGGAAGGGTTTCGTTAAGCTTTGTGAACGCACATGGTTAACGCGCGATGAGGGTTGCCCGGCCAAATGGGCAGCCTTGCGCAAGGTCGAAACCCCATCTTATCTACCGACCGAGATACAATCGATTCCCGCCTGTCTGCCGGGCGCCAATTCATCCAAGGACGTTTCCCATGAGAGATCCCGTCGAGACATACATGAACCTCGTGCCGATGGTGGTCGAGCAGACCAATCGTGGCGAACGCGCTTTCGACATCTTCTCGCGGCTGCTGAAAGAGCGCATCATCTTCATCACCGGCCCGGTTGAAGATGGAATGGCGGCGCTCGTGTGCGCGCAGCTGCTTTTTCTCGAGGCGGAAAATCCGAAGAAGGAAATCAACCTCTACATCAACTCGCCGGGCGGCGTCGTAACGTCCGGTCTCGCGATCTACGACACCATGCAGTTCATCAACCCGCCCGTGTCAACGCTTTGCACGGGGCAAGCGATGTCGATGGGCTCGCTGCTTCTTGCGGCCGGCGCGAAGGATGCACGCTTCGCGCTACCGAACGCCAACATCATGGTCCACCAGCCCTCAGGTGGCTATCAGGGCCAGGCGACCGACATCATGATCCACGCTCGTTTCACTGAGAAGCTGAAGCGTCGGCTCAATGAAATTTACGTCAAGCATACCGGCCAGGACTACGAGGCCGTCGAGACCGCACTTGAGCGCGACCACTTCCTGTCCGCGGAAGAAGCCAAGGAATTCGGCATCATCGATCGGGTCATCACGTCGCGTGAAGCGAGCGAATCAGGTGACGGAAAATCCGAATAACGCGAATGCCGCGTGACGCTTTTTTGAATTTCCTGCGTCATTTCGGCCACAATCGGTGGTTTCACGAAGGCTGGCAGCGTTCTACGTTAAGCCTATATTGATTTTCAGCGGCTTAGCTTCGTCTGGGGAAAGCGACTCGTTGCCGTGACTTCTGATTTGTGTTTCGTTCAGAATGCGCTTTGATGAAGCTGTTAGGTGAGGCCCCTGGACAGGCGTCGCCGCGTCATGCAGGCGGTGGTACTGAGAGGACTGGACTATGAGCAAGGTCAGCAACGGCGGCGGTGATTCCAAGAACACGCTGTACTGCTCGTTCTGCGGCAAGAGCCAGCACGAGGTTCGCAAGCTGATCGCGGGACCGACCGTATTCATCTGCGACGAATGCGTTGAACTGTGCATGGACATCATCCGCGAGGAAAACAAATCCTCGATGGTGAAGTCCCGCGAGGGTGTCCCGACCCCGCAGGAAATCCTTGCAGTGCTGGACGACTATGTGATCGGCCAGAGCCACGCCAAGCGCGTGCTTTCGGTTGCCGTCCACAATCACTACAAGCGGCTCGCGCATGCCTCCAAGGGCAATGACGTCGAGCTGGCGAAATCGAACATCCTGCTGATCGGCCCCACCGGCTGCGGCAAGACGCTGCTGGCGCAGACGCTGGCGCGCATCATTGACGTGCCCTTCACTATGGCCGACGCGACCACGCTGACTGAGGCGGGTTATGTCGGCGAGGACGTCGAGAACATCATTCTGAAGCTTCTGCAGTCGGCCGACTACAACGTCGAGCGCGCGCAGCGCGGCATCGTCTATATCGACGAAATCGACAAGGTCAGCCGCAAGTCCGACAACCCGTCGATCACCCGCGACGTTTCGGGCGAGGGCGTGCAGCAGGCGCTGTTGAAGATTATGGAAGGCACCGTGGCTTCCGTTCCGCCCCAGGGCGGCCGCAAGCACCCGCAGCAGGAATTCCTGCAGGTCGACACGGCCAACATCCTGTTCATCTGCGGCGGCGCTTTTGCGGGCCTCGACAAGATTATCTCCGACCGTGGCCGCAAAACCTCGATCGGCTTCGGTGCAACGGTTTCGTCTCCGGAAGACCGGCGCACGGGCGATCTGTTCCGTCTTGTTGAGCCGGAGGATCTGCTGAAATTCGGCCTGATCCCTGAATTTGTCGGTCGTCTGCCTGTTCTCGCTACCCTTGAGGATCTCAGCGAGGATGCACTGGTCCAGATTCTGATGGAGCCCAAGAACGCGCTGGTGAAGCAGTATCAGCGCCTGTTCGAGATGGAGAATGTGGAACTCACCTTCCACGACGGCGCTCTCACGGCTATTGCCAAGAAGGCCATCGACCGAAAAACTGGCGCCCGCGGCCTGCGCTCCATCATGGAGGCGATCCTGCTCGACACGATGTTTGAGCTGCCCGCACTCGAAGGCGTTCAGGAAGTGGTGATCTCCGACGAGGTTGTGCAGGGCAACGCCCGTCCGCTCTACATCTACGCCGAGCGCGAGAAGGAAAAAGGCAACGCGTCCGCGTAAGCGGCCATCCAGTCAATGGAACACGGCGCCGCAAGGCGCCGTTTCTTTTTGTGGGCCCGGCCGTCGGTGAGGGCGGCAATTCGCGTTGCAAACCGGCAAATCGCCCCCTTGATCTTTGCCAGCCCAAACGCCAACTAACCAAGACATGTCACGGGCAGGGATACGTGCTTCAAGGCCTTCATGGGCCCATAGGCGGATCGCCCTGCAATCGCTACAATAAGGATTCGCGGCAGGCTGTTTGCTGCCGCGCCATGAAAGGCTGAGAAATGACCAATTCCCCCCGATTGTCGGGCGACGTCCATCCGGTCCTGCCGCTGCGCGACATTGTTGTGTTTCCGCACATGATCGTGCCGCTTTTCGTTGGCCGCGAGAAGTCGATCAAGGCGCTGGAAGATGTCATGGGCGCTGACAAGCAGATCCTGCTTGCCACCCAGAAGAACGCCGCCGATGACGATCCGGCGAAGGACGAGATTTACGACATTGGCACGCTGGCCAATGTGCTGCAGTTGCTCAAGCTGCCGGACGGCACCGTGAAGGTGCTTGTCGAAGGCACGTCGCGTGCGCGCATCACCGGCTTCACAGACCGTCCCGACTTCCACGAGGGCACGGCCGAGATCCTGCATGAGCCGGAGGAAGACGAGGTCGAGATCGAGGCGCTTGCGCGCTCGGTCCTCTCGGATTTCGAGAACTATGTGAAGCTGAACAAGAAGATTTCGCCCGAGGTCGTGGGCGCGGCCAGCCAGATCGAGGATTATTCCAAACTGGCGGATACGGTCGCATCGCATCTGGCGATCAAGATTCCCGAAAAGCAGGAAATGCTCGCCACGCTGCCGGTTCGCGAGCGGCTGGAAAAGGCGATGGGCTTCATGGAAGCCGAGATTTCCGTGCTTCAGGTGGAAAAGCGCATTCGCTCGCGCGTCAAGCGCCAGATGGAGAAGACGCAGCGCGAATACTACCTCAACGAGCAGATGAAGGCGATCCAGAAGGAGCTCGGCGAGGGTGAGGACGGCCGCGACGAGGTGGCCGAGCTCGAGGAGCGCATCAAGAAGACGAAACTGACGAAGGAAGCGCGCGAGAAGGCGAATGCGGAGCTCAAGAAGCTGCGCAACATGTCGCCGATGTCAGCCGAATCCACTGTCGTTCGCAACTACCTCGACTGGATGCTGTCGATTCCGTGGGGCAAGAACTCGAAGGTCAAGCTCGACCTCGATAATGCCCAGGACGTGCTCGACACGGATCATTACGGCCTTGAGAAGGTCAAGGACCGCATCGTCGAATATCTCGCCGTGCAGAGCCGGCAGAAGAAGCTGAAAGGGCCGATCCTGTGCCTCGTCGGACCGCCCGGCGTCGGCAAGACCTCGCTCGGCCAGTCGATCGCCAAGGCAACCGGACGCGAGTTCGTGCGCATGGCGCTTGGCGGCGTGCGCGACGAAGCCGAAATCCGCGGTCACCGCCGTACTTATATCGGCTCGATGCCCGGCAAGGTCATCCAGTCGATGAAGAAGGCGAAGAAGTCCAATCCGCTCTTCCTGCTCGACGAGATCGACAAGATGGGCATGGATTTCCGCGGCGATCCGTCGTCGGCGCTGCTTGAGGTGCTCGATCCGGAGCAGAACTCGACCTTCATGGATCACTATCTCGAGGTCGAATACGATCTGTCCAACGTGATGTTCATCACCACGGCGAACACGCTCAACATCCCGCCGGCACTCATGGACCGCATGGAGATCATCCGTATCGCGGGCTACACCGAGGATGAGAAGGTGGAGATCGCCAAGCGGCATCTGCTGCCCAAGGCGATCCGCGAGCATGCCCTGCAGGCCAAGGAGTTCTCTGTCTCCGAGGATGCGGTGCGGGAGATCATCCGCGTGTTCACCCGCGAGGCGGGCGTGCGCAGCCTTGAACGCGAGTTGATGAAGCTTGCGCGCAAGGCCGTCACCGAGATCGTCAGGACCAAGAAGAAGTCGGTCAGGATTACGCCGAAGAACATCGACGAGTATCTCGGTGTTCCGCGCTTCCGCTACGGCCAGGTCGATGGCGAGGATCAGGTCGGCGTTGTCACGGGTCTCGCATGGACCGAAGTGGGCGGCGAATTGCTGACCATCGAAGGCGTCATGATGCCCGGCAAGGGCAAGATGACCGTCACCGGCAATCTGCGCGACGTGATGAAGGAATCGATCTCGGCCGCTGCGTCTTACGTGCGCTCGCGGGCTGTCGATTTCGGGGTCGAGCCGCCGCTGTTCGACAAGCGCGACATCCATGTTCACGTGCCGGAAGGCGCGACGCCGAAGGACGGGCCGTCCGCCGGCATTGCTATGGTGACGGCGATTGTCTCGGTGCTGACCGGCATTCCGGTTCGCAAGGATGTCGCCATGACCGGCGAGATAACGCTGCGGGGCAGGGTGCTGCCTATCGGCGGCCTGAAGGAAAAACTTCTGGCTGCGCTGCGCGGCGGCATCAAGAAGGTGCTGATTCCGGAAGAGAACGCCAAGGACCTGGCGGAGATTCCTGAGAGCGTGAAGAATGGTCTTGAGATCGTTCCGGTCAGCCGGGTTGGCGAGGTTCTCGCGCATGCGCTGACCCGCACGCCGGAGCCGATCGAGTGGTCGGAACCCGCCGATCAGCCGGCCAAGGCCGACAAGATCGAGGAATCAGTGCAGCCGCCGCTCGCCCACTGAGCAAAGGCTTACGCAACGAAAAAGGCCGGGCATCATGCCCGGCCTTCTTGTTTTTAACTGGAATCTGCCCTGAAAAGCGCGGGAAACATGGGTTTTCAGGCCTTTTGTACTTGGTCGGCAAGCATCATTCCCATAGACTCCGCGACTACCGGTTGAGTCGCAAATTCCGGTCTTCACAGGGAAGGATTCCTTTATGAACAAGAACGAACTCGTATCCGCGGTCGCCGACGAGGCCAATCTGTCGAAGGCCGACGCCCAGTCCGCTGTCGACGCGGTTTTCTCCGCAATCACCAATGAACTCAAGAAGGGCGGCGATGTCCGCCTTGTCGGTTTTGGCAATTTTTCGGTTTCCCAGCGCGCCGCTAGCGTGGGCCGCAATCCCCAGACGGGTGCCGCAGTGAACATTCCCGCCCGCACCGTGCCCAAGTTCTCGGCTGGCAAGGGCCTCAAAGACGCAGTCAACTGAACCGGGCAAACAGCCGGTAGCAATTTGGAAGCCGGGCGCAGTGCCCGGCTTCTTTTGTTTTCAGGTGCTTCTCAGGTTACCGCCGCGCGCCGGTGATATTCAGGCCTGTCCCACAAGCTCTGCTCCATGATGGCTGCCAGCGTTTCGACCGCCTTGTCGATTTCGGTTGCACCAAGATAGAGAGGCGTGATGCCGAAACGCATGATGTCGGGTGCGCGGAAGTCGCCGATCACCCCGCCTGCGATCAGCGCCTGCATGGCGGCGTAGCCGTTTTCGAAAGCGAAGGACACTTGCGAACCGCGATGCTGCGGGTCGCGCGGGCTGACCAGCCGCAATTGCGGGCAGGCCGCTTCGACAGCGACAATGAAGCGCTGGCTGAGTTCGATCGACCTGACGCGAAGGTCCGCCAAGTCCACTTCATCCCATATGTCCAGTGCAGCATCGAGCGCGGTCATCTGCAGAACCGGCGGCGTGCCGACGCGCATGCGCTCTACGCCCCGGCCTGGCCGGTAGTCGGGGTCGAATGCAAACGGTGCTTCGTGGCCGAGCCATCCCGACAGCGCGGGGAGGGCATTGCCCGCGTGGCGCGGGGCGACATAGATGAAGGCCGGTGCCCCCGGGCCGCCATTGAGGAACTTGTAGGTACAGCCGACCGCGAAGTCGGCATCCGCACCGGCAAGATCGACGGGAAGCGCGCCTGCACTGTGCGCAAGATCCCAGACGGCGATCGCGCCGGCATCGTGCGCGGCCTGGGTGAGCGCCTTCATGTCGTGCAGCCGCCCGGTGCGATAGTCGACCTCAGTCAGCATCAGCACAGCCACGCTGTCGTCGATATTGGCGGCAACGTCCTCAGGCGCGACTGTCTTCAGTTGGTAGCCGTCGCCGAGTTGCCGTAGCAGACCACTGGCCATGTAGAGGTCGGAGGGGAAGTTGCCTGTGTCAGACAGAACCACACGGCGTTCCGGTCTGAGCGCAAGTGCCGCCGCCAGCGCCTGATAGACTTTGATCGACAATGTATCGCCAGTGACCACCGTTCCCGGCTTCGCGCCAATCAGCCGTCCAATGCGGTCTCCAATCCTCGAAGGCTGCTCCATCCATCCCGCCCGGTTCCAGGCGGTGATGAGCATGTCGCCCCATTGGTCCGTCATGGCGGCGCGTACCTGATCGGTGGCGTTGCGCGGTAGCGGTCCGAGCGAATTTCCGTCGAGATAGACGACGCCATCCGGCAGGTCGAACATCGCCCGTGTGGCAGCGAAATCCGTCATGTGTATTTCCTCCACACCGGCGTGCATTGCCGCAAGTGATCCTGAGCGATGGAGATAACGCGTCGAGGTGGTGCTGTCGCCTATTGGTGCGACAGGGTGCGGTCGATATCGCCGGAAAATTCGTCAGAGCAGAACGAGCCGCCCTGCAGTCTGTCGCCCACCGGATCGGGCTCTCGTTTCGCTTGTCCGGCCAGTGCGAATTCGAGATCGTCTTCCGCCGCGTGCGCCGGCTTGTAGCCGAGGCGATAGGCGGTCGCGTTGTCCCAGAAGGTGCGCGCGTTGTGCGAGGCACCGTAGACAATGTCGTTGTGAATGTCGGGATGCTCTAGCCCGATGGTGATGAGCTGGAACAGATCGTCCGGGTGGATCCAGATCGACAGCCGCCGCTCATCCTCCGGCCGCTCCAGCACATGGCCGATCCGGATCGACATGACGCGGATGCCGTGTTTGTCGGCGTAGAGCGATCCCAGGGCCTCGCCAAAGGCCTTGGAGACGCCGTAGCGCGTGTCGGGCCGCACCGGCTCGTTCACGCCGATGCGGCGGTCTCGCGAATACATTCCGACCGCGTGGTTGGACGATGCGAAGATAACGCGCTTCACGCCGTTCAGCCTTGCGGCCTCGAATATGTTGTAGGCACCCTCGATATTGGCGTCGCGAATGACCGGCCAGGGCGCTTCCAGTGACTGGCCGCCAAGATGGACGATCGCGTCCATGTCGGCGCATGCGGCCGATACTGCATCGAAATCCGACAGTGCCGCTTGCCTGAATTCTTCGCCTTCGTCGATCTTGTCCAGCGGCGCCATGTCACTCACGGCGAGCTGGCCATAACGTTCGAGGAACATCGGCCGCAGCCGTTTCGCCACGCCTCCACCGGCACCGGTAAGCAGGATTTTCATGTCGAACCTTTTCGGCCTGATCAGCGGCCGTTTTTCGCCCGCCATTCCTTGAAGGCTTCGAGGTTCGTTTCGTCGGTGGGCGGGTAGAGCCCGATAATCGACTGACCGCTGCTGACGCGCTCGGCGACGAAATCCTCGAAGACGGTCATTTCATGCGCTTCATTCGCGATTTCATCCGCGATTTCGGCCGGAATGACCACCACGCCCTCGTCGTCGCCCACAATAATGTCGCCGGGGAACACCGCAACATCGCCGCAGCCTATCGGCCCGTTGATCTCGATCGCCTGATGCTTGATCAGGTTTGTCGGTGCTGACGGCCGATTGTGATAGGCGGGAATGTCGAGCGTGGCGATGCCAGGGCTGTCGCGAAAACCGCCATCGGTGACGACGCCGGCCACACCGCGCGCCTGAAGTCGCCGGATGAGAATGTCGCCGGCCGATGCCGCACGCGGATCGCGCCGGCTGTCCATGATGAACACGGCTCCAGGCGGGCACTGTTCGACCGCTGCGCGCTGCGGGTGTTCGGGGTTGGTGAATACGCTGAGTTCGTTCAGGTCCTCGCGCGCCGGGATGTAGCGCAGCGTGAAAGCCGGCCCGACCATGTTCCGCCCCTTTGGCGCGACGGGATGGACGTCCTGCAGGAAGACATTGCGCAACCCGCGCTTGAATAGCGCCGTCGTCAATGTGGCGCAGGAAACGCCCATCAGTTTCTCGCGCGTGTCGGGGCGCATGTCGGCAGTCATAGGCTGTTCCTGGATCAATAAATGTCCGGTTCGGCGATTTGCCCGCCGGGGACGGTTTCAAGGAAATCGAAATCGCAGCCGAGATTGGCCTGCGTGATATGCTTGGCGAACATCTTGCCATAACCACGGGGATAATAAGGTTGCGGCGCTCTCCATTCGGCGCGCCGCCGCGCCAGTTCGTCGTCATCGACCAGCATGTCGATGCGTCGCTCCGACACACTCACGCGCACCCGGTCGCCGGTTTTCAGGAGCGCCAGCGGTCCGCCGACATGTGCCTCTGGCGCGGCGTGCAGGATGCAGGCGCCATAGGATGTGCCGCTCATGCGTGCATCCGAGAGCCGCAGCATGTCGCGCACGCCCCTTTTCAAGAGCTTTTTGGGGATCGGCAGCATGCCCCATTCGGGCATGCCAGGTCCGCCCTGCGGGCCGGCATAACGCAGCACCAGAATGTCGTTTTCCGTCACGTCGAGATTTTCATCGTCAACGGCCGCCTTCATCTCGGGATAGCTGTCGAACACGAGCGCGCGCCCTTCATTCTCCAATAGGTTGGCCGCGCAGGCCGAAGGCTTGATCACGCAGCCGTCCGGCGCGAGATTGCCCTTCAGCACTGCCAGCGCGCCTTCGTGGTAGACCGGATTGGAAAGCGGGCGGATCACATCGTCATTGTAGACTTCCGCTTTGCCGATCGCCTCGCCAAGCGAAATGCCGGCAATCGTCGGTGCAGACTGGTCCAGCTTGTCGCCGAGATTGCGCATCAGGGCCTGCAGGCCGCCTGCGTAGTAGAAATCTTCCATCAGATAGGTCTCGCCCGACGGCCTGATGTTTGCGATGACCGGCGTGGTTCGGGCCAGTTCGTCGAAATCGTCGAGCGTGAGGTCGATGCCGGCACGGCGCGCCATCGCAACCAGATGAATGACGGCGTTTGTCGAGCAGCCGGTAGCCATGGCGACGGTGGCCGCATTGCGAACCGCGGCTTCGGTGATGATCGACGAAGGCTGAATGTCCTCCCACGCCATTTCCACGATCCGCCGTCCGCAGCCGGTCGCCATGCGCACATGGTTGGCGTCTGCCGCCGGTATCGAGCTTGCGCCGGGCAGGGTGAGGCCAAGCGCCTCGGCAATCGCCGTCATGGTGGAGGCGGTGCCCATCGTCATGCAGTGGCCGTAGGAACGGGCAATGCCGCCTTCGAGGCCGGTCCATTCCTTCTCGTCCAGATTACCGGCGCGGCGCTCGTCCCAGAACTTCCAGGCGTCCGAACCCGAACCCAGATAGTTGCCCTTGAAGTTGCCGCGCAGCATCGGTCCGGCCGGCATGAAGATTATCGGAAGGCCGGCGCTGATCGCGCCCATGATGAGGCCGGGCGTGGTCTTGTCGCAGCCGCCCATTAGCACGGCGCCGTCGACCGGGTGCGAGCGCAGCAGCTCTTCCGTCTCCATCGCAAGCATGTTGCGGTAGAGCATCGTCGTCGGTTTCACGAAGCTCTCCGACAGTGACAGCGCCGGCAGTTCCATCGGAAAGCCGCCGGCCTGCAGCACGCCGCGCTTCACGTCCTCCACGCGTTGCTTGAAATGCATGTGGCAGGGCTGTGCGTCCGACCATGTATTGATGATCGCAATCACCGGCCTGCCGGCCCAGTCCTCGGCATCGTAGCCAATCTGCATCATGCGCGAGCGGTGGCCGAACGACCGCAGATCGTCCGGTTCAAACCAACGGGCGCTGCGCAGGCTGCGCTTGGTCTTATTGTCTTTCAAGCTGGGCTCCGATCACGCGACTGACATTCATCATACGGTTCCTGAAACGGGTGGGGGCACGGCCGCGAATGCCGGCACGGGCATGCCTTCGATTTCGGACGGAGCGGCCATCAGCCTGCCGCCGCCATTTTCGCCGGCCTTCGATGTGAGAAATATCTGCCCGTCTCCGAAGGCGGGCTTGGTGGGGCATGTCATCGGCACCGGCATGGTTTGGACGAGATTTCCGTCCGACGTGAAGACGCAGATCTCGCTGCCATCGACCCCGGCGATCCAGTAGTTTCCACCTGAGTCGATCGCCGCGCCGTCCGGACGGCCGGGCAGGTTGTGAAATCGGGCGAATACGCGCGGCTCGCCGATCTCGCCATTCCGAATATCCAGATCGGCAACCCAGACGGTTTGAATGTCCGGATGCGAATCGGAGAGGTAAAGCCGCCCGCCTTCGCCATCGACCGCAAGGCCGTTGGGGATCCGCATGCCGGTGAGAATGGTTGTCACCGTCAGATCGGGCTCGATGCGCAACAACTTACCAGCCGCGCGGTTGTTGTCGATATCCATCGTGCCGGCCCATAGCCGACCGGCAGGATCGGTAGTGGCATCGTTGAAGCGGACACCGGTCTCTTCCAGCCGCCAGATGCATTCAAACCTGCCGCTTGTGGCGTCGAACGCAAACAGGCCGCTTTCCATCCCGACAACCACGCTACGTTCGGCCAGCGCAACGAAGCCGACCTGTTCGGGCGTTGCCCAGCTTCGGGTCGATGCGTCTGCGATACTGGTGCGATGGAGTTGCTTGCCGGGGATGTCGACCCACCACACAGCGCCTTCCGTCGCAGACCAGACCGGGCTCTCGCCCAGCTCGGCCGTTGCGGTCGAACACGGTTCGAACGCCAGCGCGGTATCGGTCTCCATCCCTCTCATCGGGTCTTTCTGCCCTTTTGTTTCCTTGCGATCCAGCCTGTTTCAGCCGGATGCAGGTGGCCGTTGACTCAAGCCAATTGCTATTTCTATTATTCTAGGTACACTAAAATATCAATTGGCCAGTTGGTCGATTACCTGGGAGGAGACTGAAATGAAGAGTGTACTGAAAACCCTTGGCCTTGCCGTGGCCATGTCGGCTGCGCTGGGCCTTGCGGGCGCGGCCTATGCCGAAACCACGCTGCGCATTGGCACGGTGCTGGCTCCAAACGACCCCATGGGGCAGGGGCTTGAGAAGTTCAAGAAGGATGTCGAGGAAGCGACCGGCGGCGAAGTCGTGGTCGAGGTGTTCCACAATTCGCAACTCGGCGACACCACCGAAATGCTCGACCAGGCCCGCGCCGGCGCCAATGTCGGCACCGTGACCGACGTTGCGCGGCTTTCGAGCTTTGTGCCCTCACTTGCCATCATGTCGGCACCGTTCCTGTTCGACACTTATGACGACGCCGACAAGTTCGCGCTGTCCGAGGATTATCTCGCCTGGGGCGACGAGCTGAAGGAAAAGGCCGGCATCGTGATGCTGGCGTCCAACTGGTATCAAGGCGCGCGCCACGCGCTGACACAGGTACCCGTTTCCAAGCCGGCGGACCTGAACGGCCTTCGCATGCGCACCATCGGTGCGCCGGTCTGGATCGAGACGATCCGCGCCATGGGCGCCGAGCCGACCCCGATGGCATGGGGCGAGGTCTACTCCGCCTTGCAGCTGGGCCAACTCGACGCAGCTGAAGCACAGCCGACCGCGATCTGGGGCGCCAAGCTCTACGAAGTGATCAAGCACGTCACCAAGACGGGTCACATTCAGCTCGTGACGGCGCTTGTCGTCGGCGCTGAGACCTGGGACCAGATTTCGCCGGAGAACCAGATGATCGTGCGCGATCTGGCGGTTCAGAACGGTCGTTATGCGTCGGGCCTCACCATTGAACTGGGTGAGAAGGCCGTGGAAGATGTCGCGGCAACCGGCGTGACCATCTCCGAGGTCGATCTGGCTCCGTTCAAGGAAGCGGTCGCCGGCGTTTACGACATGCTCGACCTCACCGCCGAAGCCGAGATCGTCAAATCGGTTCTGAGCAACTGATCCGGGGCGGCGCAGGCTTTCCGTCCGGGCGCAATACGCAGTAGAAAAACTCATGTATCAGCGCCTGGAATTCGCCTGCGCCGCACTTCTCCTGGCAGCAATCGTGCTGCTGGTCGGCGTGGCCGCCGTGACCCGCTTCATGGGGTCGCCGATCATCTGGTCGATCGAGATCGCACAGCTCATGTTCGTCTGGCTGGTCATGCTGGCCGCCGACCTTGCAATGCAGCAGGGCCGCCATTTCGGTCTATCGCTGCTGGCCGACGCACTGTCGCCTCCGGCCCAGCGCAGGCTTGAAATTATCAACTACCTGATCGTGCTGGCACTGCTGGTGTTTCTTCTGTTCTACGCCGTGCGCAACACGATCCTCATGCACCCGCGCCTGATTGGCGCCACGCAGATGAACGCGTCGCTCGTCCACGCCGCGATGCCGTTTGGCCTGGCGCTGATGATCCGCACACTCGGCTTCCAGCTTTACGCCCGTATCCGCTCGACGGAGGCCGGTTGATGCTATTTCTCATCGCCATCCTTTTTGCGGTGTTTCTGGTCATCGGGCTGCCTGTGGCGTTCGCGCTGGCGCTGGCGGCCATCCCCGTATTCATCCTGACCGGCACCATGCCGCCCACCGTGGCGCTGCAGAAGATGGTGACGGCAACACAGAATTTTCCGCTGCTTGCCGTGCCGTTCTTCGTGCTGGCCGGCAATCTGATGAACGCGACCGGCATTACCGAGCGGCTGGTCAAGTTTGCCCGGCTGCTCACCGGCTGGATGGCCGGCGGCCTGGCCCAGGTGTCGATCATTCTCAGCTTCATGATGGGCGGCATATCGGGTTCCGCGGTTGCCGACGCTTCGATGGAAGCGAGGCTTCTTGGCCCTTCGATGCTGAAACAGGGCTATTCGAAGGGTTCGACAGCGGCGATCCTTGCATTCGGTTCCATCATCACCGCTACGATCCCACCGTCGATCGGGCTCATCCTGTTCGGCTTCATCAACGAGGTATCAATCGGTCGCCTGTTCCTGGCAGGCATCGTGCCGGGTGCGCTGCTGACGGCCGTTCTGATGGCGACCACCTGGGTCGTGGCCAAGCGCAATGGCTACAAGCCCGATCTTGCGGCGCCGCCCACCGGGCGAGAATTGTGGGACAGCTTTGCCGAGAGCATCTGGGCGCTGGCTTTCCCTTTCATCCTGATCGTCGGTTTCCGCTTCGGCTTTTTCACCGCGACCGAGGCAGGCGTGTTTCTGGTCTTCTATGCGCTTTTCATCGGCACCGTCGTCTATCGCGAGCTCAACTGGGCCAAGGTCTATGACGCAGTGCGCGCCTCCGTCAGCGATCTGGGCATGATCATGCTCTTGATCATGATGGCCGCGGTGCTGGGCTACGCAGTGACGATTGAGCGCGCACCGCAGGAAATCACCGAATATGTGACGACGCTGACGTCGGAGCCGCTGTTGATCCTAATGCTCGTCGTCGCCGTTCTCGTCATCAGCGGGATGTTCCTTGAAGGCGCGGCCAACATCCTGCTTGTCACGCCCATTGTGCTGCCCGTGCTGGTCGATGCCGGTTACGACCCGGTTCATCTCGGCATTCTGATGGTGACACTGATCAATTTCGGCGGGCTGACGCCTCCCGTCGGCGTCATCATGTTCACCGTGTGCGGAATCTTGGGATGCAAGACCGGCGCGTTCACGCGCGCCTCGATCCCGTTCTTCCTTGCGATGGCCGTGTTCTTTGCAATTCTTGTCGGTGTGCCGGCGCTGTCGCTCTTCCTGCCGGGAGCATTGATGTGACGATGGCGAAAACGATTCGGAATAGCGACGTGCCGCAGGAGCAAGAACGATGAACGATCACTTGGCCGGAAAGAGTGCGGCATCGGGCGCGTTGCGGATCGCGCCTGGCGCGGCGCAGGGATCCGCGTCCTCGCGCCTCTACGCCGATCTGCGCGACCGCATTGTGCGGCTGGAACTGCCGCCGGATACCACGCTCGACCGGTCCGAGCTTGCCGAACATTACAAGGTCAGTCAGTCGCCGGTACGCGAGGCGATTCTCAGGCTGGAGCAGGACGGGCTGGTACAGTCGTTCCCCCAGTCGCGTACCGTTGTGACGCGCATCGACGTTTCGCGGATCCACGAGGAACATTTCCTGCGTGTTGCGGTGGAATGCGAGATCGTTCGCAGGCTGGCCGAAGAGAAGCCCCAGGCGATAGTCACCAAGATCAAGGGTCTGGTTCGCCTGCAGGAGGCGCTTGTCAACGATGTCGATCAGGCCGACCTTTTCAAGCAGCTCGACGAGGCTTTCCACGAGGCGCTTTACGAAGGGGTCGGGCAGATCAATCTGCGTCACCACATCGTGGCGCGTTCAGGCCATATGGCCCGCGTGCGTACGCTCGACCTGCCCAAGGAAGGCAAGATGCGTGCTGTTCTGGAGGGTCATCTGGCGATCGTCGCTGCCATCGCTGCCGGAGATGGCCATGCCGCAGCGGCAGCGATGCGCAAGCACCTGTCGGGTACAATCGAGCGGCTGCCAGCACTCAGAGACGAAAAGCCCGAATATTTCTCCTAGCGTAGCCGCGAATGCACCGACCATGCCCGGGCGGCAATCCGCGACGGACGCCGCTTGCCATGCTCTGAAATTTCTTAAGACAATTCTGAAATCCTGCACATTCGGTAGTACTGGGGTATCGAATGACAAGGTGGCGCGGCGGTCGCACGGGGCCGCTTTCGGTTGTATCTGCGCTTCACGGCGTGGTTGCTGATTATATGCGGCCGGACAGTGAGGTTCCGAAGCCCGACGAGCTCGATTTTGCGTCGCGTTTCACGACCCTGCTTGCGCTTGCCGCTCTGTTCATCCCCTTCTTCGTGTACGAGTTCATCGCTACCGGAAACACACCGGCCGCCATTGCGCTGTTGATCACCGCTTGTGTGATGATCGCATCGGCCTGCGTCTACAAATGGACAGGCTGGCAAGGCGCCGCTCGCGATATGTTCCTCGGCGGATTGTTTATCTTTTTGCTGTGGGAAGCGAGCTTCTTCGACACAATCTACTCGCCTGGAACCGTTTGGTTTGGCGTTCTGGCTGTTGTCGCCATTCTGCTTGGCAGCCTGCGCGCGGGCGCCGGCTGGATCGCCGTAGGGCTTGCAGGGATCGCTGGCACATACTTGTTTACTGGTGATCGCGATGCTTTCACCCTGATCACTTCGCCCGGTTATGAACTTCTGTTCACCGTCAGCGTCTGCGGAATGATCTTTGCGACCTTTCTGTTTGTCGCAATCATCGATGCCGGGCGGTCGGATGCACATGCCCGGCTTGTGTCAGCGAACGCAAGAAACCGCCGCCTTGCCAAACGGGACGAACTGACCGGCCTGTTCAACAGGCGCGCTCTGAGCAATCTCCTGGAAGATGTCCTGGTCAGTCAGAGTCGCGAAACCGCGGTCATTTTCATGGACCTCGATGGCTTCAAGGACGTGAACGACACCTATGGCCACGATATTGGCGACGCGTTGCTCCAAGAGATCGCGGAGAGCCTGCGGGCCATGTCAGAACGAGCCGGCGCCACCGTGGCGCGTCTGGGCGGTGACGAGTTTGCAGTTGTTGTCTCGGGTACGGATGCCGCGATGAAATCGGACAAGATCGCACAGGACATGTTGGAGGCCGTGGCGGCACCATTTGACTTGAGCGGCCGCAGGGCAAATGTCGGTGTGAGCATGGGATTGGCGACTTCGGGCCCCGGGATTGATGCCACTGAACTGATGCGCCAGGCCGACGTAGCGCTGTATGCTGCGAAAAACAGCGGACGCATGAGAATCTGCCGCTACAATCGCGAACTCGACGCGGTCAGAACCAGGCGGAGAAAGATTGCCGCATTGCTGGCGAAGGCGCTGCAGGCGGGCGAACTTGAGGTGCATTACCAGCCGATTGTCGGATCCAAATCACTCGCCATTACCGGGGTCGAGGCTCTGGCGCGCTGGACGACTACGAATGGCGAAGTTGTCCAACCCGACGAGTTCATTTCAATAGCCGAGGAAGCGGGTGTCATCGACCAGCTGGGACTGTTTGTGCTTGAACGCGCATGCAGGGACTGGACCGGGTGGCCGGACATCACTGTTGCGGTGAATTTGTCGCCAGTGCAGTTCCGATCCCCGACTTTGATCGATGACGTCGTGAGCATCCTGGCGAAGACCGGCTTCGAGCCGTGCCGGCTGGAGCTGGAGGTTACCGAAGGTTATCTCATCGAGCATCGCGAGCGTGCGCAGCCGGTGATCGGCAAATTGCGGCAACAGGGAATTCGGGTCGTGCTGGATGACTTCGGCAGCGGGTATTCCAGTATCGGCTATCTGCGGCAATATGAGTTCGACCGCCTGAAGATTGACAGGTCGCTTGTCACGAACGTGGCCGTGGACGAAACCGCCAGAAGCATTATTCAGGCCGTGGCGATATTGGCGAGGAGCCTGTCACTGAGCCTTACCGCGGAGGGCGTGGAAGACGAAGAAACTGCTCGTCTGCTACGGCTCGCCGGCTGCGATCGCCTGCAGGGCTACTGTTTTGGCCGTCCGCAGCCCAGGGCGAATTTAGCGCCCATGATCAATCCCAAAGCTGGAGCGGCAAATAGTACGTCGTAGGTTAGGAAGGGTGCGCCTTCGGCACGCAACCGTGTCAGAGCCTGCAACGACGGGTCAATGACGCGGGAAACGGCTGGTGGGCGATGACAGGCTCGAACTGCCGACATCTTCGGTGTAAACGAAGCGCTCTACCAACTGAGCTAATCGCCCGCCGTGGGCGGTCCGTTTAGGCGTTTCGGGCGCTGGCCGCAAGCGAAATCGGGCGTTCGTGATGCCGCACCGGCCGGCGAAAGCCGCATTCTTTCGCTTGTAAGCCGGCACGCCTGCCAAGGCGTGGATTTCCGCCTCGCACAGTGCTTGACAGTGCAGGGGTAAGCGCCTAATTCACCGCGACGTTGAGCGGCCGGTTTCCGGTTTCGCTTCGTGCGCGGGTGTAGCTCAGTCGGTTAGAGTGCCGGCCTGTCACGCCGGAGGTCGCGGGTTCGAGCCCCGTCACTCGCGCCATTTCTCCCTTCCATAATCTTCTCTGGAAAAGTGCCGCAGGGGAAGCACAGGTGCTTGCGCTAATTCGCCTGTGTCACTCACCATTTGCGGCCAATGTTTGACTTGCCTCGGCGGGATGGCTGCGTTAACCCTCGCCGCAACGCAGCATGGCCTTGGCGGGGCGCCTGCGGTGCGGATAGGTCGCGGCGGCTGACCAGCCACTTGAGCTATCGTTCCGTCTCGCTCTGAGCCTCGGAAAGTCGATTCATGAGTGAACTTCTTCAGTCATATCTCCCGATCGTCATCTTTATCGGCGTTGCGCTCGGTATCGTCGTGGCGCTGGTGGTGGCGCCTTTCCTCGTCGCCTACCGCAATCCCGATCCCGAGAAACTGTCGGCCTATGAGTGCGGCTTCAACGCGTTTGACGACGCACGCATGAAGTTCGACATCCGATTCTACCTGGTGGCCATCCTGTTCATCATCTTCGACCTCGAGGTCGCCTTTCTGTTTCCGTGGGCGGTATCGTTCGGCGAAATTGGCTGGCTAGGTTTCTGGTCGATGATGCTGTTCCTTGGCGTCCTCACCATCGGCTTTATCTACGAATGGAAAAAGGGAGCGCTGGAATGGGATTGAACGATCCTGACACGACGCTTGTCGCGCCCCGGCCGAAAGGCATTCTCGACCCGAACACCGGCAGGCCAATCGGCGACGATGACGCAATTTTTGCCGAGTTCAACAATGAGCTGTCCGACAAGGGGTTCGTCGTAACCTCGTCGGAAGCGCTGATCACCTGGGCCCGTACCGGCTCTTTGATGTGGATGACGTTCGGTCTCGCGTGCTGCGCGGTCGAAATGATGCACATGTCGATGCCGCGCTACGACGCCGAGCGCTTCGGCATCGCGCCGCGCGCTTCGCCGCGCCAGTCCGACGTGATGATCGTTGCCGGCACGCTGACCAACAAGATGGCGCCCGCGCTGCGCAAGGTCTACGACCAGATGCCGGAGCCGCGCTACGTCATCTCGATGGGCTCCTGCGCCAATGGCGGCGGCTACTATCACTATTCCTATTCGGTGGTGCGCGGCTGCGACCGGGTTGTGCCGGTTGACATCTATGTGCCCGGCTGTCCGCCGACTGCCGAGGCGCTGCTTTATGGCGTGTTGCTTCTGCAGAAGAAGATCCGCCGCACCGGCACGATCGAGCGGTAGGTGGCAATGTCGGACGAAGCCCTCAAGGACCTTGCTGCCTACATCAAGGAAAAGCTGGACGCGCAGGTTCAAGACGCGAGCGTCGCCTATGGCGAACTGACGCTCGAAGTCGAATCCGGCGACATTCTGGATGTGCTGACATTCCTGCGGGATGATGTGCAGTGCCAGTTCATCTCCTTCATCGATCTGTCGGGCGCCGACTATCCTTCGCGCACCCGGCGCTTCGACGTCGTCTATCACCTTCTGTCGCCGCGCCAGAACCAGCGCATCCGCGTGCGCGTGATGACCGACGAGGACACGCCCGTTCCGTCCGCGACCGGCGTGTTCCCGGGCGCCGACTGGTTCGAACGCGAGGCATATGATCTCTACGGCATACTGTTTACTGGCCATCCCGACTTGAGGCGGCTGCTCACCGATTACGGCTTCGAGGGGCACCCGCTGCGCAAGGACTTCCCGCTTACCGGTTTCGTCGAGGTTCGCTACGACGACGAGATGAAGCGCGTGGTCTATGAGCCGGTGGAATTGAAGCAGGAGTTCCGCAATTTCGATTTCCTCTCCCCGTGGGAAGGCACCGACTACGTGCTTCCGGGCGATGAAAAGGCGAAGCAGTGACCGAGCACAACGTCCGCAACTTCAACATTAACTTCGGCCCGCAACATCCTGCTGCGCATGGTGTTTTGCGCCTTGTGCTTGAGCTTGACGGCGAGGTTGTCGAGCGCGTCGATCCGCATATCGGCCTGCTTCATCGCGGCACCGAGAAGCTGATCGAGGCCAAGACCTATCTGCAGGCCGTGCCCTATTTCGACCGGCTCGACTACGTCGCGCCGATGAACCAGGAGCATGCGTTCGCGCTGGCCGTTGAGCGCCTGCTCGACATCGAAGTGCCGAAGCGCGGCCAGCTCATCCGCGTGCTGTTCTGTGAAGTCGGCCGCATCCTCAACCACCTGCTCAACATCACCACGCAGGCGCTGGACGTCGGCGCTCTCACCCCGCCTCTGTGGGGTTTCGAGGAGCGCGAGAAGCTGATGGTGTTTTACGAGCGTGCATGCGGTGCGCGCATGCACGCCGCCTATTTCCGACCGGGCGGGGTGCATCAGGATCTTCCCGATCAGCTGGTCGAGGATATCGGCAAGTGGATCGACCCTTTCCTGAAGACGGTCGAAGACCTCGACAACCTTCTGACCGGAAACCGCATCTTCAAGCAGCGCAATGTCGATATCGGCGTTGTCTCGCTGGACGATGCGTGGGCCTGGGGTTTCTCCGGCGTCATGGTGCGCGGTTCGGGCGCTGCATGGGACCTGCGCAAGTCGCAGCCCTATGAGTGCTACCGCGAAATGGAATTCGACATCCCGATCGGCAAGAACGGCGATTGCTACGACCGCTATCTGATCCGGATGGAAGAGATGCGCCAGTCGGCCGAGATCATGCGCCAGTGCGTCGACCGGTTGCTCGGCAAGGAAAAGACCGGCCCGGTGTCCAGCACGTCGGCCAAGATCGTTCCGCCCAAGCGTGGCGAGATGAAGCGCTCGATGGAAGCGCTGATCCATCACTTCAAGCTCTACACCGAAGGCTACCACGTGCCGGAGGGCGAAGTGTATGCGGCGGTCGAGGCGCCGAAGGGCGAGTTCGGCGTCTATCTGGTGTCGGACGGCACCAACAAGCCGTATCGCTGCAAGTTGCGCGCGCCCGGTTTCGCGCACCTGCAGGCGATGGATTTCATGAGCCGCAAGCACATGCTGGCCGACGTCACGGCCATTCTGGGTTCACTCGATATCGTGTTTGGAGAGGTCGACCGCTAAAGATGAGTGTCCGCCGCCTCGCAGAGCCAGCCCTTCAGCCAGCCAGCTTCGCCTTTTCAAGAGCGAACGCGGCATGGGCGAAGCAGACGATCAGGAAGTACCCCAAGGGTCGCCAGCAATCCGCCGTGATCCCGCTCTTGATGCGGGCGCAGGAGCAGGAAGGCTGGGTCACCCAGGCTGCCATCGAGCACGTTGCCGAAATGCTCGACATGCCGCTGATCCGGGTGCTCGAGGTCGCGACCTTCTACACCCAGTACCAGCTCAAGCCGGTCGGCACGAAGGCGCATGTGCAGGTCTGCGG
Source organism: Rhizobiaceae bacterium (assembly GCA_965232405.1). Classification (GTDB taxonomy): domain Bacteria; phylum Pseudomonadota; class Alphaproteobacteria; order Rhizobiales; family Rhizobiaceae; genus RCIO01. Next base: position 3,445,051 of record OZ246966.1, read on the forward strand.
CACCACGCCCTGCATGCTGCGTGGGTCCGAAGCGCTGATGGAAGTCTGCAAGAAGAAGATCCATCCCGATCAGTTCCACACCAATGAGGCCGGCACGCTGTCGTGGGAAGAGGTGGAATGCCTTGGCGCCTGCGTGAACGCGCCGATGGTGATGATCTTCAAGGATACCTATGAGGATCTGACGCCGGAACGTCTGGAAGAGATCATCGACGCGTTCGAGGCCGGCAAAGGCAGCAAGATCGAGCCCGGCCCGCAGGTCGACCGCATCGTCTCCGCACCCCAGTCGGGTCTGACCTCGCTGACCGACGAAAAGGCGGTAACGCGATCGGGCCGGAAGGGTGCGGGCCGGAACGGCGCGAAGACCGACGCGGCAAAGGTTCCGCCATCCAAGGCTGCCAAGCCGAAGACCGATGCGCCCGAAACGGCGCCAGCGATCAAATCGCCTTCGCCGAAGAAGGCGAACGTAAATGGCGAGAAGCGGGCCAGCGCCGCAACGGCCACGGCGGCACCGCTTGAAGACAAGAACCGTCCCGCCGGCATCAAGAAGCCCGCAAAACCGGACGATCTCAAGCTGATCTCCGGCGTCGGACCGAAAATCGAAGGCATTCTCCATTCGCTCGGCATCTACACATTCGCGCAGGTGGCCAAGTGGAAGAAGGCCGAGCGCGAATGGGTGGACGGCTATCTGAAATTCCACGGCCGCATCGACCGCGATGACTGGGTCAAGCAGGCCAAGGCGCTCGCCAAGGGCGGCGAGGCCGAATATGTCCGCGTGTTCGGCAAGAAGCCGCGCTGAGGAGATCGGGATGCTTCAGGACAAGGACCGCATCTTCAACAATATCTACGGCCAGTTTGACCGTTCGCTGGCCGGCGCGATGCGTCGCGGCCACTGGGACAACACCAAGGCGCTGATCGACAAGGGCCGCGACTGGATCATCAACGAGATGAAGGCATCCGGCCTGCGCGGTCGCGGCGGTGCAGGCTTCCCGACCGGGCTAAAATGGTCGTTCATGCCGAAGCAGTCGGACCGGCCCTGCTATCTCGTGGTCAATGCGGACGAGTCCGAACCCGGCACCTGCAAGGACCGTGACATCATGCGCCATGACCCGCACACGCTGGTCGAGGGCTGCCTGGTCGCTGGTTTCGCGATGGGCGCGGAAGCCGCCTACATCTACGTGCGCGGGGAGTTCATTCGCGAGCGCGAGGCCTTGCAGCGCGCGGTCGACGAGGCCTATGAGGCCAAGCTGATCGGCAAGAACAACAAGAACGGCTGGGACTTCGAGATCATCGTCCATCACGGCGCGGGTGCTTATATCTGCGGCGAGGAAACGGCGCTTCTGGAAAGCCTGGAAGGCAAGAAGGGCCAGCCACGCCTGAAGCCGCCATTCCCGGCCAATGTCGGTCTTTATGGCTGCCCGTCGACTGTGAACAATGTCGAATCCATCGCCGTTGCGCCGACCATTCTGCGCCGTGGCGCCTCGTGGTTCTCCTCATTCGGACGCGAGAACAACAAGGGCACCAAACTGTTCTGCATCTCCGGCCATGTGGACAATCCGTGCACGGTCGAAGAGGCGATGTCGATCTCCTTCCGCGAGCTGATCGAGACCCATTGCGGCGGCATTCGCGGCGGCTGGGACAATCTGTTGGCGGTCATTCCGGGCGGCGCTTCGGTGCCGCTGGTTCCGGCAAACGAGATCATCGACGCGCCGATGGATTTCGACGGATTGCGCGACCTGAAATCGGGCCTCGGCACGGCAGCGGTGATCGTGATGGACAAGTCGACCGACATCGTGAAGGCGATTGCGCGGCTTTCCTATTTCTACAAGCATGAGAGCTGCGGCCAGTGCACGCCCTGCCGCGAAGGCACCGGCTGGATGTGGCGCGTCATGGAAAGGCTTGTTGTTGGACAGGCCCAGAAGCGCGAAATCGACATGCTGCTTGACGTGACCAAGCAGGTCGAGGGCCACACCATCTGTGCACTGGGTGACGCGGCTGCATGGCCGATCCAGGGTCTGGTGCGCCACTTCCGTCCGGAGATCGAGCGCCGTATCGACGAATTCACGCGCAATGCCCACCAGGCAGCGCCAGTGATGGTTGCGGCGGAGTAGGTCATGACGAAAACGACGCCGGCAGACGAGATGATCCGCACCTTGCAGTCGCTCGAAGAGGAGTGGATGCGTGCCAACCGCAGCTTGGCGGCTGTGATGCCGAAAGAAATGGCCGGCGCGTTCAACCTTATGACGCAGCCCGCTGCACTCGCCAGCGCCTCGACGATCCTGGGTGTGGGAGCCGCAAGCCATGCGGCCGGCCTGTGGATGAATGCCTGGCTGGGCGCCGCCGAAAACATGCAGAAGGTGATGGCCGCGCCGCTGGGCAAGGAAGTCGAGGAGGCGTCGCGGCAGGCGTCTACGCGTGCCCGCGCAGCGGCCGACACACTGATCGCCGAAGCCCGCTCGCTTGCCGAGGAAGTGACAAAACCGGTTACCGTGCCGGCTGCCGCGCAGTCGAAGCGTGCCACCAGCAAAGCACCGGCGAAGGCCAGCCCTGCTGCGGTGTCTGCCAACGAAGCGACGGCAATGCCGGTCGCCATGCCGAAGCCGGACAAGCCGGACGATCTGAAGGCGATTTCCGGCGTTGGACCCAAGCTCGAGCAAGTGCTCAACAGTCTTGGAATCTGGACATATGACCAGATCGCCGCGTTGACGGCTGCCGAGATCGACTGGATCGAGGATTACCTGTCGTTCAAGGGCCGCATCGGCCGCGACGACTGGCAGGGACAGGCCCGGAAGCTCGGCGGAGGAGCTGCCTGATGCATCTGGCAGAGATCAACGTTGCCAGGCTCAAACACCCGCTGGACGACCCGCGGGTGGCCGAGTTTGCCGACAATATCGACCGCATCAACGGGCTTGCCGAGCGCGCCGAGGGTTTCGTGTGGCGTCTGACCGACGACGACGGCATCTTTGATGATCCGAACATGATCACCACGATCAGCGTCTGGCAGGACGCCGAGGCGCTTGAGCGTTTCGTCTGGAACACCGTCCACAAGCGGTTCTACAACAAGCGGCAGCAGTGGTTTTCGGCCATGGATACCCACCATTTCGCAATGTGGTGGGTCGAGGAAGACGCCATGCCGACGCGTGAGGACGCACGGGACCGGCTCGAACATCTCGACCGCCACGGCGATACGGACTTCGCGTTCGGCTGGTCGCATCTGCCGCACATCAAGCTCTGGCAAAAGGCGCGCTGCGCATGACACCGCACGGCGCACGGGGATAACGACGAATGGCTAAGCTCAAGGTCGACGGGAAAGAGATCGAGGTACCCGACCACTTCACGCTGCTGCAGGCGGCGGAGGAGGCGGGAGCTGAGGTGCCGCGTTTCTGCTTTCACGAGCGGCTTTCGATCGCCGGCAATTGCCGCATGTGCCTTATCGAGGTGAAGGGCGGACCGCCGAAGCCGGCCGCCTCTTGTGCCATGGGCGTGCGCGACCTGCGGCCCGGACCCGAGGGTCAGCCGCCGGAGATCTTCACCAACACGCCAATGGTCAAGAAGGCCCGCGAAGGCGTGATGGAGTTTCTCCTGATCAACCATCCGCTCGATTGCCCGATTTGCGATCAGGGCGGTGAGTGCGATCTTCAGGATCAGGCGATGGCCTTCGGTGTTGATGCCTCGCGCTATCAGGAAAACAAGCGCGCGGTCGAAGACAAATATATCGGGCCGCTGGTCAAGACGATCATGACGCGCTGCATCCACTGCACGCGCTGCGTTCGCTTCACCACCGAGGTAGCCGGCATTTCCGAGCTTGGCCTGATCGGCCGCGGCGAGGATGCCGAGATCACCACCTATCTCGAAAACGCCATGACGTCCGAGCTTCAGGGCAATGTGATCGACCTGTGCCCCGTCGGAGCGCTGACCTCGCGGCCATACGCGTTCCAGGCGCGCCCGTGGGAGCTTTCAAAGACCGAATCGATCGACGTGATGGATGCGGTCGGTTCCGCGATCCGCGTCGACACACGCGGCCGCGAAGTGATGCGCATTCTGCCGCGCGTCAACGAACAGGTGAACGAGGAGTGGATCTCCGACAAGACCCGCTTCATCTGGGACGGGCTGCGCACCCAGCGTCTCGACCGGCCCTATATCCGCCGCCGGGGCAAGCTGGTGCCCGCGAGCTGGCCCGAAGCGTTTGACGCAATCAAGGCAGCCGTGGCGAAAACCTCGGGCGACAAGATCGGCGCGATTGCCGGCGATCTGGCAACCGTGGAGGAAATGTACGCCCTAAAGGCGCTCATGACCTCGCTCGGTTCCGCCAATATCGACTGCCGGCAGGATGGTGCGGCACTCGATCCGTCGAAGGGACGCGCAAGCTACATCTTCAATCCGACCATCGACGGGATCGAAGAGGCCGACGCGCTGCTGATCATCGGCGCCAATCCGCGCTTCGAGGCTTCGGTCTTGAACGCCCGCATCCGCAAGCGCTGGCGCATGGGCGATTTCCCGGTCGGCGTGATCGGCGACATGGGCGACCTGCGCTACGACTATGAGGCGCTTGGCGCCGGTCCGGACACGCTGAAGGAGTTGGCCGACGGCAAGCTGAAATTCGCTTCGGTGCTTAAGAAGGCCAAGCGGCCGATGGTTATTGTTGGGCAGGGTGCGCTCGCCCGCTCCGATGGCGCGGCCGTGCTGGGGCTCGCGGCCAAGGTTGCAGATGCGGTTGGCGCGGTGAAAGGCGACTGGAACGGCTTCGGCGTTCTGCACACCGCGGCCGCACGTGTCGGCGGCCTCGACATCGGCTTCGTGCCGGGCGAAGGCGGCAAGGACGCCTCGGCCATGATGGGCGCGCTTGACGTGCTCTTCCTGCTCGGGGCCGACGAGTTTGCGATGGACCAGATCGGCGACGCCTTCACCGTCTATGTCGGCAGCCACGGAGACGCCGGTGCGCATCGCGCCGACGTTATCCTGCCGGGCGCGACCTATGCCGAGAAGTCCGGCACCTATGTAAACACCGAGGGCCGCGTGCAGATGACCAATCGCGCCGGCTTTGCGCCCGGCGAGGGCAAAGAAGACTGGGCGATCCTGCGCGCATTGTCAGATCAGCTTGGCCACAAGCTGCCCTTCGATTCGCTGCAGCAGCTTCGCGCCGCGCTTTACAAGGACTTCCCACACATGGCGCGGATAGAGACGGTCGAGCCCGGCGATCCGGCAGCCATTTCGGCGCTTGCCAAACAGGGCGGACGCCTCACCAAGGCGCCGTTCGTCTCGGCGGTGAAAGACTTCTACCTGACCAACCCGATCGCCCGCGCTTCTGCGGTGATGGCCGAGTGTTCGGCGCTCGCCCGCGGCGGGTTCAAGCAGGCGGCGGAGTAGGGCGATGGAAGACTTTTTCTACACCTATCTGCTGCCGCTCATTATTGTGGTTGCGCAGTCGCTGCTTCTGCTCGTGGTGCTGCTCGTCTTCACCGCATTCATTCTATACGCCGACCGCAAGGTGTGGGCTGCGGTTCAGTTGCGCCGCGGACCCAACGTCGTCGGTCCCTGGGGCCTGTTGCAGTCTTTTGCCGACCTGTTGAAGTTCGTCTTCAAGGAGCCGATTATTCCCTCGGGCGCCAACAAGGGGGTGTTCCTGCTGGCGCCGATGGTTTCAGCACTTTTGGCACTTGCCACCTGGGCCGTGATCCCGGTCGATGATGGATGGGCAATTGCCGACATCAATGTCGGTATCCTGTTCATCTTCGCCATCGCCTCGCTCGAGGTTTACGGCGTCATCATGGGTGGCTGGGCGTCCAACTCCAAATACCCGTTCCTTGGCGCACTGCGCTCGGCTGCGCAGATGGTGTCCTACGAAGTCTCCATCGGCTTCGTCATCGTGACCGTGCTGCTGGCTGTCGGCTCGCTCAACCTGACCGACATCGTGCTCGCGCAGGGCGACGGGCTGGGCACCATGATGGGGCTGCCGAACTCGTTCCTCGACTGGCACTGGCTGGCGCTTTTCCCGATGTTCGTGGTGTTCTTCATCTCCGCGCTCGCCGAAACGAACCGCCCGCCCTTCGACCTCGTGGAAGCGGAGTCGGAGCTGGTTGCCGGCCACATGATCGAGTATTCCTCGACGCCCTACATGCTCTATATGCTCGGCGAGTACATCGCGATCCTGCTGATGTGCGCGCTGACCACGATCCTGTTCCTCGGCGGCTGGCTTCCGCCGGTCGATGTCTGGTTCCTCAACTGGGTGCCCGGCGTTTTCTGGTTCGTGCTGAAACTGACCGCCGTCTTCTTCATGTTCTCCATGGTGAAGGCGTTCGTTCCGCGCTACCGCTACGACCAGCTCATGCGCCTTGGCTGGAAGGTATTCCTGCCGCTGTCGCTGTTCATGGTGGTCGCCACCGCGGCCGTGCTCAAACTGGTGGGAGCGGCCTGATGCGCTGGTGCGGCACTGCAATTCCGGATTTGGGAGACTGATCGATGTCTGCTCTCGCCCAAGCTGCTAAATCGCTCATCCTGAAGGAGTTCGTGAGTGCGTTCTTTCTGTCGATGAGACAGTTCTTCGCGCCCAAATACACAGTGAACTATCCCTTCGAGAAGGGGCCGGTCAGCCCGCGCTTTCGTGGCGAACATGCGCTGCGCCGTTATCCCAACGGCGAAGAACGCTGCATTGCCTGCAAGCTTTGCGAGGCGATCTGCCCGGCGCAGGCAATCACGATCGAGGCCGGGCCGCGCCGCAATGACGGAACGCGCCGCACGGTGCGCTACGACATCGACATGGTGAAGTGCATCTATTGCGGGTTCTGCCAGGAAGCCTGCCCGGTGGACGCCATCGTGGAGGGGCCGAATTTCGAGTTCGCCGCGGAGACCCGCGAAGAACTCTATTACGACAAGGACAAGCTGCTCGCGAACGGCGATCGCTGGGAGCGTGAGCTGGCGCGAAACATTGCGTTGGACGCACCGTACCGCTGAGCCGGGGACGGAACGAATTGAAAGTGGACGGGCAAAAACGGCTCGTCTAAGGAACACGCGGCTTCAGGGAGCCGGAGGGGCAAGGCGCTCCTCAAGGAGAACGGGGTACCCATGCTGACAGGTCTGGAGGCGGTCTTTTTCTACCTGTTCGCCTTTGTGGCGGTGGCGGCGGCCTTCATGGTCATCGCCGCGCGCAATCCCGTGCACTCGGTTCTCTACCTCATCCTGACATTCTTCAACGCCGCGGCACTCTTCCTGCTCACCGGCGCCGAATTTCTGGCGATGATCATGCTGGTCGTCTATGTCGGCGCGGTCGCGGTGCTGTTCCTGTTCGTCGTCATGATGCTCGACGTCGACTTCGCCGAACTGAAGTCCGGCGCGCTGCAATATGCGCCCATTGGCGCTCTCGTCGGCATCATACTGGCGGCCGAACTGATCATCGTTGCGGGCGGCTACGTGTTCACGCCCGAACTTGGCGAGGTTGCCGCGCAGCCGACGCCGCCGATTTCGGATCGTCACAATACGGCTGCGCTCGGCGACATTCTCTACACGGATTACATCTATTTCTTCCAGGTTGCGGGCGTCGTGCTCCTGGTCGCCATGATCGGCGCCATCGTGCTCACGCTGCGCCACAAGGAAGGCGTCAAGCGGCAGTCGATACCGGCACAGGTGGCGCGCGATCCGGCGTCAGCCATCGAGATCCGCAAGGTCGAATCGGACAAGGGGATCTGATGATGGAAGTGGGCATCGGACATTTCCTGACGCTGTCGGCCGTGCTGTTCACGCTCGGCGTGTTCGGCATCTTCCTCAACAGAAAGAACGTCATCGTCATCCTGATGTCGATCGAGCTCATTCTGCTGGCGGTCAATATCAACTTCGTCGCGTTCTCGGCGGTTCTGGGCGACCTCGTCGGTCAGGTCTTCGCTCTGTTTGTGCTGACGGTGGCCGCGGCCGAGGCTGCAATCGGCCTCGCCATTCTGGTCGTGTTCTTCCGCAACCGCGGTTCGATTGCGACCGAAGACGTCAATCTGATGAAGGGCTGAGCAGGCAGCAATGTATCAAGCCATAGTCTTTCTGCCGCTCGTCGGCTTCCTGATTGCCGGGCTCTTTGGCCGCTCCATCGGTTCCAAGGCGTCGGAATACGTCACCACCGGCCTGCTGATCATCGCGGCGGTCCTGTCGTGGGTGTCATTCTTCACGATTGCCATGGGCGACGGCGAGGCGTTCAACGTGCCGGTGCTGCGCTTCATCGAATCCGGCGCGCTGCAGTCGGACTGGTCGCTCAGGATCGACCCTCTGACCTCCGTCATGCTGGTTGTGGTCAACACCGTGTCGGCGCTGGTCCACGTCTATTCGATAGGCTACATGCACCACGACCCGCACCGGCCGCGCTTCTTCGCCTATCTGTCGTTGTTCACCTTCGCCATGCTGATGCTGGTGACCGCGAACAATCTCATCCAGATGTTCTTCGGCTGGGAAGGCGTCGGTCTGGCCTCCTATCTGCTGATCGGTTTCTGGTTCAAGAAACCGTCGGCCAATGCCGCCGCAATCAAGGCGTTCGTAGTCAATCGCGTTGGCGATTTCGGCTTCGCGCTGGGCATTTTCGGCGTTTTCATCCTGTTCGGCTCCGTCAATCTCGACACGATATTTGCCAACGCTGCGACATTCCTGCCGGTCGAAGGCGCCGAGCATGGCGACACCGCGCTGAACTTCCTCGGCTACGCGCTCGATCCGCACGCCGCGCTCAACGTCGTCTGCCTGCTCCTGTTCATGGGTGCCATGGGCAAGTCGGCGCAGGTGCCGCTGCACACCTGGCTGCCGGACGCGATGGAAGGCCCGACGCCCGTATCGGCGCTCATCCACGCCGCGACGATGGTCACGGCAGGCGTGTTCATGCTGGCGCGTCTTTCGCCGCTGTTTGAGCTGGCGCACACCGCGTTGCTGGTCGTCACCTTCATCGGCGCGCTGACGGCGTTCTTCGCCGCCACGGTCGGGCTGGTGCAGAACGACATCAAGCGCGTGATCGCCTATTCGACCTGTTCGCAGCTAGGCTACATGTTCGTGGCAATCGGTCTTGGCTTCTATTCCGCAGCCATCTTCCACCTGTTCACCCACGCCTTCTTCAAGGCGCTGCTGTTCCTGGGCTCAGGCTCCGTCATTCACGCGGTGTCTGACGAACAGGACATGCGCAAGATGGGTGGCTTGCGCAAACACATCCCGACGACCTACTGGATGATGATCATAGGCACCATCGCGCTGACCGGCGTGGGCATACCGGCAACCGTGATCGGCACGGCCGGCTTCTTCTCCAAGGATGCGATCATTGAGGGTGCGTTTGTGGGACACAACGCGCTGGCCGGCTTTGCGTTCGTTTCGCTCGTCGTGGCGGCCGTCTTCACCAGCTTCTATTCCTGGCGTCTCATCTTCATGACCTTCCACGGCAAGCCGCGCGCCACCGCCGACGTGATGCACCATGTGCATGAATCGCCGCCGGTGATGCTGGTACCTCTGTTCATCCTTGCCGTCGGCGCGCTGGGTGCCGGCGTGGTGTTCCACGAATACTTCGTCGGTCACGAATACGATCACTTCTGGAAAGGCGCACTGTTCACGCTTCCCGACAACCACATCCTGCACGAGTTCCACGAAGTGCCGATGTGGGTGAAGCTGTCGCCCTTCATCGCCATGCTGGTTGGCTTCTTCACCGCCTGGCATTTCTACATCCGCTCGCCAGAGACGCCGAAGGCGCTGGCCGAACGGCATCGCGGGCTCTACCTGTTCCTGCTCAACAAGTGGTATTTCGACGAGCTCTACGACTTTATCTTCGTCAATCCGGCCAAGCGGCTCGGCCACTTCCTGTGGAAGAAGGGTGACGGCTGGCTGATCGACGGCTTCGGGCCTGACGGCGTGTCGGCACGGGTGATCGATGTCACTCAGCGCGTCGTGAAGCTGCAGAGCGGCTACCTCTACCATTACGCGTTCGCCATGCTGATCGGCGTGGCGGCACTTGTGACCTGGATGATGCTCGGAGGGGCCAACTGATGTCCGGCTGGCCGCTTCTTTCGCTGGTAACCTTCCTGCCGCTGGTCGGCGCGCTGCTGATCCTGCCGATCCGCGACGACGGACAGGCTGCGCGGCGCAACATTCGCAACGTTACGCTGCTTGCGACGACCTTCACCTTCCTGGCCTCGCTGCTGGTCTGGATTGGCTTCGACAACACCGATCCCGGTTTCCAGTTCGTCGAGAAATATGAGTGGCTCGACAGCGGCATCTCCTACCAGATGGGCGTCGACGGCATTTCCATGCTGTTCGTCATCCTCACCACGTTCCTGATGCCGCTGTGCATTCTGGCGTCGTGGGAAGCGGTGCAGAAGCGCGTCAAGGAATACATGATCGCGTTCCTGATCCTGGAAACGCTGATGATCGGCGTGTTCTGCGCGCTCGACCTGGTGCTGTTCTACGTGTTCTTCGAGGCTGGCCTGATCCCGATGTTCCTCATCATCGGCGTGTGGGGCGGCAGGCGGCGCATCTATGCCAGCTTCAAGTTCTTTCTCTACACGCTGCTCGGCTCGGTGCTGATGCTGCTCGCCATCATGGCGATGTACTGGAACGCCGGCACGATGGATATTCCAACGCTGCTGGAGCACGATTTCCCGGCTGGAATGCAGCAATGGCTATGGATCGCCTTCTTCGCGTCATTTGCGGTGAAGATGCCCATGTGGCCCGTCCACACCTGGTTGCCGGATGCGCACGTCGAAGCGCCAACGGCGGGTTCGGTCATTCTGGCCGGCATCCTGTTGAAGATGGGCGGCTACGGCTTCCTGCGCTTCTCGCTGCCTATGTTCCCGGACGCCTCGCTCTACTTCCAGCCCTTCGTCTTCACGCTGTCGATCGTGGCCATCATTTACACCTCGCTGGTCGCGCTGATGCAGGAGGACATCAAGAAGCTGATTGCCTACTCGTCAGTCGCCCATATGGGCTACGTGACAATGGGCATCTTCGCGCTCAACGTGGAAGGCATTCAGGGCGGCATCTTCCAGATGCTGTCGCACGGCCTGGTTTCGGGAGCGTTGTTCCTGTGTGTCGGCGTCGTCTACGATCGCATGCACACGCGCGAGATCGCCGCCTATGGCGGACTGGTCAACAACATGCCGAAATACGCCGTGGCATTCCTCATCTTCACCATGGCCAATGTCGGACTGCCGGGCACCAGCGGCTTCGTCGGCGAGTTCCTGACGCTGCTAGCGGTGTTCAAGGTCAACACCTGGGTGGCGCTGTTCGCCACGACAGGCGTCATCCTCTCAGCCGCTTATGCGCTGTGGCTCTATCGCCGGGTCGTCTTCGGTGCACTGACCAAGGACAGCCTCAAGAACCTGCTCGACCTCAGCCCGCGCGAGCGCGCGATAATCTACCCGCTGATCGTGCTGGTGATCTTCTTCGGCGTCTATCCGGCCCCGATCCTCGATGCGACCGCGGCTTCCGTGGACGCGCTGGTAAACAGTCTCACGCTCTCGCTCGACGTCGCAGAAGCGACGGCCGGGGCAGGGCACTAGGAAGGCTCGACTGAAGTCATGACGATCGAACTTTCCAACAGCCTGTCGCTCGCAACGCCGGAAATCGTTCTGGCCGTCGGCGCCATGGTGCTTCTGATGATTGGCGTGTTCTCCGGCGAGCGCGCCAACAACACGGTGACGGGTCTGGCCGTCGCGCTGCTTGCAGCAATCGGCGCATGGATCCTGTTCTTCCCGGCTGACGGTCACGCGTTCGGTGGAACCTTCATCAACGACCCGTTCGCGCGCTTCATGAAGATCGTGACGCTGATCGGCTCGCTGGTGACGCTGATCATGTCGGTCGGCTTCGCCCGCGAGGAGAAGTTCGACCGGTTCGAGTACCCGATCCTCATCATGCTGGCGACGCTCGGCATGATGCTGATGATCTCCGCCAACGACATGATCGCGCTCTATCTGGGTCTCGAGCTGCAGTCGCTCTCGCTTTACGTCGTTGCCGCGATCAACCGGGACAATGTCCGTTCGACGGAAGCGGGACTGAAATATTTCGTTCTCGGCGCGCTGTCGTCGGGCATGCTGCTTTACGGCGTTTCGCTGGTCTACGGCTATACGGGCGCTACCGGCTTTGAGGCCATCGCCAGCCAGTTGGCCGGAGGCGAGCGCCAGCTTGGCCTCGTATTCGGACTGGTGTTTGTGCTGGCAGGCCTCGCCTTCAAGATTTCCGCCGTGCCGTTCCATATGTGGACGCCGGATGTTTACGAGGGCGCGCCGACTCCGGTGACCGCCTTCTTTGCAGCAGCCCCGAAGATGGCCGCAATGGCTCTGCTCATTCGCGTCACGATGGGCGCTTTCGAGCCGGTCTCGGTCGACTGGCAGCAGATCATCGTGTTCGTGGCCATCGCTTCCATGGTGCTTGGCGCGTTCGCGGCGATCGGCCAGCGTAACATCAAGCGCCTGATGGCTTATTCCTCCATCGGACACATGGGCTACGCGCTGGTCGGGCTTTCCGCCAATTCGGAAGCCGGTGTGCGCGGCGTCGTCATCTACATGCTGATTTACATGGTGATGACACTGGGCACCTTCGCCTGCATCCTCGCCATGCGCCGCAAGGAAGGCATGGTCGAGGACATTGACGATCTGGCCGGTCTGTCGACCACCAGCCCGATGATGGCAACGATACTCACCATCCTGATGTTTTCACTTGCCGGCATCCCGCCGCTCGCTGGCTTCTGGGCCAAGTGGTACGTGTTCCTCGCCGCCATCGATTCAGGCCTCTACACGCTCGCCGTGATCGGCGTTCTGGCCTCCGTGGTGGGTGCTTATTACTACCTGCGCATCATCAAGCTGATGTGGTTCGACGAGCCGATTGGAAGTTTCGTGCCGATGGCCGGCGAGTTGCGGCTGGTGCTGATCGCGTCCGGCGCGTTCGTGCTCTTCTACGTGTTCATCGGCGCACCGATCGCCCAAATGGCGGAAGCAGCCGCTTCGGTCTATTTCTAGCGAATGAGATTTCAGCTTGCGCCAACGGCGATAGGCGAAGGCTACCGGCTGGAAGCATTCGAGACGGTCGGTTCCACCAATGCGCTTGCGCTGGAACGGGCCGCCGAAGGCGATCCCGGCCGGTTATGGCTTGTGTCCGACAGTCAGCAAAGCGGGCGCGGCCGCCGCGGTAGGGCATGGGCGACGCCGAAGGGCAATCTCGCCGCAACGCTGCTTCTGACCGGTATCGACGATCTCGCTGTTTCAGCAACGCTCGGTTTCGTGGCGGGTCTTGCGCTGGCGGACGCGCTGGATGCGGTTGCCCCGCACGCCAATGTCTCGATTGGCATCGATGGCGCCGGCGGCGCAACCGGGCCGCGTTTCGAGCTCAAATGGCCGAACGACGTGCTGGCCAGCGGCGCAAAGCTCTCCGGCATTTTGCTGGAATCGACCCAATTGCCGGGCGGTCGCTTTGGTCTTGCCATCGGTATCGGGGTCAACGTTGTCGGACACCCTGACGACGTTCCCTATCCCGCGACCTCGCTTGCCGAACTTGGTGCGAAATGCAGCGCAGCAGAATTGTTCGTCGCATTGTCCGATGCGTGGGTCGACAATATGCGCCGCTGGGATGCAGGAAGGGGCTTGGCGACGATCCGCAGCCTCTGGCTTGCGCGCGCTGCTGGCCTTGGGGCCGAAGTCGCCGTGCGGTTGCACGGCGAGGTGTTGCGGGGCACGTTTGAAACCATCGATGAAGAATGCCGCCTTGTCGTGCGCCAACGGTCGGGCGGACTAAGGCAGGTCGCGGCCGGCGACGTGCATTTCGGGGCAGTTGCCTCCGCCGGGGCGCAATAGGAAGCAGGAACCATGGCAAAAAAGCAGGAAGCGGAACTGGTCTTCTGCCCGCTTGGCGGCGTTGGCGAAATCGGGATGAATTTCGCGCTCTACGGATTCGGCCCGCCTGACAATCGCCAGTGGGTCGTTGTCGATTGCGGCGTTACCTTCCCCGATGCGCATCTGCCCGGCGTCGATCTCGTCCTGCCCGACACCCGCTTCATCGAGGAAGAGGTCGACAGGCTGGTCGGCATCGTCATCACCCATGCGCACGAGGATCACTACGGCGCATTGCTGGCGCTATGGCCGCGGCTGGGCAAGGAAGTCTGGATGACGCCCTTCACCGCCGGCCTTCTGGAAGCCAAGTGGCAGAGCGAACACGGCGCGCCCAACATCCCGGTCAAGGTTTACAATGCCGGCGACACGTTCGAGATCGGCCCGTTCAAATTCGAGGCGGTTGCGGTCACGCACTCCATTCCTGAGCCGGTTTCGCTAGCCATCACGACAGAGCTCGGCACCTTCATCCACACCGGCGATTGGAAGATAGATTCGGAACCCGAGATCGGCCCGCTGGTGGACGAGGCGCGGTTCAGGGCGCTGGGCGACGCCGGCGTGCTGGCGCTTATGTGCGATTCCACCAACGCCATGCGCGACGGTGAATCGCCCTCGGAGGAAGAAGTTGGCCGCAGCCTGAAGAAGCTGATCGAAGAGGCGGAAGGCCGGGTGGCGATCACCACTTTCTCTTCCAATGTCGGTCGCATTCGTTCCATCGCCGAGGCTGCGCGCGATGCCGGTCGCAAGGTGCTCGTGCTCGGCCGCTCGCTGAAGCGTGTCATCAGCGTCGCCGACGAACTGGGTTATCTCGATGGCCTGCCGGATTTCGTTGCCGAGGAAGATTACGGCTACATCGCGCGCGAGGAGATGGTCATCATCTGCACAGGAAGCCAGGGCGAGCCGCGCGCCGCACTTGCCAAGCTTGCGCGAGAGGAAATGCGCGATCTCGCGCTGTCGCCGGGCGACACCGTGATCTATTCCTCGCGTGTCATCCCCGGCAATGAAAAGGCCATCCTGTCGGTCAAGAACGGTCTGATCGAAATGGGAATTCGCGTGATCGAGGACCATGACGCGCTGGTTCACGTTTCCGGTCACCCGCGCAAGAACGAGCTGAAGCGCATGTATGAGTGGACGCGTCCGCAAATCGTGGTGCCCGTTCACGGCGAGGCGGCGCATCTGGTGGCGCAGGGCTCGTTGGCTGCGATGGCTGGCGTTCCCCATGTGGCGCAGGTGCGCAATGGCGACATGCTGCGCCTTGCCCCTGGCGATCCTGAGATCATCGACCAGGTGCCCTATGGCCGCATTTACAAGGACGGTGACCTGATCGGTTCGGAAGAGGCGATGGGCGTGCGCGACCGGCGCAAGCTCTCTTATGCAGGTCATGTTTCGGTCAACGTCGTGCTCGACGATCGCTTCGATCTGGCGGGCGAGCCCGATCTCGTCGCCATCGGCGTTGCACGGGCTGATGACGCTGGCGAAGAACTGGAAGACATCATGCTTGAGGCTGCCGAGGGCGCGGTCATCAGCGTCCCGCGCGCCCGCCGCAAGGATCTCGATCTGGTTGCCGAGGCCGTGCGTCGCGCTGTGCGCAACGCCGCCCGCGAAGCCTGGGGCAAGAAGCCGATCGTGACCGTTTTCGTCACGCGCTAGTACAAGGGCCAATCATGCTGGGACGCCTCAACCATGTCGCCATCGCCGTGCCGGATCTGGCCGCGGCGACCGCATCCTATCGCGACACGCTCGGCGCCAAGGTTTCGCAGCCGCAGGCGCTTCCCGAACATGGCGTGACCGTTGTCTTCGTCGAACTCGACAACACCAAGGTCGAACTGCTCGAACCGCTGGGCGAGGGCTCTCCGATAGCGGCTTTTCTGGAGCGCAGCGCTTCCGGCGGCATGCATCACATCTGCTACGAGGTCGAGGACATCATCGCCGCGCGGGACCAACTGACGGCAGCCGGCGCGCGGGTTCTTGGCGACGGCGAACCGAAGATCGGCGCTCACGGCAAGCCGGTGCTTTTCCTTCATCCCAAGGATTTCCAGGGAACCCTTGTCGAGCTGGAACAGGTCTGACGCCTATGGGCTGGATATCCGGAACAGCGATCTTCTTCATTATCTGGTGGGTGGTGCTTTTTGCCGCCCTGCCAATCGGCCTGCGAACGCAGCAGGACGATGAGGATGTTACGCTCGGTACCACACCCAGTGCACCGCGCGGGCCGCATATGGCGCGCGCGCTTGTCCTGACCACCATCATTTCGGTCGTCATTTTCGGCGCGCTCTACGTCGCCGTAAACATATATGGAATCGGCTTCGACGACCTGCCGCGCATCGCGCCGTCGCACTAGATTCCCAGTCCGCAACTCTTTGATGCACAAAAAAAAAGCAAGGCACGAAGCCTTGCAGTTAAACGCGTCCGATCATTCTCCGTTTCCGGCGGCTGCGAGTAATCGCGCCTAGATCGCATCCTCCCAAGACTTTGACCGCGTATGGGAGCAGGATTCTTGTTCCCGCTCTCTCGTTATGGCGGGAACACTAGACCAACAGGCTTCCGCCTGTCACCAAAAATGTTGCGTGCAGCCCTTCCTTATTGTGCTGCGATGCACAAAAACCAGACACGCGCTGCACATTATTATGACATAGAACAATTGCGCTGGCGCGTCAGCCGGACGCCCCGGTTCGGGTTTTCTTTCGGCCATGAAATAGCTATGAAGCGCGTGCATTTCATTGCATCGACGAGCGATTCTACCGTCGGCTTCTCAGGCTCACCGGACACTCCATGCGACTGTCGCGCTATTTCCTCCCCATTCTGAAAGAAAACCCGCGCGAAGCGGAGATCGTATCGCATCGGCTGATGCTGCGTGCGGGCATGATCCGCCAGCAGGCGCAGGGGTCGTTCTCCTGGTTGCCGCTCGGCAAGCGGGTGCTCGACAAGGTCTGCCGCATTATCCGCGAAGAGCAGGATCGCTCCGGCGCGCTCGAGATTCTGATGCCGACCATCCAGTCGGCCGATCTGTGGCGTGAAAGCGGCCGCTATGACGACTACGGCAAGGAGATGCTGCGCATCACCGACCGCCACGAGCGCGACATGCTCTACGGTCCGACGAATGAGGAAATGGTGACGGAGATTTTCCGCGCCTATGTTAAGTCGTATCGCGACCTGCCGCTCAATCTCTACCACATCCAGTGGAAGTATCGCGACGAGGTGCGTCCGCGCTTCGGCGTCATGCGCAGTCGCGAATTCCTGATGAAGGATGCCTATTCTTTCGACCTTAATTTCGAGGGCGCGCGTGCCGCCTACAACCGCATGTTCGTTGCCTATCTGCGCACATTCACCCGGCTTGGCCTGAAGGCCATTCCGATGCGCGCCGAAACCGGCCCGATCGGCGGCGACCTCAGCCACGAATTCATCATTCTGGCCGATACCGGCGAAAGCGCGGTCTATTGCCATCGCGACTATCTGGATATTCCGGTGCCGGGTGAGGATGTCGATTTCACCGACGACGCGGCGATTGCCGGAATCGTGGATGAATGGACAACGCCCTATGCGGCGACCGATGACATGCATGACGAAGCCGAATGGGCAACAGTTGGCGAGGCCGACCGGCTAGCCGCGCGCGGCATTGAGGTGGGACACATCTTCCATTTCGGCGACAAATATTCCAAGCCTCTCGGCGCCTCGGTAACCGGGCCCGACGGCAAGGAGCATTTCGTCTCTGGCGGCTCATACGGCATCGGTCCGTCGCGGCTTGTCGCGGCGATTATCGAGGCAAGCCATGACGAAAACGGCATCATCTGGCCGGCTTCTGTTGCGCCCTTCGATGTCGCATTGATCAACATGAAACCGGGCGATGCCGACTGCGACCGTGTCGCGGGCGAGGTGGAAGCGGCTTTGGCTTCTGCCGGGCTCGACGTTCTTTACGACGACACCGACCAGCGCGCCGGCGCGAAGTTCGCCACCGCGGATCTGATCGGCCTGCCATGGCAGGTTGTTGTCGGTCCGCGCAGTGCCGCGGCCGGCGAAGTCGAGATCAAGAACCGCGCGACCGGCGACCGCGAGACCGTGGCCATGGCCGATGCCGTGGCCCGGCTGACTGCCGCATGAGCGAAGCCGCCATCGCCCCGGCAGCAGCCGCCGCTAAGCCGGAAGGCGCGGGGCCGTTCTCGGCCTTTGAACGGTTGATTGCCTGGCGCTATCTGCGTTCGCGACGCAAGGAAGCCGTCATATCGGTCATCGCCTCGATTTCCTTCTTCGGGATCATGCTTGGCGTCGCCACACTCATCATTGTGATGGCCGTGATGAACGGTTTCCGCTCCGAACTGCTTACGCGCATTCTGGGCATCAATGGCCATGTCATCCTGCAGCCGATCGACCGGCCGCTCGACGATTATGCAGCCGTTGCAAGCCGCATCGAGGGTGTTGAGGGCGTTCGCTACGCGATCCCCTTGATCGAGGGGCAAGCGCTGGCGTCTGGCCGCACAGGCCCCGGAACCGGTGCGCTGGTGCGCGGCGTCAGGGCGGAAGACCTGTCCAAGTTGGAACTGGTTTCGGAGAACATCCGCTTCGGTTCGCTGGTCGGCTTCGCAGCTGGCGAGGGCGTCGCCATCGGCATGCGGATGGCCGACAATCTCGGCCTGACAATCGGCGATCCGCTTACCATCGTGACGCCCGATGGCGACGTGACGCCGTTCGGCACCACGCCGCGGGTCAAATCCTATCCGGTGACTGCGATCTTCGAGATCGGCATGTCGGAATATGACGCCTCGGTCGTCTTCATGCCATTCGAGGAAGCGCAGCTCTATTTCAATCAGGAGGGCGTTGCGCAGTCGATTGAGGTCTTCGTCCACGAGCCTGACGATGTGGAGGAACTGCAGCCGATCATTCAGGAGGCGGCCCAGCGCCAGCTTTTCTCAATCGACTGGCGGCAGCGCAACCAGACCTTCTTCTCCGCGCTTCAGGTGGAGCGCAATGTCATGTTCATGATCCTGACATTGATCGTACTGGTCGCCGCGCTCAATATCATCTCCGGCATGATCATGCTGGTGAAGGACAAGGGGCGCGATATCGCCATCCTGCGCACCATGGGTGCGACCAGCGGCTCGATCCTGCGCATATTCCTGATGACGGGGGCTGCAATCGGCGTGACGGGCACGATCGCCGGCGTGATCCTGGGCGTCATTGTGTGCCTCAATGTGGAATCGATCCGCCAGTTCCTGTCCTGGCTTTCCGACACCACGCTGTTCAATCCGGAACTCTATTTCCTCAGCCAGTTGCCGGCCAAGATGGATTCGACTGAAACGATCATGGTCATCCTGATGGCGCTGGTGCTGTCCTTCGCCGCAACGCTGTTTCCGGCCTGGCGCGCTGCGAAGCTCGATCCCGTCGATGCGCTGAGGTACGAATGAGCGCGACCACGCACGCGCTGGATCTCCGCGACGTCAAGCGCCACTACCACCAGGGTGCGCGTACGCTCGCCGTGCTTGATGGCGCCGATCTGGCAATCGAGGCAGGGGAGATGGTCGCGCTGGTCGCGCCGTCAGGCGCCGGCAAGTCGACGCTGCTGCACCTTGCCGGGCTATTGGAGCGGCCGGACGGCGGCGAGGTTTTTGTCGGTGGGCAAGCCTGCGGTCGCCTGTCGGATGACGAACGCACGGCGATCCGCCGCAACAAGATCGGCTTCGTCTATCAGTTCCATCATCTTCTGCCCGAATTCACGGCGCTGGAAAACATCGTGATCCCGCAGCTTGTGCGTGGGCTGAAAGAGGCCGAGGCGTCGGAACGCGCGCGGCAGTTGCTCGACTACATGAAGATCGGCCACCGCGCCGACCATCGCCCGCCCGAACTGTCGGGCGGCGAGCAGCAGCGTGTCGCCATCGCGCGTGCGGTGGCCAATGCGCCATTGCTGCTGTTGGCCGATGAACCGACCGGAAACCTCGACCCCGAAACGGCGGGTTATGTGTTCGACGCACTGGAAGCGCTGGTGCGGCAATCGGGTCTGTCGGCGCTCATTGCCACCCATAATTACGAACTTGCCGGGCGCATGAACCGGCGGGTCACTATTGCCGACGGCAAGGTGTCGTCGGTCTGACCGGCCTGCAGCCGACCACCAAAATCTCCGTTTACGTTTGATTCACCAGCAATCTGTCGCGTTTGGCACAGCTGCCGCAGTTGCGCTTGACGCGCGAACAATAATAGAACAAAATACGTACATAAACAGATTTTGGAGGGTGACATGAACGATTTCGTGCAGGACGCAGCGTCCCTTCTCTCGATCAGCGGGTTCGTGCTGATTATGGCAATGTGGCTTGGCGCATTCTGAAATGCGGGATTGGGCCGGGCGCCTGGCGCGCGCAATCTCCGGTCTTGCGCGATACCGCCTGGAACAGGCTAGTCGCCGAGGGCGACCCCTTCGCGACGCGGATCGGCCCCGCCTTCAAGGCCAGTGGCGGTGATCGTTATGCCGTGCAGGCCGGAGTTCATGTCCCGCACGCTCACCTCGTAGCCCAGCGCTTCCAGATCGGGGGCGAGTGCTTCTGCCGGCGTGCCGGCTTCCAGATCATAGCGTCCGAAACGGTTGGCAAGATGCGGCAGCGATACCGTTTCCTGCATGTCCATCTTCCAGTCGATCAGCGCGACAATGGTTTTCGCCACGTAAGGAATGATCGCGCTGCCGCCGGGTGAGCCGAGTGCGAATACCGGTTTCCCATCTTTCAACACGATTGTCGGCGACATGGATGAGCGCGGCCTTTTTCCGGGCTCGACACGGTTGGCGATTGCCTCGCCATTGGCATCCGGCCGGAACGAAAAGTCGGTGAGTTGGTTGTTGAGCAGAAAGCCGCCCACCATCTGACGCGAACCGAATGCATTCTCGATCGACGATGTCATGGAGGCGATGTTGCCCTCGGCATCGACGATCACGAAATGCGACGTGGACGGCAGTTCGTAGCTGAACCCGTCGATCCTGATTTCCGCCTTGTCCCAGGGCGGCTCGCCCGCCGACACCTCATCGGAGGGCAGAGCATCCGGCCGCATGATCAGGGCCGCGCGGTCTCTCAGATAGCCGGGGTCGAGCAGGCCGTTCGGCATGTCGACGAAATCGCTGTCAGCCATGTAGCGGCCGCGATCAGCAAAGGCGAGGCGGGTTGCATCGCCGATGATACGCCAGCTTTCGGGGTCGTCGGCTCCGAGAGCGGCAAGGTCGAAATGCGAAACCATGCCCAGTATCTGCCCCACCGTGAGAGCGCCGGAGGAGGGCGCTCCCATTCCGCAGACGGAATGGCCGCGATAGGGCGCGCACACGGCCGTGCGCTCCTTCGCCTCGTAGGCAGCGAGATCCGACATTTCGAGCAGGCCCGGATTGGTTGGATGGGCTTTGACGGCAGCAACGATCTGCCTGCCGATATCGCCTTTGTAGAATGCTTCTGCGCCGCCCTCTGCGATTGTCGACAATGTCTCGGCATAGGCCGGGTTGCGCAGGGTGGTGCCAACCGCGAGCGGCGCGCCGTTGCCACCGAGGAAATACGCGCGCGCCACTGGCTGGTTGGCGATCCTGTCGCGGTCGCCCTCAATCAACGCGTTCAGTCGAGCCGTGACCTCAAACCCGTCTCTGGCCAGCGAGATTGCCGGCTCCAGCAAACTGGCCCAGTCCAGCCTGCCGTGACGCCGGTGTATCGCCTCCATCAAGGCGACGACGCCCGGTGTTCCAACCGAGCGCCCGCCGACCACGGCATCAAAGAAGGGCAGCGGCTCGCCATTGTCGTCTAGGAACAGATCGGGCGTGGCGGCCAGCGGTGCGGTTTCGCGGCCGTCAATGGTCGTCACCTCGCCGGTTTCCGCGTCGTACCAGACCAGAAATGCGCCGCCGCCAATTCCGGACGATTGCGGCTCCACGAGGCCGAGCACGGTCTGCACCGTCACCAGTGCGTCAGCGGCACTACCGCCGGCGCGCAGCACATCCAGCCCGGCCTGTGCCGCCAGCGGATGGGCTGCCGCCACCATCTGCCGCTCGGCATGCGCCAACGGTCGTGCTTCGACGCCTGTGCCCGCCTCGGGCGCCACGGTGTCGGCCGTCTGTTGTGCATGGCCGCCGGTCGCGAGCACAAACGCCAGGGAAAGCGCGGCGAGGGTGGTGCCGACCAGTCGCGCCATCATGTCAGCCTGCTGCCTCCGTCACAGGTCCGAAAACCTCTTCGAAGGCGGCTTTCAGATGCAGGTCGAAATCCTCCATCGTGATCGGCAGCCCAAGGTCGACAAGGCTGGTCACGCCGTGTTCGCTGATCCCGCACGGCACGATGCCGCCATAGTGCGACAGATCCGGTTCGATATTGATCGCAATGCCGTGAAAACTCACCCAGCGGCGCAGCCGTATTCCGATTGCCGCAATTTTGTCTTCTGCCGGTGAGCCATCCGGCAAAGGCGGCTTGTCGGGTCGGGCAACCCACACGCCGACGCGCCCGTCGCGCACTTCCCCGCGCACATTCACGCGGTCGAGAGCCGCGATCAGCCATGCCTCCAGCGCGCCGACAAAAGCGCGTACGTCTTCTCTGCGGCGCTTCAGATCGAGCATGACATAGACGACGCGCTGTCCGGGCCCGTGATAGGTGTATTCGCCGCCGCGCCCGGTCTGGAACACCGGCAGCTTGTCCGCTTCCACCAGATCGGCCGGCTTGGCGCTGGTGCCGGCGGTATAAAGCGGCGGGTGCTCCACGAGCCACACGCGCTCAGGCGCCTTGCCGTCGCGGATCGCCGCGGCACGTTCCTCCATTGCCGCAACAGCCGTATCGTAGTCCGTCAGTCCCGGCGAAACGACCCATTCGGCCGGCAGTGAGCCGGCATCGGCGAAGAATCTGGTCTGTGCCTGACGGTCGAGCATGGAGCGCTTCCCAAGGTCACAGACATATGGCGTCAAAGCATGGTCCAGTCCACCCCGTGGGCCAGATGTCAGGCTTGCCAAATCCACCTGAAAGACCTTCCGCAATAGGCGCAAAACAGGCGTCAACACGCACTTGTTTCGCAGAACCCTATTTGCTACATGCGCCGGGCCGGTTGGTCCGGCGCTCTGCGACGTGCGGTCGTGGCGGAATTGGTAGACGCGCAGCGTTGAGGTCGCTGTGGGGCAACCCGTGGAAGTTCGAGTCTTCTCGACCGCACCATTCCTTCTCGCAAACTTCAGCTGATCCGTGACGACACCATTTGGTGTCGGTCACCGCTGCGTAGTGGCGGTGACCGCCCCGTCGATCTCATTGCTGCCCGCAAATATTGTTTTTGAGTTCGGGCCGCCGTCACGCTAGACCGGACGCGAAACCGTCACTCGTGCGAAGGAGGGCCTGTTGGAAGATCAGCAACGCGAATCGCCCTCCGACGACGCCTGGGAGGCGGAAGATCAGGCCGGCATCTACGGGGAAGATGGGGCCATCCGCCCTGAATTCCTGTCGCATATCGGCGCTGCAATCGGCGACCGGGATATCCTGACACTGCGCCGCGATGTCGGCGCGCTTCACCAGTCTGAACTCGGCGATCTGATCGAGTCGCTCATTCCCGAGCAACGCCGCGCGCTCATCGACATTCTCGGCAACGACTTCGACCTCCTTGCACTGACGGAGGTCGACGACGCCATCCGCGCCCAGATCGTCGAGGACCTGCCGAACGAGCAGATCGCTCGTGCGATGGCGGAGCTCGATTCCGATGACGCGGTCTACATTCTGGAAGATCTCGACCGCGCAGATCAGGACGAGATTCTCGCCAAGCTGCCATTCACGGAACGCGTGCGTCTTCGCCGGTCGCTGGCCTATCCGGAAGAAAGCGCCGGACGGCGCATGCAGACGGAGTTCGTTGCGGTGCCGCCGTTCTGGACCGTCGGCCAGACGATCGACTACATGCGCGAGGACCACGATCTTCCCGAAAGCTTTAGCCAGATCTTCGTCATCGACCCGACCTTTCATCTGTTGGGCGCCGTCGATCTCGATCGCATTTTGCGCACCAAGCGCGGCGTGCGGATCGAAGACGTCATGCATGAGACGCGCTACGCCATTCCCGCCCAGATGGATCAGGAAGAGGCGGCACAGATATTCGAGCAATACGACCTGCTGTCGGCAGCTGTCGTGGACGAGAACGAGCGGCTCGTCGGCGTGCTCACCATCGATGACGTCGTCGACGTCATTCAGCAGGAAGCCGAGGAAGATCTGCTTCGCATGGGCGGTGTCGGCGACGAAGAACTGTCCGATACGGTGATAGCCACATCGCGCTCGCGTGTGCCCTGGCTGCTGATCAATCTGGCAACGGCAATCGTGGCCTCGCTGGTGATCGGCCTGTTCGACGCCACGATCCAGCAGATGGTGGCGCTGGCTATCCTTATGCCGATTGTGGCCTCCATGGGCGGCAACGCCGCCACCCAGACGATGACCGTTACTGTGCGCGCGCTCGCGACGCGCGACATCGACATCTACAATGCAGGCCGCATCATCCGCCGCGAGACAGTGGTCGGCATATTGAACGGCGTTGTGTTCGCCATTGTCATGGGAGCGGTCGCGGCGTTGTGGTTCACCGACACCAACCTGGGGATCATCATTGGCGTCGCGATGGTCGTGAACATGCTGGCCGCAGCACTCGCAGGCATCCTGATACCGCTCGTACTTGACAGGTTCGGCATTGACCCGGCCATCGCGTCGTCTGTGTTCGTGACCACGGTGACCGACGTTGTCGGCTTCTTTGCCTTCCTTGGACTGGCAAGCTGGTGGTTCGGCTTCGGTTGAGTGGGCCAAAAGCAAACGGCCGCAGCAATGCCACGGCCGCTCATCCGGAGATGCCGGTCCTGTTTGACTAGCCGTTCTTCAGCGGCGCGAGCTGGATCTCTACACGGCGGTTCTGGGCGCGACCCTCGGGGGTAGCGTTCGTAGCGACGGGACGCGACTCGCCATAGCCCTGAATGAAGAAGCGGCGGCTGTCCACGCCCTGTGCGTTGAGGTAGGTCGCGACCGACAGAGCGCGTCGCTGCGACAGGTCGATATTGTATCCTTCGTCGCCGGTGGAGTCCGTGTGCCCGAGAACGTCAACCAGCGTGCGGTTGTATTTGGTCAGCACGAGCGCGACGGCATTCAGTGTCGGATAGAAACTGGTGCTGACGGTGTCCTGATCGGTCGCAAACGTGACGTTCGACGGCATGTTGAGGATGATATACTCGCCATTGCGGGTCACGCTGACGCCGGTTCCGGCAAGCTGCTGCCGCAGTTCCTCTTCCTGCTGGTCCATATAGGCGCCGATGCCCGCACCTGCGAGCGCGCCGAGACCGGCGCCCAGAAGAAGGGCGTTGCGGTTGCCCGCGCCTCCGATTGCAAGGCCGGCAACCGTGCCGACGCCTGCGCCGATAAGCGCGCCGCCGGCAGCCTTGGTCAACTTCTGCTCACCGGTAAACGGGTCGGTTGTACAACCGGCAGCAAGAAGCGTGGCTGCGGCAATGACGGCTATTTTCTTTGACATCACAGAATCCTCTCCCCACCTGCCTAACAGGCCAAAAAGCGTGGCACAATGTAAAGATTTAGCGCGAAATGCGGCCCAATTCGGGAAAGATGCAAACACACCGTCTAATCGGTGCGGTAGATCATCCAGTTCTTGCGCTCGGGATTTCTGCCGGGCACCGGGTATTTGGTAACGCGGTTGCGGCCTCCGCTCTTGGAGGCATAGAGCGCGCGATCGGCTTTCGCATAAAGGTCTTCGGCATCGTTGGCCTCGGAAGCCATGCACACACCCACGGAAACGGTGATGCTGCCCCCCAGTTCGAGGCCGGAGCTGTCGCTGAACGAAGATTTTTCTACGGCGACGCGGACATCCTCGGCCAGTGCAACTGTCGCTTCTTCGCGCAGTCCTTCGACAATAATGCCGAATTCCTCGCCGCCAGTGCGCGCAACCAACATGTTGTCCGTTGAATAGCTGGTCAGAACCCGCGCAAGATGTTGCAGGACACGGTCACCGACCGGATGACCGTACTGGTCGTTGACGTCCTTGAAGCGGTCGATATCGGCGACGATCAAGGCGTTGAAGAGCCGGCCCTTTTCGTCGTTGTATATGGCCGACATGGCGCGATCGAAGGCACGACGGTTGCGCAACTGCGTCAGCGGGTCGGTGTCAGCCAGCTTCTTGTATTCGACAAGCTTGGATTTGACTTCCTCGAGTTCGGCCGATGTATCGGCGATGGAGGAGGCGATCTGACGGCCCTGTTCGATCGTTGAATCGGTGGCGACTGCCATGATGCCAACAATCTTGCGCAGAATGTCGGCATTGATTGCCTGCCTGCCGTTGAGGCCGGCGGAGGTGCGGTCGAGGATGGTGCCGTATTTTTCGAGCGAATTGCGCTCGCGCATCAACAGCGTCGTAACCTCTGCGATCTTGTCGGTGATCTGGTCATGCGCGGATTCGACAATTCCTTCCCGATTGTGGACGGCGAAGAAATCGCGCGAAAGCTGGTCGAGGTCCTGTTGCGAGGGGCGCGGGCCCAGTTTGGACAGCGCGACGCGTAGCGATTCGTTGGAAACCGCATATGCCTCGTAGTAGATTTCGTAATTGCGGGGCAGGCCGACCACGCCGGCCTTGTTCATTATGTCGGCAATCGAGTGAGCGGCGTCTCTGGCGCCTTCGGTGATGGCCGTCGACGGCTGCATGTGCCCCCACTCCGTTTCGCCGTGCTTGTCAGCTGCCGCCCCGGTGCATTTTTTGCTCTCGGCTGCGCCAACTGCGGCAAAGGCCGACTGTCAGCCAGCCCTCAGGCCGCCAATCGCTCCTCAACCGCAAATGGAGGCTATCAGCGCCCGACTAACGCTCGGTTAATTGAGCAAGTTCGAAATTATCGCCGGGTGGCGGAAATCGTTAGTCATCCCATTGCGGCGAAAAGGCGTAATCGCAGATGCGGCTGTTCGCCGATTGGAGCGCCGTAATGGCCGCCATTTCTGCCCCGCTCAGCGTGAAGTCGTCGATGGCGAAATTTTCCGCCAACCGCTCGCGGCGCGATGTGCGCGGAATGGCGGCCACGCCGTCTTGCTGGATGTGCCAGCGCAACACGATCTGGCCTGGCGAGCGGCCATGCGCCTTGGCGGCATCGGCAATAGCCGGCTCACGGAACATGTCGCCACCGCGTCCAAGCGGACAATAAGAGACCATCGCCATCCCGGCCGCACGGCCGGCAGCCAGCACCTTTTCCTGACCGAGCTTCGGGTGATGCTCTACCTGGTTTGCCACGAGCGGGTGCTCCGACAGCGCTGTCGCTTCGTTCAACAGTGTCGTCGGAAAGTTTGAGACGCCGATATGGCGGGTCAGGCCGTCATTGCGCGCTGCGTTCAGTGCGGCAATCGTTTCGGCAAGTGGGATGGCCGGGTTCGGCCAGTGGATGAGAAGCAGATCGACATGGTCCAGCCCCAGGCGATCGAGGCTTCTCTCGGCCGACTGGCGCAAATCGTCCGCGGCAAGGTCGGTCCACCATACCTTGGTCGTAACGAAAACCTCTTCGCGCGGGATCCCGGCCCGCGCGATGCCGCGGCCAACATCGCTTTCGTTCTCGTACATCACGGCCGTGTCGATGTTGCGATAGCCGATGTCCAGCGCTGCCTGCACCAGCTCCGTGCACGCCGTGCCCTGCAAAGTCCATGTGCCAAGGCCGAGGGCGGGGATTTTGGCGCCATTGGCGTCGATCGTGTGCATGCGTGTTCTCCACTGTGCGGCCACGGTTTGCATTTCATGCTATCGCGTTGGAGCCGATTCGAAACCGAGGACCTAATGCACGGCACGGGGACTGGCAAATCGCGGCTGGAGCCGCTCGATCTGGCTCGCGGTGTGGCCCTGGTTGCCATGGCCGTCTACCACTTCGCCTGGGACCTGGAATTCTTCGGCTATGCCCCGCCGGGGATGACGGCCGTGGGTGGCTGGAAGCTGTTTGCCCGCTCAATCGCCTCGTCATTCCTGATCATCGTCGGCATCAGCCTTTACCTTGCTCATGCCCGCGGGTTTCATCTGCGCCCATTCTTGCGCAGGCTGGCGCTGGTCGCCGGTGCTGCATTGGCCATCTCGCTGGTGACCTGGTTTGCGGTGCCGGGCGGCTTCATCTTTTTCGGCATATTGCACCAGATCGCGCTGGCCTCCCTGCTGGGTCTCATCTTCCTGCGCTGGCCCTGGCCGCTGACATTGGTTCTTGCGGCAGCCGTGATTGCTGCGCCGTGGTATGCGCGCACAAGTGTCTTCGATGCACCTGTCTGGTGGTGGGTGGGCCTGTCCACGGCAGACCCGCCATCCAACGACTATGTGCCGCTGTTTCCCTGGTTTGGCGCCGTGCTAGTTGGCATTGCGCTGGCGCGGCTGGCAAGCGAGGCCGGTCTGGTTGAGCGCGCACGCATCGCGCTTGGAAGCTGGTCCGCGCCGCTGCAGTTCATCGGCCGCAACAGCCTCGTGGTCTATCTGCTGCACCAGCCGATCCTGATCGCCATCGTATGGTTGATGACGCTCATCGTCCCGCCGCCCGGTTTTCCCCAGGAAGTGCGGTTCGATGCTGCCTGCAACGCAAGCTGCCGCCAGACCCGCGATACGCTTTTCTGCGCCGAATATTGCGTCTGCGTGCTTGACCGCCTCGAGGCCGAAAACGGTCTGGACGCCGCCTTCTCAAGCGAGCAGGATGGCGAGCGAACGGCGATGCTGAACGACATTGCCGCAATGTGCACGTTCGACACCGAGGCCCGGTTGTCCAACGGCGCGGAGGAGGGGGCTGTCAGCGAATGAGCGAAACGCACGCGCCGCCGAGCCGGTTTCCCTGGCCGCCTGTGATCTATCTGTCGGCCGTGGCGATCGCCATCATCGTCCAGTGGCTGTGGCCGCTGCCCTGGATCGGGTCGCCACTGTCAGACATTCTGTTCGCGCTGGGCTGGCTGATGGCTGCCGGAGCGGTGGCGATCGATGTGTCTGCAATGCGCACAATGGCAAAGGCAAAGACCAACATCCTGCCGCACCGCGCGGCGGACCACCTTGTAACCAGCGGTCCCTTTGCAGTCAGCCGCAACCCGATCTATCTCGGCAACACGACGCTGATGGTAGCGATCGGCTTCATTGCCGGCAGCCTGTGGTTCGTCATTCTGGCGCCGGTGGCAGCCATTCTGACCACCTGGCTGGCAATCAAGCCGGAAGAGCGGCATCTGTTCGAGCGCTTCGGCAAGCGCTATCGCGACTACCAGAAAAAGGTGAGGCGCTGGATCTAGCGCGTCAGGCCGGCGGCTTCAGGTTGTAACGCCCAGTTCCGCGAGCCGTTCCACGCAGGCTTCCTCGGCATTGTCGAGTTCGTCGATCGTCTCTTCCAGATCGCGGCGCTTCTGGCGCAGCAATTCGCGCTTTTCGGCAATGCGCGCGATCATCAGCTGAAGCTGGCCCACTTCGCCGGGCGGCTCGCGGTAGATCTGGATGATCTCGCGGATCTCGTTGATGGAAAATCCGAGCCGGCGCCCGCGGATGATCTGGCGCACCAGATGCCGGTCTGACGGGCGGAACAGACGCGTGCGCCCGCGCCGCATCGGATGGATGAGACCTTCATCCTCATAAAAGCGCAGCGTTCGCGTCGAAATGCCGAATTCGCGGGTCAGTTCCGTGATGGAATAATATTCGCGCAACAGGTTTCCATCCACTCGATTCCGGGAACGGATGTGTGGCATGGCGTTTACGTAAAAGTCAAATAATCGACCGCATGCCGGGACGCGGGGGAACGCCTTGCTTTTCCTTGTATCGACCCGAATCTGGTGCCGGGCGAGGTCCGCAGTATTTGCGTGCACACTCCAACCGACGGCGTTTAAGACCGCCCGATTCCGGAACGCCGTTTCGCGGAACGTAGAATGAACATGCCAAATAATGTATAAAAAGCAACTGGTTGCTCCTCTTGCAAAATCGGAACAAAAAGTGTACAAAAAAATGAAGGGTACCGGATAGTCCGGTCTTCGATGATGACCAAGGGGTGATATGATGGCGCAGAACTCGTTGCGGCTCGTAGAGGAAAGTTCAGTGGACAAATCAAAGGCTCTGGACGCGGCGCTGTCGCAGATTGAGCGCGCCTTCGGCAAGGGCTCCATCATGCGCCTCGGCGCCAATGAGCAGGTGGTCGAGATCGAGACCGTGCCGACCGGCTCGCTGGGCCTCGACATCGCACTCGGCGTGGGCGGTCTGCCCAAGGGCCGCATTATCGAGATTTACGGGCCGGAAAGTTCGGGCAAGACGACGCTGGCGCTGCACACGGTGGCCGAGGCCCAGCGCAAGGGCGGCATTTGCGCCTTCGTCGATGCTGAGCACGCGCTTGACCCTGTCTATGCGCGCAAGCTGGGCGTCGATCTGGAAAACCTGCTTATCTCCCAGCCTGACACTGGGGAGCAGGCGCTGGAGATTTGCGACACGCTGGTGCGTTCGGGTGCAATCGATGTTCTGGTCGTCGATTCTGTGGCGGCATTGACGCCGCGCGCCGAGATCGAGGGCGAGATGGGCGACAGCCTGCCCGGCCTTCAGGCTAGACTGATGAGCCAGGCGCTGCGCAAGCTTACCGCTTCGATTTCGCGCTCCAACACCATGGTCGTCTTCATCAACCAGATCCGCATGAAGATCGGCGTCATGTTCGGTTCGCCGGAAACCACAACCGGTGGCAACGCGCTCAAATTCTATTCCTCCGTCAGGCTCGACATCCGCCGCATCGGCGCGGTGAAGGACCGTGATGAGGTTGTCGGCAACCAGACCCGCGTCAAGGTGGTGAAGAACAAGCTTGCCCCGCCTTTCAAGCAGGTCGAGTTCGACATCATGTATGGCGAGGGCGTTTCCAAGACCGGCGAGCTGATCGATCTCGGCGTCAAGGCAGGCGTGGTCGAGAAGTCCGGTTCCTGGTTTTCCTACAATTCGCAACGCATCGGGCAGGGGCGTGAGAACGCCAAGCAGTTCCTGCGCGACAACCCCGAGATGGCCGACGAGATTGAATTGGCGCTACGCCAGAATGCCGGTCTGATCGCCGAGCGGTTTCTTGAGGAAGGCGGTCCCGACGAAGATCTGGAGGCTGGCGGCGAAACCGCCGAAATGTAGCCTTCAAACCATTCCCGAACAGGCGCCGCCGGCTCATTGCCGGCGGCGTTTTGCATTTCTGGACAGGCGATTGGGCGAACGTTAAAAGGCGCAGTTTCTGTATCGCTGCAAATGTGCGGCGGTTCCTCGCAAAGGTATGGGCATGAGCGGCGTAAACGGCATCCGGTCGGCATTTCTCGACTATTTCGGCAGCCACGGTCACGAGATCGTCGCGTCCAGCCCTCTTGTGCCACGCAACGACCCGACGCTGATGTTCGTCAATGCGGGAATGGTGCAGTTCAAGAACGTCTTCACCGGGCTGGAAAAGCGCGATTATTCACGCGCCGTGACGGCGCAGAAATGTGTGCGTGCCGGCGGCAAGCACAACGACCTCGACAATGTCGGCTACACCGCGCGCCACCACACCTTCTTCGAGATGCTCGGCAATTTTTCCTTCGGCGACTATTTCAAGGACGTCGCGATCGAGCTTGCCTGGAACCTTATCACCAAGGAGTTCGGGCTGCCGGCCGACAAGCTGCTGGTCACGGTCTACCATACTGACGACGACGCGGCGGCCTTCTGGAAGAAGATCGCCGGACTTCCCGACGAGCGGATTATCCGTATCCCGACCCATGACAATTTCTGGGCAATGGGCGACACCGGGCCATGCGGTCCGTGTTCGGAAATTTTCTATGATCACGGCGAGGACATTCCCGGCGGGCCGCCCGGCAGTCCTGACGAGGATGGCGACCGGTTCATCGAGATCTGGAATCTCGTCTTCATGCAGTTCGAGCAGGTCACGACCGAGGAGCGTATCGATCTTCCGCGTCCGTCAATCGACACCGGCATGGGGCTCGAACGTATCGCTGCGGTCATGCAGGGTAAGCATGACAACTACGACATCGACCTATTCGAGGCGCTGATTGACGCTTCGCAGGAGGCGACAGGCGTCAAGGCCGATGGTGCGAACCGCGCCAGCCACCGCGTGATTGCGGATCATCTGCGTGCGTCGAGCTTCCTGATCGCCGATGGTGTGCTGCCTTCCAATGAGGGCAGGGGTTACGTGCTTCGGCGCATCATGCGCCGCGCCATGCGCCACGCGCAGCTTCTGGGCGCTTCGGACCCTCTGATGTGGCGCCTCGTGCCGGCGCTCGTTCAGGAGATGGGGCAGGCTTATCCCGAATTGGTGCGCGGCCAGGCCCTGATCACCGAAACGCTGCAGCTCGAGGAGACGCGCTTCCGCAAGACGCTGGCGCGCGGACTTGGACTTCTGGAAGACGCAACGACGTCTTTCAGCAAGGGCGACATGCTCGACGGCGAGACAGCCTTCAAGCTCTACGACACCTATGGTTTCCCGCTCGATCTGACCCAGGATGCGCTGCGCCAGCGTGGCATCGGTGTCGATCTGGCTGGCTTCACCGACGCGATGGAACGCCAGAAGGCCGAGGCCCGTGCAAGCTGGGCCGGTTCCGGCGAAGCGGCCACCGAGACGATCTGGTTCCAATTGCGAGACAAGCTCGGTGCAACGGAATTTCTGGGTTACGGCACTGAAACCGCCGAGGGCGTGGTTCAGGCAATCGTGCGCGACGGCGAGGAAGTGCAGTCGGCGAGCGAAGGTGACACGATTGCGCTCGTCGTCAACCAGACGCCGTTTTATGGCGAGTCCGGCGGTCAGGTAGGCGACACCGGCATGATCCGCGGCGAAGGTTTTGAAATTGCCGTGACCGACACGCAGAAGAAGGGCGACGGCCTGTTTGTCCATCTGGGTTCGGTCAAGTCCGGCACGGTCGAACCCGGCGCCGCGGCGGAACTGGAGGTTGACCACAGCCGCCGTTCGCGCGTCCGCGCAAACCACTCCGCGACCCACCTTCTGCATGAGGCGCTGCGTGAGGTCCTGGGCGACCATGTCGCGCAGAAAGGTTCGCTCGTCGCCCCGGACAGGCTGCGGTTCGACTTTTCGCATCCCAAGCCGATCGGCGATGAGGAACTGGCCCGCATCGAGGAATTTGCCAACGAGATCGTCATCCAGAACAGCCCGGTTTCCACCCGGCTTATGGCTGTCGATGACGCGATTGAGTCCGGCGCGATGGCGCTGTTTGGCGAGAAATATGGTGACGAGGTGCGCGTGGTTTCCATGGGCACTGCGCTGCACGGCGACAAGGCCGGCAGGCCCTACTCGGTCGAATTGTGCGGCGGCACGCATGTCAACGCCACTGGCGACATCGGTCTTGTCCGCGTTGTTTCGGAAGGCGCTGTCTCGTCGGGTGTTCGCCGGCTCGAGGCGCTGACCGGAGCTGCCGCGCGCGGTTATTTGGACGAGCAGGACAGGCGGTTGAAGCAGGTCGCGTCGGCGCTCAAGGTTGCGCCGCAGGACGCGGTGGCGCGGCTGGAAACGGTGCTGGAAGAGCGCCGCAAGATGGAACGCGAACTGGCCGAAGCGCGCAGGCAACTGGCGCTCGGCGGCGGTTCTGGCCCGGCGGGTGGCGCTTCGGAGAAGGAAGAGGTCGGCGGCGTCGGCTTCCTCGGCAAGGTTGTGGCCGGGGTCGCGCCGAAGGACCTCAAGTCGCTGGCCGATGAAGGCAAGAAATCGCTCGGCAGCGGCGTGGTGGTGTTCGTTGGCACGTCGGACGACGGCAAGGCCAGCGTCGTCGTGGGCGTCACCGATGACCTGACGCAGCGTTTCAGCGCTGTCGATCTGGTCCGCAAGGCCTCCGAGGCACTGGGCGGCAAAGGCGGCGGTGGCCGGCCGGACATGGCGCAGGCTGGCGGCCCCGACGCCACGAAGGCACAGGATGCCGTCGCGGCGGTTAGGCAAGCGCTGGCCGGCTAGCTCGATCAGTCGCCGCTTGGCAGGGGCACGTTTCGCCTGTCGCGCACGAAGTTCAGTGCGGCGAACAGGCCGATGGCCGCAAAGGGCAGGCAGGCAACCACGATCCAGAAGCCGACATTGCGGGCGGTTGTTACGCTGATCCCGTCTTCGAACCCGGCTGCATTGGCCACGATGCCGATCGAGGCAGCGCCGATTGCGTAGCCCAGCCGGTGCAGCGTCGGTATCGCGCTTGCCACCCGGTTGTGCTCCGCAGGCGGGGCAAGCCGGGTTGCCCGCCGAAGTACGAATGTCCACGCAGCGCCAAAGCCTGCTCCCTGCATGATCGAGAGCGCGATAATCAGCCAGACTGGCCCTTCCGGCAGGGCGTGAACAAGGCCCACCACTGATAGGGCAATCACCGTCAGGCCCGCCAAGATCATCGTCCGGTCCCAGCGCTCGGGAATGCCGGCAATCAAAACGGCAGCGACCGACCAGCCGATCGATTCCAGCGCGATCACGTATCCCGCCTCTAGTGGCGTCAGGCCGTGCAGCGTCACCATGATCACCGGGCCATAGGTGCCGAGCGCGATGGTGGCAATGGCGAAGCACATGATCATCACCAGCGGTGCGCCCAGCGTCGCAAAAGGGTCGAACGGTCGCGGCGGCAACATGCGGCCTTCACCCGCCAGGCCGTCGCGGCGCGCAAACCAGCCGAGACAGGCAGCACCCGCGGCGATTAGCGCGAGCGAGAGCGGCAATGACTTGGCGAGTCCGGCAGCGGCGATTGCCGTCACACCGCCGGCGAGCAGCGCCAGGCGCGCGGCGGGAAAGCGCGGCGGCGCGTCTGCGCTGTCGGGAGCGAGGTCGATCGCGCGGGCCCGCCATAACCACAGGCCAAGCAGACCCGCCTGTGCAGCGAACGCCCAGAATGCCCAGCGCCACAATCCGGCCCCGGCAAACAGCCCGCCGACCAGCGGTCCGACGAATGCCGACATGCCCCAGAGTGCAGAGACCGCCGCCATGACACGCGGCATCAATGCGGGATCGAACAGCCGCGCAACGGCAATAAAGGAAAGCGCCATCAGCCCGCCGCCGCCCAGGCCCTGCAGGATGCGCCCGCCAAGCATCACCGGCATGGTCGGCGCCAGCGCACTGATTGCGCAGCCTGCGAGATAGAGCAGGGCGGCGACGCTCATCGCCTGCCGCAGACCGGTGTGACGCAACAGGTGGGCGCCGGACGCACCGGCCATGATCGAGCCGATTTCGTAAAGAGCGAAATTCCAGCCGATGAGCCGCGCACCACCTATGTCCGCCACGATGGCCGGGATCATCGTGGCAACCAGCAGCGAGTCGGCTGCATGCAGCCACACGCCCAAAGAAACGACGGCCAGTTTCGTCGCGTTGCCGCCGCTCGCCAGCACGCGCCAGCCGGCTTCCTGATTGGAAAGGTCGGTCACATTCCGCCCTTGGCAGTTTCACCCCGCAATGTCGAGGGACACGGGGCGAAGGTCAGGTGGGACAGGGCATGTCAGGAGGAAGGTTGTGTTGCCTCGAAACTTGCCAGCAACTGCACGTTATCCCACCAGGCGCCAATCGAGGGATGCTCCGCCATGAGCGCGTGACCCTCCGGGGCCTTGAGGAAATAGTCGAACATGGGGCCGGCGTGGAGATCGGCGAGTGTCCGCTGGTCGCCGAGCAGCCAGGGGCCATCGCGTTTCAGGGCCGCAAGCGAGGACAGGCATGTCGCTGCTTTTCCAACCGATCCCGCAACCAGCGTTTCGTCGGTTGTCCCGCCGTTCTTCGGTTTCGCGACGCGTTCGACATAGATGCCCCAAACCATCGGGCGATAGGCATAGGCGTCCAGAATGCCGATGATCTGGTTCATGACCGCCCGGTCAGCCGCGTCGGCGGGCTGCAATGTGGGGCCGTCGAACGCTTCGTCGACATAGCGGGTAATCGCCGCAGTCTCGAAAAGGCGAACCGCGCCGTGATCGAAAGCTGGAATGCGCCGGAAAGGATGGCGTTCCAGATACCAGTCCGGAACACCGTCCTCGCCGAAAATGTCGACCGGAACGAGTTCGTGGTCGACCGTCTTTTCGATAAGCGCTAGCCGCGCTATTCGGACATAGACGCTGTAGTCTGCTCCGAACAGGCGCGGCTTGTCGCCCATTCGGATCGTCAGGCCATCGCCTTCTGCAGGTTCTCGTCCACCTTGTCGAGGAAGCCGGTGGTGGAAAGCCAGGGCTGATCAGGACCGATCAAGAGCGCCAGATCCTTGGTCATGGATCCTTCCTCGACCGTCGAGATGCAGACCCTTTCCAGCGTTTCGGCAAAGCGCTTCAGCTCGGCGTTGTCGTCGAGCTTGGCGCGATGTGCGAGGCCACGTGTCCAGGCAAAGATCGACGCGATCGAGTTGGTCGAGGTTTCCTCGCCCTTCTGATGCTGGCGGTAGTGGCGGGTCACGGTACCGTGCGCGGCTTCGGCTTCCACCGTCTTGCCGTCCGGCGTCATCAGCACCGAGGTCATCAGGCCGAGCGAGCCGAAACCCTGCG
This sequence comes from Rhizobiaceae bacterium, assembly GCA_965232405.1. Classification (GTDB taxonomy): domain Bacteria; phylum Pseudomonadota; class Alphaproteobacteria; order Rhizobiales; family Rhizobiaceae; genus RCIO01. The sequence goes on from OZ246966.1 coordinate 3,481,275, forward strand.
CAACGGTGTCGGACTGAACGTCGCCGTCATAGTTCTTGCAGGCCCAGACATAGCCGCCGGACCATTTCAGGCTGGCCGCCACCATGTCGTCAATCAGCCGGTGCTCGTAGGTGATGCCCGCTTCCTTGAACTTGTCGGCAAACTCGGCCTCATAGATCTCCTGGAAGATGTCCTTGAAGCGGCCGTCATAGACCTTGAGGATGGTGTTCTTGGTCGAGAGATACACCGGCACCTTGCGCTGCAGGCCATAGTTCAGCGAGGCGCGGGCGAAGTCGATGATCGACTGGTCGAGATTGTACATGCCCATCGCGACACCGGCCTCCGGCGCGTCGAACACTTCCTTCTCGATAACCGTGCCGTCGTCGCCGACGAATTTCATCGTCAGCTTGCCCTTGCCGGGGAACTTGAAATCGGTCGCGCGATACTGGTCGCCGAAGGCATGGCGGCCAACGATGATCGGCTTGGTCCAGCCGGGCACGAGGCGCGGCACGTTGCGACAGATGATCGGCTCACGGAAAATGACGCCGCCCAGAATGTTGCGGATCGTGCCGTTCGGCGAGCGATACATGCGTTTCAGGCCGAATTCTTCGACGCGCGCCTCGTCGGGCGTGATCGTGGCGCATTTCACGCCAACGCCGAATTCCTTGATCGCGTTCGCGGCGTCTATCGTGATCTGGTCGTCCGTTTCATCGCGCTTTTCGATGCCGAGATCGAAATAGCGAAGATCGACATCCAGATAAGGATGGATCAGCTTGTCCTTGATGAACTGCCAGATGATGCGGGTCATCTCGTCGCCATCGAGCTCGACGACGGGATTTGCCACCTTGATCTTCGCCATGTGAAATGCCTCGTTGTTTTCGGGAACCGGGCGGTGCCGCCCGCGGGTCGTTGGTGAAATCGCGGCCCCTATAACACCCAATGCTGCGAAGGCAAAGCAGCCCAAAAGTGGAAGGACGCGCAGTGGCGACATCGAAAGAAACCGGGCTCCGCTTTGCCGAAAACACGGCTCACGGCATCACCCTGCGTTATGCCGAGATGGGACGCTCCGATGCGCCGCTGATCATTATGCTGCATGGCTTTCCCGAATACTGGGCCGGCTGGCGTCCGGTCATGGAGCGTCTGGCCGACAGGTTCCATGTCGTTGCGCCCGACCAGCGGGGCTACAATCGTTCATCGAAGCCGCAAGGCGTTGAGAACTATCACGCCAAACATCTGGTCGCCGACATTGCCGAACTGGCCGACAGCCTGTCGCCAAACGAACCGTTTGTGCTCGCCGGCCATGACTGGGGCGCTTCGGTCGCCTACGCCTATGCATTTTCGCACCCGGATCGCCTGACTCATCTGGTCATCGCAAATGGCGTGCACCCCGCCTGCTTCCAGCGCGCGATCTTCGAGGACGACGATCAGCGTCAGGCCAGCCAGTACATGAACTGGCTGCGATCACCCAAGGCGGAAGAAAAGCTGCCTGAGGACAACTATTCCCGGCTGATGCGCATGCTGTCGGGCTTTTCAGATACCGGTTGGATGGACGAGGACGAGGCTGACACCTATCGCGCGGCATGGAGCGAGCCGGGCGCTCTGACTGGCATGCTCAACTGGTATCGGGCGTCACCCATTTCCGTGCCCGAGCCCGGCACGCCGGTACCGGAACGTTCGGTGTTGAACGTGCCCACTGAGGCGATGATGGTGCACATGCCGCATTTGTTGCTGTGGGGTGTGGAAGACATCGCCTTGCGCCCAACCAGCCTGGAAGGGCTTGAGCGTTATGCTCCCCAACTCACGGTGAAGGAAATTGCCGACACTGGCCACTGGATATTGCATGAAAAACCGGACGAGGTGGCGGCCGAAATAGCAAGTTTTGTGACAAAGTGATCCGGGTTGTTTCCCGATCTGCCAATCTGCGCTATGAGTTATTGAAGCCGATACGAATTTTGTTCCTGCGGGGAAATATTCGATGGTTTTTTACTATGGCGTTCGCCGCACCGCCGATCCGGACCGGACCGCCCGCAAACTCCTTGACCTGAAGAAACGGATTCCTGAATCGGGCGTACCGCCGAAGTCTGACGCCACGCTTTTGCTGGCTACCTGGAACATTCGCGAGTTCGATTCCAGCGCGTACGGAAAACGTTCTGACGAATGCCTCTATTACATCGCCGAGATATGCTCGCATTTCGATCTGATCGCAGTACAGGAGGTGCGCGAGAACCTCGATGCGCTGGAGCGCGTGCGCGATTTCCTGGGCGCAGGTTGGGACTATATCGTCTCAGACGTGACCGAGGGCACGCCCGGCAACCGCGAACGCATGGCGTTCCTCTACGATTCCGGCAAGGTGCGGTTCAACGGCGTTGCGGGCGAGATCGTTATCCCGCCGGTGGAGGTGAAGGAGGGGCGGAAGACCGTTCGCTATGACCCGGCGGACCAACTCTATCGCACACCCTACATGGTCGGGTTCCACTCCGGCTGGTGCACGCTGATGCTGTGCACGGTGCACATACTCTACGGCAAGGACGAGGCCGACAATCCGCAGCGGGTGAAGGAAATCGAGCAGATTGCTGAGTTTCTGGCCAAGCGCGCGCGTGAGCGTAGCAGCGAATATTCCAACCTGATCCTTCTCGGCGACTTCAACATCTATGGCCGTGGCGATGTAACGATGACCAAGATTACCGATGCCGGTTTTCAGGTCCCACCCGAACTCCAGACCCTGCCGCCGACCAATGTCGGCTCCAAGAAGCGGCACTACGACCAGATTGCGTTCATGCCGCGCAGGCAACGCATGGAGCCGACGGGAAAGGCCGGCGTATTCAACTTTTTCGAGACGGTTTATGGCGAGGCGGACGCTGATCTGTATGCCGCCGAAATGGGCGAATCCTATCTGAAAACCAGCAAGGGCAAGCCGCGCGACGATGCCGGCAAGCTCAGCTATTTCCGAACCTACTGGCGCACGCACCAGATGTCGGATCATCTGCCCATGTGGGTGGAACTGCGCACCGACTTCTCGCGCGAATATCTCACGTCGATGCTGAAGGACGAGCCGTCGCCGCCCATTCCCGCGCCGACCTGAGTGTAGGCAGGATCAGGCTGATTTCGTCTTCGGCTTCTTCTTTTCTTTCGGCGGCATAGGTCCGACAAAGGCAAGGCTGATCGAGATCCAGTCCCGCAAGGTCTCGTCGTCCAGAACGGTCTTGTCGACGATCACGAAGCCCTTCATCGGCCGCCCGGTGAAGTCCATCAGGCTGGCTCCCGGCCGCTTCAGCGCATCTTCATGGCCATCGGCGCCGACCCTGGCCATCAGGTCGCCGTCCTTCATGATGCCAACCAGCATGTTGCCGTGAAGCGTGAAGCAAAGACCGCCCATCATGCGGATTTCGCCGAAACCCGGCATGCCGCCGATCTCGGAGCGTATGCGATCAGCGAGTTCTGTCGTCACCGCCGGAACCTTCACTTCTCAAGTGAAGGCAAATATGGCAGGGACCGCAAATGCGCGCAATCGGCGCGCCGGTGGCTCATGACAGTGACGGACAGCGATCAAACCCCAGACATTGCGCCGGCCATCATCCTTGTCGAACCGCAACTTGGCGAGAACATCGGCATGGTAGCGAGGGCGATGGCGAATTTCGGGCTCGGCGAGTTGCGGCTGGTTAATCCGCGCGATGGCTGGCCCAATGAAAAGGCAGTCGCCGCTGCAAGCCGTGCCGACCATGTGGTCAATGCGGCAACGCTCTATGCCACGCTGGATGAGGCGGTCGCCGATCTGAACTACGTACTGGCGACGACCGCGCGCGAACGCGACGGGTTCAAGCCGGTTCTGGGACCAGTCGATGCAACGGCGGGGCTGCGGCAGCGCGCGCGTGTAGCGCAGAAGACCGGCATTCTGTTCGGCCGCGAGCGCTTCGGTCTCTACAATGAGGAGATCGCGCGTGCTGACGCGATCGTCACCTTTCCCGTCAATCCGGCCTATGCCTCGCTCAACATCGCCCAGGCGGTGTTGCTGATGGCTTATGAGTGGATGAAATCGGGGCTCGAAAGTGCCAGCCAGACCGCGTTTGAGGGGCCTGAGTTTCCGCCGGCCGAACGGCAGCAACTGCAAGGGTTGGTCGACCATCTGGACGAGGCGCTTTCGGCGCGCGGTTATTTCCGGCCGCCCTCGAAGAAGCCCAAAATGCTGGACAGTCTGCAGGCCGTTCTCACCCGGCCGGGATTTACCGAACCGGAAATCCGGGTGTTGCGGGGCGTTGTGTCGTCGCTCGACCAGTTCACCCGCAAAGAACCGCGCGGCGCGGGGGCTCCGAAGGGGAAGGTGCAGCCCGCAGCGGCCAAGTCCGAAGATGAAGGTTCGGGTGATTGAGCATGGAAGCGGCTCCCATCCTTTTCTTCGATTCCGGCATCGGCGGGCTGACCGTGTTGCGCGAGGCACGGGTGCTGATGCCCGGCCGCCGTTTTGCCTACATCGCAGACGATGCCGCGTTCCCGTATGGCGCCTGGGAGGAACAGGCGCTGTCGGAACGAATTGTCGGCCTCTTCGCGCCATTGCTTGAGGAGTTTCGGCCCGAAATCGCGGTGATCTCCTGCAACACGGCCTCCACAATCGCTCTGGCTGATTTGCGCGCTGCCTATCCGGCAACCCAGTTCGTCGGCACCGTGCCGGCAATCAAGCCGGCGGCGGAGCGCACCCGTTCGGGTCTCGTGTCCGTGCTGGGTACCCCTGGCACGATCGCGCGCCAGTACACCCGCGACCTGATCGCCTCATGGGCAACGAAGTGTCATGTGCGTTTGGTCGGCAGCGACCGTCTGGCGGGGCTGGCCGAAACCTACATGCGCGACGGCTTTGTCGATGAAGAAGCGGTAAGGGCCGAAATCGAACCCTGCTTCATGGAACAGGATGGCGCCCGCACCGACATCGTGGTGCTTGCCTGCACGCACTATCCGTTTCTGGTCAATCGCATGCGCAAGACCGCGCCCTGGCCGGTCGACTGGATCGACACGTCGGAGGCGATTGCGCGGCGCGCGCTGTCATTGCTTGGGACTCACGATGCCGCCGCATTCTCATATGACGATACGCAGGATATCGCCCGCCTCACATCCGGCCCGCCAGATGTCGCGATACGTCGGTTGATGCACGGGTTCGGCCTGCGCATGGCTTAGCGGGAACGGCTGGGTGCGGTTGCGCGTTTTGCGTACCAACCAAGGAGAAAAACCATGCCTGCGAAATCGAAAGCACAGCAGAAGGCGGCAGGCGCCGCGCTTTCCGCCAAGCGCGGAGAGACTAAAAAGAGTGAGCTCAAGGGCGCATCGAAGGAAATGTACGAATCGATGAGCGAGAGCGAGCTTGAGGAACTTGCGGAAACCGACCGCCAAGGCCTGCCTGACCGGAAAGGGGACTGACCCGGTCTGCTGCAATTGAAATCCGGGGCTGTGCCGGTAATATTCCGGATGGCGTCTGCGGGGCGCCGCCCGGTCCACGGAAAGGCTGATCCGGCCACCTGCTGAGACAGCCGAACGTTCATACGGCTTTCCTTTTCCCGATCAGTGGGCCGCGGGATGATGAGGGAAAGACCGATGACTGACAACACCGACAACCAATCCGTGGAACGCCGGCTGGCGGGCTACCGCAAGGCCGCCAAGGCGCTGAAACGCGCCCTGCGCAACAGCGAGCCCGACGCGCTGGCCCGTGTGGCGGCAGTGACCGGCAAGCCCGCCGCCGAAACACGCCACGCCGACTGCCTGCATGTGATCGCGCGAGAGGCGGGCCATGTGAGCTGGGCAGCACTCAAATTCGATCTCGAAACTGCATCGCTTGGCCGTGAAGGCAGGCAGCAGCGGCTGCTACAGGCGCTCCATGAAGGATGGAGACAGCAGGTCGAAAGCCTGTTGGGTGCCGATCCGGCACTTGCCGATGGCCATATCGGGTTGCTTGCCGCCCTATACCGTCGGGACGCTGTCGCCGAGCTTCTCAAGGCCGATCCGGAAGCGGCAACCCGCTCCGCCGGGCGGCGCACGCCGATGCTGCACCTGACATATTCACGCTACCACCGCATGCGCCCCGACCTGGCGGGCGAAGCGGTGGAGATTGCCGATCTGCTGCTCGCTCATGGGGCGGACATCAATGACGGCATGCTCGCCAGCCCCGAGGATGATCCTGAGACCGGGCACCGGCTTTCGGCGCTCTATGGCGCGCTTGGCCATGCCGGAAACCTGCCGCTGGCGCGCTATCTTCTGGAGAAGGGCGCTGATCCCAACGACAACGAATCCTTCTACCATTCGACCGAGCTTGGTCATCTGGACGGTGTCCGACTGATGATGGAGTTCGGCGCGACGCTTAAGGGCACCAACGCCTTCTTCCGCATGCTCGATTTCGACAATCTGGAAGGCGCGCGCCTGATGCTCGAATATGGCGCTGACCCCAACGAATGCCCGACCCAATGGATGGTCGCGCAGCGCGCCGAACGCGGCAATGCGCTTCATCATGCAATCCGGCGCGGCCGGGATGGCCGTTTTGTCGATCTGCTGCTCGACGCCGGCGCGGACCCGATGGCGCTCTATCTAGGCCACACAGCCTATGCGCTGGCGCGTATTCACAACAATCGCGATGCTGCCAAAGCGCTGGAAAGACGCGGGGCGGCGACCGCGTTGTCCGACGCAGAGCAACTGCTCGCTGCGGCGGCTGGCAATGACGGGAAGGCGCTTGACGCATTCGCCGGCAAGGCAGGAACCCTCATCGCGGAGCTCCATCCGGAGGAACAAGGCCTACATGTCGAACTGGCACGAATGCCGGGACAACTGGAGGCGTTGAAGGGCCTGATGGCGGCCGGTTTCGATCCGGAGTTCAAGGATTGGCACGAAAAGCTCACTGCACTCCACGGCGCGGCATGGTGGGGCCTCGCCGATCATGTCGAGTTCTTGCTGGGCTTCGAGCAGGATCTGGAGCATCGCAATGTTTACGGCGCCAACGCGCTGGGTACCGCGATCCACGGCTCCACCAATTGCCAGGGCGCGGCCGGCGGCGATTATCTGCGTACGGTATCGCTGCTGATTGACGCTGGTGTCTCCATAAACCCGGACCGGGGCGACCTGCTGATGGGCACGGAGGAGGTGACGCTGCTGGTCGAGGCAGCACTTGAAGAACAGGGCAGGAATACCGCAGCCGGCGGCAATTGACTTTGCCGCCAAATGGGCCTAAATGCGCGCCCACGCAGGGTTTCGGCCCTGCATTTTCACTACGTGTCCCGTGGGTTTTTCCGCAAAGCGTGCGTGGAAAACCCTGTCAGGTCTCGAAAAAGGAGGCCAGAGGAGGGCGCGTTTCCTTCGTCCGGAACATCAGGTTTCGGGCGTAACTGTTTGAAAAGGAAATGCGATGAGCAAGCGCGAATCCGCAAAATACAAAATTGATCGCCGTATGGGCGAGAACCTCTGGGGTCGTCCGAAGTCCCCGGTGAACCGTCGCGAATACGGCCCCGGCCAGCACGGCCAGCGCCGCAAGGGCAAGATGTCGGACTTCGGTCTTCAGCTTCGCGCCAAGCAGAAGATGAAGGGCTATTACGGCGACATCTCCGAGAAGCAGTTCCGCAAGATCTATGAGGAAGCCGACCGTCGCAAGGGCGATACGCCGGACAACCTGATCGGCCTGCTGGAATCGCGTCTCGACGCGGTTGTCTATCGCGCCAAGTTCGTGCCGACGATCTTCGCCGCGCGCCAGTTCGTCAATCACGGCCACGTCAAGGTCAATGGCAAGCGCGTCAACATTCCATCCTACCGCTGCAAGCCGGGCGATGTGATTGAGGTGCGCGAGAAGTCGAAGCAGCTCGTTCTGGTGCTGGAAGCCGTCCAACTCGCCGAGCGCGAAGTGCCGGAGTATATCGAGGCTGACCACAACAAGATGACCGCCACCTACAAGGCGGTTCCGGGCCTTGCCGACGTGCCTTACGCCGTCCAGATGGAGCCGAACCTGGTCGTCGAGTTCTACTCGCGCTAATCGCTCCGCAAGACCGGGAAATTGAGGCCGCGCAATGCGCGGCCTTTTTCTTTGGGCGGTTCGCGGCTATCTGGTGCGCAGGAGATCGAAGCCATGAACCTTTCGCTGCCAGCAACCGAAATCGAAGCAGCGCCAGCGGGGCAGGACGGCCTGTCGCTGTTTCGCGAAGCGCCCGCGACCGTCGAGTTCAACAAGCTGCGCAAGCGGCTGGTGCGCCACGCCCGCGAGGCCATCGACACCTATGCGATGGCCAGGCCGGGCGAGCGCTGGTTGGTTGCGCTGTCCGGCGGCAAGGACAGCTACGGCCTTCTTGCCATTCTGCTTGACCTGAAATGGCGTGGCCTGCTGCCGGTCGACCTGCTTGCCTGCAATCTCGATCAGGGCCAGCCGAACTTTCCCAAAAACATTCTGCCGGATTTTTTGAATGCGCATGGCGTTGCGCACCGGATTGAATACCAGGACACCTACTCGGTGGTGATCGACAAGATCCCCGAGGGGCGCACCTATTGTTCGCTGTGTTCGCGGCTGCGACGCGGACACCTTTACCGCATTGCGCGTGAGGAGGGATGCTCGGCGCTGGTGCTTGGCCATCATCGCGAGGATGTGCTGGAAACCTTCTTTATGAACCTGTTCCACGGCGGCCGGTTGGCCGCCATGCCGCCGAAGCTGGTCAATGACGAGGGCGATTTGCTGGTGCTGCGCCCGCTCGCCTTCTGTGCCGAGGCCGATCTGGAAAAGTTTGCGGCTGCAATGCGCTTTCCCATCATTCCCTGCGACCTGTGCGGCAGTCAGGATGGCCTTCAGCGCAACGCCATGAAGGTCATGCTGGACGAAATGGAGCGCAATATGCCCGGCCGCAAGGACACGATGATCCGGGCCCTGACCAATGTGCGGCCGTCACACCTGATGGATCGCCGTATCTTCGACTTCGAAGGGCTTCAGGTTCCAGGCGAGTAGCGCACTCAGGTCGGATCGTTCTGCGGCCGGAAAAGTCTTCCGCGTTCGCCGATCAGAACAAGCAACAGCGCCCCGGCACCGAAGAAGAAGTAGCCCGCAGTCAACGGCACGATTGTGCCGTTGAACGCCTGCCCGATCAGCGCGCCGAGGATCGCGCCGCCAACCGTCTGCGTAAATCCGAGGATCGACGAGGCCGTTCCAGCGACATGGCCCAGAGGCTCCATCGCGAGCGCATTGAAGTTTGAACCGATGAGCGCAAACAGCGCCATTGCAAGCATGAACAGCCCGACAAACAGCCAGAAGGGCACAGGCCCGGCCATCGCGAATGCAAATGCGACGCCGTTGACGGCAATGAAGCCGATCAACGCTCCATGGGCGAGGCGGCGCATACCGAACCGCCCGACCAGCTTTGAGTTGACGAACGACATGATCGCCATCGTGCTGGCCACAAGCGCGAAATAGAGCGGGAATGCAGCGCCCTTGTCGTAGATGTCGACATAGACCTGCTGTGCCGAATTGATGAAGCCGAACAGCGCACCGAAAATCACCATCAGCGCCATCGTGTAGGAGATGGCGACCCGCTCGGTCAGCACGATCCGGAAACCGTCCAGTATCGTCTTCAGTTCAAACGGCCGCCGGTATTGCTCAAGCAGCGTCTCCGGCAGGCGCGCCCATGTCCACACGGTGAAAAGCACCGCGATACCGGCCATGAACAGGAAGATTGCGTGCCAGTTGGCGAACAGCATGACTGCCTGTCCGATGCCCGGCGCGATGATCGGGATGATCATGAAGACCATGAAGATGAGAGACATGACCTCCGCCATGGCGCGCCCGCCAAAACGGTCACGCACGACAGAGATGGTGATGACGCGTGTGGCCGCCGCGCCAACGCCCTGAACCGCCCGCAGCAGCAGAAGCGATCCGAAAGAGGGCACGAAGGCGCAGGCGAGCGCCGCAAGAACATAGACGACCAGTCCTATGAGCAGGGGCGTGCGCCGCCCGAAACGGTCCGAGATCGGGCCGAAGAAGATCTGTGCAAAGCCGAACCCCGCCAAATAGGCGGTGATGACGAACTGCCTGTTATTTTCGTCATGTTCGCCGAGGCTTGCGCCGATCTGCTGCAGGCCGGGCAGCATGATGTCGACCGCAAGCGCGTTCAGCGACATCAAAGCTGCCGCGATAGCGATGAATTCCCAACGGGGAATGTCGGCCACGCTGCGCTTGGCAGCTGACGCATTGTGCTGGTCCATGACACAGCCTTTCCGGCCGTTGAAACAATAGAAAACGCGCCGCGCCGCCGCGGTGCATGGATGAAAACGCTTAAGTCTGAGGCGGCCGGGTCGCCGGCCGCCGGTTTGGCAAGATCAGGCTGCGCCGCGCGCGCTGACACCCTTCTCGGTGAGGAAGCCCTGCAATTCGCCGGCCTGGAACATCTCGCGAATGATGTCGCAGCCGCCGACGAACTCGCCCTTCACATAGAGCTGCGGAATGGTCGGCCAGTTGGAAAATTCCTTGATGCCCTGCCGCAGCTCATCGGAGGTGAGCACGTTGACGCCTTTGTAGTCGACGCCCAGATAGTCGAGAATCTGCACGACCTGTCCGGAAAATCCGCACTGCGGGAAACCCGGTGTGCCCTTCATGAAGAGCACCACGTCGTTGCTTTTGACTTCGCTACCGATGAACTCGTTGATGGCGGTCATGTCGAACATCCTTTCCTGCCCGGGTTAAAGGCCCGGCATGTTCTTGGGATTGTTCCCTATGTATTCCACGCAGCCATTGTGTGCAATGCGGGAGGGTGGCGGCAGGGACAGGTACTGACAGCCAACGCCGCCGTTTCGCAATCAGCCTGATTGTATGTGTACGAGCGGCCTGCACGAGTGGCCGCTATGTCAAAACGCGCAGGCGATGACTAAGTGATTGTTGCCTGCGAGCTCACTCACTCGGGAACGCTGGTCTGAAGCGCCAGTGCATGCAACGCGCCGCCCATGTTTCCCTTCAGTGCTTCGTAGACGATCTGGTGCTGCTGAACGCGCGACTTTCCACGGAAGCTTTCTGCAACCACCTCGGCTGCATAATGGTCGCCATCGCCAGCGAGATCGCGGATCGTCACCTGGGCGTCCGGGATCGCCTCCTTGATCATCCGCTCAATGTCGTTCGCTGCCATGGCCATAGAACTTTGCTCCGTTCAGCCGTCCATATAGGTCGGGAACCAGGCCTCGTGTACCTGCCGCAGTTCCTCGACCGGTATCGCACGCGCATTTCCCAGTTTCAATTCCCGCCCGCCCGTCTTGCCGATGCACGGGACGCGAACGCCGGCCGCTCGTGCCTTGTCGACCGTCGCGACCAGCAGGTCGTCGTCCAACGGAAGGGTCACTAGATAACGAGCCTGGTCTTCGCCGAAGAACACCGTTGCGGGGTTCCATCCGTCCGGGACCTCGATGTTGGCGCCAATTCCCGATGCGATTGCCATCTCTGCAAGCGCCACGGCCAGTCCGCCATCGGAAAGGTCATGACAGGCTGTGACGACGCGCTCGCTGATCAGCATGCGGACGAAATCGCCGACCTTCTTTTCCTGTTCCAGATCGACCGGCGGCGGCGCACCGTCGCAGCGGCCGTGGATCTCGCGCAGCCAGGCGGATTGGCCGAGATGAGTGCCCCATTTGTGCGGCGCGCCGACAAGTACGATCGCTTCGCCTTCGGCGGCAAAGCCGATGCGCGCCATTTTCTGCCAATCGTCGATCAGCCCGACGCCGCCGATGGTCGGTGTCGGCAGGATGCCTTTGCCGTTGGTTTCGTTGTAGAGCGAGACATTGCCCGACACGATCGGGAAGTCGAGCGCCCGGCATGCCTCTCCAATGCCCTCGATGGCGCGCACGAACTGCCCCATGATTTCGGGCCGCTCGGGGTTGCCGAAATTGAGATTGTCTGTAGCCGCCAGCGGCAGCGCGCCGGTGGCGGTGATGTTGCGCCAGCATTCGGCCACCGCCTGCTTGCCACCCTCGAACGGATCAGCCTCGCAATAATGCGGGGTCACGTCGGATGAGAACGCCAGCGCCTTGGTCGGGTGCCCGTCGACCCGCACAACGCCGGCGTCGCCGCCGGGTAGCTGTACCGAGTTGCCCTGAATCAGTGTGTCGTACTGCTCCCACACCCAGCGGCGGCTGGAGAGGTTGGCTGAGCCAAGCAGTGCCAGCAGGGCGTGGGCGACATCGGTTTCCGGCACGTCTGATTCCGAAAGCGCTGCAGGTGCGGCTGGAGCCACCCACGGCCGGTCGTATTCCGGCGCTTCGTCGCCCAATTCCTTGATCGGCAAATTGGCGACTTCCTCGCCCTGGTGCAGCACTCTGAAACGCAAATCGTCGGTGGTCTTGCCGACGATGGCGAAGTCCAGCCCCCATTTGCGGAAGATCGCGGCAGCCTGCTCTTCCATCTCCGGTTTCAGCACCATGAGCATGCGCTCCTGGCTTTCCGACAGCATCATCTCATAGGCTGACATGCGTTCTTCGCGCACCGGCACCTTGTCGAGATTGAGTTCGATGCCGAGATCACCCTTCGCGCCCATCTCGACCGCCGAGCAGGTGAGGCCGGCCGCACCCATATCCTGAATGGCGATCACCGCGCCCGACGCCATCAGTTCCAGACAGGCTTCAAGCAGGCACTTTTCGGTAAACGGATCGCCGACCTGAACTGTGGGCCGCTTTTCCTCGATACTGTCATCGAACTCGGCGGAAGCCATCGTTGCGCCGCCGACTCCGTCGCGGCCGGTCTTGGCGCCGAGATAGACGACGGGCAGGCCGACACCCTTGGCCTCGGACAGGAAGATGCCGTCCGTCTTCGCAATCCCCGCCGCAAAAGCGTTGACCAGAATGTTGCCATTGTAGCTTGGATCGAACTCGACCTCGCCGCCGACCGTCGGCACGCCGAACGCGTTGCCGTAGCCGCCGACACCGGACACCACGCCGGCCACCAGATGCCGGGTCTTGGGATGGTCCGGTTCGCCAAAGCGCAGCGCATTCATCGCCGCAACCGGCCTTGCGCCCATGGTGAAAACGTCGCGCAAAATGCCGCCGACGCCGGTTGCAGCCCCCTGATAGGGCTCGATGTAGGAGGGGTGATTGTGGCTCTCCATCTTGAAGACCACGCAGTCGCCGTCGCCGATATCGACCACACCGGCGTTTTCGCCCGGTCCGTGGATCACTCGCTCGCCCTTGGTCGGCAGCGTCCGCAGCCACTTTTTCGAGCTCTTGTAGGAGCAGTGTTCGTTCCACATCGCCGAGAAGATGCCGAGTTCGGTGAAGCTCGGCTCGCGGCCGATGAGGTCGAGTATGCGCTGATACTCGTCCGGCTTCAGACCGTGCGCGGCAATGAGGTCGTCGGTGATGGGGATGGTGTTGGAAATAGTCACGGCGCGAGGTTCTGCCTTGAACGCGATGGGAGGAAACGGTCGGCGACGACGGCAAGAGCCGAGACGGCCAGAAACAGTGCGAGAATGATGACGACCATCTGCAAGACATGCGGCCAGCCATACTGCCTGTAGTCGAGGAACGGGTACGGGACTTCGCCCGCGATTGGCGCACGCACGAGCACATAGCCGAGATAGGCCAGCGGATAGATCAGCACATAGCGAATGTCGGCCAAACGTGCCGTTCCACTGCGTCCATAGGCGATCCACCAAGCCACCAGCAGCGCCGGCGCCACGTAATGCAGCAGAATGTCAGTGATCTTCTGCATGCCCTGCGGGTCCCAAAGCGCGGCCAGCAGGACATGATAGACGATGCCGACAATCGTGATTGCAACGGCCGCTGTGAGCACAACGATGGGCCGCCGCAAGAATGCGAGTCTCGTGCCGGACAGTGCGGCCGCATGAACCGCAACCGCGAACATGTTGGTGAGCACGGTGAAGAACGAGAAGAACTTCACGATTGCCCCACCAAGGCTTATGCCCTCGTCGGTGAAGCGGTCAACCGCGATCCCGAACTGAACGACGATTGCGAACAGCCCGACGGCGATGCCGATAAGGTTCAGCGCTCGAGCCATTGCCTATCCCCGCGCCGCGCACGACGTGTCGCCAGCGGCCCAGCGCCGCGTGTCGGACGCGATAGCCGCAGCGTGCGGTCCTTCCGCTAACGGGCCATAGGCGGAAATCCGTGCTGGTTTTCCGGTCGCTTCGACCACCAGCTTCGGCAGTCCGCCGACATTGCCGCGCGGCACCGCTAGAATGCGCGGTTTGCCGGAAAAGGATGTCAGTTCGGGCGACATGGCGAGCCCCTCGAAACCGTCCGCCTGCGGGCCGAACCAGCACTTCTGGGCCGCAACGGCGATCCGCTCCATGGTAGAGAGGGCCGAATTGTCGCCGGGCACGGATATCGCGTCGCTCGCCGTTGAACCGCCCTGGCAGGCGGCAAGAAGGGGCAGGGCGAGAATTGGCAGCAGATGCGAAGCGCGCACCGGCTTCACGCCGCAAGCCCCAGCGCGCCTTCAAACAGCGCGCGGCCGTCCGAGCCGCCATGAGCGGCTTCGATCAGGTTTTCAGGATGCGGCATCATGCCAAGCACATTGCCGTCGCGGCTGACAATGCCGGCAATGTCGTTCACCGAGCCATTCGGGTTCGTGCCGTCGGCGTAGCGGAACACGACCTGGCCTTCACCCTCGATTTGCTTCAGCGTCTCGGCATCGGCGAAATAATTGCCGTCATGATGCGCCACCGGGCAGCGAATGACCTGACCCGGCCGGTAGCCGCGCGTGAAGGCGGTGTTGGCGTTGATGACTTCCAGCTTCACTTCGCGGCAGACGAATTTCAGGGTCGCATTGCGCATCAGTGCGCCGGGCAGAAGACCTGCTTCGAGCAGGATCTGAAAACCGTTGCATACACCCATCACCATAACGCCTTGCCGCGCCTTGTCGGCCACCGCGCGCATCACGGGCATGCGCGCGCCTATCGCACCGCAGCGCAGATAGTCGCCATAGGAGAAGCCGCCGGGAATGACGATCAGGTCGACATCGGGAATTTCGGTCTCTGTCTGCCAGATGGTGAGCGGCGGCTTGCCAGTGATCTTGGTCAGCGCCGCGATCATGTCACGATCGCGGTTGAGGCCGGGGAGGAGAACGACCGCCGTTTTCACTAGGCGATCTCCACCGCGTAGTCCTCGATCACGGTGTTGGCGAGCAGCTTCTCGCACATCGCCTTGATATCGGCTTCCGCGGCTTTCTTGTCCGCGCTGTCGACCTCGATGTCGAAAACCTTGCCCTGACGAACCTGGCCGACGCCCTCAAAGCCCAGCGTTCCAAGCGCGCCTTCGATCGCCTTGCCCTGAGGGTCGAGAACGCCGTTCTTCAGCGTTACGGTGACGCGTGCCCTGATCGCCAATTTATGCTCCGCTAGTGGACGCTGTCCTTGTCGCCCGGCTTGGACGACACGAGCACCGGGCCGGAGGGGCGCGGCGGCTCGTTTTCGTTCATGATGCCAAGCCGGCGCGCGACTTCCTGATACGCTTCGACCAACCCGCCCATGTCGCGGCGGAAACGGTCCTTGTCGAGCTTGTCCTGCGTGCCGACATCCCACAGCCGGCACGAATCCGGCGATATCTCGTCAGCCACGACAATGCGCATCATGTCGTTTTCCCACAGTCGGCCGCATTCCATCTTGAAGTCGACAAGCTGAATGCCGACACCGAGGAAAAGGCCGGACAGGAAGTCGTTGACGCGAATGGCCAGCGCCATGATGTCGTCGATCTCCTGCGGGCTCGCCCAGCCGAAGGCGGTGATGTGCTCTTCGGTGACCAGCGGATCGTCCAGCGCGTCGGCCTTGTAGTAAAACTCGATGATGGAGCGCGGCAGCACCGTGCCTTCCTCGATGCCCAGACGCTGAGCCAACGAACCGGCAGCCACGTTGCGCACCACCACTTCAAGCGGAATGATCTCCACTTCCTTGATCAACTGCTCGCGCATGTTGAGCCGGCGGATGAAGTGAGTGGGAATGCCCATCCGGTTCAGATGGCCGAAAATGTGTTCCGAAATCCGGTTGTTGAGTACACCCTTGCCGTCGACGATCTCGTGCTTCTTCTTGTTGAAGGCGGTGGCGTCGTCCTTGAAGAACTGGATCAGCGTGCCCGGTTCCGGTCCTTCATAGAGGATCTTGGCCTTGCCTTCGTAGATGCGGCGCCGACTTTTCATGGCATTCTCTGGCTATTGGCGGCTGGGATGCCGCGCGGCCGGAACGGCGAATCCGTCCCGAAACGGGAAAATACAGCCGGTCCTAACGCAACTGCATTCCGCGCTCAATCGGCATTTCGCCGTGTTCAACCGCTTTGGTGCGCCAAAATGCCTGGTTCTGCGCTTTGGCGCGTCTTTGTCGCACACTGCGTGTCTTTGTCGCCTGCTGCATATTGACCGGGGCGCGGGCTTTTGGTTTGTGCCGGAACACCCATATGCACATAAGTGCAATTCCCCACCGGAGGACCGTTCATGGCCAGCATGGAAGATCGTGAAAAGGGTTTCGAGGCGAAATTCGCTCACGACGAGGAACTGAAATTCAAGGCCTATGCCCGGCGCAACAAGCTGCTCGGCCTGTGGGCGGCGGACCTGCTTGGCAAGTCCGGCGACGAGGCTGAAGCCTACGCCAAGGAAGTTGTGGCCTCCGATTTCGAGGAAGCAGGCGACGAGGATGTGTTCCGCAAGGTGCGGGGCGACCTCGACGCAGGCGGCGTGGCGCAGACCGACGAACAGCTCCGCAGCCGCATGATCGAACTGCTTGCCGAAGCGGTTGAGCAGGTCCGCAAGGGCTGACTTCTGATGCAACAATCGGCGGGTGCCGCCGTTTCACAGCAATGCCGGGAACCCGCCGATGTCGTTAGCAAAGCGCCTTGCCGCCGATGAAACCGTGTTTGCAGCGTGGTCCGCCATTCCGGACGCGCTGACAATCGAAGCCCTTGCCGGCACCGCGTTCGACACCGTCTTGCTGGACATGCAGCATGGTGGCCACAGCGAAGAGAGCATTCTGCGCTGCCTGGCGCCAGCGATCGCGGCCGGTAAGCCCGGCATTGTCCGCGTTCCCGTCGGCGGGTTCGGCATGGCAAGCCGGGCGCTGGACTACGGTGCGGAAGCGGTCGTTGCCCCCATGATCAATTCGGTTGAGGACGCCGAGGCGTTTGCTGCGGCGGTCAAATACCCGCCAATGGGCGAGCGCTCGTGGGGCGTGAGCATAGCGGCCGCGCGCGACGGGCAGACCGACAATCTGAAACGCCTCAAGACCGCCAACAGCGAGACGCTGTCATTTGCGATGATCGAGACGCGCCGCGCCTATGACGCGCTCGACGGTATTCTCGCGGTCGATGGCATCGATGCCATCTTTATCGGCCCATCGGATTTCTCGATCACATGGACAAATGGCGATACGGTCAATCCGCGTCTGGACGACATGATGGACGCCATTGCCGATATCGCCGGCAGGACACGCGCCGCCGGCAAACATGTCGGCATCTATCTGGTCGATATGGCGGATGCTGGCAAACTGGCCAAAATGGGCATCAGGCTGTTCGGTTTCGGTACTGAGTCCAAATTCATGAACGCCGGCGCCGATGCGCTTCTGGGCAAGGCGAAAGCCTCGCTGGGCTGATCGTTCAGGTTGCGGGCAACCGCGACACGAAGCGCGCAAAGGTCATCGACCCTTCAGGCCAGGGCCCATGTCCGGACCCTGCGTCCAGCTTTCCGACATTGCCGGCATCGATGAACAGCGAACCCCAGTCGGCTGCGTATTCTTCGGCCCGCGCAAAGTCGCAGTTTGGATCGTCCCGGCTCGCCACCAGCAGTGACGGAAACGGAAGCGGCCCGGTCGGAAACGGCTCGAAGTCGTTGCCGGCCTGATCCGGATCGGCTGGAGCGGCCAGAAAAGCGCCTGCCACCTTGCCATCGAAGCCTGCTGCGGCATGGATCACTGCCGTTACACCCAATCCGTGCGCGACCAGCACCACCGGGCGTTTCGCGTCGTTTACGGCCTGCGCAATTTTCCCAACCCACGCTGCGGGATCGGCTGCCTCGGCAGCGCCGACTTCCAGCCGTCGCCCGGT
This sequence comes from Rhizobiaceae bacterium, assembly GCA_965232405.1. GTDB lineage: Bacteria > Pseudomonadota > Alphaproteobacteria > Rhizobiales > Rhizobiaceae > RCIO01. Next base: position 3,499,266 of record OZ246966.1, read on the forward strand.
CGACAGTTTGCCCTGCCAGCGCGCCAGCCAGTGGCCTTCATCGACCTCCGGGCTGCCGGGAACGAAAATGATGTCCGCATCCTTGACCTTCATGGCCGCGATGTAACGGCGGGACCGCTCTGGTGCAAGCCGGGCCAAATCGGTGAACAAGCTGTCTCCGCCTTCGTGTCTTGTGAAATCGCGTCGCGATTGCGATCTGACACGCAACGCAAGGATCGGCCGGCGTCGTCGTCGGCCAAAGGAGATAACGATGGGCAATTTGCCATTTGCAGCCGACGCACCTGTCAGCATCAAGCGGGTTGGCTTGAAAGCGCGGGACGCCGAGGCGCTCGCCGATTACTACAAGACCGTTCTGGGGCTGGAGGAAGTGCGCCGCGCCAACGGCACGATTGGCCTTGGCGCCGGCGGCCGCGAATTGCTGGAGATCGAAGGCTCCTCTACGCTCAAGCAGGGTGATCCTCACAGCGCCGGCCTCTATCACACGGCCTTCCTGCTTCCCACACGCGATGATTTGGCGCGCTGGGTCGGCCACGCAGCCGAAAACAGGATCGGCATTTCCGGTGCTTCAGACCACCTGGTCAGCGAGGCCATCTACATCTACGACCCTGAAGGCAACGGTATCGAGATCTATCGCGACCGCTCCAGCGACGAGTGGCCGATGGAAGACGGCGCGGTCAAAATGGCCACGGAGCGCCTGGACTTGCGGGCGCTTCATGAATCGCTTCCTGAAGGTGATGGCGGCTGGAACGGCATCCCGCAGGATTCCATCGTCGGCCATGTTCATCTGCGCGTTGGAAGCACGGCCGATGCCGAGGCGTGGTGGAACCGGGAGATGGGCTTCGACACAATGGTCCGCTACGGCGACAGCGCTGTGTTCCTGTCGACCGGCGGTTATCACCACCACATCGGGGCAAATAGCTGGCAGAGTGCTGGTGCGGGTCCGCGTGAACCGGACCGCACCGGCCTGAGCTTTGTCGAACTGGCGGCGAAGGAAGGCGCGCCGACCGGCGAAAAGACCGACCCCTGGGGCAATGCGATCAGGGCAATTGCGGCCTGATATTAGGCTTTGCCGAACACCCGCTCGAAAATCGTGTCGACATGCTTGGTGTGGTAATCCATGTCAAATTTCTCGTTGATGGTGTCCTCGCCGAGTGCCGCGACGACCTCCGCATCGGCCAGCAGGAGTTCGCGAAAATCGAGACGTTCTTCCCAGACCTTGAGCGCGTTGCGCTGGACCATGGAATAGGCATCCTCACGGCTGACGCCCGCCTGCGTGAGCGCGAGCAGCACGCGCTGGCTCATCACCAGACCCGGGAACTTGTTCATGTTGTCGAGCATGTTTTGCGGGAAGATCAGCATCTTCTCGACCACGCCGGCTAGGCGGTTGAGCGCGAAGTCGAGCGTGATGGTGGCATCGGGCGCGATGCCGCGTTCGACGGACGAGTGGGAGATGTCGCGCTCGTGCCACAGCGCCACGTTTTCCATCGCTGGGGTCACAGTCATGCGCACCAGGCGCGCGAGGCCGGTGAGGTTTTCCGTCAGCACCGGGTTCTTCTTGTGCGGCATGGCTGACGAGCCTTTCTGGCCCATGGAGAAGAACTCCGCGCCTTCCAGCACCTCCGTACGCTGCATGTGGCGTATTTCGATGGCGACGTTCTCGATCGACGAGGCGATAACGCCGAGCGTGGCGAAAAACATGGCGTGACGGTCGCGCGGGATCACCTGCGTCGAGATCGGTTCGGGCTTGAGGCCGAGCTTCTCGCAGACATGCTCCTCGACGGCCGGTTCGATATTGGCGAACGTGCCGACCGCGCCGGAAATCGCGCCGGTCGCGACTTCGTCGCGCGCAGCTAGAAGACGGGCCTTGTTGCGGGCCATTTCGGCATGGAAGCGGGCGAAGGTCAGGCCCATCGTCGTGGGTTCGGCGTGGATGCCGTGCGAGCGGCCCACACGCAGGGTGTACTTGTGCTCGAAGGCGCGAGTCTTCAGCGCCGCGAGCAGCTTGTCCATGTCGGCAAGCAAGATGTCGGCGGCGCGCACCAACTGCACATTGAGGCAGGTGTCGAGCACGTCCGATGACGTCATGCCCTGATGGACGAAACGCGCATCCGGTCCGACGATCTCGGCCAAGTGGGTGAGGAAGGCGATGACATCGTGTTTGGTTTCGCGCTCGATCTCGTCAATGCGCGCAACGTCGAAGGTCGCGCTGCCGCCTTTCTCCCAGATCGTTCTGGCGGCTTCCTTCGGGATGACACCCAGTTCGGCGAGTGCATCGCAGGCATGAGCCTCGATCTCGAACCAGATGCGAAACCTTGTTTCGGGCGACCAGATAGCGGCCATGTCCGGCCGCGAATAACGCGGGATCATTGCGGTACCTCGGGAGACGATGCGCTGCTCGTAGCAGACCGTCGCGCCGGGCTCAACGCGCTTGCCGCGCCACCAACAGGCTGGCGGCAAACAGGGCGATGAAGCCTAGGGGGAAGAACAGCCGCGTTCCCAGTACCGTGAACTGGTAGACGGCGTTCGCGCCGGTAAACAGCAAATGGAAAATCCAGTCTACCGACGGAAAATCGGAGTGCCATTGGGCATAATAGATCCGGTAGTGCATCGAAAAAACAAATGCGGTTGCCAGCATGGTTGCAATGCCGAGCGAAAACAGCGCTGCCGCGATGCGCCTCTCTGTGCCGGACCCGAGCGCGACGAGCCGCGTCGCATAAAGCGCAACCGGATAGGCCAGAAAGCCGCCAAGCGCGTAAATCTTGACGATGGTCTCGCTCTGGCTGGAGGCGACCCGCCCGGTGAGCATAAGCGCCAATGCGGCGCTGAGTGCCATTACGATCGCCCACGCAAGCGAGCCGGCCACGGTTGCCAATGGGCGGGGCAGGGCAGTGCGCAGGTGATGGACCAGGCCGGTCATGCGGTATGCGAAGTCACAGACGCCCCGCCACCGCGAGCCAGCGATGGTCCGGCCCCTCGAAGCCGTACTGCCGCATGATGATCATCAGGGCGAATACGGGGGCGCCGGATGCGGGATAGAAGGTCTGCAGACCGCCCACTGCGTAACCAAGCGGGCATCCCCGGCTTGAAGGTACGGACGAATCTTCGTGGACAAGCACCGTTTCCGCCCCGTCGGTGGTCCCGACCCGTGTCAATTCATAACCCATGATATCGACGCCCAGCGCCTCGCAACTGGCGGGTGGCGCAAGCGGCTTTTCAGTGAGCCGGAACTCCACTGCTGGGTCGAATGGGGGAAAGACCGGTCGGGGATTTACCGCGATGCGGAACTTGTCGGCCGATAGTTCGGTGATGCTGTTCCAGCCCGCCGTGTAACCGCGGTTGGCGGCGAGTGTCGTATCGGAGATGACTGACTGGCCCTGGCTCTTGGCCTGGTCGCGCGCAGCCTCGACGCTCTGGCTCTCATCCTCAAGCCGCACGCGAATCGGCGTTCCCGAAACAAACGTGTCGGTCGCGGTCGCGATGTAGAACCGGTGGGCGTAGGGAAAGCCGGAACCGTCCTGAACGCCATATTCCTCGAATGCGAAAATGGCCCCGTCCGGGCTGAAGCCAAGGATGTTCACATTGGCAGCATCACCCGCCTGCGCTGCATGAGGCATGAGGAACAGCAGAGTGACCGCGGCGATCGCACGAAATGATGAATTCAACATGCTTTTCCCCTCGTTGCCGCCGGAACGGATGATATCGGCAGAATCAGGCCTGCTCGGCAGACGCTCGGCGATCAGTCCATACGGGCATGATATCACCACTCTCGGCAATCGCTGAATGAACGCCGCGCGCAATTGCACGCGCCATGACCGCGCTGGCAACCGCGCCGAGATCGATCGCCTCCTCGAATGTCGGCCGCTTGCCGCTCGTGCCCGTCGCCAGTGCGAAAACGAGGTCGCCATCCGCCGGCGTGTGGCTTGGCCAGATCGCACGGGCGAAACCGTCATGCGCCGCCATCGCCAGCCGCTTGGCTTCCGCTTTCGACAACACGGCGTCGGTGGCGACAATACCGAGCGTCGTGTTCACCCCGCCCATAGTGTCGTCGCGGAATTTGAGCCGAACGTCGGCGGTACTGTCCGGCAGGGTATCGGGCAGGCCCAAGCCGCCAAACTCGTCTCCGATCTCGAACGGCGCGGCCCAGAAATGCGCGCTGTCGCCCATCGTCGTAGAGCCGACTGCGTTGACCGCGACCAGAGCTGACACGGTCACCCCGTTCGCCAGAACGGCGGAGGCCGAACCCAGCCCGCCTTTCAGGCCGGCGGTCAGCGCGCCTTTGCCGGCGCCGTGGCTGCCGAGTGCGAATTCGCGGCCGGCTCCGTTTGCTGCGGCATAGCCCAGGTCGCGATAGGGCGGAAACTTGCCCCAATCCTTGTTCCCGCCATTGGTCATGTCGAAAAGGATCGCGGCCGGCACGATCGGTATGCTGATCCCGCGAACAGTATAGCCCTTGCCGGCTTCGCGGAGCGCAGCCTGAACGCCGGACGCCGCGTCCAGCCCGAACGCCGATCCCCCGGACAATACCAGCGCATCGATGCGCTCGACGGCATTGTGCGGTTCAAGAAGGTCCGTCTCGCGCGTGCCGGGCGCGCCCCCCATGACGTGCACCGAAGCCACCGCTGCTCCGTCGCAGATGACGGCCGTCACGCCCGATTTGAGCGTGTCGTCGTCCGCATTGCCCACCCGCAGACCGGTGACATCGGTGAGAAGATTGAGCGGACCGGGCTTCACCGCCATTGGTTAGTCCGCCTCGATGAACGATCCGCCGTCATAGCGGAACAGGCGATAGGGGTTCTCGTCCAGGTCGCCCTTTTCGTCGAAACGGATCGCTCCCATTGCCGTCTGAAACTCGTCTGATGACAGCACCTCGTTCAGTGTCCGGCCGCTGGTCTCGGCCCTGATAAGGGTCTCTACCGCAACCTCGAACGCTGCATATCCGGGGATCACATATCCTTCGGGAACGATCTCGCGCTCTGTGAATGCCGCCACGACGGACTCCGGCGCCTCGTCAGCGGGTTCGGGAAGCCCGACCATCAGCGTGCCGTCGGCAAGCGGCACATCACCCGGTGCGGCGCGCAGCGTCTCGCCGGAGGCGATGGTGAGGTTGAAGCCGAGTTCGGCGGCATCGCGCCCCATGATCGCGACATCGGTGCGGTCGCCGCCCACCAGAACATGCGTCGCGCCGGCCCGGTTGAGCCGCGCCACCAAGCCGATCTGGTTGTCGAGTTGCGGCCGGTAGGTGTCGATGAAGATCGGCTGCAGCCCCTCCAGCTCTGCGGAAAGGCGGAAACTCTCCACGAGTTCGCGTCCATAGATTGTCCCGTCATCGACGATCGCGAACAATTCGCGCTGCCAGCGTTCGACCAGAATGGTGGAAACGGCCTCACGTTCGTCATCGGCCCGCGGCGCCATGCGATAGACCTGCCAGCCATTGCGCTTGCGCTGGTCGGTCAGGCTGTTGGTTCGCACCCCCGGCGTGACGACCGGTATGCCCGCCATCGCCAGAATGGGCAGTGCAGCCTCGATTGCCTCGGTACACAGAAAGCCGACGACGATGCGCACACCGGCGGCCACCATTGCCCCCGCGGCCTGTTCGCCGCCTTCGGCGCTGCAACTGTCATCGGCAAAGCGCAGATTGTTTTCGGCAATGCGGCGCTCTGAAGCTGCCACTTCGGCGCCGGCTCGCAGCTGCCGCCCCAGAAGTTCCACCGATTCCGATACAGGCGCCACAATTCCGATTGTCTGTGCCCGAAGCGGGCCAGCCGCCAGAAGCGTGGCTGCCAGAACAGGAATCGCAAGGAGAGGGCGGCGACGGGACATGGGCGCAATCTACGGGCCTGTGGCGAAAAGTGAACACGCAAATCCGGCAACCCTCCAGATTTCCCGCTGCGGCCAATCGCATCGAACGCACTGTTGCGCACGGGCGCGCTTGTGAGGCCCGGTGCCCTCACTATATAGCGGGCTGTGAAATCAAGGGGCTGCATTTGCTGAAGAACACTGCTGTTGAGCCGCGGCACTATCGCGACGCCATGGCCCGCTTTGCCGGCGCAGTCCACGTTGTGGCAACGAACGGTCCGGCCGGCCGACGTGGCGCGACCGTGATTGCCACATGTTCGGTCTCGGACAACCCGCCGACGATCCTTGTCTGCCTTAACCGCGAAAACGCGGCCAACGACGTGTTCCGCGACAACGGCGTCTTCACGCTGAACACGCTGACCGCCGATCAGGAAGAGCTTGGCAACCACTTTTCTGGCCTGACCGGACTGGAACAGGACCAACGCTTTGCCGCGGCAAAGTGGGATGCGATCGCCACCGGCGCACCGGCGTTGGTCGGCGCGGCTGCCGTTTTCGACTGCCAGCTGGTCGAGGCCAAGGATGTTGCCACCCATCGCGTGCTGTTTGGCCGGGTGCGGGACGTGCGTATCGGTGATAGTCTCGAGCCGTTGATCTATTACAACCGCGCCTACCATAAGCTCTAGCCGGCGCTGGCCAGGAAATCTGATGCCCGCAAACACTGCACCGAAACTGCCTGCCAATATCGACGAAACGATCGAGATGCTCGCTGGCGCCGGATATGTCGCCGACCGATCGCTCGCGACGGTTCTCTACCTGGCGCTGCGCATGAAGAGGCCGCTGTTTCTCGAAGGCGAAGCCGGCGTCGGCAAGACCGAAATCGCCAAGGTGCTTTCTGGTGCGCTGGATCGGCCGCTGATCAGGCTGCAGTGCTACGAAGGCCTCGATGTCTCCTCGGCCGTTTATGAGTGGAACTACGCCGCCCAGATGATCGAGATCCGCATTGACGAGGCGGCCGGTCAGACCGACCGCGACCAGATGGAAAAGAACGTCTTTTCCGAAAAGTACCTGATCCGCCGGCCGGTGCTTGAGGCGCTCGAAGGCGAGCCGGGCAGGGCGCCGGTGTTCCTGATCGACGAACTCGACCGCACCGACGAGGCCTTCGAGGCGTTTCTTCTGGAAATCCTTTCCGATTTCCAGGTCACGATTCCCGAACTCGGCACGATCCGGGCGAGCGAGCCGCCAATCGTGATTGTTACGACCAACCGCACGCGAGAAATTCATGACGCGCTAAAGCGCCGCTGTCTCTACCACTGGGTGGACTATCCTGATGCGGTGCGGGAGCTGGAAATCGTGGCTCTGAAGGTGCCGCAGGCCAATGCCCGTCTGTCGCGCGAGGTTGTGCACTTCGTTCAGAAACTACGCGAGATGGATCTCTTCAAGGCGCCGGGTGTCGCCGAAACGATCGACTGGGCAGGTGCGCTTACCGAGCTCGACAAGATAGCGCTCGACCCCGAAACGGTGTCCGACACGATCGGCGTGCTGCTCAAATATCAGGATGACATTGCCCGCATCGGCGAGGGCGAGGGGCGGCGTATCCTGGATGAAGTGAAGGCCGAACTGACGGCCGCGCAATAGGCGCATCATGCAGCCCGGCGATACCGCGACCCCGAAAACTGCGCAGCCCGACGGCCGCATAGCCGACAACATTGTCTATTTCGCGCGCACTTTGCGAAAGGCCGGCATGCGCGTCGGGCCGGCTTCCGTGGTCGAGGCAATCGATGCCGTGCTCACCGCTGGCATCGGCACCAGAGACGATTTCTACTGGACGCTGCACGCCGTGCTGGTCAAACGCCGCGAGGACAGGCCCGTCTTCGACGAGGCGTTCCGCCTGTACTGGCGTTCGCGCGAACTGATCGAAAAGATGCTGCAGATGTTTTCGCCAGTCGCGCCCGACAAGCGCGAACCGGAAAAGCAGCGCGCAGCCGAATCGCGTGTCGCCAACGCGCTTTTCTCGGGGCAGGAGAACCGCCGCGAAGAGGAAGTGCCGGAAATCGAGATCGACGCCCGGTTCACCGTGTCGGGACGCGAGGTTCTGCGCGGCAAGGACTTTGCCCAGATGACGGTTGACGAATTGTCAGAGGCGCGCCGGGCGATTGCGGACATGCATCTTCCCGCCGACAAGGTGCGCACGCGGCGCTTTCGCGCTGACCCGAACGGCCGTCGCATCGATCCGCGCGCAACAATGCGCCAGGCGCTGCGCACCGGCGGTGACATGATCGTTCCGCGTTTCCGGTCGGTGCGCACTTTGCAGCCGCCGCTGGTCGTGCTGGCTGATATCTCCGGCTCGATGAGCCAGTATACGCGCATCTTCCTGCATTTCATGCATGCACTGTCGGAAAAGCGCCGCCATGTGCACACCTTCGTATTCGGCACGCGGCTGACCAACCTGACCCGCCAGATGCGGCATCGCGATCCCGACGAAGCTCTGGATCAGGCCTCGGCAGCGGTTGAGGACTGGTCGGGTGGAACGCGGATCGGCGACACGCTGCACGAGTTCAACCGCGTCTGGTCGCGCAGGGTACTGTCGCAGGGGGCGGTTGTGCTGCTCATCACCGACGGGCTGGAGCGCGATGATACGGAAGGCCTTGCGGCCGAAATGGAGCGGCTTCAAAAATCCTGCCGCCACCTGATCTGGCTGAACCCGCTATTGCGCTTTGATGGTTTCGAGCCGCGCGCGCGGGGCGTTCAGGCCATGATTCCCCATGTCGACGAGCTTCGCGCCGTTCATTCGCTCGACGCTCTGGCCGACCTTTGCGCCTCGCTTTCCGATGCGCGCCCCGCAATGGGCGCTCCCGGCGCATGGCGGGGGCTTGGCAATCGGCCCGCAGCGGCACCATATTGAGGCCCGGGAGAACATCATGGAAACCACCACCGACAATCTCGATCCTTTGCAGGTCGCCGAAGGCTGGAAAGGCGAAGGCAGGGAAGTCGCGATCGCCACCGTCATGGAAACCTGGGGTTCCGCACCACGCCCGGTCGGCAGCCAGCTTGTGATCGACCAGGACGGCAATTTCCACGGGTCAGTCTCCGGCGGCTGTGTCGAAGGTGCGGTCATCACCGAAGCCGTTGACGTGATCGACGCCGGCAAGCCACGAATGCTTGAATTCGGCGTGGCCGACGAGACCGCATGGCAGGTCGGTTTGTCTTGCGGTGGCCGCATCAAGGTCTTTGTCGAGCGGCTGGGCTGACAATGGACGCAGGGCTTCTGAAGGAACTCAATGCCGAACGCGCGGCGCGCCGTGCGGCAATACTGGTGACTGATGTTGCCGACGGCAGCGACCGGCTTGTGCGCGAGGGCGATGAAGTCGATGGCGAGCTGGGCGAGGCGGTCGAACGCGGCTTCCGGTCCGGCAAATCCGGCATGGCCGAAATTGGCGGTCGAGAACTGTTCCTCAATGTTCATCTGCCGCCGCCGCGTGTGGTTGTGATTGGCGCGGTCCACATCAGCCAGGCGCTGGCTCCGATGGCTAGGATCGCCGGTTTCGACATGGTGATCATCGACCCGCGCACTGCCTTTGCCACCGATGAGCGTTTTCCGGATGTGACGTTGCATCCCGAATGGCCGGAAGAGGTGCTGAAATCGCATCCGCTCGACGCCTACACCGCGCTGGCCGCCGTTACGCACGATCCGAAGATCGACGATCACCCGCTTGAAGCGGCACTCCGCGCCGGGTGTTTTTACGTGGGCGCTCTCGGCAGTCGCAAGACCCACGCCAAGCGTGTCGAGCGCCTCAAGGCGAGCGGCCTGTCGGAAGCCGAGATTGGCCGCATCCACGCGCCGATTGGCCTCGACATCGCTGCGGCCAGCCCAGCCGAGATCGCGGTCGCAACGCTGGCGCAGATCATCGAAGCATTGCGCAAGCGCGAGCTTGCCGGTGGCCGGACGATGAGGGCGGCGTGAAGTTCGGGCCTTGCCCGGTCGACGAAGCTGCCGGGGCCATTCTCGCTCATTCCGTTTTCGTCAACGGCAAGCGCCTGAGAAAGGCGCGTCGATTGACCGACGAGGATGTCGCGGAATTGAAGGCGGCCGGCATCGCTTCTGTCACAGTCGCAAGGCTTGAAGAGGATGACGTGGGCGAGGACGCCGCGGCCACGCGCATCGCTGCGGCATTGCGCATCGAAAATGCGGAAGTCCGCAAAGCGGCGACAGGGCGTGTAAACATCCACGCCACGCATGCCGGTGTGTTGGCCGTCGAAAAGGCAATGATCGACGCCCTCAACGCAATCGACCCGGCGATCACTGTTGCAACGCTGGCTGCTTTCTCGGCTGTCGAGGCGGGCCAGATGGTCGCGACCGTCAAGATCATCCCTTATGCCGTGGCCGGCGCACTGGTTGAGAAGGCCGAAGGTCAGGCGCAGACCGGCCAGGCCTTCGCGGTCCACCCTTTCAGGGCGATGCGCGTAGGTCTGGTCCAGACAGAACTCGGCGGCACCAAAGCCTCAGTACTCGACAAGACGGCCCAACTGACGGTCGCCCGGCTGGCCCGCTCGCAGAGCTCGATTGGCGCCGAGAAAAGAACGGCCCACGACGCAGACGCCGTGGCAGCGGCGCTCACCGTGCTCGCCAACGAAAGTGATATGCTGATTGTTTTCGGTACCTCGGCGGTGAGCGACGAAGACGATGTGATCCCCGCTGCCATCCGGGCTGCCGGCGGAACCGTTGAGCGGACCGGCATGCCGGTTGATCCCGGCAATCTGCTGGTGGTTGGTGCGCTTGGGGAGAAGCCAGTGTTGGGCGCCCCGGGCTGCGCCAGAAGTCCCAGGATCAACGGCTTCGACTGGGTTCTGGACCGTCTCGCTGCCGGCCTGCCGGTAACATCCGCCGACATTGCGGGCATGGGCGTTGGCGGATTGCTTGCTGAAATTCCCTCGCGCCCGCAGCCGCGTGAAGCGCGGCAGAAACCCGCCGTTTCGCTGGGAGCGGTGCTACTGGCTGCCGGGCGTTCCAGCCGCATGGGCGACCACAACAAGCTGCTCGCACGCTTCAATGGCGAACCGCTGGTGCGCCGCAGCGCGCAGGCGCTTGTGCAGGCGGGCTTGGCCAACGCGGTTGCCGTGCTCGGCCATCAGGCGGGCGAGGTGAGCGCGGCGCTCGATGGGGTCGGCATCGCAACGACCAAAAACCCCGATTATGCCAGCGGTATCGCAAGCTCGCTCAAGGCCGGTGTTGCGGCCTTGCCGGATACCGTCGATGGCGCGCTTGTTCTGCTTGCCGACATGCCCGGAATTACGGCCGCCGATATCAGGAAGCTTGCTGACGTCTTTCGCGATCATGCCGGCGCTGCAATCGTTCGCGCCACAGCCTTGGGCCAGCGGGGCAATCCGGTAATTTTGCCCAAGGCGCTGTTTGGCGAGGTTGAAGCGCTGCAGGGCGATACCGGCGCTCGCCATATTGTCGAAAACAGCGAGCTTGAGATCATCGACGTCGAGATCGGCGAAGCCGCCCGCATTGATGTCGACACGCCGGATGCGCTTGCCGCCGCGGGCGGTGTGCTGGAAGAGTAGGTATTCCAGTCCTCAAATTCGCCATTTCGGTGTGGCCGTTCGGGGGGCGAAAAAGCTAGTCTGGCGTAGATGACTCGATTTCTCTTTGCCCTCATAACGTTTCTGTCCACTGTCGGCCTTGCCTCTGCGCAGCTGCTGCCGCCGCACAAGGACAGGCTGTTTGCCTATCCCATCGTGCTGGCGGTGGAGGATGGCGGCGACTATCGCGTCGTCGACTATAGTGCGCAGCGCGATATCAACGACCGCGATCAGGTGCCCGAGCGGCGTGTCCACGGCAAATATGTTTCGACCGGCGTGCGCCGCGCGCAGCATGACCTCGTTGCCGAAACGTCGGCCGGCAATGTGCCGCATATCGCGGTGGGAACCTCACGCCGCGCCAGCGTGATCGTCGTTTATCTGCACGGGCAGGGCGGTAATCGCCGGCAGGGCGCGAACGACTTCACCTTCGGCGGCAATTTCAACCGCATCAAGAACCTCGTACACGCGGCGGGCGGCCTCTATCTGTCTCCCGATTTCAGCGATTTCGGCGAAAAGGGCACCGCCGAGATCTCGGCGCTGCTTGGCATCTACATGCGTGCCTCGCCTGACGCGAAGGTCGTTGTCGCCTGCGGTTCGATGGGCGGCGCGCATTGCTGGCGGCTGGCGCGCGATCCGGCGATGGCCCAGCGCCTCGGCGGCCTGATCATGCTGGGATCGATGTGGGACGACGGCTTCTTTGCCAGCCCCGCCTACAAGCGTGGTGTGCCGGTGTTCTTCGGTCACGGAAGCCGCGACGGCGTGTTTCCGATCGACACTGTCAAGGCCTTCTACCACAAGGTTCGCGACGCATCGCCGGGTTATCCGATCCGCATGGTACGCTTCGAGGATGGCAGCCACGGCCTGCCGATCCGCATGACCGACTGGCGTGAAACGATCAACTGGATGCTGGCGCAGCCTGGCCGCTGACGGCCTCAAGAGGAGGGGACACCATGTTTATCGACCCGACACGGGAAATGTTCGGCAAGTTCCGCAGTCTTCCTGACGATGGGCCGGTTCACATGCTCAACCTCGTGCGCCTCCGCGACAAGGCCGAATATGACGACGGAACCGAGGCGACAGGCGCTGAAGCCTATGCGTCCTACGGGCGCGAGAGCGGCCCGATCTTCCGCCGCGTCGGCGGTCGCATCGCATGGAGCGGCGAAGTCCGGCTGATGCTGATCGGCCCGGAGGACGAGCACTGGGATATCTGCTTCATTGCGGAATATCCAAGCGGTGCCGCGTTCGTCGAAATGGTCAAGGACCCCGACTACCAGAAGGCCGTTCGTCACCGGCAGGCGGCGGTGCTCGATTCAAGGCTGATCAGGCTGTCGCCACGCCAATCCGGCGCGGGTTTTGGCGAATAGGGGGCGACCGCGCTACGGTCCCGTCGCGTAGTCGACAACGGTCTGCGGATTGACCTCGCCGTCATAGGAAGCATCGACGTCAAAGCGCACCAGCGAAAACTCACCGCCCCGGAACAGCCATGTCCCGAGCGACGACGCGTCGCCCAGGCCGCGCCATTTTGACCAGGAATTGATCGTCTTGCCGGCAGGGTCATACTCGGAATTGACCAGTTCGCCGGCGGAGCGGAAGCCGATCACGTAAATCGCATCGACGGGCCCGTCCGTGTCGTCGTCGCGGTAGCGGATGTCCAACTCGGGAGTTGCGAAAGAAAGTATTCGCAACTCATTGTATTCATTGCTGTAAATGTAGACGTGAGACTCGTTGTAAGCGCCCCGGTTGCACAGGAACCGGAACAGATGAGCGCGATGTTCAGGGTCGCTTTCCGTCTCGTAGAAATAGCGGAAGCTCAGCTCGTGGCTCTCCGGTTCCAGCTCCTCAGCGGGCAATTCCTTGGCCAGAAGGCAGGTCTCGCCGAGTGCCTTTTCGTAGAGCGCGACAGCGCGGTCTTTCACGAGATCGGCCGGTGGCAGGGCGGGTCCGCCACCGCAGGAAGCCGGCACGGCCTGATCGAGCGGCTCGGAAGCAACTGAAAACCGCCCGCGCTCGATCAGCAGCGGCGTGAACTCGTCGGTCGCCACCGCCGGGTTGGTCATCCGCAACTCATAGCACCCTGCGAAGACACGGGAAGCGCCATCCGTTCCCTGCGCCTCAATGGCGACGGGGAGGTGGTAGAAGAGGCTTCCAGCGGCACCTTCCTCGCTCGCGCGCCCCGTGCGCAGCACGACACTCTCGGTGTCTGAGTAACCCGCTGCGTATTCGTCCAGGCTTGCCGCCGGCGGTGTAGAGAAATAGCTCCAGGCGCGGGCATATTCCTTGCGGTTGATGGCGTTGTAGAGCGACTGGACCAACGAAACCGCGTCCGAGCGGTCGTCGAGATAGTCGTCGCTGGCAACGGATGGCACAGTCATCGCGGACAGTCCGCATACGAGGGTTAGAGCAAACCGCATTGGCCGTCTCCGCTTCGTTGCCGCGCATTGTTGAGCGCCGATTGCGGCCAGAGTGCGGGCTGAAGCTTGAAGGCGCAAGCGCCACCGTCCGTTGGCAACACTTTCGTCGCTCCGAAACGGGCCTGCACTCGCCAGTGGCTATTCGATCTATGCAGGTGTTGCAGTCGAAAAATCGCCGATATGCAACGTTTTCAGTGGGGTAGAGACCGGTCGGTATGGTGGAAAGTGTGCCGGTTGAAGCGACGACTAAAATGCCCCTTATCCCGCTGCCATTTCCTTAAGGCGTAGCCTGTATGGTCGAGTTTGAGAAAGTCGAACCCTGAAAAGGGAGGCGAATCATGGAAGCGCGCCAGATCCGTGATTTTGCATCAGTGCTGGACGACCTATTGGAAGAAGCCGGTGAAGACCGGCCCGTCGAAGCGCGTCCGTCGATCCGGCTCGACCCGCTGTCGGTCGCCGACGAACTTCATTCAGGCAAGATCACCATCTCTCCCGAGCGGGCAGCGGCCGAGTATGGGTCAGGCGATGAAGGCGATACGTCACGACCTGAGGTTGCGGCGCCGCCTCTGGCGCCAGAGCCGGAATCGCTGGAAACCGATCCTGAAGCGATTGCGCGCGAGCTTGGTCTCGACAAGGGTCGGCCGCCTGACGATCTCGACGCCCTGCGACGTAAATTTGCCTCGACAAATCACCCTGATCGCGTGTCGGAGCACTTGCGTGCCGACGCAATGGTGCGCATGCAGATTGCCAACATGCTGATCGACGAGGCCAAGAAGGCAAAGCCGCGCGGCGGGTTTTTCAGCCGACACTGACGCGTCGTTCACGACAGCGTCCGCAGACGCCATGTCCAGCGGATCACCAGCATCACAGCCACTGACGCCAGGCCGAAGAACAGGCCGAGCCAGATGCCCACGCCGTCCATCCCGAACGGGAAGGCGAGGATGACACTGAGCGGAAGGCCGATTCCCCAGTAGCCTATTGCGGCCAGTACCATCGGTTTGGCCGTATCGTGCAGTCCACGCAGCATGCCGGCAGCGACTGCCTGCGCCCCATCGACGATCTGGAACAATGCCGCAAGCGACAGGAAGGTCACGGCTGTCGCAACGACCGCCGCATTGGCGGTGTCATTGGTATTCACGAATGCAGCAATCAGGAGCAGCGGCACGCTCAGCATCACAACCGCCATGCAGGCCATGAAGGAAACACCGATAGCCAGCGCCGTCCACCCGGCCTTGGCGACGGCTTCCGGATCGCGTGCGCCGAATGCCCGGCCGACACGCACGGTCACCGCCTGTCCGATGCTCATAGGTACCATGAAGCTGACGGACGCGACCTGGATCGCGATGGCATGAGCAGCGAGCGCGACCGGGCTGATCAGCCCCATCAGGAAGGTTGCGGCGTTGAAGATCGAAACCTCAAAAGCGAGAATGCCCGCAATCGGCGCGCCCAGCTTGAACAGATGAACAAAGCGCGGCCAGTCGGCGCGCCAGAAGCGCCCGAACAGCCGGTAGCGGCGAAACTGCTTTTCAAGGCTCACGACCAGCGCCATCCCGACAAACATCAGCGAGTCGGAAAGCGTGGTGGCGATGCCCGCGCCGACCAGTTCCAGTCTCGGAAAGCCGAGATTGCCGTACATCAGGCACCAGTTGGCGAAGGCATTGAACAACACTGCAAAGCAGGTGATCGCCAGCGCCCATCCCGGCCGCTCGAGTGCGGAGATGAAGTTTCTGAGCACGATGTAGCCGAAGAAGGGCAGGGTGGCCCATTGCAGCGGCCGGATGTACTCGCCCGCCATTACCGAAAGCTTTGGGTCCTGCCCCATCCAGGCAAGCACCGAGCCGCCGTGCCATAGGAACAGCCAGATCGGCACGGAGGCGGCAACGGCGAGCCACAAGCCCTGCCGTACCGTGCGGCGCACATCGCGAACGGAATGGCGGTTGCGGCCAAGTTCGGAGGCCATCATCGGTGACGTGGCCAGCATCAGGCCAAGCCCCAGCATCATTGGCCCAAAATAGAGATTGTGCCCCAGCGCGCCGGCGGCAAGCTGGTCGGGGCCCAGCCGGCCCATCATGACCACATCGGTGGTGGTCATCGCCATTTGGGCGAGATTGGTCAGGATCATCGGCCAGGCGAGCAGCACCGTGGCCCGAACTTCCGCGGGCCAGCCAGCTGCAGCGTTCTGCGCCGCGATCGCCATGATGATTGTCTCCTGTGTGGAGCGGCTTCTAGCTGCATCGGTCGCGGACACAAGCCCAAATGCTTGGTCCAGTCGTGGCCTTGCCCCGCCGATCACGGGAAAAGATGCGCCCGGTGGACTTTTTCGCTGGCGGAATCAGTTCGCCGTCGCTAAGCCATGATTCCCATGGCGCGATACGTATTTATCACTGGCGGCGTGGTTTCTTCCCTCGGAAAAGGCATCGCTTCGGCGGCTCTGGGCGCTCTGCTCCAGGCGCGGGGATACCGTGTCCGGCTGAGGAAACTCGACCCCTATCTCAATGTCGATCCGGGCACGATGTCGCCCTATCAGCATGGCGAGGTATTCGTTACCGACGACGGTGCGGAGACCGACCTCGACCTGGGCCACTATGAACGCTTCACAGGGCGTTCGGCCAACCAGAGCGACAACATCACCACCGGTCGCATCTACCAGAACATCATCGAGCGCGAGCGGCGCGGCGACTATCTTGGTGCGACGGTGCAGGTGATCCCGCACGTCACCGACGAGATCAAGAACTTCGTGGTCGACGGCAATGAAGAGGTCGATTTCGTTCTTTGCGAGATCGGCGGCACGGTCGGCGATATTGAGGCAATGCCCTTCCTTGAGGCCATTCGCCAGCTCGGCAACGACCTGCCGCGTGGCCAGTGCGTGTTTGTACATCTGACGCTGATGCCGTGGATCCCGGCTGCCGGCGAGCTGAAGACCAAGCCGACCCAACACTCGGTCAAGGAATTGCGGTCGATCGGCATTGCGCCCGACATTCTCCTGGTGCGGGCCGACCGGGAAATCCCGCCGGAAGAGCGGCGCAAGCTGTCGTTGTTCTGCAATGTGCGTGAATCGGCCGTCATCCAGGCGCTCGATGTGGCCAACATCTACGACGTGCCGACAGCCTATCACGCCGAGGGGCTGGACGAGGAGGTTCTGTCCGCGTTCGGTATCGACCCTGCGCCCAAGCCGCGCATGGAGCGCTGGGAAGAGGTTTCGGAACGCCTGCATAACCCCGAAGGCGAGGTCACGATTGCCATTGTAGGCAAATATACCGGCCTCAAGGATGCCTATAAGTCGCTAAGCGAGGCGCTGGTGCATGGCGGCATGGCCAACCGCGTGCGTGTCAGGCTCGAATGGATCGAATCGGAGATCTTCGAGAAGGAGGACCCGTCACCCTGGCTTGAGAAGGTGCACGGCATTCTGGTTCCAGGCGGCTTCGGCGAGCGCGGTTCGGAAGGCAAGATACTGGCGGCCAAGTTCGCCCGCGAACGCAAGGTTCCCTATTTCGGCATCTGCTTCGGCATGCAGATGGCCTGCATTGAGGCCGCTCGCTCGCTTGCCGGCATCGAAGACGCGTCATCGACGGAGTTTGGTCCGACCGACGAGCCGGTTGTGGGCCTGATGACGGAATGGCTGCGCGGCAACATGCTGGAAAAGCGCAAGGCTGCCGGCGACCTTGGCGGCACCATGCGGCTTGGCGCCTATCCGGCCGCACTCGGTGAGGGCACGCGCATCGCTGAAATCTACGGCGATACCCAAATTTCGGAGCGTCACCGCCATCGCTACGAAGTGAATGTCGACTACAAGAAGAAGCTGGAAGATTGCGGGCTCGTCTTCGCCGGCATGTCGCCGGATGGCGTGTTGCCAGAGACGGTCGAATATTCCGACCATCCCTGGTTTATCGGCGTCCAGTACCATCCCGAACTGAAAAGCCGGCCCTTCGAACCGCATCCGCTCTTCGCAAGCTTCATCAACGCCGCCGTCGAGCAAAGCCGGCTGGTCTAGCGGTTCTAGAACGTGGCGCTGGCCTTCAGCGCGTCGTCGAGCAGCCGCTCATACTTGCCGCGCGGCAGGTCGCGTGCGCCGAAGCGCTTCAGGTGCTCGGTCGTAAACTGCGTGTCGAGCAGCAGGAAACCGCGTGCGCGTAGATGCTCCACCAGATGCACGAGGCACACCTTGGAGGCGTCTCGCTCGCGCGAAAACATGCTCTCGCCAAAATATGCGGCGCCCAGCGTGACGCCGTAGAGACCGCCCACCAGCCTGTCGTCGAGCCAGGCTTCCACCGTGTGGCAGTGACCACGACGAAACAGTTCTGAATAGGCTTCGCGGATCGGTTCGTTGATCCAGGTGCTCAGGCGCCCCGGTCGCGGCTCTGCACATCCGTCAATCACGCCTTCGAAATCATGGTTGCGCCTGATCTTGAAGCGCTCCTGCCTGACCACCTTGGCCAGACTTTTCGGCGTGTGGAAGTCGGTGAGAGGCAGGATACCGCGCGTTTCGGGACGTACCCAGAAGACCTCGGGGTCGTCCGCCCCTTCCGCCATGGGAAACACGCCCGTCGCGTAGGCGCGCAGGAGCAGGTCTGGCGGTATCTTGTAACCGGGTGCGAATGGCCGGCTCATCGCTGGCATTCTCCTGGTGGCGCAACTGCCGTGCTCTTGGCCGGCATCATTGTCGCATGCGAATGGCCATGCAATGGCACGTCAGACGCATCGCCGCCACCGGCCGGATAGCTTAGCCTCAGCGCGACTGCGCCAGGAACTTTTCCAGCCAGTGGATGTCGTAATCGCCATTGGCGATATCGGTATCGTTCACCAATTCCTGGAACAGCGGCAGCGTCGTCTTGATACCGTCGACGACAAATTCGCTCAGCGCGCGCCGCAGCCGCATCATGCATTCCACCCTGTTCGAGCCATGCACGATCAGCTTGCCGATCAGGCTGTCGTAGTAGGGCGGTATGCGGTAGCCGGAATAGACGGCGGAATCGACGCGAACACCCAGTCCGCCCGGCGTGTGGAAATGCGATACGGTGCCGGGCGAGGGCGTGAAGGTCTTCGCGTCCTCTGCATTGATGCGGCACTCGATGGCGTGGCCGTTGAACTTGATGTCCTTCTGCTCGACCGAAAGGCCGGAGCCCGACGCCACCCGAATCTGCTCATGCACGAGGTCGATGCCGGTGATGGCTTCTGTCACCGGATGTTCGACCTGAAGGCGTGTGTTCATCTCGATGAAGTAGAACTCGCCATTCTCGTACAGGAATTCAACCGTACCTGCGCCTGCATAGCGCAGTTCGGCTACGGCATTCGAAACGGTCGTGCCGATCCGCGCCCTGTCGGCGGCGTTGAGGGCGGGCGAATTCGCTTCTTCCCAGACCTTCTGGTGGCGGCGCTGCAACGAGCAGTCGCGTTCGCCCAGATGGACCGCACGGCCATCGCCGTCGCCCATCACCTGCACCTCGATGTGGCGCGGCTTTTCCAGATATTTCTCGATATAGACCGCGTCGTCGCCGAAAGCTGCACCGGCTTCCGAGCGCGCCGTCGCCAGTGCGACGTCGATCTCGTCTTCGGAGCGCGCAACCTTCATGCCGCGCCCGCCGCCGCCGGCCGAGGCCTTGATGATCACCGGATAACCGATATCGGCGGCAACGCGTTTCGCCGTCTCATCGTCGGTCACCGCGCCGTCGGAGCCGGGAACGACCGGAATGCCGAGCCTCTTTGCTGTGCGCTTGGCCTCGATCTTGTCGCCCATGACCCGGATATGCTCTGCCCGCGGCCCGATAAAGGTGATCTTGTGAGCATCGAGGATCTCGGCGAACTTGGCGTTCTCCGAGAGGAACCCGTAGCCCGGATGTACTGCGTCCGCGCCGGTGATCTCGCAGGCCGCAACGATCTGGTGGATGTTGAGATAGCTGTCGCGCGATGGGGGCGGGCCAATGCACACGCTCTCATCGGCAAGCCGCACATGCATGGCTTCCGCGTCCGCCGTTGAGTGCACGGCGACCGTCTGGATGCCAAGCTCCTTGGCCGCCCGCAGAACGCGCAGCGCGATCTCACCGCGGTTGGCGATCAGGATTTTCTGAAACATCGACGCCGCCTACTCGACGACAACCAGC
Organism: Rhizobiaceae bacterium; assembly: GCA_965232405.1. GTDB lineage: Bacteria > Pseudomonadota > Alphaproteobacteria > Rhizobiales > Rhizobiaceae > RCIO01. Next base: position 3,519,154 of record OZ246966.1, read on the forward strand.
GGCTCGCCGAATTCGACGGGCTGCATGTCCTCGAACAGGATTTCCTTGACCGTTCCGGCGCGCGGCGATGGTATCTGGTTCATCGTCTTCATCGCCTCGATGATCAGCAGCGTCTGGCCTTCGCGCACCGTCTGGCCAACCTCGATGAAAGGTTTTGCGCCCGGCGAGGGGGCCATGTAGGCGGTGCCGACCATCGGCGAGTTGATGGCGTTCTTCGACGCGCCGGACTTTGACCCCGAAGGAGCAGGCTCTGCGGCGGGCGCCTTCTGCTCGGCGGTCGGTGCGGCCGGCGCCTCAGCAACGGCGGGGGCTGGGACAGAATAGCTCTGGACGCCCGAAGCCTGCCGTGACACGCGCACTTTCATGTCGCCGATTTCGACCTCGATCTCGGTCAGCTTGGTTTCGTTCAGGATTCCCGCGAGATCGCGGATCATCTTCTGGTCTATTTCAGACTTCTTGGTAGTCATTCCACTCCCGCCTTTGCCCCTGGCTATCGGATCATACCCGTGCCGCAAGCGCATGTAGCGCCATGATGTAACCTTGCGGTCCGAACCCGCAGATCATTCCAGTCGCCACCGGCGCTATCGTCGAATGGTGGCGAAATGGTTCACGTGCATGAATATTCGACAGGTGAACCTCAGCCACCGGCAGCGGATCGACAGCCCGGATCGCGTCATGCATCGCGATTGACGTGTGACCGTATGCACCCGGATTGAGGATCACGCCAACCGCTTTCTCACCGGCTTCCTGAATCCAGTCGACCAGCACGCCTTCATGGTTCGACTGCCGAAATTCGACATCAAATCCTAACGTTTCAGCCGTTTTTCGGCAATCTTCGCCGATTTCGTCCAGAGTTTTGCCGCCATAGATGCCGGGTTCACGCTTGCCCAGCATGTTCAGGTTCGGTCCGTTCAGAACGTAGATTGTCTTGGCCATCAACACTCTTTCGCGCCGTGGACGCTGCGGCGGCTTCTATAGAGTGGATAGACTGCCGCGAAAAGAGCGCAAGGAGCAAGTGGGCCTGTCCACAGACCCTCCGCGCGACAAATCGCAGATCAGCAGGTCGCGGTGGTTGCGCATTCGCGCGCGTTTGCGATCCTTTCGGCAAGCAGTTCGCGGCCCTGCGCGCCGAAAATCACCTCTCCACCGACCACATAGGACGGCGTGCCGGTGATCGAGAGATCGTTGGCCAGCGCATAGGTTTCGGCAAAGGCGCTGGCGATATCGGGATTGTCCATCTCTGCGCGAAGGGCAGCTTCGTCGACCCCGTACGACAGCGCGATCTTGATGGCGCTGGCCTCGTTGGCGCGGCCCGGATAGCTCAGCAGTGCCTGATGGAACTCGCCATACTTGGCTGGCTCAAGTGTCCGGAACGCCATCGAAACGACATGCGCGTCGCGCGATTCCTGGCCAAGAATGGGGAATTCCTTGACGACGAAACGCAGATTCGCGTCAGCGTCCACAAGGTGCTGCATATCCGCCAGGGCCCGCTCGCAATAGCCGCAATTGTAGTCGAAGAACTCCACAATGGTGATGTCGCCAGCCGGGTTTCCGACAAGGCCGTCATAGGCGGCGTTGAAAATGAGGTCGGACGACCTGTCGATCGCTTCGGACTGTGCCAGCCTGCGGTCGGCATCCTGCTTGTCTTCGAGTGCGGCCTGCACTTCCAGCATGATTTCGGGGTTCTCGACGAGATAGTCGCGCACGATCGCCTCGATCGCGTTCCGGTCGAGGCCCGCGACGGATTGTATGTCGCGCGATGGCTGTGCGCCGGCTGGCACCCCGTTCCCCGAAAGAAAACCCACCGCCAGCATGGCGAAGGAGAGCCCGATACCGATGGTTCCGACGGCGATGGCGTTCTTCATTGGGTGGTCCTGTTGGGTTTCGATGCGTTGTCGTGGATCGGCGGTTGCCGGAGCGGAATGGCGTTATTTTGGCGGCTTGAAGTTGATTATGTCTTGCGCGCGCAGCCAGGGCGGCGCTCCTTTGCGCAGCTTTTGCTGCGCACGCGCTGCAAACACCTTGGCATCATGGTATTTCCCGGCCTGGTAGTGCCCCTCGGCAGTGGCCAGTTCGGCAAGCCCGATCTCGCCCGTCCGGCCATATGCCTGCGCCAGATGGCGATAGCCGGGTGCGAACTCTGGATCGCGGTCAAGACCGAGCTTGAGTTCCGACACCGCTTCCTTGACCGCACCGGCGGCAAGCAGGGCCTGTCCGCGCGAAACGTGCAGCAGGCCGGTCCGGTCTGGATCAAGCGCGATCGCCTTTGCAAACGCCTTTGCCGCGTCGCCCGGGCGGTTCGCCTTCATCAGCGCTTCGCCGCGCAGTTCATGCAGGTATGGATTGTTCGGTTGCGATTTCAGCAGCCGGTCGATCTTCGAAATCGCCGAACGCGGATTTCCCGTCAGATAGGTGGCGATTGCATCGCCATAGAGTGCGCCGGCTCCATGCGGATCGCCGCGGAACATGCGTTGTACCGCTCCTGCGCCCATTGTGTACGCGGCGATCTTGGCGCGCATCATGTCGTGCCGCGCCTGAAGCGCAGGCGGGTCCTTTGTGTCATAGGCGCTGCTTGAGCGCGCTACCCGTTCGAGGTTGGCAATGCGCTCGCGCGGCATGGGATGGCTGATCTGGTATGGATCGACTTGAGTGCCCGACAGCGACAGCGCCTTTGAGAATCGTTCGAAGGTCGTCAGCATGCCGCGCGCCGACTGCCCGGTCTTTTCGAGATATTCGAACGCCAGACGGTCCGCGATGGCTTCTTCACCGCGTTGATAGCTCAAGAGCCCGCGCCGGGCGATTTCCGGCGCACTCATCGCGATGCCGGCACCGAGCTGTCCGGCCCCGCTTCTGCCTGAGGCGGCGCCCGCAATGCCCACACCGAGACCAACCAGCGCACCGACGATTGCCACCGTGCGGGCGCGATCCAGCTCGCGCCTCAGGCGCTCCTGATGTCCACCAGCAATGTGCCCGGTTTCGTGGGCGATCACGCCGATGATCTCGTTCGGCGTTTCCGCCGTCACCAGCGCGCCGGTGTTGAAGAACATGCGGCGTCCGGCAACGAACGCGTTGAACCGGTTGTCATTGACGAGAATGATATCGATGCCTGAGGTCGACAGGCCGGCAGCCTTCAGGATCGGCTGCGCATAGTCGCGCATCAGCGCCTCGATCTCGGCATCGCGCACGATGGGGACCGATTGTTGCTGCGCCAGTGCGCCCGTTGGAGCAGCAAGCGTTAACTGGCAGGCGGCGAGGAATGCAACCAGCGTGCGCAGCGGCCGCGCAAATGCAGTGTTTCGCCGATGTCCCTTGCCGCTGATGAGCATGCTCAATCCGTACTTTAACGGCGTTTGCTTTGAAAGCAGCGCGCGGCCGCCCTCATCAACTTGTGAAGCGCATCCCAATCGGGCATTTGTGCGGCGCATTCAAAGGTAAAGGACGCATTGATGCCGGTTTCCCTGTCGCGCCGTGGCGCGGCCGAACCTTTCCACGCCATGGACGTTCTGGCGGCCGCAAACAGGCTGAAGGCGGCTGGGCATCCGGTTGTCTCGCTGGCTGTCGGCCAGCCGGGCGATCCTGCGCCACAGCGTGTTCGCCAGGCTGCGGGCAGGGCGCTTGAGGCAGGCGCGATCGGCTACACCGATTCGATGGGTATCGCCGAGTTGAGAGCCGCGATCTCCGCGCACTATCGGTCGAAATACAATGTCGATGTCCCGGTGGAACGCATCGCCGTGACCACAGGATCGTCGGCCGGGTTCAATCTGGCGTTTCTTGCCATGTTCGATGCGGGCGACCGGATCGCGACCGTGCTGCCCGGTTACCCGGCCTACCGCAACATCATGGCGTCCCTTGGCATCGAGGCCGTCGAAATCCCTCATGAGGGCAGTGGTCAGCTCACGGCGGGCCAGCTTGAGGCCGCGCACCGCGAAAAGCCGCTCAACGGTGTGCTGTTTGCAAGCCCGGCAAATCCGACCGGCGCGATCATTCCGGAGGCGGAACTGGCGGCTTTGGTATCGAAAGCCGCGGAACTCGGAATTTCCGTCATTTCGGACGAGATTTATCACGGCCTGTCCTATGTAGGCCCGGATCATACTGCGCTCGCACTCGACCCGGATGTGACCGTCATCAACTCGTTCTCCAAATACTATTGCATGACAGGCTGGCGCATTGGCTGGATGGTGCTGCCCGAGAAGCTGGTGCGGCAGGTCGAATGCCTGCAGCAGAGCCTCTACATCTCGCCGCCCGCGCTGTCCCAGATCGCCGCTGTCGAAGCCTTCGATGCGACGAACGAACTCGAAGAGGTGAAGGCGCGCTATCGCGCCAATCGCGACCTGCTGATCGAGGGGCTGCCAAGACTCGGCTTTGATCTGGCAGCGCCGCTGGATGGCGCCTTCTATGCCTATTGCGATGTCAGCCGACACACCAATGACAGCATGGAATTCGCCAGGCGCATGCTGGCCGAGTGTCACGTTGCAATTACGCCCGGCCGCGACTTCGATCCCGCCGAAGGGCATCGAACCGTGCGATTGTCCTATGCGGGCACCAACGCCGATATAGCGGAGGCGCTGCACCGGATCGGCAATTGGTTGAAGTGAAAATCGCACAAAAAACCGGGGCAAGCCCCGGTTTTTGTTTAACTAATTCGCATCAATTTCAGAAGAAACTCTTGCGCTGCCACCAGCCGCTACGCCTTGGCTGGTTGTCCTGCTCTTCGGCAGGTTCGTCCTTGCTGGGCTCGGCAGCCGCCGCTTCGCCTTCCGATACGACGCTTATGACCGGTTCGCTTGCGACCGGCTCCGCGGCCTTCTTGCGCGAGGCAGGTTTGCGCCTGGATTTCGGCTTCTCGGCCTTCTCTTCGGCGGCTGTGTCGTCTGAAGACGCCTCTGCATCTGCCGGCGCGGCTTCTGTCTTTTCTTCAGAAGCCTCGCTCTCGGCCTTGGCCTTTTTCGTGCTCGTCCGGCGCTTGCGCTTCGGCTTCTCTTCTTCGGCAGGCGCTTCAGCGCTTACCGTTTCTCCGTCAGCATCTGCTGCCACCGCATCGGCGCTGGCTTCCTCAGTAGCCTCTGCGTCGGCCGTTGCCGTGTTGTCGTCTCTCGAACGACGGCCACCACGTTTGCCGCGACGCCGCTTGCGCGGCGCGTCGTCCGCGTCGGCATCGCTGTCGGCCGTTTCAGCGGGGCTTTCGCCGGCATCGGCCACTGCGTCCGTCTGTTCGTCGTCAGCCGATTGCTGGCCATTGTCCTGGCCCTCGCCGGACTGGGCATTCTGGTCGCCGCCGCGGCCGCGTCCGCCACGCCTGCGCCGTCTGCGACGGCGTTTGCGCTGTCCGTCGCCGTCCCCTTCGGCCTGAGTCTGCCGCTGCGTGTCGTCGCCGGCGGCTTCCTCGTCCACATCGTCCGCATCATCGAGCGCCGGCGGTTCGATCACCGCGAGTTCTGGGGCGGTCGACGGGCGATCCGAAACGGCACCCTTGGTGATCACGTAATGCTGGGCAGCAACGCTGTCGTCGGCCTCGACGGTGATATCGAGTCCGAACTGAGCCTCAAGCTCCGAAAGGTTCTGCCGCTTGTGATTGAGGATATAGAGCGCGGTGTTGAAGGGCGTCTTCACCGTGATGTGGTGACGGCTGTCCTTCAGCAGCGCTTCCTCGATCGCCCGTAGCACCAGCAGCGCCACGGAAGAATCGGAACGGATGTGGCCGGTGCCGCCGCAATGCGGGCAGGGCTGCATGGTCGATTCCAGCACCGAGGCGCGGATGCGCTGGCGCGACATTTCCAGAAGGCCGAAATGCGAGATGCGCCCGACCTGGATGCGCGCCCGGTCGTTCTTCAGGCACTCCTTGAGCCGCTTCTCCACCGCGCGGTTGTTGCGGTTCTCTTCCATGTCGATGAAATCGATCACGATGAGGCCAGCCATGTCGCGAAGTCTCAGCTGGCGCGCAACTTCGTCCGCAGCTTCCAGATTGGTCTGTAGCGCGGTGTCCTCGATCGAGTGTTCCTTGGTCGAACGGCCCGAGTTCACGTCGATCGCCACCAGCGCTTCAGTCTGGTTGATGATGATGTAGCCGCCGGACTTTAGCGTCACCTGAGGCTGCAACATACGGTCGAGTTGCGCTTCGACGCCAAACTTTGCGAACAGCGGCACGGCGTCCTTGTAAGGCTGGACCGACTTCGCATGGCTCGGCATGAGCATGCGCATGAAGTCCTTGGCCTCGCGGTAACCGTCGTCGCCGGCAACCAGAACCTCGTCGATGTCCTTGTTGTAGAGGTCGCGCACCGACCGCTTGATCAGCGAGCCTTCCTCATAGACGAGGGCAGGGGCGCTCGATTCCAGCGTCAGCGCACGCACATTCTCCCACAGCCGCAGCAGATATTCATAGTCGCGCTTGATCTCGGCCTTGGTGCGGCTCTCGCCGGCGGTGCGCAGGATCACGCCCATGCCGGTCGGAACTTCAAGTTCCTTCACCATGTCCTTCAGGCGCTTGCGGTCCTGCACATTGGTGATCTTGCGCGAAATACCGCCACCGCGTGCGGTGTTCGGCATCAGCACCGAATAGCGGCCGGCCAGCGACAGATAGGTGGTGAGTGCAGCACCCTTGTTGCCGCGTTCTTCCTTGACCACCTGCACCAGCAGGATCTGGCGGCGCTTGATGACTTCCTGGATCTTGTAATTGCGACGCAGCGGCTTGCGGCGGCTGCGCACCTCTTCCAGCGCGTCGTCAGCGCCGACCGATTCGACATCGCCATCGGCAGCAGGTGCGCCGTTGCCGTCATCGTTGTCGCCGTTCTGCGGCGCAGGTTCCGAAACAACGTCGCTGGCGGCCTGCTCGGCCATGACGGCGGGATTGGCCGCCTCGTCGGCGAAGTCGTCCTCCGGGCCGTCGGTGTTCTCAGGCGGCGCGTCGTTCTCCGCGCCCTGGTCGCCGGCATCGTCCGCGTTGGCGGTGCTGCCTTCCTGTTCGGAAGCCTCCGGCTCCGCCTCAAGCGGCGTATCCGCACGTCCGCGACCGCGACCGCGCCGCCGGCGCTTGCCGCGCTTTTCCTGCGGCTGATCGTCGTCTTCCTCGGCCTTGGCAGCCTCGGCCTCGGCACGGATCAGTTCCTGCCGGTCGGCGACCGGAATCTGGTAGTAGTCTGGATGGATTTCGCTGAAGGCGAGAAAGCCGTGCCGGTTCCCGCCATATTCGACAAAAGCAGCCTGAAGCGATGGTTCGACCCGCGTCACGCGGGCGAGGTAGATGTTTCCTTTTAGCTGCTTCTTGTCCTGTGATTCGAAATCAAACTCTTCAATTCGGTTGCCGCGAACCACGACAACGCGTGTCTCCTCCTGGTGGGAGGCGTCTATCAGCATCTTGTTGGGCATTATGAATAGTCTCCCCGGTGGCGCGCGCTCGGCCCGGCCGGGTGCTTGGGCACCGGGCCGGCGGGGCGTTATCGGGCCTGCCGGATAAATTGCGGCTCGCGCGCTGCGAGACAGGCACCGAAAGCGCGCCGGGAACCGCCACTGGGCGGCTGAAGCCGGCGCTCGCTATCGAAATGGTCCTGTCCATGTACTGACTGCGCTGAACCTTGTCTTGAACCAAGCCCGGTCAAACCGGACCAACCTTGTTGCTCAACTGAGCCGGTCAGGGATCTCGATCCCGACCGTTTTCCTCACACAATGGGCTCCGCTTTGGCGGTAACACCCGAAGAAATCTTTCTGGAACATCCGCCCGGACCCGCTTCCCCGATAGACGCCTTCGCGAAGGCGCCTTGGCCGCATCTGACGCCGTCAGCGTGGACTGGTGCCGGACGTTGCGGTTGTCCCGTGCCGCTTTTATGATTTGGTGCCGTCTAAGGCAACCCTCAATTGCCTGAAGGCAAAACCATGCGTCCCAACGTCAATACTGTGCAGGATTGCGAAAGTTTTGGTTAACCATCCTTCGTTACCTCCTGTTAACTGGAACCCTTCGGCTTCATGATGAAGTCAGGCTGGCAACCGATGGCGATTCGGGCAGTGATCGACTTGAAAAGTAGGCTGGACCGTGTGTGCTGCAGCGTGTTTCTGCTGCTCGTTGCCTGCGTGCTGCTGTCCGTCGGGCCGTTTGGGCCGGCGCAAGCGCAGGAAACGCCGTCCAGCGTCATCGTGCATGGGTACAAGATGGCCGGTGACGACACCCGCGTTCGCCTTGTCATGCAGTTCGACAAGGAACCGGACGCCAACTGGTTCCTGCTGCGCGCTCCCTACAGGCTTGCCATCGACGTACCGGGCGCGCGGTTTTCGATCGATCCCGACGCGACGTCGGCGCGCGGTCTGATCACCCATGTCCGCTACGGTCTCGTCAGCGAGGCGAGGGGGCGTCTAATCCTGCGCGTTAACGGGCCTTTCGCCGTCGAAGCCTTCGATATTCTGCAAAACACATCGTCACCGGGCTACCGGCTGGTCGCCGATATCGTCGCTGCGAGCGACGCCCAGTTCGAAACGGCGATGGCCGATCAGGTCACGACCACCGGATCAACCCGCTCGACACCCAAGGGTGACCGGGTGGTCAAGGGCCAGGAACCGGTCGACACACGCTTCACCATCGTGATCGACCCCGGCCACGGCGGCATCGACAGCGGGGCCAAGGGTGTCAGTGGCACGCAGGAAAAGGACATCACTCTTACCTTCGCCGAGGAACTGAAGGCGCATCTGGAGGCCAACAGCAGCCACCGTGTGCGCCTGACCCGCGACGACGACACCTTCCTGCGGCTCGACGAGCGCGTGCGCATAGCGCGCCAGCACGGGGCCAACTTGTTCATTTCCGTCCACGCCGATACCATCCGCTACAAGAGCGTGCGCGGGGCAACTGTCTACACCGTCTCCGACCAGGCGTCTGACGCTGAGGCAGCGGCTCTGGCGGCGCGCGAAAACCTGTCCGATGAACTCGCCGGCATGGCCATCGAGGATGAGGATCATCAGGTTTCCGATATCCTGATGGATCTGACCCGGCGCGAAACGCAGTCATTCTCGGTTCGGTTTGCACGCACGCTGGTCGGCACGCTGTCCGACCGGGTGGAACTCATCAAGAACCCGCACCGCTTTGCCGGATTTCGGGTTCTCAAGGCGCCGGATGTGCCATCGGTGCTTCTGGAACTCGGCTATCTCTCCAACGAACGCGACGAGGAACAGATGCTCGACGCCGAATGGCGTGAAAAGGCGATCGAAAGCGTCGCTACGGCTGTTCAGTCCTTTGCGGGCACCAGTGCGGCGAATGGCGGATAGACGCATAAGGCCTTGGCGCGGCCGTTGCGTTGCAACAAAACCACAATTCGCCGATTATGCCCTGCGAGTCGCGGTAGCCATCCCTCCTTGCCGCAATTTGCCCACAACCGCGTTCAAGGGATGGTTCCAAATTGCATTGATGCGGCGGCGCGCTAACTAGACAGTCGTTGCCACCGACATTCCGGAGCGGGCATGGTTAGACTTCTCGGCTATTTTTTCGGCGTTGGCGTTGTCATGGCGCTTCTCGTTGCGGCGGGCGTGGCGCTTTATATCGGCGACATTTCCAAGGACCTGCCCGACTACGAAGTGCTGGCCAAATATGAGCCGCCCGTAACGACGCGCGTACACGCATCCGATGGGGCGCTGATGGCAGAGTTTGCGCGCGAGCGCCGGCTTTATCTGCCGATTCAGGCCGTGCCGGACCGTGTGAAAGCCGCGTTCCTGTCGGCCGAGGACAAGAACTTCTACACCCATCCGGGCATCGACTTCACCGGTCTCGTCCGCGCCGTGATCACCAACGTCCAGAACATGGGTTCCGGCCGCCGGCCGGTCGGCGCCTCCACGATCACCCAGCAGGTCGCGAAGAACTTCCTTCTGACGCGCGATCAGACGATCCAGCGCAAGGTGCGCGAGATGATCCTCTCGTTCCGTATCGAGCAGGCTTATCCCAAGGACCGAATCCTTGAGCTCTACCTGAACGAGATCTTCTTCGGTCTCGGCGCTTACGGCATTGCAGGCGCGGCGCTGACCTATTTCGACAAGTCGGTGAATGAGCTTACGGTGTCGGAGGCGGCTTATCTGGCCGCCCTGCCGCGCGGCCCGTCCAACTATCACCCGTTCCGCAATACCGAGCGCGCCATCGAGCGCCGCAACTGGGTCGTCGACCAGATGGTCGAGAACGGCTACGTCGATCCCGCCGAAGGCGAAAAGGCAAAGGCGCTTCCTTTGGGCGTCAAACCGCGGCGCAGCGGAACCTATCTATTCGCTGGCGAATATTTCACCGAGGAAGTGCGCCGGCAGTTGATCGCCCGTTATGGCGAGGATGCGCTGTACGAAGGTGGTCTTTCGGTACGCACCACGCTGGATCCCGAACTTCAGCTCATCGCCCGCAAGGCGCTGCAGAACGGGCTGATGAAGTACGACACGCTGCGCGGCTACCGCGGCTCCATCACCACCATCAGCATCTCTGGCGACTGGGGCCCGGCGCTGTTCGAGGTTCCCGGCCTTGGTGACGTACCCGAATGGAAAGTCGCCGTTGTGCTCGAAGCTGGCGAGGAGGGCCTCACAGTTGGCCTCAAGCCGACAGCCAAGGTTTCCGGCGAGGTTGGCGATGACCGCACCACCGGCACGGTATCGCTTGAGAACATGAGCTGGGCGATGCGCCACAAGGTAGACGGCAAGCTGGTCAAGGCGAAGTCGCCCGCCGAAGTGCTGCAGCCGGGCGAGGTCGTCTACGTGGAAGCGGTCGAAGGCGAAGGCGGCGCCTATCAGCTTCGCCAGTTGCCCGAAGTCGGCGGCGGCATGGTCGCGATGGACCCGCATACCGGCCGCGTGCTGGCGCTTGTTGGCGGCTTTTCTTATTCGGCGTCGGAGTTCAATCGCGCGACGCAGGCCTATCGCCAGCCCGGTTCCTCCTTCAAGCCGATCGTCTATGCGGCAGCGCTGGACAATGGCTACACGCCAGCGTCCGTGGTTCTGGATGCGCCGATCCGCATCGTTTCGGGTGGTCGCGTTTGGGAGCCGAAGAACTATGGCGGCAAGTCGGCCGGTCCTTCGACGCTGCGGGCAGGCATCGAACGCTCGCGTAACCTGATGACCGTGCGGCTGGCCAACGATATGGGCATGCCGCTGGTGGCCGAATATGCCGAACGTTTCGGCGTCTATGACGAGATGAACCCGGTCCTGGCAATGGCGCTGGGCTCGGGTGAAACCACGGTCATGCGTATGGTGTCCGCCTATTCGGTCATGGCCAATGGCGGCAAACAGATCAAACCGTCGCTGATCGACCGCATTCAGGACCGCTACGGCAAGACCGTGTTCAAACATGACGAGCGAAGCTGCGATGGCTGCGTCGCATCCGAGTGGAACAATCAGCCGGAACCGGAACTCGTCAGCAATGCCGAACAGGTGCTAGACCCGATGACCGCCTACCAGATCACGTCCATGATGGAAGGCGTGGTCCAGCGCGGTACCGGCTACGTCATTCGCGATCTCGGTTACCCGATTGCCGGTAAGACCGGCACAACGAATGACGAGAAGGATGCATGGTTCGTGGGCTTCACGCCCAACCTCGTGGTTGGCGTCTATATGGGCTACGACCAGCCCAAGCCGATGGGCCGTGGCGCGACCGGTGGCGGCCTTGCCGCGCCGATATTCAAGGAATTCATGGCTGCCGCACTTGAGGGCACCAACCCTGTCGATTTCGAGGTGCCGGAAGGCATGAAGCGCATCGCCGTTGACCGCAAGACAGGCATGCGTGCCGAAAGCGGACAGGCAGGCGCGATTACCGAGTTCTTCAAGCCGGGCACCGGCCCGGCCGACAGCTACTGGGTGATCGGCTTCGACCAGCTTGAGGGCGAGGAGCGGGCAAACGCCATTTCGCCGCAGGCAAACGAGGCCATCAATTCCGGCAGCGGCGGCCTTTACTGACGCCCGACCGGCCGGCTCTAGCCAGGCGCCAAAACCAACCGGCCGCCCTGCTTTACACAGCGGGGCGCCGAACCTATGTTCCGCGCCGAATCCGCCCGGACAGAATAATTGCAAGGACCGACATGCGCGCAGAGACCGAAGTCCTCGTCGACGAAATCAAGCAGGCGATTGACCTGCTGAGGAGGCATCTTTGACTGGGATCAGGCACTCAAAAGGCTTGATTACCTGAACAGCCGCGCTGAGGATTCTTCCCTCTGGGACAATCCCCAGGAAGCCCAGAAGCTGATGCGCGAGCGCCAGACGCTCGAAGAAAACATCACCGCCATCAAGGGCCTGAGCCAGTCGCTCGACGACAATGTCGAGTTCATTGCGCTGGGCGAGGAAGAGGGTGACCAGTCGGTCATCTCCGACGCCGAAGCGTCGATCCGCTCGCTGTCGGGTGAAATCCGCGCCCGCCAGGTGCAGACCCTGCTGTCGGGCGAGGCTGATGCCAACGACACCTATCTTGAAATCCATGCCGGCGCGGGTGGTACCGAAAGCCAGGACTGGGCCAACATGCTTCTGCGCATGTACACCCGCTGGGCAGACCGTCGCGGCATGAAGGTCGATGTTCTTGAAGTGCATGATGGCGAAGAAGCGGGCATCAAGTCGGCGACCGTGCTGATCAAAGGCCACAACGCCTATGGCTGGCTCAAGACGGAGTCCGGTGTTCACCGCCTTGTCCGCATCTCGCCCTATGACAGCAATGCGCGTCGCCACACCTCGTTTGCGAGCGCCTGGGTCTATCCCGTCATAGATGACACGATCGAGATCGACATTCCGGATTCGGAAGTTCGCATCGACACCTACCGTTCTTCCGGCGCCGGCGGCCAGCACGTCAACACGACCGATTCGGCCGTGCGCATCACCCATATCCCCACCGGCATTGCCGTTGCCTGCCAGGCGGAGCGCTCGCAACACAAGAACCGGGCCAAGGCCTGGGAGATGCTGCGCTCGCGGCTCTACGAAGAAGAGTTGAAGAAGCGCGAGGAAGCAGCCAGCGAAACCGAGGCTTCAAAGTCGGATATTGGCTGGGGCCACCAGATTCGTTCCTATGTGCTGCAGCCCTATCAGCTCGTGAAGGATCTGCGCACCGGAATGGAAAGCACTAACCCGCAGGAGGTGCTGGATGGCGGTCTTGACGATTTCATGGAAGCGGCACTCGCGCACCGCATCGAGGGCGGGGCAGGCGTCGACGTTGAGGATATCGAGTAGGCTTCGCCGCTGCTCTAGAGCAGCTGTGCGATCTTGCGTCCGGCCTTGATGAAGCGCAGCGGGTTGATCGCAGTGCCGTTGCGGCGGATTTCGTAGTGCAGGTGAGCGCCGGTGGAACGGCCGCTTGAACCGACCTTGCCGACCGCATCGCCCTTCTTGACGATGTCGCCTTCCTTGACGCTGACCTTGGACATATGCGCGTAGCGCGTCGTCAGCCCGTCGCCGTGGTCGATCTCGACCATGCGGCCATAGCCGCCGTTCCAACCGGCCGAGACCACGGTTCCCTGACCGGCAGCACGTACGGTGCGTCCTGACGGCACGCGGAAATCGAGCCCGGCATGCATGGCCGGCGTTTTCAGGATCGGATCGCGGCGAACGCCGAAGGTGGAAGAGATCGAATAGCCGGGGGCGGGGCTGTGGATCGGCAGCAGCGTTGCCCTCTTCTTCAGGCTTTCCAGCCTTGTGAGCGCTTCGTCGAGGGCCTGAACCCGCGTGTCGAAGGCAAACTTGTCGTCCACGGCGACCAGCGGTCCGCCAATGCCGGAATCTTCGCCTTCCTCTTCCTTCTCGCTGTCGATTTCGAAGCCGACATCGGCCAGCGCCTGCGAAATTTCGTCGGCCGCCCGGTCTGCATCTTCGGCCAGATTGGCGATACGCGAAATCTGTTCGTCTTCGATGCGCCGTAGCGACTTGTTGATCGCGGCAAACAGAATGTCTGCCTTGTCTGCTGACGAGGCCTCGGGCGCAAAGCTGTGACGCGTGTCCCACAGCGCGAATTCTTGCGCCTCGTCGGGCTTCGCTGTCTTGGCCGCAGCAACAACACGGGCAGCCTTGGCCGGTGTATCAATGTCGATTTCGGCCCGCTGTTCAGGGCGCGGCTGCGGCACCGGGATAACCTCGGGCAACAGCCCACCGCCTTCGGCGCGGTCGAGGATCGGCTGGAGCCGGCCATGACGGGAATAAAGTTGCGACTGACGCTGAAGCAGCTCTGAAACCTTGGTTTCCATAAGGCGCTGGTCCAGCAATTGCCGGCTGGTGATGCGATCCACCTGTGAGCGCAGGGCGGCGATCCGGTCCTCATATGACTGCTGCAGACGCGCCTGGCGCGCAATGCTGGCGCCGATCAGATCGTCACGTAGGACGAGGTAGGAAGTGGCAAGCAGATAGCCGATGGCAACTGCCGACAACACCGAGCCGACTACGGCTGCCAGCCAGGGGCGAATGGTGAAATGGCGAATTTCATCGCCGCGCGCGATGATGACCGTGTGCGGCTCACGACGTTTGCCGAATACTGCTGCTTGAGGTTTCTGCTGCAAGGCTACGCCACCCGACGCTACTGCAAATCCAGGTGGCATTACACATTGTTAGGGTTAACAAAGCTTTGCCCGAGGGCCGCTGTTAGCAAGGAATTTCGGGCGCGATGCGCTCAACGCGAAAGGGCGGAATTTCGCCGCGGTTCAAAGCGCGCGTACGGCCTCCAGAACCGCCTCGGCATGGCCGGGCACCTTCACCTTCGGCCAGATGGTGACAACCGTTCCGTCCCTGCCGACGAGGAGCGTGGTTCGCTCCACACCCATATATTTGCGGCCATACATGCTCTTTTCGGTCCACACGCCGTATGCCTCGAGCACCTTCTTATCCTCGTCCGAAACAAGGTCGACGGTCAGATTGTGCTTGGCCTTGAATTTGTCGTGGCTTTTCGGACTGTCGGGGGACATGCCGACAACCGTCGCGCCTGCGGCCGCGAACTCTTCCTTGAGAGCCGAAAATGCTATCGCCTCGGTGGTACAACCGCTGGTGTCGTCTTTCGGATAGAAGAACAGCACAACCAGGTGGCCGCGCAGATCGGACAGTTTCAGCGTGCCGCCGCCGTCGCGCGGCAGTTCGAAATCCGGTGCAATATCGCCTTGCGCCAGTCCAGCCATGTCTTTGCCCTTGTTGGAAAATAGTGATCGGTCGAGCGGCGTGACGGCAGATATAATGCCCGCGCGAGATTCGTCCACCGTTTCAACTGAGTTCGCAGCCGATTGAAAGAGCCGGTACCTCATCACGAGAAGATTCGCTTCAGGCGCGGAGACGTCCCTGGCTGGCATGCCTATCCGTCGGCCGGTGGCGATGCATTGCAAGGCAGGCCGAGCCTTTTCCCGCGCTGGCTGCTGCGCACCGCCAAATGGGCCGGTCTTGCCGTGGCCGGACTGGTTGTCGCGGTTGTGGCGCTGTTCGTGCTCATGCCCTCGGCCGGCATGGAGAGCGAATGGCTTCGATCGAAGGCAGAGCGCACAGTCGCTGATCTGACTGGCAATCGCATGGATGCCAGGATCGGTCGTACGACGCTGGCGCTCGACCCGCGCTACTTTCTGGCAATCGGCGCTAACGATGTTGCCATTGCTGAACGGGATGCAACTGCGCCCTTCGCCACCGCCGGCAGGGTAGGGTTAGGAATTCGGTTCTGGCCCCTGCTTGCGGGCGATGTGGAGATCGGTTCTGCCACGCTCTCCGATGCCAGGATTGCATTGCCGGCAGGCATTTCCGGGCCGGGCGGCGGCAGTGCCGTAACCGGCGACGACGGCCTGATTGACCCCGACAAGCTGCTGGAAGCCGTATTCGCCGGGCTGGAACAAATGGCCAGCCGAATGAAGTCAGCAGGCGTTGAGGTTATCCGCCTGCGCAATGTCCAGATTGATCTCAAAAACGCGGACCGGACAACGATCCCGGTCACGATCGTCGAGGCTAATTTGTCCCATGGGGACGACGGCGAAATTACCATCGGCGCGGAACTCAGCGCCTTCGATCATAATACGATCGTGTCAGGCCAGGCCGCCGTGCCGGCGGGCAGCGCGACAGGTTTCAACCTTCAGGCCACTGTCGCAGACAATGGCAAGACATATGATCTGGGTGGTGGTGAACCCGGCGACAGCGGCTCCGTGCGGCTCGGCGAAATCGTGGTCGGGATCGAGGGAAAAGCCGCGGACGGCTCGGACCCGGCTAACATCCAGCTCACCGCTTCGGTCGCAGATTCAGACGTTGTCGCCGGTCCAAGCCCGCAATTCCAGGCAAATCTCGGTCTGACGGCGAGAATCACGCATGGCGCGGGTGCGTTTTGGGTCGATCGGCTCGACCTCAACCTCGGCCGCTCGCATCTCGGTTTCAGCGGTCTGGTTACGCCGCAGCCCGCTACCGATGACAGCGTCAACGGCCCGATCTACGATTTCAGGCTGATCGGCCCGCGCATCAATGTCGCACCGGTGGATTCGCCCGAGCCGGCGCTCTCCGCCATCGCTCGCCTTGGCGGCTGGATATCGCCTGATGCACGCCGCATCGTCGCCACAGAACTCAGCGTGGCGACAGGGCGAGGCGAGGTCATCGGCTCTGGCGCATTTGAGCTGGAACCCGGAAAATCTCCCGGCCTGTCGCTTGCCATTGCCGTCGCCCGGATGCCGGTCAGCCACGCCAAGAACCTGTGGCCGTTTTTTGCCGCGCCGGCAGCGCGAAGCTGGGTGCTTGCAAACGTGTTTGGCGGCAACGTCGAAAACAGCCGGCTGCTGTTCCAGGTTGAACCCGGACGCTTCGGCGACGGCATACCGCTACGTGGTGACGAGGTGTCGGGCCATTTCGAGGTCAACAATACGCGCTTCGACGTGGCCGGCACCATTCCGCCCATGCGCGATGCCAACGGCACGATCGAGTTCACCGGAACCAAGGTCGATATCGCGCTCGATTCCGGAACCATCTTCACTGAGTCCAACCGGACGCTGGACGCGCGCAACGGCTCGCTGCTGATCCGCGATGCCAACGCAAAGCCGCTGATTGGCGATGTCGATGTCGAGATCGACGGCGAGGCCGCGGCCGTCACCGAGATTGCAGGCTACGACCCGATCAACCTGTCACGCTACCTGCCCATTTCTCCTGATGGCATCAGCGGAATGGCCAAGGGGCGCGTGCTCGCCAGCGTACCCTTGGAGGACAACGTCGTCACCGAGGACCTCGATTGGCACCTTGAGCTCAACTATGTGGGGCTGTCGCTTGCCGAACCCTACGAGGGACAGCGCATTGAGGATGCCAGCGGCACGATAGTTGCCGATCCCGATCAGGCAGACTTCGTCGCCGAAGCAAAGCTGAACGGCATTCGCGGAGAACTCACGCTTTCCGAACCGCTTGGCGAAGACAAGAGCATGCGCAAGCGGCAGGCGCGCCTATTCCTGGAACCGGGCGACACGGACAAACTGTTCGATGGATTGTCCACCATGGTGTCGGGCCCGATTGTCCTCGATGTCGAACAGCTTGGCCCCGGTCGGGAGAGCGTTCATGCCGACTTGTCGGGCGCTGCTCTGTCGCTGCCGTGGATAGGCTGGACCAAGGCAAAGGGTGTTCCCGCTTCCACCGATTTTGTTCTGAAACGCGATGGCGACACCACCGAGGTGACCGACTTCGCGCTGACTGGTGACGGGTTCGGCGGCACAGGATCGCTGGTGGTTGACGGGGACGGGCTGGCCGAGGCCCGGTTCGGCAAGGTAGCGTTCAATCCGGGCGACAACATTGCGCTCGGCATCGACCGCACAGGTAGTAGCTACGCAATCAACGTCTCCGGGCAGAAACTCGACGCCAGGTTCCTGATCAAGGAGTTCGCCTCGGTTCTTCCCGGCGCCGGCGCCAAGGGCGAGACCGAAGGAAATGGTTCCGACGCGGTGAATGTGCACGCCGAAGTCTCGATGGTTTCGGGCTTTCATGGTCAGAACCTGAAGGGGGTCAGGTTCGCTTATGCCGGTCCGAAAAGTGAAGTTCCGGGGCTGCGCATTTCCGCAACGACCCCGCGCGGCGCACGAACGACAATTGTCGACGCGACGGCCGGCGGATCGCGCAAGCTTGAGGTTAAGTCCGACGATGCGGGAGCCGCACTTCGATTTCTGGATATCTACGACAAGCTTGGCGGCGGTCGCGCAGCTCTCAGCCTCTCCGGCAGCGATGGGGAAGCCCTTACCGGACGGTTGGAATTGCACGAATTCTCGCTCATCGACGAAGCGCGGCTTCAGTCGATGGTCAACCGCGCGCCTCAAAACGGTGAACGCTCTCTCAACGACGCAATGAGAAGCAAGGTCGATGTCTCGCGCGCACAATTCGACCGGGGTTCGGCGAGCGTTGAACTGGGCAAGGACTATTTGACGATCGAAGACGGGGTGGTTAGCGGACCAGCCGTTGGGTCGACATTTCGCGGCACGGTGTTCGACAGCGAAGGCAACATGTCGATAAGCGGCACGTTTTTGCCGGCCTATGGCATCAACCGCATCTTCGGTGAGATCCCGCTGCTCGGGCAGGTGCTGGGCAATGGCAGGGGCGGAGGCCTGATCGGCATTACCTACAGGCTTTCCGGCCCGGCCAACGAGCCGAAGCTGGAAATAAACCCGCTATCCGCCGTGGCGCCCGGAATATTCCGGTCGATCTTCGAATACCGATAGGGTTTTGTTTCGCGATGGCGTCAGCGGGTGACGACCGAACCCACCGAGCCGCCATCGAGACGCTTCAGGTTCATGCCGATCACGGGAACCATCTCGTTTTCGACCTTGACCGAAACGGTGACGTTCATCGTGTCCTTGTCGGCCATGCGCGCCTGCATTGCGCCGTCGAGCGCCTTGCGGGCCAGCCTGAACACCACCCGGTTGGATGCAACCGAGCCGCCAACGACGTCGAGACCCTTGCCGGCAGCGCCATCCATGAACGTGCCGCGATAGCCGCGACCGCCGGACTTTTCGATGGCTGCCGACATTTTCTGTGTGAACAGGCCGACGCGGCAGCCACCATCAAGCGACATGCCAACCTTGCCGTTGGGCGTCGTGCCAGTGAAATTGCAGACGAATTTGGTGCCCTTGTACTTGCCGGCGACAATCTCGCCCGGGCCCGACCAGCGGCCTTCGACTGAACTGAAGAAACGGCGCTCGCGTTCGGACGCGTCGGCGTCCTGAACGGCGCCAAGCGTAACTGCGCCGACGATCAGCGGAACCACGGCGGACAGAATTGAACGAATGATCATTGGACACCCGAAAACGACACGACACGATTGCTGCCGGACAATGAACAATATTGGTTAACGCTTCGCTATTGCCGACGATGATGCGCCAGCACGACCTGTGACGCAACCTCAGTCCTTGGCGGGTCGGGGCTGGGTGTCCTTTTCGGCGGTAAATTTTGCCAATGTGGTTACAAACTCGCCCATTCCGGGCCGTTTGACGGCGCTGAAGGGCAGGGGGCGGGCGGTTTCCATCGCGGCGATGCCGATGCGTGCTGTCATCATGCCGTTGACGACGCCCTCGCCAAGTTTCGCTGACAGCCTTGCCGCCAGCCCGTGGCCAACGATCTGCTGGACGAAACTTTCCCCCGCCGCGATCGAGCCGGTTACCGCCAGATGCGCGATCACCGACCGGCCGAGGCGCAGAAATCCTAGCGTGCCGGGCCGCGCGCCATAGAGTTCGGAAAGCCGGCGGATCAGCCTTGCAGCCTCGAACGCTACATAACCGACATCGAACAGCGCGCGCGGGCTGACGGCCGTCACGATCGACACCCGCTTGGCCGCATCTGCGATCATCGTGCTCGCCTGCCGGTCGAGCGGCGACAGCAATTCCGTCTCCGCCAGCCGCAGAAGATCGGGTCCGTCGATCACGTCATCGCGCAGTTCCGCCAGTTGCTTGCGACCGGCCGCGGTTTCCGGCCGTCGCGCAAGGAAGGTGGCAAGGTCGTCGGTAAGGCGGCGCGCCTTGCGGGCGTCGTTGCCGGCAAGTGCTTCCGCCGCGCGGCTACGCATTGTCTCGACGGAGGCAAGCCGCCACAAGGCAACAATCTCTCGGACGATGATTGCGAACAATGCCAGTCCTGCGATTGCCGTCAGCCCTACCGCCGCCCAGCCCAGCCAGTCGGCACGTGCAAAAAGGTCGCGGATAAGCCCGTCGACCCACAGTCCGACTGCAGCCGAGACCAGGATGCCGAATGCGGCGGCAAATATCGCGCCCAGGCGTGAACGGCGTCTCGGTTCCGGCAGTGGCGGCAGATCGAGTTCCGCCGGGTCGAGTTCGTCGAACACATCGACCGGCGCCTGCATGACCACTCCGCCCTTGTCGGCTTTCACCGCCGTTGGCTTGCGCGCCGCAGCCGGCTCGGCCTGCTTCGTGGTTCTGGCCCGGGGCTCCGGCTCGACCTTGAACGCCGCCGGTTTTCTCGTGGCTGTCATGCGAGACGGTCCCCCAACAGGAATTGCAGCGCCCGGTCCAGCCGGATGTGAGGCAGCGAAAGTGTCACACCTTCGGCTGTCTGTTCCAGCTTGGGCGGTCTGAAGCGCACGAAACGGATCTCGTTTTCGGGGCTGGCGTCATCCTTTGCCGAGGTCTTGAACAGTGCTGCGGGCTTGTCCGGCAGATCGCCCGGAAACACGGCCGTTTCGGTCTTTCCGTCAAATGTCTCCTCGCCGATCGTTTCGCCCTTCATCGGCGTTCCAATGATGACCGGCAGCGTGTCGCGCCCCTGTTTCACGGTGCCTTCGCGGGTTGCACGCACCGCGGCCATCGCGACGGCATCGACACTTGCCCCGGTGAAGTCAGCCCGCGCGATCGCGCGGTCTGCGAGACGGCGCACGATCGCCTGCAGCTTGTCGTGCTCCGTGTGGTGAATGTGGTCCGCCTTGGTTGCCGCAATCAGGATGCGGTCGATCTTGCGGGAAAAGAGATCGGTAAACAGGCTGCCGCGGCCGGGACGGAAACAGCTGAGGATCTCGGTCAGCGCCCGCTCAAGGTCGGTGACAGCTGCAGGGCCGGCATTCATGGCCTGCATCACGTCGATCAGCACGATCTGGCGGTCGAGACGGGTAATGTGCTCGCGGAAAAACGGCTTCACCACATGCGTCTTGTAGGATTCGTAACGGCGCGCCATCACCTGCCTGAGCGAGCCGGGTTTCGGCGATCCTTCGCTTTGAGGCAGAGGCGCAAAGGTGAGGGCAGGCGAGCCTTCCAGATCGCCCGGCATGAGGAACCGTCCGGGCGGCAGGGTCGACAGCGCGCGTTCATCCTGCTTGCACGCGCGCAGATAGTCGGTGAACGCCTCGGCCAGTTTCCGCGCAGTGGATTCGTCGGCAGCAGCATCCGCGTCCACCGCAGCCACCTGCTCGCGCCATCCCTTCGAAAGCTCGGACCGGACAGGTAGCTCCGCCAGCTCCAACGCCTCGCGCGAGAATTCGTCATATGACTTTGCAAGCAGCGGCAGGTCGAGCAGCCACTCGCCGGGATAGTCGACAATGTCGATCGAAATCCTGCCCGCCGAAAATGTGCGGTTCCAGGCGGAGGCGGATTCAAACTCTATGGTGAGCCGCAGTTCCGAGATCGCGCGCGTCGATTCCGGCCAGATGCGCTCGCTCACCAGCGAAGCAATGTGGTCTTCGTACTGAAAACGCGGAACCGCGTCATCCGGCTGGTGCTGCAGATAGGCTTTTGCAATCCGGCCAGACTTTTGCGCTTCGAACAGCGGCATGCGCCCGCCATGCAGCAGGTTGTGCACCAATGCCGAAATGAAAACGGTCTTGCCGGCGCGAGACAGGCCGCTGACACCGAGCCTGATCGAGGGAGAAAACAGGTTGGCCGCGCGTCCCGCCACAGTGTCGAGCGCAATTCGCGCTTCGTCTGTCAGTGTCGTCAGTCCGGCCAATCACATCACCCTGTCAAACAGCCCACGATATAGGCGCGGCGGCGGGCACTTTCAAAGCGGGCGGGCGCTTACGCGTCGTCCCGGCGTTTGCGGGTGAGAAAGGCTTCCAGCCGGCCTCTGCCCGGCGCTGCTTGCGAAAGCGGACCGTCAAACGCGATGACGGCAAGACCCGATTTGGGAAAGCCCGTCGCAAGCACGGCGCGCGCATCGTCGTCGCCGGTGGCTGACAACGCTTCCGTCAAATCTTCCATCATCGGGTTGTGTCCGACCAGCATGACGATTTCGGCTGGAGGCGCGGAGCGGGCGATTTCCAGATAGCCCGCCGCATCCGATGAATAGAGCCCGTCGAGATAGGTTACCCGCTCCTCCATTGGACCGATGAGGGCCGCGACCCCGTCCCAGGTTTCGCGGGCCCTGCGTGCAGTCGAGCAAAGAACGATGTCGGGGATCAAACCCCGTTCGGCCATCTGTTCGCCGATGTTGCGGGAGTCCGCATGGCCGGACTGCTTCAGCCGCCGGTCGAAATCACGTTCGCCGGGATCGGCCCAGACGGCCTTTGCGTGGCGCAGCAGGTACAATCGGCTCATCAACACAGGTCCGGAGATCGGGGTGGCGGCGGAAATAGCAGGCCGGCGACGATCTAGGCGATGGTGCGGCGACGCGCAACGCATTCCGCCCAGTTATGACCATGGTTCATCGGTGGCCGGCAACTCGGCACATTCGTGGGTGTGGTGTAACATTCTGATATGTCTTCGAAAATCGTCGCGTCTGGGTGCGTCCGCGAAGGCCGTTAGGCATAACGTTCAGGACTTTAACAAAACCGTGAGACGGCGCGCCTTTGCGCTTGTGCCCCTATTGGCCTGCGAATATATAGGCGCCGGGTCGTCCAGTGGGGTGAGTCGAATGAGTGATCTCGTTGACAGTGACTACGTGCCCTCGGAAAAAGAGCCGTTTATGAACGAGCGGCAAAAAGCATATTTCCGGAACAAGCTCGTAGACTGGAAGAACGAAATTTTGCGCGAAGCGCGCGAAACCTTGGAAATCCTGCAGCAGGAAAATGCCAACCATCCCGATCTCGCCGATCGGGCATCTTCGGAAACGGATCGCGCTATCGAATTGCGTGCCCGTGACCGCCAGCGCAAGCTGATCGCCAAGATCGATGCCGCGTTGCAGCGCATCGAAGATGGCACTTACGGTTTCTGCGAAGAAACCGGTGAACCGATTTCGCTGAAGAGGCTGGACGCGCGGCCAATCGCGACTTTGTCGCTAGAAGCGCAGGAGCGCCACGAGCGCCGCGAACGCGTCTATCGCGACGACTAGCCTGGATGCGATTGAACTGAAAACGGGCCCGGCCGCAAGGTCGGGCCTTTTTCGTTGCGCGGTGAAAGTCCCCGGCTACTTGTCGCGCTGGGACGAGAGGTCGCCAAGCAGGCGGGACATTTCGTCTTCGACCTTCCTGGGGTCGTTCGGCTTGTCCGGCGCTGGCGCCCTTTCGCTCAACGTCACTTCGAGCTCCTGCAATAGCGCATCGTCCAAATTGCCGCTCTTTGCCGGTTCGGCTTTCACCGCGTCGTTTGCCGCGGGTTTCGGCTCGGTTCCGGCGGTTGGTGCAGGCGCGGTCGGCGCTGGTGCAGGCTTTGATGTGGCTGCAGCTGCCGCGAGGGGCGCTGACTGTGTTGCCGGCCGCAGCGCCGAAGCGATTCGCGATGTCATGGAAGCCGGGGTTTCCTTCTGCGCCGGGTGTGGCGCAGGCGCGGGGCTGGGAGCAGGGGGCGTGGCTGGCGGCGGTTCGGCCGCGGCTGCAGGTGGCTTCAGGCTCTCAGGCGTCTGGCGCACCGGAACATCGTCGGAATGAGTTCTGGGTTCGGGCGGCAGGGCGCGCCGTGCCGGCGTTTGCAGCCTGATGTTCTGTTCGACGACCACATCGCTCGGGCCGCCGATGAGGATCAGGTGTTCCACATCGTCACGCCGCACCAGCACCAGTCGCCTGTGGCTGTCCACCGCAGCGGCGTCCATCACCGCCAGCCGGGTCTTGCGGTTGCGGCCGCCAGCCACGAATGTTCCGAAGGTCAGGCCGCGAACGATCCGTACGATGACAAGAATGACCAGGAGCAGAATCAGTGCTCCCAGGGTCCAGATCAGCGCCGACGCGTATTCCGGTCCGGCAATGCTTTCCAGCCAAGCGCGCATTCTGTTTGACCCCGTGGCGGCTCCTCGTTGTTGAAAACCTATCGTTGGAATGCCGACCCCGCAAGTTCGGTGCTTTCCGGCGGTTGTGCGGCCTCGCGCATCTTGCGGCTTTCGCTGGCGGTGATGTATGCCGGACCGTGACTGGGGAAGCCGCTTTCGGCTCAATGGCGACGAACAGGTAAGGGGACGCATGGCCAGAAAATCGGGTGGCGATTTCCAGACCGTGCCGATTGTTGACGAGGGTGCTCGCATCGGCCCCGTCACACGGCTCGTCATCTTCACCGTCGTGCTGTTGAGCGCCGCCATCTTTTTTGCGCTGTTCCGCGACTGGCTGGGCGATCAGTTCCTGCTGGGGCTGCTCGGCGTTTTGGCCATGATCGGCACCGGCTTCCTGTTTGCTGCCGCCATCGGCTTCATCCAGCTTGCGCCCAGCTCACCCGCTGACGAATTGGCCAAGGCTTTCGTCGATACGATGTCTCAGGGGTTGGTGATCACCGATCACAAGGGGCGCATTGTTTATGCGAACGCGGCCTATGCGCAATTGACCGGAGCCACCTCGGCTGCCGACATAAGAACCGTCGAAGGCATTCTGTCAGACAATTCCGAGGCTGCCGGCACGCTGGTCCGCCTTGGCAGCGCATTGCGCGACGGCCAGCCGGCCGAAGGCGAGTTTCGCCTCTCGCAGCCCATCCAGCCCGGCATGGAGCCGGGGCCAAGGTGGTACCGCACGCGCGCCCGTGCCTTCGTGCTGCCCGGGCACCGCCGTCCGTTCCATGCCTGGCAGATATCCGACATATCCGATGAGCGGGCCGAACAGGAACGCTATTTCCTCGATTTGCAGAAGGCGATCGACCATCTGGATCACGCGCCGGCCGGCTATCTGTCTGCGGACAGGGAAGGCCGCGTCACATACCTGAACGCGACGCTGGCGGAATGGCTTGGTGTCGATCTGGCGAATTTTACGCCCGGCAGTCTGCGCCTGTCCGAAATTGTGGCCGGCGACGGCATGGCGCTCATTCACGCTGTCAAGGCCGATCCCGGGTCCTCGCGCGATGTCGTCATCGATCTCGATCTGGCCACCCGCAGTGGCGAGGTGCTGCCGGTGCGCTTCATGCAGCGTGTCAGCGCCAACCGTGATGGTGTCGCCGGCCCCTCGCGCACCATCGTCCTCAATCGCAGCCAGGGTGCTGAGACGTCACGGCAGGATGATGGTTCAGAGGTTCGCTTCACCCGCTTCTTCAATTCCACGCCGATGGCAATTGCCGGCGTTGACGGCGATGGCCGCATTCTGCGCACCAACGCGCCGTTCCTGTCGCTGTTTGCCAGTGTGGTGGATCAGGACGCGGTTGACCGTGGGCTGAAACTTGAGAGCGTGGTGCATGAGCGGGACCGCGCAGCCTTCAACACGGCGCTTGATCGTGCGCGTCAGCATCAGGCCAACATCGCGCCGATCGACACCGCTTTGCCCGACAATGACGAGCGCCACATGCGCTTCTACGTCAACGCCATCGCGGACGAGGGCGGCGAGGGCGAGGAAGCCGCGATCGTCTACGCGGTCGAGACGACCGAGCAGAAGGCGCTCGAGGCCCAGATGGCCCAAAGCCAGAAGATGCAGGCGGTCGGCCAGTTGGCCGGCGGCATCGCGCATGACTTCAACAATGTGCTCACCGCCATCATCATGGCGTCCGACCTGTTGCTCACCAACCACCGGCCGTCGGACCCGTCCTTCCAGGACATCATGAACATCAAGCAGAACGCCAACCGCGCCGCCTCGCTGGTGCGTCAATTGCTGGCGTTCTCGCGGCGTCAGACCATGCGCCCCGAAGTGCTGAACCTGACCGACGTTCTGGCTGACCTGCGCATGCTGCTTGCCCGGCTCGTCGGCAACGACATCAAGCTCAATGTCGAGCACGGTCGCGACCTGTGGCCGGTTCGCGCCGATATCGGCCAGTTCGAACAGGTGATCGTCAATCTGGCGGTCAATGCACGCGACGCCATGCCTGAAGGCGGCGACCTGACCATCCGTACCCGAAATGTCGAGCAGGCGGAGTGCGAGGGTTTCGGCCACCGCGAACTGGCGCCCGCCGACTACGTTCTGGTCGAGGTTCAGGACACGGGAACTGGCATCGACCCGGAAGTCATCCGCAAGGTGTTCGAGCCATTCTTCACCACCAAGGAGGTCGGCAAGGGAACCGGCCTCGGCCTTTCCATGGTGTATGGCATCATCAAGCAGACCGGCGGGTTCATTTTCTGCGATTCCGAACTGGGCGAGGGCGCGGTCTTCCGCATCTTCCTGCCGCGTCACGTGGTCGAGGCGAAGGACGATGCCGGTGCGCAGGATGCGGCTGCGGCTTCGGCTTCGGCAGCAACCGAACAGAAGCAGCCTGTCGAAGAGAAGAAGGACCTCTCGGGTTCAGCCACCGTGCTACTTGTCGAAGACGAGGACGCGGTACGCATGGGCAATGTCCGGGCGCTGACGTCGCGCGGCTACACCGTTCACGAAGCATCGTCAGGTGTTGAAGCGCTCGACGTCTTCAAGGAACTGGATGGCAAGGTTGATATCGTGGTGTCCGACGTGGTGATGCCCGAAATGGATGGCCCGACGCTGCTGATCGAATTGCGAAAGATCCAGCCCGACATCCGTTTCGTCTTCGTTTCCGGTTACGCGGAAGACGCATTCGCCAAGAGCCTGCCGGAGGACGCGAAGTTTGGTTTCCTGCCGAAACCGTTCTCGCTGAAGCAACTCGCGACCACCGTAAAGGACATGCTTGAGCGCGATCCGGCCTGAATGTTGCTCATTTTTTGGGCGTTGGGGCTGGCATGCCGCAAAAATAGGCTACGCATCGTTAGGCTGCATAAATTATCGCCTGTGCGCTCGAGGTGCGGTTAGCCGGCAAAGCCGTACCGCCACGGGCGTTCGCGGCTAAGACGCTGCGTTCGTTAAGTTATTTCCAAATCGTTAACGCTCCAACTGCAACTGGCACGGGGATTGCAATCTTCGCTGCGGTGCAACAACCCAGTTCGGAGGTATACGATGAGGGGCAACCACTCCAAGATTGCGGGATTGCTCGCTGCAGGCGCGATCGCCGCGGGCACGATTTTCTCACCCGCCCATGCGCAGGAAGACACCATCAAGGTCGGTGTCCTCCACTCGCTTTCGGGAACCATGGCGATTTCCGAAACCACGCTGAAAGACGTCATGCTGATGCTCATTGAGCAGCAGAACGAAAAGGGCGGTCTGCTCGGCAAGAAGCTCGAGGCCGTTGTCGTCGATCCGGCTTCCGACTGGCCGCTCTTCGCCGAGAAGGCACGCGAACTGATCGAAGTGAACGGCGTTGCCGCAGTGTTCGGCTGCTGGACCTCGGTGTCGCGCAAATCCGTGCTGCCGGTCTTCGAGGAGCTCAACTCGCTTCTCTTTTATCCCGTCCAGTATGAGGGCGAGGAAAGCCAGCGCAACGTGTTCTACACAGGCGCTGCCCCGAACCAGCAGGCCATTCCCGCCGTCGACTACCTGAAGGAAGAAGAAGAGGTCGAACGCTGGGTCCTCGCCGGCACTGACTACGTCTATCCGCGCACGACGAACAAGATCCTGGAGCAGTATCTCCTCGACAGCGGCGTGGCTTCCGAAGACATCATGATCAACTACACGCCGTTCGGTCACTCCGACTGGCAGACGATCGTCGCCGACATCAAGGAGTTCGGTTCTGCGGGCAAGAAGACCGCGGTGGTATCCACCATCAACGGCGACGCCAACGTTCCCTTCTACAAGGAACTCGGCAACCAGGGCATCAAGGCTGAAGACATCCCGGTCGTCGCCTTCTCGGTCGGCGAGGAGGAACTCGCCGGTATCGACACCGCTCCGCTCGTTGGCCATCTCGCCGCCTGGAATTACTTCCAGTCCGTCGAAAACGACGACAACGCCGCGTTTATCGAGGCTTGGAAGGCGTTCACCGGCCCGGATCGGGTCACCAACGACCCAATGGAAGCGCACTACATCGGCTTCAACATGTGGGTGAAGGCCGTCGAGAAGGCCGGTACCACCGATCCGGATGCAGTCATCGATGCCCTGCCGGGCATTGAGGCTCCGAATCTGACGGGTGGCATCTCCACCATGCTGCCGAACCACCACATCACCAAGCCGGTGCTGATCGGTGAAATTCAGGCCGACGGCCAGTTCGAGGTTGTTTCGGAGACCGACGATCTCGTGCCGGGCGACGCCTGGTCGGACTTCCTGCCGGAATCCAAGCCGCTCGAGGCCGACTGGGTCGACCTGAAGTGCGGCAACTACAACACCGAAACGAAGACCTGCCTGGGATCCCAGTCCTGAGCTCGATGAAAACGGGGGAGGCCGGGAGACCGGCTTCCCCAACACGCCACGCGACCGTCTCACCCTGGGACTGACATACCGATGCGTCTAACGCTTATCCTGCCCGCACTACTGGCCGCGCTGGTCACGTTCGCCGCACCGGTGAGCGCCGACGAGAGCGAACTGCGCGCCGTCATCGCCAAATTCGCCCAAGCCGAAAAATTCAAGGAAACCGAAGCGGTGATTGAGGAGATCGCCACTCTGGGTGAACCGGCCGCGGCCGCTGCGCTGAATGCGCTGTCCGAAGGCCTGTTGCTGGTTCGGGAGAGCGACGGCGCCGTTTTCGTAGCGAGAGGCGAGGGTGCCAGCGTTGAGCTGCTCGACCCTGTAACGCTTGAGAGCGCCGGGACCGCCGGGCAGGACGGTCTGCGCAAGGTCAAGATCAAGAATTCCATCCGCCGCCTGATTGCCGACGTGGTATCGGGGCTTACGCTGCGCGCCGAAGACCCGACCGTGCGCATGGAAGCGGCCGAAACCCTCTTCCAGCGGCCCGATCCCGACATGATCGAGACGCTGGACGCTGTGATAGCCGAGGAAACAGACGCTGACGTCAGAACGGCCTTTGTGCAGGCGCGCGCCGCCGCCGTTCTGCAATCCGATCGCCCCGATCCCGAAAAGCTGGATGCCATTGCAGTGCTCAGCGAGCGGGGCGGCCGGGACGTTCTGCCGATCCTCTCAGCAGTCAGTCGCAGCGAAAATCAGACGCTGGCCGCCGCAGCGGCGGCTGCAATCGAAACCGTAGAGAGCGCGCTCGTATTCTGGGATGCTGCGCAGAATGTCTGGTATGGCATATCGCTGGGCTCTGTGCTGCTGCTCGCCGCAATCGGCCTCGCCATCACCTTTGGCGTCATGGGCGTCATCAACATGGCGCATGGCGAGATGGTCATGCTTGGCGCCTACACGACATTCACTGTCCAGAGTATCATCCGCGCGTCGTTCCCCGAACTGTTCGATTGGTCCCTGCTGATCGCGCTTCCGCTCGCATTCCTTGTGGCCGGCACTGTTGGCCTGCTGATCGAGCGCGGTGTCATCCGCTTTCTGTACGGTCGCCCGCTTGAGACCCTGCTCGCAACCTGGGGCGTGTCGCTGGTGCTTCAGCAGGCCGTGCGCTCGATCTTCGGACCGACCAACCGCGAAGTCGGCAATCCGAGCTGGATGTCAGGCTCGTTCGATCTCGGCCAGCTCGCGATTACATGGAACCGGCTGTGGATCGTGATCTTCGCCATCGGCGTGTTCTTGGCTCTGCTCTACATCTTCAACCACACGTCCTGGGGCTTGCAGATGCGCGCGGTCACGCAGAACCGGCGCATGGCGTCTTCGATGGGTATCCGCACGCCGTGGGTGGACGCCTTCACCTTTGCGCTTGGGTCGGGCATCGCCGGCATTGCCGGCGTGGCGCTTAGCCAGGTCGACAACGTGTCTCCCGATCTTGGTCAAAGCTACATCATCGACAGTTTCATGGTCGTCGTCTTTGGCGGTGTCGGGAACTTGTGGGGCACGCTGGTCGGCGCCCTGTCGCTCGGTGTCGTCAACAAGTTCCTCGAACCCTATGCCGGCGCTGTGCTTGGCAAGATCCTGGTGCTGGTGCTGATTATCCTGTTCATTCAGAAGCGCCCGCGCGGCCTGTTCGCGCTCAGGGGCAGGGCGGTCGAAACATGATCACCGGCCGCTTTTTCGCCAACGGGATTACGCCGCGCATCCTCATCACCATGATGGTGCTGGTGGCGCTGGCTGCGCTGGTGCCGATCCTGCATCTGGCGGTGCCGCGCGGCAGCACGTTCTATATCCCATCCTACGCTGTAGCGCTGTTCGGCAAATATCTCTGCTACGCGCTGCTGGCGCTCGCCCTCGATCTGGTCTGGGGCTATTGCGGCATCCTTTCGCTCGGGCATGGCGCGTTCTTCGCGCTCGGCGGCTATGCGATGGGCATGTATCTGATGCGCCAGATCGGTTCGCGCGGCGTCTATGGCAATCCGATCCTGCCCGACTTCATGGTCTTCCTGAACTGGAAGGAACTGCCCTGGTACTGGTACGGCTTTGACCAGTTCTGGTTCGCCATGCTGATGGTGCTGCTGGTGCCCGGACTGCTTGCCTTCGTCTTCGGCTGGTTCGCCTTCAGAAGCCGTGTCACCGGCGTCTACCTGTCGATCATCACGCAGGCGCTGACCTATGCGTTGCTGCTTGCCTTCTTCCGCAATGATATGGGGTTCGGCGGCAATAACGGCCTGACCGATTTCAAGGACATTCTCGGTTATTCCGTTCAGGCCAATTCCACACGCGCGGTTCTTTTCTCCGCCAGTGCGCTCGCGCTCGCCTTCGGCGTGCTGTTCGTTGCGCTGGTGTCCGGATCGAAATTCGGCAAGCTGATGGTGGCCGTTCGCGACGCCGAAAGCCGCACCCGCTTCATTGGGTGGCGGCCCGAAAACATCAAGCTTTTCGCCTTTGTGGCGTCGGCTGTGATGGCCGGCATTGCCGGCGCGCTTTACGTGCCGCAGGTCGGTATCATCAACCCCGGCGAATTTGCCCCCGCCAATTCGATCGAGATCGTGGTGTGGACCGCAGTCGGCGGTCGCGCGACGATCGTCGGGCCGATCATCGGGGCTTTGCTCGTCAACGGCGCCAAAAGCTGGTTCACGGCGCTGCTTCCCGAAATCTGGCTGTTCGCGCTGGGCGGTATTTTCATTTTCACGACGCTCTTCCTGCCGCGCGGCATTGTCGGGACCTTCGATGACTGGCGCGCCGGAAGAAAAGCCAAATCTGCCGCCCGCATCGCCGAACAGGGCGACCGGGGCGCAGTCGATCCGGGTCGCGAAGAGCGCGTCGTCGCCGAGCCGAAGGAGCGTGCGGCGGCAACCGCGGGACGCAATTCCGGTCCCGAACCGCAGCCGGCGGAGTGACAGATGAGCCGCAAAAACACCCTGCTTTATCTCGACGGCGTCTCGGTCACCTTCGACGGGTTCAAGGCGATCAACGAATTGTCGCTTGTGCTCGACAAGGGTGAGATGCGCGCCATCATCGGACCCAATGGCGCCGGCAAGACGACGATGATGGACATCATCACCGGCAAGACCCGGCCCGATCAGGGCGAGGTCTTTTTCGATGGCGAGATCGACCTGACCCGTCACGACGAAGCCGACATTGCCATGATGGGCATCGGCCGCAAGTTTCAGAAGCCGACCGTTTTCGAAAGCCAGACGGTGGAGGACAACATACTCCTGTCGCTGCAGGGTTCGCGTTCAATCTTTCCGGCGCTCTTCAACCGCGTGTCGAAGGAAAACCGCGAACGGGTCGACGAGATCCTCGAAATCATCCGCCTGGAGGCGCGGCGCGCCGAACTCGCTTCCGGCCTGTCGCATGGCCAGAAACAGTGGCTGGAGATCGGCATGCTGCTGGCTCAGGATCCCAAGCTGCTGCTGGTCGACGAACCCGTCGCCGGCATGACCGACGCCGAAACCGAAGAGACTGCGCGGCTACTACGCGACATCGCCAGGGATCACTCGGTGGTTGTGGTCGAACATGACATGCACTTCGTCCGCGAACTGGGCGTGAAAGTCACCTGCCTCCATGAGGGCTCTGTGCTTTCGGAGGGGCCGCTCGATTTCGTCTCGGCTGACGAACGTGTCATCGAAGTCTATCTGGGGAGGTAATGATGCTGGCCGTATCCGACGCCACCCTTCATTACGGTGCCGCCCAGGCGTTGCGCGGTGTCTCGCTCGACGCGGGTGCAGGCAAGATCACATGTGTGCTCGGACGCAATGGCGTTGGTAAGACCAGCCTGATGCGCGCGATCGTCGGACATCACCGGCTGACGTCGGGAACGATAACCTTCGAGGGGAAGGGGCTCGACCGGAGCGCGGCATATGACCGTGCCAGGTCGGGCATCTCGTTCGTTCCGCAGGGGCGCGAGATATTTCCGCTGCTCACCGTCCGCGAGAACCTTGAGACTGGTTACGCGCCGCTCAAATCGTCGGAGCGGATCGTGCCCGAACACGTCTTCGAGCTTTTCCCGGTTCTGAGGGAGATGCTTTCCAGGCGCGGCGGCGATCTCTCCGGCGGTCAGCAGCAGCAGCTTGCCATCGGACGCGCGCTCGTCATGCGGCCGAAGCTTCTGGTTCTGGACGAGCCGACCGAAGGCATCCAGCCGTCGATCATCAAGGACATCGGCAAGGCGATCCGGTACCTGCGCGACACCGCCGGGATCGCGATCCTTCTCGTCGAGCAGTATCTCGATTTCTGCCGCGAGCTGGCCGACGAGGTCTACATCATGGATCGCGGCCAGATCGTCCATCACGGTCGTGCCGAGGACCTCGACCGCGCAGATGTGAAGAGACATTTGACGGTCTAGGTGTTTGTTCGCGTTTACAATGCGTTAACCATAGAGGAGCAGCATCAGCAACCGGGAGGAGCCCCGTAGGAGAACGGTCATGTTCCACATGGGCATCCCCAAGCTGCGCGCCGGGCTTACAGGCGCTTGCGCGTCCGCATTCTTCCTGATTCCAACCGCACTGGCACATGATGCCTTGCCCACTGCGGCCAAGCCGCTTGGCTGGTCTTATCCGCTTGCCTGTTGTTCGGGCTACGACTGCCGCGCGATCTCACAAAGCCAGATCAGCGAAAGGCCCGAAGGCTATGTCATTGCAACCACCGGCGAGGTGATACCGATGACGGACGCCAAGGTTAAGATGTCGCCTGATGGCGAGTTTCACTGGTGTTCGAAGGGCGGCCGCGACGACGGCGCCACGATTTGCCTGTTCGTACCACCGCGCGGGTTCTGAAGGCGCACGGCAAGCTGTTGGTTGGCCTGCTCGGGTTTCGCCGGGGCAGGCTTGCCTTGCCGGCCGCTCCAAATTGGTCCGACCAGATTGCCTTCCAGGCCAGCACGCGCTAATCTGCGGATTAGTTCGAGCTCCGAACAAAATGCCACTCAGGGAGGAAGGCGATGGCAGGCAAGAAGATATTGATGCTCGTTGGCGAGTTCAGCGAGGAATACGAGATTTTCGTGTTCGAACAGGCAATGCATGCCGTCGGCCACACAGTCCATGTGGTGTGCCCCGACAAGAAGAAGGGCGAGATGATCAAGACCTCGTTGCACGACTTCGAGGGCCATCAGACCTATACCGAAAAGCTCGGACACGACTATTACGTCAACCAGACGTTCGCCGACGTCGACCCGGCTGACTACGATGCCGTCTATTGCGCCGGCGGTCGTGGACCGGAATATATCCGCATCGACAAGGGCGTGCAGGCCATTGTCCGTCACTTCCATGAGAGCGGAAAGCCGATCTTCACGATCTGCCACGGCGTGCAGATCCTGATCGCGGTCGATGGTGTCGTGCGCGGCAGGGAAGTCGCCGCGCTCCACTATTGCGAACCGGAAGTGACGCTCGCCGGTGGCAAATATATCGACGTGCCTGCAGACGGTGCGCATGTCGACGGCAACATCGTCTCCGCTAAGGGCTGGCCGGGCCTGTCCAATTTCATGCGGCTGTGCCTGAAGGTGCTGGGCACCGAAATCAGCCACGGCGACGCGCTTCAGGAAGACCGGGCGGTCAGGACCGCCGCTTAGGCTTCAGTCACGATTGAATGCACGACAGCATCACAGCGGGATGTTGTCGTGCTTCTTCCACGGATTGGTGAGCTCCTTGTTGCGCAGCAGTCTGAGCCCGCGCGCAACACGGCGGCGCGTCGAATGCGGCATGATCACCTCGTCGATATAGCCGCGCTCTGCCGCCACGAAGGGTGACAGGAAACGATCTTCATAGGCCTTCGTGTGGGCGGCGATCTTGTCGGCGTCGGCAATATCCTTGCGGTAGATGATCTCCACCGCGCCCTTTGCGCCCATCACGGCAATCTGTGCTGACGGCCACGCATAGTTCAAATCGCCGCGCAGGTGTTTCGACGCCATCACGTCATAGGCGCCGCCAAAGGCCTTGCGGGTGATAATGGTGATTTTCGGAACCGTTGCCTCCGCATAGGCGAAAAGCAATTTCGCACCATGCTTGATCAGGCCGCCATATTCCTGGCTTGTTCCCGGCAGGAAGCCCGGCACGTCGACGAAGGTGACGATCGGGATCGAGAAACAGTCGCAGAAGCGCACGAACCGCGCAGCCTTGCGTGAGGCGTCGCTGTCCAGAACGCCGGCAAGAACCATTGGCTGGTTGGCGACGAAACCCACCGTGCGTCCCTCGACGCGGCCGAAGCCGGTGACGATGTTCTTGGCGAATGAAGGCTGAATCTCGAAGAAGTCGCCCTCATCGGCCGTCTTCAGGATCAGTTCCTTGATGTCGTAAGGCTTGTTGGCGTTGTCGGGCACTAGCGTGTCGAGCGAAAAATCGTCATCGGCCGCCGACTGGTGGCAGTCGATCTCCGGCAGTTCGGCGGTGTTGGAGAGCGGCAGCAGGTCGATCAGCCGCCGCATCTGCTCAAGTGCCTCGACATCGTTGTCATAGGCTCCGTCGGCGATGGACGACTTGGTCGTGTGCACCGACGCGCCGCCGAGCTCTTCCGCCGTCACGGTCTCGTTGGTCACGGTCTTCACCACATCCGGCCCGGTGACGAACATGTAGGACGTATCGCGCACCATGAAGATGAAGTCAGTCATGGCCGGCGAATAGACGTCGCCGCCCGCACACGGCCCCATTATGACGGAGATCTGAGGAATGACGCCCGAGGCCAGCACATTGCGCTGGAAAATTTCGGCATAGCCGCCGAGTGCCGCCACGCCTTCCTGGATACGCGCGCCGCCGGCATCATAGAGGCCGATAATCGGCGTGCGGTTCTTCAGTGCCATCTCCTGCACCTTCACCACCTTTTCGGCATGTGCCTCGGAGAGTGAGCCGCCGAACACGGTGAAGTCCTTGGCGAATATGAAGACCGGACGCCCGTTGACGGTGCCCCAACCCGTGACCACGCCGTCGCCGGAATATTTCGTCTTCTCCATGCCGAAATCGGTGGAGCGATGTTCGACGAACATGTCGAATTCCTCGAACGATCCTTCGTCGAGGAATATCGAAATACGCTCGCGCGCCGTTAGCTTGCCGCGCTTGTGCTGGGCCTCCACCCGCGTCTCGCCGCCGCCGGCTTTTGCTACCTCGCGCCGGCGTTCCAGCTCGGCAAGCACTTCTTTCATATGATTTCCCCCGCGGCGAACGCTTCCATCCAACCTGTTAGCATGATCGCCGCCACTGGCAAGCGCGGGTGGCCGCGCAGCCAGTTTGCGGCAAAGCGACTACCACTCGCCGGTATTGCCCATCGAGGCCCAGGGCTCGGCCTTCTCCTTGGCGCTGCCCTTCTGCAGCAGTTCGAACGAGATGTTGTCAGGGGAACGGACAAAGGCCATGCGTCCGTCGCGCGGCGGCCGGTTGATCGTCACGCCCGCATCCATCAGCTTCTGGCAGGTCTCGTAGATGTCATCCACCTCATAGGCGAGGTGACCGAAATTGCGCCCGCCGGTATATTCTTCCGGGTCCCAGTTGTGGGTGAGTTCCAGAAGCGGCGCAGCCTGCGCCTTGCCGTCCTCCACGTCGTCCGACGCCGCCAGGAAAATCAGCGTGAAGCGCCCGCCCTCATTGTCGATGCGGCGCACCTCCTTCATGCCCATCTTGTTGCAGTAAAAGTCGAGCGATGCATCGACGTCCGATATGCGGACCATGGTGTGAAGATAGCGCATTTTGTGTGCCTCCTGATGATTGCCGCTGTGTTTAGGGCATCGCCGCAGCCCACCGCAACATGCAGTTCGCACATCAAGGGTCATACAAAGCGCAAATAAAGCATCGCCTTACGACCGATGTGTTGAAAAAATCCGCTTGGCCCTTGCTAATCGACGAACTGAAAGTGTTATCCTGTACACCAGAATCAATTGCGCCGGCGTGTATTGCGGAAGCAGGAAGGGTGCGTTCGGATGGGGGACAAGTCCTCGCCGGAGAGGCGGAGCGAGGCGGAACAACCGGCACTCGCTAACGAGGAAATTTCCGATCAGGAAACGCTGGTCGAGCTGTCCGGCGCGATCAAGTGGTTTGACGTGGCCAAGGGCTACGGTTTCATCCTGCCAGACGACAATTCCTATGGCGACGTTCTTCTCCATGTGACGTGCCTCAGGCGCGACGGTTTCCAGACCGCGCTCGAGGGCGCGCGCGTTGCCTGTCTCGTACGACAGGGCGAGCGCGGCCTGCAGGCCTTCAAGGTGCTGTCCATGGATGCGACCACCGCCGTCCACCCGGCCGAACAGCCGGGTGACCGCACCCATGTCACCGTGACGCCGGAGAGCGGGCTGGAGCGCGCACTGGTCAAATGGTTCAACCGCACCAAGGGGTTCGGATTCCTGACGATGGGCGAGGGGACGGAAGACATCTTCGTCCACATGGAGACCCTGCGCCGCTACGGCGTGACCGAGCTCAGGCCGGGCCAGGTAGTGCTGGTGCGCTACGGCCGTGGCGACAAGGGCCTTATGGCTGCCGAAATCTATCCCGATATGGGTACCCTGCCGGTTTCGCACTGACGCGATCCCGGACAATCAGGGGAGCGCCAATGGCTCGGCTCGCGGGATTTCTGACCGCATTGTTATTTGTCATGCTGGCTGGCCTGTCGCCGGTCTCGACTGCCTATTCGCAATCCGGACAGCCGATGCTTTTGCCGATCGACCCGGCGCCGTTGATCGTCGAAACCTCCGCCGGCGCACAGGAGTTTTCGGTCGAAGTGGCCGACGAGAACGCCGAGCGCTCGCGCGGTCTCATGTTCCGCCGCGATCTGCCGGAACGGCGCGGCATGCTTTTTGTCTTCGAGACGACGAGGCGCGTAGCCTTCTGGATGAAGAACACGCCGCTGCCGCTCGACCTCATTTTCATCGGCGAGGACGGCCACGTGCTTGCAATCCTGCAGGGCGAGCCTTTCTCGGAGGCGCCGATTGCGCCCAATGGTCCTGTGCGCTTCGTGCTGGAGGTTCACGAAGGTACCGCTGAGGAAGTCGGAATCCGGGCGGGAGACAGGTTGCACCATCCCGAGATCGACGCTATCGCAGGTGCGAACTGAGACATTGTGCCAAGAGTGCGGGAGCCTGATTGCACGGGATGGATGTGTTTTCCCATGAGGGTTTCGATCTCGCATTTCTGGACAAGGGAGAGGGCGATCCGGTCCTGCTCCTGCACGGTTTCGGCTCCAGCCTGACGATAAACTGGGTCAATCCCGGCTGGGTGAAGACGCTCACTGAGGCAGGCTACCGCGTGATCGCGTTCGATCATCGCGGCCACGGCCAGTCATCCAAAAGCTACGATCCGCAAGACTACCACCCAGCCGCAATGGCCGGCGATGCGGCGGCGCTACTGGACCATCTGGGCATCGAGCGCGCCCATGTCATGGGATACTCGATGGGTGCCCGCGTTGCGGCTTTCACTGCGCTCGGTCATCCCGAAATGCCCGCCACGCTTGTTTTTGGCGGCCTGGGCGCAGGCATGGTCGATGGTGTCGGCGAGTGGGACGAGATCGCTGACGCGCTGCTCGCCGATGACCCGGCCACGGTAACCGGCGACCGCCCGAAGATGTTCCGTGCCTTTGCCGACCAGACACGCAGCGACCGTCGCGCTCTTGCGGCTTGCATCGAAACCTCGCGCGAACTGATTTCACCCCAACAGATGGGAAACATCACTCAGCCGACTTTGATCGCCGTCGGCACCGATGACGATATTGGCGGCGATCCGCAGGCGCTGGCCGACCTGATGCCCAACGCGACTGCATTTCACATCGAAGGCCGCGACCACATGCTTTCGGTCGGCGACCGGACGTTCAAGGCGCGTGCGCTGGAATTTCTCAAGGAGCATCCGCTTTGATTTCACCGAAAGGACTTGAATTCGAGGGCGCCGAGGGCAACCGGCTGGCAGCCGATCTCTGGGATGGCGCAGGACATCCGGTGATCTTCCTGCATGGCGGCGGCCAGACGCGGCGCGCCTGGGACAAGACGGCAAGACAGGTAGCCGCAAACGGCATGCGGGCGATCACCGTGGACTTGCGTGGCCACGGCGAAAGCGATTGGGTTCCGAGCGGCAACTACACCTTCTCAGACAATGCCAAGGATGTGACCGCAATAGTCACCCAGGTGGAAAAGCGCTTCCATGCGCGGCCCTCCATCGTGGGCGCATCGCTCGGCGGCCTGTCTTCGCTGGCGGCGGAACTGCACCACGGGCCGTTGCTGGAATCGCTTGTGCTGGTCGACATCACCCCGCGCATGAACCCTGAAGGCGTCGCCAAGATTCAGGGTTTCATGGGCGAGAAGATGGATGAGGGTTTTGAGACGCTGGAGGAGGCGGCTGATGCCATCGCCGCCTATCTGCCGCATCGCAAACGCCCGTCATCGCTGGATGGCCTTCGCAAGAACCTGCGGCGTGGCGAGGATGGCCGCTATCGCTGGCATTGGGACCCCGCCTTTGTGCGCGGCGAGCGCAACATCAATCTCGATGCACGCGAGATGATGGAGGGTCTGCTGGCCCGACTGCCCGAACTGCACATTCCCGCCCTGCTGGTACGCGGCATGCAGTCCGAACTGGTCGGCGAGGAAGAAGCGCGCGAGTTTGTCGAACTGGCGCCAGCCGCTTCCTATGTCGATGTCGGGGGCGCCGGCCACATGGTCGCAGGTGACCGCAACGACGTCTTTTGCGATGCTGTGCTTGAATTCTTGACCGACCGCGCCGCGGCCTAGTCTTCCGGATGTTCGGCGCAGAACCAGCCGGGTTCGAAACTCGTCCGGCTCACGCCAGAAAATCGCCTGATCCGCTCCAGTTCGGCTTCGATATCGTTTCGCAGCGCATTTGAAGCGCGCACGCCGCGCTCGCGCCAGAAAGCACGGACGGCAAGCACGTCGTCATTCCGGTCTGCCTTCATGTCGATGCGGCCGACGATCCGGTCACCGCGCAGGACCGGGAAGACATAATAGCCATACTTACGCTTGGCCTCCGGCACGAAAACCTCGATCCGGTAGAAGAAACCGAACAGCCGTTCGGTGCGCTTGCGGTCCCTCAGCAGCGGATCGAACGGGCTGAGAATGCGCAGGCGTCCCGGCGGTTCGGGAATGTTGTCGAGCAGGTGTTCGCGCTCGGCAAGCACATAGCTTGGCGCAACGCGGCTGCCATTCGCCGGCTCTGCCTTGACCGGCACAAGTTCGTCCCGGTGCGCGGCAATCCACGCGTCGACATCCTGCGGCGACAACAGCGCCCAGAAGGCGGCAATCTCGCCACGGCTGGCCATGCCCAGCCGCGCCAGCGCATTCCGGCATGCCCAGTCGACAAAGTCATCGTGACTGACCTCGGCATTCCAGTGCTCTTGCGGGATCACGCGCTCTGCAAGGTCATAGACCTTTTGGAAGCCCACCCGCCACGTGATCGCCAGTTCGCCGGTCAGCCACATATATTCGAGCGCAGCCTTGGCCGGATGCCAATCCCACCAGCCTGTGCTCGGCTTGTCTCCCTCGAAGTCGCGCGTCATCAGCGCTCCCTCGCGCTCGATGCGTTCGCGTACCGCCGCTATGTCGGCGTCGAAATTCTCTTTGCCGAAATGGTCTTTCCATCTCAGCCGCAGGCGCTGCTTTTCGCGCTCGAAGCGGTGCCGCCAATAGGGGAAGAAGGCCGTCGGAATGATTGACGCGTCATGCGTCCAGTTCTCGAACAGCACGCGATCTTTCTCGATCAGCGTAGCGAGATCGCGCTTTCGATAGGTCTGGCTGCGCGAAAACAGGATGTGATGGTGCGCGCGTTCGACAACCTGAATGCTGTCGACCTGCACATAACCGAGATCGGTAATGGCGTCGGCCAAGCCCTGCTTGCCAAGCATGCGGCCGGGTTCGCGGCACAGCCCCTGCCTGGAGATCAGGAGACGCCTGGCGTCTGTGTTGGAGATCGCTCGTTGCACGGGCCGGTTCTGTCGCTTCGGGTGGCACCTTTCCACCCGAAAATGACTGGCAGTTCAATCCGTGCCGGAAGAGGCTCCTGACAATGCGCTGTCAGGCAATTTTGCGAAGCGGCACCGGCTCCTGCTTCTCTTTGCCGGCCTTGGGCGCCTTTTCCTTTACCGGCCGTTCCGCCGTCATCCTGTTCAGCTTCGCTATCGCGACCTGCACATCCTCGACCCGCAACGGTTTGCTGAACAGATAACCCTGCGCTTCCTCGCATCCCTGATCGAACAGGAAGTCGAGATGGCTTTCGCTTTCCACGCCCTCCGCGAGAACAGGAATTTTCAGGCTGTCCGCCAGAATGATCGTGGAGCGCACGATGGCGCCTGCCTGCTCGTTGGTGCCCAGATCGCTGATGAACGACCTGTCGATCTTGATCTTGTCGAACGGGAACGCCTGCAGCGTCGAGAGCGACGAATAGCCGGTTCCGTAGTCGTCCATCGCAATCTTCACGCCCAGTGCCTTGAGTTGTCGGATCACGTGAAGCGCATTCTGCTGATCGTTGATGATACTGGATTCGGTGATTTCCAGTTCCAGCAGCGATGGCGACAGGCCCGTATCGAGCAGGATCTGATGCACGATTTGGGGCAGGTTGGACTGCAATATCTGCGCCGAGGCGACGTTGACCGCCACCTTGTATTTCGAGCCCCAGTCCGCCGCCTGCCTGCATGCGGCCTCCAGCACCCATTCACCGATGGGGATAATCAGCCCGGTTTCTTCGGCGATGGTGATAAAATCACCCGGCATGACCAGTCCCTGTTCGGGATGGTTCCAGCGAACCAGCGCCTCGAAGCCAACGAGCTCGCGCGTCGAAACGTCGAATTGCGGCTGGTAGTGGAGCTCGAGTTCGTTGCGCTCCACGGCGTAGCGCAGTTCCAGTGCGAGAGCGCTTTTCTTGCGGCTCGTCTCGTCCATGGACTCTTCGTAGAAGCAGATCTTGTCCGAGGCGGACTGCTTGGCCCGGTACATGGCGAGGTCGGCGCGTCCGGTGAGTTCGTCCTCGGTCAACCCGTCTTTGGGATAAAGGCAGATGCCGAGGCTGGCGCCGACATTCAGAATGCGGCCGTCATGTTCCACCGGCTCGTTGATCAGCTGGTAGATGCTCTCGGCAAATTCACGCGCCTCGCTACGCGAATAGATCGAATCGCAAACCGCGACAAACTCGTCGCCGCCAACGCGAGCGACGAAATTCCGGTCGCCGACAAAGTTCGATAGCCGCTGTGCGATTTCGCGCAGAAGTCTGTCACCCGTGGCATGGCCATGAACGTCATTGACGTCCTTGAACCGGTCGAGATCGATTGCCACGACCGCGATCATTTGTGATCCCTTGGCTGCGTTGGCAATAAATTCGGGCAACCGCGCTGCAAGCTGCGAGCGATTGGGAAGTCCGGTCACGGCGTCGTGCAACGCCATCCGCTTGAGGCTCTGCATGGATTCTGCATCGCGCTGAAGGTCGATCATGTAGCTGGAGACCGACGTCATCAGGATGAGCGCAAGGACGGTCACGACAGCTGCGACAAGCATCGTGCTGTTCACCATGCCGTCCGGCACGGCAATCGAAGAGTCCGGGATGACTGTGATGGATCCCATGCCGGTGAAGTGCATCAGCGCAATGCCCAGCACCAGCGCCAGCCAGCTGCCATGCTTGCAGAACCGCGTGACCGGACGGGCGATACGATTGAATGCAATGGCCCCGAACAGGCAGCCAAACACCACCGAGGCAACCACCAGCGCCGGATCGAACTCCACGCGGCCGGCGACCCTGAAGGCCATCATTCCGGTGTAGTGCATGACTGCGATGCCAAGTCCGAGCACCGCGCCGCCGATTTCGATCAGCGGTCCCCTCCGCGTCGACCATGCAATTGCCTGTCCAACAAATGGGAAGGCAATCGCGAGCAGCAGCGACACCAGTGTGGCGATGGGTTCATAGGCGTGCTCGATGCCAGGCCGGTAGCTGAGCATCGCAAGAAAGTGCGTTGTCCAGATCGAGGCTCCGCACACGACGGATGAAAGGAACATCCACAGATAACGCTGTGTGCCACCGGTGCGGCTGACCCGGCCGAAAAGGCGCGTGGCGACGATGGAACCAAGCACGCAGATTGCGACGGCGAGCGCCAGGCCGCGATACTCATGCTGATAGACAATACAATTTACAACGTTAAGCACGGCAAATTCCCAGATTGCGCTGGGGAAACTAAGGCGCGAATTGCCAATACTTTCATAACGCTGGCGCAACCGATCAAAACGCCGCGTGCATGGTTAGCGGCGGGT
This sequence comes from Rhizobiaceae bacterium, assembly GCA_965232405.1. Lineage (GTDB taxonomy): Bacteria > Pseudomonadota > Alphaproteobacteria > Rhizobiales > Rhizobiaceae > RCIO01. The sequence goes on from OZ246966.1 coordinate 3,561,738, forward strand.
AAAGTCGCCTATCTTCCGCGGAAGATCGGCGTCCGTTTTTCACGAAATGCGGCACGTCCTTCCTGGTAGTCGGAACTGTCGAAAGTCGCTGCTCCCAGTTCCCGAGCAATCAGGGAATCGGCAGCATCGCCACTGAGAACGGCCCTGATCGCAGCCTTCGACGCTCTCACCGACATCGGCGCAGCAGATGCGATTTGTGTTGCGATCTCGGCAATTCGATCGTCAAGCGCCTCCGCCGCGCAGATTTCGGCCAAAAAGCCGATCCGCAAAGCGTCGGCGGCCCCGATACGGGTGCCGCTATAAGTGAGATATTTGGCGATCTGCGGCCCGCACGCATGCACGATGTCTTCCATCGCATCATGCGGATAGGCGAGGCCAAGACGGGCAGCCGGCACAGAGAACCGGGCATCCTCGGTCGCAAAACGCAGATCGCAGGCGGCGGCGATACCGAAACCTCCACCGAAACACACGCCACGAATGGCGGCTATCGTTGGAACCGGTGCACGACGTATGGCGGCAAAGGCGGTGGAATTGGCCTCTTCATAGGCCCGTGCTGTCTCGGCATCGCGGCGAACGGTGTCGAACTCGGTGATATCGGCGCCCGCGGAAAAGTCTGCTCCGGCCCCGCTTATGACGATCACCCGCACTGCGTCGTTCGCTACGGCGGTGTCGATCCGTGCCGCGAGTTCCAGCCACATGACCTGATCGAGTGCATTGCGCTTGTCGGGCCGGTTGATTGTCAGGCGCGCGACATGATTGTCGAGTTTGAGGATAAGTCGGGTGTTTCTTGAGGCTTCGGTGACGGCCATGTTCAATTCCGTTTGATCACCGTTAAGGAAAATCCTGTTCAACTGGGCGGGTCGATCGACTATGTTCCGCCGAAATCAGCAGGCAGGCTGCGTTTCTATGGACGTGTGGCGGTGTCGGCGCAAGGTGAAGGCGAAACTCAACGGGAGAACGCCAGATGAGCACGCAGGGCGCTATACGGTCGGGCAATCTGAAGCCTGTTGATCCGATCTGGAATTCGATTCGTGAAGAAGCGCGTGAGGCGGTCGACAACGATCCTCTTCTGGCAGCCTTCATGTATACCGCGATCCTGAACCAGGAGACGCTTGAAGATGCCGTCATCCACCGCATCTCCGAGCGGCTGGACCACGCTGATGTCAGCGCCGATCTGATCCGTCAGGCATTCAAGGTCATGTATGCCGACCAGCCGGAATGGAGCACGACAGTGCGCGTCGATATCCAGGCCGTCTACGACCGCGATCCTGCTTGCGACCGTTTCCTGATGCCGGTTCTCTATTTCAAGGGTTTTCAGGCGCTGCAGACCCATCGTCTCGCACATTGGCTGCTGAACAACGGGCGCACCGACTTCGCCCTCTACCTGCAAAGCCGCTCCTCGAGCATCTTTCAGACCGACATCAACCCCGCTGCGCGGATGGGGAAGGGCATCTTCATCGACCATGCCACCGACCTCGTGATTGGCGAGACTGCCGTCGTCGAGGATGACGTTTCGATCCTGAACGGCGTCACGCTAGGCGGCACCGGCAAGGTGGCGGGCGACCGGCACCCGAAGATCCGCCATGGCGTGCTGATCGGCACGGGCGCAAAAATCCTCGGCAATATCGAAATCGGTCACTGCACCAAGGTTGCAGCCGGTTCCGTGGTGCTCAAGTCCGTTCCCAACAACAAGACGGTGGCCGGCGTTCCCGCACGCATCGTCGGTGAGGCGGGCTGCGACGAGCCTTCGCGCGCAATGGACCAGTTGCTGGCCGATACCGGCGAATAGCAACCGGCGTCAGCACGCCGAAACGGGTTCCACGCACTTTACATCCCAGCAGGGGCCGTGCCAGAAGCGCGCGGTCCCTATTGAATTTTCCGGCAACCGGAGAGCAGAGATTGAACCCCGACGAAATCAGGAAACTTGACGCGTATTTCAAGCGCACCTTCAACAATGCGGCGCTCGAGGTGAAAGCGCGGCCCCGCAAGGATGATTCGTGCGAGCTTTATATCGGCGACGAGTTTCTCGGCATCATCTTCAAGGATGAAGACGAAGGCGAGCTCTCCTACAATTTCTCGATGGCCATTCTCGACATCGACCTCGAATGACAGCTCTCAGCCGCCGGTTCGCAGAAATTCGCTCATCTTGCCGACAACGGCGGCATCCAGCTTGCGCCACTGACCCAGCAGTCGCGCCGGAAAGCGGTAGGTAAGGCTCAGCTCGTCACCGATATGAACGTCGCGTTCGCAGGCTGCGAGCGACTGTTCGGCGATTGTGCCGGTCAGACATCGTGCCACGAAAGGCGATTGTCCGGGCCTGTCGCCCACCATCAGCATCTCGTTCATGTAGCCGGACGTTTCGCTGAATCGGTATGCGCTCAGCCCCGCCGCCGAAGGCGTGCCCGGCAGCTCGATCAGCCGCCGATAGATCGGGTCGAACCTGGCCGACATGTCGCGTGACATGAGCCGCGGCTCAACCGACATGAATATGATGCGGCGCGATCCATCCCGGTGGTTGAAGTCGTCGCGTATGTCATTGCTGTAGCCGGCGAGATCCGGCCACCTCATATAGAGGTCGAGCCGGTGCACTTCGCCGCCGGCCCGCTGGCCTTCGAAGCGGATGTAATTGGCGGGAACGGCAAGGACGTTGTTGCCGATCACCAATTCCAGCAGACGGCTGTCGTCGGTGTGGCCGACACTGGCGATCGATCCACCGAGCATCCTGCCGGCAACGCTGATTGCCACCGAAAACGCAGCCAGTGCGGCGAAGATATAGAACAGCCTGACCGCAAAGCGCGAGCCAACGGGGCCAGTCGGTTCAGCAGCGGCAGCTGTCTGCTGGGTCATTTTCAGCTTTCGGTAGCGAGTCGGTGGTGTCGAAATGCCCGCCGAGATTGCGAAATCAGGGTAAACGACAGGTAAATGGAAGGCCTCACAGGTGCGCTTCCAACACCGCCGGGCTATGTGAACTGGAAGCCTGACCAACGGAGATATTCATGCCGCTTTTTGCCATAGATGGGATCAGTCCCGAATTTGCCGACGCGGGCACAGCCTGGATTGCGCCTGACGCCGACGTGATTGGCCGCGTCAGCATCGGACGCAATTGCGGTATCTGGTTCGGAGCGGTCCTTCGCGGCGATAACGAGCCCATCGTGCTGGGCGACGACACCAATGTGCAGGAACATACCGTCATGCACACCGATCCGGGCTTTGCGCTCACGGTCGGCAAGGGCTGCACGATCGGTCACCGCGCAATCCTTCACGGTTGCACCATCGGCGATAACAGCCTGATCGGCATGGGCGCCATTGTCCTCAATGGTGCCGTGATCGGCCCGAATTCACTGGTCGGCGCGGGCGCGCTCGTGACCGAAGGCAAGGAGTTTCCTGAAGGGTCGCTGATTGTGGGATCGCCGGCAAAGGCAATACGCACGCTGGACGAGGGCGCGATTGCCGGCCTGAAAGCATCGGCCATGCACTATGTGAACAATGCCAGCCGCTTTCGCGATGGCTTGAAGCCGGTTTGACCAGGTAGCCCACCCCAAAAAGGGGTGGAGCCGGCCCGGGGGACGGGCCGGCTCCTCGAACCCGGTCGTTGGGGACGGGGAGGGTGGGGACTCGACCGGGCCGGCTCTGGGGCGTGGCTTTCCGGTTCTCACCGGTTCCCGCGCCCGCAATTCCGTCACGTCCCTGTTCGTGCGCCGTATGACCCCCGTCAGTTCTTGGCGGCGCACGCCGTAATTCAGTTGCTCCGAACAGAGCCGACCATCATCTGGCGGTCGTCTTCGATCGAAACCCACACGCCGGAATTCTGATCCGACTGGCGTTTGAGGAAGCGGTACTGCGTGTCTTCCCAGGCAAGCACCCGCGGTTCCAGATTATCGAGAATGAAGTCGCCCATGCTGGTGCGGGCGGTAAGAACGGCGTGGCCGTCACCATTGGGCTGACGCACCACCGTGATCAGCAGATTGCCTGCCGGCATGCCTGCATCCATCAGCATGCGCCGCTTTTCGAGCGCGTAGTCCTCGCAATCGCCAATTCCCTTGACCGGATAGCTCCAGCGTTCCTCAACACCCCAGATTTCCCGGTCGGTACGCGGCGTAACCATCGTATTGACGAGATTGTTGACGTCGATGATCTTGGCCCACAGCTTGCGGGTGAGCTCGGTCGGCTGACGTGCCGAGGTCACCTGCCGGCATTCGATCGGCATCTGCTGGCAGAGTTCGTAGTGGCCGACCGGCTGCGTGGTTCGGCCCTTCGAGATCATGAATGAGTTCGCTGAGGCAATCCCCGGCACCAGCGCGATTGCTGCTGCGACGAGCAGCGCCTTGTAGTTGTGTCCCATTGTGTGTCTCCCCGTTTGACAGCACAATGGCACGCCCGAATTTATTCGGCGCAAAAATCCAAGTATAGATTGTAGGCAATACTAGTACAAATAAGAATAAAAACGAAAGTAATTTGTATTATATTTTAAAGTGTATTTGATGCGAATTCGCATAAAATTTGAACGGTCGAACCGCCTAGGCAGCGAGGGGAGGCTGGGGCATTGATTGCAAAGTTAGGACCGGTGCACGGCTTGCCAGCCGGCACAATGAAAAAGACCGGCCACAAGGGCCGGTCTGATCATGTCAGGGATATGTGGGGCAGCGGACCTTGGCGTCCGCGCGGAACTCTAGGTGTTGAATTCTTCTTCCAGAGTTTCCAGCCTCTGCAGGCTGGCGAACTCGATAGCCACACCGTCGGCGAAGTGGCGGACAACGCGACCGCGGATCGAGCCCAGCATGACTTCCGTTCCCAACTCGGGCTTGGTTTCCATCTCGACGCCAGCGCCTGACAGCGAAAGGTCGGCGATCCTGCACTGATACTGCCGGCCATCGGTGAGTTTGAGAACGCTGTTGGGGTTGCGCGGCTGCAGGCGTTCGTGACGCCGATCCTCGGGCAGATCCAGCTCGTGCTTGTTGGCAAGCCATGTCAGCTGGGCGGCAAGTTTGTCGCGTTTGCCTTCCGACGCGTTAATCGTCATGGCGAACCCGCCTGGCAGTCGACGCGTCGCAAAGCCTTCGATACGGCCGACATGGTCTAGATAGGCGATCACCCGCTCACCGGTCACGGCAAGCCGATCGGCGCGCAGAGCAACGTTGCCGGGTGACATATCGATAACCTGGCAAGAGTGCTCCGTACGGTCTTCAAGCATGAACCGCCCGTAGAGCTTCACCGGAACTCGCTGGAAGTTCCGGCGCTCTGCCCTGGAAGACGCCAGATCAGGTGCTGGTGACGCCATTAACGACCACGTCCTGTTTGATTGTTTTTCGCCGTGTCGAATTGTTGACGTCAATCTATTCGCGGATGAGTTAACAACCAGTAATTCCGCGGCCCTTGATACTTGTTTTTCGGGCTCTTTTATTCTTCGCGCCCGCCTTCCAGCACGACAAGGTGGCGCACCCGACGGCCGGGTTCCGCCCCCGGGGCTTCAGGTGCCAGTGGCGGCACGGTCACGGCCGGCCTGTTCTTCAGGAAGACCGGCTCGGCATTGGGGTCCACAATGCGCAACGTGTCGATGCGGCAATGCACGATAGGATCGGCCCCTAGCCAGAACGGCTTTTCAAGCGGCGAAATGGCGCCAAGTGCCCGCTGATTCGCTTCGCCGCCATCGAGCGGCAGGATCAGCAGTTCGAACGGATTGGTCCGTCCGCCCTGGCTTACTGCTTCCAAACCCACCACGACGACATGGTTCAGCCTGAATGCCCCCTGGATCAGCCGCGCCAGGATGCGTTGATCCTTTTCCAGCCAAAGCGATGTAAACGCGAACCCCTTGAGTTCGCGCCCGAACATGGCGCACAACCGCGTGCCGGCAAGCCGGAAGATCGCATCGCCGCGCGCATCCTGCTCAAGGATGAACGTGTCGGCGAGACTTGTTTTTATGTCTGCCGGTTCGATGTCGGTGCGCCTCGGCGCCGCCCGTCCGTCACGCAGCCTGTCCCAATACTGGAACAGTGAAATTGAGCCCTCATGCTTCATTACTACTGCTTCCCCTGTGCCACCCTCAAAGTGTGTCGGCATGGGACAGAGAATCATCCGATGCCCGACTAGGATCGAAGGCAAGCAGGGGCCGTGCCACCCGGGCGTCCGGTTCTTAACCGCTGTCGTCCGCGTTAGGGTTAATGAATGGTTTCGATTGCGGGCGGCATCGCGGCGTGAGAGACCAGACGACATGACAAGAGCAAGCGCGGGGGACATTGACGCGGCTCTGTTGTCGGGGATTCGGGGATTGAGCAGGGGGCTCGACCAGGCCGTTCAGGGGAAACCCTGAACGGCTTTTCTTTTGCGCGGAACCGGGTCTGCCTATATGCGGGCATCCGAACGCCAGCCCGGGAGCAGGATTTCTTGAGCGCACCCCAACACGACGAGAGCCGGATCGACGACGCCCCGGAGGAGGCGCCGGCGCGCTACGAGCCGGTCTTCAACCTGCCTTCGATCATTGTTGCCATCATCGCAGTGTGCGTCGGCATTCATGTGGTGAGTTTTCACCTCCTATCAATTCCGGCCTATGTCTGGCTGCTGGAGAATTTCGCCTTCATTCCGGCGCGCTATTCAGGCGAATATGGGTTCACCCTGGCCTGGCTTGTCAGCCCGGTTTCCTATTCGTTTCTCCACGGCGGCTACGCCCACCTGATCATCAACATGATCTGGCTTGCAGCCTTCGGCTCGCCGCTGGCAAACCGCATCGGGAATGCCCGGTTTGCGTTTTTCTGGCTGATGACGGCGCTGGGCGCCGTGGCGCTGCACTATGTGCTGCATTCCAGCGAGCCGGTTCCACTGGTTGGCGCTTCGGGCGCGATTTCCGGCATGATGGGCGCCGCCGCGCGTTTCGCCTTCCGCATCGACAGAAGTCGTGCAAAACCGGCCTTCGCCGGATTCGTTCTCAGCCTGCCGCAGGTTTTGTCATCGCGGCCGGCGGTAACGTTTCTGATCGTCTGGTTTGCGATCAATCTGGTGACCGGGCTTGGTTTTGGCACGCCCGGAATGACGGCCCAGATTGCCTGGGAAGCGCATATTGGCGGCTTCCTCGTCGGCTTCTTCCTCATCCGCCTGATCGACCGTCCCTTGCCACCCCGACCAGCCACTGCCGCTTGAAAAGGCCGCATTATGGGCGCACCATCCCTTTTTACCGAGGTTGGGGGAGAACCGTTTCGGTAAAAAGGAGGATGCCATGACCGTAAGGGCAATACTGGACGCCAAAGGTCGGAACGTGATGACCGTCCGGCCAGACGAAACTCTTTCTCAGGCTGCGGCACTTTTGGCCGAGCACCGTATCGGTGCGCTGGTGGTGACGAAGGGCGACGACCGGATCGCCGGCATCCTTTCCGAGCGCGATATTGTGCGCATCATCGGCGAAAAGGGCGGTTCCGCCCTCGATCAGCCGGTTTCGAGCGCCATGACTTCAAGCGTCGAGATTTGCCACGAAAACAACACGGCCATGGAACTCATGGAAATCATGACCAAGGGGCGTTTCCGCCATCTGCCGGTGGAAGAGAACGGTCGGCTCGACGGCATCATCTCCATCGGCGACGTGGTCAAGCAGCGCATCGAGGAGGTGACGCGCGAGGCCGAGGAAATGAAATCCTACATCGCTACCGCGTAGGATAGGGCAGGAAGCGGGAGGCCGACGACCTCCCGCCGCCAAACGCTACCTGTTGTCCGGGCGAGCCCGCACGAGCGCCAGTCCGCGTCGCGTGATGCGGTATGGACCGCCATTGGCCGATGCGATGCATCGGCGCCGCTTCAGCTTTCGGAATAGCCGCAGGTTAAGTTCGGGAAACAGCCAGCCGTCGCGTGTGAAGCACTCGGCTTCGGCAATGCGTCCCTTGTCGTTTCGTTCGACTTCGATGCGCCCGCCCTGGGCGAGCAGGTGAAGAATGCGCTGTTCGCTGCGCGATATGTCCATTGGTCATTGATCCGGGAAAACCTGGCCTTGTAGCCAACAAAAACGACCGCGACCGCGCCTGGTGGCGGTGCGGCGGTTCAGGTTTTCTGCCCTGCCTCAGCGAGAGGTCAGGGCGTCACCGGGTCTCAGACGTATAAGGCATCCAAACTCCAAAGGATGCGCAGCTCTTTAGCAAACGCGCACTGGTGTTTCCAGCCGGATGTCGGTCGATGTCAGGCCGGAATGCTCTGCTCGCGCGCAATGCGCTCCACCAGATCGTGGTTGCGGCAGAAGCCCGGCGCATGCTCGGCCGTTTCGTTCGCGTCGAGCCATTGCGCGCAGTCCTCGGCCTGTGTGCATGTCCCGCAGCGCAGGGCTGCACGGCGCAGGACCTCGGGTCCATGCGGGTCCGTTGCGAACCAGTCGTCGACCCCCACCCGCTCGAACATCTTGCTCATCAGCCGGGTATTGTGGTCCAGGCGGCGAAAATAGCTCAGAATGCCCATGGCAACTCTCCCTTTGTCGCCACCAGAGAATGCCTCGTTCTGCTGTACTGGCCTTGATGTGGATCAAGTGCTGCGCCTTGCCAGCGCACGGTTGTTGGGCTAGCGACAGGCGAACAACACGAACGTCCCGGCACGAGCAGTCATGACCATCGTCGATACCCGCACAACCGATCCCAAACGCCTGATTTCCGGCGCCACAGGCGACTGGGAAATCATTGTCGGCATGGAGGTGCATGCGCAGGTCACATCGGAATCGAAACTGTTCTCCGGCGCGTCCACCTCCTTCGGCGCAGAACCGAACGACAATGTCAGTCTGGTCGATGCTGCGATGCCGGGCATGCTGCCCGTCATCAATGAAGAATGCGTGCGCCAGGCCATCCGCACCGGGCTTGGCCTGAAGGCTCAGATCAACAACCGCTCGGTCTTCGACCGCAAGAACTATTTCTATCCGGACCTGCCGCAGGGCTACCAGATTTCGCAGTACCAGCAGCCCATCGTCGGCGAGGGCACAGTCACCGTGTCTGTCGGTCCCGACAGGCAGGGCAATTTCGAGGATATCGAGGTCGGCATCGAGCGTCTGCATCTGGAGCAGGACGCCGGCAAGTCGATGCATGACCAGCATCCGACTATGTCCTATGTCGATCTGAACCGCTCCGGCGTGGCGCTGATGGAGATCGTGTCGAAACCCGACATTCGCTCGTCCGACGAAGCCAAGGCGTATCTCACAAAGCTGCGCACGATCCTGCGCTACCTCGGCACCTGCGATGGCAACATGGACGAGGGTTCCATGCGCGCCGACGTGAATGTGTCGGTACGCAAGCCAGGCGGCGAGTTCGGCACACGCTGCGAGATCAAGAACGTCAATTCCATCCGTCTCGTCGGCCAGGCGATTGAATCGGAGGCACGCCGCCAGATCGCAATTCTGGAAGATGGCGGTACCATCGATCAGGAAACGCGCCTGTTCGATCCCGCAAAGGGCGAGACGCGCTCCATGCGTTCCAAGGAAGAAGCGCACGACTACCGCTATTTCCCGGACCCGGACCTTCTGCCGCTCGAATTCGACCAGGCCTATGTCGACGCACTGGCCGAGGGCCTGCCCGAATTGCCGGACGACAAGAAGGAGCGGCTGGTCTCGTCGCTCGGGCTCTCTGCCTACGACGCCTCGGTGCTGGTGTCCGAAAAGGCCATTGCCGACTATTTCGAGAAGGTTGCGGCCGGCCGCGACGGCAAGCTCGCCGCAAACTGGGTCATCAACGATCTGCTGGGTGCCTTGAACAGGTCCGGCGAGGACATTGAATCGACTCCGCTTTCGCCCGATCAGCTTGGCGCCATCATCGACCTGATCAAGGAAGGGACGATCTCCGGTAAGATCGCCAAGGATCTGTTCGAGATTGTCTGGAACGAGGGCGGCGACCCGCGCGAGGTGGTCGAAAAGCGCGGCATGAAGCAGGTCACCGACACCGGCGCCATCGAGAAGGCGGTGGACGAGGTGATCGCCGCCAACCCCGACAAGGTCGCGCAGGCGAAAGAGAAACCAACGCTCGCAGGCTGGTTCGTCGGCCAGGTGATGAAGGCGACAGGCGGCAAGGCCAATCCCAAGGCCGTGAACGATCTGGTCAAGACCAAACTCGGGATCGAGTAACGCGATTGGCGACGATCCGCCATATGACCGAAAGCGACGCCGAAGCCGTCTCGGCGTTGCTCATCACGTCCTGGGAACGCACCTACACCCCGCTTATGGGCGCTGAAAAAGTCGCCGCCCAGAACGCGGCCCGGCATGGACCTGAAAGCGTCGCCGGTGATCTGAAGCGACCACACTCCGAATCCTTCGTTGCGGTCGACGCTAATGGCGCTGTCGTCGGTTACGCCTATGCCATCGTGGAAAAGGGCGTTTTGTGGCTCGACCGCCTTCACGTCGCGCCTGACCATCAGGGCTCGGACGTTGCTGCCAACCTGCTTCGCGCCGTCATGGCCAATTATGTCGGCGAACCCTCGATCGCGCTTGAAGTTATCGAGGGCAACGCGCGCGCGGTCCGCTTCTACGAAAAGCAGGGCTTCGACACGGTCGAGCGCAAGAGCGCCTGCGGCAGCATCGACGGTGTGCCGACGCTGGTCATGAGGCGTCCGCTGCCACGGGCGTGAGAGCCTACTCCAACGCGACCTCGTTGCCTTCCGGGTCCCACATCTGCACGGCGCTGCATTCCATCAGATAGGGATAGCGCTCGGTATCGCACATGATCGCGATTGCAGCTTCCAGGGCCTCGCGGTCGGTCCATCCGCACATGTAGTCGTGGCTGTGAAACCCTTCCTGGTTCTGCACGAACAGATCAGCGCTCCAACCGGCCGGATAACACCAGCGCACGCGAAAGCAGTCTTCCGGGAAATCGCTTTCGCCGGCACATTTTTCGCGGGCGCAGGCAAAGGCCTTGTCCAGATTGTCGGCGAAGCACACGCCGCTTCCCATCTCCGGTGCTGCAGAGATTGCAATGCCGATAGGCCCATCCTGCGCGGCTGCACTGCTTGCAAACCCCAGACCCAGAAAGATTGCCGCGATCAATCGGCCGAAAATCGTCATGCTGCTCTCCCGAATGTGAATGGCGCGCGCTGTTGGCGCATGTCCCCAACGCCTACAATGCGGATCGTTACGGCATCCCACAATACCCCAGGCGGAGAATGGCCCCATGAGCACAACAATTCACGCCCCCGGCAACGAAGCGCACTTCATGCATGTCAAACCTGTCTCCCAGCGCGTTCGTGTGCGCAAGGGCGACACTGTGCTTGCCGAAAGCACCAGCGCGCTGCGCATCATGGAGACCGGTCGTGGCCCATACGATCCGATGATCTACATTCCCGAGGCCGACGTCGGCGGACCGCTTGAGGCTGTGGACGGCAAGAGCACCCATTGCCCGCTCAAGGGCGATGCCTCCTATTTCACCTTCGGCGGCGACGAGATTGCCTGGACCTACGATCGCCCGCTTGAGGTGTCGCAGGTGCTGAAGGGCCACATAGCCTTTTATCCCAACAAGGTGACGGTGGAGGAGATCGGCGCCGAGGCGTGACATGCCGCCTTGCATTCGCTGCCATGCAGCGCCATAAGCGGACAGATTCCAACCCGCGCCCGGCAGGAGTGCAATGAAGACTTTCCTTCTCCAGTTCTTCACCTGGTGGAACGGCCAGACGCTTGGCACGCGCTTTCACACCTGGCGCAAGGGCAAGAAGGTGGGCAAGGACGCGGCCGGCAACGTCTATTACGAAGGCGGCAAGGATTCCGAAGGCCGCACCCGTCGCTGGGTCATCTACAACGGTCTCGCCGAAGCATCGGCCATTCCGCCCGGCTGGCATGGCTGGATGCATCATCGTGTCGACACGCCGCCTTCAAGCGAGGACTACAAGCCCCGCGAATGGGAGCTGGAGCATCAGCCGAACCTGACCGGGACGGTGAAGGCCTACCGTCCGCGCGGGTCTGTGCTGACGGCTGCCGAGCGGCCGCGTGTTACCGGCGACTATGACGCCTGGACGCCGGGAAATTGATTTCGGGCCCGGCTCGACACGCTTCTCGCCACATTTGATGTCTATCGCGGTCACGAACTGGTTCAACGGGCATGTCGCCCGCGCCCGAATCTCTTTATCTGTATCGCGATGACCGGAAATCTGGCCCGACTTTCCAGTGCGTTTGTTCTCGGACTTGCCGTTTGTGGTGCGCCGCTCTCTGCTCTTGCGCAGGATGAGGAGCAGCCCGCAGCCGAGAGCCAGCGCATCAGCAACCCGGTGGCCGAGTTCACCGGCATCGACAAGATCACCGGCCGCATCATCACTTTCGATGTTTATGTGAACGAGACGGTGCAGTTCGGCGCACTGCAGGTGACCCCGCGCGTCTGTTATTCCAGCCCCGACACGGCAGAGGATCCAAGGACCGACTCTTTCGTCGAGGTCGACGAGATAACGCTGGATCGTAAGATCAGGCGCATCTTCACTGGCTGGATGTTTGCCGAAAGCCCCGGCCTCAACGCGGTGGAGCACGCCGTCTATGACGTGTGGCTGAAGGACTGCAAGCAGTCTTCCAACGTACCGCCGCCCGAAGCCTCGCTGCAAACAGACTGATATCTGTTCGTGTCGGCATTGCGTGATTGCACTCTATGGTGCAATCCGCAACCATGACATCAACCCGCCCACTCGATCATCTGGTTCTGCCGGTTTCCGGACTTGAGACCGCCCGCGAACGCCTGACAGCGCTCGGCTTCACCGTTGCGCCAAACGGCAACCATCCCTTCGGCACGGCCAATTGCTGTGTGTTCTTCGACGACGGCACATTTCTCGAGCCGCTGGCGGTCGCCGACCCTGCGATGGCTACAGCGACTGCCGGCGCCGGCAACGTCTTCACCCGCCACGCGCTCGACTTTTTCGCCCGCAACGGCCCGCAGGGTTTCTCTGCGCTGGTCTATGGCACCGGTGACGCGACAGGCGATCACGGGGCGTTTGTCGACGCGGGGTATTCCGCTGGGGATATCCTGAATTTCGGCCGAGACTTTGTTGCTGCCGATGGCGCGCGCGACCGAGCGGAGTTCCGGCTGGCATTCGCGCTTCAGTCAGCCGCGCCGGACTGCCTGTTCTTCACCTGCGAGCGGGCGACGGTTCCCAAGGTCGACCGTTCTGCGCTGCTGAAACACCGGAATGGGGTAAGCGGTATCACCGGGGTTGTTATGGTCGTTCCTGATCCCGCTGCGATGACAGATATTGCTGAAACGGTGAGCGGCGCACGGGCGCAGGCAACGGCTGATGGGATGGCACTCCGGTCAGGCGATTTCACGCTGGAGATCGAAACACCCATGGCCTTTGCTGACCGGACAGGTTTGCCCGCGCCAGACAGTGACGGTGCGCAATTCGCTGCTGTCGTGCTTGCCTGCAAAGACACCAATCAGCTCACCGAGCATCTGCTTCTTTCCGGCATTGAGTTCAACTGGACACCGGCGGGCGCCATTGTTCCGGCTGAGAGCGGGCAGGGGGCGGCCTTCATCTTCCTGTCGCAGGTCAGCGCTTGAACCGCCTAACTGGGCGGCATGACGTTGCGTTTTGACCGCGTTCGGCTAAGACGTGCGCCAACTCACACCGCATTTTCTGGGAGACATCCATGACGGCAATAGTCGACATTATCGGCCGTGAAATTCTGGACAGCCGTGGCAACCCCACCGTCGAGGTCGACGTTGTGCTGGAAGACGGGTCGATGGGACGCGCTGCGGTTCCCTCCGGCGCATCAACTGGCGCGCATGAGGCGGTCGAACTGCGCGATGGCGGCAAGCGTTATCTCGGCAAGGGTGTGGAGCGCGCCGTCGATGCGGTCAATGGTGAGCTGTTCGACGCGATTGGCGGCATGGACGCGGAGAACCAGATCCATATCGACCAGACGATGATCGAGCTAGACGGGACGGCCAACAAGAAGCGGCTCGGGGCAAACGCAATTCTCGGTGTCTCGCTTGCTGTGGCCAAGGCGTCTGCCGAAGCTGCCGGCCTGCCGCTCTACCGCTATGTCGGCGGTGCTGGCGCGCATATGTTGCCCGTTCCGATGATGAACATCATCAATGGCGGAGCGCACGCCGACAATCCGATCGACTTTCAGGAATTCATGATCATGCCGCTCGGCGCCGAAAGCTTCCGCGAGGGGCTGCGCTGGGGTACGGAGATTTTCCACACCCTGAAGAAGCGGTTGAAGGATGCCGGCCACAACACCAATGTCGGAGACGAGGGCGGTTTTGCTCCGAACCTGAAAAGCGCCCAGGCCGGTCTCGACTTCGTCATGGCTTCCATCGAGGCCGCTGGCTACAAGCCGGGCGAAGATGTTGCCATAGCGCTCGATTGCGCGGCGACGGAGTTCTTCAAGGACGGCAACTACGTCTATGAGGGCGAGAAGAAGACGCGCGATCCGAAAGCGCAGGCCAAATATCTCGCCAAACTCGCCGGTGACTATCCCATCATCTCCATCGAGGACGGCATGTCGGAGGATGACTGGGACGGCTGGAAGGCGCTGACCGATCTGTGCGGCGACAAGGTGCAGCTTGTCGGCGACGATCTTTTCGTCACCAATTCGGAGCGCCTGCGCGACGGCATCCGCATGGGCGTAGCCAATTCAATCCTCGTCAAGGTCAACCAGATCGGCTCGCTGACGGAGACGCTGGACGCCGTGTCGACCGCGCATCGCGCGGCCTATTCGGCCGTCATGTCGCATCGCTCCGGCGAAACCGAGGATGCCACCATCGCCGATCTCGCGGTCGCTACCAATTGCGGACAGATCAAGACCGGTTCGCTGGCGCGCTCCGACCGGCTGGCCAAGTACAACCAGCTCCTTCGCATCGAGGAAGAACTGGGTACCCAGGCGGTCTATGCAGGCAAGTCGATCCTGCGCGGGTAACCAGAACAGGTTCGGGGCCGGTAACCGGGCCTTAAGCATGGGCGTGGCATGCAGGCAGTGAGTCGAATTGTCCTGCGTAGCCTCGCCCCATGTGGACCCGCCAGCACAAGAAAAGAAAAACAGGCGCACTGATCGTCCCGGCTATCGCCGCGGCGTTCCTGTCCTATTTCGGCTATCACACCTTTCATGGCGAGTTTGGCATCAACGCCAAACAAGCCTTCGAGGAACGCATCGTCGCGCTCAGTTCCGATCTTGATGCTGTCCGCCACAGGCGCGCCGAACTGGAGCACAGGGTCAGGCTCCTGCGCGACGGTTCGCTCGAAAAAGACATCCTCGACGAATATGCGCGCAAGGCACTCAACCTCGCCCATGAGAACGAGATTGTCATCTACCGCAACAGCGGGCGCTAATTAACCTAATACCAGTTAATCCAGAAAATTGCCTGTTTTGCCAGCTGTTTAGCGGCATGCCAGCTATGCATTTTCGACGTGGCCGATTACGGGGCCCCATGCTAACGTTTCTCTGAGGAGTGGGGAGGTTTCTCCCCGAAGGCGCCCGCAAGAGGCGCGACCAACAGGGAGATGCGAATGGCCGCGGCCCGCAAAAGCACCGCCAAGAAATCCGACTCCAAGCCCAAGATCGAGGCAAAGCTGCCGCCGCAGCCGAAGGCTCCGGCGCCTGCCGACTTCAGCAAGGAGGAAGAGCTGTCCGCCTATCGGGGCATGCTGCTGATCCGCCGTTTCGAGGAAAAGGCCGGCCAGCTCTACGGCATGGGTTTCATCGGCGGTTTCTGCCACCTCTATATCGGGCAGGAAGCGGTCGTCACCGGCATGAAGATGGCGATCAAGGACGGCGACCAGATGATCACCGCCTACCGCGATCACGGTCACATGCTGGCGATGGACATGTCGCCCAAGGGCGTGATGGCCGAGCTGACCGGCCGCAGGGGTGGCTACTCCAAGGGCAAGGGCGGCTCCATGCACATGTTCTCCAAGGAGAAACAGTTTTATGGCGGCCACGGCATTGTGGGCGCGCAGGTGCCGCTTGGCACGGGTCTGGCGTTTGCCAACCAGTACCGAGAGAACGGCTCCGTCTCGCTGACCTATTTCGGCGATGGCGCGGCCAATCAGGGCCAGGTCTATGAGAGCTTCAACATGGCCTCGCTGTGGAAGCTGCCGGTCATCTACATCATCGAAAACAACCGCTACGCCATGGGCACGTCCGTTTCGCGCTCTTCCGCCGAAACCGACTTCTCCCATCGCGGCCTGTCCTTCAAGATTCCCGGCATCCAGGTCGACGGCATGGACGTTCGTGCCGTGCGGTCGGCGGGCGAGATGGCGGCGGAGTGGTGCCGCGCCGGCAACGGTCCGATCATTCTCGAAATGCAGACCTACCGCTATCGCGGCCACTCCATGTCGGACCCGGCCAAGTACCGTTCCAAGGACGAAGTGCAGAAGATGCGCTCCGAACATGATCCCATCGAGCAGGTGAAGCAGCGGGTCATGGACAAAAAATGGGCGAGCGAAGACGAGCTCAAGGCGATCGACAAGGAAGTGCGCGACATCGTCGCCGAGGCTGCCGAATTTGCCCAGAATGACGCCGAGCCGGATCCTTCCGAGCTCTACACCGACATCTTGTTGTAGGGGAGACGGGTCAATGCCGATTGAAATCCTCATGCCCGCTCTCTCTCCCACGATGGAGGAGGGCAATCTCGCAAAATGGCTGAAGAACGAAGGTGACACGGTCGCCCCCGGCGATGTGATCGCAGAGATCGAAACCGACAAGGCCACGATGGAAGTCGAGGCCGTCGATGAAGGCACCATCGGGAAGATCCTGATCGATGCCGGCACCGAAGGCGTGAAGGTCAACACGCCGATTGCGGTTCTGCTTCAGGAAGGCGAAAGCGCGGACGATGTGGACAAGGCTGCATCGCCAGCGCCCAAGTCCGAGGACAAACCGGCCGAAGACAAGAAGGAGGAGCCTGCCGAGGCTTCTTCCGACGTAACGGCCGAAAAGGCGCCTGCCGAGCCCAAGGCTCAAGTTGCGGCCGATCCGGACATTCCCGAAGGCACCGAAATGGTGTCGACCTCGGTGCGCGAGGCGCTGCGTGACGCAATGGCCGAAGAAATGCGCCGCGATGGCGATGTCTTCATCATGGGCGAGGAAGTGGCCGAATATCAGGGCGCTTACAAGATTACCCAGGGCCTGCTGCAGGAGTTCGGCGCAAAGCGCGTTGTCGACACGCCGATCACCGAGCATGGTTTTGCCGGCGTCGGCGTCGGCGCCGCCATGTCGGGCCTCAAGCCGATCGTCGAATTCATGACCTTCAATTTCGCCATGCAGGCGATTGACCAGATCGTCAATTCCGCGGCCAAGACGCTTTACATGTCAGGCGGCCAGATGGGCGCGCCGATCGTCTTCCGTGGGCCGAATGGCGCTGCCGCGCGCGTCGGTGCACAGCACAGCCAGGACTATGCGGCCTGGTACAGCCATATTCCGGGCCTCAAGGTCATCCAGCCCTACACGGCGGCTGACGCCAAGGGCCTGCTCAAGGCTGCGATCCGCGACCCCAACCCGATCATCTTCCTGGAAAACGAGATCCTCTACGGCCAGAGCTTCGAAGTGCCGAAGATGGATGATTTCGTGCTGCCGATCGGCAAGGCGCGCATCCACAAGGCTGGCAAGGACGCCACAATCGTCTCTTTCGGTATCGGCATGACCTATGTGGTCAAGGCTGAGGCCGAGCTGCGCGAGATGGGCATCGACGTTGAGATCATTGACCTTCGCACCATCCGCCCGATGGACCTCGATACGGTGATTGAATCGGTCAAGAAGACCAACCGCCTGGTAACGGTGGAAGAGGGATTTCCGCAATCCTCCGTCGGCGACCACATCGCCTCGCAGGTCATGCAGCGCGCATTCGACTATCTGGACGCACCGGTCATCACCATCGCCGGCAAGGATGTGCCCATGCCATATGCGGCAAACCTCGAGAAACTGGCCCTGCCGAATGTCGGCGAGGTTGTCGAGGCGGTGAAAGCCGTCACCTACAAGGCCTAGGAGGGAGCGATGCCGATTGAAATCACCATGCCGGCGCTCTCCCCAACGATGGAGGAGGGCAATCTCGCCAAATGGCTGGTCAAAGAGGGAGACAAGGTCGAGCCCGGTGACGTGATCGCCGAGATAGAGACCGACAAGGCGACGATGGAAGTCGAGGCCGTCGATGAAGGCACGGTGGCGAAGATCGTCGTGGCCGCCGGCACCGAAGCGGTGAAGGTCAACGAGCTTATCGCCATTCTGGCTGCCGAGGGCGAGGACGTTTCGGAAGCTGCGAAGGGTGGCGGCGGCTCCGCTTCAAAGTCCGACAAGAAGGATGAGAAAGCCCCGGCACAGGCCAACGGCAAGGCGGAGGCCGCCGAAAAGAAGGCGCCGGCCGACACCAGCCCGCCCGCTGATGCAGGCGCAAGCGCCAGGGAATCCGCCGCAAAGTCCGAGATACCCGACAATGTGAAGGCAGGGCCGGCCCCGGCAAAGGATGGCGAGCGCGTCTTTTCTTCGCCTTTGGCCCGGCGCATCGCCAGGGACGCCGGCATCGATCTTTCCGCTCTCAAGGGTTCAGGGCCCAAGGGGCGCGTGGTGAAGGCCGACGTTGAGGCGGCGGTGGAAAGCGGCAGCGCGAAAGCCGCACCTGCCGGTGTCCCGGCGGCTGCGCCCGCCGCCAAGCCCATGTCGGACGATGCGGTGCTGAAACTGTTCGAGGAAGGCTCTTACGAACTCGTGCCGCATGATGGAATGCGCAAGACGATTGCGCGCCGCCTCGTCGAAGCGAAATCGACCATCCCGCATTTCTACCTCACCCTTGATTGCGAGATCGACGCGCTGCTGGATCTGAGAAAACAGATCAACGATGCAGCGCCTGTGGTGAAGGGCGAAGACGGCAAGGAGAAACCGGCCTACAAGGTCTCGGTCAACGACATGATCATCAAGGCGATGGCGCTGGCGCTGCGAGACGTGCCGGCGGCCAATGCCTCATGGACCGACGCAAACATGGTCATGCACAAGCATTCCGATGTCGGTGTTGCGGTTTCCATTCCAGGCGGCCTGATCACCCCGATCGTGCGCCGCGCTGAGGAAAAGACGTTGTCGACCATCGCGAACGAGATGAAGGACCTTGCGGCTCGCGCCCGCAACCGCAAGCTGAAGCCCGAGGAATATCAGGGCGGCACCACGGCTGTTTCCAATCTCGGCATGTTCGGCATCAAGGATTTCTCCGCCGTTATCAACCCGCCGCACGCCACCATTCTGGCCGTCGGTACGGGCGAGGAACGGGCCGTGGTGAAGGATGGTGAGATCAAGATCGCCAACATCATGTCGGTGACGCTTTCGACCGACCACCGCGCTGTTGACGGCGCATTGGGCGCCGAACTTCTGACGGCGTTCAAGCGTTACATCGAAAGCCCGATGGGAATGCTGGTCTAGACCAAGAGGAGGTCGATCATGGCAAGTGCATCTGAATCGCGGAACATGGGCTCGTCCTGGTGGTGGATGGCCCTGCTGGCAGTCGTATCGATTATCGGCGGAGTGATGGCGCTGGCAAACCCGTTTGCCGCCAGCATGGCTGCAACGCTGCTCGCCGGCTGGTTCTTCGCCATTCTCGGGATCATCCAGATCGTCCAGGCATTCCGCGTCACCGACTGGTCGGGCTTTCTGTGGGCGTTGCTGTTCGGTGTGCTGACACTGGTCGTCGGCGGCGTCCTGCTGCTCGACCCGCTGGCCGGCATGGTGTCGCTGACGGTTCTGGTAGCCGTGCTGTTTCTCGTCACCGGCGTCGCCAAGACGATGTTCGCCTTCTCGCTGCGGCCGGTCTCCGGCTGGGTCTGGGTTCTCGTCTCGGGCCTGGTGTCTCTGCTACTGGGCGTGATGATCCTCGCCAACTTCCCGTGGTCTGCCGCAAATGTTCTGGGCATCCTGCTCGGCATTGAGCTTCTGTCGAACGGCATCCTCTTCCTGTTCGTGGCGCTCGGCCTGCGCAAGCTGAACGCAATCTGAGCAGGCTCCTGTCCGGCGATGAAGACCATCCTCTGTTACGGCGATTCCATCACCTGGGGCTCCGACGCCGAAACCGGCCTGCGCCGTGCCTATGAGGACCGCTGGACCAGCGTCCTGCAAAAAGGTCTCGGCCATGGCGTGCGTGTGATCCCCGAGGGTCTGCGCGGCCGCACCACCGCCTATGACGAGCATCTGGCCGACTGCGACCGCAATGGCGCCCGCATCCTGCCGACGGTGCTTTACACCCATGCGCCGCTCGATCTCGTGATCATCATGCTGGGTTCCAATGACATGAAACCGGCCATTGCCGGGTCGGCACTTGCCGCCATGCAGGGTATGCGCCGGCTGATCTCGCTGGTTCAGGTCAATGCGTTGCGTGACGGTTCGACAGAGCCGCCCGCGATTCTTGTCGTCGCGCCGCCGCCGCTTTGCGAAACCGCCGATCCCGAATTCAGCGCCATGTTCGCCGGCGGTGTCGAGCAGTCGAAGATGCTGGCGTCCTTCTACGCCGATCTGGCGGATGAAAGCGGCTGCGGTTTCTTCGACGCCGGCTCGGTGGCGAAAACGACGCCGGTCGATGGTGTTCATCTGGATGCCGAAAACACCCGCGCCATCGGTCGCGGGCTGGAGCCGATGGTCCGGCTGATGCTGGGAATGTAGAAACAGGAGATTGACGTGGCCGACAATTACGACGTCATCATCATCGGAGCAGGACCGGGCGGTTATGTTGCCGCCGTGCGCGCCGCGCAGCTTGGTCTCAAGACCGCAATCGTCGAGCGCGAACATCTGGCCGGCATCTGCTCCAACTGGGGCTGCATCCCCACCAAGGCGCTGCTCCGCTCGGCGGAAGTCATGCATCTGGCCACGCATGCCAAGAACTACGGGCTCACCCTCGAAGGTTCGGTCAAGCCGGACCTGAAGGCCGTTGTAGAGCGTTCGCGCGGCATTGCGGCGCGCATGAATGGCGGCGTCGGCATCCTGATGAAGAAGAACAAGATCGACGTCATCTGGGGCGAGGCCAAACTCGCCAAGCCCGGCGAGGTTGTCGTATCGAAATCGTCGAAAAAACCGATGGAGCCCTATGTCGGTCCGCCCAAGAACACGCTGGGCGAGGGTACCTACAAGGCAAAACACGTCATCGTCGCCACCGGCGCGCGCCCGCGCGTGCTGCCCGGCATCGAGCCCGATGGCAAGCTGATCTGGACCTATTTCGAGGCTATGGTGCCCGACACGATGCCCAAATCGCTGATCGTCATGGGGTCCGGCGCCATCGGCATTGAGTTCGCGTCCTTCTATCGCACGATGGGCGTCGAGGTGACGGTGGTCGAGCTCATGCCGCAGGTCATGCCGGTCGAAGACGCCGAGATCTCTAAATTCGCCCAGAAGCAGTTTGAGAAACAGGGCATGAAATTCATGCTCGAAGCCAAGGTCACCAAGGTCGAGAAGGGCAAGGACTCTGTCACCGCCCATGTCGAAACCAAGGACGGCAAGGTCGAGAAGCTGACCGCCGACCGGCTGATCTCCGCCGTCGGCGTGCAGGGCAACATCGAGAACCTTGGCCTGGAAACGCTCGGCGTCAAAACCGATCGCGGCACCGTTGTCATCGACGAATATTGCGCGACGTCGGTCAAGGGCGTCTACGCCATCGGCGATGTCGCCGGCCCGCCCATGCTGGCGCACAAGGCCGAACATGAGGCTGTCATCTGCGTGGAGAAGATCGCCGGTCAACACCCGCATCCGCTCGACAAGGCCAAGGTGCCGGGCTGCACCTATTGCCATCCTCAGGTCGCTTCCGTCGGTCTCACCGAGGCAAAGGCGAAAGAGGCTGGCCGCGATATCCGTGTCGGCCGCTTCCCCTTCGTCGCCAACGGCAAGGCCGTCGCGCTCGGCGAGGATCAGGGTTTGGTCAAGACGATCTTCGACAAGAAGACCGGCGAGCTGCTCGGCGCACACATGGTCGGCGCGGAAGTGACCGAGCTGATCGAGGGGTTTGTGGTCGCGATGAACCTGGAAACCACCGAGGAAGAGCTGATGCACACCATCTTCCCGCACCCGACCCTGTCGGAGATGATGAAGGAAAGCGTGCTCGATGCTTACGGCCGGGCGCTCAACATCTGAGGCCCAAGGTCGAAAACAGCGCACAAGTGATATAGATGTGGGCGGTGGGGTATCGCCATTTATCAGAGGAGAGAAAGATGGAAGGTGCTGCTGTAGGCTGGATTGCGGCGATCGTGATCGGTGGAATCGCCGGTTGGCTGGCCGAACAGTTCATGAAGAGCAATATGGGGCTCATCATGAACATCATTCTTGGCATTGTCGGCGCTATCGTCGCCAACGCCATTCTGGGCGTTTTCGGCATCGCTCTTGGCGGCTGGCTCGGATATCTGATTGCAGGCTTCATTGGCGCCTGCATCCTGATCTGGCTGGGCCGTTTGATCAGGCGCTAGCTGACTTCTGCTACCCGAAACAGGTCAGGCTGCCATGCATGCGTGGCGGCCTGACAAGCCGGCGTCGCGGTCCTATATGTGGGTCATGGGCGTGAACGGCGCCGCAAAGGGCATTTGATGGTCACCATTCTCGATACGGTTGCGGAACCCAAACGCGTCCGCCATCCGGAAAAGGCGCACCGCCCCGATCAGGAGGTGTTGCGCAAGCCGGACTGGATTCGCGTCAAGGCGCCGACATCGCGCGGTTATCTGGAAACCCGCGAGATCGTGAAATCGAACAAGCTGGTGACGGTTTGCGAGGAGGCGGGCTGCCCCAATATCGGTGAATGCTGGGACAAGAAGCACGCCACCTTCATGATCATGGGCGAGATTTGCACCCGCGCCTGCGCCTTCTGCAATGTCGCCACAGGTATCCCAAGCGCACTGGACACTGACGAACCTGCAAATGTCGCCAAGGCCGTAGCCCAGATGGGCCTCAACCACGTCGTCATCACCTCGGTCGACCGTGACGATCTCGACGACGGCGGCGCACGGCACTTTGCCGACGTAATCGGCGCGATCCGGCAATCTTCGCCAGGAACGACCATCGAAATCCTGACGCCGGACTTCCTGCGCAAGGACGGCGCACTGGAAATTGTCGTCGAGGCGAAACCCGATGTCTTCAACCACAATCTCGAGACGGTTGCGTCCAACTATCTGACAGTGCGCCCGGGTGCCCGCTACTTCCACTCCATGCGGCTGCTCCAGCGCGTCAAGGAACTCGACCCGACTATCTTCACCAAATCCGGCATCATGGTCGGGCTGGGCGAGGAGCGGAACGAGGTGCTTCAATTGATGGACGATCTGCGCTCGGCTGACGTCGATTTCATCACCATCGGCCAGTACCTGCAGCCGACGCGCAAACACCACGCTGTGAAGAAGTTCGTCACACCCGAAGAGTTCAGATCCTACGAGAAGATCGCCTACACCAAGGGCTTTCTGATGGTGTCGTCGAGCCCGCTCACGCGGTCCTCGCACCATGCCGGCGAAGACTTTGAGCGCCTGCGCGCTGCCCGCGAAGCGCGGTTGAGCAAAACTGCGTAAGCATCTGATGTAATGCCGAAATACAACACAACAAGGCGCGTTTCCCATGCGCCGGAACAGATGTTTGCGCTGGTCGCTGATGTCGAGCGTTACCCGGAATTTCTGCCGATGTGCGAAGCGCTCTCTGTCCGTTCGCGCCGCGAACGTGATGGCCTCACGGTGCTCACCGCCGACATGACGGTCGGCTACAAGGCGCTGCGCGAGACCTTCACCAGCCAGGTCACGCTCAGGCCCGCCGAGAAGCGCATCGACGTGAAATATCTCGAAGGTCCGTTTCGCTATCTCGAAAACCGCTGGGACTTCGTCGAGACCGCGGACGGCGGAACGGAGATCCGTTTCTTCATCGACTACGAGTTCAAGAGCCGCATTCTGGGCGCGCTCATGGGCTCGATGTTCGACCGCGCTTTCCGCATGTTCGCCGAGGCGTTCGAAAAGCGCGCCGATGCCATCTATGCCGGTGATGACCGGGCACGGACCGCCTGAGCGCAAGGGAAGTCTAAATTAACGCCTGCCGCCTATCGTCTGCCGAACTGAGCGGAGGCGAAAATGGCGGTTGCGGACAACAGCGCGGAGCATCGGCAGTCAGGATCGGCGGGCGTGGCGTCGTTCGCATCGCGCAGTGCGCTGCCGCTTTATGCACTGACCCTGTTCCTCAGCGCGTTCCTGCTGTTTTCCGTCCAGCCCTTCTTCGCCAAGATGGTGCTGCCGCGTCTGGGCGGTTCGCCGGCTGTCTGGTCGGTGGCGATGGTGTTCTTTCAGGCTGTTCTGCTGGCGGGTTATGCCTATGCGCATGTGCTGACCCGTTTTCTCGGTCTGGGCCGCGCTGCACTGGTTCATGCGCTGGTGCTGGTGCTCGCCTTCGTCGTCCTGCCGATCGCCATTCCCGCAGGCTGGGAAACGCCACCGAACGACGGTCAGGCATTCTGGCTCATCGGCCTGTTCACCGTGTCGGTCGGCTTGCCGTTTTTCGCCGTTTCGGCCAACGGGCCGCTACTGCAGGCATGGTTTGCCCGCACCGGACACCCGCATGCCGCAGACCCGTATTTCCTCTACGGTTCCAGCAATATCGGCAGCTTTGCTTCGCTGATCCTCTACATCGTTCTCATCGAGCCGCTGGCCACTGTGGGTGAGCAGTCGTCAATGTGGACGGCCGGTTTTGCGGTGCTGGCGCTGCTGGTCGCGGCATGCGCGCTTGTTGCTGTCGGTGGCCGAAGCGTGACTGGGTCCGCGCAGGCATCGACTGACGAGGCAGCCGAGGCCGGAAACCGGTCGCCGGCGAAATGGGCTGTGCTTGGTTTCGTACCTTCCGGCCTTCTGGTCGCGGTCACCGCCCACATATCGCTCGACGTTGCCGCCGCACCCTTCCTGTGGGTGATGCCGCTGGCCCTGTTCCTGCTGACCTTCGTGATCGTGTTCAGGCTCAAGCCGCTGGTCACGCCAGCAACAACCGGGCGGCTGGTGCCGATCTTTGCCGCAATCGCGGTGGTCTCGATATTCGGCCACAATCTGTTGCCGGTCTGGGCGAACCTTGCCACCCATCTCGTCTTCTATTTCGTGGCGGCGCTCCATTGTCACGGGCTGCTTTTTGAGGTGCGCCCGCGCGCTTCCGGCCTTACTGCATTCTATCTGTGGATGTCGCTCGGCGGCGTTCTGGGCGGTGTTTTCGCTTCGCTTCTTGCCCCGTTGCTGTTCGACTGGGTCGCGGAATACATCCTGCTCATTCTCGCCGTGCTGGCCATCCGCCCGGGCTTCCGTTCTCTGCCGCGCACGGAAGTCGCGACGGTCGTTTCGATGGCGGTTGTCGCAACGATTGCGCTGTCGCTGCTCGCTCCGGCGTCCAACCTGTCGACGGCCGGCATCGTGGCCTTCGCCATCATCGTCGCCGTCGCCGGCGGAGCGGTCGTGCAGCTCTTCACCCAGCGCGCCTACCTCGTATCGCTTGCGCTGCTCCTGTCGCTCTTTTTCCTGCATGCCGAACTGGATCGCGGCGTCATGCGCGAGCGCAGCTTTTTCGGGGTGACCCGCGTTCTGGCAACGCCCGAAAGCGACTTCCACCTGATGATGCACGGCACCACGCTGCATGGCGCGGTCGATCGTTCAGCAGGAAGCGATGCCCGGCCTGAGCCGCTGACCTATTACCATGAGAGCGGCGGCATGGCGGCTGCCGTGCGCGCCATGCAGGCGCGGCGTGGCGGGGCGCTTGCGCGGGCAGGGGCCGTCGGGTTGGGAACCGGTAGCGTGCTATGTCATGCCATGCCGGGTGAACAATGGGTCGCGTTCGAGATCGACGCAGCCGTCGTCGATGCGGCGCGCAATCCCGACTATTTCCCCTTCATGAGCGAATGCGCCGCCGACGTACCCGTCGTGCTGGGCGATGCGCGCCTGACGCTTGCCGATCAGCCGTCTGGCGGTTTCGACTTTCTCCTGATCGACGCGTTTTCGTCCGATTCCATCCCCGCCCATCTGATGACACGCGAGGCTGTAAAGCTCTATCGCTCGAAGCTGAAGACCGACGGCCTGCTCGTCTTCCACATCTCCAACCGCTATCTCGAATTGCAGAGCGTACTTGCGGCAATTGCCGAGGAGGAGGGGCTTTTCATGCGTGCCGGCGTGTTCGGTGACGGTCAGGCGACTATCGATGACCGCTTCATTCTGGCCAGCCATGTCGCGGTGATGGCGGCGGATGAGGCGCATTTCGGGCAGTTGCTGGACGACCCGCGCTGGCGCGTGGCCGAACCGGGCGAGACCCGCGCCTGGACTGACGATTATTCCAACATCTTCACCGCGCTGCTGCGCAAGCTCTAGCGATCAGCGGCCTTCAAGCGCGCTCCGGATCATCCCGAGCGCATGGAGGCAGGTTGCAAGGCGCACGCCGGCGCGGTCCATGCCGGCAAAGACCATGCTGTCGGTCGTGGTCTGGCCGTTGGCCCGTGCCAGTCCGAACCAGACAAGCCCGACCGGTTTGTCGGCGCTTCCGCCGTCCGGCCCGGCAATCCCGGTGACCGAAACGGCAATCCCGGCACGGGAATGCGCCAACGCGCCTTCAGCCATTTCGCGCGCGGTCTCTTCCGACACGGCGCCAACGCTGGCCAGCGTTTCTTCCCGCACCCCCAGCATCTCCTGCTTCGCCTCGTTGGAGTAGGTCACAAAACCTCGGTCGACGACCGCAGAGGAGCCGGCAATGTCGGTGAGCGCTGCGGCGATCATGCCGCCGGTGCACGATTCAGCGGTGGCGAGCATGATGCCCCGCTTCTGGCACAGCGACAGAACTTCGCGCGCCAGCGCTTCGGTTTCAGCACTCACGCCTTCAGGCTCCCCGGATAAACCACCGTTGCCGTTGCAATCGCGGCGATGCCTTCCTCCCGACCGATGAAACCAAGCTTCTCGTTGGTGGTTGCCTTCACCGAGACACGCTCCGGTGCAATTTCCAGCATGCCGGCCATTGCTGCGACCATCGCCTCACGATGCGGCCCCACACGTGGCGCCTCGCATATCAGCGTGATGTCCGCGTTGGCGATGCGCCCGCCGCGCTCGCGCACCGCCGCCGCAGCATGCTCGACAAAAAGCTTCGACGCGACGCCCTTCCACTGCGGGTCGGATGGCGGGAAATGCGTTCCAATGTCGCCGGCCCCGCAGGTGGCAAGCAGCGCGTCGGTGAGGGCGTGCAGGCCGACATCGGCATCGGAATGTCCGCTGAGCGCGCGATCATGGGCGACCTTTACGCCGCACAGCGTCACCGCATCGCCCTGTCCGAACGAATGCACGTCATAACCGTTGCCGGTGCGCACATCGGGAAATGCCTCGCGGCCGGAGAGCCGTTCGTCGGCCATGTCGAGATCCTTTGCCCAGGTCAGCTTGATGTTGTCCGCGGAGCCGGCGACAATCTTCACCGGTATTCCGGCCCATTCGGCAATCGCCGCATCGTCAGTGAAGTCGAGGCGTCCCGCTTCGTTCGCCTTTTCGTGTGCGGCAAGGATCGGCGCAAACGGAAAGCCCTGCGGCGTTTGCGCCGCATACAGGCCGTCGCGCGGAACCGTCTGATCGATCATCTCGTCAGCACCGGCCCGTTTCAGCGTGTCGGAAACGGGAAGCGCGGGCAGGGCGCCTGTGCCCGCAATGGCTGTATCGCCGACACGCGTAATCAGGTCTGAGTCGATGAATGGGCGCACACAATCATGGATCATCACAGCTGCGGGCGGGTCGTCGGTCAGCGCGCGCAGAGCAAGCAGGGTCGATTCCTGCCGGGTGGCGCCGCCTGTTACCGGCTGAAGGCGTGAGGCAAGCGGACCCGCCGCTGCGGCAAACAGCTCTCCGTCGTCGCGATGTATCGCAATCACGATCCGGCCGATCTGCGGATGATTGGCGAAAGCTTCAATGGTTCGCTGCATCACTGGCTTGCCGCCAATAGGTCGATATTGTTTGGGACCTTCGACTGACTGTCCGGCGCGCTCGCCGCGACCTGCCGCGACAATCACGACAGCTATCTCGCCATGCCGGCCGGACACGGTATTGTGGCTGTTTTCATTCATGCGAGACGAATAGGCGGCTCGCGGCGGAAAAACCAGCGTAAACCCTATTGCAAAATTGCCATTTCGCGACTTACACGCTGTTGCGGAGCGGCAAATTTCTGTCTACAGAATGGGCATGAAGCCGGGATGCCTTGTTTTTGTGCATGACTGATTTGCCGAACCTGTCCGAGCCGCTTGTCGTCGGCAATGTCGTGCTGAGAAACCGTGTGTTTCTCGCGCCGATGTCGGGCATCACCGACGCCGTGTTTCGCAGGCTTGCAGACCGTCACGGAGCGGGGCTCGTCGTTTCGGAAATGGTAGCGAGCGGTGAACTCGCGAGAGGCAGGGCGGAGTCCGCGCGACGCATCAAGCGGCCGGAAATCGGAGTCCATATGGTGCAGCTTGCGGGCCGCGAAGCTGCCCACATGGCTGAAGCTGCGCGCATTGTCGCCGACAGCGGCGCAGACATCGTCGACATAAACATGGGTTGCCCGGCGAAAAAGGTGACGGGCGGCTATTGCGGCTCGGCGCTGATGCGCGACCCTGACCACGCATTGTCGCTGATCGAGGCGGTTGTCGAGGCCGTCCATGTACCCGTGACGCTGAAGATGCGGCTTGGCTGGGACGAGACGTCGCTCAACGCGCCCGCCATCGCCCGGCGGGCTGAGGCCGCCGGTATCCGCATGATCACCGTGCATGGCCGCACGCGCTGCCAGTTCTACAAGGGTTCGGCCGACTGGCGGGCGATCAGCCGCGTCAAGCAGGCGGTTTCCGTGCCGGTCGTGGCCAATGGCGATGTCGGCGATCTTTCCGGCGCCATGCGAGCGCTTGAATTCTCGGGTGCCGACGCGGTCATGGTTGGCCGGGCGCATTACGGCGCACCGTGGACGGCCGGCACCATCGCCGTCGAGTCAGCAGGCGGCCCGACTATGGCAGTTCCGGCGACGCCCCGGGAACTCGTGGACTATGTCGTCGCGCACTATGAAGACATGCTTGGCTTGTACGGAGCCGAAAGCGGCGTCCGCGTCGCACGCAAACATCTCGGCTGGTATTTTGATCGTTTCGCCAACCCGTTGGAGACGGAGTTGCGGCGCACCGCCATGACCTCCACCGTCCCGGCCGAAGTTATAGGCGCGATCCGCGCTGCATTTGTAGAATCTGCGTCCCGCGAGCCGTTGAAAATCGGGGTGGCGGCGTGAGCAGCCCGGCAAAAGATTCCATGCCCGGCGCTGACGCAGCTGCGCGGATCGTGCTCGACACGATCCAGCATCCGGTTGTCATGGTCGATGACCGCAACCTCATCACCTATGCCAATGCCGAGGCCGAGGATTTTCTGCGCTCCAGTGCTGCTGTGATGATGCGCAGCGAACTGGCCAGGTTCATTCCCTTTGGTAGCCCGTTGCTCACGCTGGTCGAGCAGGTAAGGGAGCGGCGTTCGCCCTATAACGAGTACCGGGTGGATGTGTCCTCGCCGCGCATCGGCACCGATAAGGTGGTCGATCTGTATGTCGCGCCGGTCACCGAGGTTCCCGGATCGGTCGTCATCATGTTTCAGGAACGGTCGATGGCAGACAAGATCGACCGCCAGATGACGCATCGCGGCGCGGCGCGTTCCGTTACCGGGCTCGCCGCCATGCTGGCGCACGAGATCAAGAACCCGCTTTCAGGCATTCGTGGCGCCGCGCAGCTTCTTGAAAGCGCTGTCGCCGATGATGACCGCGCGTTGACCCGCCTGATCACCGACGAGACCGACCGCATCGTGGCCCTGGTCGACCGCATGGAAGTGTTTTCCGACGAGCGGCCGATCGACCGTGAACCGGTCAACATTCACATCGTTCTTGACCACGTGAAGAGGCTCGCCAGTTCCGGTTTTGCTTCGCGGATCAAGGTCTCGGACGAGTTCGACCCGTCATTGCCGCTGGTATTCGCCAATCGCGATCATCTGGTTCAGGTTTTCCTCAATCTGGTGAAAAACGCTGCCGAAGCCATAGGTGACGATCCCGGTGGCGAGATCAGGCTCACCACCGCTTTCCGCCCGGGCATCAGGCTTGCCGTTCCCGGCACCAAGGATCGTGTGTCGCTGCCGCTGGAGTTTTGCGTCCATGACAACGGACCCGGCGTCTCCGACGACATCCTTCCCATCCTTTTCGACCCCTTCATCACAACCAAGCAGAACGGCTCCGGCCTCGGCCTTGCCCTCGTCGCCAAGATTGTCGGTGAACATGGCGGCGTAATCGAATGCGATTCCACGCCGCGTGGAACCACGTTCCGCATTCTCATGCCTGCGTGGCGCAGCGATCAGGCCTCCGAATTCGAGCAAGAACAGGAAGATGCCTCATGACTGTGCGCGGAAACATTCTGGTCGCCGACGATGACGCGGCGATCCGCACGGTTCTCAACCAGGCGCTGTCGCGCGTCGGCCACGAGGTCCGGGTAACCTCGAACGCGTCGACGCTGTGGCGTTGGGTTTCGTCGGGCGACGGCGATCTCGTCATCACCGATGTCGTGATGCCCGACGAGAACATTTTCGACCTCCTGCCGCGCATCAGGAAGGCGAGGCCCGATCTGCCGGTCATCGTCATGAGTGCGCAGAACACCTTCATGACGGCAATCCGCGCCTCCGAAACCGGGGCGTATGAGTACCTGCCAAAGCCCTTCGATCTCACCGAGCTTCTGGGGATCGTCAACCGCGCGCTGGCCGAGCCCAAGCCGGCAGCCGGCGACACGCGCAACGACGACCAGCCGGATTCCATGCCACTGGTTGGGCGCTCGCACGCCATGCAGGACATCTACCGCATGCTGGCGCGCATGATGCAGACTGACCTGACGGTGATGATTTCGGGCGAGTCGGGAACCGGCAAGGAACTGGTGGCGCGCGCGCTGCATGAGTATGGCCGCCGCCGCAAAGGCCCGTTTGTCGCCATCAACATGGCCGCAATCCCCCGCGACCTGATCGAGTCGGAACTGTTCGGCCACGAGAAGGGTTCCTTCACCGGCGCGCAAAACCGCTCGACCGGCCGCTTTGAGCAGGCCGAAGGCGGCACGCTCTTCCTCGATGAAATCGGCGACATGCCGATGGAGGCGCAGACGCGCCTGCTGCGCGTGCTGCAACAGGGCGAATACACCACCGTTGGCGGCCGCACTCCGATCAAGACCGACGTTCGCATTGTCGCCGCGACCAACAAGGACCTCAGAACCCTGATCAATCAGGGTCTGTTCCGCGAGGATTTGTATTACCGGCTCAATGTCGTGCCGCTGCGCTTGCCGGCCTTGCGGGAAAGGTCGGAGGACATTCCCGATCTCGTTCGCCACTTCTTCAAACAGGCCGAAAACGAAGGCCTGCAGACCAAGCGCATCGCCGCCGGCGGCTACGACGTGATGCGGCGCTACAGCTGGCCAGGCAACGTCCGCGAGCTGGAAAACCTGGTGCGCCGTCTGGCGGCCCTCTATCCACAGGAAGAAATCAGCCAGGAAATCATCGAACAGGAACTGCGCACAATCGATTCGCCGATGCAGGCCGCCTCGGCCGGTGCGCTTCCCGACGATCTGTCGATCGGTCAGGCCGTCGAGCACTTCCTGCAACGCTATTTTAGCGGCTTCGGCACCGAATTGCCGCCGCCCGGCCTCTACCAGCGTGTGCTGGCGGAGGTGGAATACCCGCTGGTTTTGGCGTCGATGACGGCCACGCGCGGCAATCAGATACGCGCTGCCGAGCTTCTCGGCCTCAACCGCAACACCTTGCGCAAGAAAATCCGGGAATTGGGCGTCAACGTTTACCGCGCCTCAAAACAACCCTGATTTTCCCTTTCGTTTCAGGCACAATGCGATGGCCGTTGCAAAACGGCCACATTGCGTTGCATAGAGGCAACGCAATGGATGGTTAGACGGAATCGTATGACGACCGCATCATTGCCCGCACCCGGTACCGTCAGGGACGAAGCGTCCGCAGGCGAGGGCCGCCGCCCGCTCGCAGTGGCTGGCGTGGCGCTCATCATTGCCGCCCTTGTCACGGCGGCAGCCTCCTTCGCCATCCTGCTCGGGCTCACCCCGATCCTGCCGGACGAAAACGTCACGCTGACCGTGATCGGCATCAACGCGGCGTTTGTTGCTCTACTTCTTGCGCTTATCGGGCGCGAGGTGTGGACCATCTACATGGCCCGCCGCCGCCGCCGGGCAGCTTCGCGGCTTCATGTGCGTATCGTCGCCATGTTCTCGCTGGTGGCGGCGATCCCGGCGATCCTGGTGGCAATCGTCGCCTCGGTGACGCTCGACATCGGGCTGGACCGCTGGTTCGAGCTCAGAACCAAGGTCATCATCAACTCCTCGCTTTCGATCGCCGAAGCCTATGTGCGCGAGAATGCGCGCAGCCTGCAGGGCACAACCCTGTCGATGGCGAACGATCTCGATCAGGTGCGCAGGCTCTACAATCTGGACCGTAACGGCTTCTTCGGCTTTCTGACGCAGCAGGCGCTGGGCCGGTCTCTGGCCCATGCTGCCATCATTCGCTCCGACGGTTCGCTGGTCATGGCTGCGGAGACCAGGACCGAGATACCGTTGCCCGAGCCGTTACCGGCAGCTGTCGAGATGGCCGCCGATGGCGAACCGATCCTGATCGAACCGCGTTCGAGCAACATTGTCGGCGCGGTGATGAAGCTGCGGGAGTATGACGACCTCTATCTCTACACGATCCGGGAGATTGACGGCGAGGTGATCCGCGCGCGCCAGATCGTGCGCGCCAATACAGACGAATACCGTGCCCTGGAAACGTCCCGCTTGACGACACAGGTCGCGTTCGCGCTCGTATATCTCGGCATCACGCTGATTATCGTCCTCTCGGCAATCTGGACCGGTATCACCGTTGCTGACCGTCTGGTGCGGCCGATCCGCCAGCTCATCGGTGCTGCCAGCGAGGTCGCAAGCGGCAATCTCGATGTCGCCGTGCCTGTTCGCGCCAGTGACGGCGACATGGCGTCTCTCGGCGACACGTTCAACAAGATGACCCGCCAGCTGAAGACCCAGCACAGCCAGCTGGTCTCCGCCAAGGACGTCATCGACGAACGCCGTCGCTTCACTGAAGCCGTGCTGTCCGGCGTCACCGCGGGCGTCATCGGCGTCGATGCGCATGGCATCATCAACATCGTCAACCGTTCGGCCGAGGCGATGCTGGCAATTGCCGACAAGGATGCCGTCGGCAAGGAACTGGAGTCCGTTCTGCCGCAGATCGGCAAGGTGTTCGCTGCCGGCCGCGGTTCTGGCCGTCCTGTCCACCGCGATCAGGTGACGTTCTATCGCCGCGGCGCCGAACGTACATTCAACGTCCAGATCACCGTCGAGGCGGAAAAGCGGACAGGGCGGGGCAAGTCATATGTTGTGACTGTCGATGACATTACCGATCTCGTGCAGGCCCAGCGCACCACTGCCTGGGCCGATGTCGCGCGCCGCATCGCGCATGAGATCAAGAACCCGCTGACGCCTATTCAGCTTTCGGCCGAGCGCATTCGCCGCCGTTTCTCCAAGGTCATCGTGGATGACCGGGAAATTTTCGAACAATGCACCGACACGATCATTCGTCAGGTCGGCGACATCGGCCGCATGGTCGACGAGTTCTCCGCCTTCGCGCGCATGCCCAAACCGGACATGAAAAAGCTCGATCTGCGTGAACCTCTGCGCGAGGCATCGTTCCTTGTCGAGATGAGCCGCAGCGACATCGCATTCGAACGAGACTTTGGCGATGAACCGCTAACCGGAACCTACGACACCCGTCTTCTGGGTCAGGCATTTGGCAACGTCATCAAGAATGCCGCCGAGGCGACCGAGAGCGTGATGCGCGATAGCGGCGACGCCGGCGTCATCCGCGTCCATGCCTATCGCCACGACGGTTTCAACGTCGTGGACATCATGGACAACGGCAAGGGCCTGCCGCGCGAGAACCGCCAGCGTCTGCTCGAGCCCTATATGACCACGCGTGACAAGGGGACCGGGCTGGGGCTTGCGATCGTCAAGAAGATCGTCGAGGACCACGGTGGTCAGCTTGAGTTGCACGATGCGCCGGCGACGTTCCACGAGGGGCGTGGCGCGTTGATCCGCATGTTGCTCCCGCGTGCCGCGCAAGCTACGGGGGGCGCTCAGTCTCAGGTGCCGAACAAGTCGCAGAGTAAGGAAAAGGTAGAAAATGGCGTCTGACATTCTGATCGTCGACGACGAGGAGGATATTCGCGACCTTGTCGCCGGCATCCTGACCGACGAGGGCCACGAAACCCGCACGGCGCACGACAGCGACAGCGCTTTGGCGTCGATCACCGAGCGCGTTCCGCGCTTGGTGTTTCTCGACATCTGGCTGCAGGGATCGACCCTTGATGGCCTCGCCCTGCTTGACGAGATCAAGAAGCTGCACCCCGAACTTCCGGTGGTGATGATTTCCGGCCACGGAACCATCGAGACGGCTGTTTCGGCCATTCATCGCGGCGCCTACGACTTCATCGAAAAGCCGTTCAAGGCCGACCGGCTGATTCTGGTGTGCGATCGCGCGCTGGAAACCTCGAAGCTGCGGCGCGAGGTCAGCGATCTCAAGAAGCGCAGTGGCGACGCGTCCGATCTGATCGGCACGTCCGCGGCAATGAACAGCCTGCGCCAGACGATCGAACGTGTTGCGCCGTCCAACAGCCGCGTGATGATCATGGGGCCCTCCGGTTCGGGCAAGGAGATGGTGGCGCGGACCATCCACGCGCAGTCTCAGCGAAGCTCAGGTCCTTTTGTGACCATCAATGCTGCCACGATCACGCCCGAACGCATGGAGATGGAGCTGTTCGGCACGGAGCCGAATGGCGCCGAACGCAAGATCGGTGCGCTCGAAGAGGCGCATCGCGGCACGCTGTACATCGACGAGATTGGCGACATGCCGCGCGAGACACAGAACAAGATCCTGCGCGTTCTCGTCGATCAGCAGTTCGAGCGGGTTGGCGGCACCAGACGCGTCAAGGTCGATGTCCGCATCATCACTTCGACCTCCTACGATCTGCAGTCGCTGATCGAGCAGGGGCGTTTCCGCGAAGACCTATATCACCGGCTTGCTGTGGTGCCGATCATGGTGCCGGGCCTGTCGGAGCGCCGGGAGGATATTCCCTTCCTCGTCGACTACTTCATGCGCCAGACGGCATCGCAGGCCGGTATCAAGCTGCGCCGGATAGGCGACGACGCAATGGCCGTGCTGCAGGCCCATAATTGGCCGGGCAACATTCGCCAGCTGCGCAACAATGTTGAACGGCTTCTCATTCTGGCCCGTGGCGACGAACCGGACGAGCCGATAACCGCCGAACTGTTGCCCGCCGAGATCGGCGACGTGATGCCGCGCGCGCCAAACCAGTCTGATCAGCACATCATGGCGTTGCCATTGCGCGAGGCGCGTGAGCTGTTCGAGAAGGAATATCTTGTGGCGCAGATAAACCGTTTTGGCGGCAACATCTCGCGCACGGCGGAATTCATTGGTATGGAGCGGTCAGCGCTGCACCGGAAGCTGAAATCGCTTGGAGTCTGATCCCACATGCGCGTGATCATCTGCGGTGCCGGCCAGGTCGGCTACGGCATTGCCGAAAAGCTGGCGGCCGAGCAGAACGACGTGTCGGTCATCGATACCTCGGCCGAACTGATCCGGATGGTCCGGGACAATCTGGACGTTCACGGTTTCGTCGGTCACGGCTCGCATCCCACCACGCTGGAACAGGCGGGCGCGGCCGAAGCGGACATGATTATCGCCGTCACGCTGTATGACGAGGTGAACATGGTCGCCTGCCAGGTTGCACACTCGCTCTTCAACGTGCCGACCAAGATCGCGCGCATCCGTTCGCAGTCCTATCTCGAAGCGCATTATCTGGACCTGTTCTCCCGCGATCACATGCCGATCGACGTCATCATCTCGCCGGAGGTGGAAGTCGGCGACATGGTGCTGCGCCGCATCGCGCTTCCGGGCGCGACGGACATTGTCCGTTTCGGCGATTCCAAGATCGCCATGCTGGCAATCGAGTGTCTCGAGGATTGCCCGGTGGTGAACACGCCGCTGGCGCAGCTGAGCGAACTGTTCCCTGACCTGCCTTCCACGGTGGTCGGTGTGTCGCGAAACGGGCGTCTCTTCATTCCCCGCTCGGCAGACCAACTCGTGACCGGCGACCTTGCCTATGTCGTGACCAGCAAGGACCAGGTGCGCCGTACGCTGGGTCTGTTCGGACATGAGGAACAGGAAGCCACGCGCATCGTTATTGCCGGCGGCGGCAATATCGGCCTCTACGTGGCGCGGGCCATCGAGGCGCGTGGCAGCCGCACCAAGGTCAAGATCATCGAGAGCACGCGCGAGCGGGCCGTTGCCATCGCCGATGAACTGCGCCGCACGGTGGTGCTTCATGGCAGCGCGCTCGACCAGAAGTTGCTTCTTGAGGCCGATATCGAGCATGCGGAGTTGATGGTTGCGCTGACCAATGACGATCAGGTCAACATCCTCTCAAGCGTCATGGCCAAGCGGCTGGGTTGCAAGGCCAACCTCGCGCTCCTGAACAACCCGACCTATCACGACTTCACCCGCACGCTCGGCATCGACGCGCACATCAACCCGCGCAATGTCACCATCTCGAAGGTGCTGCAGCATGTGCGTCGTGGCCGCATCAAGGGCGTTCACACCATTCAGCGTGGTGCTGCGGAAATCATCGAGGCGGAGGCGCTGGAAACGTCGCCGCTTGTCGGCCCGCCCATGCGCGATCTCGACCTGCCGGATGGTGTTCGCATTGGCGCGATCTTCCGCAATGGCGAGGTGATCAAGCCCAGCGGCACGTTGAAGATCAAACCGAAGGACCGAGTCGTCATCTTTGCGATGGAAAGCGCGGTGAAACAGGTGGAGCAGATGTTCCGCGTCAGTCTCGAGTTTTTCTGATTTTCCGGCCGCTAACGCCTCCTCGCCTGAGCGCTTTCTGAGATTGGGGATTCCATGTCGCGCATTGCCTATGTGAACGGACGCTACGTGCCGCACGCCACTGCAGCCGTGCACATCGAGGATCGCGGCTACCAGTTCGCCGACGGCGTCTACGAGGTGTGCGAAGTCAAGGCGGGCTACATCGTCGATATGCGCCGACACCTCGACCGTCTCGGCAGGTCGCTGGGTGAACTCGCAATTCTATGGCCGATGAACCGCGACGCGCTTCAGCATGTGCTGCGCGAAGTCGTGCGGCGCAACCGCGTTCGCGACGGGTTGGTCTATCTGCAGGTTACGCGCGGCGTGGCGCGCCGCGATCACCCGTTTCCGGGCCCTGATACGAAGCCGGCTCTGGTGGTGACGGCAAGCCGCATCGATCCGGTGAAGTCACGGCAAATGTCGGAAACCGGCATCAGCGTAATCACCGTTCCGGACAATCGCTGGGATCGCGTCGACATCAAGACTGTCGGATTGTTGCCCAACGTGCTTGCACGCCAGGAAGCCAAGGACGCAGGCGCGCAGGAAGCATGGTTCGTCGATGATGAAGAGATTGTGCTCGAAGGCTCGGCGACCAATGCCTGGATCGTCACGAAGGACGGCAAGCTTGTCACCCGGCCAGCCGAAACCGGCATATTGCGCGGCATTACGCGGACCACACTGTTCGATGTCGCCGAAAAGCTGGGCGTAGCGGTAGAGGAGCGTGGTTTCAGCGTCGAGGAAGCGATGAGCGCACGCGAGGCATTCGTCACGTCGGCCACCAAGACGGTCATGCCGGTTGTCGCAATCAACGGCAAGACGGTGGCAAATGGACATCCCGGAACGGTGGCGCTTGCACTGCGCGAGGCCTTTTTTGACGTTGCGGAAAAAACGCGGGCCTGATAACCGCAGGGTTTCAGGACGGTTGGCCGAAAGAGGCGGGGCAACGTACCACGCTTGACATAAGAGACCCGTTTGGGCGCTACTGTTTCGGCGCGACTGAAATGGGCGAAAGATAAGAAGACATGGCGGAACGCACGCAGAACTTGCAGGACTTGTTTCTAAATTCTGTTAGAAAAAGTAAGACACCTCTCACGATCTTCCTTATCAATGGCGTGAAACTGACTGGCGTCGTGACGTCGTTTGACAATTTCTGCGTGCTTTTGCGGCGTGACGGACATTCGCAGCTTGTCTACAAGCATGCGATTTCAACCATCATGCCCAGCCAGCCTGTGCAGATGTTTGACGCCGAGGAAAATCGGGATAGCTGATTGAAGCCGGACAACGCCACGCCGAATGGTGGGGTAGGGGGCACGAACGGTCTGAACGGAGACGGTCAGGCCGAGATGACGCGCGCCATCGTCATCGTTCCGGTCATTACCCGCCAGAACCGCAAGCCGGACGAAGCACGCGACAGCGCGCGTCCGCATCTTCCGCGTTCGCCCGAGGCGCGGCTCGAAGAGGCTGTTGGTCTGGCGCTTGCCATCGACCTTGAGCCGGTTGCGAGAGAGATTGTCCAGATCGCTGCTCCGAAACCTGCGACGCTGCTCGGCTCTGGCAAGGTCGAGGCGCTCGCCAAACTGGTGAGCGAGGAGGACGCGGAACTGGTTGTCGTTGACCAGCCGCTTTCGCCTGTGCAGCAGCGCAATCTGGAAAACGCGCTGAAGGCCAAGGTGCTGGACCGCACAGGTCTCATTCTGGAAATCTTCGGCCGGCGGGCGCGCACCAAGGAAGGCACGCTGCAAGTCGATCTGGCCCACCTTGAGTATCAGCGCGGCCGTCTGGTCAGAAGCTGGACCCACCTCGAACGCCAGCGCGGCGGCGGCGGGTTCATGGGCGGCCCCGGCGAAACCCAGATCGAGGCTGACCGGCGGCAGTTGCAGGAAAAGATCGTGCGGCTGAGGCGCGAACTGGAACAGGTTCGGCGCACGCGCAATTTGCACCGCTCCAAGAGACAAAAGGTGCCGTACCCGGTCGTCGCCATTGTCGGCTACACCAATGCCGGCAAGTCGACGCTGTTCAACCGGCTGACCGGCGCAAGCGTGGTCGCCGAGGACATGCTGTTTGCCACGCTCGACCCGACCTTGCGACGCCTGGTACTGCCGCTCGGCACCGAGATCATCCTGTCCGACACGGTGGGTTTCATTTCCGACCTTCCGACTCATCTCGTCGCTGCCTTTCGGGCAACGCTGGAAGAGGTCGTCGAGGCAGATCTGGTTCTGCACCTTCGCGACATCGCCGATCCCGATACGCTGTCGCAGGCGGAAGATGTGGAACAGATCCTGGCCGACCTTGGGGTCGATGCCTCGGACCATGAGCGGGTGCTGGAGGTCTGGAACAAGATCGACCTGCTCGATGACGACAGCCGCACCAGCCTTCTAGGTCGCGAAACCGGCGACAGCGCAGAACGGCCCGTCGCCATTTCGGCGGTGAGCGGCGAGGGGATTGAGCGGCTGGTTGAAATGATCGAGCGCAAGCTGGCTGGCCGCTCGACATCGTTTGATGTGTCACTGGCGCCGAACCAGCTCCATCTGACGGACTGGCTCTACCGATCCGGCGATGTGCTCGACCGCCACGATCGGGAAGACGGTGGCCTTGACCTGAAACTCAAGACCACCGCCGCCCGCAAGGCCGAGATCGAGGCGAAGCTGGCTTCTGCCGGCAGGAGCTAGCTCTCCGCCCTTGAGGGCCGCTTGGCAGCCTGCCACAGCGCTTCCATCTCATCGAGTGTCGCCGCTTCGAGGTTTGATCCGCCTTCGGCCAGCGCTGTCTCCACCGCGTGAAAACGGGTGCGGAATTTCTCGTTGGTGCCGCGCAAAGCTGTCTCGGGATCGATGCCGAGATGCCGCGCAAGATTGACGAGCGCGAAGAAGACATCGCCCATTTCGTCCTCAGTTTCGGCCATCGAGCCGTTTTCGATGGCTTCCCGCAATTCGCCGATCTCTTCTTCGATCTTGTCCAGAACCGGACCGGCCGCGCCCCAGTCGAAGCCGACCTTCGCGGCCTTTTCCTGAAGCTTCAGCGCCCGGGTGAGGGCAGTGTGGGCAACAGGTACACCGTCCAGAAACCCCTTGCCGTGATCCTCCGGCGGCAGGCCAAGTGCCGAACGGCGCGCCCGCTTCTCCGCCTTCTCTTCCGTCTTGATCTTTTCCCACATGCCCTTGGCCATGCCAGCAGACCGCGCAGCCTCGTCACCGAAGACATGCGGGTGACGGCGGATCATCTTCTTCGTGACCGCCTCGACCACGCCGCCGAAATCGAAAGCGCCTTCCTCTTCGGCCATTTGCGCGTGGTAGACGACTTGCAAAAGCAGATCGCCGAGTTCCTCACGCAGGTCGTCCATATCGCCGCGCTGGATCGCGTCGGCCACCTCATAGGCTTCCTCAAGCGTGTAGGGGGCGATGGACGCAAAATCCTGTTCCAGGTCCCATGGGCATCCGGTGACGGGCGTCCTGAGCGCGGCCATGATTTCGATGAGGCGGGATATGTCGCGTGATGGTTCCATGCGCGGAGATTAGCTGCTCCCCCGATGCGAGCCTATGGCGCGAAGCGCCGATTTCCACAGTGCTGCGCCCCGCAAAGAAAATCCGCTCATCCTGTCGGGATCGCGATCGCTTCTTCGTCCTTCGGCCATCACAAGCTGAAGACATGGGAGAGACTTCGGATGAAATCCGCACTGTTTGCGATGGCCGCCGCAATTGTGGCCCTTGTTATTCCCAACACGGCCAGCACCAAGGAGGCTGACATGAAATCCGGCTATGCCGAGGCCAATGGCGTCAACTACTATTACGAGATCCAGGGCGAAGGCGAACCCTTGCTCTTGCTTCATGGCGGGCTGGGCACGCTCGATATGTTCGCCCCCACTATGCCGTATTACCTCGAAGGCCGGCAGGTAATCGCGATCGATCTGCACGGTCACGGCCGCACCGGGCTGGGCAACAGGACAATCGACCCGGTCGATATCGGCGATGACCTCGGCGTGGTGCTCGGCGAACTTGGCTACGGCGAGGTCGACGTGATGGGTTATTCCTTCGGCGGCTACGCGGCGCTGCATCTGGCAGCAACGCATCCCGACAAGGTGCGCCGCCTGGCAATCATCTCATCCAATTTCGCCAGCGAAGGCTTCTATGCCGAAATGCTGTCGCAGCAGGCGATGGTGAGTGCGGAAATGGCCGAGATGATGAAGGGCACACCGATGTACCAGGCATATGCCGCGGTCGCGCCCGATCCGTCCGAATTCCCGGCCGTGCTCGACAATATGGGTGCCTTCATGCGCAACGCCTATGACTGGCGCGACGCGGTCAAGTCGCTCGAAATGCCTGTCATGCTGGTCTATGCCGACAGCGACATGATCCGGCCCGAACACATGGTGGAGTACTACCAGTTGCTCGGCGGCGGCCTGAGGGATGCCGGCTGGCAACGCGAAAACATGGCGCAGAACCGGCTCGCCATTCTGCCCGGGCTGACGCACTACGATATCTTCCTGTCGCCGCGGCTGCCTCAAACCGTTCGCCCGTTTCTCGATGGTGAGGTCGAGGTGCCGGTCTGGACTGGCGGTGAGGGCCGGTAGGAGCCCCTGGAGCGTGGGCGGACGGCCAGAGCCGTCCGTCCTGCCCGGATGCGTATGGTAAACGCCGTGATTCAATTTTTGTCAGCATTTTAGCGTCATGGTCCGGGGCAGTCTGTCCAGTTTCGGCGTCCAGGTTCCATGCGTCTCCAACTCTCCAGAATTTCCATCGCCGGCTGCCTTGCGCTCGCGGCCTGCACATCCGGGCCGGCCATCGATGCGCTGCAGGTGGCGCCGTCGAATGAGACAACCGCTTCGGTGGTGCGACCGAGTGTAGGCATCTCGACAAACGACAAGGCTCCGCCGGTCAGGCCTAACGCGCTTGCGGCAACGCCGCGCCCGGCCGGGCCTGCGTCGATGCATGAAAAGCGCATTTACGGTTACGGCTTCGGCGACGCTCATCCGATCAATTTCGGCCCGCGCAAACCGCAGCATCATGCCGTACATGGCGTCGATGTCTCGCGCTGGCAGGGCGACATCGACTGGGCGGAGCTGCGCCGGCACGGCGCCAACTTCGCCTATATCAAGGCGACCGACGGCGGCGATCATCTCGACCCGATGTTCCACAAGAACTGGCGCGGCGCAGCCGCCGCCGGCATCAAGCGCGGGGCCTACCACTTCTTCTACTGGTGCCGCACCGCATCCTCCCAGGCCGAATGGTTCATCCGCAACGTGCCGAAGGAGAAGGGCGCACTGCCACCGGTGATCGATGTCGAATGGAACCACCAGTCAAGCTGCAAGAAGCGGCCGCCGCGTTCCGACATACTCGACAAGATCAGGGTGTTTTCCGACCGGCTGGAACGGCATTACGGCCAGCGGCCGATCATCTACACCGCCCCCGATTTCTACGAGGACAACCTGCAGGGCGCATTCCGGGACCACCCCTTCTGGCTGCGCGCCGTGGCCGAACATCCTTCCAAGGTCTATCCCGGCCGCGACTGGGTGTTCTGGCAATATTCCGGCTCCGGGCTTTCCGGCGGCGTGAGCGGCAAGATCGACCTCAATGTCTTCCACGGCGACGAGTCTGCTTGGTGGCGCTGGGTGGGCAAGGTGAGTGGGTAGGTAATTGCGCTCACGGGCCATTTCGCTCTCTGCGATCGCTGGCCCTCCGCGCGGGTGCGCCACAAGGCGCGACGCCCAGTCGGGTTTGCGGCCTTCGGCCGTGGTTCGCCAACGCCTCAATTCGGACGGTCGCGGATCAATTTTCTAACTGAGCCATCTGCGTTCGCATTCCTGTTACTTGCGGCGGCCACCCGCATGGCCCATCTTCCGGCCAACGCCAACAGCCGGATTTGAACCATGAGCAATACCTACACGCCGCCGAAGGTCTGGACCTGGGACAAGGAAAGCGGCGGCCAGTTCGCCAACATCAACCGGCCGATCGCCGGCGCCACGCATGAAAAGGAACTGCCGGTCGGCAAGCATCCGTTCCAGCTCTATTCGCTGGGCACGCCCAACGGCATCAAGGTCACGGTCATGCTGGAGGAACTTCTGGCGGCGGGGCATTCGGGCGCGGAATATGACGCCTGGCTGATCAATATCGGGCAGGGCGAGCAGTTCGGTTCCGGTTTCGTGGAAATAAACCCCAACTCGAAAATTCCGGCACTCGTGGACCGCAGCGGGAAAGAGCCGATCCGGATTTTCGAGTCCGGCGCGATCCTGATGCACCTGGCCGAGAAGTTCGGCGCATTCCTGCCGACCACCCAGCCGGCGCGGGCGGAAACGCTGTCCTGGCTTTTCTGGCAGATGGGGTCCGCACCCTTCCTCGGCGGCGGCTTCGGCCATTTCTATGCTTACGCCCCGGAGAAATACGAATACCCGATCAACCGCTACGCGATGGAAGTGAAGCGCCAGCTCGACGTGCTCGACAAGCGCCTTGCCGACAATGAGTTCGTCGCGGGCTCGGAATACACCATCGCCGACATGGCGATCTGGCCCTGGTATGGCGGCATGGCGAAGGGCTGGCAGTATGACGCGGCCGAGTTCCTGTCGGTTCACGAATACACCAATGTGATCCGCTGGGCCGACCAGATCTATGCGCGCCCGGCAGCCAGCCGCGGCCGCATGGTCAACCGCACGAGCGGAAAGCCCGAACACCAGCTGCGCGAACGCCACGACGCTTCCGACTTCGAGACCAAGACGCAGGACAAGGTGGCGGCGGAGTAGGGAGTCCTTCCCCTAAAGGGGGAGGGTGAAGGCGCACACATCTCTGCCGTCATCCCGGCCAAGGGAGCATCGCGACCGCGAGCCGGGACCTATTGAGAGGCGCTGCCGGGTGACGTCTTCTATTGCCGGCAATCAGATGCTGTAACGAGATTCTGCTGCTCTCCACGATCTCGCGACCAATGGGTCCCGGATAGCCTGCGGCTTCCGGGATGACGCGCGGAGGGGTCTCCGCCCACAATTCACCGTTCCCGCGCCGCAGGTTTCTCATCGTTCGCCATCCGCTAACCGGCTGATCATGACGTATTCGGAGGGTCGAGCACGTCGAGCGCCAGCGCCTGGCATTCCTTCAATATGTCGTCCACCAGGTGGGTTGGTCGCTTCCGCCTTCCCGGCGGATATCCGACGCGCAGCGGTGAGACGCGGCCGGGGCACGGCTTGAGCCTGTTCCGCGCATTCCAGCGGGCAAGGCGGCGCGCCTCGCGCGGCAGGTTTTTCAGCGCGCGCCGCGACGAAAGCAGCCGACGGCAAAGGCCAATCGCGTCGACCGGATCGTCGGGGGAGGCAACCGGCGTTTCGGGTATCGGCGCAGGCTCGGTGATGCCCGCCACACAAATGCGCGGAAAGAATTTCGAGGCGCGTCTCGGCGGATCGAAGGAGAATTTCCTCAGCGGGTCGAGCAGCGGGAATGCAGGGATGCGGAGGGCGGCTGTCGCCTCTTGCGGATCATTCTGTTTGCGGAGTGTGGCGAAGTCCGGCCGCTCGCCGGCCGGGCGCGATTGAGCCGCGACCTCGTGCACGGCAATCACGATGAGGCGGCGGATGGCGGATTCTGCGGCACGCAGGATGCGCCGTGCATGGGCGTGCAGATGACGGGGCAATTTGAGCGGACGTTCTGACGGCTCGCTCTCGTGCAACCCGACCAGCGCGAACAGCCCTGCAAGAACGCGCGTGAGCGCCTCGCGGTTGCGCTTGATAGCCAGGTTCCAGTCCATTTCCGCCTCGCGTTGACCTGCGGGCATTGTTGGAGTGGTTCGGGCGGCGTGGATGGAAAAGTGAGTGGTGGGTGGCGGATAGTGAGCAGGAGCAATGGGTTAGCGGGCGCGGTGACGACGATTTGTCC
This sequence comes from Rhizobiaceae bacterium, assembly GCA_965232405.1. Lineage (GTDB taxonomy): Bacteria > Pseudomonadota > Alphaproteobacteria > Rhizobiales > Rhizobiaceae > RCIO01. The sequence continues at coordinate 3,606,440 of OZ246966.1, forward strand.
TCGCGCTCGCCACCTGAGCCATCGTTCAGAAACAGGCCGCCAGCCACTCTTCGAAAACGCTGCAATTGTCGATTATTGTGTAGTCCTTGATGCCCTTTTCATCGAGATAGGACACCAGCTCGCTGACCGTTTGCTTCGCATCGTCTGCATCAAAGCGCAGTTCCCCGCCCCCAAAAGCGGCGCAGTCGACGATCTCCAGCTGGAACATCGCCAGCATCTCTTCCGGCGGAAGGACCACCACTGTAGCCCCGTTCTCCTCAAGCCAGTCTCCCGACTGCGCGGTCGGCCAGTCCATCACGGCGATCTTCAGGAAGCTGACATCCGACGGTTTCTCAAGGGCCCAGTTCTGGCATGCCAGCAGGACCGGGGCGCAGTCCGGGCACGGCTCGAATTCGGCCTTTTCCAAATTGGCCGGAATTCCGACAAGCTGCGCCTGCATGGCATTGGTTTTCGAGTGGATTTCCGTGCGCTCATCAGCCAGCGAAGCGACGGCGGACAAAAGCAGCAACGCTGCCACGGCGGCTACCATGCTGAAAATATTGCGAATTTGAACCCAAGCCATGAACGAACACTCCGTTTGTTTCCCGATGCGATAGTGCCATCGCGATTGCGTCGATAGCAAGAAACGGTGGTGTGGGGCAGGAGCCGGGCGCCCTTCCTCCACCGCCCCGCGTGTCCGCACCATTCAGGCATGGATCCTAGGGTCTGCGCCTTCGCTTCGCTCGGCGCTGCCCTAGGATGACGAAGGTGGAAGTGCGCACGGCTAATCCCGGACAGATTCGCAAACCATCAACGACTTCGGCCCGATCTTGCGACCGGGCCGAGCGTGTTTGTTACCGATGATGGTCGGTCAGACGATCACGAGCACCCGCTCGTTGACCCGCAGGTGTCGCATTTCAGGCAGGTGCCGTTGCGCACCATGGTGAAGTTGGAGCATTCGGAGCACATGTCGCCCGTATAACCCTGCATCACCGCCTTCTGCCGGCGTTCGGCTTCCAGCGCCTTGGCGTCGGCGGCCTCTTTCGCGGCCTCGTCGGTGAACATGTCGGACGTGCCTTCGCGTTCCTCGTCGAACGCGATTTCCTCCGCCAGTTCGCGGGCGCGCTCCTCATATTCGCGCTTGAAGGCGGTGGCCTCCTCCTGCAGTTCCGACACGACGGCGGGTTTCAGTGCCGTGACCGTGGCGCCGCCGCCTGATGGGCGGGCAGGGGCGCTGCCCACCGGGCCGCCCTTGTCGCCGCCGCCGCTGGACACCAGCTTGACTGGCGAGGCGCCGCGCGTCAGCCCCTTGGAGAAGGCGGTCGACTTGCCGGACTCGATGCCCTTGCCGAGCGGGGTGGACGAGAAGTCCGACTGGTCGACATGCGCCAGATCGTGACGGCCGAGATAGGAAATCGCCAGTTCGCGGAAGATGTAGTCGAGGATCGACGTCGCCGACTTGATGGCGTCGTTGCCCTGGACCATGCCCGCCGGCTCGAACTTGGTGAAGGTGAAGGCGTGGACATATTCCTCCAGCGGCACGCCATATTGCAGGCCGAGTGAGATCGCGATGGCGAAATTGTTGAGGAGCGCGCGCAGCGTGGCGCCCTCCTTGTTCATGTCGATGAAGATCTCGCCGAGGCGGCCGTCATCATATTCGCCGGTGCGCAGGAAGATGGTGTTGCCGCCGATCTTGGCCTTCTGGGTGTAGCCCTTGCGGCGCGACGGCAGCTTTTCCTGTTCGCGGACAACGCGCTCGATCACGCGCTCCACGATCTTTTCCGTCACCTGCGCCGCCTGAGCCGCGGTGGGGGCTGCGACCAGCTCCTCGACCAGATCGTCTTCGTCCTCGTCGTCGGCGATCAGCGATGCATTGAGCGGTTGGCTGAGCTTGGAGCCGTCGCGGTAAAGCGCGTTGGCCTTCAGCGCCAGCTTCCACGACAGCATGTAGGCTTCCTTGCAGTCGTCCACCGTAGCGTCGTTGGGCATGTTGATGGTCTTGGAGATCGCACCCGAAATGAAGGGCTGCGCCGCCGCCATCATGCGGATGTGGCTTTCCACCGAGAGGTAGCGCTTGCCGATCTTGCCGCAGGGATTGGCGCAGTCGAAGACGGGCAGGTGCTCGTCCTTCAGATGCGGCGCGCCTTCCAGCGTCATCGCTCCGCAGACATGGATGTTGGCCGCCTCGACCTCCTTGCGGGTGAAACCGAGTGCCGGAAGCATCTCGAAGGTGAGGTCGTTGAGCTGCTCGTCGGTGAAGCCCAGCACCTCCTTGCAGAAGGCCTCGCCAAGCGTCCACTTGTTGAAGGCAAACTTGATGTCGAAGGCCGACTTCAGCGCGGCGTTGAGCGCTTCAAGAACTTCGTCCGTGAAGCCCTTGGCCCTGAGCGAGCCGGGATTGACGCCGGGAGCCTGGTTCATGTTGCCGTGGCCGACCGCATAGGCCTCGATCTCGGCAATCTCGGCTTCCGAATAGCCCAGCGTGCGCAGGGCTTCGGGCACCGCGCGGTTGATGATCTTGAAGTAGCCGCCGCCGGCCAGCTTCTTGAACTTCACCAGCGCGAAATCGGGCTCGATGCCGGTGGTGTCGCAATCCATCACGAGGCCGATCGTGCCGGTGGGCGCGATCACGGTTGCCTGCGCGTTGCGGTAACCGTGCTGTTCGCCAAGCTCAAGCGCGCGGTCCCAGGCCTTGCGGGCATGGGTGATGAGGGCAGCCTGCGGCACGTCCTTGGCTTCGAGCGGCACCGGATTGACCGAGAGCTTCTCGTAACCGTCCGACTGGCCGTGGGCCGCGCGGCGATGGTTGCGCATCACGCGCAGCATGTTTTCGCGGTTGGGCTCGAATTCGGGGAACGCGCCAAGTTCGGCCGCCATTTCGGCGGATGTCGCATAGGCGACGCCGGTCATGATCGCCGTCAGCGCGCCGCAGATGCCGCGGCCTTCGGCGGAATCGTAGGGGATGCCGGACGTCATCAGCAGCCCGCCGATATTGGCGTAGCCGAGGCCGAGCGTGCGGTAGGCGTAGGAGAGACGCGCAATCTCGCGGCTCGGGAACTGAGCCATCATGACGGAGATTTCGAGCACGATGGTCCACAGACGCACCGTGTGTTCATAGGCCTCGATGTCGATCGAGCCGTCCTTGTTGCGGTACTGCAGCAAATTGACGGAAGCCAGGTTGCAGGCCGTGTCGTCGAGGAACATGTATTCCGAACACGGGTTCGACGCCCGGATCGGACCGGCGGCCGGCGAGGTGTGCCAGTCGTTCATCGTGGTGTTGAAGTGGAGCCCCGGATCGGCCGAGGCCCAGGCCGCATGGCCGATCTTTTCCCACAGGTCGCGAGCCGGAAGTGTTTTGGCAACTTTTCCGTCTATGCGATTGATAAGGTTCCAGTCTTCGCCGTTCTCGACTGCGCGCAGGAAGTCGTCCTTGAGCGACACCGAATTGTTGGAGTTCTGGCCCGACACCGTCAGATAGGCATCCGAATCCCAGTCCGTGTCATAGGTGGCGAAGGCGATCTGCTTGTAGCCCTGGCGCGCGAACTGGATGACGCGCTTGACGTAGTTTTCCGGCACGAAGTTCTTCTTCGCCGCCTTGATTTCGCGCTTGAGCGCCGGGTTCTTGGCCGGGTCGTAGCAATCCTCGCCGGGGCCTTCGCAGTTGACGCAGGCCTTCATGATTGCCGTGAGGTGCTGGCGCACGATCTTGGAGCCGGCCACCAGCGAGGCGACCTTCTGCTCCTCGTTTACCTTCCAGTCGATGTACTGTTCGATATCCGGATGGTCGACATCGACCACCACCATCTTGGCCGCACGGCGCGTGGTGCCGCCAGACTTGATGGCACCGGCTGCGCGGTCGCCGATCTTGAGGAAGCTCATCAGGCCAGACGACTTGCCGCCGCCCGACAGCTTTTCGCCTTCGCCGCGCAGGTGCGAGAAGTTGGAGCCGGTGCCAGAACCGTATTTGAACAGGCGCGCCTCGCGCACCCACAGATCCATGATGCCGCCCTCATTGACGAGGTCGTCGGAGACGGACTGGATGAAGCAGGCATGCGGCTGCGGGTGTTCGTAGGCCGACTTGGACTTCGTGAGCTTGCCGGTGAAGGGGTCGACATAGTGGTGGCCCTGGCCGGGTCCGTCGATGCCGTAAGCCCAGTGCAGGCCGGTGTTGAACCATTGCGGCGAGTTGGGCGCGACACGCTGCGTGGCGAGCATGTAGCAAAGCTCGTCCATGAATGCCTGCGCGTCGGCTTCGCTTTCGAAATAGCCGCCCTTCCAGCCCCAATAGGTCCAGGTGCCGGCAAGGCGCGTGAAGACCTGGCGTGCATCGGTCTCGGAACCGTAACGCTCGTCTTCGGGCAGTTCGGCCAGCGCCTTCTCATCGGCGACCGAGCGCCACAGGAAGGAGGGGACGGAATTTTCTTCCACCTTCTTCAGGCGGGCAGGGACCCCCGCCTTGCGGAAATATTTCTGCGCAAGGATGTCGCTCGCGACCTGGCTGAATTGCGCCGGCACGTCGATATCGGCCAGCCGGAAGACAATCGAGCCATCCGGATTCTTGATCTCGCTTGTCGCCTTGCGGAATGCGATGTCCGCGTAGGCTGACTGACCTTCCTTGGTAAAGCGGCGTTCAATGCGCATGTCTAAAGTCCCTAGTCCCCAAGATATAGCGCTTTTCCACAGGACGCCATGCCGGCATTTACCCCGTGGGCGCTGGTCCGCACCTGACCGTCCGGGAAAGCCCCGTCCGGCCCCTCGCATCCGTCTCTTCCCGGCTGACATTCGGCCTTGCCCCCGCAGGCAATAGCCGGGTTCCCTCGCGCCGGGCGAGGATGCTTATTCCACCCTGTTCTGGTGATTCCCTCTTTCGAGAGAGGTTCACATTATCTAGCGTGAAACGTCGCTGCAAACACTAAATATAGTATTAACAGCCTGTTTACGCCAGACCGAACAGGAACACCGAAACCCGAAAAAACGCACAGGAATTTCCACGCGAACACCCGCTGATAAGCGGGATTGGTCCGCCAGGACGCATGGAGTTCCGGGAAATCACTGGCCGGTACCGAACTTTCCGGCCGCGCCCCAAAAAGCGGGCGTGTGGCTTATAAAAGGCGACTCGTTTCCGGTCGTCAAGGAGTCGAGTTTGGAAGATTTGTGACCCCCAACATATAGTGGGTCGGATATGTGGATTGCGGGGAGGACAAACCCTTCAAACGCGGCTTATCCACGGTGCCGAAGCGCCTGAAAAAAAGTTGTCGGGCGAACGGTTACCCAACGGAATATCTGAAGGCGAGGCGGCTGGCAGTCGGCAGCGTGGCCCTAATAGGCGATCGCCAGCACGTAGAAGATGACTGCCGACAGCAGCGCTGAAGCAGGCACAGTGGTGACCCAGGCCGTCACGATGGTCATGACATGGGCGCGGCGCACCAGGCGGCGGCGCATGATTTCCGCACCCGACAGCTTCGGTTCTTCCTCGTCGTCGGAATCGGTCTTCTTGTGCACGCCACCGGCACCATTGTTCAGGACCGCGCGCCGCTCGAGATAGTTGCGGCGGCGCTTTGAATTGGCGGTGTACCATTCGCGGAAGAAGCCGACGCCGAACACCGCGCCGACGGCGACATGGGTCGAACTGACCGGCAGTCCGAGCCATGATGCGATGATGACGGTGATGGCGGCCGAAAGCGCAACGCAGAAGGCGCGCATCGGATTGAGCCGGGTGATCTGTTCGCCGACCATGCGGATCAGCCGCGGTCCGAACAGAACGAGGCCGATCGAAATACCCAGCGCACCGATTACCATGACCCAGATCGGAATGCCCACCTCGGCTGCAACGCCCCCTTGCTGCACCGTCGCGACGATGGCGGCCAGCGGGCCGACGGCGTTTGCCACGTCGTTGGCGCCATGCGCGAAGGACAGAAGTGCTGCGGAAAAGATCAACGGTCCCCGGAACAGCTTCCTGAGCGACTGGTTGCGGTTTTCCATGCCTTCAGAAATGCGCCGGACATGGCCGTTGGCGATGCTCCACACCACCAAGGCGGAGGCACAGCCGATGAAGATGACGGAAATCGCGTCGAGGCGGATAACCTTCTTCAGTCCCTTGAGCGCCAGATAGGATGCGAATGTGCCGGCCATGATGGCAATGAGCAGCGGTAGCCAGCGGCGCGCGGCGGCAATCTTGTCGTCCTGATAGATGATCGCCGACTTGATGAAGGCCAGGAAAAGCGCGGCAATCACACCGCCCATGAATGGCGAGACAACCCAGCTGGCGGCGATGGCGCTCATCACGCCCCAATCGACGGCAGCGAAGCCGGCCGCGGCGATGCCCGAGCCCAGAACCCCACCGACAACTGAGTGCGTCGTCGAGACAGGCGCGCCGACCCAGGTGGCGATGTTGATCCACACGGCCGAAGAGAGCAGGGCGGCCAGCATGAGGCGCACGAACGCCGATGGTTGCGCGACCGCGTCGACGTCGATGATGCCTTTGGAAATGGTGCCGACAACATCGCCGCCGGCAATCAGCGCGCCTGCCGCCTCGAATATCGCAGCGATGGCAAGTGCGCCGACCAGCGTCAGCGCCTTTGCGCCGACCGCCGGGCCAACATTGTTGGCCACGTCATTGGCACCGATATTGAGCGCCATGTAGGCGCCGATTGCCGCCGCTGCGACGATTGTCACCGCGCCCGGCTCGCCGGAAACGTAGAAGGCTGTGACGATTGCGGTCAGTGCGAGAAACAGCAGCCCGAAGCCGGGCGCCACGAGGCCGCGCGCGACGACGTTTGCCGCCTGCTCGACATGGACGAGCTTTTCAAGATCCTTGTCGAGTGTCGCCTTGCGCTTGGAATCGGTCATGAGGGCTGAATCGGCCTGAGTGTGTTTCGCTCGGGACGCCGCCAAACGCATCGAACCTAGGCGAGCTGAATAAGCCGGCAATAGATAAATGCCGCACTTGCAGCAAGCGTGAAGCCGGAATCAGGTCGTTCAGGCGGCCATTTGTCGTGGATTAACGGCAAAGGCCGCGATCAGTTCGCCCAGATCGGCTTCCTGAACGAGTTCGGCAGCCTCTTGCGGCGAGTACCAGACGCGCTCTCTACGCCGGCGCTCGGGCCACTTGTTGGCCTGCTTGTCCACTTCCAGCGGATAGACGTGAACCTCGCAGCGGGCCTGCATCCCTTCGCGAAGGTCCTTGCCATAGAAGAAACTGCCCAGCGCCTGTCGGCCGATGGCACCGGAGACTCCGGCTTCCTCGGCAGCTTCGCGTGCTGCGGCTTCCCACAATTCCTCGCCGCGTTCGGGCCAGCCCTTCGGCAGGACCCAGCGGCGTGTCGTCAGGCTCGTGACCAGCATGATCTCCACACCGTCCTCGGTCAGCCGCCAGGGTAGCGCCGCCGCCTGCATCAGGCACGGCGCGCCGCCAAACAGCATCCGGATACGGTCGAACATTCGATTCTTGGTCGAATGCGAGAAGATCATTTTCAGAGCCGGACTCCTTTCCGATTCGTTTGCCAGCTTACGTTAATTATATGTAGTCTATTGTTAATAAAGTCAAAATTCTGACGTAGAGGCAGAATTTCCGAAGGCAGTCTGTGCCGTCGGTCTCACGGTCGGGATTACAGGTATTGTGCGCCGCGCTGACTACGGACGCGGTATGGCAAGCCGTTCAGGCAGTGCCGCTGTCATGCACTTACGCGATTCGGCCTCAACAAGTGTGACAGTGCGGTTAGCCCTGATGGTCTTCGGCGATCGGCTTCTGGTATGAAAAGCCCATGTCCCAGGGAAAGTAGATCCAGGTGTCCTGCGATACTTCAGTGATGAACGTATCGACCAAAGGGCGGCCCTTGGGCTTGGCATAGACTGTGGCGAAATGCGCCTTGGGCATCATCGCCCGCACGATTGCAGCAGTCTTGCCCGTGTCGGTCAGGTCATCGACGATCAGCACGCCTTCGCCGTCGTTCTCGACAAGGCTGGGCGTCACCTCCTTGAGCACCTTGAGTTCACCTTGCGAGGTGTAGTCGTGGTAGGAAGCGACGCACACCGTCTCGATCAGCCTGACGCCGAGCTCGCGGGAGATGATCGCCGCAGGCACCAGCCCGCCGCGCGTGATGCACACGATGGCGCGCCACTCGCTGCCAATGCCGGCCAGCCGCCATGCGAGCGCGCGCGCATCGCGATGAAACTGGTCCCAGGATACGGGGAAGGCCTTTTCGGGAAGCGACATGGCGGCGGCTCGTCTCTCAAACGCGGATTGACGGAGCCTTATGCGTGTTTGGCGCGCAAAGGCAAGTCTGGCTAGCCAGGCCGAGAGTCGCGCGAGAACAGGTAGATGACAAGCGCCAGACCCAGCAGCAGGGCGTAGAACGAAAACAGCGCCACATAGGCCGCTGTCGGTTCGCCGGGCACGGACGCTGCCGAGACCACGCCGCCCGTGACGAACTGCATCGCGCCGACCCCGCCGATGGAGAAAAAGTTCATAAGTGTAACGCCGCGGCCGGTGAGATGCGCTGGGAAGAATGCGCGTGAATGCGCCATGATCATGCCGTAGCCCATGCCTACGACGCCGATGATGACCAGCATGACTGTTGCAAACGGCACCCCGGCCAGCGGGAAGGCTGCCAAGGTGATAACGGCGGCAAGGGCAATCATGTTGCCTCCCGCTGCGACCCATTTGCGGGTGCCGAGGATCGTATCGAGCGGACCGTAGAGAAAGCTGCCCGCAACCATGCCGAAGGCCATGAACAGCGTCACATTGCCGATCGCCAGCGCATCAAGATTGTAGACCTCAGACAGATATGGCCCGGCCCACAGGCCCCTGATGCCTGCCGGCGGCGCGTAGTTGATCGCCATAAGCGGAATGATCGGCCAAAGCACCTTCATCCGCAGCAATTCCAGATAGCCCGAAAACCCGGTGCTGCCGGTGCCGGCATCGTCCTGCGGCGGGTCACGAACCACGACGAATACCGCCGCCGCGACCAGAAGTGTGAATACGCCAAGTCCGGCCATCACCTCGCGCCAGCCGAACAGTTCGGCCGCTGCGGCCATCGGCGTTGCACCGACAACATTGCCGAGCGAGCCGATTGCCACGAACCACGACGTCAACACCGCAAAGCGCGCCGGCGAGAAGGTCTTGGCGAAGATGAAAAGCGGCGCCATCAGGACCGGCGAACAGCCGGCGCCGATCAGACCCATCGCGATGCCGATGGTGGCCGGCGTCTGGGCTACCGCGAAGAGGGCCGCGCCGCCACCGCCGCCAAGTGCGAGCAGTACCGCGGCCGTGCGGCGCGGGCCGAACCGGTCGAGCGAGACACCGACCACGAACTGCATCAGCGCGAAGACGATGAACCACACGCCCGACGCAAAGGAGAGCTCGGCCTTCGTTGCGCCGAGATCGGCGGTGAGTGCCGGCGTCAGGACGGCTAGAAAGGAACGGTAGAACTGGGACAGCACATAGGCGAGTACGAAGGTCGCAATTCCCGCCATGTGTCTGCCGCCTCATTCCGCTAAAGTCGCCGCCTCTCTATGTGATCGTGGACGGTACGGCAATTGACAGCGGCCCGCGCCGGTTTGGGCCAGCGCGGCTGGCGACAGGTTGCGGACTAGCGCGACATCAGCGTGGCGGTCGGCATGGATTCCAGCAGGGTGCGGGTGGCGCCGCCGAAGAAAAACTGCTTCAGCCAGGGCTGGCTGAATGCGCCCATGACGAGGAGATCGGCGCGCGTTTCGGACAGCGCGTTTTCGATTGCCTCGCCGGCCGGCACTCCACCGCTATGTTGGCCGGACAGCGTGACTCTGGCGCCGTGTCGCGCCAGCGCTTCGGCAATGTCAGCGCCTGAAACCGCGAAGTCCTTCTCGTCGGTTGTATGCGGGTCGATGCACAATATTTCCGTCTGTTCGGCAGCGCGGATGAAGGGCAGGGCGTCGAAGGTCGCGCGGGCCGATTGTTCGGTGCCATTCCAGGCAACCATGATGCGTCTGAACGCCATGTCGGCATTCACCGCATAGGGGATGACCAGCACCGGGCGGCCGCATTCGAACAACAGCGTTTCAATGTCCGTGCTACGCGGAGTGGCGTCGTCGGGGTCATGCTGCTGGACCATTATCAGGTCGCAGGCGCGGGCGATGCGGACCACCGATCCACCATCGGGCACGTAGCCGGAGACTGCACGCCATTCCGCGGAAGCCGATTCTTTCCGCGCCATTTCGTTGAACATGTCGCCGAGCGTCTTTGACCGCTCCTTGGCGATTTCGATTTCGGCCTGCATGAAGCCCGGGTCGGGCGTGCCCATCGGTCCGACCGATGGAACCGGTGCGTATTCGCCGTGCAGTCCGATCAGATGGGCGGCGTTCCGGCCCGCGAGTTCAAAGGCGGATGCAAATGTGCGCTTGGCATCCGTCTGCGAGTAGACCACTGCCGCCAGCGTCTTGATGCTCATTTTTGCCTCCTGTGACCAGCATAGCGCATATTTCGCAGTTATTATGGCAAAGTGGGCGGGGCGGTCCTTGATGCCGATCAAATGCGGCGGACGGACTTATGACGGTCAGGGGCCGGGCTTTTCCGTCTCGGCGACCATCGCCTCGATCGCGACCCTGGCGGCGGCCAGTTTTTCAGGGTCGCGGGCGCGCACCACAAGCTCCGTCCAGAACGAGCCATCCTGATATTTCGGGTAGGAGCCGATGATCGTGTCGGGGTGGGCTTTCTGGATCGCCGCCAGCCGGTCGCCGATCACGCCTTCGCCGAAGGGGCAATGCACGCTTTCGCTGAGCAGCTTCGCTCCCGTCTTCAGCGTCGGCACGACATTGTCGAGCATGGCCTGGAAGATGGCGGGCACGCCGGCCATGACATGCACGTTTTCGATCCTGAAGCCCGGCGCCAGCGAAACCGGATTGTCGATATGCGTCGCGCCGACGGGCATGCGCGCCATGCGCTTGCGCGCCTCGGTGAACTCGATCCCGCGCTTGGCATATGTCTCCTCAAGCATGGCATAGGCGCGCGCGTCGTATTCGCAGGGGACACCGAACGCGCGCGAGACCGAGTCGGCGGTTATGTCATCATGGGTCGGCCCTATGCCGCCGGTGGTGAACACATATGTGTTGCGCGCGCGAAGCGCGTTCACGGCCTCCACGATGGCAGCCTCGTCATCGGGCACGATGCGCACCTCCGCCAGATCGATACCGATTGCCGTCATCATGTCTGCGAGGTGGCCGATATTCTGGTCCTTGGTGCGGCCGGACAGGATTTCGTCGCCGATGATGATCATCGCGGCCGTAACGGGTTCGCTCATGGGAAGCTCCAGACACCAGGTTCAAGCGCAGATAACGCCAAGGTGGGGATTGGGCAATGCCGGGCGGGTCGGCCGCCGGCGAACAGGCAGGGCGACGCGCAGGTCTCGAACTGGTCCGATTTCGGTTGCCTCACCCGCCGGATGAATTGTGAAAATCTCGCCACCCGGGCGTTTTTGCCGATCCGAAACTTGGACATGGCAGCCCCATGGGGTATTCGGGTGAATCAGGGAACGCCTTCGGGGACATTCGGGTTTGTACAAATGATCATTTCTTTGCTGGCGATCTGGCCACCATTGGCGCTTTTTGCGACGTCGGTAACGGTGGCCAGCATCGAGGCCCCGCTATTTCTGCGCGCGGCCGCGGTTGGCGGCATCATCATCCTGATCTTCGACATTGCGGCGCGCATGCGTGATTTTCGCCGCGTGGCCAACCGGCTGCAGGCCGAACCGGATTCGCTTGACCGGCACATCCTTCGCTACAAGCCGTCTTGGTGCCAGCGCACGGTGGTTTACTGGGCAGCCGAAGAGGCGCTTGGCCGCGAAGGCCGCTCCTATGTCGGCGAGCAGTTCCAGTCGATGGGATATCGCTGGTACCACTTCTTTCCCGACCGAACCTTCACGCGCGAAAGCCCGTTCCTGAAGCCGAAATTCTGGCGCAGCCTGATTGGCGGAACGCCCGAAGTCCGGCAGGGATTCCGCAATCCGGCGGAGTAGGGGGCGCATCGTGCGACGCCTTGCGCAGGGCGGCCCGCAGTCCAGCCGGACTTGAGGCAGACAGGGATGGGTGCCTGAATGACTGACTGGATATTCTCGATTATCGGTATCGCCGTTCTGGCGATCGTCCTTTTCGCCGGCTACCAGGCTTTCGTGACCTCTCGCGTTGCGCGCCGGGCCGAGCAACTGGTGCCGCCGCCGGGCAGGTTCGTCACGATTGACGGCAACCGGATCCACTATGTCGAGCGCGGCGAGGGCAGGCCGATCCTGTTTATCCACGGGCTGGGCGGAACGCAGTTTCACCTCTCCGTGCCGCTGTTCGACCGGCTTGAGGGCGATTTCCGGCTTGTGGCGATCGACCGGCCGGGTTCGGGTTATTCGACACGCGCCAACGGCGGACCCGAGACACCTGCCGATCAGGCCGCATTCATCGCCAAGCTCATCGATGAACTGAAACTCGACAAGCCATTGGTTGTTGGCCACTCGCTGGGCGGGGCGATTTCGCTGGCGCTTGCGCTTGACCATGCGGACAAGATTTCCGGGCTGGCGCTGTTTGCGCCGCTGACCCGCTACATCGACAAAGTGGCGCCGGAATTTGCGGGGCTTTACATCACCTCGCCCTTCGTGCGCCGGATCGTGGCGCACACGGTGGCGACGCCCAATGCGCTCAAATATCGCGATCAGACGCTGGCCTTCGTGTTCGGTCCGCAGCAACCGCCCGACAACTATGCGATTGCAGGTGGTGCGATTTCGGCGCTGAGGCCGAGCCATTTCTACGCCACTTCGACCGATTTCGTTTCGGTGGCCGAGACGATGAAAACGCAGGAAACGCGCTACGGCGAACTTAAGATGCCGGTCGGAGTGTTCTTCGGCACGGCGGACCGCGTGGTCAATTTCGAGAAGAATGGCGCCTGGCTCGAAGGCCGCATCGGCGGTCTCGATCTCGAGGTGCTGGAGGGTATCGGCCACATGCCGCAATATGCCGAGGGCGACAGGGCCGAAGCCTTCATCAGGCGGATGGCGAAGAAATCCTTCGCAACTTGATCGCGGGTTCCGGCTCCCGTAACGCTTCTGCCGTGCCCCCTTGGCGGAACTGGTAGACGCAAGGGACTTAAAATCCCTCGGCCTTTGGCCGTGCCGGTTCGATCCCGGCAGGGGGCACCACGCCAGCCGACAAACCTACGAAAGTATGAGCATGCGGATGCGCCGCAGGACGGCACCGGACGATTTTGCCGATTGTGCGGTTTTCCGAAATCGGCGACTATCGGCCCCCCAATAACAATAACCCGGGAGATACGCTCATGAAAATGCACGGGAAAATGCTTGCCACGGCGGCAGTCGTTGCAGCCGCCACGATGGCGTTTGGCATGTCCAGCGCCAACGCCCAATGCGACGACGGCGAAATGGTCATCAAGTTCAGCCACGTTGTGGCTGCCACGGGTCATCCCAAGGGCGACGCCGCCACCATGCTGGCCGAGCGCGTCAATGACGAGATGAACGGCAAGGCGTGCATGGAGGTCTTCGCGAACTCCACGCTTTATGACGACGACAAGGTTCTCGAGGCGCTTCTTCTGGGCGATGTGCAGCTTGCAGCACCTTCGCTGTCGAAATTCGAGGCCTACACGCTGAAATACAGGTTGTTCGACCTGCCGTTCCTGTTTTCCAGCCTTGACGCCGTTGACGCTTTCACCACCAGCGACAAGGGCAAGGAATTGCTCAAGGTGATGGAACCCGAGGGCTATACCGGCCTCGGCTACTGGTCGTCCGGACTGAAGCAGTTTTCCGCCAAGAAGCCGCTTGAGGTGCCTTCCGACGCAAACGGTCTCTCCTTCCGCGTTCAGACCTCCGACGTCGCCGTCGCGATGATCGAGGCGATGGGCGCCTCGGCGCAGAAGCTGGCGTTCAAGGAGGTTTATGGCGCGCTGCAGAACGGCGTTGTCGACGGTCAGGAGAATTCCTGGTCGAACATCTACACCCAGAAGTTCTTTGAGGTGCAGGACGGCGTGACCGAGACCAACCATCAGCTGCTGGCCTATCTTCTGGTCACCTCGACCGAATGGCTTGAAGGTCTCGACGCCGATGTGCGCGACCAGTTCATCTCGATTGTCGATGACGTGACGGCCAAGGCCAATGCTTCGGTTGCGGAGAAAGAAGCCGCTAACCGCCAGAACATTCTGGATGCAGGCGGCGTGATCCGCGAGCTGACGGCAGAGCAACGCAACGAGTGGGTTTCCACCATGAAGCCGGTGTGGACCAAGTTTGAAGCCGACATCGGCAAGGACCTGATCGACGCTGCCGTTGCCGCTAACGCGACCAACTGACATTACTCACCAAGGGCAGGGCGGGTTGAACCCGCCCTGCCAACCGAGCGGCCCAACAATCAAGAAAACTTAGCCGCGCGGAAAAGACTTGCAGACACCGGGGGAGGTCTGACGGTGAACTGGGCTGTCGTGTGGCCGTATCTGGCGCTGCCGGCGCTGATAGGCGGGCTATGGTTCTGGGAGCGGCGGCGACCGGAAGCCGTTGCGCGGCTTGAAGAAAACTTCATCGCCGCATTGCTCGCCATCATCACCATTGTGGCATTCATTCAGGTCATCGCCCGCTACGGATTTAACAGCGGCTGGGGCGGCGCGCTGGAACTCCAGCGCATCCTGTTTGCCTGGCTGATCCTGTTCGGCATGAGTTACGGCATGAAGATCGGCAGCCATCTGGGCGTCGATGCCTTCATCCGGCTTCTGCCGCGACCAGCCTTCCGCTTCGCTGCACTGTTCGGCGCTGCCTGCGTAGCGCTTTATGCTCTTCTCCTGATCAACGCCGCCTGGCTCGTCTATCTGGGCGTCGATGTCAGCACCAACTGGCGGCAGACCGGTGCGATCGGCTACTGGACCTTCATGTTCCAGCGCGGCACCGGGCTGGACGACCTGCGCTGGCCCGAACTGCTTCAATCGACCTTCGGACTGCAGGACCGCGTGCAGCGCTGGATTGCCTATCTGATGCTGCCTATCGGGCTGGGGCTGCTGTTGTTCCGCAGCCTGCAGGCATTCGGCCAGATCTGGCGCGGCGAGCGCGAACTGGCGATTGCCGGCCACGAGGCCGAGGAGCTCGTTGCCGAGCACAAGGACGAGCTGAAAGGCTGAGGCATGGAAACCATCATTCTCTTTCTCCTCGTCCTCGGTCTGCTTTTCCTCGGCGTGCCGGTTGCCGTGGCGCTTGGCCTGTCGTCGGTCATCGTGATCGCGGTGTTTTCATCCGACTCCATGTCTTCGGTGGCGCTGCAACTCTTCACCGCCTCTCAGAACTACACGCTGCTTGCCATTCCCTTCTTCATTCTGGCCGCCGCCTTCATGTCGACGGGCGGGGTGGCGAAGCGCATTATCCGCTTTGCGATTGCCGCGGTCGGCCATTTCCGCGGTGGGCTGGCGATGGCGAGCGTTCTGGCGTGCATGCTGTTTGCCGCTTTGTCCGGCTCCTCGCCGGCGACGGTCGTAGCCATCGGCACCATTGCGATCGCGGGCATGCGCCAGGTGGGGTACTCCAAGGAGTTTGCGGCAGGCATCATCGCTAATGCCGGCACGCTGGGCATCCTCATCCCGCCCTCGATTGTCATGGTCGTCTATTCGGCCGCAACGGACGTCTCCGTCGGGCGCATGTTCCTTGCCGGCGTCATTCCGGGCATCGTCGCCGGCCTCATGCTGATGATCGCGATCTATGCTGTCGCGCGCGTTCGCAACCTGCCGGCCGAACCCTGGAAGGGGTTTCAGGAAATCCTCAATGGCGGCAAGCAGGCCGGCTGGGGCCTGTTTCTGATCATCATCATCATTGGCGGCATCTATGGCGGCGTCTTCACGCCGACCGAGGCCGCCGCTGTCGCCGCCGTCTACGCTTTCTTCGTGTCGCTGTTCATCTATCGCGACATGGGGCCGATGAAGGATATTCCCTGGGTGGACGAACGCGACACGCGTTCCGCCCGGATCGGCTTTTCAGCCACCGTCTATGCGATCTCGTTTTTCTTCGTGTGGATGATTCTGTCCTTCTTCGTCACTTCGGAGTGGGAAGGCGTGACGGCCACCAGCCGCGCGACCTATGGCCTCGTACTGTCGCTGGCCATTCTCATTGCCTACTCGGTGTGGCGCGACCCCGAGCACAGTGGTGCGCGCATCCCCGCGCATCTGGCCGCGGGCCTGCCGATCTGGGGGCGCAATCTGGGCCTGATGGGTCGCAAATGCGTGCCGGCATTCTTCCACGACGAGACCCGCAAGGTCATGGTGGATGCCAGCAAGACGACGCTGATGCTGATGTTCATCATCGTCAACGCGCTGCTGTTTGCGCATGTGCTGACATCGGAGCGCATTCCCGACGCCATCACCGAGATCATGCTCGACTATGGCTTCAACTGGTTCACCTTCCTGATCGCCGTCAATCTGCTCCTGCTGCTCGGCGGGCAGTTCATGGAGCCTTCGGGGCTTCTGCTGATCGTCGCTCCGGTCGTGTTTCCGATTGCGATGGAACTTGGCGTCGACCCGGTTCACCTTGGCATCATCATGGTGGTCAACATGGAGATTGGCATGATCACCCCGCCGATCGGGCTGAACCTGTTCGTCACTTCCGGCATCACCGGCATGAGCCTGATCCAGGTCGTGCGCGCGGCACTGCCCTTCGTGGCGGTGCTGTTCCTGTTCCTGATCATCGTGACCTATGTGCCGATATTGTCGACATGGCTGCCCTATTCGCTGATGGGGCCGGAACTGATCACCAAGTAGCGGCCGGGTTCGATTCCGGCTTGGGCCGCACACCAGGCTTGACCCAGATCAACGCGGTCATCGCCGCCTGCCTCCATTGATGCGGTGCCATCAAAGGAGAGTTCTCATGCCTGCAGAAGTTGTCACCATCGTCAGCGCCGTTGGGGTGCTTTTCATCGCCTTCGCTGGGCTGCTGATATTCGCCGACCGGACCTGGGAGCCCAAGCACTGAATGCAAGCGATTAGGCGCTGGTAAAACGCGCCGCCGGTTGGCACATTCGCTCCCGAGCAAGGAGCGAATTGCATGGCGAAGAACAAATGGGCGGCCCCGAAGCCCTGGAATGAAATTGCACCGGCGCTGGTCGATGTCGCGACGGGGCGCAAGCCCGCCGATCTGGTGGTGCGCAACGGGCGCTGGGTGAACGTTCATTCCGGTGAGGTCATCCCCGGCACCGATATTGCGATTTCCGGGGGGCGCTTCGCCTATTGCGGCCCGGACGCCAGCCACGCCATCGGCGACAAGACCAAGGTGGTCGATGCCGCCGGGCGCTATCTGGTGCCCGGCCTTTGCGACGGCCACATGCATGTCGAAAGCGGCATGGTGACGGTGACGGAGTTTTGCCGCGCCGTCATTCCGCACGGCACCACCTCCATGTTCATCGACCCGCACGAGATCGCCAATGTGCTTGGCTTGGCTGGGGTCAGGCTGATGCATGACGAGGCGGTCGCCGCGCCCATCAATGTCTATGTGCAGATGCCGTCCTGCGTGCCGTCCGCGCCGGGGCTGGAGCTTGCCGGAGCGGAGGTGACGCCCGCAGAGGTGAGCGAGGCCATGCAATGGGAGAACATCATCGGGCTGGGCGAGGTGATGAACTTTCCGGGCGTGGCAGCGAACGACGCCACCATGATGGGCGTGATCGCGGAAACCATGCGCGCCGGCAAGACCGTCGGCGGACACTACGCCTCGCCCGATCTCGGCCTGCCGTTCCACGGTTATGTTGCCGGCGGACCGCAGGACGACCACGAAGGCACGCGGCCTGAGGATGCGATTGCCCGTGTCCGGCAGGGCATGAAGGCGATGCTGAGGCTTGGCTCGGCCTGGTATGATGTCGCCAGCCAGATAAAGGCGGTGACCGAAAGCGGGCTCGATCCCCGCAACTTCATCCTGTGCACCGACGACAGCCATTCCGGCACGCTGGTCAATGACGGGCATATGGACCGCGTCGTGCGCCACGCCATCGCGCAGGGTTTGGCGCCGGTGACGGCGATCCAGATGGCGACGGTGAACACGGCCGAGCATTTCGGGCTGGAGCGCGAACTGGGCTCGATCACACCCGGCCGCCGCGCCGACTTCCTGATCGTGTCGAACCTCGCAGAACTGACCATCGACGACGTTTATGCGCGCGGTCTGCGGCTGGCGCAGGCGGGCAAGCTATCCGTCGAGATCGAACCTTACGACTATCCGGCCAAGGCCAAGAACACCGTGCATCTGGGCAAGGAGGTGGAGGCGGCCGATTTCGACATTCCGGCCCCTGCCGGGGCCAACGAGGTGAAGGCGCGCGTCATCGGCGTGGTCGAAAACCAGGCGCCAACGCGCGCGCTGGAGGCCGATCTCACCGTGCGCGACGGCCTGGTCGAAATGGATCGCCGCAACGATGTCTGCCAGATCGCGCTGGTGGAGCGCCACCGCGGCACAGGCGCCGTCACCAACGGGTTTGTGTCGGGTTTCGGTTATGTGAAGGACTGCGCCATGGCCTCCACCGTGGCGCATGACAGCCATCACATGATCGTGGTGGGCACCAACAAGGACGACATGGCGCTCGCCGCCAACATTCTGGGCGAGGTCGGCGGCGGCGTGGTGCTGGTCTCGGAAGGCAAGCAACTGGCGCTGGTCGAAATGCCGATTGCCGGGCTGATGTCGGACGAGCGCGCAGAGGTGGTGGCTGAGAAGGCAGCGCAGCTGGGCGAGGCGATGCGCGCCATGGGCTGCTCGCTCAACAACGCCTATATGCAGCACTCGCTCTTGGCGCTGGTCGTCATCCCCGAACTCAGGATCTCCGACGCCGGCATCATCGACGTGACGAAGTTCGAGAAGGTGGATCTGTTCGTGTGAGGCGTAGCTTGTTGCGGCTCACCGCTCCCAGAACACTGGCGAAAAGATCACCAGCACGGCAAGGATCTCCAGCCGACCGAGCAGCATGGCGAGCGATAGCACCCATTTCGCGACATCAGGCACCGAAGCGTAGGTGCCGGCAGGGCCGATGATGTTGCCAATGCCGGGACCGACATTGGTGAGCGTGGCGGCCATGCCCGACAGCGCGGTAACGATATCCAGCCCGGTGGCGGCAAGTATGAGCGTGCCGATGCCCCAGATCACGAGGAAGGAGGCCACGAACAGTACGACCGCGCGCTGCACCTCATCTTCCACCACGCGGTCGCCATAACGGACCGTGAGCACCGTGTTAGGGTAAATCAGCCTGCGCAGACCATTCACCAGCAATTCGAAGACGATCAGGAAGCGGTAGGCCTTGATGCCGCCGGTTGTGGAACCGGAACAACCGCCGAGGAATGTGGCGATGAAGGCTGCCGCCGCCACGAACGGCCCCCACTGCATGTAGTCGCCGCTGGAATAGCCGGTGGTCGTGATGACCGATGTCATGTTGAAGGCTGAATGCGTCAGCGCATCGAAAAATGTCTCGTCGGTGGTCAGCCGCCGGTAGATCGTGACGGCCAGCACGAATGTGACGAGATAACCGACGAACACCTTGATCTGTGGATCGGCCAGCGCATCCAGCCGGCCGCGGGCGATGAACAGCATCAAAATGGCGAAGGGCAGGGCGCCGATGAACATGGATATCGTTCCGACCCACAGCACGGCGAAATTGTCGTCGTAGTAACCAAGCGATTCGTCATGGGTCGAGAAGCCGGCTGTCGCAATGCTGGTAAGCGCATGATTGAGTGCGTCGAAGCCGGTCATGCCGGCGGCCGCATAACAGATGGCGCAAATGACGGTCAGTGTCACATAGATGGAGAGCAGCGCGGTCGTGTAGGTGGAAAAGCGCGCAAAGGGCCGGTCGTCGATCGCCGACGAGGATTCGATCTGGAAATAGGACACGCCGCCGACATTGAGGAATGGCAGCACGAACACGCCGAGCGCAATGACGCCCAGCCCGCCGAACCATTGCAGCAGCGAACGCCACAGAAGCAGTCCGGGCGGCAGCTCGTCGAGGCCGACGATCACGGTGGCGCCAGTGGTGGTCATTCCCGATACGGCCTCGAATACCGCATCGGTGAAGCTCATTTCCACCGAAGCCGCCAGGAACGGAACCGCCGCAACGGCGCAGGAGGTGAGCCACAACAGGTTCACAACCAGAAAGCCGAAACGCGTGGACAGCGCAGGCGCACGGCCCTGCGTGGCCATCGCCACCGCAAGCCCCAGCCCGCCGGTGAACAGCGAGGAGAAGGCAAAAACCTTCCAGTCGGGATTGCCGTAATAGAGATCGACGGCAGCCGGGATCACCATCGCGGCGGACAGGTAGATCGAAAACACCGAAGCGACATGGATCGCAGCGCGGACGGCGAGATATTGCACGGAGGTTCAGACCAATCCCGGTATCGATTCTCTCCGCGGTCGGCGACGATTCGCATGACCGACCGCAATGCGGGCCGGACAGTGGCTTCAAGTGCCGGAATATGCAAGACCTCGCACCGGCAGAGCCGCAACCGGGAGATGCATGTGTCGACGGTCTACATTGTGCTTTTCAGGGGCGTTGGCGGCACGACCCAGCTGCCGGTGAAGCCGCTGCGCGAAAAGTTGGCCGAAGCGGGCCTGGAAAGTGTCGCCACCTATATCAACAGCGGCAATGCGGTGGTCAAAAGCAGCCTGCCGCGCGATGAAGTGGTCTCGCTGATCGCCGGTATCTGCTCGAAGGAATTCGGGTTCGAGAAGGCGATCCATGCGCCGACCCGGCCGGAATGGAACGCTCTGGTCGCGAACAACCCGTTTCCGGATGCTGTTTCGGAGCCCAGATCAGTGCATGCCGCATGGCTGGCGCAAGAGCCTGCAAACGAGAACGTCGAGACGATCCGCGCATTTGCCGTTGATGGCGAGCGGATCGAGGTCGTCGGCAATGTCGCCTATCTGCACACGCCGCACGGTTTCGGCCGCTCAAAGATGGCCGAGAGGTTCGACAAGGATATCGGCGTGCCCAACACGGCGCGCAACTGGCGCACGGTGCTCGCCTTGCAGGATCTGGCGCAGAAGGCCGCCGGTTAGGGCAGGTCGCGTATCCAGTCTGTGATACGATCCGCAAAAGGCTGGTTGTTGTATGGCGCCAGCGCGTCACCCACGATGACGTGGTTGTCGCTGTCCTCATGTTCCTCGATCACATCAATCTCACGCGGTCCGCCCCATCGGGCGGCAATTTCGCGCGTGACAGCGTGATCGACCACCGTGTCGGCGTCGGAGAACATGAAGAGCGCGGGAACGCTGATGCCTTCGACGGCTGTTTCGCGCGCCATCTTCGTCATGGCCGCCATAGGCAGCAGCGCATCGGTCGGGTAGCTGTAAGTCCAGAACTCGGCATGGGCCTCGTTGCGCGGCTCCCAGGTGCGCACCGGCCCGGCAACAAGGTTCACCAATTGCCGGCCCCAGGGCATGGTGAGCAGGGATGCGCCACCCGCCTTCACCCGGTAGTTGGGCGAGATCAACACAAGCCCTTTTACGCCGTCAGCCAGTTCCGGCTGGGTCATGGCCCATGTGGCGAGGCTGGAGCCTGTCGACATGGAAATGACGACAACCTCTTCGCCGATGCGGCGGCCGACAGCCATCGCCTCGGCAAAGTCGTTGGCCCAGCCGTTTACCGAGCCGTCGGTCATCGCGTCGTCGCTGCGACCGTGGCCGGCAAGGCGGGTGTAGAAGACATTGGCGCCCAGTTCCGCGCCGACCATTTCGGCCAGTGGCGCGGCCTCTCCGCGGGAGGCTGAGAAGCCGTGGACATAGACAATCGAGACCGGCGTCCGGGCTTTCGATGCAGGGAATGCCCAGACAATGCCTTTCTGCTGGCCCGTCTTGATGTCGCCAAAGCGGGCTTCGCGATCGGCCAGCCATGCATCGATATCCTCGCCGATTGTCGCCGGATCGAAAGTGATGGTGGTATCGGTGGAAACGCGCGGGCCGAGAAAGAACGCAGCCGCGAGCACGGCGACGATCACCAGAACCGTCAGGATGATTTTCCTCCCCATGACCCCTCCCGGACATTCATCATCCGAGGAGTAGGACGCCGGGCGAGGCGATGCAACGGTTTCGGCGTTACGCTTGCGGCGGTGGCGGCGCCTTGCGCCGGTTCCATCCGGTGAAGCGGCGCTGGATCGCATAGGTCCAGGGTGCGGGCAGAAAGGTGAGTGCCTTCAGGAACCAGGTGAAGCGGCGCGGGAACGAGACTTCCGTGCCGCCGCTCTTTAGACCCTCAACGAACCGCTTAGACGCGTCCTCGACCTGCATGAGCGCTGGCATCTTGAACTTGTTCTGCTCTGTCAGCGGCGTGGCGATGAAGCCCGGATTGAAGACCTGAATCCGGATATTGACCAGATCGAGGTCGTATTTCATCGCCCAGACCATGTTGTTGAGCGCAGCCTTGCTGGCCCCATAGGCGGCCGCTGCCGGCAGGCCGAAAATCGCTGAGGCCGAACCGACCACGGCCACATGCCCGCGGCCGCGCCGCCGCATGTGTTCCAGCACCGGCACCAAACCGAACACGACGCCGAACACATTGACCTCATAGGTCGCGACGAAATTGGCGGCTGTCAGCCCGTCGAGGCGGGTCGGGAAATAGTCGCCCGCATTGAAGAAGGCGAGCGCGATCGGGCCGGCTTCCCCTTCGATCCGTTCGACCGTGGCACGCATGGCCTCTTCGTCAGTCACATCGCAGGGGAAGGGAATGATCGTGCGTCCGAGTTTGGCAGCTTCGGCAGCAAGCGCCTGCAGCTTGTCCTCGCTACGCGCGGTTGCTGCAATCGTGTAGCCCTCGGCTGCCAGATCGAGCGCGACCTGCCGCCCAATGCCGGTGCTGGCGCCGGTGATCCAGGCAATGCCGTCTTCCGGTCTCGCCCTGTATTGCGTCATGAACTGCCTTCCCCGATTTTGTCTGCCTTCCGGCCCTGACCCAGGAACGGATCGAACGGCATACCGGTTTCACCAAACAACGCAACCGATTGTCGCGAAAGCCGTGTCTCGCGCAAAATCGCTCCTTGAAAGGCCTGTCAGGCGTTTTTAGAGACGTGTAAACAAGATGCCGGACGCTGTTCGGCGCCAATTGGGCCGTTTCGGCGGCCGATGCCGTGTCAGGGCTTTGTCGGCCCCCGGCGTCCGAAATACAGGAAACCGACCCATGTATGCTTCGGCAATAGACGCAATCGGCAACACGCCGCTGATCAGGCTCAAGCGCGCATCCGAGGAAACCGGTTGCGATATCTACGGCAAGGCCGAGTTCCTGAACCCCGGCCAGTCGGTGAAGGACCGCGCAGGGCTGTTTATAATTCGCGATGCCGAGAAGAAGGGGCTCTTGAAGCCCGGCGGCGTGATCGTGGAAGGCACGGCCGGCAACACCGGCATCGGGCTGACGGTGGTTGCCAAGGCGCTGGGCTACCGCACGGTGATCGTGATCCCGGATACGCAAAGCCAGGAGAAGAAGGACGCGCTGCGCGTTCTCGGCGCGGAGCTGATCGAGGTTCCGGCCGTTCCCTACAAGAACCCCAACAACTACGTGAAAGTGTCGGGCAGGCTGGCCGAACAACTGGCGAAGACCGAGCCCAATGGTGCGATCTGGGCCAACCAGTTCGACAATGTCGCCAATCGTGACGGCCATATCGAAACGACGGCGGAAGAGATCTGGAAGCAGACCGGCGGCAAGGTGGACGGCTTTGTCTCTGCTGTCGGCACCGGCGGCACGCTGGCGGGCGTTGCGGCAGGGCTGAAGACACATTCCAACAGCGTCAAGATTGCCATTGCCGATCCGATGGGGGCCGCACTCTACAGCTACTACACGCAAGGCGAGTTGAAGTCTGAGGGAACCTCGATCACCGAAGGTATCGGCCAGGGCCGCATCACCGCCAATCTTGAAGGGTTCACGCCGGACTTTTCCTATCAGGTTCCGGATGAGGAGGCGCTGCCGATAGTCTTTGATCTCGTGCAGGAGGAGGGGCTGTGCATGGGCGGCTCCACTGGCATAAACATTGCGGGCGCTATCCGCCTTGCGCGCGACCTTGGGCCGGGGCACACCATCGTCACCATCCTGTGCGACTACGGGAACCGGTATCAGTCGAAGCTGTTCAATCCGGAATTCCTTCGCGGCAAGAACCTGCCGGTGCCCGGCTGGATGGACGAGAAGTCGACGATTGCAGTTCCTTATGAGGACGTTCCTGGATGAGCATACCGACCGAGCCGCTGTTTCGCGAAGATTCCTACCTTGCCGAAACAGAGGCGGTCGTTAGCGCCATCAATGATCGCGGCGGTGTTCTGCTCGATCGGACGATCTTCTATGCAACCTCGGGCGGCCAGCCCGGCGACACCGGTCGCCTGATCCGTTCCGACGGTACCGAAGTGGCCGTCGCCGGCACGATCACCGGCGAAACCAAGGACGAGATCATCCACATCCCGGGGCCGGAGGCGCCTGCGCTCAGCGTTGGCGAGCCACTGAAGCTCGTCATCGACTGGGAGCGGCGGTTCAAGCTGATGCGCATGCACACCGCCTGTCATCTTCTCACGGTCATCTGTCCGCATCCGATCACAGGCGCTTCGGTGAACGAGGCCGATTCCAGGGTCGATTTTGACATTCCGGACGCCAATTTCGACAAGCAGGGTGTCACCGAACAACTGATGGAACTGGTGAAGGCGGACCATCCGGTCTTCACCCGCTGGATCTCCGACGAAGAGCTCGCCGCCAATCCCGGGCTTGTGAAGTCGAAGAATGTCCGCCCGCCGGCGGGCACCGGCCGCATCCGGCTGGTCTGTATCGGCGACGATGGCGCGGTTGACAGCCAGCCCTGCGGCGGCACTCATGTGCGTTCAACAGGCGAGGTCGGTGAGATCCATATCGGCAAGATCGAGAAGAAGGGCCGGGAGAACCGGCGTTTTCGCATTCGTTTCGGCCCGCTGCCGGCAAATTGAGGCACGTAATGAGCAAGGACACCAGCCCCTTCGTCGTTTCTGCTGACTGGCTGCAGGAGAAGCTGGGCGCGCCCGGCCTGTCGATCATCGACGGGTCCTGGTATCTGCCGGCGCACAATCGCGATGCAAAGGCCGAATATGAGGCTGGTCATATCAAGGGCGCGGTGTTCTTCGACCACGACTTGGTGGTGGAGCCGGGCACCGGCCTGCCGCATTCGCTGCCGCATCCCGCACTCTTCGCGCGATACGCCAATTCGATGGGCATTTCGGAGGACGACACGATCGTCGTCTATGACGGGCCGGGCTTCTTTTCCGCGCCGCGCGTGTGGTGGATGTTCCGCGTGATGGGCGCGGAAAAGGTGTTCGTGCTCGACGGTGGCCTCGACGGCTGGAAGCGCGAGGGCCGTCCGGTCACCGACCAGCAGACCAATGTCGCGGCATGCGTGTTCGACCCGAAGTTCGACCGTGAGCGCGTGGCTTCCTTCGATGAGATGATGAAGATCGTGGGCGAACGCTCGGCACAAATCGCCGATGCGCGCCCGAAAGGCAGGTTTGAAGGCACCGACCCGGAGCCAAGGCCAGGCATGCGTTCGGGCCATATGCCGGGTGCGTTCAACGTTCCCGCACTTGAGTTGGCAAGGGACGGAAAACTTTTGCCTGTCAACGAGTTGCGGGAGAAACTTGAATCATCTGGCCTCGACCTAGACAAGCCCGTGGTCACGAGCTGCGGTTCGGGCGTCACCGCTGCCGTCATTACGCTGGCTCTGGAATCGGTCGGGCACCGCAACAACCGGCTGTATGACGGCTCGTGGTCGGAATGGGGCGGCCGGGCCGATACGCCCGTCGTGGCGGGTGACGACTGACCGTGGCGGTTCGCAAGCGCAAACCGGTCGATGTGACCGTCACCTATCTCGAAATGACAGCGCCGCCGGCGCATTACCCGCCGCTGCCGATCGGTCATCCGATCGCGCTTCTGAGAGCCAATGACATTCCGCTCCACTTCTACCGCTATTTGCAGGATCGCGTTGGGCGGGCCTGGACCTGGGTGAACGCGCTGCGGTTGAGCGACGAGGAGCTGTCGGCCCGGCTGCATGCGCCGGAGCGCGATATTCGCGTGCTTTATCTCGACGGCGCACCAGCCGGTTTCTTCGAACTCGATGCCCGGCCACCGGAAAAGGTCGAGATTGCCTATTTCGGCATGATGGAACATGCGACGGGTCAGGGGCTTGGCCGCTGGTTTCTCGGCGAAGCGATCGAGGCGGCATGGTCGTACAAGCCCGAACGTGTTGTTCTGTCGACCTGCACCGCGGACCATCCGGCAGCTTTGCCGCTTTATCAGAAGATGGGTTTTTCGCCGGTCGGTCAGGCGCGCGAGGTGTTGGTGCCGCTCAGCAAGGCCGAGCGGGCCGAGCTTGTGATGCGCTAGCGCTCAAGCAGCACTCTCCCTAACCCCACCTAAACGCCTCGTTCATCGCAGCTTCAGCGCGGCTTTTGCATGGTCGCCGCATTGGAGCACACAACCAACACAGAGAGAGGAACGACCATGCTTACCCGCCGCATCATGCTCGCCGGCCTCGCCGCCGCGATGATAACCCCGACCGCCGCAATGGCAGTGAGCCCTGCGCTTACGACGGTCTCCAACATGCCTTCGGCGCATAAGATCCTGCGCCAACTGGAAGCCCAGCCGCAGATCACCATCAAGCCCGAGCAGCGCATGACCATCCAGCAGCTCAAGCGCCGGCCCGAAATTCGTGACCTGGCGCCGGCCATCGACATCCAGTCGATCAACTTCGCCTTCGGTTCGGCCGTCATCCCGTATTCGCAGTATGGCAAGGTGGAGAACATCGCCGAGGCGCTGCGCCATCTGCGCAGTCGCGGACGCGTCGCCACCGTGCTGATCGAAGGCCACACCGACGCGGTCGGCTCGACCTATTCGAACCAGCGCCTGTCGGAACGCCGCGCGGAATCGCTGAAGCAGGTGCTGGTCTACCATTTCGGCATTCCCGGCCAGATGCTTCAGACTGCCGGTTACGGTGAGCAATTCCTGCTCGTGCCGACGCCCTATGAAGAGTGGCGAAACCGCCGCGTGACGCTGCGCCGGGTCGACGCCTTCCTGCGCTAGGCGCGCACAGTCGGACAGAAAAAGACCTCCCGGGCTCAAGGCGCGGGAGGTTTTTGGCGTTTTGGCGTCAAGCGTGAATCGGGTGGCTGTGGCGGCGCTGGCGATCAATATGGCGGCCAACGATCCATCACACCGGAGAATTGCAATGGGACTGATCCGCTTTGTCGCCATGCCGACCGGACAGGCCCGCGCCTTCCAGCGCGGCGAGCCTGACGCCTATGGCATGACCCCTGAACACCGAATTTCGGATGGCGATGGCGTGCCCTGCCGGCACTGTCTGAAGAACGTTGCGGTGGGAGAGGGCTATCTTGTTCTGGCCTACCGGCCGTTTCCGGCACTGCAGCCCTATGCCGAGACGGGGCCAGTGTTCCTGCATGCCCAGGCCTGCGAGCGCGCGGCAGAAACCGACGTGATGCCAGACATGATCCGCACGACACCCGATTACATTCTGCGCGGCTATGGTGCAGATGACCGTATTGTCTACGGAACCGGCGGGGTCGTGGACACGAAGGATATCTGCACGCACGCCCACACGCTGCTGCAGCGCGACGACGTGGCCTATGTGCACATGCGCTCAGCCCGCAACAACTGCTATCAGATGCGCATCGACAGGGCCTGATTACCAGACAGTGATGCCACGGCCTTACTTGTCGCGGCCCTTGCTGTTCACGCCCCACATCAGGACGCCGATGCCGGCGAACATCAGGCCGAGCCCGCCGAAGAAGGCGGCGATATAGAGCAGATTGCTGGCCATTCTGGTCTCCTGGGTGTGTTGTCACGGATTGCTGGTCATATGAGAGCGTAACAACCTTCGCCGCCAGACAATTGATACCGGTCAATTCCCGCGGGCGGTTACGAGGTCCGCGAGGGTGTGCCGCCCCGCTCCCTCCTGATCTCTTTCATCATCACGTAGAGCCCGTAATAGGCCGTAATGAGAGGCAGGGCGGCGGTGTACATCCCCGATTCGTAGTGGAACGTGCCGTCGATGACGAAGGGGAAAACATAATGCGCCAGTTCGGCAATCGTCATGCCGACGAAGAATGCGCAAAGAAAGTAATAGCCGAAGGCCCACTGCTTGATGAGCATGATCGCGCCGCCGACCCACATGAACGGTGCCAGCCAGGCAATGACGAAAAGCATGTCGGCCTCGGGGATCGTGCGTCCGGCCATGACCGAGGCGAGCTTCTCGAAGTCGGTGAGATATTCCTCATAGGTGTGGATCATGAACAGCATGACGGTGAGCAGGTAGGGAACGATCACCTTCGAGGTGTCGAACCGGGTGCGCCAGGCCGTTGCCACGTAGAGAACCAAACCGCCGCCGAAGGCGACCGTGAATACAATGGCCGGGACAATGCCGAACATGACATAGGCCAGCGTGACGAGCGCGATGACCAGCAGGATGGGCAGAACGAGGTTTTTCGTCTCAGCCATCGGAACCTCCTGTTAGAGTCATATCGCAGGAGCGTGGCATGAGACAGGGGACATGTTTGGCCATCGGATGGACCGCCGCAGTATGGCTGACGGTGGCGTCGCCAGCATGGGCGCATCCCGACCCGGCTACGCACGACGGGGCCGTGGCCTATCTGGTTGCCGCTGGAATTACGGCCGCGATAGTCGCGCTCATTGTCTGGGGCAGGCGGCTAGCCGCCGTGCTGAAATCGGCTTTCAGATCTCGTTGAGTTCGCCGGTGGGACAGCCTTGATGCGTGCACGAGGTTTCCGGTTGGCGCCTCGCATCAACAAGCCTCGGGCGGCGGTTGCCGACCGGGCTTGGTAGAGGTCACGGCGGGCAGGACATTCCCGGCCCGCCGTGCCTGTGGCTCTAGCCCGGCGCCTTGGCTGCGGTCTGGCCGGGCGGCAATGTGCGCAGGATGAAGGTCGGCACCGCCTCACCCGGCCCGAACGGCCCCGGCACAGCATGGTTGACCGGGTCGAGGCTCCTGAGAAAGGCGATGATCGCCGCGACGTCCTCGCCGGTCAGCCGCGCATATGCGTGATAGGGCATCACGGGCGCCAATACGCGCCCATCGGGCCTTTCACCAGTGGTGAGGGCGGTCGCGATCTCGTCGTCGGTCCAGTTTCCCAGGCCGGTTTCCTTGTCGGGCGTCAGGTTGCGTCCGAGAAACACGCCGAGCCCCGGTACTTCAAACCCGACATCCGAGCCGCCGAGATAACGCTCCATGTCCGGTGCGCCTAGGAAATATCCCGGCGTATGGCAGTCGTGGCAGCCGCCGAGATTCACGAGATACTCGCCGCGTGCGACAGGGTCGTCCTGGGCGCTGGCGGTGGAGGCAAGCGCTGCGATGGCAGCAGTACATGCCAGGCGAATTGCATCACGAAACATCGTCTCCTCCCCTGTTGCCTCGCCATGTAATGCCGGTCGTTCCGACCGCACGGCCAGGTGCCCGGATCACATCATGTTCCGTGAAATTGCGCCAGGGAAATTACGTTACGTAAAGCGGGCCGCAGGGAGTGTACGACGGGTTCCGGTATCAGGAACCGCGCTGGAGGTAGCGCGAACCCCATACCAGAACGCCTGCTCCGACCAGCAGAAATCCCAGTTCCATATGGGACACTGCGAAAGCGACGATTGAATTGAACATGTATTAACCCGATGAGTTGGCTTGGCTCTTGTAATTTGACTGGTTCGCGGCCGTCTCATCCCGGACTGTCGCCCACGGCCGTCATTCCTCCAAAAGAAGATAAGGCCCGCCGGGGTGCAACATCCGGCGGGCCGACTCGGGGAGGAGTGTGCCCTGTCAAAGGGCACCCGAGTGACTACTGGTTCAGGCGGCAAGCACGGTCTTCGGCTCCGCCATGTCGTAACCGAGTGCTTCGGCAACGGCCTTGTTGGTGATGCGGCCCTTGTGGACGTTGAGACCGTTGCGCAGGTGATGATCATCGACCAGCGCCTTCAGCCCCTTGTCGGCAAGCTGCAGCCCGTAGTGAAGCGTGGAGTTGTTGAGCGCCTGCGCCGACGTGACCGGAACAGCGCCCGGCATGTTGGCCACGCAATAATGCACGATGCCGTCAACCTCGTAGGTCGGCTCGGAATGCGTGGTTGCATGCGAGGTCTCGAAGCAGCCGCCCTGGTCGATCGCGACATCGACCAGCACCGCGCCCGGCTTCATGCCCGACAGCATTTCGCGGCTGACCAGCTTCGGTGCGGCCGCGCCCGGGATCAGCACAGCGCCGACCACGACATCGGCGGAGAAGCACTCTTCTTCCAGGGCTTCCACGGTGGAATAGCGCGTGTGAACGCGGCCGTTGAAAATGTCGTCCAACTGCCGCAGGCGCGGGATCGAGCGGTCGATGATGGTGACGTCGGCGCCAAGGCCGACCGCCATCTTGGCAGCGTTGAGACCGACCACGCCACCGCCGATGACCGCGACCTTGGCCGGCAGGACGCCGGGCACGCCGCCCAGAAGCACACCGCGACCGCCATTGGCCTTCTGCAGCGCTGTGGCGCCGGCCTGAATGGCGAGACGGCCCGCGACTTCCGACATCGGGGCCAAGAGAGGCAGGCCGCCACGCTCGTCGGTCACAGTTTCATAGGCGATCGCCGTCACGCCGCTCTCGACCAGACCTTTTGTCTGCTCGGCGTCGGGGGCGAGGTGAAGATAGGTGTAGAGGATCTGGTCTTCGCGCAACTGCACCCATTCCGAAGGCTGCGGCTCCTTGACCTTCACGATCATGTCGGAGCGGGTGAAGACATCCGCCGCAGTCTTGGCGATCTCCGCGCCGGCTGCGCGGTAGGCATTGTCGTCAGCGCCGATGCCGGCGCCAGCACCGCTTTCCACGATGACGGTGTGGCCGTGCGCCACATATTCGCGCACCGAGCCGGGCGTCAGGCCGACGCGGTATTCGTGGTTCTTGATTTCCTTGGGGCAGCCAACGCGCATGGCGAAGTCCTCCTGCTCGATCCGCATGATGTTTCGAAAGTTGCCCCTAAGTAACACGCGCGCGACCGAACGTGTTTGCGAAGTCGATTGTCCTGCATCACAATTTTCGGCTATTCTTGCGCCAAGAGGTATCACTGCAAAAGATTGTTCGAACAATGAAACTGGACACGATTGATATCGCGATTCTCGGCGCCCTGCAGAAGGATGGCCGAATCTCCAATGCGGCGCTTGCCGAAAGGGTCGGGCTTTCGCAGTCGGCCTGCTCGCGCCGGCTCGACAATCTGGAGCAGTCGGGCGTCATTTCCGGCTATCATGCGCGGCTGTCGAATACCGCACTTGGCCACGGCATGACGGCAATCGTTCACATCTCGCTGTCGGGCCAGTTCGAAAAGTCGCTGTCGGAGTTCGAGGCGGCGATCAGACGCTGCCCGAACGTGCTGTCCTGTCACCTGATGTCGGGCGAATACGACTACATTCTGCGCATCGCCGCGCGCGACCTCGCTGACTACGAGCGCATCCACAAGGAATGGCTGTCGGCCATGCCGCATGTAACCAAGATCAATTCGTCCTTCGCGCTGCGGGAGGTGATAGACCGAACGGGGACGGGCATCGGGGCGGACATGGCGTGAGCGCATTCAAGCTTGGTGCGGCCGGCCGCGTGATGGCGGCCTTTTCATTGCATTCCACAACGGTGGGCACGCTGTTTGCCCGCCTGCCGGAAGTGCAGAACACGCTGGCGCTGTCGGAAGCGACATTCGGCATCGTGCTTCTCGGCATGCCTGTTGGCGTCTTGCTGGGCTCGATCCTGATCGGGCCACTGGTCGAGACCTGGGGTCCGAAGCGGCTGATCCTTTACGGAATGCCGGTAATCGCCGGCGTGCTCATCCTCGTCGGCATTTCGACCTCGGCCGCGATGCTGACGGCTGCGATGTTCGTATTCGGTTTTGCCTTCGCCACCAGCAATGTTGCCATCAATGTCGAGGCCGACAGGGTAGAAGCGGCGGAGGGGCGCCGCATCATGAGCCGGTGCCACGGCTGGTGGGCGCTCGGATTTCTCGCAACCACACTCGTTTCCGCCGGGTTGATCCGGATCGGCGTTTCACCGCTTGGGCAATTTGCCGGGCTGACCGTGCTGATGGCGCTGCTCGCGCCGGCGTTTCTGATCGGACTGCCGGTCAGCAAGCCGCGCGCAACGGAAGCGGCAAGCCGCCGCTTTGCGCTGCCGGGCAAGGGAACCCTGCTGATCGGCGCGTTCGCGCTGGCGGCGATCTTGCTGGAAGGCACGACGCGAAGCTGGGCCGTCATCTATGTGCGCGACGAGTTTGGCGCGGCCGACTGGCTGGCAGCCTACGCGCTGCCGGCAATAGTGGTGACGCAGACGGCGGGACGCTTTGCGGGCGATACGCTGGTGGAGCGATGGGGCGAAGTCGCGGTGGCGCGCGCGATGATGATCGTCCTGCTGGCGGGCACGGCGGTTATCGTCGTCGCACCGTGGATATCGCTGGTGCTGTTCGGCTTCGCGCTGATCGGGCTGGGCGTCAGCATCGCGCTGCCGCAATCCTTTTCCGCCGCCGCGAAGCTGACCGACAGACCGGCAGCCGAGAGCATGGCAGCGTTTTCGACCATCTCGGTGCTGATCGGCTTTGTCGGCCCGCCGCTCTTCGGCTTCGCGGCAGAATGGCTGGGACTGCGCATGGCGTTTGCGCTGTTTATCCCGCTGCCGCTGATCTCGATGGCCTTTGCCGGTTATCTGGCGGGCGACAGGAAGGCCGCTGAGGCCAAACCGGCCTAATCCTTCGGCAGATCGCCGTCCGCCGGCCGCGCCGCGATACCACCCTTCATGATGATCTCGCGATGCGGGTAGGGGATGTTGATGCCGTTTTCCTCGAACGTGTCCCACAGCGCCAGTAGCACCTTGCCGCGCACATTGGTCAGGCCCTGCTGCGGATCGTGAATCCAGAAGCGCAGAACGAAATCGAGCGATGAATCGCCGAACGCCGTCAACCAGCAGACCGGGCGGCGCTCGGCATTGACGCGCGAAACGGTCATCGCCGCCTCGATGGCGAGTTCGGTGACCTTGTGCGGGTTGGCATCGTAGGACACACCGAACGGCACATCGAGCCGCACGAGGTCGTCGCTGAACGACCAGTTGATGACCTGCTGGGTGATGAGGTCCTCGTTCGGGATCAGGTATTCGCGCCCGTCGCGCGTCACCACCGAGACGAAACGCGCCCTGAGTTCGCGTATCCAGCCGAAGGTTTCACCGAGCGAGATCGTGTCGCCGGGCTTGATCGACTTGTCCATGAGGATGATGACGCCGGAGACGAAGTTGGACACCACCTTTTGCAGGCCAAAGCCGAGGCCGACGCCGACCGCGCCGGAGAACACGGTGAAGGCGGTGAGGTCGACCCCGACGCTGGTGAGCGCAATGACGCCGGCAAGAAGCACAAGGCCGAACTTGGCGAACTTGCCGATGAGAACCCGGATAGACGGCGTCAGCTCGCTGGAGCGCTGAACCCGCTCGTCGACGAAATTGCCGACGGTCGTTGCGACCCAGATCGCGACCGTGAGCAGCAGGGCGGCCTTTAGCACGGTGAGCGTGGATATCCTGACTTCGCCAAGCGGTAGCGCAAGACCGTCAAGGAAGATCGCAACGCGGTCCTCTATGCCGAGGATGACGAGGGCGGCGTAAATCCAGACCAGCCAGGCGACGCTGCGCGCCACCAGCCGGTTGCGGATGATGCGTGACAGGATGGCGACCACGACCCAGGTGCCCGCCAGCCAGAGCGCGATGCCCAGCACCCAGCTGCGGCTCGGCCATGTGACGCTGCGCATGATGGTGATGGTGGCGATCAGCAGGATGGCAAAGATGATCCAGTCGGTTCGGCGCATGGTGGCGGCGACCAGACGCAGGAGGCCGGGGTGCCCCTTGATCGAGCGTGCGCGGTTTTCAAGCCGGGGTTCGAGCTGTTTGGCGAGGAACCGCGCGGCGGCGAACAGCGCGCCGATGATGACAAGCTGGTAGAGAAACCAGGGTTCGGAGGCGTAGCTCAGCGTGCGCTGCGCAAGCGCGGAGACAAAGCCGGACAACTGGTCGAGATATGCGTCCATTCCTGCCTTGGCCAAGAGGGTCGGGGCATCCCGTGTGAGGCTGAATCTAGCGCGCACGGCGTTGGCCGGCAAACGGCGGGGGTGTGGGGTGATGCATCGGTCCCGCAGCAACCGCCTTGCTGCGCTGCACAAAAGTGCTTATCTCCGCTTTGTCAGCACCAAGGGGCCAGTTGTCATGGACCGTACGGGGCACAAACATCGTCTGGTCGTCATCGGCGCCGGATTTGGCGGGTTGCAACTGGTCAATGCGCTGAAGGGCGCTGGCCTCGACATCACGCTCATCGACCGGCGCAACCATCATCTCTTCCAGCCTTTGCTCTATCAGGTCGCGACGACCTCGCTGGCGACGTCCGAGATCGCCTGGCCGGTTCGGCAGCTGCTTCGACGCCGCAAGGACGTGACGACACTGCTGGGCACAGTTGACGGCGTCGACCGGGATGGTCGCCGGGTGCTGCTGTCGGACGGCGATGCGGTGCCCTACGACACGCTGGTGATCGCCACCGGCGCGCGGCATGCCTATTTCGGTCATGACGAGTGGGAGCCAGATGCGCCGGGTCTGAAGACGATAGAAGACGCAACACGCATTCGCCGCCACATCCTTCTTGCCTTCGAGCGTGCCGAGCTGGAGCCGGACGCGAGCAAACGCGCAGCATTTTTGACCTTTGTGGTGATCGGCGCCGGGCCGACCGGCGTCGAGCTTGCCGGCACCATCGCCGATCTGGCGCGCGATACGCTGAAAGGCGAATTCCGTCGCATCGACCCCGGCGCGGCGCGGGTGGTGCTGGTCGAGGCCGGGCCGCGCGTGCTTGCCAATTTCCGCGACGAACTCTCCGACTATGCTTGCCGGGCGCTGGAAAAACTCGGCGTCGAGGTAAGGCTCGGCCAGCCGGTCACGGCGGTGGATGGCGAAGGCGTCACGATAGACGGCGAGCGACTGGCGGCACGCACGGTAATCTGGGCGGCCGGTGTGGCGGCCTCTCCGGCAGCGGAATGGCTGGGCGTGCCCGCGGACAGGGCGGGGCGGGTGATGGTCGAGCCGGATCTGACCGCGCCCGGCAATCCCGACATCTTTGTCATCGGCGACACCGCCCATGTCGAGCGGCCCGAGGGCGGTCTGGTGCCGGGTGTCGCGCCTGCAGCAAAGCAGCAGGGCAAGCATGTCGCGCGCGTCATCCGCGCCCGGCTGGCTGGAAAGCCGGATCCGGGACCGTTCCGCTACAAGAGTGAGGGCGATCTGGCCACGATAGGAAAGCGCGCGGCGGTGGTCGATTTCGGTTGGCTCAAGCTGACTGGCTGGCCGGCATGGTGGCTGTGGGGGCTGGCCCACATCTATTTCCTGATCGGCCTGCGCTATCGGCTCGCGGTCGCGCTGTCATGGTTGTGGATATACGCCACGGGCCAGCGCAGCGCGCGGCTGATCACACAGGGCAGGGCCGATCCCGCACCCGCCCGCCGCACTTCGAAACCGCGGAAGAAGGCGCGTCCCTGACTGCCGGTCATCTGCGGCCTCGCGCACCGCGCCTGTCATGAAGTTGTGTTTTGAATCTGCTGGACTCGGATCGAAAGCGGAGCGAGAGTTTCTGACTTCGCAGCCGGCTTATTACTCAACGCAGGAGGCTATCATGACCATAAATCTTCGTTCCGTTTCCCGACGCTCGTTTCTGGGAGGTGCCGCCGCGCTCGGCGGACTGGTTGTGATGCATCCCTTCGCGGCGCGTGCGCAGGCCAATCAGGCGCATCTGCGCATCATGGAAACGACCGATATTCACGTCGCCGTGCTGCCTTACGACTACTACGCCGACCGGCCCAACGACACGATGGGCCTTGCCCGCACCGCATCGCTCATCGACGGCTTCCGCGCCGAGGCAACCAACACCATGCTGGTCGACAATGGCGACTACCTTCAGGGCAACCCGATGGGCGACTGGATCGCCTATGAGCGGGGCATGAAGGCCGGCGACATGCACCCGGTGATCAACGCGATGAACGTGCTTGGTTACGATTGCGGCACGCTCGGCAATCACGAATTCAACTATGGCCTGTCGTTCATGGACAAGGTGAATGCGGGCGCAAACTACCCGATCGTCTGTGCCAATCTGGTGAACGGCACCGAGCTTGCCGCCAATCCGCGCGACGACAAGCTTTATGCCAAGCCCTATGTGATCGTGAACAAGACCGTTACCGATGGCTCGGGCGCCGAACACACGGTGCGCGTCGGCTTCATCGGTTTCGTTCCGCCGCAGATCATGGTGTGGGATTCGCGCCATCTGGTTGGCAATGTAACGACCCGCGACATCGTGGAGACGGCGGCTGCATGGGTGCCGCAGATGAAGGAAGAGGGCGCCGACATCGTGATCGCGCTTTCGCATTCCGGCATCGACAACAAGAAGTCCGAGATGATGGAGAACGCCTCGTTCTTCCTGGCAGGCGTTGAAGGCATCGACGCTGTCTTCACCGGCCACCAGCATCTCGTCTTCCCCGGCGCGTTCGACGGGCTTGAAGGCGTGGACAACGAAAAGGGAACCATTCAGGGCAAGCCGGCGGTTCAGGGCGGCTTCTGGGGTTCGCATATGGGCCTGATCGACCTGATGCTGGAGCGCGACGGCAACAGCTGGAAGGTGATCGACTCCACTTCCGAGGCGCGGCCGATCTACACCCGCGACGAAAACCGCAAGGTTTCGCCGACGGTGGAAAATCTGGCTGCAGTCGAAGCAGCGGTGACGGAGGATCACCAGAGCACGCTGACCTATGTCCGCACCCCGGTCGGCAAGACGTCGGCGCCGCTTTATTCATATTTCGCACTGGTCGCCGACGACCCGTCGGTGCAGATCGTCAGCCAGGCGCAGATCTGGTACGTCAAGGATCTGCTGAAGGATGGCGAATATGGCGCGCTGCCGGTGCTGTCCGCCGCAGCACCCTTCAAGGCTGGCGGCCGCGGAGGACCGGAATATTACACCGACGTTCCGGCGGGCGACGTGGCGATCAAGAATGTCGCCGACCTCTACCTATACCCGAACACGGTTCGTGCGGTGGCGGTCGACGGCGCAACAGTAAAGGAATGGCTGGAAATGTCGGCCGGCATCTTCAATCAGGTCGAGCCGGGCAAGGCGGACCAGCCTCTGCTCAACCCCGATTTCCCGTCATACAATTTCGACGTGATCGACGGCGTGACCTACAAGATCGATCTGTCGAAGCCGGCAAAATACACGCCCAAGGGCGAGGTGCAGAACGCGGATTCCAGCCGCATCGTCGACCTGATGTACGACGGCAAGCCGATCGATCCGAACCAGAAGTTCATTGTGGCCACCAACAACTACCGCGCCGGTGGCGGCGGCAACTTCCCCGGTATCAACAACGACGTGGTGGTGCTGTCGGCCCCCGACACCAACCGCGATGTGATTGTGCGCTACATTGTCGATCAGGGCACCATCAACCCGTCCGCCGACGCCAACTGGAACTTTGCCCCCGTCGAGGGCGCCACGGTGCTGTTCGACACCGGCCCCAAGGCGAAGGAATTCCTGGCAGACGTGAAGGGCGTGAAGATCGAGGCGGCGGGCGAAGGCGATGACGGCTTCGCGCGCTACCGCATCACGCTCTAGGCGTGATGAGCCCTTCTCTCCGTCAAAGGGGAGAAGGGCACCATCTCAGGCTTTGTAGACCACCTGCCGGACGTCGATATATTCGGCGCGGAACCCTGCCTCGCAATAATGCAGGTAAAACTCCCACAGCCGGCGGAACCGCTCATCGAAGCCCATATGGACGATCCGGTCCCAGGAGCCCTGGAAGCGTTCACGCCACTCGGCAAGCGTGCGTGCATAGTCCTGCGGGAAGACGCGTTCGCGCAGGAACGCCAGGCCCTGGTCGGTGCCGAGTGAGCGCAGGATCTGCGGCGTCGGCAGCATGCCGCCCGGAAACACATAGCGCTGGATGAAGTCGACGCGCGAGCGGTAGCGCTCGAAAGCGCTCTCGTTGATGGTGATGATCTGGAGCCCCGCCGTGCCGCCGGGCTTCAGGCATTCCTTCATCTTGCCGAAGAAGACGGGCCAGTATTTTTCGCCGACCGCCTCGAACATCTCGATCGAGGCGATGCGATCATATTTGCCGGTCTCATCGCGATAGTCCTGGAACTTGATCTCGACCTTGTCAGAGAGGCCGGCCTTCTGGATGCGTTCTTTCGCGAAGTCATGCTGCTCGCGGCTGATGGTGAGTCCGGTCACCTTGCAGCCGATCTCGCGCGCCGCAAATTCGGCGAAACCGCCCCAGCCGCAGCCGATTTCAAGCACGTGGTCGCCGGCCACTATTCCGGTGTCGCGCGCCAGCGCGCGGTACTTCTCTGCCTGCGCACCCTGCAGATCGTTGGCGCCGGTGGAATAGAGCGCGGAGGAATAGGTCATCGAAGGGTCGAGCCATTCCTTGTAGAAGGCGTTGCCCAGATCATAGTGGGCCGAGATGTTCTTGCGCGCACGGCCTCTCGTGTTGTCGTTCAGCCAGTGGCGGATGCGCTGGATCACCGCAAGCAGCTTGTTGCTGCCACCGGCAATCGCTTCGCCGGCTTCCTCGTTGACGACAAAGAGTTCCAGAAAGCGCGTTACATCGGGGCTTTCCCAGTCGCCATCGATGAAGGATTCCGCCACGCCGATGGTGGCGCCGGAGAAGGCGCGGCCGGGCAGCTTCCAGTTTTTCAGGATCAGCTCAGCATCCGGGCCCGGCGCATTGCCGCCGACCTTGAAGCGTCGGCCATCGGGCAGGGTGAGGGTCAACGAACCCTTGGGCAGGCCGGTGAGCAGCTTGAGCGTCAGCCTCGCCTTGGCAGGGATGCCGCGCGTCAATTCTGCGTAATTGTCAGCCGTGAGCTGGATCGGGGCGATATCTGTCGTGCCCATCGCTGCCGCCTTCCTTGCGCCGCACCCTTGCGCAGCGCGCCTCCCTCGCGCCTCATGGCGCTCTCATTCCCCCGGAGTGAGGCTTTCGCCTCCATCCCTGAAGCTGACCGGGTGAGGGGCTGGCGGTGATCTGTGGAACCGGGCGCCCTTAAGCCAGAGTTTCAGGGCTTCCCAGTGGATTCCCGCCATGATTTTCCACGTCATGAACGGAATGCGCAAGAGGCATGACGCAAGAGCATGCGTGGTCGGCTGCGTGGCCTGTCCTGCAAAGGTTGCCGACAGCAGCGGTTCGCCGTCTTCCGTCTCATGGATTCTGAGCCTCACCGCCTTGCCGGGCGGCAGGATGCGGAAGTGGTAGCGCGCGCCCATGCCGATGAATGGCGAGACATGAAACAGCTTGGCGCGGGTCTGACGAACGCCGGCTTCGGTGAGATCGCCGGGTTCGATGGGCGCGACATAGGTGTGGCGCTCGCCGAATGTGTTGCGCACGGCATAGATCAGCGCGATCAACGCGCCGTCATCGTCATAGGCGAAGTAAACCGAGAGCGGGTTGAATACGTAGCCGAAGATGCGCGGGTAGCTGAGAAGCAGGATACGCGCGGCAGGCTTTTCAATCCCCGCGTCCCGGAGAAGACGGTCGGCAAATTCGCGCAGCGTCTCGCCCTCGCGCTCCGTCTGGTCGGTCTCGCGCAGCGAAACGAGGTTGCGCTTGTTGACCGAAAGCAGCGGCGAGAGACGGTCGACCTCGTCCAGCCGGTCGATGTCGACCAGCAGCGAAAACACCGTGTAGTTGAAGCGGTGACCGAAGGGCTTGAGCCGCTGGTGCATGACCTCGCCGGGATAAAGCATAGCGGGTGCGCCGGGCGGCGGCCCGTTTTCGCTCATCGTGGTGATGCGGTCGGGAAGGGACATCGCTTCACTCCGCCGCCAATTGCAGCTCGGCAGGCTCGATATGCCGGGTGTCGCGCCACGGAATACGCGC
Source organism: Rhizobiaceae bacterium (assembly GCA_965232405.1). Classification (GTDB taxonomy): domain Bacteria; phylum Pseudomonadota; class Alphaproteobacteria; order Rhizobiales; family Rhizobiaceae; genus RCIO01. Next base: position 3,646,314 of record OZ246966.1, read on the forward strand.
GCCCAGCGCCTCGGCGGCATTGAGGCCTGAACGCAGCCCGTCCTCGTGGAAACCGTGGCCGGTCCATGCACCGGCAAACCATGTGCGGCGCATGCCCTGAATGTCGTCAAGCCGGGCCTGCGCCGACAATGCGCGGGCGTCGAACTGCGGATGGTCGTAGCTCCACTCGCCAAACACCAGCTCCTCGCGCGGCTCGATGGCCGGGTTGAGCGACACGAAAAGCGGGCAGGTGAGGTCGATGCCCTGCAGGCGGTTCATCCAGTAGGTGACGCAGACCTCTTCTTCGCCCGTGTTGCGCAGATAGTTCCATGCAGACCATGTGCGACGGCGCTTGGGCATCAGGCGGGGATCGCGGTGCAGCACCACCCGGTTTGGCCGGTAAGGGATTGCGGACAGGACGGCCCGCTCTTCCCGCGAGGCGTCGCCCAGCATGGCAAGCGCCTGGTCGCTGTGTGAGGCGATAACCACTTCGTCGAAACGTTCTGGCGCGGCACCTTTCGACCAGATTGTGACGCCGAGCGAGTCGCGAATGATCGTCTGGACCGGCTGGCCGGTGCGGATATCGTCGACCGGCGTCAGAAGGCGTTCGAGATAGTTGCGTGCGCCACCCTTGACCGTGCGCCAGACCGGACGCTCCCAATGGATCAGCCGATGGTTCTCGAAGAAGGAAATGAAACTGGCAGCTGGGTAGTCGAGCATCTGCACCCGCGGTGTGGACCAGATCGCCGCCGCCATGGGGATCAGGTAATTGTCGCGGAACTCAGGCGAGAAGCGTCGGAAGTCGAGATACTCACCGATCGTGCGGGCTCCCAGCGTGCCGTTGTCACGGTCGGTGACGCAAATCGCGTTGAAACGAAATATTTCGCGCAGCATGCGCAGGAATGTCGGCGAGACGAGGTTTCTGGCTTGGGCAAAGACAGTGCTGACGCTCTGTCCGCTCCATTCCATTTTCCCGCCATCGAGCGACAGGGAAAAACCCATATTGCTTTCGATGATTTCGACGCCAAGCGCGGAAAACAGAGCTGTCAGTTCCGGATAATTGTTCTCGTTGTAGACAATGAACCCGGTATCGACCGAGATCTTGCGGCCGTCATAGTCGATATCGACCGTTGCCGTGTGCCCGCCGGGGCGCGGCTCCGATTCATATAGGGTTACGTCGGCCGTGGGTGAAAGCGCCCAGGCGGCGGATGCGCCGGAAATTCCTGAGCCAATGACTGCGATCCTCTTACGGCCCGCGTTTCCCCTGCTGATCGGAATGATGTTCATGCCTGCCCCGCATTGTCTGATAAGCCGCAAGCGCGCGGTCGCGTGCCTGCTTGTGGTCGATCAGAGCTACGGAATAGGCGGGATGAAGTTTCACGCCGGCTGCGGATTTGTCGCCGTTCGGTTTGTGAACACTCCGTTCATCGGCGCCGGCGAGTTCGGGAACGAATTCGCGCACATAGCGGCCATCGGGGTCGAACTTCTCACCCTGCAGAACAGGATTGAAGATGCGGAAATAGGGCGCGGCATCCGCACCCGAACCGGCTACCCATTGCCAGCTTGCAGGATTGTTGGCGGGGTCGGCGTCTACCAGCGTGTCCCAGAACCATTCTTCGCCCTCGCGCCAGTCGATCAGGAGATGCTTGGTCAGGAACGAAGCGGCGACCATGCGCACGCGGTTGTGCATCCAGCCGGTTTGCCACAGCTGGCGCATGCCGGCATCGACGATCGCGTAGCCTGTCCGCCCCTCTTGCCAGCCTGAAAGCGCCTGACCGTCCTCGCGCCAGGGAAAGGCGTCGAAGTCCCGGTTGAAATTGGTGCGGGCAAGGTCCGGATTGTGAAACAAAAGGTGCCAGCAGAATTCGCGCCAGACGAGTTCCTTGCGGAATTTGAGAACATCGTCATTCGTGGCGTCAGGCAGACCCGACAGCGCGTGCCAGATCTGGAAGGGCGTGATTTCGCCATTGGCGAGGTGAGGCGAAAGGCGCGAGGTGTATTCGCGATCGGGACGGTCGCGGCCTTCGGCATAATGCTCCAGCGCATCATCAATGAAATCTGCCAGCCGCTGCTGCGCCCCGGCTTCGCCGGGTGTGCAGCTGTCGCGCAGGCCACCAGCCCAGTCAGGTTTGGTTGGCGTCAGATCCCATTGGTCGAGGTCATCGCTCGGCAGATCGCCGCCGAAAGCCTTGATCTCGTCGGGCGGTGACAGCGGCGCACGAAACTCACCCGCCGTTGAAAGTGCACGCCAGAACGGCGTGTAGACCTTGTAGAAGCCGCCGCTGCCGGTTTTCAGCCGCCAGGGCTCGTGCAGAAGCTGCCCCTCGAAGCTCTCGCAGGCGATGCCGCGATCCCTGAGCGAGGACATGAGCTCCTTGTCCACCTCAATCGCAGGCGGATCGTAACGCCGGTTCCACAGCACCATGTCGGCGCCGGTACGTTCGATGATGTCATCGACGATCTGCGGGGTTTCGCCGCGTCTAAGTGTGAGCCGCAGGCCAAGCCGCTTCAGGTCATCGGCGAGGGCGGTGAGGGAGTGGTGCAGCCACCAGCGCCGCGCGCCGCCAAGCGGTCTGATACCGGGCGATACCTCGTCAAGAACGAACACCGCCACAACCGGCTTGCCGCTTTGCGCCGCCGCCGTGAGGGCGCGATTGTCCGCCAGCCTCAGATCATGGCGGAACAAGACGATGACTGGCTTGTCGGGGTCACCGGTCGAGGACATGAGGGCCGCCGTGATCTTTGTTGAAGGTGAAGGGGCGAAGGAGAGGCAAATCTAGTGCCCCGCCGCCTTTCGGCAAGTCTGGGCGCCTGCGACGATTCCGCTTTCAGCTTCGCGAAAGAACCGTGCGAGTTTCCGGCGCGGATGCGCCTGAAACAGCGTGAAAATTCAGACTTTTGGAAAAGTGGCTCCCCGGGCCGGATTCGAACCAGCGACCAACCGGTTAACAGCCGGTTGCTCTACCGCTGAGCTACCGGGGAACAGCCGCGCTCGCGAACGGCGGAGCCTATAGCAAACAGTCCGGGCTTTGCAAAGCGCGAGCCGGGCAAAAATTTCTGCAGTCAAAAAACGCTCGCAATCGGGGCACAAGGGCATCACATATGCGCGCAACCGCCAGCGATATTGGCTGGTGCAAAAGCGCGGAACAAGGCCTTCCTCAAACCCATGAACGTCAATCCGGACATCCCAAACAGCACAGACGCCGTCGCCGGACCCGCCGGGCAACCGGAGCCCCCCGAAGAGCGGCCCGTGCGCATTCGCATTGCCGGGCGCACGATAGCATTGCCGCGTTCGCGCCTGTTGCGCACGGCTCTCGGCGTCTTGCTGGTACTGCTTGGAACGCTGGGTTTTCTGCCCGTACTGGGATTCTGGATGATCCCGCTGGGCCTGCTTGTGCTGTCCTATGACTTCGCTCTTATCAGACGGCTGCGTCGCCGCGTCGCGGTGTGGTGGGGCAAGCGCAAGGCAAAGTGACGCACGGGCGACCGTGCGGCTGAGGAATCGGTTCGCAAAGCGCGCCACTATCTTGACGCCGGATTCCCCGCAACCTATTGAACCGCCTGCGCTGCGGCGAACCGTGGGGCCTCGTGGCGGAGTGGTTACGCAGAGGACTGCAAATCCTTGCACCCCGGTTCGATTCCGGGCGAGGCCTCCATTTTCCCGCAGCCGTGCGCGGCCACCTTCGGCTATGATGGTTGCGCAGGTGAGGGGGCGTCTTTGGCGCCACAACCGGGCGAAGGCGACATGAGCGGCGAATTCGAGCAGCGCAGAGTGAAGATGGTCGATGGGCAGTTGCGCACGACCGACGTAACCGATGCGGCGGTTCTGGACGCGATGTTGTCCGTGCCGCGTGAGGAATTCGTTCCCAAGTCCCGCGCCGAGCTTGCTTATATCGACGAGGATATTGAGGTGAGTGCCGCGACAGGCGGTGCGTCGGCCCGCTACCTGATGGAGCCGTCTCCTTTCGCAAAGCTGCTGCAACTTGCCGAAATCGGATCGTCTGAATTCGTGCTCGATGTTGGCTGCGCGACCGGCTACTCCAGCGCCGTGCTTTCGCTGATGGCGAGTTCGGTGGTGGCGCTGGAAAGCGATGAAGCGCTTGCCGACGGTGCGAGCGAGCGGCTTTCCGAACTGGGCTATGACAATGTCGCGGTGGTGACCGGCGATCTGAAGGCCGGATGCGCCGATGAAGCGCCATTCGACGTTATCCTGCTGGGTGGCGCCGTGGACCATGTGCCCGACGAATTGCTGGGCCAGCTTCGCGAAGGCGGGCGCCTCGTCGCTGTTGTCGGCCACGGAAATGCCGGCGCGGCACATATTTTCTACAACGCCGATGGCATCGTGACCGGGCGCAAGGCATTCAATGCCGCGGTGCGTCCGCTGCCCGGTTTCGAGCGCGAGGCCGAGTTTCAGTTCTGAGACCAAAGCGCAACACCTGCCAATTCCTTGGCAGCACAGAAACCGCGCCTCTTATATTGTTTCTTGAACTCACTATATCCGCCGTGTAGCCATTAACCTGGCTCTCGGTGAGGGGACTCCCGGGCCAAACTGATTAAATTTCGGCCGCTGTTTTCGGCTGTTAGTGAGGTGGGTTGTGTTCCCAGTTCGTCGGAGTGTCGTGGGCGTATTGGCGCTTTCGGTAGCGCTCGCATTTTCCGCACCGGCTTCCGCCGAGACCATCATGGGCGCGCTGGGCAAGGCCTATCGCAACAACTCCAGCCTGAACTCCGAACGTGCCGGAACGCGCGTGACCGATGAAGGCGTCGCCATCGCCAAATCGGGCTACCGGCCCACGGTCTCGGCGTCGACCGGACTGACCTTCGCGCGCACTTCCGCGCTTGGCGGCCGCTCCATCACTTCAGGCTCGTTCGGCATCGAGATCAACCAGATGATCTTCGATGGCTTCCAGACCAAGAACAACGTAGCCGCCGCCGAAGCGCAGGTGCGGGCGTCGCAGCAGGCGCTGCGCAACACCGTGCAGAACACGCTGTTCGACGCCGCTTCCGCCTATATGGACGTGATCCGCGACCGGCAGATTGCAGCGCTGCGCCAGCGCAATCTCGAATTCCTTGCAGAACAGGTACGCGCCGCCCGCTCGCGCTTTGAAGTGGGCGAGGGAACGCGAACCGACGTTGCCCAGGCCGAAGCGAGCCGCCAGTCGGCGGTTGCGCAGCTCAGCGCCGCGCGCGCCCAGGTGCTGGCGAGCGCCGCACTCTACCGTCAGGTCGTTGGTGAAGACCCGGGCCGCCTCGAAAGCGCCGGTCCTCTATCCAGACTGCTGCCGCGCTCGGTCGATGAAGCATTCGCGATCGCGGCCAAGGCCCACCCGGCCATTATGGCTTCGGAGCATCTGGTGGACGCCGCCGCGTTTTCGGTGAAGTCGAGCGAAGGCGCGCTGCTTCCTCGTCTGTCGGCAACGGCGGGCGTGAGCCGCAGCTTCTCCAACGGTATACCGGCGCTGCCGTCTGATGGCGCGACCAACTCCGCCTCGATCGGCGCGGCGCTGACTGTGCCGATCTATCAGGGCGGCCGTGCTTCGGCGACCGTGCGGCAGCGCAAGCAGTCGCTCGGGCAGGCGCGCATCAATGTCGATGTGACTCACGACCAGGTTCGCAACGCGGTTGCGTCCGCCTGGGCGCAATATCAGGCTTCGCGTGAAGCGGTCGGCGCAAATCGCGAGGTCGTCTCGGCAGCGCAGCTGGCGCTTAACGGCGTGATCGAGGAACTCAATGTCGGCCAGCGCACGACGCTGGACGTTCTCAACGCACAGGCGGACGTGAACGCAGCGCAGATCAATCTTGCAAGTGCCGAGCACGACGTGGTGGTTGCAAGTTATGCGATCCTGTCGGCGGTCGGCCGGTTGTCGATTGGCAATCTCGGCCTCGGTGTCGAGGAATACGATCCCGAAGAGCACTATCAGGCCGTCAAGGACAAATGGTTCGGCCTGCGGACTCCCGACGGCCGCTGACCGCGCGAAAGCGCGCATCTTACCCTACGAAAGTCTCGCATCAATGCTGTGCGCAATCGGCGATTAAGTTTCGTTGCCGGATTAAATCCTGCTGACAATTTCGTTACTCTGTTAATGATTCGGATGATCCGAACCGGGCGGCGTACCCACTCGCCGGCACAATGAGAGGCGGCAAGCGGATTTATGGCACAGGCGAGCAGCGTTCCGGCGCGCGAACCTTCAATGGAAGAGATTCTCGCATCGATCCGCCGGATAATCGAAGATAGCGACAGCGTTGCCGCACCGGGGGGAGTTCCTGCCGGTGGGGATGCAGACCACGGTGCGGCAAACGAGGCAGCAGCGCAGGTCACGCACGAAACCGAACAGGTGGCTAACCAGAACGCCTCCGAAGAGGTTTCGGCCGATATCGAGGCGTTCCGTTCCGAGCTGTCGGAACCCTCGCATGATCCCGTGTCTGCGCCGGTCGAGGAAGATCGGCCGGAGCCGGAAAGTGTCGCTCCGCAGGCTGAACCCGACAGTTTCGCTGACGACGAATACGCCGAACCCGCACCGGCGGTAGAGGCGCACGTCCCGAATGAGCCGGCTGCTGCACCCGCCGGGCACTTCGAGCCCAGATCGGAACCTGTGACACACGCACCTTTGGGCAATCAGGCGCCGGCGCGCACCTCCATCATTTCGGAGACGGCGGAGCGGCAGGTGGCGGCTGCGTTCGAGGAGTTGTCGGACGCATTCGCGGCAAGCCAGAAGCGCAGCTTTGACGAGATTGCCGAAGACCTGATGCGACCAATGCTCCAGGACTGGCTCGACAACAATCTGCCGTTGCTGGTGGAGCGTCTCGTGCGCGAGGAAATCGAACGGGTTGCCCGCGGCGCTCGCTGAGGCCAAGCGGCATTTTCGCCGATCAGATTTGAAATCGCGGGACGGCGCCCGCGCGGTGGCACAGGCGTGTTGATGCCGTTCTGATTGACTTGTCGGGGGCCTTCCGGTTTACACCGGCCCGACAATTTCCTTCTTGCCGGACATCAGATGCTTGAGAAGACCTACGACGCCAAGGCCGTCGAACCCAAAATCGCGAAAAATTGGGAAGATGCGAATGCCTTCCGCGCAGGCGCGGGCGCCAAGCCTGACGCTGACCCGTTCACGATCGTCATTCCGCCGCCCAATGTGACCGGCTCGCTCCATATGGGGCATGCACTCAACAACACGCTGCAGGACATCCTGATCCGGTTTGAACGCATGCGCGGCAAGAACGTGCTGTGGCAGCCGGGTATGGACCATGCCGGCATCGCGACGCAGATGGTTGTCGAACGGCAGCTGATGGAAAAGCAGATCCACCGTCGCGACCTGACGCGGGACGAGTTTGTCGACAAGGTCTGGGAGTGGAAGGCCGAATCCGGCGGCAAAATCTTCAATCAGCTCAAGCGTCTCGGCGCTTCATGCGACTGGAGCCGCGAACGCTTCACCATGGACGAAGGGCTATCGAAGGCCGTCCTCGAAGTCTTCGTCACGCTCTACAAACAGGGCCTGATCTATCGCGGCAAGCGCCTGGTGAACTGGGATCCTGAGTTCGAGACCGCGATTTCCGACCTGGAAGTGGAGAACAAGGAAGTTGCCGGCCATATGTGGCACTTCAAGTACCCGCTGGCCGGTGGCGAAACCTACACCTATGTGGAGAAGGATGCGGACGGCAACGTCACGCTTTCCGAAGAACGCGACTACATATCGATCGCCACGACCCGCCCCGAAACGATGCTGGGCGACGGCGCGGTCGCCGTTCATCCTTCCGATGAGCGTTATGCGCCGATTGTCGGCAAGCTGTGCGAAATCCCGGTCGGCCCGAAGGAACACCGACGGCTGATCCCGATCATCACAGACGAATATCCCGATCCGGAATTTGGCTCCGGCGCGGTCAAGATCACCGGCGCGCACGACTTCAACGACTATCAGGTCGCCCGCCGTAACAACATTCCGCTCTACCGGCTGATGGACACGCGCGCCGCCATGCGCAGCGACGGCGAGCCTTATGCCGAATGTGCGGCCAAGGCGATGCACATCGCCAAAACCGGTGAGATGCCGTCGGACGCCGAGGTCGACGCCATCAACCTTGTGCCGGACGAATATCGCGGCCTCGACCGCTATGAGGCGCGCAAGCTGATCGTCGAGGCGATCAATGCCGACGGGCTGGCGGTGACCGAGAAGGACGAGGAAGGCAACGACGTTCCCTTTGTCGAAAACCGCAAGGTGATGCAGCCATTCGGCGACCGCTCCAATGTGGTCATCGAGCCGATGCTGACCGACCAGTGGTTTGCCGATGCCAAGACGCTTGCCGAGCCCGCGATTGCCTCGGTCAGGGAAGGGCGCACCAAGTTCGTCCCCAAGACCTGGGAAAACACCTACTTCAACTGGATGGAAAACATCGAGCCGTGGTGCATTTCGCGCCAGCTCTGGTGGGGTCATCAGATTCCGGCCTGGTACGGCCCCGATGGCCACATCTTCGTCGCCAAGACGGAGAAAGAGGCGCTCGATGACGCGGTTGAATACTACCTCGCCGTCGATACGCCTTGGAAAAGCTGGGTCGAGGACAAGCTGGAGAATTTCAAGCCGGGTGAAATCCTGACCCGCGACGAGGATGTTCTCGACACGTGGTTTTCGTCTGCTTTGTGGCCATTCTCGACCCTGGGTTGGCCCGACGAGACGGCGGAGTTGAAGACCTACTATCCAACCTCCGTGCTGGTTACCGGCTTCGACATCATCTTCTTCTGGGTTGCCCGCATGATGATGGCGGGTCTGCACTTCATGGAGGAGGAGCCGTTCCACACGGTCTATGTGCACGCGCTGGTGCGCGACAAGAACGGCGCCAAGATGTCGAAGTCGAAGGGCAACGTTATCGACCCGCTCGACCTGATCGACGAATACGGCGCAGACGCGCTGCGCTTCACGCTGGCGATCATGGCTGCGCAGGGCAGGGACGTGAAACTCGATCCCGCCCGTATTGCCGGCTACCGCAATTTCGGCACCAAGCTCTGGAACGCGACCCGCTTCGGCGAAATGAACGGCATGAAGCGCGATCCGCAGTTCGATCCGGCAAGTGCGAAGCTGACGGTCAATCGCTGGATCCTGACCGAGCTGTCGCGAACCGTCGAGGCGATCACGGACGGCATCGCCACCTATCGCTTCAACGATGCTGCGAGTGCGGCCTACCGCTTCGTCTGGAACCTGTTCTGCGACTGGTATCTGGAACTGTTGAAGCCGGTCTATTCGGGCGATGACGAGGCCGCGAAGGCGGAAAGCCGCGCGATCTCGGCCTATGTGCTAGACGAAATCTACAAGCTGCTGCACCCCTTCATGCCCTTCATGACCGAAGAGCTGTGGGCCGAGACGGCTGGTGACACACCGCGTGAGACACTGCTGTGCCATGCTGACTGGCCCGCACCCGATTTCGCGGACGAAGATGCGGCGGGCGAGGTCAACTGGCTGGTTGAGCTGGTAAGCGGCATTCGCTCTGTCCGGGCCGAGATGAATGTGCCGCCGGCCGCAGTCGCGCCGCTGGTCATCGTGGGCGCCGACGCTACGACGCGTGAGCGCGCCGCGCGTCACGATCCGGCAATCCGGCGGCTGGCCCGTGTCGGCGAAGTCGGCTTTGCCGCCGAAGCGCCCAAGGGGTCGGCGCAGATTGTGGTGGGTGAGGCCACCATCTGCCTGCCGCTTGGCGATTTGATCGATATCGAGGCTGAGGCGGCACGCCTGAAGCGCGAGATCGAGCGTAACCAGGGTGAGATCGCACGCATCGAGAAGAAGCTCGGCAACGAGAAATTCGTCGCCAATGCGCCGCCCGAAGTTGTCGAGGCCGACCGCGAGAAACTGGCTGAACTGGTCGAAACCCGCACGCGGCTCGAGAGCGCGCTTGATCGGGTGCGGGACGCAGCCTGAGCCGGGCGCGTGGGGCAGCGGGCCGGGCAATGCTCAATTTGTGACGAATTGGCAACACTCGTACCAAGAACAACCGTCCGGCGGGCAGAGCGTCCAATTTGCCCCTTTCCCGCCATAAAACCCGCGCACCCGATGAGCCTCATCACAAGCGAGGCGCGCGCAGAACGCGCCGGACAAATTGGAATGCGGTTCAGAGCCAGAAAATGCGTGAGTTGGTCGTAGAAGCGGGTAGCGGGGCAAATTGGCATGGTTTCGCGGCGTTCCGTGGCGGCGTGGTCGCCGTGGCGCTGGCGATTTCCGCTGTGCTTGCTGTCGCCGGTACGGCGCAGGCGCTTGACGAAAAAGTGGTCACCAAGGCGCCGGAGCGCAGCCCGTTCGCTGTGTTCCGGTTCGGTTTCACTGCCTACAAGCAGGGCCACAAGGAACAGGCTGTCGAAGCCTATCGTTACGCCGCCGAGAACGGCCAGATCGGTGCGCGCTGGAAGCTGGCGCGCATGTATGCCGAGGGCGATGGTGTTCCGCGCAACGATTTCGAGGCGTTCAAGTTCTTCAACGAGATCGTGCGTCAGGACGTGGAACTCGGCTCGCCGGACGTTCCTTACGTTTCCGATGCTCTGGTCGCCGTCGGCAATTACTGGCGCACCGGCATTGCCGATTCGCCCATAAAGCCCAATCTCGCAGCCGCGCAGGATTATTACATGCGGGCAGCAGCGACGTACCGGAACCCGGTCGCGCAATATCAAATCGGCCGCATGTTCCTTGAAGGCGAGGGCGTGAGGAAGAATGTCCGTCAGGCGGGCCGCTGGCTGCAGCTTGCCGCCGAGAAAGGCCATGCCGGTGCGCAGGCCACGCTTGGCGACATGCTGTTCAAGAGCGGCAAGGTGGTGCAGGGGCTGGCGATGATGACGGCCGCACTGGAAAACGCCAAAGCGTCAGACGTCGACTGGATCAGAAGCATGCAGGAAGAGGCATTCGCGCTTTCCGGCGAGGCCGACCGCCGCACCGCGATCGCGCTGGCCGGCGACCTGTTGCACAAGACCGGTCAGTGACCGTGGTCTGACTTCACTCCGGAAATTCTGACATGACTGTGCGGCACATCGTGGCCGCTTCCCAGATCTGCCATGTCGGCGCTTGTCGACATCTGCGCGGTATCGTTGAAGGCCAGGGGACAGCTGTCCTCCAGCTTTTCCCACGATGAATTGTTGAGAACCATCGAGCAGCGCGCCAGCCTCTTGCCTTGTGGCAGGTTGAGACAGGCTACTTCGCCGATATGGTATTTCTTGCCGGCCGCCACACATTGGCAATCGGCTTGCGCCGGGGTGGTGTAGGCGAAGGCCAGACTCGCGAGGGAGAGGCCGAGCAATACCGTTTTCATGAGTGAACGATAGCACAGGCCGTGCGTCTGGTCATCTTGTCATGACAGACCCGCGGATAGGCGGATCAAGGCAACCCGCCTAAGCCGCCTCGAATGCCAGCTCGGCGACGACCGGTACGTGATCGGAGGGCTTTTCCCAGGCCCGTACGCGCTTTTCGACATTCATGGCGCGCAGATTGTCGGTCGCCTCGGGCGAGAGCATCAGATGGTCGATCCTGATGCCGTTGTCCTTCTGCCATGCGCCAGCCTGATAGTCCCAGAAGGTGTAAATGCCGGGTGAGTCGTCGCAAGTGCGCAGCGTGTCGGTGAAACCAAGTCCCTCAAGCCGGCGGAACGCCTGCCGGCTCTCCGGCCGGAACAATGCATCGCCGACCCAGGCTTCCGGGTTCTTCGCGTCCTCCGGTTGCGGGATGACGTTGTAGTCGCCCGCCAGCACCAGCGGCTCCTCAAGCGCCAGGCGATCTGCCGCCCAGTCTTCAAGTCGCGCCATCCAGCCCAGCTTGTAGGGGAACTTTTCGGAATCGACCGGATTGCCGTTGGGCAGATAGAGCGAAACCACGCGCAGCGCGCATGGCCGGCCCCGCGCGTCCTTGACGGAAAACACGCCTTCCATGAACCGCGCCTGCTCGTCCTCATCATCGCCCGGCAGACGCCTGTTCACTTCGTCGAAGCGCAGCTTGGACAGGATGGCGACGCCATTGAAGCCCTTCTGGCCATGTGTTTCGACGTGATAGCCAAGCGCCTCGATTTCCTGGGCCGGAAAGTTCTCGTCTATCGACTTGATTTCCTGAAGGCAGACAATGTCGGGCGAATAATCGGCAAGCCACTGCAGCACATTGTCTATGCGCGCTTTGACGCCATTGATGTTCCAGGTGGCGATTTTCACTGTGTGCCCGTCAGATCGAGAAGCTGGTGCCGCAGCCGCACGATGCGACGGCGTTCGGGTTCTTGATCTGGAAGGACTGGCCGATCAGGTCGTCGACGAAGTCGATTACCGAGCCACCCATATAGACCAGCGACAGTTCGTCGATCAGAACGGTCGCGCCGTCCTTTTCGATAACCGTGTCGTCGTCATTGCGTTCGCCTGTGAGGTCGAACTTGTAGGAGAAGCCGGAACAGCCTCCGCCTTCGACCGAAACGCGCAGGGCATTCATGCCCGGCTCGCCGGCCAGCACGGATGCGATGCGCTTTGCAGCAGCATCGCTGACTTCCACCGATTTCATGGCAGTTTTCGCGTCGGCGCCCATTGTCGTCACCTTGCGTTCGTCTTGTGCTCATAGGTATGAAGCGCGAGGGGGCAAGTCAACGGGGCATGCCAGAAGCGGTTGGTAATGGTTGCGAGCGGCGATCTGACGGGCATCGGTTTCGGCTACAGGCCGCGCGCTGCCTATTCCACCGATCCGGCGAAGACGCGCGGGCGCTTCTATTCGGAGCCGGAAAGCCCGACGCGCACGCCGTTTCAGCGCGACCGTGACAGGATCATCCACTCGACCGCCTTTCGCCGCCTCAAGCACAAGACGCAGGTCTTCATCGCGCATGAGGGCGATCATTATCGCACGCGGCTGACCCATTCGATCGAAGTCGCCCAGATTGCGCGTGCGCTGGCACGTGCGCTCACCTGCGACGAAGATCTGGCCGAGGCTGTCGCGCTGGTCCACGATTTCGGCCACACGCCGTTTGGTCATACCGGCGAGGACGCGCTGAACGAGAAAATGGCGCCGTGGGGCGGGTTCGACCACAATGCCCAGTCGCTGCGCATCGTGACCCGGCTGGAAAACCGTTATGCCGAGTTCGAGGGTCTGAACCTTGCCTGGGAGACGCTGGAGGGGCTGGTCAAGCACAACGGACCGCTGACCGACGCGGATGGAAACGGCCTGCAAGGCCCTGTGCCGCAGCCGATCCGCGACTACAACGAGCTGAACAATCTCGAACTGGCCCATTTCGCGGGCGTGGAAGCGCAATGCGCGGCTATTGCCGACGATATCGCCTACAACGCTCATGACATCGATGACGGATTGCGCTCCGGCCTGTTGACGCTTGAGATGCTGCAGGACGTGCCGTTGACGGCCGGTCTGTTGGCCGAGGTCCGGGGCAAGTACCCGCATCTTGATGCGGTGAGGACCGGCCACGAGATCGTGCGCCGGCAGATCACTGCCATGGTTGAGGATGTGATCGTTGCCTCGAAGGCGAGGCTGGCCGCGCTGGCACCGCAGAGTGTCGAGGATGTGCGGGCAGCCACCGAGACAATGGTCGTCTTCTCGCCGGAAATGGCGACAGCCGAGAAGGAGCTGAAACGCTTCCTTTATGCCAATCTCTACCGCAACGAGGCGGTGATGAAGGTGCGCGCCGATGTCGAGTGTGTGGTTGCCGAACTGTTCGACGCCTATTACGCCGATCCCCGCCAGATGCCCGAGGGCTGGCGCGAAGGGCTCGACCGCGCCGAGGACCGCATCAAGGCACGTTCGGTGGCTGATTTTCTGGCCGGAATGACCGACACCTACGCGCTCAAGGAGCATCAGCGGCTGTTTGACCGTACGCCCGAATTGGTCTAGGGCGGACCTCAAATCCGGCCCGACTGGCCGGCCTTTCTCCGGATTATCGCCATGAATACTTTCGCCGATTTCAACAATCGGATAAAAAAAGCCGTCGAACAGATTGATATTAAAACGAAAGAAGGCAGAGCGCCTGACCTTTCGCGCATCACTGTCGAGCCGCCGCGCGATGCCAGTCACGGCGATCTGGCGACCAATGTGGCGATGGTGCTGGCGAAGTCGGCCGGCCGCAATCCGCGCGAACTGGCTGGCGATATCGCCGGGGCGTTGAAGGCCGATCCCGACATTGCCGATGTCGATGTGGCCGGTCCGGGTTTCATCAACCTGCGGCTTTCGCCGGCTTTCTGGCAGGCGCGCCTGAAAGACATGCTGGCGGCTGCGGGCGATTTCGGTCGCTCGACCATGGGCGCCGGCAGCAAGGTCAATGTCGAATATGTTTCCGCCAACCCGACCGGGCCGATGCATGTCGGCCATTGCCGTGGCGCGGTGGTTGGCGACGCGTTGGCCAATATTCTGGGCTTTGCCGGGTTCGATGTGACCAAGGAATATTACATCAACGACGCCGGCGCGCAGATCGACGTTCTGGCGCAATCCGTGCTGCTGCGCTACCGCGAGGCGCTGGGCGAGGATATCGGCGAGATCCCTTCAGGCCTTTATCCGGGCGACTATCTCGTGCCGGTTGGCGAGGCGCTGGCCGCCGAATACGGTGCGTCGCTGCTCGAAAAGCCTGAGCCGGACGTACTGGAAATCGTCCGGGTGAAGGCGATCGACGCCATGATGGACATGATCCGCGACGATCTGGCGGCGCTCAATGTGCATCACGACGTGTTCTTTTCCGAACGCATGCTTCATTCAGGCAATGGCGGCACCATCCGTTCCGCAATCAACGATCTGACGCTGAAAGGCCATGTCTACAAGGGCAAGCTGCCTCCCCCGAAGGGCCAATTGCCCGACGACTGGGAAGACCGCGAGCAGACGCTGTTTCGTTCCACCGAGGTGGGTGACGATATCGACCGGCCGCTGGTGAAGTCGGACGGCAGCTATACCTATTTCGCCAGCGATGTTGCCTATATGCGCGACAAGATCGAGCGCGGCTTTGACGAGCTTGTGTTTGTGCTGGGCGCCGACCATGGCGGCTACGTGAAACGGCTGGAGGCATTGGCCAAGGCGCTTTCGGGCGACAAGGTGAAGCTCGAAGTTCTCCTGTGTCAGTTGGTCAAGCTGTTCCGCGACGGCGAGCCCGTGCGCATGTCGAAGCGGGCAGGGGAGTTCGTTACTCTGCGCGATGTGATCGACGAGGTGGGGCGCGATCCGGTCCGTTTCATGATGCTTTACCGCAAGTCGGACGCGCCGCTGGACTTCGATTTCGCCAAGGTCACCGAGCAGTCGAAGGACAATCCGGTATTTTATGTCCAGTACGCGTCGGCGCGCTGCCACTCCGTGTTCCGGCAGGCAAAGGAAGCATTGGGTATCGACGGGCTGATCGGCCGCGACGAGATGGCCTCGCGCATGCATCTGCTGGCTGACGAGGGCGAAATCGGCATCATCCGCAAACTGGCCGAATATCCGCGTCTGATTGAACAGGCGGCCGGCTCTCACGAGCCGCACCGGCTGGCGTTTTATCTCTTTGAACTGGCCAGCGCCTTCCACGCGCACTGGAATCGCGGCACCGAGACAGCCGACTTACGGTTTGTTAAGGTTAACGACCAAGAATTGACCTATGCCAGACTCGGGCTGGTGCAGGCAGTCTCGGACGTGTTGTCGTCCGGCCTGGCGTTGATCGGGGCAGATGCCCCGGCGGAGATGCGCTAGGTTCGCGGAACGTTCTGTCACCATTTGCCCACATTGCGCTGGTAACGGCCCATAAAGTGACGTCGCCGGCGTCCGACCAGGTTCGAGTGCGGGATTAGGCATGGCTGACAATTACGACACCAATCGCGACAATCAGACGAATGTCGCGGCGGATGATCCCTTTGCCGAACTGGCGCGGATCATGAGCCAGGGCTCGCAGGCCGAAGCGCCGGCGCCCGCTGAAGAAGAAGCAGCGCCAGCAGAGCAGGCAACCGCACCCGAGGAACCGGCGGAAGCCGATCCTTTCGCGGTCGATCTGGAAAAGGAACTGCTGGGCGACCTCGACGAGGTGGACACCGCATACGCGGAAGGGCCGGCAAAAGACGATTACGCGCCAGCATCCGCTGACGATGCCGAGCCTGACTATGCGCCGGAACCATACGAGCCGGTGGAGGCATATGGCGAGCCGGTTGCCGAACAGCCGTACGAACCCGTTGCCGACGATGACGGCTATGAGGCAGGTGCATATGCACCCGAACCAGCAACGGCCGACTGGAACGACGCCGCCCCCGAAGCTGAGCCTTTGAACGACGATCCGGTCGAGCAGCCTGCAAGCGAATGGCAGGCAGCGGACAGCCAGGGAGATGTCGAAGACTCCGTTCTTGCCGATGTCGATATGGACTTTGGCGACCTCGATGCGCCGGCATCTGCCGAGCCCGTTTCTGAAGGATTTGCGGTCCCTTATGAGGAAGCGCCGGCTCCGGAAGGGGACGAGTTGGCCGCGCAACCCGAAGCTGAAGCCGCACTGTCGCTCGAGGACGAGCTGGAAATGCTGCTGGCGGACGGTTCGCCCGCGGCAACTGCGCCACAAGCAGACGAGATGACAGCCGACGATGCGGCTGGCCATGCAGAGCAGGAGGCATTTCCCGAGCCTGCCCAGCAATCGAGCGTTTTCAGCCGCGCCAACTATGCCGGGCATGGCGGGCAGGACGATTTCCAACCGGAATTGGATGCCGAAAACGAGCCGGCCGCCGACTACGACGATGCCGCTCAGGCCGAAACAACCGAAGCTGCCGATCCGTTTGCGGAATTGGCTTCGGTCATTTCTGCACCAACAGCCAACGCTCCCGGGGCGAGCGGCGCAGAAGAAGCCACGCAGGCCGCGCCGGACATTCCGTTTGAGTTCGAAACCGTCGATGTGCCCGAGCCGGCCGCGGTGAACGAGGACGATCTGCCGCTTCCCGACCTGCCGGCTGACGATTTTGTTGCCAGCCATCCGGCAGACGATTTCGAACCGGGTTTCGACTACCAGTTTGACGCCGGTGCGCCCGCGGCTGACGCGGCAACCGCCGCCTATGCAGACGAGCCGTCTCAAGACGCCGGTGATGAAAGCGCGCAGAGCGACGAGGACCGCTTCTACGCAGAGGCTCTCGGCTTCAGCGCGGCCGCCGCCGCGGCCCGCGGTTTCGATACGCGCAGAGACGGCGAGGTCGAGCCGCTGGATGCCGATCTCGATCGCGAGCTCGAGGATGCGATCGCCGAACCTGACGCTTTCGCAATTCCGCCCGAGGAACAGCCAGCTAGGCGCAACGGCTTCATGATCGCCGGCGTCGTTATTGGCATTGCTGTGCTTGGCGGCATTGGCGCATTTGCCCTGTCGTCCGGTGGCGGCGACAACGAGACGCCGGTGCTGGTGGAGGCCGACAACGAGCCGCTGAAGGTCAAGCCGGCGGATCCGGGCGGCGGCGACGAGCCGCTCAATCAGGACAGCGTTGCCTACGATGCCGCAACCGGCGTCGGCGCAGACGATACACCGCAGCAGGAGAGCCTGGTCACCACAACGGAAGAGCCGGTCAACATCGCCTCGCGCGTTGTCGAGACCAGCCGGTTGCCCGGCGTGGATGACGAGCAGCTGTCAACCGATGGTGGCGCTGCTGGCAAGGCCGAGGATCGGCTGCAGGCAACAACGCCTGAAGCAGCCAATGAGGTCTCCAACGAGGTCATCGCAGTTCAGCCGCGCAGGGTGCGCACCATGATCGTCAGGCCTGACGGGACGCTGGTGCCGCGTGAAGAGGCAGAACCCGTCGAGACGGCCGCTGCATCGTCGGAGGCGACCACAGCTGCCCCGATTGGTGGTGTGCAGCCCGAGCCCCTGGCGCAGCCGGCGGAGACTGCGGGCCAGACCGGCACGGCAGCTACCACTGAGCAGCCCGAAACAGTGGCAGGTCAGGACAATGGCTCCGAGACGGTCGCTGCCGGCGAAGCAGGTGCACCGGCCGTCAGCGGAGCGGAACAAGCTGCAACGAACACGAATGACCCGGTCACGCCGGCCGTTGCCCCGATTGCACAGGAGCGGCCTGCCAATCAGGAAACGACGCAGCCGCGACAGGTCGCGCAGGCCGCACCGGCTGCGACCCGCACCCAGCCTGCCGCCCCGGCCCCGGCCGCTACGGCTTCAAGCGAATGGTCGATGCAGATCGCCTCGCAGCCGAGTGCGGAAAGCGCCCAGGCGACCTATCAGGAACTGGCCCGCCGCTATGGCAGCCTGCTGGATGGTCGCGGCGTCAACATCGTTCGCGCCGAAATTGCCGGCAAGGGAACCTACTATCGCGTGCGTATCCCCACATCGTCGCGCAGCGACGGCATTGCGCTGTGCGAACGCTACAAGGCTGCCGGCGGCAGCTGCTTCGTATCAAAGTAAGCCGAGACCTACAGCTACAAGAACAACGGCGCCTGCGGGCGCCGTTTTCGTTTGGGGACCGGCGAGAGAGCCGCTAGCCGCCGAACAGCTTGTAGAGCTGGATCGCGATCTCGCCTTCGAGCGGGAACGACAGCATGCCCATGACCGAATAACCGAGCAGCCAGGGCATCAGGTAAAAGCGGATCATGAAGAAGAACCAGGCCACGAAAAGCGGCACCAGCTGATCGAGCAGGAAGCTTGGCGTGACCGGCTTGAAAACGCGCAGGATCGGATCGGTTGCCCGCACGAAGAACTTCATGAAGAAGAAGTCGGAATCTTCGGGCAGGAACAGCCCCATCGCGGACCGCGCGATCAGCGTCCACATCACGACGCCCAGCACATAGTCGACGACAATCACCCAGACTGGGAAAATGGCTAAGGTTTCCATCGGTCCCGACTTTGCTCCGCCCCAACAAATCGGGGGCGGAACAGCGTTCCGCCCCCGAAGATTTCCTGTCTACATGCCCTAGTGGGTGCTGGCCAGAATGGACTCACCCGAAGGCACACGGACCTCGTCCACCATGCGCTGTGTTTCCTCATCGGGCGCCGGCGTCATCAGCGTGACGACAACCATGGCGATGAGGCTGGCCGGCATGCCGATGATGCCGAAGCGCAGATGGTCGATGCCGAGCCAAGGCGTTCCGCCATTGTAGACATAGTAGAGATAGGCGGAGCCACAGACGAAGCCGACGATCATGCCGGCAAGCGCGCCTTGCGTGTTTGCCCGTTTCCACCATATGCCCAGCACGAGCGGGAAGAAGAGCCCCGAACATGCGAAGCAGAACGCCCAGGCAACCGCGCCCAGGATACCGGTAAGCTGCAGCGTCGCAATCAACGCAGCCGCGGCACCGATAACCACCAGCAATACGCGGGCAACGATCAACCGAACGGCCGTGTCGGCCTTCGGATCGATGATCTTGTAGTAGAGATCATGGCTGAGCGCGTTCGCGATTGCCAGAAGCAGCCCGTCCGCCGTCGACATGGCGGCAGCCATGCCGCCCGCGGCGACCAGACCCGAAATCACGTATGGCAGGCCGGCGATTTCCGGCGTTGCCAGCACGACGATGTCGGGCCGCATAAAGAACTCGTTGAGCTGCAGTATGCCGTCGCCGTTCTGATCGGCCACGGCAAGCATGCCCACCGCGCTCCAGTTCTGCACCCATGCCAGTGACATGACATCGGCGATCGGCTTGCCGATAACGGACGTTGCCAGTTCAGGATCCAGAAGCTGCAGCTTGGTCAGCGTGGCGAGAGCCGGCGCCGTAAAGTACAGCAGGAAGATGAACAGCAGCGACCATGCGACCGACTTGCGAGCCGAACGCACCGATGGCGTCGTGAAGTAACGCATCAGGATGTGCGGAAGCGAAGCCGTACCGCACATCATGCAGATGGCGAGCGTCACGAACTTCCATGAGTCCATGCCGCCGCCTGGAGCATTGTGCGGTGTTGTGAGCACACTCAAACCAGGCATGGCTTCGGCTGCCGCCGCCAATCCTATCTGTCCCTCCAGTTCGCCGATACGCTGGACTGCATCGCCGTAGGAAAAATGCGGGATGATCCCGAAGCCCTGTGCGTTCGACATCCAGATGACCGGCACCAGATAGGCGATGATCAGCACGATGTACTGCGCGACCTGTGTCCAGGTGACCGCCCGCATGCCGCCGAGCATCGAGCACAGCAGAATGCCGAGAAGGCCGAACCAGACACCGTATGAGAACGGGATCTGGAGTGCGCGTGCCGCGATCGTGCCGGATGCGTTGATCTGCGCCGTCACATAGGTGAACGACGCAACAACCAGAACGATAACGGCGACGAGCCGTGCCGCATTGCCGCCGTAGCGTGTGCCGATGAAGTCGGGCACCGTGTAGCAGCCGAACTTGCGCAGATAGGGCGCCATCAGCGAGTTGACGAGCACGTAGCCGCCCGTCCAGCCGACGATGAAACCCATATAGCCATAGCCGCCGAAATAGATGCCGCCGGCAAGCGCCACGAAGGACGCGCCTGACATCCAGTCGGCCGCTGTGGCCATGCCATTGTAGACGGCGGGCACTTCGCGCCCGGCGACATAGTAGGCATCGACCTGCATGGTTCGCGAAAGCCAGCCGATCAGGGCATAGATGGCGATCGTGAAGCCGACAAACAGGATGCCGATGGTGGCGGCGCTGACGCCCATCTGCTCAAGGATCGCCATGAGCAGGATGAAGACGATGAAGCCGCCGGTGTAGAGCCCGTAGACCCTGCCAAGATTTTGAATGAATGATCCGTTCACGGTCCCGCCCTCCTATTCGTCACCGAGACCAAACTCGTCGTCGATTGCGTCCTGCCGCCAGTTCTGGAAGAAGATGAGCAGCACGAAAACAATCAGCGAACCCTGGGCAATCATGTAGAACCCGAGCGGGAAACCGAGAAAGGTTATCCCATTCAGAGGCCCTGCAAACCAGGGAATGACGAGCGCGAAGATGAACCAAAGAAAGAGAACCAGAAATGTAAGGTTCCTGGTTTTCACCCAATGGCGTTGTTTGGCATCTGCATCAGCGGGCATAACGTCCTCCTCCCCCTAGGATGCAAGGGCGGCGGGATCGCCGCCCGCAAATCCTCCCCCAAGAATCGCTTTTCGGGAAAGTGCATAAGCTTTATGCAGACTGCATACGAAAGGAACTCATACTTTGGTATTAGTCGGTTTCAGTTGTGGAGAACGTCGGAAATGAGCGCGTTTGCTGAACGGAGCGCCCGGTTCCTGCGCGATTTCGCGGCCCGGTTCGCATTTCGGCGGGATAACGCGCCGATTGGCACCGTCGACGATCTGCAGCACTTCGTGACAAGCCGGTCGGCATTCGTCGCGCAGCACAAGCTCTACGGTTATCTCAAGGCCCGCATGGGAACGCGCTATCCCTCAATGTTCGAGGACGACGTTTTCATCCAATCGGTGAACGTAGCGAAGATGCATGTTTTCGCGGCGTGCCTGTCGGACCTGACCGTGCATGCGGTGGCGCGCTCGACCGCAGGGTCCGAGCTTGACCACGCCGAGCGAGGGCGCTTCGCGGAGGCGCTCTATGACGGCGGCATAGCCGAATTCGCCACCGATGCGGCGGTGGAAGGCGACCGCACGAACTGGCGCACAGAGTTCGGCAAGAGGCTGGAAAAGGTGAACTGGGAAAACCTGGCCGCCGGCGGCGATGCATTCACCGAGAGCCCCGCCGCACTGGTTCGCTGGGCGCCGATAGCCGACGAACTGAAGAAATACGATGTAGAGATCGTGCGCAATTCAGTGCGTTATGCCTGGAACGAGGTGATCCGTTCTCTGAGGAGGCGCCTCGACGCCGGGGCGATCCAGGCGGAATTGCGCCGCTAGCGCAACAAAAAACCCCGGCGCGAAGCCGGGGTTTTCGTTTTCATGTCAATGCGGTTCGATCAGACCGAGTAGTACATGTCGAACTCGACCGGGTGCGGCGTCATCTCGTAGCGCAGCACCTCTTCCATCTTCAGTTCGATGTAGGCGTCGATCTGGTCGTCGTCGAACACGCCACCGGCCTTCAGGAAGCCGCGGTCCTTGTCGAGGCTCTGCAACGCTTCGCGCAGGCTGCCGCTGACGGTCGGGACCTTCTTCAGTTCGCGCGGCGGCAGATCGTAGAGATCCTTGTCCATCGCGTTGCCGGGGTGGATCTTGTTCTTGATGCCGTCGAGGCCGGCCATCAGCATTGCGGCAAAGGCAAGATACGGATTGGCCGTCGGGTCGGGGAAACGGACCTCGACGCGCTTCGCCTTGGGCGACGAACCGAACGGAATGCGGCAGGAAGCCGAACGGTTGCGGGCCGAATAGGCCAGCAGCACCGGCGCCTCGAAGCCCGGCACCAGACGCTTGTAGGAATTGGTCGAAGCGTTGGTGAAGGCGTTGATCGCCTTGGCGTGCTTGATGATGCCGCCGATGTAGAACAGGCAGCTTTCCGACAGGCCGGCATATTCATTGCCCGCGAAGGTCGGCTTGCCGTCGTTCCAGATCGACTGGTGAACGTGCATGCCCGATCCGTTGTCGCCATAGATCGGCTTCGGCATGAAGGTGGCCGTCTTGCCATAGGCATTGGCGACCTGGTGGATCACATACTTGTAGATCTGCAGCTTGTCGGCGTTGCGGGTCAGCGTATCGAACTTCATGCCGAGTTCGTGCTGGGCCGCGCCCACCTCGTGGTGGTGCTTCTCGGTTGCCACGCCCATTTCCGCCATCACGGTCAGCATCTCGGAGCGCATGTCCTGTGCGGAATCGATCGGCGGGACGGGGAAGTAGCCGCCCTTGACGCGCGGACGGTGGCCGAGATTGCCTGTCTCATAGTCGGTGTCGTCATTGGACGGCAGTTCGGTGGAATCCAGCTTGAAGCCGGTATTGTAGGGGTCGGCCTTGTATTTCACGTCGTCGAACACGAAGAACTCGGCTTCCGGGCCGAAATAGGCGGTATCGCCGAAACCTTCCGACTTCAGGTAGGACTCGGCCTTCTTGGCGGTGCCGCGCGGGTCGCGGTTGTAGCTCTCGCCCGAGATCGGATCGAGAATGTCGCATACGACAGCCATCGTTGACTGGGCGAAGAACGGGTCCATCGTCACCGTCTCCGTGTCGGGCATGAGCACCATGTCGGACTCGTTGATTGCCTTCCAGCCGGCGATCGAGGAGCCGTCGAACATGACGCCATCGACGAACATGTCCTCGTCAACCGCAGCCACGTCCATCGTCACGTGCTGCATCTTGCCCTTCGGGTCGGTAAAGCGCAGATCAACGAACTTCACTTCGTTGTCCTTGATCTGCTTCATGATGTCTTTTGCTGTCGTCATGTCGTTTTATCCCTGTATGACATTGGTAGTCTGAAACGCCGGCCTGTCCCCGGTCAGATCGCGTCTGAGCCCGTCTCGCCGGTGCGGATGCGGACGATTTCCTCGACATTGGATACGAAGATCTTGCCGTCGCCAATGCGGCCCGTCTGGGCCGCCTTGCGGATAGCCTCGACCGCGCTCTCGACGGACTCGTCTTCAAGCACAACCTCGATCTTCACCTTGGGTAGAAAATCGACGACATATTCCGCGCCGCGGTAGAGCTCGGTGTGGCCCTTCTGGCGGCCGAAACCCTTTGCTTCCGTGACGGTGATCCCCTGCAAGCCGACTTCCTGAAGTGCTTCCTTCACCTCGTCGAGCTTGAATGGTTTGATGATCGCCTCGATCTTCTTCATGCGTTGAAAGCCTCCGGTGGGGTGAACGGGTCTTTGACCGGCCCGCTTCGGCAGCCACTAAGCATGAAATATGCCAGTTGGCCGCCCAGGGACAGGAACATCGCGCCGGCCAAGGATCAGCCGGCTCGACAACGAAAACCGGGCATTCAATTGCCGGATTTGCATAGGTAGCCAGATTTTCGTCAACCGATGTCGATGCACAATTGCACAACGAATAAGCAGACTGCAAAGGGTTTGGGCAGAATTTCGCTTTGCGGGGGCAGCACCAGTGCCGCTAGTTTGGCGGCATGCGCACGATTGCCTCCCACCGACTGCTGACGTCAGCCGAAATGGCCACTGCCGACCGCATGGAGGCCGAACTTGGGCCGTTCAGCCTGCGGCGGCTGATGGAAAATGCCGGCGTCGCGGTGGCGCGAGAGGTGCTGCGCCGGTATCCGCAGACCGGGGAAGTGGCGGTGCTCTGCGGCCCCGGCAACAATGGTGGCGACGGTTATGTCGCGGCGCGCATTCTGACGGAATGCGGCGTGCCGGTGACCGTGTGGCGCGAAAGCGGGCCGAAGGCGGGCAGTGATGCCGCCGACGCGGCGGCCGGCTGGCGCGGGCAGGTTGCAGAGCTCGCCGACTTCCATCCACGGCCGGGCATGCTGGTGCTGGACTGCCTGTTCGGCGCCGGCCTGTCGAAGCCGCTTGGGGGCGCTGCGGCGAGAGCGGCCGAAGCCTGCAACGAGGCCGCTGTGCAGGTGCTGGCGGTTGATCTGCCCTCGGGGGTGTCCGGTGCGGACGGTACGACGCCCGGGCCGGCCTTCAGCGCAGATGCCACCATCACCTTCATGTGCCGTAAACCCGGCCACCTTCTGCTGCCGGGGCGAGACCTCTGCGGCGAACTGGTCGTCGCCGATATCGGCATCCCGCAAGCAGCGATGGAGGCTGCGGGCGGTACGACCTTCGCCAACGAACCGGATCTGTGGCGGGCGCATCTGCCGAGCCTGTCCAATGACACCCACAAATATGCCCGCGGGCATGCAGCGGTGTTTTCCGGCGGGCCGTCAGCCACCGGTGCGGCGCGGCTGGCGGCACTGTCCGCTGCGCGGGCAGGGGCGGGAGCGGTCACGGTGCTGTCGCCTGCCAATGCGCTGATGGCCAATGCGGCGCATCTCGCGTCGATCATGCTTGCGCGGATCGAGAGCGCAGAGGAACTCAAAGCGTTCGTGGCAGAGCGAAAGGTTCGATCGCTGGTCATCGGGCCTGGCTTCGGCGTCGGCGAGAAAGCGCGGGACTTCGTCCTGTCATTGCTGGGCGAGGAAGGGCGAACGCTGGTGATCGACGCCGACGTCATCACCTCGTTCAAGGATGAGCCGGAGGCGCTCTTCGCCGCCTGCCGGGCGTCGAAAGCGCAGGCTGTGCTGACGCCGCATGAGGGCGAGTGCGGCCGGCTGTTTCCGGATCTGGCGGAAGTCCCCTCGAAACTCGACCGCGCAAGGCAGGCGGCAGCACGGAGCAGCGCCATTGTGGTGCTCAAAGGGCCGGATACGGTGATCGCCGCCCCGGACGGCCGTGCTGCGATCAACACCAACGGAACGCCACTGCTGGCGACTGCAGGCTCGGGCGACGTGCTGGCGGGAATTATTGCCGGGCTGGCGGCGCAGGGCATACCTGTCTGGGAGGCTGCCTGCGCGGCGGTCTGGATGCACGCCGAGCCCGCGCGTGAGTTCGGACGGGGGCTGATCGCGGAAGACCTGCCGGACGCGCTTCCCGGTGTCCTACAAAAACTTGTTTAGCCGTCCACGCGCTCCTGCAGCGCCATCGCGCCCTGCGGCGCGCGGATCTTGCCCTCATGGATGATGTACATGAACACGTCGCGCGGTTTCTTCTCGATCTTTGCTGACGGATCGGCGAGGGGCAGATCGTCCGGCTGGCCGCCTGCGGCCCACAGCTTCGCCCGCGCCGCCCAGCCGTCGAGATCGGCGGGCGAATAGGCGGTCGGAATATCATCCTGGCCCTTCTGCAACCGGGCATAAACGAAGTCAGCCGTCACATCGGCGAATTCGGGATAGTCGTGGTGGTGGGCGTAGCAGATCGCGCACTTGTATTTGCGCGCCAGCGCGACGAACTCCGGCACGGCGAAAGTCGGGTTGCGGACCTCCAGCGCGTGGCGCAGCGACAGGCCGGCATGGGTCTCCGGCAGCAGCTTGAGAAACCCTTCGAAATCATCGGCGTCGAACTTCTTGGTCGGGGCGAACTGCCACACGATCGGCCCGAGCTTGGGACCGAGTTCCTCCAGTCCCTGGGCGAAAAATTTCGCCATCGACTCGCCTGCATCCGCCAGCACCTTGCGATTGGTGACGAAGCGGTTGCCCTTGATGGCGAAGACGAAACCGTCCGGTGTCTCGGCATGCCACTTGGCGTAGGTTTCCGGTTTGAAGCCGGAATAATAGGTGCCGTTGACCTCGATCGTGCGCAGCTTGGAGGCGGCGTATTCGAGCTGGCGCTTTCTCGGCCACTTGTCGGGATAGAAGGTGCCTTCCCACGGCTCGAAGGTCCAGCCGCCGATGCCGGCGCGGATGGTAGCAGTCATGCAGGTGCTCCGGGTCTGATGCGGGTGCGAAGATGCGCGGGCCGACAGCGGATGTCCACCCGGAATGAAACAATGCTGACAGGAGGTGAGGGAGGCCGACCTCGGTCCTTCGACAGGCTCAGGATCAGGTCGGAGCGTCATGACGTGTCGGGCTGCTCCAGCACCCAGAAGGCGAGGCCGTGAACGTCCTCCAGGATTTGGTGGACGGTGTGTAGCGGGCGGCGGCCCGAGGGCGAACCGGGCGGGCGGCCGAAACGCAGCGGCCAGGTTCGCCGGACGTGGTTTCGTCGCCGTGTGCCCGCGTGGCGAGGTTCATCGGCTTGCACGGCTGAGACATTTCTCGACCGCCAACGGGCGAAACGCCGGGCCTCGCGCGGCAGTTCGTCCAGCGCACGGGCGAGGGCGGCCAGCCGGAGGGTGAGGCGGCGGGCGTCGATCGGCTCGTATGGCGTCGGCGGCACGGGCAGCGGCGCCGGCTCGCTCCAACCGGGGATCGACATGCGCGGCATGTCCCGAGACGCGGGCAGGCGGCGCTCGCGGCGCAGCGGGTCGAAAAGGGGTAGGGCAAGTCTGGCGCTGGCCGCCGTGCCCCTGTGCCAGCCGCTCTTGCCCGCAACGCGCCTTTCGGGCGCTCGCATGGCCGGGAGTTGTTGCGCCGCGACGATGATGAGCCGCCGCGCCGCGGCTTCGGCAGGACGCAAAAGGCGGAGCACCGCGCGGTGGAGATGGCGGGGGGAGGGCTACCCCCTCACCAGGTACGGCCAGCGCCTCGGCTTCGCCTTGGCGGGCCGAACCGTCCTCTCCCGCAAGGGGAGAGGTAGGGCCGGTGAAGCCGGCCAATGCTGCGAGCGTGGCCAGCACGCGCTTCAGCGCGGTGCGGTGTCGCTCGATCGCAGCATTCCAGTCCATCGCCACCTCCTATCAAGGGCGGCGGAATTGTAAGCGAGGTTTGAGGGGCGGGGATAACTCGGGGATAAAAAATCAGGCATTGAACTTGGAGACCGGATACACATGCGCCCGTACGCGTGTAATAAAAGTTGACCGACCCATAGATTCCGCGCACCCTGCTGCTATGTGGCAGGACCTCATCATGGCCTACGATAGTTCTACGGAAGCGGAGTTCGAACAGGCTAACTAGGGTAGATTCTAACGCAATATTCGAGGCCAGTAACGCTAATGAGCACTCGTTGGATTTTCACGCGGCAAGGCCAACCAATATACTACCAAACTGATGGGCATATCTACACACGCGAAGGTCGCTATTCGTACTGGATCAGTGACGGCTGGTGGTTCCGTGTCCCCGATGGCCAAGCATCTTACTATGTTAATGAAGATTGGATATTCACGGCTCAGGGGCAACCCGCCTTTTATTATGGTGATCGCGACGATTGACGATCTCCACAGTTGTTCTGAATTTTGATAAGGGAATCGCATGGCGCTTGGCTTTTTTCAGCGATGCGGGAAATGGGTCGATCTCCATCGAGAGCCAATTGCTCTGGTTATCTCAGCCGTTGCTCTCGTATTTTTTACAAACTTCTGGACTTGGCTGACTGAGAAAGACTCGCCACTCGCATGGCGGGCCGGAGGCGTCATTGGAATCGCCGTGGCGATCGGGAGTGCTTGGTTCGCTGCAAAGTCTCAGGGCACGCTCGCGGCTCGAAACGCGGAGTTAGAAGGCCAACTCACGAGCATGAAAAGTCTTGTGAGTGGGTTCGGCAGCGATTACTTCGACATTTGGGATCGTCGGTTGCAAGTCCTTGCAGAGGAACTAGGCTTCGACGCGAGAGACAGGATCAGCGTCTACCGTCACGACGACAATGCCTTCACGATGGTCGGCCGCTATGCTGTGCTTCCGCAATTGGATAAGCCTGGTCGAAGCGTCTATCCCGTAGACCAAGGTGTGATTGGTGCAGCATGGCATGCTGGGAACGGACAGTGTATTGTCCAAGATTTCCCGGACCCGAATACTGACCTTGACGGTTATTGCGCCCGCAACTTGGATGAGTGGCACCTCACGGCTGAAGTGGTGCAGGCTATGAACATGAAACCACGCTCCATCGCGGCATTCGCCCTCAACGATCAACAGGGTTCGTCACGCCATGCTATTATTGTGTTTGAAAGCACGGATGCGAATCGATTCTCCGTGCCAGAATTGGAGAAACGCGTACATGGCCTGCCGGGCAAAGACATCGTCCACCTGCTAGAGGTTATGCGGAACCGCGAACCATCACCTGAGTTTGCGAGGGAGAAAGGCTTCTAAGATGGCTGATCTTAAGAATGTTATCGCTTATCTCGTGATGCATTATCCCCACAAGAACGAGCTTTCCAAGGCGCGACTGACCAAAATGATCTACCTTGCCGACTGGAAGTCCGCCCTCGATCGCGGCAAGCCGGTAACGGATATCGCATGGCGCTTCAATCACTATGGCCCCTATGTCGATGATGTACATAAACTGGCACTTGAAGACCCTGCCTTCGATGTTCAATCTGAGGTCACGCCGTTCGGCAATCGCAAAGAACGGATAGTGCTGAAGCAAAAAAATATCGATATTCGCGTGGCGGATGAGGAAGCCGCAATCCTCGATCACGTTATCGAGCAGACACGTCGCCTTACATGGGATCCTTTTATCAAGCTGGTTTACTCTACCTATCCGATTCTAAGTGGAACTCGTGGTGAATCGTTGGATTTGCTCAACGCCGCCAAACGGTATCGCAATGTGGAGTCTCACTTAGCTAAGCAATAGTGGAGTAGGAATCTCCAAGGAACGTCTGGACCCATGCAGATTACTGAATATGCGGACATAGAAGACATCAATGGAAACGTGATCGCCCAACTCGACCTGTCCACCATGCGCGTCCTAGCGCCGAACCGACGCGTCGACGAGGCGATTGTGAATGGTAAAGCGATCTACATGCGGAAGAAGGGGCAAACTATTGCCACGATACTGACGCCGAACCCGCCAAAGCAGCGCCGCCGCCGCCGGTAGCATAGGGTACCGCAAATGCATTGCGGACAGGATCGACATGGCAAGAGACAACTTCTCACGTGAGGTGATTGATCGCCTTGCGCGGCGCGCCGGGATGAAGTGTTCATGCCCTGATTGCCGCCTGCCAACCGCCGGCCCTGATGCCAATTGCGGCGTCACGAATACTGGAGTCGCAGCTCATATCGCTGCGGCTTCGCCCGGTGGCGCCCGGTACGACGAAAGCATGTCCAGCGACCAGCGTTCTTCGATAACGAACGCAATCTGGCTCTGTCAGACACATGCGAAGCTCATCGATGACGATGAGCTAACGTATACGTCGGCAGTTCTTTTGGATTGGAAGGGCACAGCCGAAGCGATGGCTGGCCTAGAAGCCAAGGGTTACGAGGTTCGCAGAGCGCGTCCATTTCCCGAACTTGAGAAGAAGGCTCCCAAACTAGTCGCCGAGATGCGCGACGACCTTAATAGTAATCCACTCTGCCGTGAATTTATCCTCCTGCCTAACAGGGGTATTGGCTATTGGTCTGGAAATACTCCTCATTTCACGTATTTCTATGAAGAGCATGAGGCACTCGGATCGCTGATCACGATTATGCAACACTATGGCGCGATCTACGATGTCGCCTTCAACAATGTGCCTCGTTATAATTTTCAAGAAGAATTCGTTGAGTACCTGATCGGGCGCTAAACTGCGGAAGATTGCCCCCTTCTACTCCGCCGCCTCTGCCTTCCTTCGCCCAGGCCTCCGTTCCAGCAGCTCCTTGAGAAACTGCCCGGTGTAGCTTCGGCCTTCGCCCGGATTCGGGCTTCGGCCGACGGGGGCGGCTTGCGCGACGATATCCTCCGGTGTGCCTGAGGCGACGAGTTCGCCGCCGCCGTCGCCGCCTTCGGGGCCGAGGTCGAGGATCCAGTCGGCCGTCTTGATGACTTCCAGATTGTGCTCGATGACGACCACCGTATTGCCCTGTTCGACCAGCGAGTGGAGGACTTCGAGCAGCTTGGCGACATCGTGGAAGTGCAGGCCGGTGGTCGGCTCGTCGAGGATGTAGAGCGTCTTGCCGGTGGCCTTGCGCGACAGCTCCTTGGCGAGCTTGATGCGCTGCGCCTCGCCGCCCGACAGCGTGGTCGCCTGCTGGCCGATCTTGATGTAGCCGAGGCCGACGCGGTCGAGCGTTTCCAGCTTGTCGCGCACGCCGGGCACGGCGGCGAAGAAGTCGACGCCTTCCTCCACCGTCATGTCGAGCACGTCGGCGATCGACTTGCCCTTGAACAGCACCTCCAGCGTCTCGCGGTTGTAGCGCTTGCCGTGGCAGACGTCGCAGGTGACGTAGACATCGGGCAGGAAGTGCATTTCGATCTTGATGACGCCGTCGCCCTGGCAGGCCTCGCAGCGCCCGCCCTTGACGTTGAAGGAAAAGCGGCCGGGCTGGTAGCCGCGCGCCTTGGCTTCCGGCAGGCCGGCGAACCAGTCGCGGATCGGCGTGAAGGCGCCGGTATAGGTGGCAGGATTGGAGCGCGGGGTGCGGCCGATCGGCGACTGGTCGATGTCGATGACCTTGTCGATGAACTCCAGCCCCTCGATGCGGTCATGCTCGGCCGGGTGCTCTCGGCTGCCCATGATGCGGCGCGAGGCGGCCTTGTAGAGCGTCTCGATGAGGAAGGTGGATTTGCCGCCGCCCGACACGCCGGTGACGCAGGCGAAGGTGCCGAGCGGGATGTCGGCCGTGACATTCTTCAGATTGTTGCCGCGCGCGCCGACGACGCGGACGCGCTTGCCCTTTTTCGCCTGGCGGCGCTCGGCCGGCACTTCGACCGCCAGCGCGCCCGACAGATATTGCCCGGTGAGCGATTTCGGATTGGCCATGATGTCGGCAGGCGTGCCTTCCGCCACGATGCGTCCGCCATGGATGCCGGCGGCCGGGCCGATATCGACGACATGGTCGGCATGCAGGATGGCGTCCTCGTCATGCTCTACGACGATGACCGTGTTGCCGAGGTCGCGCAGGTGCTTGAGCGTGTCGAGCAGGCGGGCATTGTCGCGCTGGTGCAGGCCGATGGAGGGCTCGTCGAGCACATAAAGCACGCCGGTGAGGCCGGAGCCTATCTGCGATGCGAGGCGGATGCGCTGGCTCTCGCCGCCCGACAGCGTGCCGGAATTGCGGGAAAGCGTCAGGTAATCGAGGCCGACATCGTTGAGGAAGTTCAGCCGGTCGCGAATTTCCTTGAGGATGCGGGTGGCGATCTCGTTCTGCTTGGGCGAAAGTTCACCCGGCAGCGCCTCGTACCAACTTGCTGCATTGCGGATCGACATTTGCGCCACTTCGCCAATGTGCTTGCCGGCGATTTTGACGGCGAGCGCCTCGGGCTTGAGGCGGTAGCCGGAGCAGGCCGGGCAGGGGGTGGCCGACATGAAGCGCTCGATCTCCTCGCGCATCCAGGCGGAGTCGGTTTCCTTCCAGCGGCGTTCGAGATTGGGGATCACGCCCTCGAAGGTCTTATTGGTCTTGTAGGAGCGCAGCCCGTCATCATAGGTGAACTCGATCTTGCGCTCACCTGTGCCGCGCAGGATGGCGTCCTGTGCTTCGGAAGTGAGGTCGCTCCAGCGATCACCGAGCTTGAAGCCATAGACCTTGCCGAGCGCTTCCAGCGTCTGCGCGTAATAGGGCGAGGAGGATTTCGCCCAGGGCGCGATGGCGCCATTGCGCAAGGTGACTGAGTCTTCCGGCACGATCAGCATTTCGTCGATCGCGTTCTGGAAACCGAGGCCGTCGCAGGTGGGGCAGGCGCCGAACGGGTTGTTGAAGGAAAAGAGCCGCGGCTCGATTTCGGGAATGGTGAAGCCGGACACCGGGCAGGCGAACTTTTCGGAGAAGATGAGGCGCTCATGCGTCTCGTTGGCTGACTTGTTGACCGCCTCGGCGCCGGTCAGCTTGCCCTCGAGCGGCTTGTCGGCGAATTCCGCCACCGCGATGCCCTCGGCCAGCTTGAGCGCTGTCTCGATGGAATCGGCCAGCCGAGCGGCAAGGTCCGGCCGCACCACGATGCGGTCCACGACCACATCGATGTCGTGCTTGTATTTCTTGTCGAGCGCCGGCACCTCGGCGATCTCGTAGAAGGTTCCGTCCACCTTGACGCGCTGGAAACCCTTCTTCTGAAGCTCTGCCAGTTCCTTGCGGTATTCGCCCTTGCGCCCGCGCACGATGGGCGCCAGCAGGAATAGCCGCGTGCCTTCTTCCAGCGCCAGCACCCGGTCGACCATCTGGCTCACCGTCTGGCTCTCGATCGGCAGGCCGGTGGCAGGTGAATAGGGGATGCCGGCGCGTGCAAACAGCAGGCGCATATAGTCGTAGATCTCGGTGACGGTAGCGACCGTCGAGCGCGGATTGCGCGAGGTCGTCTTCTGTTCGATCGAGATGGCCGGCGACAGGCCGTCGATCTGGTCGACATCCGGCTTCTGCATCATCTCCAGAAACTGGCGCGCATAGGCCGACAGGCTCTCGACATAACGCCGCTGGCCCTCGGCATAGATCGTGTCGAAGGCGAGCGACGACTTGCCGGAGCCCGACAGGCCGGTCATCACGATCAGGCTGTCGCGGGGCAGCTCCAGATCGACATTCTTCAGATTGTGTTCGCGCGCCCCGCGAATGGAAATCGTCTTGTGCTCGGCCATATGAGCTTTCGCCGCCTCGTTCATGCTGATCGCGCCCGGGACCGCCGCTCAGATGATCAAGTGCGCCGGGCAGCCGTCATGTAGGACTTTCCGGCGCGGCATCGAGTCCCGGCCGGTGAACATGCTTCTTCTGACCTTTCCAGCTTTTTGCCCGCGCGGGCAAGCAAAAAGAACAAAGGCCGAACGGCATGCTGACATCATTGTGTCAGGAAGGAGCGGCCGTGCAATCGCGATCACATTTTTTATCCACCGCCGTCTATCCCTTGACGGGTCCTGCATGCAGGAGCACACTTCCAATCGATCCTCGGACGAGCGCGTTTTCCCGACGCAGCTCTCCGCCAGTTCCGGGTTTCGCCTGGAAGTTGACGGATCGAGCCGAGGATCCACCGAGCCCGCATGGCAATGGAAGGAGACGAGGCATGAATCCACCCGACAGTCCCATCCGGCTTCGCCCCCGCGCGGAGCTGCGGTCGTAGGTTGAGGCCGCCTGAAGACCGGCTTTCGCCTGCGGTCGATATCACCGAAATCGCAGAGACTATGAGTCGGATCATCGGGCCGTTTGAGACGGTTCCGAGACGCATCCGAGATATATCCGGAGTATGTTCCGGCCGAAGGTACAGAACCTTCAAAGCCCCGCCGCTCTGCCGCAAGGAGCGCGGGGCTTTCCTATGCGGACGGGCGTTTCATGGTCGTTGACAGAACAGTTTGCAAAGAATAGAACATACAGTGAACATGTGAGTTGTTCACAGGCGATCGATGACGGCGTGTGGCCGTTGAGACGCGACTGGTATAGGCGCATAGACAAAAGGGGCCGCGGGGCCCGGTTTCGGACGAGCGTGGAGCGGACAAATGGCAGGCAGCGTCAACAAGGTTATCCTGGTCGGCAATCTGGGCGCGGACCCTGAAATCCGCAGGCTGAATTCCGGCGATCCGGTGGTCAATATGCGCATTGCCACGTCGGAAACCTGGCGCGACCGCCAGTCGGGCGAACGCCGCGAGCGTACCGAATGGCACAATGTCGTTATCTTCAACGACAATCTCGCCAAGGTGGCGGAGCAATATTTGAAGAAGGGCGCCAAGGTTTACATCGAGGGCCAGCTCCAGACCCGCAAATGGCAGGACCAGCAGGGCCAGGACCGCTACACGACCGAGGTCGTGCTGCAGAAGTTCCGCGGCGAATTGCAGATGCTGGATTCGCGCGGGCAGGGCGGCGATGGCGGTCAGGTCGGTTACGACCGTGGCGGCAGAAGCGGCTCCGATTTCGGCCAGTCCGGTCCGGCCGAGGATCGTGGCCGCGCCAGCGCTGATCTCGACGACGAAATCCCGTTCTGAGCCTGTGCAGCGCATCGCCCATGTCATGGTCGTGGTGCGCGACTATGACGAGGCAATTGCCTTCTATTGCGGTACGCTCGGCTTCGAGCTGATCGAGGACACCTATCAGCCCGAACAGGACAAACGCTGGGTGGTTGTCGCGCCGCCCGGCGGGGGAGCCTCGCTGGTGCTTGGCAGGGCATCCGGTTCCGAACAGGAAGCGGCGATCGGCAACCAGACCGGCGGCCGCGTTTTCCTGTTTCTCCAGACCGACGATTTCCAGCGCGACTTTGAGCGCTATCGCGGGCAGGGGGTGGAGTTCGTGCGCGAGCCGAAGGTGATGGACTATGGCACCGTTGCAGTGTTCCGCGATCTCTACGGCAATCAGTGGGATCTGATCGAGTTTGCACCGGGCCACAGACTGGCATTACCCTGAGCGCAAATGCTCTGGAACAGAGCCGGAATGACGCCATGTGCCTGATGTGCGGCGATGCAACGCTTGGTCACGGCTTCGTGCTGGTCGGCAGGCCGCCACATCGGCTGATCGGGAGGTTCTGGTCGGGCAGCTTCGAGGACGCGTCGCAGGGAGCGCTTCACCCGGTCATCGCCGAGGTTCAGGCGCTTTCGGCACGCACCAGCGACCTGTGGAAGAGCCCGATTGTCGGGCTGACATGGAACGACCGCCCCGACGGCTTCCGCTATTTCGTTGGCATCGAGACAGGCGATGAGGGCACCGGAGAGGAGTTCGATGTGCTGGACGTGCCGGCAATGCGCTGCGCCGGCATTTGGCATGGGCCGGACGCCGGCACGGTGGTAGAAAGCTACGGCAAGTTGATGGGCGGGCTCAGGGACGCCGGCATCGAGCGCGACACGACATTCTGCGACCAGCGCGAGGAATACCCGGTTGATTTCGACCTGTCGAAACCGCCGGCCCTGCGCCTGATGCTGCCGGTGAGGGCGGGAGTAAGTCAGGACCAGGAGATATCGTAAGGAATCGCCCGTAAGTGCATCGGCTAGGTACGATAACCAAACCGTCTCAGGTGTTTGTCACACTCCCTCACGCGCGCCATGCTCAACGGCTCGAACATTGTTCGTGCCCTTAAGGTGAGATCGATTGCACGCGCCGAGTCGGACGCGAAAGTGTCATGGGCCTCTCCCACGAGCCAAATTGCCTCATGATAGAGGTCGCCGAGTTCACGAGCGATGTTCCCCGCTTTCCTAAAGTGATCGATCGCCGTATTTGAGTATCCAAGATTCGAATACACAATGCCGATATTGCCTAGGGTTCTTCCTTCGCTCCGCTTGTCACCGGCTTGGCGGGCAATTTCTAATGCTATTGTGTGATCACGCAGTGCGCGGCGCAGCCGCCGAGCGCCGCCCAGGTTTTTTCGGGCTATGGCAGCGTTTCCGAGGGCGACTCCAAGCTTCTCGGCCTCATTGACTCGGCGCGCAAGAACCTCTGCTTGGCGGTAGTATCTGAGAGCAGACCTTAACTTTCGCTTGTCCGCAGCGATAACCCCTAATTCAATCAACGCAGAAATCTCGCAAAAATTGCTACCAGCAGCTCGAGCTAACCTAAGCGCCTTCGAGGCCGCACCTCGAGCGGCGATGAGATCCCTCCCAACGTCGCGGATGCATCTAGCCAGCGACAATGAAGATTCAATTTTTAGCAGTTGATCCGCGGGTTGTGCAGTTGCCTTCCTAAACCAAGGTTGGGCATCTCGAGGTCGCGCTGCCGCATGCAAAAGTGCACCGATCATAAACGACCGAAAGGCACCGCCGCGCGCGGACATGCACTGATGAAACCAACTTCGGACGTGTTCGTGCCATTCGGCAGTACAAGATGGAGGCACCACACTGTGTCCACCTGCAATTTTATCGACCAACATGTCCGTATTGCATTTCACCCGTATACCACCAAACAAGCTAAACGGACCGGCATGCTCATTTCCTGTGAGGGGTTCGACAATTGCGTCGCCACTGTCACTGGGATCGTGGGCGACAAGAACGACCGGCGGCGCATTCGCAGCAAGCCGCGCCAATATTGGATTTATGTCGAAGCGGTCCGAGCCGCTGTAGCCTGCAACGAGGATGGCATCTGCACCAGTATATAGAATGGCTTGTCTGAGGGTTGTTTCGCGAGCCGCTACGCCGCGCTGACCAGCCACTCGTCGGACGGTGATATCTAGGCTCGTTTCGTCGTGCGCACTTCCATGCACCTTAAGCAGCGGGAAGATTCCGGCCTTGACTTGCCACCCTTCAAGTGCGTGCTCTTGCCAGATGCGTTCATATTGTAAGCCAGCAGCAACAAAGGCCGCTTCGAAAAGACAGTCGAAGTTGGTAGTAACGATGCCCACCATTTGGCCTTCCAGCGCCAGCTTGGCCGTCAGATGATGGAATGGGCAAGGAGCGCCAGATTGAAATATTCGGAAAAGCGGAGTCGGATCGGAAAATTGTGCTAGTGTCTCGACTATGAGCTCAAAAGGCGGTTGGGCCTCAGCAAGGATGGCCCTTACTCTCTCCGGCACGCGGAGTTCGGTCAGGATTTCGTCTCGCAGTTCGTTTGCCACCGGGAGGCCAGAGTTCCGCGAAATTCCAGCGCCGGCAAACGCAAGAAATCGAGCCCCAGACAGACATTGGGCAACAGCGGCAACGTTCGACGCTCCAACAATCGAAGTCCAATCGATGGGAACCACAGGACGGTACTCGCAAATTCCTCATGAGGAGATAGCAAATTGTTATGATAGGTGAATGATGTGGTTTGACCAACACAAATGCATATCATTCGTACACTGGCGGCTTTGATAAATATACATTGTCTCTAGCGTGAGATATTATATCAGAAGGCCAGTCAGGCAGAATGTCAGAAACGTTGGAATGCGCGAACTGCGCGAGGCTAAGCAAGGCAGAATGTCCACGACGGGAAATGCTTTGAGTTGCGTTAAGCTGGTCAACCATCCGCGAACAGCTTGACGAGCATGTCCTTGTTTCGGTTAACTTGTGGCATCACACATTTGGCTAATCGGAACGGCCCGCCTCCCCTAAGCCGCCACCAGCGCCTTCACACCATCCGCCACGAACTGCACGGCTAGCGCGGCCAGAATGACACCCAGCAGGCGGGTCAGGATCGAGCGGCCCGTCTCACCCAGGAAACCGTCGACGCGTTCTGCAAGCACGAACACCAGGAAGGTGATCAGCACGCATACGAGGATGATGCCGACAAGTGCGGCGCGTGCGGCGAAATCAGCGAACGTGCCTGACAAAAGCACGGTGGCCGAAATGGCGCCGGGGCCCGCAATCAGCGGGATTGCCAGCGGAAAGGCGGCAATGTTGCGGATCATGTCCTGCGTGATGGCGCGCTTTGCGCTGCGTTCATGCCGCTCCTGCCTGCGCTCGAAGATCATCTCGAAGGCGATGTAGAAGAGGAGCAAACCGCCCGCGACGCGGAAGGCCGGCAGCGTGATGCCGAATACGCTGAGGATGCCGGCGCCGGCCACGGCAAACAGCGCAAGAACCAGAAAGCCGATCAGGCTGGAGCGCACCGACACCTGCATGCGCTCAGAGCGGTTCATGCCGCCCGTCAGCGCCAGGAACAGCGGCGCCAGCCCCGGCGGATCAATAGTCACCAGGATCGTCACGAACGCATTGAAGGTGGCGTCAAAGCCGGGCATTCGGCCCCCAAAACAGCGCTTCAGTCACCGTTAGTAGATGAAATTTCCTGCTGCTTCCACCGGGCCGGGCAGAGGTTTGCAGGCCGAAACTGTGGACGCCTTGCCGCGACTTTCAGGCGCATCACCTAACGCAATGATTTTGCGTGAGAAAATGGGCGGCCGGGAGCTTCCGCTTGAGGTCGCGGAAATTGGTGATTGCCGCCGGCTTCCTATATAAGGAGGCAAGTGATTCCGACATCTGACTGCGACCTGATTTGAGCGATCTGACAACACCCGGCGGCCCCGGCGACCAGCCGGACGAAATCGAACCCGTCTCCATTATCGAGGAGATGCAGCGTTCCTATCTCGATTACGCGATGAGCGTGATCGTGAGCCGCGCGCTGCCCGACGTGCGCGACGGCCTGAAGCCGGTGCACCGGCGCATTCTCTATGCCAGCCACGAGAGCGGCTATCACTGGAACCGCAAATATGTGAAGTCAGCGCGGCCTGTCGCCGACGTGATGGGTAAATACCACCCGCATGGCGACGCCTCGATCTATGACGCGCTGGTGCGCATGGCGCAGGACTGGTCGATGCGCGTGCCGCTCATCGACGGGCAGGGCAATTTCGGCTCCATCGACGGCGACCCGCCGGCGGCGATGCGCTACACGGAATCGCGCCTGCAGAAGGTGGCGCACGAGCTGCTTGAGGATATCGACAAGGAAACCGTCGATTTCCAGGACACCTATGACGGCTCGGCCAGCGAGCCCAAGGTGCTGCCGGCCGGTTTTCCCAACCTTCTGGTCAACGGATCGGGCGGCATCGCCGTCGGCATGGCCACCAACATCCCGCCGCACAATCTGGGCGAGGTGATCGACGGCTGCGTGGCGATGATCGACAACCCGGCCATCCAGCTTTCGGAGCTGATGGAGATCATTCCGGGGCCGGACTTCCCGACCGGCGGCATCATTCTGGGCCGTACCGGCATCCACAACGCCTATTCGACCGGGCGCGGCTCGCTTGCCATGCGCGCGCGCGTGTCGACCGAGCAGATACGCAACGACCGCGAGGCGATCGTCGTCACCGAGATTCCCTATCAGGTGAACAAGGCGTCGATGATCGAGAAGATGGCCGAACTGGTGCGCGACAAGCGCATCGAGGGCATCTCCGACATTCGCGACGAGAGCGACCGGCAGGGCTACCGCGTGGTGATCGAGCTGAAGCGCG
Organism: Rhizobiaceae bacterium; assembly: GCA_965232405.1. Taxonomy (GTDB): domain Bacteria; phylum Pseudomonadota; class Alphaproteobacteria; order Rhizobiales; family Rhizobiaceae; genus RCIO01. Next base: position 3,685,280 of record OZ246966.1, read on the forward strand.
ACACGATGGCCGACGTCGTGTTGAACCAGCTTTACCGCTACACGCCGCTGCAGACCTCGTTTGGCGCCAACATGGTTGCGCTGAACGGCGGCAAGCCGGAAGTGATGAACCTGATCGACATGCTGTCGGCGTTCAACCACTTCCGTGAAGAGGTCGTCACACGGCGCACCAAATATTTGCTGAAGAAGGCGCGCGAACGCGCCCATGTGCTGGTGGGCCTGGCGATTGCGGTCGCCAATATCGACGAGGTGATCAAGCTCATCCGGGCAGCACCCGACCCGCAGAGCGCGCGCGACCAGTTGATGGAGCGGCGCTGGCCGGCGGCCGACGTTGAGGCGCTGATTCTCCTGATCGACGATCCGCGCCACCGCATCAACGAGGACGGCACCTACAATCTTTCCGAAGAGCAGGCGCGCGCCATTCTCGAACTGAGGCTGCAGCGCCTGACAGCACTCGGCCGCGACGAGATTTCAGACGAGCTGAACCAGATCGGTGCGGAGATATCGGATTTTCTGGACATTCTGGGGTCGCGCGCGCGGGTTCAGCAGATCGTCAAGGACGAGCTGATCCGCATTCGCGACGAGTTCGCCACGCCGCGGCGCACCGAGATCGCCGAAGGCGGCGCGGACATGGAGGACGAGGACCTTATCCAGCGCGAGGATATGGTCGTCACCGTCACCCATGAGGGTTACATCAAGCGGGTGCCGCTTTCGATCTACCGGGCGCAGGGGCGCGGCGGCAAAGGCCGCTCCGGCATGTCGACAAAGGACGAGGATTTCGTCACGCGGCTGTTCATCGCCAACACGCATACGCCGATCCTGTTCTTCTCCTCGCGCGGCATCGTTTACAAGGAAAAGGTGTGGCGGCTGCCGGTGGGCACGCCGCAGTCGCGCGGCAAATTCCTGCGCAACATGCTGCCGCTGCAGGAAAACGAGCGCATCACCTCCATCATGCCGCTGCCGGAGGATGAGGAGAGCTGGGGCGATCTGCATGTGATGTTCGCCACCACGCGCGGCACGGTGCGTCGCAACAAGCTGTCGGACTTCACCCAGGTGAACCGCAACGGCAAGATCGCCATGAAGCTCGACGACGAGGGCGACGAGATCCTGGCCGTCTATACCTGCACCGAGGACGACGACGTGTTGCTGACGGCCGATTCCGGCCAGTGCATCCGTTTTGCCGTTACTGATGTGCGCGTCTTTGCCGGCCGCAACTCTGTCGGCGTGCGCGGCATTTCAATGGGCGAAGACGACAGGGTGATCTCGATGGCCATTCTGGGCCATGTCGATACCGAAGCGTCGGAACGCTCCGCCTACCTGAAGCGCGCAGCACATGAGCGCAGGCTGGCGACGGGCGAAGAGGAAGAGGTCGAGGTTGCCGCGGAAGAGGCGGTCGAGGATGCCGAACTGTCCGATGAACGTTATGAGGAACTCAAGGCGCGCGAACAGTTTGTGCTGACGATTTCCGAATATGGCTACGGCAAACGGTCCTCGTCATACGATTTCCGGGTGATCGGCCGTGGCGGCAAGGGCATTCGCGCCACCGACGTTTCCAAGAAGGACGAGATCGGCAGGCTTGTGGCTGCGTTCCCGATTGAGAATGACGACCAGATCATGATGGTCACCAATGCCGGCAAGGTGATCCGCGTTCCTGTGGTCGATATCCGCATCGCCAGCCGCGCCACCAAGGGCGTGACGGTGTTCCGCACCGCCGATGGCGAGCGCGTGGTCTCGGTCGAGCCGATTTCGGAGCCTGAAGAGGACGAAGCCGCTGCAGACGAAGCAGCGAACGGCGCCGAGCCGGAGAGCCCGGCGACCGAATAGGCTGATTTCCCTTGCTAACGGGTCAATGGAAGCGGTTGCGCTGCGCGTGAACGCTTCTGCGGCGAAGCTCGACGCGCTGGCTTTCCTGATGCAGTCCCACGGCGGTTGCGATCAGCATGGCCAGCGTCATGGCGGCGGCGAGTGCAACGATCATCATGGTCTTGTCTCCTTCCTTTTGACCGGCGGCTTTGACTGTTGGTCGCCGCACGGTGTGGAAAGGTTCATCGCATTTTGCGGCTGAACACCTGCTGGTAGTTACGTTCATTTTGCGTTCAGGTTTCACCGGCTTGCGCGGGCAGGGGCATTGTGCGTTTGATGGATGGCGAAAACGGAGACTCCGTCATGCCCGATACCGCCGCGCTGCTTTCCTATCTCCTTGCCTGTTTTGTCATCGTCATCGTTCCCGGTCCCTCGGTGACGGTGATCATCGCCAATTCGATGAAACACGGCACGCGCGCCGGCCTGCTCAATGTGTTGGGCACGCAACTGGGCATCGTCACCATGATCGGCATCCTGGCTGTCGGATTCTCGGCCGTCATTGCCGGCATGGGCAGCGTCTTTGAGGTTCTGCGCCTGGTCGGCGCGGCCTATCTGATCTGGCTGGGCATCAAGATGTGGCGTTCCGACGGAACGCTGGGCAGCCGCGAGACCGTGGCGCGGCCCGGTGGTTCGTTCGTGCTGCAGGGTTTCATCGTTCTCTGGTCGAACCCGAAAGCGCTGCTTTTCTTCGGAGCACTGATCCCGCAATTCATGAACCCCGAGGGAAGCGCTGCTTTGCAGATCGTTGTGCTGGGCTTCATCTTCATTGCCGTGGCGAGCGTATGCGACAGCGCCTACGCATTTGCCGCGGGCGGCGCCGGAAGTTGGCTCTCGCGCGAGCGGGTGCGCCTGACGGAGCGCATTTCCGGCACGTTCCTGATCGGCGGCGGCCTGTGGCTGGCGTTCAGCCGGCGTTAGACATGCCTGCAATGACCCGCGACAGGCGAATTGCCATCGCGCTGGCTGAACGTTAGAAGCGCTGCCAATGACGGAACGAATTGCTTTTTACGCCGGGTCGTTCGACCCGCTGACCAACGGCCATCTCGACGTTCTCAAGGCGTCGCTTGCTGTTGCCGACACGATCTATGTCGGGATCGGCATCCAGGCCTCCAAGACGCCGGTGTTTTCGCTCGACGAGCGCATGGCTCTGATCGAAACCGCCTGCCGTGAGGAACTTGGCGACGACGCCGGACGCATCAAGGTCGTATCGTTCGAAGGACTGATGGTCGAAGCAGCGCGCGCACACGGGGCGGCGATTGTCATTCGCGGCCTGCGCGACGGCACCGATCTCGACTATGAGATGCAGATGGCGGGCATGAACGAAACCATGGCACCGCAACTGCAGACAGTGTTCCTGCCTGCCAGCCCGTCGGTGCGTACGATTACCGCCACACTTGTCAGGCAGATCGCCTCCATGGGCGGAGACATTCGCCCCTTCGTGCCGGCCGCCGTGGTTGGTCCGTTGAAAGCGAAATTCGCCAAATAACCCACACGAGGAATTGTCCATGAATTTCACCAGGCGCGCTTTGCCGCTGGTTCTGGCAGCGGGCATTTTCGGCGTGGCATCTGCCGCAAATGCCGCCGAGCCGGAAAACACCATGATCATCACGCTGAAAGACGGCGAGGTGCGCATAGCGCTCAGGCCCGACCTTGCGCCGAAGCATGTCGAGCAGATCAAGGCGCTGGTGCGCGAAGGCGCTTATGACAATGTTGCCTTCCACCGGGTGATCGACGGGTTCATGGCGCAGACCGGAGACGTTCAGTTCGGCGACATGGCAGACGGCTTCAATGCCGGCCGGGCCGGTACCGGCGGGTCATCGCGCAGCGATCTTCCGGCAGAATTTTCCAACGAGCCTTATGTGCGCGGGACAGTGGGTATGGCGCGGGCGCAGAACCCGAACTCGGCCAATTCGCAGTTCTTCATCATGTTCGGCGAAGCACCGTCGCTCAACGGCGCGTATACCGTGGTCGGCAATGTCGAGAGCGGAATGGAGTTCGTCGACAACATCAAGCGGGGCAACCGCGCCCAGAACGGCATGGTGCGCGACCCTGACCGCATGATCAGCGTGCGCATCGCCGCCGACTCCAACTGAAATCAAACAAACTCGAAGGGACTGTAAGGATGGCCGAGATCAAGGATCCGGAAAACACGCTATTGATGGAAACCACGCAGGGCAGCGTCGTGATCGAGTTGTACCCCGATCTGGCTCCCGGCCATGTGGCGAGGATCAAGGAACTGACCCGCGAAGGCGCTTATGACGGTGTTGTCTTCCATCGCGTGATCGACGGCTTCATGGCCCAGACCGGCGACGTTAAGTTCGGCAACTCCAACAGCGCGTCCTTCAGCCCGGCTCAGGCCGGCATGGGTGGTTCGGACAAGCCCAATCTCAAGGCTGAGTTTTCCAACGCCAATCATGGCCGTGGCGCCTGCTCTATGGCGCGCGCGCAGAGCCCGGACTCGGCCAATTCGCAGTTTTTCATCGTCTTTGACGATGCCAGCTTTCTCGACCGGCAATACACGGTCTGGGGCCAGGTGACCGAGGGCATGGAAAATGTCGACAAGATCAAGCGCGGCGAACCGGTTCAGGACCCCGACAAGATCGTTTCGATCAAGGTCGCTGCCGACGCCTGATTCCGCTATGACCGGATCATGGTCGGACTGATCCGCAAATCATCGCTTCTGTTTGCGCTGGGCGCCTTTGGCGGGCTGGTGACAGCATTCGTCATCTGGCTGGCCGGGCTGGCTGGCGTGACGGGCCTGTTCGGCGTGGCAATCGCGCCGTCCCTGACACCGGAATTCATCTACCCGAAGGTCGTTTGGGGCGGCATATGGGGCTGGCTCGGTTTCCTGCCTTTTCTTGCCGCCGGCTGGGTGCTGCGCGGTGTCATGGTTTCGCTGATACCGGCAGCGGCCGCATGGTTCTACTTCCTGCCATCCGACGGAGCCGGCCTGCTTGGCCTGTCGTTGGGTCTGCTGACGCCCGTCGTTGTTTTGGGTTTCACCATGGTGTGGGGACTGGTGACCGAAGGGCTGGCCGAAATGTGCGGTGTCTACAAGCCGAGGATGGCATGACAATTTTTCGCCGGCACTGAACCGTCATGCGTGTTGATCTGTTCGATTTCGACCTGCCTCAGGACCGCATCGCCTTGCGGCCGGTTTCACCGCGCGATGCCGCAAAAATGCTGGTGGTCGAAGCCGATGGCGCATTGTCTGACCGCACGGTTCGCGATCTTCCCGACCTGCTGCAACCAGGCGATGCGCTGGTGTTCAACGACACCAGGGTCATTCCGGCGCGGCTCTCGGGCATTCGCAAACGCGGAGACAGCGCAGCACAGGTTGAGGCGACGCTTCACATGCGCGCCGGCGACGACAGCTGGCTTGCCTTCCTGAAGCCGGCAAAACGGGTTGCGGAAGGCGAGCGCATCAGCTTCGGCCATGACAGCAATTTGTGCCTCGTCGGTTCGCTGGACGCCACGGTGGAAGAAAAGCGCGAGGGTGGCGAAGTGCTGTTGCGCTTCGACATGTCCGGGCCGTTTCTGGACGAGGCGATCCGCACCGCTGGCCACATACCGCTGCCGCCATACATTGCCGCGAGGCGCGATGATGACGAGGCTGACCAGCGCGACTACCAGACCATCTACGCGCGAGAGGAGGGCGCTGTGGCAGCCCCCACCGCCGGCCTACACTTCACCGACGAATTGATGGCAGCACTGGAGCAGCGCGGCATCGAACGTCATTTCGTGACGCTGCATGTTGGCGCCGGCACCTTTCTGCCCGTGAAAGCCGACGACACCGAAGCGCACAAGATGCACTCCGAGATCGGCCAGATCGACGCCGCGACGGCCGATGCGCTGAACGGGGTGCGGGCGCGTGGCGGCCGTATCATTGCCACCGGCACGACCTCCTTGCGCCTGCTGGAAAGTGCCGCCGGCGAGGACGGCACGATCAGACCGTGGTCTGGTCCGACCGATATCTTCATCACGCCGGGTTATCGCTTCCGCGCCGTCGATGTGCTGATGACCAATTTTCACCTGCCGCGTTCGACGCTGTTCATGCTGGTTTCCGCCTTCAGCGGGCTGGACGCGATGAAGGTTGCCTATGCGCATGCGATTGGCGGCGGCTACCGCTTCTACTCCTATGGCGATGCCAGCCTGCTTTTCAGGAGCGAGCCGTGAGCACGAAGTTCACCTTCACGGTTCACGCCACTGACGGCGATGCCCGGCAGGGCGAGATAACCATGCCGCGCGGCACGGTGCGCACGCCTGCCTTCATGCCTGTTGGCACCGGCGGTACGGTGAAGGCGATGTATATGGACCAGGTACGAGAACTGGGCGCCGATATCGTTCTGGGAAACACCTATCATCTGATGCTGCGGCCCGGCGCGGAGCGGGTGGCGCGGCTTGGCGGCCTGCACGAATTTGCACGCTGGCCCTGGCCGATCCTGACCGATTCAGGCGGGTTTCAGGTCATGTCCCTGTCGGCGCTGCGCAAGATCACAGAAAAGGGCGTCACCTTCCGCAGTCATGTCGATGGGGCGGTGCATGAAATGCCGCCTGAGCGCTCGATAGAAATCCAGCATCTGCTTGATTCCGATATACAAATGCAGCTTGACGAATGCGTTGCGCTGCCCGCCGACGAGGAAACGATCAGCAAGGCGATGGAGTTGTCGCTGCGCTGGGCAGAGCGGTGCAAGACCGCGTTCGGCGACCAGCCCGGCAAGGCGATGTTCGGCATAGTGCAGGGCGGCGACAACCAGAGCCTGCGCGAGCAGTCGGCACTGGCGCTGAAGGCGCTGGATCTCAAAGGATACGCCGTGGGCGGGCTGGCGGTTGGCGAACCGCAGGAGGTGATGCTGGCCATGCTGGAAACGGTATGCCCGGTGCTGCCTGCTGCAAAGCCGCGCTACCTGATGGGTGTCGGAACGCCGGACGATATTCTGAAATCGGTGGCGCGAGGCATCGACATGTTCGATTGCGTGATGCCGACACGGGCCGGGCGTCACGGGCTCGCCTATACCAGGCGCGGCAAGATCAATCTGAAGAACGCGCGCCACGCAGAGGACCCGCGGCCGCTCGATGAGGAAAGCGATTGTCCTGCGAGCCGGGACTATTCGAGGGCGTATCTGCATCACCTCGTGAAGTCTGGCGAGGCGCTGGGCGGCATGCTGCTGACCTGGAACAATCTTGCCTATTATCAGCGCCTGATGGCCGATATCCGCGAAGCGATCGGGCAGGGCAACTTCGCGGCCCGCGCGGCCGAAATCAGCGAGGACTGGGTACGGGGCGACCTGCCTCCGGTCTGACCTGCAACTTACGCGTGGTTCCATGCGTATCTGTGCGCAGTGAATGACGCGGGGCGGACCGCGTCCGACCGGAGCAATCGAATGAAATATCTATATGCCTACGGCATCGCGCTGGTGCTGTTTCTCATACTCGACGCCATCTGGCTCGGCGTTGTGGCGCGCAACTTCTATGCAAGCCGCATGGGTGACCTGCTGCTGGACCATCCGCGCTGGGGTGTCGCCGCCATTTTTTACGCAATCTATGTCGTGGGACTGGTCTATTTCGCCATCGCGGCCGGCCTGAATGCCGGCAGCGTTTCAACGGCGGCGCTCAACGGCGCGCTCTTCGGCTTCTTCGCTTATCTGACCTACAACGCGACCAATCTTGCCGTGCTGAAAGGTTATGACGCTGTGGTTGCGGCGGTAGACACAAGCTGGGGCACGTTGATGGGCGCGGTTGTTGCTGGTGGGACCGTTGCCATTCTCAGCCGCATGACGCCGGCCTGAGCCTATGCGCCCAGAGCCTGCGCGCCCTTGAGGCTGACGCCGGTGATGCGGAATGTGCCGTCATCCTGCATCGCGAGCGTGTAGATGGCCTCATATGCCTTGCCGTCGGGTCCGGTGACGAGAACCCGCTGGGCGATGGTCGTCGGGCTTAGTTCGATGGCTTCGCCGAAGGCGAAGTTCTGCGGCTTCCAGACCGGCTGGTAGCCGTTGCGCACCATCGCCATGAACTGTTCGACGGTTGGATACAATTGCCTGATGCTCGGCGCGGCATAGGAATAGGCGGTCTCGTTCTCGTCGGCCAGGAAGGCGCGTATCTGGCTTTCGATGGACGATTGGGCCGCCTTGATTTCGGCATCGCCGGCAAGCGCGGGTGTGGCTGCCAGCCACAATGCGGTGGCTGTTGCTGCAAGAACTGATTTCATCGTCTGTCTCCTCGCTGTCCTCAGAACCGAATGACTCACGGGTGCAACGACGCTTTACCCGTAACGAACATACGAATTTCGGGCGCATCGGGTTTCACAATTGCGTGGGCGGCCAGGCACGCCATTGAGGCACGGATTGCCCCGCTTCGCCGCAATGCCGCAGCCTTTGCCCTGTTTTTGTGCATTCGGCCTTCGTCGCCGGGCCCGAAAATGTCCTTTTTGCGAAAGGACTTGATCTGTGCCCCGGTGTTCCGCTCAAATGAGGAAGAGGGAGTATTGCTTGGTAGCGTTTGATGAAATGCGCCCTGCGGAAGCCGGGCTGAGACAACCATATGCCGCCTATGACGATTGGCTGAGCGCACAGGATCCTGCGCGGCTCAACGAAAAAGCGGCAGACGCGGAGCGTGTTTTCCGCCGCACCGGCATCACCTTCAATGTCTATGGCCAGCAGGAAGCAGCCGAGCGGCTGATCCCCTTCGACATCGTGCCGCGGATCATCTCCGGTTCGGAATGGCGGCGGCTGACGCAAGGGATCGAGCAGCGCGTGCAGGCGCTGAACGCATTCCTCGACGACATCTACCATCGCCAGGAGATATTGCGGGCGGGGCGCATTCCGAAGTCGCTGATTGCCGACAATGACGCCTTCCTGCCCGAGATGATCGGCGTGCGCCCGCCATCAGGCGTCTATACCCACATCATCGGCGTCGACATTGTGCGCACTGGCGAAAACGAGTTCTTCGTACTGGAAGACAATGCGCGCACGCCCTCCGGTGTTTCCTACATGCTGGAAAACCGCGAGACGATGATGCAGCTCTTTCCCGAGCTGTTCCAGAAAGTGAAGGTTCTTCCGGTCGAGAACTATCCGCAGCTGCTGCGTCAGTCGCTTTCGGCGGTGAAGCCCGCGCGGGTGCAAGGCGCTCCCACCGTCGCGGTGCTGACGCCCGGCATCTACAATTCCGCCTATTTCGAACATGCCTTTCTGGCCGACCAGATGGGCGTCGAGCTCGTGGAGGGGCAGGACCTGCGCGTGGTGGACGGCCATGTCGCAATGCGCACCACGCAAGGCTACAAGACGATCGATGTGCTCTACAGGCGCGTCGACGATGCGTTCCTCGATCCGATGACCTTCAATCCGGATTCGGCACTCGGTGTACCGGGCATCATGGATGTCTTCCGCGCCGGCAACATCACCATTGCCAATGCGCCGGGGACCGGCATCGCCGACGACAAGGCGATCTATTCCTATATGCCGGAAATCGTTGAGTTTTATACCGGACGGCAGGCGATCCTCGGCAACATTCCGACATGGCGCTGCAGCGAGGCAGACAGCCTCGCCTACGTGCTGGAACATCTGGAAGAACTGGTGGTCAAGGAAGTCCACGGTTCGGGCGGTTACGGCATGCTGGTGGGGCCGGCGGCTTCAAAAAAGGAGCGCGAGGACTTTGCCGCCAAGCTGAAGGCGCGGCCAGCGAACTACATCGCGCAGCCGACCCTTTCGCTCTCGACGTGCCCGATCCTGACCGACAAGGGGCTGGCTCCGCGTCATGTCGATCTGAGGCCGTTTGTGCTGGTCTCGGACCGCATCCGCATCGTGCCCGGCGGGCTCACCCGCGTCGCACTGAAAGAAGGCTCGCTTGTCGTCAACTCCTCGCAGGGCGGCGGGACGAAAGATACGTGGGTTCTCGATGACTGACGCTGCGCGAGGAACCCGCTGATGCTTCTCGGCCGCACAGCCAACGGTCTCTACTGGATGAGCCGCTATATCGAGCGGGCGGAGAACATGACGCGTCTGGTTGATGCGGGTCTCAGGCTGGCGCTGACCAGGGCGACCGGATCGGCCGAAGAATGGAACTCGGTGTTGATGAGCGCGGGCGCCGAGCAGGCATTTGCCGCCGCTGGCCATGAATGCTCGCAGCACAGTGTCGCAGACTTTCTTTTGCGCGACCCCGCAAACCCGTCGAGCGTCATGTCGTCGATCGAGACGGCGCGCAACAATGCCCGCATGGTACGCACCGCGCTGACGCGCGAGACCTGGGAAAGCGTCAACGAGGCGTGGATGTCGCTGAAGCGCATGCTGGCCGTGCCGGTGGACGAGCGCAACCTGCCGGCGGTTCTGGACGCCATCAAGCGCGAGACGGCGCTGATACGCGGCGCGTTTTACGGCACGATGCTGCGCAACGAGATTTTCGATTTCTACCAGATCGGCACGTTCGTGGAGCGCGCCGACAACACCGCGCGCATCATTGACGTGAAATATTATGTGCTTCTGCCGTCGGTTTCGTGGGTCGGGTCGACGCTCGACAACTACCAGTGGGAATCGATCCTGCGTTCGGTATCGGCCCATCGCGCCTATCGCTGGGAATATGAGGCGGAGTATGTGCCGACCAATATCGCGGATTTTCTTGTGCTGAACCGGCGCATGCCGCGCTCACTCGCCTTCTGCTACCATAATCTGAACCAGAGCCTGCGTTATTTGGCCGACAATTACGAAGAGAGCCCGGACTGCCTGGCGACCGTGCAAAACACGCTTTCAAGGCTGAGCGGGGCGTCCATTCGCGACGTGTTCGAGATCGGGCTGCACGAGTTTCTGGCGGAGTTCATCCGCGACAACAATCGGCTGGGCGAGGAAATAGCCTCGCACTACCGGTTCTACTGAGCATCCGATGCGCCTGAAGATCACCCACACGACCCAGTATCATTACGACGCGCCCGTGGCCTACGCGCTGCAGCGGCTGCGGCTGGTGCCACTCGACGGGCCGACACAGAAAATCGCCGAATGGAATTTGGAGATCGAGGGCGCAACGCAGGAGGTGCAGTTTGCAGACCAGTTCGGCAACGACACGCGGCTGATCAGTGTCAGCGGCGAGCCGCACAGCATTTCCGTCCATGCCGCGGGCGAGGTGGAGACGCGGGACACGACCGGCATTTACGGCCCCAATCGGGGCTTCGCACCGCTGTGGCTTTTTGGGCGCCAAAGCCGTCTGACCGAACCCGGAAAGGGCGTCGAGAAACTGCTCTCGGACATGCCGGACGGCGGGCGCGACATTGCCTGGCTGCACGAACTGGTGAACCGGATCAGGGACAAGGTGGGCTACGAAGTCGGCACTACCGACGCTGGCACCACCGCGGAAGATGCGTTGGAGCAGGGCACCGGCGTGTGTCAGGATCATGCGCACATTTTTCTCTCAGCTGCCCGCAAGTCGGGCCTGCCAGCCCGCTACATCAGCGGTTATCTGCTGATCGAGGGCACCACCGACCAGGTGGCGAGCCATGCATGGGCGGAAGCGCACCTGGACGGGCTCGGCTGGGTCGGTTTCGACGTTTCCAACGGCATCAGCCCGGACGAGCGCTATGTGAGGCTGGCAACCGGCCGCGACTATCGCGACGCCATGCCGATTTCGGGTATTCGTCTCGGCACCGCAAACGAACGGCTTGAAGTTCGTATCACTGTCGAGCAGTAATCTGTAATCGTGACTCGCCTGATCCGGAAACCGGCATGACATATTGCGTTGGCCTGAGGCTCGACCGCGGCCTGGTCTTCATGTCCGACACCCGCACCAATGCGGGCGTCGACAGCGTTTCGACATTCCGAAAGATGCATCAGTGGACTGTGCCGGGCGAGCGCGTGCTGGTTCTGCTGGCGGCCGGCAACCTTGCCTCCACACAGGCCGTGGTCAGCCTGCTCGATGAGCGCTCCAAGGCGCCGGAGGACAGATCGCCATCGGTTCTGGGAACGCCGTCCATGTACCAGACCGCGCGGCTGATCGGGAACACGATCAAGGAAGTGGTGGAGAATTCCACGCCGGCCGGGCAGAAGGCCGACGCATTTGCTGCATCCTTCATTCTGGGCGGTCAGATCAAGGGCACCGAACCGCGCCTTTTCATGATCTATCCGGAAGGAAACTTCATCGAGGCGAGCGACGACACGCCATTTTTCCAGATTGGCGAGACCAAATATGGCAAGCCGATTCTGGTGCGCGCCTATGATCCGACGATGAGTTTTGCAGAAGCGGCAAAGCTGCTGATGGTCTCGTTCGATTCCACCCTGCGCGCCAACCTGTCGGTCGGCATGCCGCTGGATCTGCTTTTCTATGAACGCGACAGCTTTTCCGTCGCCTTCGAGAAGCGGATCGGTGCTGACGATCCCTATTTCCACGCGACTTCGGAAGGCTGGTCGACCGCGCTGCGCACAGCCTTCAAGAGCCTGCCGGACTTTCCCTACGAATAGCGCCAGGCCGCCCTGTGGCAGACCGGCTCAAGCCTCGCGGCTGCATCGCTTGAATGAAGAGCTACGCTCCTTGCACAAGCTGCGGAACGGCCACGCAAAACCAACCGATTTTCAGTTGACCCTATCGGCACCCGTCCCTATGTTCCGCGCGACTTTCAGGGGCTGCTTCGACCGCGTCCCGGGAGCGCGTAGCTCAGCTGGTAGAGCAACTGACTTTTAATCAGTAGGTCCAGGGTTCGAGCCCCTGCGCGCTCACCAAACAATACAAACAATTCAGTAGTCTAGGGAGGCCGGGTTTCAGGCTTTTACGATTGCCGCGTTCGTGTCCGGAAACGGCATCATATCGGTTTGGCTGCCGGTAATCGTACGATGGATTTGATTTGGGACACCCTCACAGGCGTCGGCGCGGTCATCGGCATTCTCACAGGTGCATTCGTTTTATGGGACCGGATGTTTCGGTTTTCTCCGACAGCGGTCGTGGTGACTAAGCCCCTCATCGAGGGTGGAATGAACATGGGAATCTATCTTCGGTTGAAGAATCCAAGTGAGAGGCCTGTCCTAATTACTTGGGAGAACGGGGAGCCTGGTTGTTTTCGCATTGCGGATGACCATTCGACCAAAGAGATTGTCCATGCTGCGATCGGTGGGCGCCGCACGATCGCGGTTGATCCCGGTACTGAGAGAAATCTCGGGCTGCTCCAACCAGGCGATTATTCAGAGATCAATCTGGACAATCGGATTGAGGCACGCATCTGGTGGCGATTTGCTCAGCCGCAAGTTTGGCAGAGAGATCGTAGAATCCCTGTGAGCATCCCGAAACGGTCACTGGCGATTATGAGCAGCGAGGACTATGGCGATTAACGCTTTCCGGCAGCCCGGCCACGTCCTCGCAGCGGCAGCGGATTGACCGTTCCTGCGGGCCGGATCGAAAGCACATATCCGTATTTTGCGAATACTTTGGCCGCATGTGAGCCAAAACGGGTTGTGACTGGTTCGGTGGAGACAAAGTTGCAGCCTCGACGGATTCGAGGTCGATCCATCACTCTGTTCGAGTACTCGGGAGCTGTGAATAATGAAGCTCGGCGGAAACTACACCGCTTAACATCAACGGTTTGGTGATACTTGGGTTGATAACTTCGCAACGGGGCGGGGCAGACGGAAGGAAACGAGGTCCCCATGGCGCACAAACCGCGCATACTTGTCTGCGACGATGATCCTCTACTGGTCCAACTGGTGGAATTCCGGCTAAGAGCCAAGGATTTCGAGGTTGAGACGGCGGCCGACGGTGAGGAAGCGCTCGCACAGATTCGCAATAATCCGCCAGATCTCGTCGTTCTCGACGCCATGATGCCGGGCATCGATGGCTTCGAGTTGCTCGTTCGAATCAAGGAAGATGACCAGCTTGCCAAGATACCTGTTGTCATGCTGACGGCACGAAAGGGCGAAAAGGACATTGTCTCCGCGCTCGAACGGGGCGCCGCAGACTATCTGGTCAAACCATTCATTCCCGATGAGCTGCTCGCGCGCATTCAGCGCATCCTTGCCACTGTCGGAGCCTGAAAGTGCCGTGGTGCCGCGATCATATTGCGGTCGCCGCAATTCTTGCCGCGCTCTGCCTGCCCGTGGCTGCCGTCGCGCAGACCGCGGAGGAGGTGTACGTTCAAGGTGTCGAGGCGCGGCAGGAGCAGCGGTTCGAGGATGCAATCGCGGCATTTGAGAAGGCAGCGGAGCTGCAGCCCGACAATGCGGATGTTTTCGTCCAGCTGGGGTTTTCGCAATTGGGAGCCGGGCTGCTTGAAAGCGCGCAGGCGAGCTTCACGCGTGCGCTCGACCTAGCGCCCGACTACCAGGACGCCCGATACGGTCTTGCGCTGATCGCATTTCGACAGGGAAATCTCGACGAAGCGGCGCGGCTGATATCAACCGTGACTGAGGCACAACCTGACAATCAGGAAGCGCTCGACCTGGCCAGTTCGATAGACGCGGCGATTGAAGCCAAGCGGATGCCCGTGAGGCGTGCATCGTCACCGCCTCCGGCACTGGCGGCAACTGCAGCCGACGATGCTGCAGCGGAGGCAACGCCAGAGAATGAACGGAAATGGCGGCTCGACGCCAGCAGCGAGTATAGCGCATTGACTGCAGGCAGAGGCTCGTGGACCGACAGCACGGTTGCGCTGGCGTATCGCTGGTCAAAGGCCACCACGCTCAGCGGCGCCACACGCCTGGCGACCCGGTCGGGCCGTACCGACCTGCAGATACAGGCGCGCATAGATCACGCATTCAACGAACGGTTCTCGTCCTACGGGACCGTTGCGGTCACGCCGTCTCCAGATTTTCTCGCCGCATTCTCCTTCGGCGGTGGCGCGTCCTGGCGCGCATTTGAACAGGTGTCCGGCTTCGGGCCTCTCTTTGTGACCGTGGACGCGCGCCACGATATCTATCCCGCATCACGCGTGACGACGATTGCCCCGGGTGTACAGATCTACCTGCTCGACGAACGGCTGGGTCTTACCGGACGCTGGCTATTCTCAACTGACCATGCAGCGGCCACCACCAGCGGCTATCTGGTCAGGCTGGACGCGATCGCGACAGACCGGCTGCGTTTCTTCGCGGGGTATGCGGACGCGCCGGAAATTTCGACCGGTACGGTGGTGGCTACGCGGACGGTCTTCGGGGGGCTGTCGTTCGATATTGGCGAGGCGCTTACGCTCAAGGCCAATGTTGCACATGAAAGCCGGGCTGCCTTCAACCGGACGACCTTCGGTTTCGGAATGACGCGGCGGTTCTGACCATGCTGGCGTTCATATGGATAGCGTCTTCCGTGCTGGCGGTGGCGTCGCTCGTTGTGATGCTGGTGCTCGTCGTTTCGCGCTTCATAAACGAACGTGGTGAGGCCAAGCGGGTCCTCCAGCGCAAGCAACTGCAGGCCGCGCTCATCCAGTTCACCGCCGATGAGGACGAGGCAGCGCTGGTCGGCCGTATCAAGGCGACGCTGCCGGACGTGGTGGTCGACGTCTCATCCGAGTTTCTGGATCTTCTCCGCGGCGAGGAGAGAAGACAGATCGAGGCTATTCTCGAACGGACCGGTGTCCCCACGTTCGTTCGTCGCGTGCTCCGCGAAGGCAATGACGCCAAGCGTCTTCATGCAGCAGAACTCGCTATCGCCTTTCCCGCTCCCGAAACGCTGGACGCTTTGCACAATGCCATGGCAGACCCCTCGCGGGAGGTGCGCATAGCTGCCGCAATATCGTTGGCGCAGCTCGGTGCTCTTCCCGACCTTGGCACGACGCTGAAACGGATCGGGCCACGCGGCCAGCGTTCGCGCCGGCTGATCGAACTGTTCCAGGAGATCAGTCCCAGCCGGGCCGACGAGTTGAAGAATCTGGCCGCCGATCAAACCGCACCGACATTCGTACGTGCCGCCGCGGTCGATGCGTTGTCGCTTTCCGGCGACTATCAGCTCATACCCTTCTACGAAGAGATGGCTTCGAGCGCTTCCTCCGAAATTGCTGCCTCGGCCATTCGCGCACTGGGACGGTGCGGACATCCGGCATCCGCGCAAAGGCTTCTGGCGGCACTGGAAAGTGGCGACTGGGAAGTCAGGGCAGAAGCGGCTGAAGCGATCGGGCGCATTGGCGTCACTGACGCGGCGGAACCGCTTCTCGCATTGATGAATGACGACGAGTGGACTGTCCGATACGCCGCGGCGAAGACGCTCAAGGGCATGGGAGAGCAGGGCACGGCGATGTTGCAGCGCCTTTCAGACCAGAGCGGCGCTCGCGGTCAGAGAACGGCCTCCATGGTGTTGCTTGAAGGGCCAATCAAATGAGCCCGGAAGTTCTGGCCTGGATGCACTCCGCTGTTCCGATTCTTGCGGGTATCATCATTGCGACCGGTGTAGCGCAATCGCTCGTCTATCTGTTTCAGCTGGTGATGGCGGCCTATGCGCTGTCCACCCGGCCGCCGGTTGCCCGATCCTCGCTTCTTTGGCACCGCTACGGCGACGTTGCCCCGCCGATCGCGCTGATCGTTCCGGCATATAACGAGCGGGCCAACGTGGTTGAGAGCGTCCGCTCCCTGCTTGCACTGGAATATCCGAACTACGAGGTCATCGTCGTCAATGACGGATCCAAGGACGATACGCTGCAGTATCTGATTGATGCGTTCGAACTCGTGCCTTCGCAGCGGCCTTACGAACTCGCGCTGGAACACGAAGCGATCAGGGGGACCTACACGAGCCCGGTTTCGGACCGGCTGATTGTCGTGGACAAGTTCAATGGCGGCAAGGCAGACGCGCAAAACGCCGGCATCAACGTCTCGCGGGCGCCGCTGTTTTGCGTGATCGACGGCGATTCCATCCTTGAACCCGACGCGCTTATTCGCGCCGCCCAACCCTTCATCGACGATCCCGTTCGCACGGTCGCTGTTGGCGGTACGATCCGCATTGCAAACGGCTCGATCATCGAGAATGGCCGGGTGAAGTCGATCAGGCTCCCGAACAAACTGGTGCCGCTGTTTCAGGTGGTGGAATATCTGCGCGCCTTCCTGATGGCGCGGCTGGCATGGAGCCGCATCAACACGCTGATGCTGGTGTCTGGCGCTTTCGGCATGTTCCGTCGGCGCGAAGCGATCGAGGTGGGCGGCTTCACCAAGGGTTCGATGGGCGAAGACCTGGACATTGTGGTCAAACTTCATCGCCACATGATCCGGGCCGGCCGCAAGTACCGGATCGAATTCATTCCCGAACCCGTGTGCTGGACAGAAGCACCGGAAACGTTGGCGGTTCTCGGCCGCCAACGTTCGCGCTGGCAGCGCGGGGCGCTCGAAGTCTGCTCGCGCTATCGCGGCACGATCCTCAACCCGCGCTATGGGCGCGTTGGCATTCTGGGGTTCGGGCACATGCTGATCGTCGATGTGATCGGCCCAATAGCCGAGGTGCTTGGCTATGTCCTGATCCCGCTGTTCTGGGCAACGGGCGTGCTTTCGTTCGAGTACCTGCTCGCCTACACCGCACTGGTCTTTGTCTTCGGCATATTCATCAGCGTGGCATCGCTGGTGCTTGAGGAAGCGGAACTGAAACGCTTTCCGCACGCACGCGATCTGGCGCTGCTGACGCTCATCGCCGTGGTGGAGAATTTCGGCTACCGGCAGCTGAACAATTTCTGGCGGCTGAAGGGCTATTGGCAATATCTGCGCTCTGACGACAGCTGGGGCGAGATGACACGTTCCGGGTTTTCGGTCGCCAAGAAGAATGGCTGACCGGCACGTGAGGAATTGTAACCGGCCCGGCGCAGGGCAGCGGAAACCTGTTGAGTCCAGGGAAGCGCGCGCTACATCAACATCGTTGATTGGAAAGGGACGGATATGAGCGACGATACCAAAATACTCTATGTCGACGACGAGCCCGATATCCGCGAAATCGCGGTCATGTCCCTCCAGCTCAAGCCAGAATTCAATGTGCGCGCCGCCTCCAGCGGTCCCGAGGCGCTGGAAATCGCCGAGGACTGGCAGCCGGACATTATTCTGCTCGATGTGATGATGCCGGACATGGACGGTCCCATGACCCGCGAACACTTGCTGGCGAACGCGACGACGAAAGCCATACCGGTTGCGTTCGTTACGGCGCGTACGCAGCCGCAGGAGGTGGAGCGGTTTCAGACGATGAACGTCGTGGGCATCATTGCCAAACCATTCGACCCGATGACGCTGGGCGAGAAGGTGGCGGAGCTTCTACCTCGTTGAGTTCTGAGGTGAGGCGCGTTCGGCTGTGATCGGACGCGCCTGATCGGCGGTCGTCAAGCGCGCGCTTGCGCCTCACGTTTTTCTGCGGCAGCCGGTGCCACGGCAGCGAGAATGATCTCGACGATTTCCTCCTCGGGTGTCCGCGACTTGACGATGACATTGCTGACACGCGGATCCGAAGCCACGAACTCGGTTGCCGTCAGAACGATGATCGGCTTGCCGTGGTCGCTCGCAATCCGGTCCAGGAGTTCCAGCCCGTTGCCATCAGGCATCTGAAGATCAAGGATGACCAGATCGTGCTCGAATTCGCTGACGCGTTGGGCCGCTTCGCGAAGAGTGCCGGCGTGCGTCACGTCGACCTTGTCGCGCAACGCGGCCGCGATGAATGCACTGAAGTCGGTATCGTCTTCGACATGCAGCGCGGTCGGCAGATTGGCTTTGGCGGCCGATTCCGTGTCAGAACTGCCTCCGGCAGCGGCGGGTTCCGGATACAGCAGCGGCAGCTTGACCCAGAACGTCGTGCCTTCGTCTTCGACGGTCGTGTAATCGATCTCGCCATGCATGCGTTCGACCAGCTGCTTTGAGATGTGCAGGCCCAGACCGGTTCCGCCCTTTTCGCGCGTTGCCGAGGCGTCGGCTTGAGAGAAGGGCGTGAAGATCTGTGATCTGAACTTCGCGGGAATGCCGGCGCCCTTGTCTGTCACGGCGATCTTAACAGACGTCATGTCCGTGGTGACATCGATCAGCACCTCGCCACCCTGACGCGAAAACTTTGCGGCGTTCGATATCAGATTTGCGAGAACCTGCTGGAAGCGGGTTGCGTCGATCTCGACCGCAAGCGGTTCATTGGGCGCTTGCAGTCGGAATGAAACGTCGAACTGGTCCGCATAGGCCTGGTTGGCCTCAATCGCCTGCCGAACCTCGTCTGTTACGTCGCGCTCCTCAAATTCAAAGTGAAGGCTGTCTGCTGAGAGCTTTTCCAGATCGAGAATATCGTTGACCAGAAAGATCAGCCGCTCGCTGTTCTTGTGAGCGATCCGCAGCAAACGCATGACCCCATCGGGAATGCCCGCCGACATGGCGCCTGTGATCAGGCCAAGCGAGCCGCGAATGGAGGTGAGGGGGGTGCGCAGTTCGTGGCTTACATTGGAAATGAACTCGCTCTTGAGCCTGTCCATCTCCTTGCGGTCGCCAATATCCTGGATCTGCGAGATGAAGTAGGCAAGCGTACCGTCCGTTTCGCGCGCGACCGACACGCTCAACAGGCCCCATACGGACTGGCCATCCTTGTGTATGTAGCGCTTCTCGAGCTGGTAGGTGGAGATTTTTCCATCAACAAGCTGCTGGACGAGTTCAAGGTCTGCCTCCAGATCATCGGGATGCGTGATCGTCTGGAAATCCAGTTCCAGCAGTTCCTCCTCGCTGTAGCCGAGGAAACTGGACAGTGCTTCATTGACCTTCAACCAGCGTCCGTTTGGATCGAGGAGAGCCATGCCAATCGGCGCGTTTTCGATCGCGGTGCGCAGGCGCTCCCGGCTGGCGTTGAGTTCGGCCTCGGCGACCTTCAGTGCAGTAATGTCGGTCTGCGTGCCGACAAACCTCTTCGGAGAGCCGTCCGCACCGCGCTCGGTGACACTCGCGTCAGAGCGCAGCCAAATCCAGTTATCGTTGGCGTCGCGAATGCGATATTCGGATTCCGACCTTTCTGTCCTGCCGTCGAAACAATCCTGGTCGATTGCCTGTACCTTGGGAAGATCGTCGGGATGTATGCGCGACCGCCACTCTGCCTGCGCATCGATGGCAGCGTCAGGCGCAAAACCCAGCATCGTGCGCCAGGTGTCGGATACGATTGACTTGCCAGTTGTCAGGTCGATGTCGAAGACGCCGATATTGGCTCCCTTGAGCGCGGTGTCCCAGCGCTGCTCCGCTTCTTGGAGCGCCAGGGTCATGCGCCGCTGAAGGGTGATATCGCGAACGATTGCGGTGTAGCGCAATGCGCCATCTTCGGTTTTCCAGCTGTTGACCTGGAGATCCAGGTACAGCTTGGAGCCATCGGCCTTGCGCGCCGGGATTGCAGACGTGCTTTCGTATTGGCCCTGGCCGCGCACCGCCAGAAGCTCGAGCAGGTTGCTCGGCGTGTCGATATTGTTCTCGAAAACAAGCAGATCGCGGGCCGCCGTGCCGACGAGCTCAGCCGCGGGGTAGCCGAACATGTTTTCCGTAGCGGCGTTTGCGGACAGGATTTTGCCTTCCTGATCCAGGATCAGAATACCTGCGACCGCAGTGTCGACGATTGACCGGTTTTGCTCTTCACGCGCGGCGATTTCGCGTGTCTTGAGATCTACCATGCGCCGGATAGCCTGTTCGCGGCGCGCAAACGAGAGCAGGTAGATCCCGAGCAGCATGGACAATAGCAGACCGCCCGACAGCACGAGCCAGCTTTCGCGCGTGCGAACCCCCGCATCAAAGGCCGGCGTACTTTTCCAGACCAGGGTCCAGGCCTGTTCCAGGAACGGCAACGTCTTCGTCACTTGGTAGCCGCTGTGGCTGTCCGAGACGCTACCCGCGCTTGCATAGATCAGCTGATCCTCATCACTGGCTGTGCCATCGAAGATTTCGATGTTCAGGCTGCCGCCCTGGCTGGCGGTGAGATTGTCCATGACGAGGTTGGCGATGAATGGCGCGTAGACCCAACCCAAGAAAGCCGCGCGCTTCTGGCTGACTGTCTCAAGCGGAACTCCGCGCCTGTAGAGAGGCCTGAGCAACAGGAAGCCAGCGCTCTTGGTTGCATCCTGTACGAGAAAGATGCGCTTGGTGATCGTCGGGTGCCCGGTATCGCGCGCATGGGTGGCGGCCTCGTAGCGGTTTGCTTCGAACGCGATGTTCAGGCCCACGGCCTGGATGTTGTCTTCCACGGGCTCGATGTAACGAATGACGAACAGAGCCGGTGCCGGACTGTCGGGATGGATCTTGAGATCGGTAACGCCGTCGATCGCAGCCGCCGACAGGAAGTCCGGGACCCCGTCCGGTTCCACCGCGCTGATAAACCCGATTCCGTTGATGCCGGGCAGGGTGGAGTTGATGTCCAGTGTCTCGACATATGTCCGCCATTCGGCCAGAGAGACCCGGTTTGATGCCTCAATGAGACCCGCAGCGCCATCAAGCGCCTGACGGTAGGAATCGAGCCTGTGGCGCAGCGCCTGCAAGCTGTCTTCGGCGAGCGCGGCAAAGGCTGTCTGGTTGCGCTCGAATGTGATTTCGCTGGTCCATTTCCAGGCATAGAAGGTCAGGCCGAGCGGGATCAGCAGAACGACAAGCGACGCGTAGGTCAGCCCGGCCATGGGACGCCCCGACCATCTGATGTTCCAGGGCCGCCAGGGACCGAACATAGCAATCGGCAAAAACACGAACACCCCGATGAGATCGCCAAGCCACCAAGTGAACCAGTTCGCCAGTGCCTGATCGGCCGTGAGGATACCCCCTGCCATGAGCGCGCTGACGCCGATACTTGGTGCGATGATGCAGGAGACCGGACCGACAAGTGCTACAAACACAATAGCTTGTGCGCGGTTATGCATCGATATCGGAACGCCAAAGAGCAACCGCACCGTGATCGCTGCGACAAGCGACTGCAGGGTTGAACCAATGGCAATGGCGGCCGCTACAGCAGTTGCGGCCTGGTTGAGTCCTTCGGACGAAACGGCGTTGCCTATATGGGCATTGAGCAGGAACGAGCCGATCAGCACGCCCGGCCAAAGCCGGGGGCCGTAAAACAGGAGCCCTGCCACCGCGATACCGGACGCCGGCCAGATGACCGTCGCATAACCGGGCGGCACAGCGAGACGCAGACCAAACCAGCCGGCCGCCACATAAAGGATCGCCAAGAGCAGGATAAGGCCAAGCGTGGCACCCAAGGAGCGCTCGCGCGCCGGGTCCTTTTCCATGGCGGGCTCGGACTGACTTGTGGTCACTGGCCTATCCTTTCGCGTCACGCGGCGCGCCGCTTAACGATCGCCTGATTCAATGCAATGCCGTATCGCATCGACCAGTTTGGTTGTCTTGTCGAAGATCTCGCCTGCGGGGTCTTCGCTGTCTATTGCGCCCTCCAGCGAGACTGCCGGATCGGTAAGACTGGTGAACCCGAATATGCCGGCGCCACCTGCGATGCGATGCGCGATCGAGCGTATTCGGTCCCGGTCCGGTTCGTCGGCCGTCAGCAGCGATTGCAGTTCGTCCGCCTCGCGTCCGGTGCGCTCAAGAAACGATTGACTGAATTCTTGCAGTCTCTGTTCGAATGCGGCGTCGGCGGCGCTCATGGGCCCAAATCCTGAATAAGACGCTTTGCGATAATGCTGGGATGCATTGGGAAGTCCGGTGCGATCCGTTGTTTCCTATCCCTTGTGCTTCCGCTGAACTGATCCACGCCAGGTCCGATCCTCTCGGCAGCCAAAATGGCCAATGACCAATGAATCAACAGTTACGAACGCCGTCGGAAGTCGATAGGCCGCCGCGCTGAAGCATATTTGACCTTTGCCACAACTGCCGACATGAGATCTGCGGTAGCTGCATGTCGGAACCGGATGAAATGCACAGTGGGAAAGAAATGAGCGCGCCAATCCGCTTCATTGCTTTCAAGGACCGCGACCCTTCAATCGGGCACCGTCCTACTCAGCGCGAAGACCGCACTCCGTCAAACCTCGATATGCTCAAGCGTTCCCAAGGTCGGGATCTTGTCGGCACATTAGGCTGACACTTGGAGTGCAGCCGCATCGCGGCGGAGCGCTGCAGGAACCTGGAAAGTGCACGAACAGTCAAACTCTGGTCAGCACGTCCAGGGTTCGAGCCCTGCCGGCAGAGAGCGATCCGTCAGCGCAGCAGTTTCTGCCGGCCATAAAGCAGCAGCATTGCAATGATGACCAAGCCGAACACGACCTGCCGGAACGTGTCGGCAGGCATGTCGAGGCCGAGCTGGGCGAAGTAGCGCTGCGGCTGCACCACCGAAAGCATCGATTGCAGGATGGTGATGAGGATCACGCCGGCGACGGTGCCGATATATTTGCCGCGCCCGCCCAGCACGTTGGTGCCGCCGAGAATGATGGCGGCAATTGTGGGTAGCAGGTAGGGATCGCCCATCGCCTGATAGGACCGGTTTGCCCATCCGGCCAAAAGAACCCCGGTGGCAGCCGCGCAGGCGCCTGAAATCACGAAACAGATCAGGATCACACGGCGGGTGTCGACGCCGCTCAGAAACACGGCGCGCTCCTGGTTGCCGATGGCATAGATCTGGCGGCCAAGCGTGGTGCGGTTGAGCATGAACATGGTTGCAGCCCCAAGCACAATCCACACCAGAAGCGGGTTCGGTACGCCCGGGATCAGGTGGCCGACAGTAAGCTCGCGCATGAACTCGGTGGCGCGGTCCTGCGGGGCGAAGCCGCCGGTGTGATAGACCATGAGACCCTGGGCGACAGCGTTCATGCCGAGCGTGAAGATCATCGCGGGCGCGCGCAGATAGGCAACGCCAAGCCCGTTGATGAGGCCGATGCAGGCGCCGCAGAAAATGCCGAACGGAATGGCCAGCACAACCCCGAGCTGCGGTCCGAGAATGCCTGCAGCACCCGTCGCCATCATGCCGCCGACGCCGATGGTCCAGGGGATAGAGAGGTCGATATGTCCGAGCAGGATGACCAGCATCACACCGGTAGCGACGACGCCCAGAAACGACGCCACATGCAACTGCTGGATCAGATATTGCGGTGAAAGGAATGCCGGTTCGGCCAGCGCGCCGATCAGGAGAAGAACGACAATGCAGCCGAAGGCAATCAGCGTTGCCCGGTCGAATTGCCTGAAAACTGCGTCCAAAGCCCCCATCTGTGCCACCCTATCGATAGAGGTCGAGTTTGTTCTTGATACGCAGCACGCGCAGCGAACCGATGCAGACCGCGACAAGCAACACGATGCCGACGAAAAGCGGCTGCAGAACCGGGTTGATGTCGAACACGATCAGCAGGTCGCCGACGGTGCGCATGACAAAGGCGCCGAAAATCGACCCGATTGCGCTCCCCACGCCACCGAAGAGCGACGTTCCCCCGATCACGACAGCGCCAATGGAGTTGAGCGTGTAGTCGTTGGCGATCGACACCTTTGCAGCACCCGAATAGGTGAGGGCCGTGAGCAACAGTCCGCCTATAGCGGCCAACAGGCCTGACAGCGCGAAGGCCAGAACCTTCGCCCGATCCACCGGTACGCCGGACATGTATGCTGCCTGTTCCGACGATCCGATTGCGAACGCCGCGCGCCCGAGCACCGAGCGCCGGTAGGGTATCCAGATGAACACTACGACAAGCAGAAGAAGGATCGCGGAATGCGGTATGGCAAAGGTCGACCGGGTCATGAAGTCTGCCAGTTCGAAATTCACCGAACCACCGGGCTGCGGCCTGATTGCCAGCGCAATGCCGAAATAGACCGCCCCCATCGCAAGCGTGACAATGAGCGGCTGCAACCGCCCGTAGACGATAATGACGCCGTTGATGGTGCCGCAGAGGAACCCGACAAACAGGACGGCGATGATGCCGAGCGTGGTCGACACCGGATCGCCGACCACGATGGATGAGGCGAGGCAATTCGCCAGAACGAAAATGGCGCCAACCGACAGATCGAGACCGCCCGTCAGCACCGGCAGTGTCTGGGCCATCGCAACCAGGGCAAGCAGCGCGCCTTTGTTGGACGCGGTGTTGATGACGTTGGCGGTCAGGCCGACCGGTTGCTTCCAGCCATAGACGGCGAACATGACAGCGAAAATGGCAATCGCAATCAGGATGCCCCGCTGGGCTGCCGAAAGCCGGAATGTGAAACGGTTTCGTTCGCTGGGGCTCGCAGCCGCGGATTCCACCGGCGCGCTCATTGTGCTGTCTCCTTCGCATGCTTGGCCAGTTCGGCCTCGCCAGTGCCTGCCGGCAGGTTGAGCGCCGCGGTGACGAGATTTGTTTCGTTCAGTTCATCGCCGGTCAGGGTGCGCACCACCGCGCCGCCATACATGACCAGCACGCGATCGCAGCAGCCGATCAGTTCGTCATAGTCGGTCGAATAGAACAGGATGGCTGCGCCCTCGGAGGCGAGATTTTGCAGGAGCTGATAGATCTCCTGCTTGGTGCCGACATCGATGCCGCGCGTGGGATCGTTGAGCAGGATGATGCGCGGCTTGGTCATCAGCCATTTGCCGATCACCACCTTCTGCTGGTTGCCGCCCGACAGCGAACCGACAGGCCCGTCAATGCCATCGGATTTGATCTTGAGAAGCTGAACCATTTCGTCAATCGCGGCCTCTTCGGCCTTGAGATCGACAATGCCGGCGCGGCTGACCTTTTCGACCGCCGCGAAAGACAGGTTTTCGCGCACGGTCATGGGCAGCATCAGCCCTTCGCCCTTGCGGTCCTCGGGGATGAGCGCCATGCCGATCTCGTCCGACTTCGCGCGCTTGGGGCTTGAAAGACTGGCCGGCTTTCCACCGACTTCAACGGTGCCGGTCGCGCCGATCAGCGTTCCGAAGAGACCGAGCAGCAATTGCCGCTGTCCCTGTCCGTCGAGCCCGCCAAGACCGACAATTTCACCGGGTCTCAGATCGATATCGATGCCGTTAAGCTCGCCCTGCCAGGAGAAATCGCGAACCTTGAGCACCGGTGCGATATCAGGCTTCTTCTCGGGCTTGGGTGGGAACACACTTTCATATTCGCGGCCGATCATCATCTCGACGATGGCGTTGTCCGATCTGGTTCCGGCCTTGAACGTCTCCACTTTTTGCCCGTTGCGATAGACTGTGCAGACATCGGCAAGCTCAGCAATCTCGTTCATCCGGTGGGAGATGTAGATGATGGCCATGCCTTCTTCTCGCAGCTTGTGCAGCATGACGAAGACCTTCTCGACGTCTGCGGCGGTCAGCGCCGAGGTGGCCTCGTCGAGAATGAGGATTTTGGGATTGCGGGCGAGCGCCTTGGCAATCTCGACCATCTGGCGGCGCGACAGGGGCAGCTCGCGCACAGTGGTCGACGGATGAATGGCTTCGCCGCCAACGCGGGCGAGCGCATCTTCGGCCATTCTGCGCTGTGCGCGATGATCGATAAGGCCGAAACGTTTTGGCGGGCGGGTGATGCCGATATTGTCCGCTACCGTGAGGTCGGGAAGCAGCGACAATTCCTGGAAGATGCAGGCGATGCCGGCGTCATTCGCTTCGGTCGGATTGGCGAATTGCACCGGCGAGCCATCGAGTTCGATCGTGCCGGAATCCGGCTGGACGACACCCGACAACACCTTGATCAGGGTCGACTTGCCGGCTCCGTTCTCGCCAAGCAGCGCATGGATCGTGCCGCGATTGGCCTCGAAATGCACGTCCTGCAGCGCGCGAACGCCGCCATAATGTTTGGTGATGCCCGACATGCGCAGCAGCGGTGTTGCACCGGAATCCGCCATTCAAGAATTCCCGTCAAATAAGGGCGCCGCCGGCAACGATATTACCGGCGGCGCAAGGTGGGGCAATATTGTTAGTTGTTTTCCCCGGTCTGCGAGGCGATCTCCTCGGCGGTGAAGCCGATGTTGCAGGCATCGAAATTGTTGCCTGCGAAGAAGCTGCCCGGCAGCTCAGGGAAGACATCGACGCCTTCCTCGAACGGCGCGTACGAGATCGAGGTCGGCAGAGCGATCTGCTGCGGAATGACCTCGCCCTTCAATGCAGCGATTGCGGTCTTGATCGTGACCGATGACTGGGCAGGGCCGGTTCCGCCGGACTGGCAGTCGAGGCCCTTGTCGTTGCACAGCTGGCGGAAGGCGTTTTCCGTCTCGCCAGTGATCGGGATCATCGGATGGCCGGCGTCGAGCAACGCCGTGGTCGCGCCCTGCGATCCGCCCTGCACGTAAATGCCATCGAAGACACCACCGGCCGCGACCGCGTCGGCCGTGACCTTCTGCGCATCGCCCGGAGCCCAGTTGCCCACAACGTCGGTCACCTCAACCGTGCGGCCGGATGCGTCGATGACTTCGTGGAAGCCGTCATTGCGGGCAATGTCGACCGGCTGGCCGGCTGGACCACGCACATGCAGGAACTTGGCCGGGTTGGCGTCGGTCTTGGAGAGCAGGAACTCTGCCGCTGCCTTGCCTAGTCCTTTTTGATCGACATTGATGGCGATCTGGTTGGGATCGTCGATCACATTGTCGAAGGACAGAACCACGACATTGGCGTCATTGGCCTTGCGGACCACCGAGCCGAACGCCGCAGTGTTGTTGGCGTTGATGATGATGGCGTCGAAGCCCTGGTCGATAAAATTGTTGGCCGCAGCGATCTGCGCGGCGATGTCCTCGCCAACCGAAATGACCTTGAATTCCTCCAGGTCGGCAGCGACTTCCGGCTGCTCGGCATATGCCTTGGCGACGGCGATCATCTGCACGCGCCAGTCATTGGCGATGAAGCCGTTCACAAGCGCCACCTTGTAGGGGCCGTCACGCGGTTCCCACTTGAAGTAGGTGGTGTCTGCCGACACAGGTGCGAAGCAGTCAGGGTCGGCGCCCGGTCCGGAAACGGTTTCAGGGCCGGCGATAGCGACCTGAGCGCCCAACGCCAACGCCGCCAAGGCGGTCGTGTATCTCAGATATTTCTTCATTTTGCGTCCTCCCGCTATATTGCCAGTTGACGGATTGCTCGAGCGGCTGGCTCCTGCCCGATCCGTATTCCTCAGCGTCGAAGCACCCTTCGGGCGCTCAAGCCGTTTCCTCCATGCCTTTGTCGAAGTACTTGAAGCCAACCATCAGGTGCGAGCGCAGCCTGTACTGGAAGGCGAGGCGATCGCGCGCCGACAGCGCGTCGATGACGCCTTCGTGCTCGGCGATCGTCTCCGTTTCGAAGATGCGTTTGGTCTTGCCCATCTGCATGATGCGCAGGATCACGGGCTTCATCACCCGATAGACATCGAGAATGGCGGCGTTCCCAAGAATCGAAACCAGCCTGACGTGGAAGGTGTAGTCGATCTCGGCCGCTTCACCCACGTTTCGCACACCGGCGAGGGTGGAGTTGATGTGATAGAGTTCGTCGACATCCTGGCCGGTAGCGCGCTCCATCACCTGGTCAGCAGCGCCGACTTCCAGCAGGTCGCGGAATGCCTGAACGTCGGTGAAGGTCTTGCGCGAAACCTCCATCGTGTTGAACGAAAAGAGCTCGAAAGCGCGCGACATGCGGTTGTCGGTGATCGTGGCGCCGACCTTCGGGCGCACATCGACCAAGCCGTACGCTTTCAGGATGCGCATTGCTTCGCGCACCGTGTTGCGGCTTGCGCTGAACTGAGCGCACAGTTCCCGCTCGGTTGGTAAGCTATCGCCTACCGAAAGTCCCTGATTGGCGATCAGATCGCGTATCTGCGCGACAACGCTGTCGACGGCTGAGCCACTGGCAGGGGAGAGATCCGGTTGTTTGCCTGTTTCACCCATGCGCGGCGCCTCTTTCGAACCGAACCAACGAGACCGCCCGTGCGGCTATTTGTTGGACCACGATGGCTATTATTAGCACTCTTATTAGCTGTCAATAATGCGCGGACGTTGATTGGCCGAGGTCTGCGTTGCCCACAACTTTCAATTTGGGGGGGGTAGGCGGCACAGATCGGCGGGGGTTCCGCCTCAGTCGAGGGCGAGCGGATTGCCGGTCACGCACTCATTTGTTGGGCCAAATGGGATTCGTCACCGCCGAGTGCTGAAAGCTGGCGCGGCCCGAATATGGAGCAGAGGCATTGGCGATGGGACGATGGGGCTATTCCGGTTCGCCTAGCGGGCGGCCAGCCGGGCGAAGTTCGTCGAATGCGATGCCCGTAGCCTCCTCATATTCGGCTTCGTCCCAGAAGCCGATCAGGATGCCGGTTTCGGCCGCTCTCTTTTGTCGCGCGAGAACTTCGGGTGTAGCCGTGATGCGGGTGTGGTGGCGCGTTGCCCAGGCAAGCAGCGCCGCCTCCAGCCGAATCCTCGCTTCGACGTGTTCCTGTGCGCCGGACGCGCCGAGATCGTCCAGTTCGTCGGGATCAGTTTCGAGATCAAACAGGACCGGACGAAAACCTTCGCAGCGGACATATTTCCACCGCCCGTCAAAGATCATCGTCGTGTGCGCGTCTTCCTGCGGCTGCGACAGCGCGCGCGCCATGTCGGACCAGTGGTAGTCGTGCTCGCTGATCACATAGCGGCGCGAAAAGCCAGCACCGCCATGCAGTAGTGGTGTGAGGTCGCGGCCCTCTATGATATGGGGCTTGGGTGCGCAGCCCATCGCGTTCATGAAGGTCGGTGCCAGATCGATCATCTCGACCAGTTCTTCCGAAACGCTGCCCCGTGTCGCGTCTGCTTGAGGCCGGGGATCGCAAATGATCAGCGGCACCTTGACCGCCATCTCGTGATAGAAGTCCTTGTCCCCCATCCAGTGATCGCCGAGATAGTCGCCGTGATCGGATGTAAAGGCGATGATCGTATTGTCCGAAATGCCTTTCTCATCCATCCAGGCGAACAGACGGCCGAGATTGTCGTCCAGCTGCTTGATCAGGCCCATATAGGCGGGGATGACATGCGTGCGGACATGGTCGCGCGAGAAGCTCCGGCACACACGTGAATCCAGATAGGCCTGCATCAGCGGATGATCGGTCTCGCGCTCGGCATCGGAGCGAACGGGATCGACAATGTGATCCTCGCCATACATGTCATGATAGGGGGCGGGGACGATGTAGGGCCAGTGCGGCTTGATGTAGGAGAGGTGACACATCCACGGTCGGCCGTCGGCCTCGGCTTCCTCCATGAAGGCCATCGCCCGGTTTGTCATGTAGGCGGTTTCGGAGTGCTCTTCGGGAACGTTGGCGGCCAGCCGTGAATTCTTGAGCAGCCAGGCCGACAGCAGCTCGCCGTCATCGTCGACGCCGGAATTGGCGAAGTCTTCCCAGGGATTCTCCGAGGAATAACCGTGGGCGACCAGATAGTCGTCATAGGCCGACCAGTTCTGGCGCGGGCTGTCGGGGTGCAGCCCGTCATCACGCTCGAAGGGCTCGAAGCCGCATTCCGAAACACGAACGCCAATCTCGCTCTGCGGGTCGATGCCGAGCCAGGCCATTCCCTCGGCATCGGCCGCCATATGCGTCTTGCCGACGAGCACCGCGCGCGCACCGGCAGCGCGAAGGTGGTCGCCAAGCGTCGGCTCACCGACACGAAGCGGCATGCCGTTCCAGGTCGAGCCGTGACTGCGTACATAGCGCCCGGTGTAGGCCGACATGCGCGACGGACCGCACACGGGAGACTGCACATAGGCATTGGCAAAGCGGACGCCGTGGCCGGCAAGGGCGTCAATATGCGGAGTGTGCAGATGCGGGTGGCCGTAGCAGCTCAGATAGTCGAAGCGCAGCTGGTCAGCCATGATCCAAAGAACGTTTGGACGGTCGGTCACAGAGCAATTTCCTCATCGACGAAATTCTCGACGCCCATTTGCAGGAAGCCGTCCAGGCGATCGGCAAATGCGATGAAGGTTCGAATTTCCTCTTCGGTGAAATATGCACGCAGGGCATCCCGGCGGCGCTGCATGATGGGGGCTGCCCTTTCATAGGCTGCCCTGCCGGCATCGGTCAGCGTGACGACGATCTGGCGCCCGTCCTTTGCGTCACGCTCCATCGTCAAATAGCCCTTGCGGCGCATATCCGGCAGGGCACGGCTCAGCAGCGAGTGATCGGAGCGCTGGACGTGGGCGAGTTCGCGAATGGACATCGGACCGGCCTGGGCAAGATCCCAGAGCGTACGCCACTCGACGATGGAAAGCCCGGCCGTCTGAAGGAGCCGCTGTCCCTGGACCCGCGACGCGGCATAGAGCGCCGGCAACCGCGAAAAGACGTTCTCGTCCAGTTTCCGGCGGCGCTTGCGAATGACTTCCGCGCGCCCGTCTGCTGTTTGAACCATGTTTCTCTCCCTGTGACAGACAATGCGCGGAAATAATTTACGTGACAAGTCATATATATTCTGCAATTTTTCAGTCAGGCCCGTGAATACGGGTCCGCGCTTTTGGAGGAAAGCTCGATCTCACGGGAGGAAATCGCATGCTGAAGAAAGCTCTTCTGGCAGCTGCTGTCGCAACGCTGCCCGCAGCAGCCTTTGCGCAAGCCACGCTGACGGCAGAAACCACAACGCCTGGCTCGACACCGCATTACATCGATACGACGCTGGCAGCCGTTCTCGACAGCGCCGGCGTTGCCACACTGCAAATCACCGAAGGCGCAACACTGACCAATTCCGTTCAGGCCGTTGCCGAAGGTCGGCTGGACATGGCACCGGCTCCACTAATCCTGCCGTTTCTACTGTCCAAGGGCATCGGTCCCTATAGCGGCATCGGCCCTGAAAAAGGCGCTGAGCTTGCAGGAAATATCCGCGCACTGTTCTTCAACGCCGGCTCGGCGCAGCTGTTCGGCTACTACAACAGTGACCCGGTGGATGACATTCGCAAGCTGGATGGACTGCGCATCTGGAACGGCCCGCCGCGCGGTGCGGCACTGACCTCCGGACGCGCGATGATTCAGTTGCTGTCGGGCCTGAAAGACGGCGAAGGCTATGAGGGCGTGCAAACCGAGTGGCCCGACACGGTTTCAACCATCACCGGGGGCGGCGTCGATGCCTGGACGATCCCCGAGGGCCTGCCG
Organism: Rhizobiaceae bacterium; assembly: GCA_965232405.1. Taxonomy (GTDB): domain Bacteria; phylum Pseudomonadota; class Alphaproteobacteria; order Rhizobiales; family Rhizobiaceae; genus RCIO01. Next base: position 3,717,005 of record OZ246966.1, read on the forward strand.
TCAGGACGTCAGATTACAATAGCCGCAGCGGGCGGCACGACGCTGTTCGATGTTCCGTCCGACCTTTTGGCAAGCGAGTTGGGACAACAGATTGTCGCCGCACCGGGCCATGCGCCTTACTCGGTTCCGGTCGAGGCGTTCCGCAAGGCCTATGAAGGCAACGACATCACCGTCGTTGTTGACGACGACAGCTTCGACAGCTTTGCGACGGCATTCGCCCAGATCGTGTCGGCGACGATGGACGAAGAGCTCGTCTACAACATCACCAAGGCGTTTCTCCAGGGCGAGCAGCGCTTCCTGACGAGTTCCCCGCGCGGGCCGTTCCTCGCCATGACCTTTGGCGACATTGACGGCAAAAGCCAGGGGGCCTGCGGCGCGGTGAAGATCAAGATGCATCCCGGCGCAATCCGTGCCTATGAGGATGCCGGCCACACGGTTGCCGATTGCCTCAAGCCGTAAACTCGGCCAAACAACCTTGAAGAGACCCGCCCTGCGGCGGGTCTCTGATGGCTTAGCGCGATGATACAGGACCAATCAGCCCGACCATTCGGCCGGCGTCTCGCATTCGCGCTGGCGCTGATCCTCGTCATTGTCGGCCTCATCAATACGATGCCGGAAATACCGGGCCTGCAGGATTGGGCGCGCGAGATCACCGGCCAGAAATTCTTCCGGATTTCCGGGTTTTCACCGCAATATTTCTATCCGCCATTCTTCGTGGTGATGATGTTGATCGTCGCGCTGGACGCCAGCGTCTACCGCGACTGGAAAACCGAACGTCCCCGGCTCGCATGGCTTGGCATGTTGCTCGATGGCGGGCTCATACTGGCCGCAATCCTTGGTGCGCTGGGCTTCCTTGTCGAAACCGACTCCATCTGCCTGTTCGACCAGATAACGGGCGAGCGGGCACGCCTGATGCTGGAGGCGGCGGAACGCGCCGAAGGTGTCATCCCCGGCATCTCGCTTGAAGCGGAGGTTCCATCCTGCCAGGCGCGTTTCGGCATCTGGATCATACCGCTGTTGTTCACCATCATCACATTGTTTTTCCTATACAATGTGCGCGTTTGGGGGCTTCCGCTGGTCATCGTCGCCAGCACGGTCGTCATCTACACCGTGGCGACGGCGCTGATCTGGATCCTGGGACTGTCGGAAAACAATTTCCTGCTGACAAAGCTGGGTGCCGATGGCGGAGATGTGACGGCGGCCGCGATCGAGAAGGCAACGAATGTCTTCACCACGCCCGACGGTTTCATGGGCCGGTTCATGGATATCGTCGTCAACCAGGTGTTTCCCTATGTCATCCTCGGCTCGCTGTTTGGCACATCGGCCGGCGGCACATCGCTGATCAAGCTGGCGGTACGCATGACGCGCGGACTGCGGGGCGGGCCGGCGCATGCGGCAATCGTGTCGTCGGCCATGTTCGGCACGATCACCGGCGGTCCGGTGACCAACGTGCTGTCGACGGGCAGGCTGACCATTCCGATGATGCGCCGCATCGGCTTTTCGCCGCAGTTTGCGGGCGGTGTCGAAGCCGCTGCGTCGTCCGGCGGGCAGATCATGCCTCCAGTGATGGGGGTGGCGGCTTTCGTGCTGGTTTCGCTTACGGCTGTTCCCTACACCAAGGTGATTACGGCTGCCTTCCTGCCGGCGATGGCGTTCTTTTTCTCGATCTTTCTGGCGGTCCTTTTTCAGGCCCGGCGCGACCGGGTGGAGGCGATCCGCGACATTCCCGATGATCTGGTCATGGATCGCCAGGACTGGTTGAACCTGACGATCATCGTGGTGCCGATCCTGACGATCCTGTTTCTGCTGCTCGGCAGCAAGGATGCGTTCACAGACAGCATTGCGGCGTTGTTGCTGCCGGGACCCGTCTTGCAGATCATCGTGAACGCAACCGGAGATGCGGTGTCGGCCGGATGGTGGGCGGTGTTCGTTCTGCTGCCGCTCTTGTTTCTCGACCCGCATACGCGCGCCAAACCTTCCCGCATCCTCGCTTCGCTTGCCGATGGCGGCATCCTGATTTCGCGGCTTTTCCTGTTGCTGTTTGCGGTCTCGATCATCTCGGCCTTCCTTAATGAGAGCGGCTTGACCGGGGAACTGACGCGAGCCGTGACGACATGGCTCGAGAAGGCGCAGTACATCCGCATCTTCGGCTTCGAGGCGCATATTTCCGGCGGGTTCTACCTGATGCTTGCGCTCAGCTGCGCAATGGCCTGCGCAGTCGTGCTGGGCATGGGCATGCCGACCGTTCCTGCCTATGTGAATGTGGCATTGCTGCTTGGTCCGTTGCTGGCCAATCTCGGTGTCAGCTTCTTCACCGCACACATGTTCGTATTCTATTTTGCGGTCGCATCCGCCATCACGCCGCCGGTGGCGGTTGCCGCATTTGCTGCCGCCTCCATCACCCGGACCGAACCGATGCGCACAGGTTTCGCTGCCGTACGGGTCGGGATCGTGATGTTCACCATCCCCTTCGTTTTCGCCTGGTATCCCGAACTGCTGCTGATCGAAGAGGCCGTCACCATCACCAACGAGGCGGGCCGAAAGACGCTTATCGAGGGTTATTCGGGCGAGGTGAACTGGGCGGCATTGAGCCTGCTGGGTCTGCGGCTGGCGCTCGCGCTCTATCTGATCGCTTCAGCGCTTGCGCGGTTCGACCGTGCTGCATTGGCCCGCTGGGAGATTGGACTGCGCCTATTGCTGGCAGTACTGGTCTTGTGGAAATCGACACCGGTCATGCTGGCCGGAACCGCTCTCGCGCTCGCGCTGATCGGGCTTCATATCCTCAATGCCCGCAGGCATGAACGGCACGTGATTGCCTGAACTTGCCGGTGAACGCATCGCGATCATGCGCGCAGGCCGGTGAGATCGCGCGCAGCACCCTGCGACGCGCTGCTGGTGGTCGCGGCGTAAATCTTCAAGACATCGGGAACGAGACGTTGCCGACTGGTGGGGCGCCAGGCGCTTGCGCCGCGCTCGTCCATCGCCTTTCGGCGCCGCACCAGTTCAGCCTCCGGCACAAGGAGCGAGATTGCCCGCGCGGGGATGTCGATATCGATGATATCGCCGTCCTCGACCAGCGCAATCAGCCCGCCGGCGGCGGCCTCGGGTGAAACATGTCCGACCGAAAGGCCGGCAGACGCACCGGAAAAGCGTCCGTCGGTGATCAGCGCGCAGTGAAGATCGAGACCCTTCGCCTTCAGGTAGGAGGTTGGGTAGAGCATCTCCTGCATGCCCGGGCCGCCCTTCGGTCCCTCGTAACGCACAACGACAACATCGCCCTTTTCGACCCGGCCCGACAGAATTGCAGACGACACCTCTTCCTGAGATTCGTAAATACGGGCCGGGCCGGAGAACTTGTCGAGGCCGGCCGGTACAGCGGCTGTTTTCACCACCGCTCCGTCCGGCGCAAGGTTGCCGCGCAGAACCGCCAGCCCGCCATCGCGGCTATAGGCATTGCGTGACGAGCGGATGCAGCCCTTCTCGTCATCGAGATCGAGCGACTGGTGAAAACAGACCTGGCTGAACGGCTCCTTGGTGCGCTTGCCGCCCGGTGCGGCGCGATAGATGCGCTCGGCATCGAGGTTGGCGTCGCCTCGAATATCCCATCCAGCGATCGTCTCGCCAATCGATTGCCCGGTCACCGTTGGCAGGTCGCGGTGGATCAGCCCCGCGCGGTCCAGTTCGCCCATGATTGCCATGATGCCGCCGGCGCGGTGAACATCCTCGATGTGATAGTCGGCCGAAGCCGGTGCAACCTTGCACAGGGTCGGTGTCTTTCTTGAAAGTCGGTCGATATCGTCGAGCGAAAAACCGATCTCTCCCTCGCGAGCGATCGCCAGCGCGTGAAGGACGGTGTTGGTGGAGCCGCCCATTGCAATGTCGAGCGCCATCGCATTCTCGAATGCCCTGAAGCCGGCTATCTCGCGGGGCAAAGTACCATCCCTTCCGTCCCGGTAGTGGCTGAGCGTCAGTTCGACGATTGCCCGTCCTGCCTTCTTGAACAGGTCGCGCCGCAATTCATGGGTGGCCAGCAAAGTCCCATTGCCTGGAAGCGCCAGGCCGAGCGCCTCGGCGAGGCAGTTCATCGAGTTCGCGCTGAACATGCCAGAACATGACCCGCAGGTGGGGCAGGCCTGTTCCTCGATGATCTTCAGCGTCCGGTCCGGGATCGAATTGTCCGCGGTGCCGGTCATGATATTGGTGAGGCTGAGGCTCGTCTCCTTGCCGTCGAGCACCGCCTTGCCGGCTTCCATCGGCCCGCCCGATACGAAGATCGTCGGGACATTGAGGCGCATCGCGCCGACCATCATGCCCGGCGTGATCTTGTCGCAATTCGATATGCACACCATCGCGTCGGCGCAGTGGGCGTTGACGACGAACTCCATGGAATCGGCGATCAGTTCGCGCGACGGCAGGCTGTAGAGCATCCCGCCATGTCCCATCGCGATGCCGTCATCGACGGCGATCGTGTTGAATTCTCGTGCGACGGCGCCCGCCGCCTCGATTTCGGCAGCGACGATCTTGCCGACATCGCGCAGGGAGATGTGGCCCGGAACGAACTCACAGAACGAGTTGACCACGGCGATAATCGGCTTGCCGAAATCCCTGTCGGTCATGCCGGTAGCGCGCCACAGACTGCGCGCGGCGGCCATGTTGCGCCCGAAGGTGGAAGTCTTGGAACGCAGCGGGCGCGCCCAGTTGCGATTTGCGGATTTTGGGTTCTTCATTTCAGGCTCTGCCAAGGGTGTCGAGTTTGGTCAGGGGTAGAGTTGGCGCGGCAACCAGAGCGCGATCTGCGGGAAGGCGGCGACCAGCGCCAGGCCGATGATCTGCAGGAACACGAAAGGCACGATGCCGCGATAGATGTGGCGGATGGTGATGCCGGCGGGCGCAACGCCCTTCATGTAGAAGAGCGCGAAACCGAATGGCGGCGTGAGGAACGAGGTCTGGAGGTTGACCGCCATCAGGATGGCGAACCAGTAGATGATCTCTCGTCCTTCGACATGCGAACCGAAGTCCATGAGCCTGACGATGGGCATGAAGACCGGGAGCACGATCAGCGTGATTTCCACCCAGTCGAGGAAGAAGCCGAGCACGAAAACCACGGCCATCAGCACGAACAGGATGCCCCACGAATCGAGTCCCGTCGAAAGCACGAGATCGGTGATGACATCGTCGCCGCCCAGCGATCGGAACACGTAGGAAAATGCCGTCGCGCCCATGAAAATGAAAAAGATCATGGCCGAGGTGAGGGCGGTGGATTCGACGATATCCTGCAGAGCACGGAAGCTGAGCCTTCCCTTCAGCCAGGCAAAGAGCAGCGCGCCGGCAGCGCCAACGCCAGACGCCTCGGTCGGCGAAGCCCAGCCGGCAAAAATCGAGCCCAGAACCAGCGCGATCAATGCGACCGGTGGCACAAACGTCCGGGCAACAAGTGTGGCGAGTTCTTTCGCGCCAGTGACGGCTTCGTCATCGGATGGCGGCGCGAGCGATGGCCGCAACAGCGCGGTAACAATCACATGGATCATGTACAGGCCGGACAGGAGCAGCCCCGGAAACAGGGCAGCCAGGAACATGGTGCCGACTGAGACCGTCATCAGGTCAGACATCATGACCAGCATGATGCTGGGCGGTATGAGAATACCGAGCGTACTGGCGGCGGCCACCGTGCCGGTCGCCAGGGCAGGGCTGTATAAACGCGCCATCATCATCGGCAGCGCCATGACCGATATCATCACCACCGACGCTCCGATGATGCCGGTCATCGCGGCAAGGATCGTACCGACGAGGATAACGGAGAAGGCAAGCGCTCCCGGTACGCGCCGCAGGAGAAGCATCAGGCATCGCAGCAGATCTTCCGCGAGCCCGGACCGCTCGAGCGCAGTGCCCATCAGAATGAACATCGGCACTGCCGTGAGGATCAGGTTTTCGGCAATGCCCGACCAGATGCGAGGCGCGATGTTGAAGAACTCGATCGGCAGGAAGTCGCCCAGCGCATAGCCGACCACGCCGAACCCGAGACCGATGCCGCCCAGAACCAGCGCAACCGGATAGCCCGAAAACAGCAACAGGCCGAGCACGACAAACATGGCGATGGGGAGCGCGCCGTCAAACATCACGCTGCTCCGCGCCGGCCGGGCTCACTTGCCTTCCGGTTTCGTGAACAAGAACGCTCTCGTCGCTTCTGCCGGACAGGAAGGCGATGAGGCGTATGGAACTCGACAGGCCTGCCAGGAGCACCAGTACAAATGCAAGAACAAGCGTGGACTTGATGATCCAGCGATGGGGAAGTCCGGTCATGGAAGCGGACGATTCTCCCATGACGTAGGAACTCGAGACGAATTCGACGCTGAAGAAGATGACCAGTGCGGCGTAGGGAACGAGAAAAAGCACGTTGCCCGCCAGCTCCAGCCACGCCTTGGCCCGCAATCCCAGCTGTTCGCGCACGAGATCGACGCGAACATGGCTGTTCCTGATCAAGCCATAGGCGATGAGAAACATCATCAGGATCGTGTGCAGGTGCCACTCCAGTTCCTGCAGTCTGGTAGACCCGAGCACGAAGAAGCGCCGGGAAATGACGTCGAACAGGGTAACGGCGACCAGCAGCAGCACAGCCCAGGAACCGAACCTGCCGAATGCAGTCACCAGGCGGTCCGCGGCACCGCTGATGCGAAGCAAAGAGTTCATGTGCTTTTCCCGAAAGAGGGCGGGTCGCGGCGGCAATGCCGCGACCCGTTCTGGACGCAGGCCGGCTTGGGAGAAGCCTGCATCGGCAGCAAGGTCAGTTCAGATAGCCGAGACTTTTCCAGCCCTTGTAGCTCTCGCGGAATGTGCTGAGCGATTCCCAGACCCGCTTGAAATCAGCATCCTTCGCTGACTCCTCGGCGGCGACCTCGTTCCATGCGGTTTCGAGTTCGGCCAGGATCTCGTCGGGCCATTCGTGGATCGCGACGCCCTTTTCTTCCAGCGTCTTCAAGGCTTCGAGCTGTATTGCCTCGCCTTCGGCGATTGTCGCCTGGATCGTTGAACGGCAGGCCGTTTCAACCTGCGCGCGCTGTGTTTCGGTCAGGTTGTTCCAGGTATCCAGATTGACCAGAAGTTCGAGATAGGTCGACTGCTGATGCCAGCCGGGGAAGTAGTAGTGTTTGGCAACCTGGTAGAAGCCCAGATTGAGGTCGATCGCCGGCTGCGAAAACTCGGTCGCGTCCAGCGTCCCTCGCTCCAGCGCGGGAAAGATGTCGCCGGGCGCCAGAAGCTGGGTCGAAACGCCCATCTTTTCCATGACGCGGGCGCCGAGCCCGAAGAAGCGCATTTTCAGGCCCTTGAGATCGTCGACCGACTTGATCTCCGACCGAAACCAGCCGGACGCTTCGGGCGCCAGCATTGCGCAGGGGAGACCCTTGATGCCGTGAGGCTCATAGAGGCTGTCCCAGATCTCCTGGCCGCCACCATGATCGACCCAGGCCATGTATTCGCCGGCACTCGGACCGAAGGGTACGGAGCCGAAAAATGCCGCGGCAGGAATCTTGCCGGCCCAAAACCCGGCTGAGGCCCAGCCGGCGTCGATCGAACCGGCCTTGACGGCATCGAGGATTTCCAGTGCCGGCACCAATGCGTTGGGTTCATAGAACCTTATCTTGAAGTCGCCACCGGAGATGGTTTCCACCTGCTCGGCAAAATCCTTGCCGCTGGCGCCAAGCTGGACAAGGCTGCCTGGATAGGCGCTCTGCATCTTCCAGCTGATCTGTTCCTGCGCACATGCCGGCGCGGCGATCGTCGCGGTGAGTGCGAACAGCCCCGCGGCTGCGATTGCACCGGTCATGCCGGCCCTTTTCATATTGATTGGCATCAGTTCCTCCCGGCGCCCCAGCGCCACCTCCATTGTCGTTCACCCCTGACGAAAACGGCGTCGAACGCTGTCCTCCGGCAGGGTGGCTCTGGGCTAACACCGGCGAATTGATTATAATAATGAATTGTCCTGAGCAGTTTGATCACGTATGGTGATTAAATGCGCAGAAACATCGATATCGATCTGCTGCGGGCCTTTGTTGCAGTTGTCGACCAAGACGGGTTCATCAAGGCAAGCCAGGCGCTTGGCCGCTCCCAGTCGGCGGTGAGCATGCAGATGCGACGCCTGGAAGACGCCGTGGACATGCCGTTGTTCAAGCGCGCCGGCCGCAAGATGCATCTGACCCCGGCCGGCGAAACCTTGCTTGGTTACGCGCGGCGCATGATCGCGTTACACGATCAGACGCTCGATGTTCTCCACGAGGGCCGTGTTTCCGGCAATGTCAGCCTTGCGGTGATGGGTGACTACGCGACCAATGTGCTCCCGAACATTCTCGCGCGTTTCATCGAGCAATATCCCGATATCGTCGTCGATGTGACGACCGGGTTTTCCTATGACCTGATCCATCACCTTGGCGAGCGCTTCGAGTTGGTGCTGTCGACGCAGGCCAAGGGCTCGATGAAAGGCGAGGTGTTGCGCAGCGAGCCGACGCGCTGGGCGTTTTCAGCCCGTCACGAACTGCCACGCGGTGACACACTGCCGCTGGCGCTGCTGCCTTCCGGCAACATGTTCCGCGAGTGGGCACTGCAGGCGCTGGACCGCGCCGGCATTCGCTGGCGGGTGATGTTCACGAGCAGCAGCATCGCGACCGTGGAGGCGGCAGCCGAGGCAGGCATTGCGCTGGCAGTGGTGAAGGAAGGGTCGGCGCGACCCGGATTGCGGTTGATCGGTGCGGATGAGGGGCTGCCTGAACTGCCGGAGTCAGAGATCGTGCTTCACCGTGCGCCTGGCGGCCTGACCAGGGCAGGTCAGCTTTTTGCCGATTGCCTCAAGGCGGAACTCGGCACGCCGCCGCAGAGGCTGCAAGCCGGTTAGGTTGCGTCGGCCGTGATCCGTTGTGCGGTCTGCGGTGAAGGATCGCGCGTCAGGCTTGCAAGCACCGATTTGCGCAGCCTCAGCGCCGGCTTCTCAACAAAGGTCCATGAGATCCACGCAGCGCCAAGCGCCAGGACGGTTGCGATAAGCGCGTTCTGGGCCACGGTCATGTCAGGCAAGGCGAAGACCAGCCATTGCTGGATGAAGAAGCCGGTGATGTAGGCGCCGTAGGACAGGTCGGTTCGCGCGGTCCAGCGCTGCAGGCGCCCCATCGGCAGACTGCCCAGCCACAGGCTCCAATAGGCGGTGGCGACAATCATGACCGGATAGCGGATCGGTAGCCCGGTCATGAGGACCGCAAGGGCCACGACCGCAAATGCCAATGCGATGTCGCGGCGTATCGGAATGTGCTCGCGGCCGATCCAGCAGGCGACCCCGATGTAGAAGGCCAGCATGAAACGGGCGAGCTGTGCGGCAAAGCTGAAAAGCTCGGGATCGCCGGAGATCGTGATGGCGACCGCGCAAAGGCCCAACACCGGAACGATGGGGATCAGGCGCGCTAGCCCGCGCAGCCTGAGTGCGGCCAGCATCGACATGAAAACCAGCAGCGTCGCGTAGCAGATGACCTCGAAGCGGATCGTCCAGATCGGGATATTGGCCGAATTGCCCATCGGGTTGTCGGTGAAGACACCGTCCAGCGAAACGCCGACCGAGAACAACAGCGTTGCCTTGGTCATGAAAGTGCCGATGTTTTCAAACGTCCAGTAGGCGCCGGGCGCGGCTGTGGTGAGCCACAGGCCGCCGATCAGAATGATGGCGATATTGACGACGATCAGGGCCGGGAAGATGCGCAGCAGGCGCGCCATCACGAAATCGATCCATCCCGCCGCGCGCTCCCAGCTAGCTGCGATCATGAAGCCCGAAAGCACGAAGAACACATGTACGGCGTGTGCCGCGAGCGACCAGCCTGTCGCTACGCTGAGCGGCTCGACCGCATGCCAGCCGCCGACGACGCCATAGGCATGGGTAACAATGACGGCGACCGCCGCGGCGAGCCGGACAACGCCAAAACTGTTTTTGTCTTTCGACGCGATATCGGCGAGCATTCGCGGCTGCCGCCGCCTTGCACTGTCCATGACCGGAAGCACCCCAGCTTCAACTCGCCTTTAAACTAACACTCCCAGCATGCCAGGTTCGGACAAGGTGAACATATGGTTACCGCCGCCGCCCCGGATCGGCAGCGGCACCGTCATTTTTTGAGCACGATGAAATGTTGAATTGCAGCAGATTCTTTCGGAACCAAATTTTAGCCTGCGCCCAGACGAGCATTGATCGATGAGGTTGGCGCGCACAGCATCTCAAGGGAGACAAAAATGGATGATGAATACACGAAAACAGAAGCCCGGCAGGGGAGGCGCGGACTGCCTGTTCTCGTTGTTCTCGTCGTTGCCCTTATTCTTGCTGCCGTCGCCTGGTGGGGTGCGGAAATCTACGGCATGATCATCGACCCGAGTCCGTCGGAAGAGATCAGTATGTTCGACGGCCAGGTCATATCCTCCGGCATTGCGAACGTCTCATAATCAAACCATCGACCAAGTGCGGCAAGCTGCCCACATCATGGTGATTGGTATGCACGGGATTCAGCCGCTATATGCGCGGCATGAATTGCAGGCCGGACTGAACATATGGCTGCCGATGTCGGCTACATCACCGCGATAGGCGCAGGCGCGATTTCCTTCCTGTCACCATGCGTGCTGCCGCTGGTGCCGCCCTATCTCTGCTACATGGCCGGCGTGTCGGTGGATGACTTCCGCGCCGACGCCGCTGCGTCGCAGAGCGCAGCGGGTGCGCGACTGCCCTTGCTGCGGGCCGCAATCTTCTTCGTGCTCGGATTTTCAACTGTTTTCGTGGCGCTTGGAGCAGGGGCATCGACCATCGGCGGTTTGCTGCGCGTGTGGCAGCAGGAACTGGCGATCGCCGCCGGCATCGTCATCATCATCATGGGGCTGAACTTTCTGGGTGTGATCCGCATCCCGTTCCTGTCCCGCGAGGCGCGGTTTCAGGCCGGAGGAAAGCCGGCCAGCACAGTCGCCGCCTATGTGATGGGCCTTGCCTTTGCCTTCGGCTGGACGCCTTGCATCGGGCCAGTACTCGGACCGATCCTGACGCTTGCCGGCGGGCGCTCGACAGTGGGCGAGGGCGCGATGCTGCTTGCCGCCTATTCGGCCGGGCTCGGCATTCCTTTCCTGATCGCAGCGTTGTTCTCCGGCGCATTCATGCGCTTTCTCACCCGCTTCCGCGTTCATCTCGGCCGTGTTGAAAAGGCGATGGGCGCGCTCCTGGTGATTGCCGGTGTGTTCTTCATCACCGGCGGCGTACAGGCTGCATCCTACTGGCTCCTGGAAACCTTTCCCGCGCTTGGCAGACTCGGTTAGCCGCGCAACGAAATTTACCGTTCGCACAGCGCCGGCATTGGTGCGCCGTCAAGCCGGTGCTACATGTGGCCCGCAATTTCAGCCGCCGAATCGAAGCTGGAGCTTCCCATGACCGACCGTTCCTGCCTGTGCGTTATTCTCGCAGCCGGCGAAGGCACGCGCATGAAGAGCGAGCGCCCGAAAGTCCTGCACGAGATCGGCGGGCTGCCGATGGTCGGCCATGTGGTGGGAGCAGCCAGGGAGGCGGGAAGCCATATCGCGCTGGTGACGGGTCACGGTGGCGATCAGGTGGATGCGGCGGTGAAGCCGCTTGCGCCCGAGGCGGAGTTTTTCCGCCAGCATGACCAGCTTGGCACTGCGCATGCGGTGCTGGCTGCAAGGGAAGCCATTGCACGCGGTTATGACGATCTGCTGGTGGCATTCGGCGATGCCGCGCTCATAGAACCCAGCGTGCTGCGTGCCGCGCGCGGTGGATTGGCTGCAGGGGCAGATGTCGTCATCATCGGCTTCCGGACGCCCGAACCCACAGGTTATGGCCGCCTGATCGAGCAGAACGGCCGTATCGTCGCCATCCGCGAGGAACGTGACTGTTCGGACGAAGAAAAGCTCATAACTTATTGTAATGGCGGTCTTACGGCAATTTCAGGACAGCGCGCGCTGGAGCTGCTGGGCCGGATCGGCAACGACAATGCCAAGCGTGAGTTCTACCTCACCGACATCGTGGAAATCGCGCATGAGGAAGGCCTCGTGGTCGTTGCGACCGAAGCGCCGTTCGAAAGCGTGCTCGGCGTCAACAACAGGGCCGAACTGGCTGCCGCCGAGCGCATCTGGCAGCAGCGTCGCCGCCGCGCGGTTATGCTGTCCGGGGTGACGCTGATAGATCCCGAAACCGTGCATTTCTCGCACGACACCGAGATTGGCCCCGACACGCTGATTGAACCGAACGTCGTTTTTGGCGCGGGCGTGAGGGTCGCGGGCGGCGCAACCATCCACGCATTTTCGCACCTTGCCGGCGCGACGGTGGCCGAAGGCGCGTCGATTGGGCCGTTTGCGCGACTGCGCCCGGGCGCGAAGATCGGCGAGGCGGCCAAGGTCGGCAATTTCTGCGAAGTGAAGGAAGCCGACGTGGCGTCCGGCGCAAAGATCAACCATCTGACCTATGTCGGCGACGCCGTAATCGGCGCGCGGGCCAATCTGGGTGCAGGCACCATCACCTGCAACTATGACGGTTTCGGCAAACACCTGACCCAGATCGGCGCTGGCGCATTTATCGGTTCCAACTCAGCGCTCGTCGCCCCGGTGAAGATTGGCGCAGGCGCCTATGTCGCGTCTGGCAGCGTAATTACTGAAAATGTACCTGACGACGCGCTGGCCATCGGTCGCGCACGGCAGGAAACCAAGGAAGGCCGTGCCAAGGTGCTGCGCGACAAGCTCTCCGATCGTAAGGCAAAGGCCGGGTAACCGGACCGCAACCTGTTTCTGACATTATTCGGGCGCAGCGGTATTCAAACCGCGACAACGCGTAACGAATTTTGAGTTCCTTCCGGTGGTGACCGCGCCTACCAAGTCGCGCTGGTTTTCATCGGGGATGTGGAGAGTTAGACCATGTGCGGCATCGTTGGCATCGTCGGGCACGCGCCCGTCGCCCCTCTTATCCTTGATGCACTCAAGCGGCTCGAATATCGCGGCTACGATTCAGCCGGTGTCGCGACCGTCGAGGGTGGTGCGCTGGAACGAAGGCGTGCGGAAGGCAAGCTCGTCAATCTCGAGCGCCGCATCAAGGACGAGCCGCTCGGCGGCCTGATCGGCATCGGTCATACGCGCTGGGCAACGCATGGCGTGCCCAACGAGACCAACGCTCATCCGCACTTTTCCCGCGATGTCGCGATTGTTCATAACGGCATCATCGAGAACTTCGCCGAACTGCGCGACGAACTGTCAGCCGACGGCTATGAATTCACGTCCCAGACGGACACCGAAGTGGTGGCGCATCTGGTGGCGCGCGAACTGAACGGCGGCGCCAAGCCGGTGGATGCCGCCCATAAGGCGCTCGCCCGCCTGGAAGGCGCGTTTGCGCTCGCCATCATGTTCCGCGGCGACGACGACCTGCTGGTTGGTGCGCGCAACGGCCCGCCGCTTGCCGTCGGTCACGGTGAGGGCGAGATGTTTCTCGGTTCGGACGCCATCGCGCTGGCCCCCTTTACCGATTCCATCACCTATCTGGAAGATGGCGACTGGGTCGTGATCCGCCGCAATGAAATGCAGATCCGCGACATGGCCGGCAACCCTGTCGAGCGCCAGCGTCAGAAGTCTGTGGGCACCAGCTATCTGGTCGACAAGGGCAACCACCGGCATTTCATGCAGAAGGAGATATTCGAGCAGCCGGAGGTGATCTCCCACACGCTGTCGCATTATCTCGATTTCTCGACAGGCACTGCGCGCGAACTCGCCATGCCGTTCGATTTCGCCAAGGTCGACCGTCTGGCGATCTCGGCCTGCGGCACGGCCTATCTTGCCGGACTGACTTCCAAATACTGGTTCGAGCGCATCGCGCGTCTGCCGGTCGATATCGATGTCGCATCGGAGTTCCGCTATCGCGAAGTGCCGATGAACGACCGCATGGCGGCAATGTTCATTTCGCAGTCCGGCGAGACCGCTGACACACTGGCCTCGCTGCGCTATTGCCGTGACAACAGGGTGCCGATCGCGTCGATCGTCAACGTACCGGAATCGACAATCGGCCGTGAATCGGGCGGCGTCTTCCCAACACTTGCCGGACCCGAGATTGGCGTGGCGTCGACCAAGGCATTCACCTGCCAGTTGTCGGTGCTGGCAGCGCTTGCAGTCCGCGCGGCGCATCAGCGCGGCCACATCTCCGCCGAGCAGGAAAAACAGATGGTACGCGAGCTTTCCGAAGCTCCGCGCCTTGCAAGCCAGGTGCTCCGGCTCGACGAGCAGATTGAAAAGGTGGCGCGGGAGCTCTCGCAGGTCGATCACGTGCTTTATCTCGGCCGCGACACCAACTTCCCACTTGCCATGGAAGGCGCGCTGAAGCTCAAGGAAATCTCCTATATCCACGCCGAGGGTTATGCCGCCGGCGAGCTGAAGCACGGCCCGATCGCGCTGATCGACGAGGCGATGCCCGTCATCGTGATTGCGCCGCATGACCGGATATTTGAGAAGACCGTGTCCAATATGCAGGAAGTGGCGGCACGCGGCGGGCGCATCATCCTGATTACCGACAAGCGCGGCGCGGAGCGGGCGACGGTCGATACGCTCGACACAATCGTGCTGCCCGACATGCCGGAGATCATCACGCCGATTGTGTATGCGCTGCCGGTGCAGATGCTGGCCTATCACACCGCCGTGCATATGGGCACCGACGTGGACCAGCCGCGCAATCTGGCGAAATCCGTCACGGTCGAATAGCGCGCGCCGCGAAGCGGCCTAAATCACTATTCAAAACGAATCGGCAGTGCACTATGCTGCACTGCCGCACAGGTGCTCAGTCCGTTTCACAGGCCGATCCTTCCGATGATGACCCGTATCCGAAACTATTTCCTCACGGGGTTCATCGTGACCGCGCCGCTGGCGATTACCGCCTATCTGGCGTGGTCCTTCGTCGGGTGGGTGGATTCCTGGGTGAAGCCCTACATCCCGGCCCGCTACAATCCAGATAGCTACCTGCCATTCGCGGTGCCGGGCTTTGGCCTCATCGTCGCGCTCGTCTTGATAACGATAGTCGGGTTTCTGACCGCGAACCTTGTCGGACGCACCATTGTTTCCTACGGCGAATATCTGCTGAGCCGCACCCCTTTGGTGCGCAACATATACAGCGGCTTGAAGCAGATACTCGAAACCGTGCTTTCACAGCGTTCCAAGACCTTCACCAAGGTTGGCCTCATCCAGTATCCGCGCAAGGGATTGTGGGCGCTGGTTTTCATCGCCACCGAAGCCGAGGGCGAGGTGAGTGACCTGATTGAAGAAGAGGCCGGTTCATCCATCGCAGTGTTCCTGCCGACAACGCCAAATCCGACCTCAGGCTTCCTGCTGTTTGTGCCCAAATCCGACATCACGGTACTGAGCATGACGGTGGAGGAGGGGGCCAAGCTGGTGATTTCAGCCGGGCTGGTGACGCCAGAATACCAGAAGCGAACGCGCAAACTTGCCGAACAGGCAGGCGTCGCTCTGCCGGAGATGGAAGATACCGAGCCCGGCTCGCGCTAGCCCGAGCGGAGAAGCCTGACGGCCTCGTCGCGCCCGAACAGATAGAGCAGGGTGCGCAGCGCTTGGCCGCGCTCCGTTTCCAGTTCCGGATCGTTGTTGAGCACCAGCCGGGCATCATCGCGCGCGGTCTGCAAGAGATCGCCGTGGAGTTCGAGTCGCGCCACCTGAAATCCCGGAACGCCAGATTGACGGGTTCCAAGCAGTTCGCCTTCGCCGCGCAGACGCAGGTCCTCTTCCGCGATCACGAAGCCGTCTTCCGTATCGCGCATCACCGAAAGTCGCGCCTTTGCTGTCTCGCCAAGCGGGCTCTTGTAAAGAAGCACGCAGCTCGAAAGCCCGTCGCCGCGCCCGACACGCCCGCGCAACTGGTGCAACTGGGCAAGACCGAAGCGTTCGGCATGTTCGATCACCATGATCGTGGCATCGGGAACATCGACGCCAACCTCGACCACCGTGGTGGCTACGAGAATACGCGTTGCGCCGTCGCGGAAGGCGAGCATAGCCGCGTCCTTGTCCGCGCCCTGCATACGGCCATGGACAAGACCAACCTGATTGCCGAAGCGGCCCTTGAGGGCGGCAAAGCGATCCTCGGCGGAGGTGACGGCGACAAGTTCGGATTCTTCGACAAGCGGGCAGATCCAGAAGACCTTGCCGCCGCGCTCGATCGCTTCGCCGACGCGGGCGACGAGCTCGTCCAGCCGCTCAAGCGGCATGGTGACCGTGCGAACGGGTTTGCGTCCGGCGGGCTTTTCCGTCAGGCGCGAAACGTCCATGTCGCCGAAAGCTGTCAGGACCAGTGTGCGCGGGATCGGCGTTGCCGTCATCACCAACATGTCCGGCGCTTCGCCCTTGGCGGAAATCGCAAGGCGCTGATGCACGCCGAACCGGTGTTGTTCGTCGACAACAGCGAACCCCAGATCGTGGAAATCGACCGTTTCCTGAAACAGCGCATGGGTGCCGATGACGATGTCGGCTTCGCCCGACGCGATCGCGGCAAGCGCCTCGCTGCGTTCCTTGCCTTTGGCGCGGCCGGTGAGAAGCACGGCCGTCAGCCCGGCTTTTTCCGCAAGCGGTCTGATCGTGGCGAGATGTTGCCGGGCGAGGATCTCGGTCGGCGCCATCAACGCCGATTGCGCGCCGGCTTCCGCCGCACGGGCCATCGCAAGCAGAGCAACCACGGTCTTGCCCGCGCCCACATCGCCCTGAAGCAGGCGCAGCATGCGCTCAGGCTTTTCAAGATCGGCGTGGATTTCTCTAACAGCTTCCTGCTGGGACCGGGTGAGCGAATAGGGCAGGGCGTCGAGTATCTTGCGCTCGATATTGCCGTCGCCTTTCAGCGTCCGTCCAGATATTCGATGCGTGCGCGCCCGCACCAGCCCGAGCGCAAGCTGGCCCGCCAGCAATTCGTCATAGGCGATGCGACGCCAGGCGATGCTGTCGGGGAAAGCGTCCGCCGGGTCTTGAGGCTTGTGGAGCAATGCCAGTGCGGGCCGGAACGAAGGAAAGGAAAACCGGTCGAGAACAGATTTTTCCTGCCATTCCGGCAGATCAGGCAGCCGCTCGAAAGACTGTGCGATCGCGCGCGCCAGCACCTTGCCGGAAAGACCGGCGGTGAGCGGATAGACCGGTTCGACAAGGGGGAGGTTGGCGATTTCATCCGCACTGACGACGTGGTCCGGATGCACCATGCTTGCACGGCCGTTGAACCATTCCATCCGGCCGCTGACGACGACATCGGCGCCGACCGGCAGGATCTTCTCCAGCCATTGGGCACGGGCGTGGAAGAATGTGAGCGCGATTTCGCCCGTCTCGTCATGGCAAAAGACGCGGTAGGGCACGTTTGGCCGCCCGCGGGGCGAGGGCTGATGCCGGTCGACAAACACTTCGAGTGTGACGATTGCGCCTTCGGCAGAACCCGCAATGCCCGGTCGCTTGCGTCTGTCGATTACCGAATGCGGCAGAACGAAAAGAAGATCGCCCACCCGCACCGCGCGCCCGCCGAGATCGGCCGGCACAACATGCTCCAGCAATTCGGCCACTTTCGGACCCACGCCGTCAAGCGTGGTAGCCGGCGCGAACAGCGGGTCGAGCAGGGGCGGGCGCATGAGCGAACCTTATGTCCGCAGGCTGAGCGCGCAAGGCTGACAGCGTGAATGTTCCACTGTATATCCGCCCCGCCGACAGGATATTCGATGCAAGCACCCGCCGACAGCGATCTCGATACGCGCCGACGCCGCGCCCGTTTCCGCTCGTGGCATCGCGGCATGCGCGAGATGGACCTGATACTCGGGCGTTTCGCCGATCAGAACATTGACCGCTTGAACGGTGACGAACTCGACCAATATGAAGCGCTCCTGGAAATTCCCGACGGCGACCTGCTGAAATGGGTGACTGGCGAACAGCCGGTGCCCGCCGATATCGACACGCCGCTTTTTCGCGACATCCGTTCCATTGCCGACAAGATCTGATTTTCAATGCCGCTGATCGACCCAATCCGACCCAAAGCCGTTACTTCGGGCCTTGTCACCATCGATGGTGTCGCCGACGGCTATGAGGCTTTCGCGCTCGCAGCGCTGAATGAGGGATTGGCGACAAGCGGGCCGACGCTTTTCATCGTGCGCGACGGACAGCGAATACAGTCTCTCAGGGAAGCACTGGCATTTGCCGAGCCTTCGCTGCCCGTTCTGGAACTGCCGGCATGGGATTGCCTACCCTATGATCGCGTTTCGCCGGGCGCCGATGCCGCAGCCAGGCGCCTGGACGCAATGGCGGCGATGATCGCGCTCAAGGACGATCCGCATCCGGCAATCGTGATCGCCACCGCAAACGCGATCCTGCAGCGCATGCCGCCGGCCGAGACCGTAAGCGACGAGCAGATCGTGGCGCGCGCCGGCAATCAGGTGGCGATGGAAAAGCTGGTTGCGCGGCTGGAAGCGAGCGGTTTCGAGCGCGCCTCGACCGTGCGCGAGGTTGGCGAATATGCCGTGCGAGGCGGCATTCTCGACCTCTATGCGCCCGGTACGCCGGAACCGCTCAGGCTCGACTTTTTTGGCGACACGCTGGAATCGATCCGCGCCTTCGATCCCGCCAGCCAGAGGACCACCGGCCAGCGCACGGAGTTCCGGCTGGGTGCGATGAGCGAAGTTTCGCTGTCGCCGGAGGCCGTCTCCCGCTTTCGCCGTCGTTATGTCGAAGCGTTCGGTGCGCCTTCGCGCGACGATGCGCTTTACGCTGCAATCAGTGAAGGGCGCAGGTTTGCCGGCATGGAGCACTGGCTGCCATTCTTCCATGACGGGCTGGAAACCGTGTTCGATTACCTTCCGGATGCCCCGGTCGTGTTCGACCATCTGGCGCGCGACGCAATCGCCCAGCGGCACGATCAGATCAAGGAACACTACGAGGCGAGGCTTGCGCAATCGCAGGGCAGCGCCATCTCGGATGCCGTGCCCTACAAGCCGGCGCAGCCGGACCTGCTCTATCTGTCGCCGGATGAGGTGAACGCGCTAGCGGCCGCCCGAAGCGAGTTCGAATTCAGCGCTTTCGATGCTCCCGAACAGGCGGGGCGGTCAATCATTCACGCTGGATCGAAGCCCGGCCGCAACTTCGCGGCAGAACGGGCCGATCCCGGCCGCAACGTTTTCGACGAGGCCGTGAAGCTGATTGCCGGCCATCGCTCGGCGGGTCGCCGCGTGCTGATTGCAGGCTGGACCGAGGGTTCGCTCGACCGCATGTCGCAGATCCTGGGCGAGCACGAGCTTGAACGGCTGACGCGGGTAGGCACCCTGGCCGAACTGGAGAAGCTAACGGCTCAGGATATCGGACTTGGCGTGCTGCCGCTGGAAGCCGGCTTCGAGACCGCCAATCTGGCAGTCGTTGCCGAGCAGGACATTCTGGGCGACCGCCTGATCCGTCGTGCGAAGCGCCGCCGCGACGCCAATGTCATCTCGGAGGTCGCCGGGCTGGCGGCGGGCGACATCGTTGTTCACGCCGATCACGGCATTGGACGTTTTGTCGGCCTCAAGACCATCGAGGCTGTCGGCGCACCGCATGACTGCCTGGAACTGCATTATGCCGGCGATGACAGGCTGTATCTCCCCGTCGAGAATATCGAACTGCTTTCGCGCTACGGTTCGGAGGCCGCAGAAGCGCAACTGGACCGCCTGGGCGGCGGTGCCTGGCAGGCGCGCAAGGCGAAGCTCAAGAAGCGCCTGCTCGACATGGCCGGGCAGCTAATCGGCCTTGCGGCCGAGCGGCAGACACGCGGTGCACCGGTTCTGACGCAGCCCGACGGGCTCTATTCGGAATTTGCTGCGCGCTTTCCTTATGACGAGACCGAGGACCAGCAGACCGCCATCGATTCCGTGCTCGACGATCTCGGCACCGGCCGGCCGATGGACCGGCTGATCTGCGGAGATGTCGGCTTTGGCAAGACCGAAGTGGCGTTGCGCGCAGCCTTTGTCGCCGTCATGGGCGGGCTGCAGGTGGCCGTCGTCGTGCCGACCACGCTGTTGGCGCGCCAGCACTTCAAGACGTTTGCGGAGCGTTTCGCCGGCTTGCCGGTGAAGGTCAGGCAGGCATCGCGGCTGGTCGGCACCAAGGAACTCGCCGAAACCAAGAAAGGCCTGTCGGACGGAACGGTCGACATCGTGGTCGGAACGCACGCGCTTCTGGGCTCGTCGGTCAGTTTCGGCAATCTGGGTTTGCTGATCATCGACGAGGAGCAGCATTTCGGGGTCAAGCACAAGGAACGGCTGAAGGAGCTGAAGTCCGACGTGCACGTGTTGACCCTCTCGGCGACGCCCATCCCGCGCACGCTGCAACTCGCTCTGAGTGGCGTGCGCGAGCTGTCACTGATCGCCACACCGCCGGTCGACCGCATGGCGGTGCGTACCTTCATATCGCCTTTCGACACGCTGGTTATCCGCGAGACACTGCTGCGCGAGCGCTATCGCGGCGGCCAGAGTTTCTATGTCGTGCCGCGCATTTCGGATCTCGAAGAAGTGCGTAACTTCCTCGCCGAGCACGTGCCAGAACTGAAGGTTGCAACTGCGCATGGCCAGCTTGCGGCAGGTCAGCTCGATGACATCATGAACGCCTTCTATGAAGGCCAGTACGATGTGCTGCTGTCGACCACGATCGTAGAATCGGGTCTCGACATCCCCACCGCCAATACACTGATCGTGCATCGCGCCGACATGTTTGGCCTGGCGCAGCTCTACCAGCTGCGCGGCCGGGTGGGCCGTTCCAAGCTGCGCGCCTATGCGCTGTTCACGCTGCCGGCGAACCGTACGCTGACGGCGACGGCGGAGCGGCGGCTGAAGGTTCTGCAGTCGCTCGATACTCTTGGCGCCGGTTTCCAGCTTGCCAGCCACGACCTCGACATTCGAGGTGCAGGCAACCTTCTGGGCGAGGAACAGTCAGGCCATATCCGCGAGGTCGGCTTCGAGCTCTACCAGCAGATGCTGGAAGAAGCGGTCGCCGAGATGCGCGGGCAGGCGGATGCCGCCGACAGCGGCTGGTCGCCGCAGATCACTGTCGGCACGGCAGTGATGATCCCCGAAAGCTACGTCCCGGATCTGCAACTGAGGCTGGGCCTATACCGCCGGCTGGGCGAGATCGAGAATGCGGAAGAGATCGATGCGTTCGGCGCGGAACTAATCGACCGTTTCGGCCCGCTGCCGGAGGAAGTCGAGCACCTCCTGAAGATCGTCTACATCAAGGCGCTGTGCCGCCGTGCGAATATCGAGAAGCTCGACGCCGGACCGAAGGGCGTTGTCATCCATTTCCGCAAGCGCGAATTTGCCGAACCCGCCGCACTCATCCGCTTCATCGGCGAACAGGGATCGCTGGCGAAGATACGGCCGGATCACAGCGTGGTGTTTAGCCGCGATTGGCCTAACCCCGAAAAGCGGCTTGCGGGTGCTGCGGTGATCGCAACGCAACTGGTCAAGCTGATCGAGAAGAAGGCGGCATAATTCCGAAAAAGCGGATGCTGGTTTTCGGACCAGGTCACGGCTGGAGCAAAGTTGGCCTAACCCGCTGCCTGTTCCAGCGAACCATCGGCCTTGGCGGCAGCAACGCGCTGTATGGCATCGGCAAGCGTTGATGCATCCTGTGCACCCATCACCGCATAACGTCCTTCCAGCAGGAAACAGGGAACGCCGGTGATCCCCATCTGCTGCGCGGTGGCGATTTCCTCGCGCACGGCCTCCCTGTCGGCATCGGTGGCCAACAGCGTTTCCACGACCGAGGCATCCATTCCGGCAGACTTTGCAACGTCGATCAGAACCTCATGGTCTCCCACGTTGCGGCCTTGCTCAAAGAACGCACTGAACAGCGCCGCGACCATCTCGTTCTGCCTGTCGATCTCGGCGCCACCGGCCCAGCGGACGACACGGTGGGCGTCAAGCGTATTGGGCGCGATCTTGATATCGCCAAGCGCGAAGGCGATGCCGTCATCCTTCGCTGTCTCCAGCATTTGGGTATGCGCCTGCCGCAGCCGTTCTTCACCGCCGAACTTGGCGACCATGTATTCCTTGCGGTCGAGCCCCTCGGGCGGAATGGAGGAATCGAGCTGGAACGGACGCCAGCGCACGGTCACATCAACCTCTGGCGACAGGGTGATGGCCTTCGTAAGCCGTCGCTGACCAATGAAGCACCAGGGACAAACGACATCCGATACGACGTCGACGGCGATTGCTGTCTTTTCGGTCATCATTGGCTCCCAATCTATTGCGGCGGGCGGCTGCCGTCATCCCACCAGGTGGGCAGTTGCGCGCCATAGACCGGCGTGTAGCCGGGCTGACGGATGTTGGCCCAGTGGGCGATCCACTGGTTCGGCTGATGATAAAGCGGCACGACATAGTATCCGCTGAGCAGCACACGGTCGTAGGCGCGCACGGCAGTGGTGAATTCGTCGCGGTTGTGCGCACTGACGATGGCGCTGATCATGCTGTCGACTGCGGGATTTGCGACGCCGGCAAAATTGTATGTGCCATCCTGCTCGGCCGAATTGGATCCCCAGCGGAATGCCTGCTCGACGCCGGGCGACAGCGACGATGTGTAATTCATCAGCATGGTGTCGAAGTCGTACACACGCTGCCTTTGCAGAAATTGCGCGCTGTCGACCGATCGTATGGTTGCGTCGACGCCGAGCCGGCCGAGCGTGCGTTGCCAGGCAATGGCGATTTCCTCGCCGCTCTTGCCGTTGAGCATGATTTCGAAGGTGAGCTGCTTGCCATCCGGCCCGACCATCGCACCGTCCTTGAGCTCGTAGCCGGCCGCTTGCAGCGCCTCCAGCCCCTTGCGCAGGAACGCACGGTCGCGCCCGCTGCCATCAGAAACCGGCGGCGTCCATTCACCCGACATCATTTCCGGCAAAACTGCATCGGGGTATTCAGCGACTAGCGCTTTCTCGTCTTCGCTGGCCTCGCGGCCATATGACGAAAGCTCGGAACCATCAAAATAGCTTTTGGTGCGCGTGTAGGCCCCGGCGAACAGGTTCTTGTTTGCCCACTCGAAATCGAACAGACCGGCAATGGCAGCGCGCACCGCGTGGTCGGAAAAAACCGACCGACGCGTGTTCATAACGAAGCCATACATGCCCGACGGTGTGCCTTTGTCGAAAACCGACTGCTTGATACGGCCATCGGTGACGGCCGGGAAATCGTACCCGGTGTCCCAACGCAGCGGGTCACTCTCGGAGTAGATATCGATGATGCCTTTCTTGAACGCCTCGAAAATGGTGTTGGCGTCACGGAAATAGTTGATGCGGATCTCATCGTAGTTGTCGAAACCGCGTTTCGACGGATGGTCCTTCGCCCAGTAGTCGGGATTGCGCTTGAGGATGACGACTTCACCCGGGCGAACGCTGTCAACCGTGTAGGGGCCGGAACCGGTCAGGGGCTTCAGCGACGACTTGTCGAAATTTTCCGCATCTGTGGCGTGTTCCGGCAGAATGGGAAGCATGGCGAGCAAAAGCGGCGTCTCGCGGTCTGCCTTCTCGTTGAATACCAGCCGAAGGCCATGGTCGCCGACCTTCTCCATCGTCTCGACCGCGCTGATCCATGCCTTGTAGATTGGCCTCGCCTTGTCGCGCAGAAGTTCGAAGGAAAAGATCACGTCATCGACGGTGATGGGCTCGCCGTCTGAAAAGCGTGCATCGGCATCGAGCGTGAACTCCACGAAGCTGCGTTCGACATCCGTCTCGACCGTTTCGGCGATCAGCGGATAGAGCGTGAACGGCTCATCGCGCGAGCGCAGCATCAGCGTATCGAATACCGTATTGCCGAACTCGCGATCGAACAGGCCGCGCGCGCCGTCACCAAGCACGATGAACGGGTTCAGGCTGTCGAAACTGCCCTGCACGCCGTAGCTGATTCGCCCACCCTTCGGCGCATCGGGATTGGCGTAGGGAAACGCTTCATAGTCGGCGGGCAGGGCGGGGTCGCCATGCATGGCGATCGCATGGGAAGGCTCGGAACTGGCGGATTGCGCGCCGAAAATGCCGATTGAAGCCGCAAGAAGGGCGAACGCAAAGCGCATGATATGATCGTCTCCACGCATCAGGAAAAGCAGGATTCGGAGGCGGCTTTGGCAGCCGCGCTCGTCTTAACCGAGTATGGACGAAATCGCGCCTGATGTCGAAATCACACTGGATTCAGCCAATCATGCGTTGTAACAGGCGCGCCAAGCTCTTCTGAGGTACCAGAAGTCATTCTGTTGCCTCAATTGGCCAACACCAAGCGGGGAACTGGGGCGGGGAAAAGCCGCCACCGCGTCTGAAAAGGGATTAGGATACGATGAAAATCCGGACAACCACCGCGAGCCGCATCGCGGCAATCGCCGCTGCCGCGGCTGCCATGATTGCAGGCGGCGTGATGTCGGCTTCGGCACAGCAGGGGCCGCAGCTTCCGGACGGCTGGTTCAAGGCCTGCACCAAGCAGGAAGACGTTGATATCTGCAATGTGCAGAACATCATCGTAGCCGAATCCGGCCAGTTGATCACCGGCGTCAGCCTGCTCGAAGTCAAGGGCAAGGTGAACCAGCGCGTTTTCCAGATCACCGTCCCGTCCGGCCGCATGGTGCAGCCCGGCATTGCTATGCAGGTCGATGGCGGCCAGGCGCGCAAGATCGACTTCGCGATCTGCCTGCCGGATCGCTGCATCGGCGAAGCGCCGCTGACCGACGATCTGGTAGCCTCCTTCAAGCGCGGCCAGGCACTCACGCTCACCTCGGTGAATTTCCAGAATCAGCCGAACCCGATCCGGGTGACCCTGAGCGGCTTCACCGACGCCTTTGACGGTCCGCCGCTGAAGCAGTCGGACATTGAAGACCGCCAGCGCCAGCTCGAAGAGTTCGTGAGCAAGAACAACGAGGACTTCCAGCGCAAGCTGCGCGAGGAACAGGAAAAGGCGAAAGCCGGCAACTGATCCAGCCGGATACCGGAAAAGAAAAGGCGGGTTGAACCCGCCTTTTTTGTTGGCTGCAGCTTGCTGGATCTAGTGCTGTGCGTGCGCCTTGGGCTCGTAACGCCCGTCTGCGGTGACCATGAAGAACTCTTTCACCTGCGGATGGCGCACCGGGTCACCGGAATTGTCTTCGAGCAGGTTCTGCTCCGAGACATAGGCGACATATTCGGTTTCGTCGTTCTCGGCCAGCAGGTGGTAGTAGGGCTGATCCTTGTGCGGGCGCACCTCGGCTGGAATGGATTCGTACCATTCTTCCGAATTGGCGAATTCGGGATCGACGTCGAAGATGACGCCGCGGAACGGAAACAGCCGGTGTCGCACCACCTGTCCGATCCTGAATCGCGCTATCCTCATATTGTCGGCCATAACATTGCTCCTTGCACATTTATCTGGCTCAACGCGGCGCACAATTCAATCCCACCAATGCTGCATCGCAGCGAACCGAACTTGACGGCGGCCACCCCCAACCTTTAGCCGGAAAGGCAAAGCGGCTCGGGTAACCATGTCGAACATTATCGGTCTCGTACTTCCCTTTTTCGGGATGATCTTTCTGGGCTTTGCGGTTGCGCGCATCACCCGCCAGCCGCTCGAAGCGCTTGGCTGGATGAATACGTTCGTCATATACGTGGCGCTTCCGGCACTGTTCTTCCAGCTCCTGTCGAAAACACCGATCGAGAAACTCACCGAATTCACATTCATATTCGGTTCGGTTTTCTCGACCTTCGTCATTTTTGCGCTGATGTTTGTTTTTTCCGTGTTCACGTCGCGCGGCGAAATCGCCGAGAGCACAGTGAAGGGGTTGGGGGCAGCCTATGGCAACATTGGCTATATGGGGCCGGGCCTTGCGCTTCTGGCCTTCGGAGAGGCGGCCGCAGTGCCAGTCGCGCTCATCTTCTGCATTGAAAACATGATGCATTTTGCCATTGCGCCAATGATGATGGCGCTGGCGGGAAGCGATGACAGCCCGCCTGCTGCCGTCGCGCTGGATGTGGCAAAGAAGATCGCGTTTCACCCGTTTATCATCGCTACGGCAGTGGGTGTCACAGCTGCAGCGCTGGAGATGAGGCCGCCACTGCCGATCGATACGCTGCTTGAATATCTGGCGCGGGCTGCAGCACCCTGCGCCCTGTTTGCCATGGGCGTCACGCTGGCGCTGAGACCGCTGAAACGGCTGCCGAGCGAAATCGGACTGATCACCTTTCTCAAGCTGTGTGTGCACCCCGCACTTTGTTTCGTGGTGCTCAGCTTTGTCGGCAATTTCGATCCGGTGTGGGTTTACACCGCCGTACTGCTAGCAGCCTTGCCGACGGCAACCAACGTGTTCGTCATCGGTCAGCAATACGGGGTGTGGGTGCAGCGCGCATCGGCGACCATATTGGTCACGACGGTTCTATCCGTTGCCACGGTGTCGGCGCTGCTTTATGTGATCAAGGCTGGATATTTACCGCCCGACCTGTTCCCGTGAACGAGAAAAAATCGAAGAAAATCCGCTTCCTGGGCGCAATCCTTCACGCATCGCTAGATTTCTGAGCGGCGCGATATTGCGCATGGCGGCAAGTCCGGCGCTGCGTGCGATCTGGGCCGGCAGGAAGCTGGACAGCAGCGAGCGATTGAGCAGATTGACCATCCCAGACCGCGCAGCAATATCGCCCAGCCGACGTCGCGCATAGGCATCAATCGCCGCGGGCGCCCCTGGGTCGCCGGAATGCTCTCTGGCGATGGAGACCATGTCTTCCACGTCGCGGATACCGAGATTGAGCCCCTGTGCGCCGATGGGCGGAAAGACATGTGCCGCCTCGCCGACAAGCGCGA
Organism: Rhizobiaceae bacterium; assembly: GCA_965232405.1. Classification (GTDB taxonomy): domain Bacteria; phylum Pseudomonadota; class Alphaproteobacteria; order Rhizobiales; family Rhizobiaceae; genus RCIO01. The sequence continues at coordinate 3,743,833 of OZ246966.1, forward strand.
CACGGGAACGTGCCACCGGGAGCGCCGACATCTCAGCGAGCGGATAAATCTGGCGGCCCGGCTCCAGCGTCACCTTGCCCAGCATGGACTGCATAATCTGCTCGACGCGCAGCGCCAGTTCATCGTCGCCGAGGTCCATCAGTTCGCTTGCGGTGGCGGGTTTGGTGACCCAGACGAGGCTCGAGCGGTCACCGGGCAGGGGCACCTGCGTGAACGGGCCGTCTTCGGTGTGAAATTCCGTCGAGCAGCCGCCATGCGGCCTCTCATGCGCAAAACTGAGTACAAACGCGGCCTGCGGCAGCTCGCGTCGGTGGGTCTTGATGCCGGCGGCGGCGCGGGCAGGCGAATTGCGCCCGTCGGCCGCAATCGCCAGTAATGCCGACACGCCGCTGCCGTCTTCAAATGTCGCCTCCGCGGCCGTTGCCGTCAGGTTCCAGGCCGTGATCGGCTGTTCGATGCGGGTTATTGCCGATTGGGCAGCGACGGCCTTTTCGAGAGCCGCGTTGACCACCGCATTGGGGATGTTGAGCCCGAACCTGGCCTCGCCGATTTCGGCTGCACGGAAATTGACGGTCGGACTGCGGATCAAGCGACTTGTCGCATCGACGATCCGCATCGCTGCAAGCGGGGCGGCACCATCGAAAGCACTGTCGTCGAGACCGAGCGGCGCAAGAAAGGCCAGTGAAGGCGCCATGATCGCCGTGGTACGGCGATCATCGGCGGGAGCGCGTGGTCCTGCCAGAACGACGCGGAAGCCACCGCGCGCAAGCGCGATTGCTGCGATCATGCCGACGGGGCCGGCGCCTGCAACCAGTATCTCCGTGCTGGCCTTTGAGGCCATGTGCGCTTCCTTCAGCGTGTTTCCACTTCATTCATATGACCGCGTTCGCGCCAGTGTTCAACGTGGCGATTTGGCGTAGGGTCGCGGCATGGGAGAGAATTTTCGACATCTTGGCGCAACGGGCCGGGCGGCAGCCCGCATGGCCGGCTATTCGGGCACGTTGGTTCTGGCTTCCGTCTGGACGGCCGTCGCCGTCTCCTGGCTGGTGCTTGCCGGCATGGCTGCTTCACTGCCACAGAGTTCGGTAGGCCCGGGGGGCGGCCTGCTCTCAGCTCTCCCGTTTCCCGACATTGGCGGACTTGCGTCGGCCATCGCCCGGCTCTGCCTTTCGCCTGCCATCGCTGACGCGACAATGCCGCGCTTTGCAGCCCTCACGATCATGTGGTTCCTGATGGCGGTCGCGATGATGCTGCCTTCAGCCGCTCCGATGGTCCGCACCTATTGTGAAATTGCCGACACGGCGGCAGCAGCTTCCAAAAAGGCCGTGAACCCGGTTGTTCTGGTGGCGGGCTATCTCAGCGTCTGGCTGTTGGCGGCACTGGCATTTGCGGGCGCAACGATTGCAGTCCAGCGCTCTGTACCCGGCGATTATCCGGCTTCCGGATGGGTTGGCGCGGGCGCGCTCGCAGTGGCGGGGCTGTGGCAGTTTTCGTCTCTCAAGGAGGCCTGTCTGACCAAATGCCGCGCGCCATTTGCCACGCTGTTCGGACGCTGGACCACGCAACCGGCCGGTATCTTCCGCCTTGGCGTCGAGCAGGGTGTCTGGTGCCTCGGCTGTTGCTGGGCGCTGATGCTGGTGATGTTCGTGGTCGGTATCATGAACCTGTTCTGGATGGCGCTGATCGGGCTGCTGGCCATTGTTGAAAAAGGCGAAAAAAGCCGCACGGTCAGCCGTATCGCGGGCACGATACTGCTTGTCTGGGCCGCCGCGCTGCTTGTAGTGTCAAACTGAATACGGAGCGGGATACCGATGCGCCAAAAGAACTGGGCTCTGAAGGGCGAGCTCGTACTATCCTGCAATTGCACGGTTTTCTGCCCCTGCGTCCTGTCACTGGGCAACCACCCGCCGACCGAGGGCTACTGCCAGACATGGGCCGGTTTCCGCATCGACAAAGGGCATTACGACGACGTTGACCTGTCCGGCATCAATCTCGGACTGGTGATGGAAATTCCCGGCTATATGAGTCGCGGAAACTGGACTGCCGGGCTCTTCCTCGACGAACGCGCATCCATCTACGCCGAAAAGGCCATCGCCAAGATTTTCTCCGGCAAGGCGGGCGGAACGACCGGGCTGCTGGATATCCTCGTTGGTCAGTTTCTCGGCATCGAGCGCGCGCCGATTTCCTACGAGGTGGAGAACAAGACCCGCATCTTCCGCATTCCAAAGATCATCGATGGCGCGGTGACGCCGATCCCCGGAAACGATGGGGGCGGCGATACCGTGATCAGCAATTCGCAATACTGGATCGCGCCCGAAATCATTGTCGCCAAATCAGACAAGAGCCGCCTGCGTGCCTTTGGCCGTAACTGGAATTTCGCCGGACGTTCGGCCGAAATCTGCAAACTTGACTGGCGCGGCCCGTGACCGCCGACAAGCCAAGAAAAACACTCGGCGAACGCATTCCAAAGCCGAAGAAAAAGGTGACCTGGCCGCAGGCGCGGGCATTCTCTGTTCACCTGCTCACGGCGTCCGGTTCGTTTCTCGCCTTCCTGTCGCTGGTGGCCGCCAGCGAACAGCGCTGGACGGCCATGTTCTGGTGGTTGGGACTGGCGCTCTTCGTTGACGGCATTGACGGGCCGATAGCGCGCAAGCTCGATGTGAAGGAAGTGCTGCCGACATGGTCGGGCGAGATGCTCGACAACATCATCGACTATGTAACCTACGTGCTGATACCCGCCTTCGCGCTCTATCAGCGCGGGTTCATGGGCGAGGGGCTGTCCTTCCTGTCGGCGGCGATCATCGTCGTCTCCAGCGCCGTCTATTACGCCGACACCGGCATGAAGACGAAGGAAAACTTCTTCCGCGGTTTCCCGGTCGTCTGGAACATGCTGGTGTTCTCGCTGTTCGTGACCCAGCCCGGAGAATACGTATCGTTCGCGGCAGTGGTGATTGCTGCGATCTTCACCTTTGCGCCTGTGAACTTTCTTCACCCGGTGCGCGTCAAGCGGTTGAGATGGCTCAACCTGCCAATATTCCTTGTGTGGTGCACATTTGGCGCCATCGCGCTGTTGCAGGGCATGGAAGCCGGCACGCTGGTCAAGGTCGTGATCGCGGCGACCAGCATCTACCTGTTCTTCATAGGCGCTGTAATGCAACTGATGCCCAGGCTGGGCCAAAAAGAGGAGGCTGTTTGATGGCCAAGGCGATCGTGGTTCGCGAACATGGCGGTCCGGAAGTTCTGAAATATGAGGAAGTGGAAACCGCGAAACCGGGTCCGGGCGACGTGCTCATCCGACAGACCGCCGTTGGCCTGAACTTTCTCGACTGCTACTTCCGCTCCGGTCTCTATCCGGCACCGAACGGCCTGCCGCTCACACCTGGCAATGAGGGCGCAGGCGTTGTGGTCGAGGCGGGTGAGAATGTCACCGATCTGAAGGCCGGCGACCGTATTGCCTATGCCGGCGGTCCGATTGGCGCCTACGCGCAGGAACGGGTCATACCGGCCGACCGCGTGGTCAAGCTGCCTGACGATATCGAGGACGAGCAGGCGGCCGCCATGATGCTGCAGGGCATGACCGCCGAATATCTGTTGTGCCGGACCTTCAAGGTCAAAAGCGGCGACACAATTTTGTGCCACGCAGCCGCCGGTGGCGTCGGTCTCCTGTTGGGCCAGTGGGCCAAACATCTGGGTGCGACCGCCATCGGCACCGTGAGCACGCCGGCCAAGGCCGACCTCGCCAAGGCGCATGGTTATGATCATGTCATCGTTTCAACGCAGGACAATTTCGTCGAGAAAGTTGCCGCGATCACCAACGGGCGCAAATGCGATGTCGTTTATGATTCTGTCGGCAAGGAAACGTTCGAGCGTTCGCTCGACTGCATTCGCCCGATGGGCATGCTGGTGAGCTTCGGTCAGTCCTCGGGTTCGGTCGAGGCGTTCAACCCGGCTGTTCTGGCGCAGAAGGGATCGCTGTTTCTGACCAGGCCGACCCTTTTCACCTACATCGCAAACCGCGACGATCTGGTTGCTTCTGCAAATGCGCTGTTCGAGGTCGTGTCGAGCGGTGCGGTCAAGATTCGCGTCAATCAGCGATACCCGCTTGCCGACGCTGCCAAGGCGCATAGCGACCTGGAAGGACGCCGCACGACGGGCGCGACCGTTTTGCTTCCGTAGAAAATCTGACACTATTGGCCCCGGATTTCTTGAAGGTCTTTCACAGTCAGACCGCTTCCGAAGCAGGAATAGCGCCGACTACCATACGGTGGGGAACATAAGAGGGCACGGTGAGCGAAACCGGCACCGACACATCGGGGAACCTGCTAGAGGTTCGCGGACTTACCAAGATTTTCGGCTCTCTGAGGGCCTGTGACGCCGTCGATCTCACCATCGCAAAAGGAGAGATCCATGCGCTGCTGGGCGAGAATGGCGCTGGCAAATCGACGCTGGTGAAGATGCTGTTCGGCTCGCTGGAACCGGCATCTGGCGAAATCCTGTGGAAGAACAAGCCCGTACGCATCAGCAGCCCCGGCGAGGCGCGAGCGCTGGGCATCGGCATGGTCTTTCAGCATTTCTCGCTGTTCGAGGCGCTGACGGCGGCGGAGAACATCGCCCTGTCGCTCGACAGCGACACACCAATCTCCACCATCGCCGCCAAGGCCGAAGCGCTTTCCTACAGCTACGGCCTGCCGCTCGATCCCTATTCGCTGGTTGGCGACCTGTCGGTGGGCGAACGCCAGCGTATTGAAATCATTCGCTGCCTTCTGCAGCAACCCGAACTGGTCATACTCGACGAGCCAACGTCGGTTTTGACGCCCCAGGAAGCCGACAAGCTGTTTGAGACGCTGGAGCGCTTGCGCGAGGAGGGAAAGTCGATCCTCTACATCTCGCACCGGCTGGAAGAGGTGAAGCGGCTGTGCGACCGAGCAACGGTTCTGCGTCACGGCAAGGTGGTGGCACACTGCAATCCGGGCGAGGAAACGGCGGCATCGCTGGCGCGCATGATGGTGGGCAGCGACGTTCAGGCAGTCGTGCGCGAGCCGGCTGAAGGGCTGTCCGCCAGCGAGGCGCTGCTGGAGGTCAAGCATCTCAGCCGCAGCCCGGCGACGCCATTTTCCATTCCGCTGCGCGATATCAGCATCTCGGTGCGCGCCGGCGAGGTGATCGGCATCGCCGGTGTAGCCGGCAACGGGCAGGGCGAGTTTTTCGAGGCCATCTCGGGCGAGGTGGTACAGGACGAGGCTGATGCCGTCCGCATCCGTGGTGAAAGCGTGGGAAGGCTTGGCATTTCAGGCCGGCGCACCAAGGGCGCCGCCTTCGTGCCGGAAGAACGCCTCGGTCATGGCGCTGCGCCAGCCATGCGTCTGTCGGAAAACCTGCTTCTGTCGCGTCACAAGACGGACCGCCAAGCCTTTCTGGGCTTCGCCAGCGTTGTGCGCACACCGGCGGTCGCTTCCGCCACCAAGCGGATCAACGAGATCATGGATGTGCGCAAGAGCGCGCCGGACCCGGCAGCCTCCGCGCTTTCGGGCGGCAATCTGCAGAAATTCATCATCGGGCGCGAACTCGATCGCAAACCGGCCGTCATCGTGGTCAACCAGCCGACATGGGGCGTGGATGCAGGTGCTGCGGCACGCATTCGCCAGTCGCTTATCGAACTGGCGCGTTCGGGATCGGCTGTGCTGGTCATCAGCCAGGACCTCGACGAACTGTTCGAGATTTCGGACGCGATTGCCGTGATGCACAATGGCGAACTGTCTGACCCGATCCCGATTGCGGAAGCCACGCGCGAAAAGCTCGGCCTGCTGATGGGAGGTGCGGAACCCGGCCACATGGCGCATGAGCCTCTGGAGGCTGCGCGATGAGGATTGAGCTGGCCAAACGTCCGCAGCAGTCGAAGCTGTTTTCAGCGCTCTCGCCTTTCATCGCCTTTGCGCTGATGGTGATTGCCGGCGCGATCATCTTCCTGCTTCTCGGCAAGAACCCGGTGACCGGTCTTTATGCCTATTTCATCGAGCCGCTGACGGAAATCTGGTCGCTGCACGAACTGGCGATCAAGGCGGCACCGCTGATCCTGATTGCGGTCGGGCTTTCGGTCTGCTTCCTCTCCAGCAACTGGAATATCGGCGCGGAAGGCCAGTTCACCATCGGTGCGATTTTCGGCGCGGCGCTGCCGCTCTATTTCCCCGATTTCCAGAACGCTACCGTGCTTCCTTTGATGCTGATTTGCGGCGCGATCGGCGGAGCGGCCTATGCCGCGATCCCGGCCATCCTCAAGGCGCGGTTCAACACCAACGAGATCCTGACCTCGCTGATGCTGGTCTATGTGGCGCAGCTCATTCTCGACTGGCTTGTGCGCGGCCCCTGGCGCGATCCGGCGGCGATGAGCTTTCCGCAGGCGCCGCCTTTCCATTCGTGGGCAGTGGTGCCGGAACTGTTTCCGGCCTCGGGCCGCGCCAATTGGGGCATTGTCTTTGCGATTGTCGCCGCGATCGCCATTTGGTTCATGCTTTCACGCATGCTCAAGGGCTTCGAGGTGAAGGTGATCGGCCAAAGCCCGAGGGCAGGGCGGTTCGGCGGATTTTCCGCCTCACGAACGATCATCTTCGCCTTTCTGGTGTCGGGAGCGCTGGCGGGCCTTGCAGGCATCACCGAGGTATCGGGCGCAATCGGCAGGCTGCAACCGCAGATTTCGCCCGGCTACGGTTTCGCCGCGATCATCGTTGCCTTTCTCGGGCGTTTGAACCCGCTGGGTATCATTGCCGCCGGGTTCGTGCTGGCGCTGTCCTATCTCGGCGGGGAGGCGGCACAGATCGAAATCGGAGTGACCGACAAGACGGTCCGCGCCTTCCAGGGCATGCTCCTGTTCTTCGTTCTCGCCTGTGACACGCTGATCCATTACCGCATCAGGCTGGTGCGCCCCGCACCATCGACGCCAACCGCAGCACCCGTGACGGAGGCCGCTCATGGGAATGACTGAGGCAATCCTGCTGACCATTGCGACAGCGGCAACGCCACTGCTTCTGGCGGCCATCGGAGAACTGGTGGTTGAACGCTCCGGCGTGCTCAATCTCGGCGTCGAAGGCATGATGCTGATGGGGGCCGTGGTCGCATTCGGTACCGCGCTGACGACCGGCAATGCATGGTTGGGTGTTGCAGCCGGTGCAATAGCCGGTATGCTGTTTTCGCTTCTGTTCGGCTTCCTCGCGCTGACGCTGGTGACCAATCAGGTGGCGACCGGCCTGGCACTGACGCTGCTTGGTATCGGCTTGTCGGGCATGATTGGCGAAGCCTTTGTCGGCCAGCCCGGCGTCAAACTTGCCGCAATTTCCATTCCGGTTCTGTCCGAGCTGCCGCTGGTCGGCCGCCTGCTGTTCGGTCAGGATCCCATGTTCTACATCTCGTTGCTGCTCACCGTCGGCGTGATGTGGTTCCTGTTCAGAACCCGCGCCGGATTGACGCTGCGTTCGGTTGGCGACAGCCACACATCCGCGCACGCGCTGGGCATCAAGGTGATCGCAATCCGCTATATGGCCGTGATGTTCGGTGGGGCCTGTGCCGGCCTGGCGGGCGCGCAGCTTTCGCTCGTCTATACGACGCAGTGGATCGAGAACATGACGGCCGGACGCGGCTGGATTGCGCTGGCTCTGGTTGTGTTCGCTTCATGGCGACCCTGGCGGGTGTTTGCCGGCGCATATCTGTTCGGCGCGCTGACGATTGCACAGTTGCACATTCAGGCCACCAATCTCGGCGATCTGGCGTCTCTGCCGGGGCCGATGTTCTGGTTCGCCAGCCTGATCAAGTCGATACCGTCGCAGTTTCTTTCTTCGCTTCCCTATCTGGCAACGATCGTGGTCCTTGTTCTAATCTCCAGGAACAGGCGACTGACCATGATGAACACGCCGGCCTCGCTGGGGCGGCCGTTTGTTCCAGATCGCTAGAAAAGCCAGGGATGACACCCAGGATGAAAACCAACAGAGGACCAAAACAATGAAACGCATATTGCTGGCACTTGCCGCATCTACCGCAGTGCTCGTCGCCGCCGGAGCCGCCTCGGCTCAGGACAAGACCAAAGCCTGCTTCATCTATGTCGGACCGATCGGCGATTTCGGCTGGTCCTATCAGCACCATCAGGGCGCGCTGGAAATGCAGGAAGCCCTCGGCGGCGAAGAAAAGGTGGAGCTGGCCTATCTGGAAAGCGTTCCCGAAGGCGCCGACGCGGAGCGTGCAATCGAACGCTTTGCACGTTCGGGCTGCAACATCATCTTCACCACCTCGTTCGGTTACATGGATGCAACCAACAAGGTTGCCGGCAAATTTCCGGACGTGAAGTTCGAGCACGCCACCGGCTTCAAGCGCGAGCATGCAAACGTTTCGACCTACAACTCGAAGTTTCACGAGGGCCGTTACGTGCAGGGCGTGATTGCCGCAAACATGTCGGAAGCCGGCGTTGCCGGCTACATCGCCTCCTTCCCGATCCCGGAAGTTGTGATGGGCATCAATGCCTTTGTGCTGGGTGCGCAGTCGGTCAATCCCGACTTCAAGGTCAAGGTCGTGTGGGCCAACACCTGGTTCGACCCGGGCAAGGAAGCCGATGCCGCCAAGGTGCTGATCGACCAGGGCGTCGACATCATAACCCAGCACACCGATTCCACCGCACCGATGCAGGTCGCGGCTGAGCGCGGCATCAAGGCGTTCGGCCAAGCGTCCGACATGATCAAGTTCGGTCCCGAGACCCAGCTCACTTCGATCATCGACGACTGGGGTCACTACTACACCGAGCGCGTCAAGGCGGTGATGGAAGGCACCTGGGAGCAGGTCGATGTTTGGGAAGGCATGGCCGAAGAGCACGTTGTCATGGCGCCTTACACCAACATGCCCGACGACGTGAAAGCGCAGGCAGAAGAGATTGAAGCCAAGATCAAGTCGGGCGAATTCGATCCCTTCACCGGTCCGATCAACAAGCAGGACGGCACCCAGTGGCTCGCCGATGGCGAAGTCGCCGAAGAAGGCGAACTGCTTGGGCTCAACTTCTACGTTGAAGGTGTCGACGATACGCTGCCGCAATAAGCTGTTGCGCAACACATTCGGGAGAGGGCGCCTTCAGGCGCCCTTTTTCGTTGGCTGGTGACACGCTCCTGACAGGCAGTTGTCAGGAGGGGGCTGCTATTGATCAACCCATCGAAGCGAACGATGGAGACCCGAAATGCTCAAATTTTACCACGCACCCTTTTCTCGCGCCTTCGGGGTTTTCTGGCTGCTTGAGGAGCTGGGTGTCGACTACGAGCGTGTGCAAATCGACATCCGCGCCGATGGCGGAACGGATGAAGACTACCGGCGCATACAGCCGAGCAAGAAGGTGCCGGCGATCGAGCATGACGGCGTTATCGTTACCGAGCGCGCGGCAATCACCCTCTATCTCGCCGACGCCTTTCCCGAGGCCGGACTGGCTCCGGCAATCGGCGACCCCATGCGCCCCGCCTACCTGACATGGAACGTCTACTCCGACTCCGTGTTTGACCCCGTTCTGTGCGCCCACGCTCACGGCTTGAAATACGGCAATAACGATTATCCGTTTGGTCTGTTCGACGACATGATGGCCAATCTCGATCGGCACCTGTCACGCAACGAATACGCCGCCGGCAGCCGCTTCACCGCGGCCGATACGCAGCTTGGTGCTGCGATGAGCTACACGATGAATGTGATGAAGCTGCTGCCCGAGCGGCCGGCCTTCAAGGCATACACCGACCGAATTGAAGCGCGGCCGGCCTTTCAGGCAACCTCCAAACGCGACTACGAGCTGGCGATGACGGTGCCAACTCTGCGGAAACAGTTCGCTGAGGCCGGCGCAGGAAACGCGCCGCAATAATGCTGAACAACCCGGCAGCCGCCTTGGCAGCGTTGAGAGGCGTGTGCCATCATCCCGAGAGTTGAGGGAGGATCGCGATGGCGGCTCTGGGTTTGACGGGTATCGGCCATGTGGCGCTGAAGGTTTCGGACATAAGCCGCTCGCTGGCATTCTACCGCGACCGGCTGGGCTTTCAGGAAATGATGCATCTCGACAAGGACGATGGATCGTTGTGGCTCGTCTATCTGCGCATCACCGACACGCAGTTTCTCGAACTGTTTCCGGGCGGCGAGGGCGATACTGCGCCCGGCCCCGACCGCACGGCGGTGAACCATTTCTGCCTTGAGACGAAGGATCTGGACGCCGCTGCCAATGCGCTTCGTACGGCCGGCGTTCCGCTCACCGTCGAGCCAAAGATGGGACTGGACGGCAACCGGCAGTGCTGGATCGCCGACCCTGACGGAAACCGCATCGAATTCATGGAGATGGGGCCGAACAGCATGCAGGCCGAGGCGATAAGGCGCATGCAGTCGGTATGACCGCTGCCGGTGACATTGGCTGCGCAGACCGTTAAGGGCTACCGGTAATAACGCCAGGACACAAACCGGAATGAACGCCAGAACCATTATTGCTCCATCCGTACTCGCGTCGGACTTCTCCCGTCTCGGCGAAGAGGTCGACGCCGTGTTGCGCGCAGGCGCAGACTGGATTCATCTCGACGTGATGGATGGGCATTTCGTGCCCAACATCACCTTTGGCCCGCCAGTCATCAAGGCGATCCGGTCACGCACCAAAGCGGTGTTCGACTGCCATTTGATGATTGCGCCCGCCGATCCGTATCTGGCGGAATTTGCTGACGCCGGCGCTGACATCATCACGGTTCATGCCGAGGCGGGCCCGCATCTCGACCGTTCGCTTCAGGCGATCCGGAATTTGGGCAAGAAGGCTGGCGTGTCGCTCAATCCGTCAACGCCTGAGAATGTGATCGAATATGTGCTCGACCGTGTCGACCTGATCCTGCTGATGTCGGTCAATCCGGGTTTCGGCGGGCAGGCGTTCATTCCATCCGTCGTGGACAAGGTGAAGCGGGTGAAGGCGCTGGTCGGCTCGCGGCCGATCGACATCGAGATCGACGGCGGGATTACGCCGGAAACCGCGCCACTGGTCACCGCAGCGGGCGCTAACGTGCTGGTTGCAGGTTCGGCCGTGTTCAAGGGCGGCGACGAAGCGAGCTATCGGGCAAACATCGAGGCGATCCGCAAGGCGGCCGACGGCGCAGCCGCAAAGGCCGCCTGAGGGAGGAAAACGAATGGCAGTGACACCGGCAGTCTGCGATTTCGGGTGGCAGGCGGTCGACGCCATTCTTCCCGGCGTTGACGGCAACGAACACCAGATTTCCGAACACGCTGGTCCGGGCGGTCTGGTCGTGGTCTTCATCTGCAACCACTGCCCCTACGTAAAGGCGGTCATAGACCGTGTCGTTCAGGACGCTCGCGATCTCGCCGAAAAGGGGGTGGGGTTCGTCGCGATATGCTCCAACGACGCCGAGGCCTATCCCGCCGATTCATTCGATCAGATGAAGGCCTTTGCCAAGGAACACGCCTTTCCATTCCCCTATCTGCATGACGAGGATCAATCGATCGCGCGCGCCTATGACGCGGCCTGTACGCCTGATTTCTTCGGCTTCAACGCCGACCTGAAATTGCAGTATCGCGGCAGGCTGGATGCCGCCCGGCTGGAGGAGCCGTCGCCCGGCACACGCCGCGACCTCTACGAAGCGATGGTCACGATAGCGCGAACGGGCGAGGGTCCTCCGGACCAGATCCCGTCGATGGGTTGTTCGATCAAATGGAAGCAGGCCGCCTGAGGCGCAGGCGCATCAGTTCTGATTGGCGGCCATTGACGCCAGCCTCGCCGCATAGTCGCGGTGCAGCGTGCCCGCGCCCCAGCCTTTTCCGTCCCGGCTTTCAGCAAGCACCGACATGATCGCGACCAGATTGTCGTCGCGGATGCGCTCCAGTTCGCGGACGGGCATGCCCGCCGCCTGCATATCGGACTGATCCGCGATCTTGTCGATCAGCGCATCGGTCAGTTCGGGCACATCAGTCAGTTTCGTCCACGGCCATTGGAGGGCCGGGCCGAACTGCTCCATGAAATGGCGCATGCCCGCTTCGCCGCCGGCAATGCGGTAGGTCTGAAACAGGCCCATCTGCGCCCAGCGCAGACCGAATGAATAGCGGATGATGTCGTCCAGCTCCTCGACCGTGGTAATGTCGTCATTGATGAGCCACAGAGCCTCTCGCCACAGGGCTTCCAGCAATCGGTCCGCGACGAAGGCCTCGATTTCCTTGCGGATCACCACAGGCTTCATGCCAATCGAGGCGTAGGCCTCCTGCGCCTTTTCGATGAACACCGGCGCTGTCTTCTGGCCACCGACAATTTCGACCAGCGGCAACAAGTAGACCGGGTTGAACGGGTGCGCGACGACTAGTCGCTCGGGGCGGTTCATCGTCGTCTGCATTTCTGTCGGCTTGATACCTGAGGTGGACGATCCGACAAGGGCCTGCGCCGGCGCGTGACGATCGATCTCGGCCAGCACCTTGTGCTTGAGGTCGAGACGCTCGGGAACGCTTTCCTGAATGAGGGTGGCGCCGGAAACCGCATCGGCAATTGATGCTGCGAAGGTGAGGCGACCTTCGGCCGGCAGGCCGGACGGTGATATCCTGCGGTAAGCGCGCCGTGCATTGTCGAGCACTTCGCCCACGACGCGCTCGGCGTCTGGTGCGGGATCGTAGAGCGCGACATCGACACCGTTGAGGACGAGCCGGGCCACCCAGCCTGCCCCGATAACACCCGCACCGATGCAGGCGGCTTTTTCGATAGGGTTCATCGCGTCACCAGCGCTTTTCCAGGCCAAGCTTCGCCCGTGTCTCGGTCGGGCTCATCACCCGGCTTCCCATGCCTTCGGCGATCTGCACCGCACGTTCAACCAGCTGGCGATTCGTGGCGAGAACGCCCTTTTCTAGCCAGATATTGTCTTCCAGGCCGACGCGAATATTACCGCCGGCAAGAACCGCCATCGCCGCATAAGGAAGCTGGTTGCGGCCAATGGAAAAGGCGGAAAACACCCAGTCGGGCGGCAGATTGCCAGTCAGCGCCAGCAGGGTCGCCATGTCATCCGGCGCGCCCCAGGGAATGCCCATGCAAAGCTGCACCATGACCGGGTCGTCCAGCAGATCCTGTTCGTGGAGCCATTTGGCAAGCAGCAGATGGCCGGTGTCGAAGATCTCGACCTCAGGCTTGACGCCTATCGCTTTCATGCCGGTCGCCATCGCTTTCAGCATGGCCGGCGTGTTGGTCATTATGTAGTCGCCTTCGCCGAAATTCATCGTGCCGCAGTCGAGTGTGCAGATTTCCGGCTTCAGCAGCGCGACATGTTCCAGCCGCTCGGTAGCGCCGATCATGTCGGTGCCATGCGGCGACGGGGGCAGGGGCTGTTCAACGCTGCCAAGTGTCAGGACGCCACCCATTCCCGCCGTCAGATTCAGAATGACATCCACGCCGGACTGTTTCACCAGATTGACGACGTCCTCGTAGAGCGCGACGTCTCGCGCGCCTTGGCCGGTTTCGGGATCGCGGACATGGATATGCGCGATCGCAGCGCCTGCATTGGCAGCCTCGATTGCGGCATCAGCAATCTGGCGCGGCGTGACCGGAACCTTGTCGGAGCGCCCGACCGTGTCGCCCGAACCGGTGACGGCGCAGGTGATGAAGACATCGCGATTGGGAGCAAGCGGCATGGAAACTCCGTTTGGACGGCTGGGTCTCGAGCAGTCACATTAGGAATTATGGGCCATATCGGAAGCCGCAATTGCGACTTCCGGATAGGCGAGAATCGACGAGGGAGGTTTCGCCGGCTAAAGCGCCACCCTCGCGCCGGGTGCGATAGTCGGCGGAGCGGCGTTCAGCTTCTCGATGGCGAAACCGGCTGCGGCCTTGTACTTCGCCATGAATTCGTTTCGTTCTTCGGCCGGCACAACATCGTCAATATTGTCGAACTCGCCTCCACAGCGTTCGTCGACAATGTTCAGGAGTCCGAACGGACCGGCGCCGCGATTGCGCAGGACAAGGCTGGAAATGTCCGCGCACAGCATCTCATCGAATTGTTGCAGCGCCTGCGGCCCGAGGCCGTTTTCAATCAGACACGAGCCAAGCACGCGCGCATCGACAATTGCCTGGCTCGCGCCGTTCGAGCCGGTCGGATACATCGCATGCGCGGCATCGCCTATCAAAAGCACGCGACCGTCCTGCCAGGTGTCCACGGGATCGCGGTCGATCATCGGGTTTTCGTAGGCGACATCCGCGCCGCGCAGCAGCGCCGGCGCGTCCAGCCAGTCATAGGTCCAGCCCTCGAAATGCTGGATGAATTCATCGATCTCGACCGGCTTGAACCAGCCACTGTTCTTCCAGCCCTGCGAGCCGTCAACCGTCAGTTCCGCGATCCAGTTGATTGTCGCCAGCCCGGTTTGCGGGTCGGGATGCGAAATCGGGTAGATCACCATGCGATGCTTGTGGGTACCGAGCCCGACAAAGGAGGAACCGGTGCGGATCGGCTTGGCCAGTGTCGTGCCGCGCCACATGATCGCGCCGCCCCAGTGGATCGGCGGCTGGTCGGGATGCATCTGCGCGCGAATGGCCGAGTGAATGCCATCCGCGCCAATGAGCAGCGAGCCGGTTTCGCGGGTGGTCTTTCCATCCGCATGTTCCACCAGCGCCGTTACCGTGCCATGCGAATTGTTCTCATAGCCCGTGACGCGGCAACCGAGCCTGACGGCATGCGCGCCGGCACGCGACACAAACGTATCGTGAAGGAGCACATGCAGCAGGCCGCGGTGAACCGCATATTGCGGCCAGTTGTAACCGGCCAGAGTGCCGCGCTGTTCGGAATAGATGTCATTGCCGTTCAGACCCACCAGCGCCCATTCACGCGCCGGCAGCCCGATCGTGTCGAGTTGATCCTGGCCGATTCCCAGATCGTAGAGTTCGCGAACGGCATTGGGCTGCAGGTTGATGCCCACGCCCAGAGGCTGCATTTGCCTGACCGTCTCCAACACCACGCAGGGCACGCCGATCTGGTGCAGCGTCAAAGCAGTGGCAAGGCCGCCAATGCCGCCGCCGGCAATCATGACTAAGGGTTGAGGCATATGAGATGTCTGCGTCCTGAAATGTCGGTGGCATTTACCGCAGGATGCATCAAAGGCAAAGTGTTTCTGGTCCGCGGCGGGCGCCGCGACACCAAATTTGCGTTCAGCTCTACCAGCCTATCACTGGATCGCTATCAACCTGGCGTTCTCGAGAGCACGAAATCGTGCTCGACTTCCCAGAACCAGCTGTCGAATTCCAGTTCCTTCGCGCGGGCGGGGTCTTCGACCTTCTTGAACTCAGCCAACAGGCTTTCCTTCACGCCGAACACCGCGTCCGAATTGATGTAGGGATCGTCTGGGTCGAAGATGTGTGTGGTTAGCGTCTCGAACCCGTCGGCCTTGATGATGTAATGCAAGTGTGCCGGACGGAAGGGATGACGTCCCAGCGCGCCAAGCATCTTGCCGACTGTGCCGTCGTCGGGGATTGGATAGAATTTCGGCTTCACGGCGCGGAACCAGTAGCTTCCGTCCGCACCGGTGCGGAAAACGCCGCGCAGATTGAAATCCGGCTGAATGCCTTTCTGCTGGACGTCGTAGAAGCCTTCATCGTTGGCCTGCCAGACATCGACGACGGCATCGGCGATTGGCTTGCCGTCGGTGTCGAGGATGCGGCCTGAAACCACCATGTCCTCGCCCTTGGCGTCGAGGCAGATATTGGCGCCCATAGGCAGTTCCGGCGCGCCATCGACATGGAACGGTCCAAGCACCGTGCTCTCCGAAGCGCCGGACGGCTTGCGGTTGTTGATCGCGTCGACCAGCATCGACACGCCAAGCACGTCGGACAAAAGGATGAACTCCTGCCGCCATTCGTTGCACAAATGGCCGGTGCGGGTGAGGAACTGGATCGCCTCCATCCACTCGTCCTGCGTCGGCTCGATCTCCTTTGCCGCCTCGTGCAGCTTGCGCGTGATCACCTCCATCACGAATTTGAGCCGTTCGTTCTTTGCATCCGCGTTGCGGCCGGTGACGACCTCAACTGAGTTTTCTTCGGTGAAGAAGCCTTTTTCGTGTGCTGCTGTCATGTCGCTCACCTGTCGAGAATGGATTTGAGTACGCGCATCAGTTCGGCAGCCGGATCGTCGACCTTTGCATCGGCGCGCCACGCAACATGTTGATCAGGCCGGACGAGGATCGCGCCGGAATCCCGGGTTTCGCGCAGTTGCGCCCAATCGCCGGTGTAGTCGTGCCAGTCCTGGCGCGGTCCGATAGTGTGGCAGGCGATCTCGATGCCCAGTTCCTTGCCGACGGCTTTGGCTGCATCAACCCATCCCTGACCGCCGATGCCGGTCAGGATCGTGAAGCGCCCCTTGCCGGTCAGGTCCAGCGTCGAGGCCTTCGTCCCGTCCTCCTTGAACACCCATGCATGCGGCACGCGCGCGCCGGGCCAGGTAGTCGGCTGGTAATGCAACTCGGCGTCCTTTTCGAACGCAGGTTCCGGCTGATCGTCTGTGACGACGGCGTCTGACTTGTAGCGCTGGTTCATCTCGACGCCGTGAGCATCGAACTCATACACCTTGTAGGCGATCGCCTTTCTGATCTCCTCGCGCTGCTTTTCCGCGTCGCCAGTGTCGTCGCAGCGCGCATCCATGTTCTGCTGCATCTTCACCGGGTCGATGGAGTCCAGAAGTCCCAGCCCCTTGAAGATGGGACCGAACTCCTCGATCGACTGGTTGGCGCGGGTCACGATCTGCTTGGCGATCGGCGAACGCTCGGTCTGGTAGCTGTCGAGCAGTTTCGGGCCAGCCTGTCCGTTGACCACCATTGCCAGCTTCCAGGCGAGGTTGAAACCGTCCTGGATCGAAGTGTTAGAGCCAAGACCGTTGGATGGCGGGTGCCGGTGCGTTGCGTCGCCCATGCAGAATACGCGGCCGTTCGACATGGTCGTCGCGTACATGTTGTTGACCGTCCAGGTCGAAACCGATTGCAGTTCGATATCGAGCTCCTGATCACCGACGAGGTCACGCGCGACCTTGGTGGCGAACGCCTCGTCGACCACCGGTTCCGGCTCGTTGATGTCGTAACCCCAGACGATCAGCCATTCGTTCCAGGGCCGCACCATACGGACCAGGCCCATGCCGATGCCGCCGACATTCGATCCTGGCTGGAGAACCCAGTAGAGGACAGACGGACGGTGGGCGACATATTTGGAAAGGTCGGCCTTGAACAGGATGTTCATCGAGCCGCCGACGCCCATCTTGCCCTCAAACTCCAGGCCCGCATCTTCCGCGACTTTGGAATTGCCGCCGTCGGCGCCGACCAGATATTTCGAACGGATGGTGATGTCCTTGCCGGTCAGGCGGTCGCGGCAAGTCGTGGTCACACCGTCAGCATCCTGCACATGCGACAGATATTCGGTCGACATGCGGCTTTGCGTGCCGCGCGAACAAGCCGTCTTGAAGAGCACCGGCTCCATGTAGGTCTGCGGGCAATCGTTCATGTGAGAAGGCGAGGAAAGCTGGTGTTCGGCGCGTGAAAGCGGGTGCTTGCCCCAGGTCTTGAGACGGCCGATCTCCTCGCCCGCCAACGACGTACAGAACACGTTCTCGCCCATCAGGTCCTGTTCCGTGGCGTAGAGATAGGCTTCGTCTTCCACCTCGCGCCCGAGATCGCGCAGCACTTCCATCGTGCGCTGGTTGGTGATGTGCGCACGCGGCGTATTGGCGAGCCAGCGGTAGCGGTTGACCACCATATTTTCCACGCCGTAGGTGGCCAGCAGAGCGGCCGTGGCTGAGCCCGCCGGTCCTGTGCCGATGATGAGTACGTCGGTCGTGATGTCAGCCATGCCGGCTTCCCCCAATTCTATGAAGCGTCTTCAGTGGATGATGGCCCGCCCGCCAGGATGCGGCGGACAGGGAAAAACTGGATGCCGGTGCGGTCGGTAAACAGGCCCCACAGGCCGCGCGGTGCGAACAGCATGACAAGAATGCCGATCAGCCCGAGCACGAGCAGATACCACGAACCGTAATCGGCGAGCCTGTTCTGCAGGACGAAGAACACCAGCACGCCGACAATCGGACCTTCGATTGTGCCGATCCCGCCAATGACGACAATGAAGATCACATAGGCCGTCCAGTCGATGACGGAGAAGGCGGCATCTGGCGAGATGCGGGCGGTCTGAACATAGATCAGCGCACCGGCGAGACCGGTGACAAAGGCGGTCGAGACATAAACCGCCCATTTGAGCCGTCGTGCATCAACACCCAAAGCGCCGGCGGCTTCGTGATTGTCACGTACTGCTGCGAGACCGAGGCCCTGGCCGGTGCGTAGAAAGCCGTAGATGAAACCGATGGCCAGCACCGCGAGAAGGAGCGCCAGCCAGTAGGTGAGGATGTCGACTGCGTGCGACGACCGCACGCCGAACACGTCACCGATCCACGTGACGATTGCCATGTCACGCGTGGCGCTTGAGGGCAGGGAGGTGCCCGTTCCGCCGCCCAGCGCCTTCCATTGCGCGAGCGACAGCCGCACCACCTCGGCAATGACCCATGTTCCGATGGCGAAATAAGCGCCCTGCAGGCGGAAAACGAAAAATCCGGTCGGGATCGAAAGTGCCGCGGCAGCGAAGCCGGCAAGCACGATGGCGCTGATGGGATCGAGGCCCACAAGGCTCACGCAGGCGAACATTGTGTAGGCGCCGAAGCCGACAAAGGCCTGCTGGCCGACAGAGACGAGCCCGGCATAACCGGCAAGCAGGTTCCAGCTTTGCGCCAGGACCAGCATGGTGAGGATGAAGAACAGGTCGCGCAGCATGCTGCGTCCGGCAAAGGCCGGCACAAGCACCCCGACAACCACAAGTACGATGGCTGCAAGCAGGAACAGCGAAGAGGCGCGTGTGCGCGTCTCGACTTTCCAGTTTGTGGTGGATGCCGCCACTGCGCGCTCCTAATCCGTTGCCCGCGGGAACAGACCGCGCGGCTTGAAAAGCAGGACAAGCAGGAACGCCACATGGCTGGCCAATATCTGCCATTCGGGATTGATCGCCGCGCCGACCGTCTGGGCAACTCCGATTATTATGCCGCCGGCAAGCGTGCCCCATAGCGACCCCAGGCCGCCGATAATCACCGCCTCGAAAGCGTAGATCAGCCGTGCAGGACCGATTGTGGGATCGAAATTGGCCCGCGTTCCGAGATAAAGCGCTGCGATGGTCACAACGACCATCGCGATGCCCGTCGCGGTTGCGAAGACGCGGCGCGGCTCAATACCCATCAGCCCGGCCGTGACAGGATCATCCGAGGTCGCGCGGAAAGCCCGGCCGAGTGAGGTCGCATAGAAGATGCGGTTGAGCCCGACGATCACCGCGATGGCGGAGAGCAGCGTAAGCAGCGGCATCACGCCGACACTCACCGGCCCCAGGCTGATCGATGCCGTTTCCAGCACACCACCGGTGGGCAATCGCCGGCTGTCCGCGGAGAAGCCTTCAAGCAGAGCGTTCTGGATAACAATGGAAAGCCCGAATGTGACCAGCAACGGCGGCAGGATGTCATCGCCCAGCGTTCGGTTGAGTACGTGATATTGCAGCAGCCAACCGATGCCGAACATCACCGGTGCGGCAATCAGAACGGCGAGGAAAGGGTTGAGCCCAAGTGCGGTAACCAGAACAAGGATCAGGAAGGCGGCAAGCACGATCAGGTCGCCATGCGCGAGGTTCACCAGCCGCATGATGCCGAAGACGAGGCTCAGCCCTGCCGCGAAGAGCGCATAAAGCCCGCCCAGCAATACCCCTTGCACGATTGTGTCGATCCAGATCATGCCGCCACTCCGAAATAGGCGGCATGGATGTCCTCGCGTGAAATATCGGCCGGCGTGCCTTCCAGCGTGATCCGCCCCTCCATCATGCAATAGACCCGGTCGGCAACCTTCAGCGCCTGGCCGATATCCTGTTCCACGATAATGACCGAAGCGCCACTCTCCCTGATGCGCGGGAACGCGGCATAGATGTCGCGGATCACCACCGGGGCGAGGCCGAGGCTGATCTCGTCGCACAGGAGCACCCGCGGATTGGACATCAGCGCGCGGCCGATAGCGACCATTTGCTGCTGGCCTCCCGAGAGGGCCGTGGACGGGTTGGCGCGGCGTTCGCGCAGGATCGGAAAGAGATCGAAGATGCTCTCCAGCGACCAGAAGCCTTCTGTCTTGCGGCCATACCGGCCGATCAGAAGGTTCTCCTCGACGGTAAGCGACGGGAAGAGGCGACGGCCCTCCGGCACCATCGCAATGCCGCGTGCGGTCACCTTCGGTGCAGGCAGATGGCCAATCGCTTCGCCGTCGAAGGTGATCTGGTCTGGCTCATTCGACAGAACGCCGGCAATCGAACGCAGCAACGTCGACTTGCCGGCACCATTGGCGCCGATAACGGCAACGGTCTCGCCCGCATCAAGCGATAAGTCGACGCCGAACAGGGCCTGGAAGTCGCCATATCGGGCGGTCATGGCATGCGTTTGAAGAAGTGCCATTAGACCTCAATGCCCAGATAGATTTCGCGCACGGCCTTGGACCCCATGATCTCGTCCGGTTCACCAATGCCGATCACCTTGCCGAAGTCGAGTACAAGAAGGCGCTCAACAACCGATGTGAGGGCATGCAGCACATGCTCGATCCAGATCACGGTGACACCGCGTGCGTGGATCGCCTTGATCGCCTCGACCAGTTGACCGCATTCGGCTTCGGTGAGGCCGCCGGCAATCTCGTCAAGCAGCAGAAGCCGCGGGTCGGTGGCTAGTGCGCGGGCAAGTTCGAGGCGCTTGCGCTCCAGCAGGGTGAGCGAACCGGCAATCTTGTTGGCGTGACGGGAGAGGCCTGTATCGGCGAGTATCTGCGCGCAACTGTCAGCGGCTTCCGCCTCGCTTGTTCCGGTGCCGAAGGCGGCGGCCACCAGCAGGTTCTCGAACACCGTCAGCTTGCCGAAGGGTTGCGGTATCTGGAAGGTGCGGCCCATGCCCATCAGGCAACGCCGCATCGGTTTGGTGCGCGTCACATCCGTGCCATCGAAAGCGATCCGGCCCGCATCGACGGCGATGTTGCCCGTGATGAGATTGAACAGCGTTGATTTGCCGGCTCCGTTCGGTCCGATGATGCCGAGGGCCTGCCCATCCGGAACCCCGAACGAGATCCCGTCGGCGACCGTCAGCGCGCCAAACTTCTTTGAGACATTCTCAAGGGCGAGGATCGGCACGGCCAGCCTGCTTCTGCGATAGGTCTATGCGGAAATTTCCTCTCCCCGTTTCCGGGGAGAGGAAAGCATACGTCATTGTCACGCAATCGGCTCCATCGAGCCGCCGGTGGGAATGTTCGGCGCGGTCTGGTTGTCGGTGATGACGAGGTCGTAGCCGCCGCCATCCTTGAGCCGCCACTGACCGCCGACCAGCGGCGTCTTGGCGACGTTCTTGGCCGCAAAGGGCGGCAGGTTTGCGCCATCCCATGCGAGCGGGCCGACAATCGTGTCGAGCTTGGTCGCAGCGATCGCCTCGACAACGGCAGCGGAATCGGACGGGTCGCCGACGCGCTTCATGACATCGGCTGCCACCTCGAACAGCGCGTGGACGAAACCGATCGGCTGGGTCCAGGGGCGTCCGGTCGCCTCGGTGAAGCCTGCCGCGAGATCGGCGGAGCTTGCGCCCGTCAGCGACGATTTGAACGGATGGCTCGGCGACCACCAGACCTCTGACGATAGGTTGTGACCCGCATCGCCCAGAGCTTCCACCGCCTGCGGGAACAGGATAGCCTTGCCGATGGATGCAACCTTTGGCGTGAAACCCTGCTGTTTTGCCTGGTTCCAGAAGGTGGTGAAGTCCGGCGGGATCATCACCCCGGTGATGATTTCGCAGTTCGCCTGCTTGAACGCGTTGATCTGGGCCGAGAAATCGTCAGTTAGGTTCTGGTAACGGCCGGGATCGGTCAGCCCGTAACCCTGCTGTTCGAGCACCGGCGGGAAACCGACATTCGGATCGCCCCATGCGTTGCCGTCGCCATCATTGGGGAACAGCCCGCCGACCGACTTGTTGGTCTCGACCTGCGCCCACATATTGGTGAACACGGCGATGACGTCTTCAAGGCCCCAGAAGAAATGGAAGGCGCTGTTGAAGGGTTTCCAGGAACCCGGGTCACCCGGATTGGCCTGCTGGCCGATAAACCAGGGCTGCCAGGGCGCGACGGTTGAAATACAGGGAATTTCTTCCGCCTCGCAGGTCGTCGTCACAGGATTGGTGGTCTCCGGCGTCGAGGCAACCAGCATCAGGTGGATTTCATCATCGACGATGAGCTCGCTCGCCACTTCGGCGGCGCGGTTCGGGTTGGACTGGCTGTCCTTGACGATGACCTCGACGTTCATGCCCGCGGCCTGTGCGGCGCTCTTGAACCCGTCGATGATGAAGTTGTCGGCTTCCGCAAAGGCTGCAAGCGGCCCCGTCTGCGGGCTCACATAACCGAGCTTGATCGCCGCCCCTTGGGCGATTGCCGGCATGGCCAGCCCTGAAAGGCTGATGGCAGCGCCTGTGGCGGCTGTGTTCTTGAGCAGTTCACGTCTGTTGATCATGTGCTTTCCTCCCAGTGGAACGGTATTGACACTCATGCGTCGGGTCTGGCGCCTTCCCAGGCGCGCTGAAGCAGGTCGCGGATCGAGGAACGGTCGATCGCGCGTGGGTTTTCATAAGGGTTGGCCGTCGCCAGATCGGCAGCGCGGTCGAGATCGTGCGAGGCCAGCCCGAGATCGCGCAGCGCCAGCGGTGCGTCGATGGACTTTGCAAAGTCCCACAATCCACCGCCGGCGCTACCGCCAAACAGGTCAGCGGCTGGCGCCAGAAGCTCCGGCACGGCCTGCTCGTTGAAATGCACGGTGTGCGGCAGCATGATCGCATGCGTCTCGGCATGCGGCGTATCGAAACTGCCGCCCAGCGTGTGGCAAAGCTTGTGGTGCAGCGCCATTGCAACCGAGCCCAGCACGATGCCGCACATCCATGCGCCGTAGAGCGCCCGGCCACGCGCGGCCCCGTCAGAGGGCGAACCGGTGATCACGGGCAGCGCATCCTTGAGGGCGCGCAGTCCTTCCATCGCGAAGAGGGAGGTGACCGGATTGCGGTCTGACGCATAAAGGCCTTCGGCTGCGTGGGCCATCGCGTTGAGACCGCTGGTCACACTCATTCCGACAGGCAGGCCAAGCGTCAGTTGCGGATCGTAGATCACCACATCGGGCACCACCTGTTCGTCTCGAATGGTGGTCTTTTTGCCGTCTTCGGTCTGGCCGAGAATGTCGGTGACTTCCGAACCGGCATAGGTGGTCGGGATTACCACCTGCTTCAGCTTGGTGCGCAGGGCAATCGCCTTGCCAAGACCCGTTGTCGACCCTCCACCAAGCGAGACGACACAGTCTGCGTTGAGCCGCCTTGCCTCAGCCAATGCGGTCTCGGTGACCGCGACCGGCGTGTGCATCGTGGCGCCGGAAAATACGCCGGCGGCCTTCTTGCCAAGGCGTTCGGCGAGCGCTGCGGCATCGTCCGCCTGCTGCGGCGTCGAAAGCACAAGCGCTGCCTTGCAGCCGATCCGGTCCACCCAGTCGCCGGCGCGCTCAATAGCGCCGTCGCCGAAATCGACAACCGACCGGCGCGAGCGATATGTGAACGGTTCGACGGTCATGTGGCACTCCTGCGCGCGCGCGCCATGACAAAAGTGAAATCGAGGCTCCAGCACGCGCCGCCGCCTTCCGGCATCTGGCGGAATTCCCCAAGCAGCTCCGGCTTGACCCCAAACAGCGGGTCCTCGTTCAGATACGGGTCGGAGCAGTCGTAGACGTGCGTGGTGATTGTCTCGAAACCTGGCGAGCGGATGATGAAATTGATGTGTGCCGGACGCTGCAGCGGATAGCCCAGCCTCTTAAGCAATTCGCCCGCAGGCCCGTCATCGGGCACGCGGTATCCGCCCGGGCGGACGGTGCGATAGTTGAAGTCGCCCTTGTCGTCGGCGCGAAACTGGCCACGAAGGTTGAATTCGGGCAGGAGGTCCGGCTGCTGGTTTTCGAAGTAACCCTGGCCGTTGGCCTGCCAGGTTTCGATCACCGCACCCGGCACCGGGCGGCCGTCGAGGTCGCGCACATGCCCGGTGACTGCAAGCCGTTCGCCCACGCCATCGAGATTGATGTCGGATCCGAGCGGCAGCATCGGCGCATCGCTTCTGTAGAAGGGGCCGCGTGCCGTCTTGGGCGTGGCGCCCTTGGGCCGGTAGGCATTGACCTCCTCAACCAGCTGGGTGACGCCGAGCAGGTCGGACAACAGCACCCATTCCTGCCGGCGTTCGTCACTGGCGTGGCCGACTTCGGTCAGAAACTCAATGGCCGAGCGCCACTGCTGCACGCTGGGGCGAAGTTCGCGAATTGCCTCGTGCACATGCCGGACGATGGTCGTGAGCGCCTGAACGAGCTCGGCATCGTCCGAACCTGCCAGCCGCCCGGCAACGACGTCGGTCGAGTTCTGCTCCTGCAATGCCTGAAGTGCTGCCGGCGTCATTTTTCCCTGTCCAGTTGGACCGGAAACAAGGCTAGCAGCGGCGACAGCCCCAATTGATGATTTCTCGACGCATCAATATAACGATCTGTTATGAAACTCGACGAACGCCATCTCATCCAGCTTGCTGCGGTCGTTCAGGCTGGCGGCGTGACCGAAGGCGCAACGCTTGTCGGCCTGTCGCAACCGGCGGTTTCGCGCACGATTGCCATGCTGGAAAAGCGGCTTGGCGAACCGCTTTTCGTCAAGGGCAGGCGGCCCCTGCAGCCCACGCCGCTCGGCCGAACGCTTGCCGAACTCGGCCAGACGATGCTGCTTGCCTCACGGCGCGCCTCCGAAGTGGTGGAAAGTTTCCATCAGGGGCGCTCAGGCGTGGTGCGCATTGCCGGCACCCCGTTTTTCATGGACGCGCTGATTTCCGGCATGATCGCCGACTTTCACAACGCCAATCCGGACGTACGCGTGGACCAGAGTTACGCCTATGTGCCCGAACTCCAAGCGGCCCTACATGCCGGCCGCATCGATCTTGCCATCTGCCCGATCGACATTCTGGACGAGGGCTCCGGCCTGCGGTTCGAGGAAATCCTGCCGGGCCGCAACGTTGTCGCATGTCGGTCGACGCATCCGCTGCTTCTGAAACGCAAGGTTCGCAAGAGCGACCTGCTCGACTACCCTTGGATCGCGCCGCCGCCCGGCAGCCCGCTGATGGCCGACCTTCGCAGCCTGATGCTTTCGCTCGGCGCAACCGAGATCAAGGTACGCTACACCGGCGGATCGCTGACCAGCACGATGATCTATCTGCGCGGAACGGACGCGTTGACCGTCCTGCCGCATGGCGTGGTGTTTGCGTTCCGGAAGGAAAAGACAATTACGGCACTGCCCTTGAGCATCCCGCATCCCGAACGCGCGTTGGGTCTGCTGCGGCTGGCCCATGCGCCGCGCGCTCCGGCTGTCGATGCGTTCGCCGGTTATGTAAGCGGCGGCTTTCAGAACCTGCGGCACCTTATCCAGCGCCATGAACAGGCGGTTGTGTGGGGTAGCTAGGTGGCACTGCCTTTCATTTGAGAGAGAAGCACCAGAAGAGAAGTTGCTTCCAGCTGTCTTGTCCCGTGCGGCTCACATCAAAGATGGCAGGAAAAGGCTGATCTGCGGGAAGGCGACGATAAGCACGATCAGGATCAGGAAGGCGAACCAGAAGGGCAGGACGCCTCGGAAGACGTCATACATGGGCACGTCCTTGGCGATGGCCGCGATGGCGAAGACATTGACGCCGATGGGCGGCGTGACCACGCCCAGTTCCACCATGATGACAACGACGACACCGAACCAGACAGGGTCGAAGCCGGCGCTCATGGCGACGGGATAGAACAACGGCACCGTGAGAACGAGCGCCGGCAAGGCATTCATGAACATGCCGATCAACACGTAGAAGACCAGGATTGCAGCGATCAGCTGGTACTTGCCGAGCTCGAAGCCGATGATCAGGTCCGCCAGTTGCTGGGTCAGCCCGCTGATCGCGATGAAGCGACTGAACGCGGTGGCGAACATGAAGATGATGATGATCGCCGCCGACAAAAGTAGGGCCCGCTCGATCGATTGCCACAGCGTAGACCAGGTGAGGCGGCGCGCCAGCGCCGAAATGACCAGCGCCCCGAACACACCGATGCCGGCGGCTTCATTGGGAGTGACGGCGCCTGAATAAATACCGCCGAGCACAAGCAGCATCAGCACAACGATGGGCCAGACCCTTGCGCTCGAAGAGAGCCGCTCGTTCCAGTTGCTGACCTCGCCGCGCGGCGCAAGGTCGGGGTTCAGTTTGGCCCGGATGGTGATCAGGCCCACGAGAATAAACGCGAACAGGATGCCGGGCAGGATGCCAGCCATGAAGAGTTTGCCGATCGAGACCTCGGTAATCATGCCGTAGACGATGAAGGCGAGGCTGGGCGGGATCATCACGCCAATAGTGGCGGCGCACGCGATTGAGGCGGTGGCGAGGCGCATGTCGTAATTGTATTTGCGCATCTGCGGCAGCGCGATCGAACCCATCGAATAGACGCCTGAGAGCGTGTCGCCGACGATCGAGGAAAGTCCGGCGCAGGCGACAGTGCTCGCCGATGCAAGCCCGCCCGGCAGGTGCCCGATCCAGCGATAGGCGGAGCGGTAAAGATCTTCCGCGAAGCCGGACGCCACAACGATCAGGCCCATCCATGTGAACAGGGGTACAACGCTCCAGGTCTGGTCGCTGACGACGTCGATCGTGGTGGTGCCGAGGCTTGTCAGGCTGGCGGTCGAACTGATCAGGATGCTGATTCCGACCAGTGCGGTGACGGCCATCGCTGCCGCAATGTGAACTCCCAGAAAGATCAGAACGAAGCACAGGCTGATGGCGAACAGCCCGCGCGCGCCGCGCGGCAGTTCGAATGGCGCATGTTGCGGAAACAGCGCCAGCAGCATGATCAGGATGACCGCGACCGCCCAGGCGAGAAGCACGGCGATTGCACGGGCGTCGATGTCACGCGTCGCTGCGGCAAGCGATGAGGCGAGGCTGCCAAGCAGCGATAGCGCGAAAAGCAGGATGAACAGGGTCGCACCGGCGACAAAAGGCCATTCGGGAAGGCCGGTCACACCAGTGACGATGCCGTTGTCGCTGAGATAACGCGCCTGCAGGAATATCTGGTAGCCGGTGACGGCTATGGTCGCGAGCGTGAGCAGCAGTCCTCCGGCGAGGGTAGGCGCGCGCAGCCACTCAGGCATCAACCGCAGGACAAGATCAACCCTTATGTGGCCACCCTCGCGTTCAACCGAGGCGAGCGTTGCAAGCGCGACGATGATCATCAGCAACCCGGTGAGTTCCATGCCGCCGGGAACAACCACGGAGAAGAGGTTGCGGAGCGTGACATCGGAAACGGTGAGCAGCATCATCGCCACGAGGGCTGCGGCGGCGACATAGACTGCGGAGCGGGCGGGCAGGGCGATAAGGCCCTGAAGCGCTTGCGCGAACCGCTCGAGGCCAGCGGATACGGCGCTATGCCTGCTGACCGAATGTACCGCCTGCTCCACTTGCCGTCCTTCATGCATGATTGGTCAGGCGGTGCCAGCCGATCAGGCCGACACCGCTTGGGAGGTTATGTCAGGTTCAGGGCCTCGCCGGCCAGTGCCGGCAAGACGTCTTAGTTCTGATCGTAGAGTTTCATCAGCCGCACGGCTTCGTCGAGTATTTCCTGACCCGGCAGGCCGGCTGCATCGGCCTTCACCACCCACTCGTCCCAGAATGGCTTCATCTGGGAGGCCAGCGCACCGCTGTCTTCCGAGGAGAGCGTGAAAAGGTTCTCGGGCGGAATGCTGGACATAGCAGCGGCAGCGCCATTGGTGGTGTTGTAGAAGAAATAGACCGGCCGCAGATCGGACAGGTGTCCCTGTTCTTCCGGCGATAGCCTGTTCCACGTGTCCTTGTTCATCACGGTCGAGTAGCTGCCCGGATTGAGGTTCAGCAGCGTGTGATAGGTGGTGACTTCATTCAGCTTGAAGTTGTTGACCCAGCCCCAGGCGCACAGAACGCCGTCGACCGCGCCGCGCTGCAGGGCGAGGTATGCGTCAGACCCGACCATGACACTGGCGCTGGCGCCGAGCTTTTCGAGCACGCCAACACCTGCCGAATCCTGCGCAGCAAAGACCTTGCCCTTGACGTCGGCCAAAGTGCGAACCGGTTCGCTCGTATGAAGATGGGAACCCATCGCCACAAAAGTTGCGAGGTCCACGACATTGTCCGCATCGCTGTAGAGATTGCCCATCTCGGGGAACTGGTCGCGCAGCCGCCAGTAGACCGTGGTGGCCAAAGTCTGATTTTTCGACAGACCCGGCAGGCTGAACAACTCCATCTGCGGGAACTTTCCAGGCAGCACCGGATGCCACACAAAGCCGATATCCAGCAGGCCGGCGCCGGTGGACTGCAGCCAGTCCTTGAACGGGGTCACCGAATTCGGCGGGAAGAACGCTACTTCGGCGCGGCCGCCCGTGATGTCTTCCAGCTGCTTGGCAAAGCGCCGGTCCATATCGTTCCACGGCGTCCCGTCGGGCGAGGCGAACTGCATCTTGAGTTCGATTTCGGCCGCGCTTGCAGGTGTGCTTGCAAGCTGCGCACCGGCGACGGTGGCCAGCGTGAGGCCGCCAAAGGCCCGGCGGCTGAATTTGCGCTGCGAAATCCTGTTGTTATTGCCTGCGTCGGTGGTCATGACTTCCTCCCAGCTGTGGCGAGCAGCGCTCGCGCAACAAATCGCGGCTCGAGACCGCACTCCTCCGAGCACAAAACTAGGTTTGACAAGAGATCAGGAAAACTTATTTCTTCTAAATAATTCCATCAGCTGTGCTTAAAGCAGAACTAGCTGACCATTCGCTTCCACTCATCGCTGCTGCGCTGAAGCTCTTCGCGGAAATGATCGTGAAGCTGGCGCGATGCACGCGAAAGCGGCCGTTGCGTGGGGTGGATCAGCGCCAGTTCGACATCCAGGATCGGGTCAAGGATCGGATTGACGGTCACGCGCTCATTGCCCAGCTCTTTCAGGCATATCCAGAATGGCACAATGGTAGACCAGTCGGTGAGGCTCAGGAATTCCAGACCGGTCGACAGGCTGGCGATCGAGATGGTGCGCTCCACGGTGATCTCGCCATTGCGGATCGCCGCGTCGATCTTGGGACGAAGGCTGTTGTTGGCCGAGGGGATGGAAAGCTTGAGCGGGGTGATCTCGTTGAGGCGCACGGGTTGCATGGGCATCAGCCCACGGCGTGAGCCTGATATCATCGCAACGGGGAACTTCCCGATTGCCGTTGCGGTCAGGCCGAGCTGCGGCTTCACAAACTGCCCGACATAGAAATCGAGCGCGCCGCCCGAAGCCTCCGCGACAAGCGCATCGGCCGTGCCGCTGGCGATATCGACGTCGATGCGCGGATATTCGCGCACGAAGCGGGCAAGCGCGGCAGGAAGCACGGCCTTGGCCAGGCCGGGCGCAAAACCCGCCGAAACCGATCCGCTCAGGCCCGACGAGAAATCCTCAATTTCCATCTCGGCTTCCGACACCGCCTTCAGCACGGCAAGACACCGGTCATAGAGCCGCCACCCGGCAGCGGTGGGGTTCACACCACGCCGCGTGCGCTCGAAGAGATCGGTGCCCAAGCGGCCTTCAAGCGCGCTCATCTGCTGGCTGACGCCCGATGCGGTACAGTGGAGCCGGTTAGCAGCAGCGCTCAGCGACCCTTCCTCGCAGGCGGCGACGAAATACCGGATTTGCCTCAGGTCCATCGATTCCTCCCCAATGTGCTTTTAGGTCGACGAAAGGCAGACCTTAGAAAAGATAACTACCAGTAACATCACTTCGAAACCTATGGTCAAGCCCGTGGCTCTGGGAGGAGCCGTCGCCTGCAAGACGATGCAGGCTCGGACGACGCAGCGACGACGCCCGATCACAGGAGAACCGCATGCTACCGCTCGACGGGTTTCGAGTGCTCGACCTCACCCATGTTCTAGCCGGCCCGTGCGCCACCCATCATCTGCGCTGCCTAGGCGCGGAGGTGATCAAGGTTGAACGGCCGGGCGGCGGCGATCCGATGAGGGCGCTCGACATGCAGCCCGAATTCGAAGGGCTTCCGCCGGGTTTCCGCGCATTGAATGCAGGCAAGAAATCGGTGGTTGTCGACCTTGCCACTGACGAGGGGCGCGAGGCGATCCTGCGGCTCGCAGCAACCTGCGACATTTTCGTGGAGAACTTCAGGCCCGGCGTAGCCAAACGATTTGGCCTCGGGGCTGACGACATCAGGTCTGTGCGCCCGGACGTTATCTACTGTTCGATCTCCGGATGGGGGCAAGGCGGGCCGAACAGCACGCGCGGCGCGTATGATCATGTCATTCAGGCCGCAACGGGCATGATGGCGCTGCAGGGAGGAAGCGGCGACGACGCGCCAGTCAAGGTCGGGTTTCCAGTCATCGACATCGCGACGGGAATGAGCGCGGCAGAAGCGATCATGGCGGCAGTCGTGCGCCGGCTGCGCGGCGACGATGCGCCAATCACGCTCGACGTTTCGATGGTGGATTGTGCGCTTGCGCTGATGTCGGGACCAACCGCCAACACGCTTGCTACGGGCAAGGCACCGGACCGGGTCGGCAATCGCGGTTTTGTCGGGAGCCCCGGCGCCGAAACGTTCGCCGCCGCGAACGGGCACATTTCCATCGCCGCAAACACGATGGCGCAATTCAGGACCTTGTGCCGCGAACTTGGCCGACCGGAACTCGCGGAGCCGCCCTATGTGCCGGATGGACTTGGCGATGGCGCGTTCCTCGCCAACGCCGCCACCGACGAGTTGCGCAGTGAACTCGCCGGCGCATTCGCAGCGATGGATGCCGAGACGCTTGAGGCAGCGCTCAACGAGAACGGCGTGCCGTCATCCAAGGTGCGCGATCTCGGCGAATATCTCACCAGTCTCTACCCGCAAACGCCGGGCATCGGCGTTGAGGGAGAACCCGTTGCGCTCGGCCCCGCATTCCGCTGGGGCGACCTCGGCGCACCTTCATTGCCTGCCGCACCTCGGCTGGGCGCTGACACTGATCTCTTGAATTCCGGCGCGGCGCTGGCCTCGCCCCGCCGGGCCAATGCGACATGACGGGCTATCTGTCGGGCAACCCAGGGTTCCCGGCGCTCAACAGGGAGGACTGAAAATGAACTCGATTACGAGACGGCTGTTTGTCTCACTCGCGGCAGGGGCCGCGATGGGCATCGGCGCGACAATGGCTCAGGCCGAACCGTCCGGCACCTTCAAATATGCCGAGCAAGTGAAGCTCATCACCATGGACCCGCAGCAGCAGAGCGGCAGCGGCGTGCCCTATCTTCGGCCCGTCTATGAATCGCTGTTCGAACGGGATGCCAATGGCAAACCGGCGCCACTTCTCGCGACGGGCTACGAGATCGACGGCCTCAATGTGACAATCACACTTCGTGAAGGCGTCAAGTTCAGCAATGGCGAAGCCTTCAACGCTGAAGTTGCGGCGGCGAATATCAACCGCGGTGTCGAACTGGCGATCATCGAGGGCCTGAAAACAGTAGAG
The DNA here is from genome assembly GCA_965232405.1 of Rhizobiaceae bacterium. Taxonomy (GTDB): domain Bacteria; phylum Pseudomonadota; class Alphaproteobacteria; order Rhizobiales; family Rhizobiaceae; genus RCIO01. The sequence continues at coordinate 3,775,468 of OZ246966.1, forward strand.
AGCGCCGAGGCGAACGACGAGTACACCTTCACGATCAAGCTGAAGGAAAAGGATCCGGCAATCATCGACAGCCTGACTCATACGGGCGGAATGATGCTGGCTCCAGAGGCGATGGCCGATCCGACCATCGACCGTAATCCTATCGGTACCGGTCCATACGTCCACAGCAAGGAAGAATCGCGCGAAGGCGAAGTGCAGGTCTACACGCCGAACCCGACCTATTGGGACCCCGACATGATCGGCCTGGAGCGTTACGAGGTCTGGGAGATCCCGGACGACACTGCACGGCTCAACGCGCTGAAGACAGGTCAGATCGACGCCGGCAACTGGCTCGCCAACCCTCAGTCGGCGATCATTGACAGTTCGCCTGATCTGACGCTCGTCCGCAACACGGGCGGCCTTAACTACCACGTCATCATTTCCGACCGGAATGGAACGCAGGTGCCGGCCTTCGCCGACATCAATGTGCGCCAGGCCATGGCCCATTCGATCGACCGCGCCGCATTTGGCAAGGCGATCCTGTTCGGCTTGTCGGAAGACACCTATCAGCCATATCCGAAGGGCCACTGGGCCCACAATCCGGACGTCGAGGGCGCCTACGCCTATGACGTCGAGAAGGCCAGGGAGTACATGGCCAAGTCGAAGTTTCCCGACGGGTTCAGCTTCGACATGCCGTCGATCCCGATCTATCAGTCGCGTCTCGAAGCGTTGGCGGGCTTCTTCAAGGAAATCGGCATCACGATGAACATCGCGCCGGTTGAGCCGGGCACTTTGGCCCGCCGCAGCCGCACGACCGACTTTCCCGCCACAAACCTCGTCTGGGCAACCAACAACGATCCGAAGTTCCTGGCGTTGCGCTACATCTACGAGGATGCGGCATACAACCCGTTTCAGACAAAGCCGAGCGATGAACTGCTCGCTTCAGCCCTTGCCGGCCTGGAGTCGGTGGATACCGACGTGCGCGGACCTGCCTACCAGAAGATGGCAGCGAAACTGGCGGAAGAGGCTTTCCTGATCTTCGTGGCAAACTCCCCGATCCTGATCGGTGTCACGAACGCGACGGCTGCCAACCAGTCTGTCGTCTACCGGTATGGCGAGGACTCCATTAATCTTCGCGGACTGAAAGCGAACGACTGACAAGCGGGTTCAATGTTCAGGCTCATCCTCCAGCGGCTTTTCGCGCTGGTGCCATTGCTGTTCATCGTCTCGGTGCTGACGTTCGCGTTCACGTCACTGCTGCCGAGCGATCCTGTCGACCTCATTCTCGGCGACACCGGCACAGACGAACAGCACAAAATGCTGCGCGAGCGCATGGGTCTGAACGAACCTATCCACGTGCGGTATCTGCAATGGCTGGGCCGCGCAGTGCAGGGCGATCTTGGATCGTCCTACTTCAACAGCGTGAGCGTGACAGGCGCCGTGATGCAGCGGCTGCCCGTCACGCTTTCGCTGACCGCTGCTTCGGCATTCATTGCCATTGTCGTGGGTGTGGCCGCGGGCGTCGCCGCAGCGCTTCGCCCGCGCTCATGGGTCGATCGGTTTGCAACCATTGGCGCGACATTCGGACAGGCCATCCCGAACTTCTGGTTCGGCCTCATCCTCGTGGCGGCATTCGCCGTCAGCTTGCGCTGGTTTCCCGCCACTGGTTTCACGCCCATCACGGACTCGCCATGGGAGTGGCTGCGGAGCGTGATCCTGCCTTCGATTGCGCTTGGAACCTCGTCCAGCGCGGCGATTGCACGGCAGGTGCGTTCGGCGATGGTCGGCGTACTGCAACAGGACTATGTCCGCGCGGCGCGCGCACAGGGGCTCTCCGCTCGGCGGGTCCTTTTCAAACATGCGCTCACCAACGCGATGATCCCGGTGGTTGCCGTGCTCTCGTTCCAGATCACCGTCCTACTTGGCGGCGCGCTGATCGTGGAACAGGTCTTTGCGATCAACGGACTTGGCACTCTGGCAATCGCGGCAGTGCGCCAGCAGGACATACCGATGCTGCAGGGGCTGGTGCTTGTGATGGTCGGACTGGTTGTAGCCGTGCAGCTCGCAACCGACGTTATCTATGGGCTGCTTAACCCGAAGGCGCGGCCGACGTGAGCATTCAGAACGCCGAGAGCACACGCGGGCGCCTGCGCGGACCGTGGCGACTGACGGGGTCGAACGCGATCGTCGGCATGGCGGTGCTTATCCTCGCTTTGCTTTGCTTCCTCGCGATCTTCGCCGATGTGGTCACCCCTTACGACCCACTGCGTCAGAACCTCATCAAGGCCCTGCAAGGGCCGTCGGCCGAGCACTGGCTTGGGACCGACGATCTCGGCAGGGATGTGCTCTCGCGTCTGATTTATGGCTGCCGCATCGCGGTGATTGCCGCAGCCGAGGCGACTACGATCGCAGTGCTGCTCGGTGTGCCGATCGGCCTCTTCATCGGCTATCGCGGTGGATGGTGGGACTGGGTGGTGATGCGCGTCGTCGAGGCAATGGTGTCAATCCCGGGCATCATGGTCGCCATCGTCATCATCGCGATATTGGGTCCGGGTCTGCACCGGGCAATGATTGCGCTAGGCATTCTGTTTTCGACTTCGTTCCTGAGGCTGGCGCGCGGTGTCGTGCTGGCCGAGCGGGAGGAAGTCTATGTGCGCTCCGCACGCGTCATCGGCGCATCTGACAAGCGTATTCTGCTGCGGCACATATTTCCCAACATCGCGCCACCGCTGATCGTGCAGGTCACGCTGACCGTTGGCGCCGTACTCCTGTCGGAGGCCGGACTGAGCTTCATAGGCCTCGGCGTCCAGCCGCCACAGGCAAGTTGGGGCACGATGCTGAATACGGCTGCGGCGTTCATGCAGCTCAACTGGTTCTTGTCGATCCCTCCTGGCATCGCGATCATCCTGACCGTTCTCTCAGTCAATCTGCTGGGCGATGTGCTGCGTGACTCCATCGGGCGCGGCATCGCTACCGCCGAGCCACATAGCCCGACCGTATCTGCAGCGCCGGCTTCCTCCGCGACGCCGGTTACAGTTGAACCAAGTGATCGACCGGAAAGGTGCGACAACGAGGTGTTGCGTGTCGAGGGGCTCGAAGTGGTTGTCGGGTCCGATCCCGGGGTTCCGATCATAACCGACCTGTCTTTCGCCATCGCGCGAGGCGAAACGCTCGGACTGGTGGGTGAGTCCGGCAGCGGCAAGACAATGACCGGCCTTGCCATACTCGGGCTGATGGGCGCAGCGCTTCGGACCACAAAGGGGCGGATCGTGCTCAATGGCACCGACCTCAGAACCCTGAAACCCACCGAGATCGAAAAGGTGCGCGGCGACGAGGTGGCGATGGTCTTCCAGGACCCGACGACCAGCCTCAATCCGGCGTTCACGGTCGGCAGCCAGATCGCCGAGGTGCTGCGCACAAAGCAGGGGCTTTCGAAGAAGCAGGCCTGGGAAAAAACCGTGGCGCTGATCGAGCGCGTGGGCATTCCGCAACCGGAAGCCAGGGCGAAAGCCTACCCGCATGAACTGTCAGGCGGCATGGCCCAACGCATTGCGATTGCCCGCGCACTGAGCTGCAACCCCTCGCTCCTGATCGCCGACGAGCCGACGACTGCGCTCGACGTGACTGTACAGCAGGAAATCCTCGACCTGTTCCGCGACCTGCAGGACGAGTTCGGCATGGCAATCCTGTTTGTTACGCACGATCTGGCGGTTGCTGCCGATATCTGCGACCGCATCAGCGTGATGTATGCCGGCGAGATGGTGGAGATGGCCGAGGTCAACGCGCTGTTCGACAAACCGCTGCACCCCTACACAGCCGGACTGTTGAGCGCGATGCCGCATGCCTCCGACCGCAACCCGCCACTGCCGACGATCAGGGGCAATGTTCCGCGTCCGGGCTCCTGGCCCGCGGGATGCCGCTTCTCCAACCGCTGCGATTTCGCAGTCGCCGCCTGCCAGCTCCGAATTCCGCTCACCGGCAGCGAACGGCTGGCGCGCTGCATACGCGCCGATGAACTCGATCTGGGGCAGGGCATATGAGCGGCAAGCCGCTTCTCGAAATTTCCGACCTGTCGGTCACCTATTGGGGCCGCTCGCTGCTTGGCCTCAGCAGCAAGCCGTTTGTGGCCGTGAAGAACGCCAATCTATCGATCCGGGCCGGTGAGACGCTCGGGCTCGTTGGCGAATCCGGCTCCGGCAAGTCGTCGATCGCCAACACGGTGCTTGGGCTGGTGCCGGCGTCGTCCGGATCAATACGCTTTGGCGAGCACGATCTTGTCGCCATGAAGACGCGCTATCCCTCTGAGGTCCGCAGCCAGATACAGGCGGTGTTTCAGGATCCGTATTCCTCGCTCAACCCATCAATGACGGTTGAGGACATCGTAACGGAGCCACTGCGCGTCCACACCAATATGACCAAGGCGGAGCGACGGGAGAGGGCGGTCGAGCTTCTGAGGCTGGTATCGCTGCAGGAGGAACATCTGCAACGACACCCGCATCAGTTCTCAGGTGGACAAAGGCAGCGTATTGCGATTGCGTCCGCGCTGGCTCTGGAGCCGAAACTGATCGTGCTCGACGAACCGGTGAGCGCGCTGGACGTGTCGACGCAGAACCAGATCATCAACCTGCTTTACGAGCGGCGAGCCGCACTCGGCATGGCTTATCTGCTGATTGCGCACGATCTCGCGCTGGTTCACCACATCTCGGACCGTATCGCGGTGATGTATCTCGGACATATCGTGGAGGAGGGGCCGTCGGACCGGGTCTACAAACAGTCCGCACACCCGTACACCAAGGCGCTGCTCGATTCTGTCCCGCTGCTCGACCCGGAGCGCCAGCGTGCGCGTCGAGCGAGCCGCAAGCTTCAGCTGGCACAGGACACCCAGCGTGTCGCCGATACAGGCTGTCCATACAAGAACCGCTGCCCGCTCGCGATGCCGCGATGCCAGCAAGAGATGCCGCCGGCTTATGAGGTCGCGGGCGGCGGCATTGCCAACTGCTTCCTGCACGCACCCGAAACAGCGGCGGCTGAGATAACAGAGCCCAGCCGGAAACAGGCCGTCTCATGACCCAATTGTCGCGTTATCCCTACGCCAGCAGGCCAACCTGGGTCAAAATGCGTGCAGACATCACGCCTCCCGGGCTTGCCGACATCTCGCCGCTGCCACTGGTTTGCAGGTGGCCCAACGGCCGCGCGATCAAGGGCTTTGCCATATTTTGCCACGGGCTGAGCGCCAGCGGGCGCCACTATGCCGAAATCTGCAACCATTGGGCGTCTCACGGCTACCTCGTCATCTGCCCGACCTTTCCCGACTGGGTGGACGCCGTGGCGAAAGCCGAGCCTCAAATCGGTTATGAACCCGGCGGCAATGGTCTTGCATGGCTCCAGCATCCCGAGATGCGGACTAGGCTCTACGAGATTTTGCACACGCCCGAATATTGGCTGGCACGGATAGAGATCGTGCGCCTCGCGATGGACAATCTCGCAACGATCTTCGCGCAGACTTGCGGCGCGCAGCCCGCTGCTATCAAAGGCGCGATCACCGGCCATTCATTTGGTGCGTACACCTCACAGCTGTTCGCCGGCTGCGAAATCGACCTACCGGGCGAAGGCGCAGTGAACTTCAGGGACGACCGGTTCGCCGCTGCAATATTGCTGAGTGCCCAGGGTCGCGACCAGCAGGGGCTGCGCGAGGGGTCGTGGGACGGCATCACCGGACCGATGCTGAACGTTACAGGGACGCGCGACGGCGGGGCAAAAGGGCAGGACTGGCACTGGAAAGTGGAGCCTTATGAATTTGCGCCGCCCGGCGACAAATATCAGGCGCTGGTGACCGACGCCGATCACTATCTCGGCGGCATCGCCGTACCGGAGCAAATGCCAGTGCCTGCCCACATGGATGCGGTGAAGCAGATCACGCTCGCCTTCCTGGACGCCTACCTGGCAGGCCAAACAGGTGCCAGAGACTGGCTAGCATCGATCACGGATCGGGTCGGCGACGCTTCTCTGGTTTTCGAGCGCAAGTAGCGCGCCTGGCAGGTCGGCTGCCGTATTTTGCACCTTGAGTTTCCGCAGCAAGTCGGCGAACAGCTGGACGGTACATTGTCATCGTCGCGCAATTGACTGAGCGTGAAGGTCACTGGCGAGCGCCGTAAGCACGATCTGAGCACCTCATAGTTACTAATTCACTAGTGAGTTAAGATTGACTCTGGCCTGTTTGAGGCTCATTGAGAGCCAAAGACTACCGAGGGGATGATACGCCGTGGGAGGGGCTGGGGGATGACGCAAGCGGATGTCGAGACATGCGCGGGGGCGCCAGTGGCGCATTTCAGGACGGGCGACGCATGTGGCGTGTCTGCCGGTGGGCTGGCCGTCTACCGGGGTATACCATACGCGGCCCCGCCAACAGGGCAACGCCGCTGGCAACCGCCACAGCCGGTAGAAGCCTGGGAAGGCGTACGCTTTGCGACCGAACCCGGCCCGGCGTGCTCGCAGCCGCCGCGGCGCGCGGGCAGCATCTACGACCACCCCATCGATCCGACCGGGGAGGACTGCCTCTACCTCGATATCTGGGCGCCCGAGAACGCCCGTGATCTGCCGGTTCTCGTGTGGATTCATGGCGGTTCATTCATCTGGGGCGCCGGTAGCGAGCCGTTCTACGATGGCGCTGCGCTGGCGCGTCGCGGCGCAATCGTAGTCAGCATCAACTACCGCCTCGGCGTGTTCGGCTATCTTGCCCACCCGGAACTGAGCGCGGAATCGCCGAAAGGCGTCTCCGGCAATTACGGCCTGCTTGACCAGATCGCAGCACTTGCATGGGTGCGGGACAATATCGAGGCAGTCGGCGGCGATCCGGACAATGTGACTATAGCAGGCGAGTCGGCAGGCGCGCTGAGCGTGCTCTACCTTTTGGCATCGCCCGCGGCCCGAGGATTGTTTCACAGGGCAATCGCACAGAGCGCTTACATGATCGCCCATCCCGGACTGAACCGGACGCTGAACGGTCTGGAACCAGCCGAGTCCGCTGGACAGAAACTTGCCGCCGCGCTGGGCAGGCCGACAATCTCCGCAATGCGCGAAATGGACGCTCAGTCGCTGGCAAACGCCGCGCTCAAGGCCGGCTTCGCGCCGCTTGGCACCATCGACGGCGAAATCCTGCCGGCGCAGCTTGTTGATGTGTTTGAGCGCGGCGAGCACGCAAAGGTTCCATTGATCATCGGCTTCAACAGCGGTGAAATCCGATCGTTGCCATTCATCGTGCCGCAGCTTCCCGAGACGTCGGAGGAATATGAGGCCGAAATCCATGCACGCTACGGCGATCTCGCTGATAGCTATCTGAGCCAATATCCGGCGCACGATGCGCGCGAAAGCACGCTCGCAAGCATTCGCGATGCGCTCTACGGATGGACGACTGGCAAGGTGGCGCAAGCACAGAAGGCAGCTGGCCTTCCCTGCTACACCTACTATTTCGACCACGTCTACCCGGCATCAAGCACGGCTGGCCTGGAGGGTTTTCATGCCTGCGAGTTGCCATACATTTTCGGCACAGCTGACCGCACACCACCCTTGTGGCCAGCAATTCCGGAAACTGAAACAGAAGAGGGCCTTTCCCGGATTATCGGCGATTTGTGGGTCTCCTTTGCGCGCGAGGGTGCACCTCACGCCGACGGCACCCCGTCATGGCCGGATGTCTCCCGCGATAACGAGTACATGCGGTTTAGAACGACAGCGCTAATTGAAAAGAACCTTCTTCCCGGCACTTTCGCGCTCAACGAAGCGGTGATCGGCAGACGCCGCGCAGCAGGCAATATTCCGTGGAACTGGAATGTTGGTGTCGCCGCGCCGGCGCTGCGCGGGGAGGCAGTGCATTGATGCAGGACGGCGCGATACAGCCCTATTCGCTGACGGTCGACAAGTTCCTCGAACACGCGGCCAAATGGCATCCCGACGCCAAGGTGATAACGGCCGGACATGACGGGTCCGTAACCCGGATTTGTTACGCCGCGCTGCGCGAACGCGCATTGTCTGTCTCAGGCGCGCTTGTCGCCCTCGGCGTTCGGCAGGGCGATCGCGTGGCGACGCTGGCCTGGAACACACAGGCGCATATCGAGGCCTGGTACGGCATCATGGGCATGGGCGCCAATTGCCACACGCTTAATCCTCGCCTCACGCCCGAGCAGTCGGCTGCGATGTTGCGCCAGTCGGGCGCGCAAGTTGCAATTGTCAGCGCCGATCTGTTGCCGCTTGCCAAAGAGATCGCGGCAATAACGCCGCTGCTGCACATCTTTGCGATCGACGGCAACGACCCCGAAAACGACATCGCGCCACTGGAAGGGCTGATTCGGAACGCGGAGCCGACAGGCCAATGGGGCGCGCTCGACGAGAACACGGCCTGCGGTCTCTGCTTTACTTCCGGAACAACCGGGCAGCCCAAGGGCGTCACATACACGCATCGCTCGACCTATCTACACACGCTGCGGCTATTGCAGGCCGATGTCATGGCAATCACCGCCAGCGATACTGTGATGCCCGTCGTGCCGATGTTTCACGCCAGCGCCTGGGGCATGCCTTTTGCTGCGCCGGCGGCAGGTGCGCGACTGGTGCTCCCTGGTCGGATGACCGACGGAGCGAGCCTGGCAAGACTTATCACTGCCGAAAAGGTGACCATCGCGGCTGCCGTTCCGACCGTCTGGCTTGGACTTGTCGAGCATCTGGAAGCCGAAGGAGGGGATGTTCCTTCGCTGCGACGCGTTATTGTCGGCGGCTCGGCGATGCCGCCAGCGCTGATGACGCGCATTGAAGATCGTCTCGGCGTCACGGTCCAGACAAGCTGGGGTATGACCGAACTGTCGCCTCTGGGCACCATCGCGCCGCCGGATCTGGCTGCTCGCGACCCCGGCATCTCAGGCCGGCCCGCATTGGGCGTTGACCTTCTTCTGACCGACTCGAACGGAAGCGCGCTGCTTAAACAGCGCGAAATCGAAGGGCATCTGCGGGTGCGGGGTGCTTCGATTGTCGAGCGCTACCTCGGTCAGGAAACGCCGGCGACCGATGCGGATGGGTGGTTCGATACCGGCGATCTGGCCCGCATCGACCGAGGCGGCAATCTGATCATTACCGGGCGATCGAAGGACCTGATCAAATCCGGTGGCGAATGGATCAATCCGACCGAAATCGAATCAATTGTCAGCGAATTGCCGCAAGTCTCGCTTGCTGCCGTTGTCGGGCGTGCCGATCCGAAATGGGGGGAGCGTCCCATTCTGCTGGTGGAGCTGCGCAAGGACCAGGACCTCAGCGACCGCGAATTACTTGAGCCGTTGCGGGGCCGGGTCGCGCCCTGGTGGATACCCGACCAGGTGGTGCGACTGCCAAAAATGCCCACCGCGGCCACGGGCAAGGTGGACAAATTGATGCTTCGCTCGCAATACGGTCAGTAACGAAAACCGTATGCGACGGATTGGCGATGGCCGACTGCGCAATGGCTATCATGCCAGCGACATCACAGGGGGCACGATTTGAGCGGTAAGAAGACGGTTCGGCGCAAGGCAACCACAAAAGCCGAACAGCGCGCCGAGATGATCGAGCAGATTCTCGACGCGGCCGAGTTCCTGTTTTCAAAGCACGGGCTGTACGGCGTTACCCTGAAGGACGTTGCCAAGCATGTCGGCGTCCACCACACGCTCATCAACTATTACTTCGATGACAAGAAGGCCCTATTCGATCAGGTGTTCGCGCGCCGCGCCGTGGTTACGAGCGAACGTCGCATGCGCATGCTTACGGAATATGAGGCCGCATGCGGCGGCAAGCCGACGGTAGAAGGTGCGCTGCGAGCCTTTCTGGACACCGACCTCGATCTCTACATCGAAGGCGGGGAAGGTTGGAAAAACTATGCCGCGCTCGCCTCTCAGGTTGCCAATACTCCCGAGTGGGGCGCGGCGATGATGGATGAACACTTCGACCCAGTCGTGCTCAGACTGGTCGACATTCTCAAGCAGGCACTTCCCGACTGTGCCGAAGAGGACATTTTCTGGGGCTACCACTTCGTCACCGGCGCACTCATGCTGACGCTTGCGCGCACCGGCCGTATCGACAAGCTGTCTGGCGGCCTGTGCCGGTCCGACGACTACGCGGCGGTCAAACAGCGCATGTCGACCTTCATGGCTGCGGGCTTTCTCGCAATCTGTGCCGGGGCATCTGACACAAAGTAGGCTTCTGACAGACGGCGGCTGTCAGCACTCTGGCTGACGGCGCCGGCGCGCGAACAATCTCTTGCGCGCATGTAATTAATTCTCTAGTGAGTGAATAGGATGGATACCGTGGTTGAGCGCATGGGAAACGAGCTTCTGGCGAAAGTGGCAATCGTAACCGGAGCCGGGGGAGGCCTCGGCCGCGCGCACGCTCTGGAGCTTGCGCGGCTGGGAGCCAAGGTCGTCGTCAACGACCTCGATCAGGCAGCAGCGGATGCCGTCGCAGAAGAGGTGCGGACGGCTGGCGCCGAAGCAATCGGATATGCGGCATCGGTCACCGACGAAGAGCGGATCGCCGCGATGGTCGAGGCCGCGGTTCAGCGCTGGGGACGCGTCGACATCCTCGTCAACAATGCCGGGATCCTGCGCGACAGAAGTTTCGCCAAGATGACGCTGACGGAGTTCCGCGAGGTCGTCGATGTCCACCTGATGGGATCGGTGATCTGCACCAAGGCGGTGTGGGAACTGATGCGGCAGCAGCGCCACGGCCGGATTGTCTTCACGACATCCTCTTCGGGCCTGTTCGGCAATTTCGGACAGGCCAACTACGGCGCCGCGAAAATGGCGCTGGTCGGGCTCATGCAGACGCTCGCACTCGAAGGCGAGAAATACGACATCAAGGTCAATTGCCTGGCGCCAACTGCAGCCACTGCGATGACGGACGGTCTGCTGGCCGATGACGCAAGTGAACGGCTGACGCCCGAACGCGTGAGCGCCGGGCTGTTGGCGCTGGTTGGCGACGATGCGCCGACACGGGCGATCCTGTGTGCAGGCGCGGGCCATTTCGCCCGTTCAAACATCACCTTGACGCAAGGCTTCAATGCCGGCGGCGGCGCTGACGCGGCACGGCGGGTCGTTGCCGAGTGGGGTGCAATCTCGAACCGGTCGGGAGAACTCGTCCCCGATTACGGCTTCCTTCAGATGGAGCGCGAACTGGCGAGCGGAACCAAGAAGCAGAACTGCGCGTAACGCAAATACCGACTGATGCGACGCTGGGATGGAGGACAGTTGCTCGGGCTGTCTTGAGGCAAGTCGCAACGGGAACAATGGGTGGGGATGTCCGGCATGGCTCAAGCCGACGGGGCAAGATTCAGTCAGGAAAAGATCGTGCTGGCGATTGCCGCGACGATGTTCCTGGTTTTCTCGCTGTTTCTCGACGGCTTCTTTACCGCCGGCAACATCGTTTCACTGGTCCAGAACGTCTCCATTCTCGGCGTGCTCGGCGTCGGCATGGCGCTGACAATCATCGGCCGCGGCATTGACCTTTCGATGGTCGCCAACATGGCCATATCGGTCGCGTGGGTTCTGTTTCTCGCCAATGGTGGCACACCACTGCCGCTGGCGATCCTCTACGGTCTCGCATTCTGCCTTACGGTCGGCCTGCTCAACGGCATTCTGATCGCTTACCTCGAAATCCCGGCGATCTTCGCGACGCTGGCCATGGGCACCGCCGTATACGGCTTTGGACAGTCGATGCTGATCGAGGGCGACGTCATCTTCGTCCCGCGCACCGAGGCATGGTTCAAGGCAATCGGCGGCTCAACGATCTTTGGCATTCCAAGCCCGGTCATCTGGTATGCAGTCATCGGCGTTGCGGTCGCCGCGCTTCTCAGCCTGACGCGACCGGGCCGGTTCATATTCGGCATGGGCGACAACCCGCTCGCGGCACGCATTACCGGCGTACCGGTGCGGCCGATGATGGTCGCGCAATATGTCGCTTCCTCGCTGATTGCGTTCGCGGCCGGCGTGTTCACCGCGACACTGGTGGACTCCATGAACACGCGGGTCGCGGCTTCGACGCTGATCTACGACGTGATCCTGGTCGCGGTGATCGGCGGTATCGGCCTGTCAGGCGGCAAGGGCGGCGTGCGCAATGTCGTCGTCGGTACCCTGCTTATTGGAACACTACTCAACGGCATGACGATCATGGATGTGCCCTACACCATCCAGAACATCGTCAAGAGCCTGATTTTGCTCGTCGCCATCGTGACGGATTCGATCCTGAACCCACGCGACGAACAGACCTCGCAACAGGGAGACATCTGACGCGTCTTCGCGAGGAAACGAAGCTGAAGCATCACTCACGGGAGGAATAGAGATGAGCTTGAGAAGACTACTGATCACTGCGTCCGCCGCACTCGGCATGGTCGCCGCGGCAGGCGTGGCAAACGCGGAACGCCCCGACGACGGACAGTGGGGCGCCACCGCTGAATCGCTCAAAGGTAAGAAGGTAGCCTATGTGCCGATCGCCATGGGCTTCGATCTCACCCAGGCCTGGGCGGCCGCACTTGAACACTCGGCGAAGGAGTGGGGCTTCGAGCTGATGATCCGCGACCCCAACTGGGACCCGGCCGCCGGCGTTCAGGCTCTGTCGCAACTGATCGACGAGAAGCCCGACATGATCGTCGTGCAGCCCGCCGATCCGCAGTCCTATGTCCGGCTGCTGAAGAAGGCCGTCGATTCCGGCATCAGGGTTGTCGAGATCAACATGAAGTCGCTGACGAAGACTGACGCCTATGTCGGGGCCGATTGGTACGGCATCGCCAGCCAGGGCATGGATCTGCTCCATGACCAGTGCGCCAAGAGCAATGGCAAGTCCGGCAAGATCGCGCTTGTCAGCGGCACACCCACCAATCCCGGCATGATAATCGGCATGCAGGCCATCAATGACGGTCTCGACAGGTACAAGGACGACCTCGAACTCGTCGCCAACCAGTCGGCCGATTTCGACCCGACGAAGGCGCACGCCATCGCCACCACCATCCTGAAGCAGCATGACGATCTGTGCGGCTTCTACGGCGTGTGGGATGGCCAGGATGTCGGCACTGCTGCTGCAATCAAGGAAGCGGGCAAGACTGGCGAGGTTGTTCTCGTTTCTTCGGGCGGTGGGCGGCTCGCAGCTGCCTGCGACAACATCGCCAACGACAACTTCACCGCCTATCTCAGCTATGACGGGCGGGGGCAGGGCCGCGACCTGGCGGCTGTTGTGAAGATGCTGCTTCAGGACACCGATGGCACACCGGCTTCGAGCCCGTTCGGGCTCTACAGCCCGGTCACCACCCTGACCAAGGACAACATGGACGGGGCGTGCTGGACGATCGACGACATCAAGGCCAACGGCCCCTGATCGATCGGTAACGGCAATGCGGCGCTGCCCGACCTCTCGGGCAGCGCCGCGGATTCCTTCACAACGGGGTTTGACGCATGGCGACGTCGGAGACTTATGCGCGCTGGCGCACGCGGCTGGTGCCCGACCATATCGTCGGCGAAATTCTCTCCAAGAACTGGATCGACAACGCCATACCGGTGTTCATGCTGATCCTCGCGATCGGCGTGTTCGGCTCGATCATTCCCAATTTCTTCCTGTTCGGAAATCTGACCGACGAAGGGCGCGAGTTCGGCGAGCTGGCGCTTGTCGTGCTTGGCATGACGATCGTCCTGTTGGCTGGCGGCATCGACCTCTCGGTTGGCTCAACCTTCGCGCTGGCGAACTTCATCACACTGGCTCTCATCAACTGGCTGGATTGGCCTGCCGACATTGCGATTGGCTTCGCGCTACTGGCCGGCGCCCTGGTCGGACTGCTCAATGGCTTCCTCATAGGGTATCTGAGGCTGCGGGCGTTTCTGACGACGCTGGTCACGCTTATCGTTGTGCGCGCCATCGTCGACACGCTGGTGCTCAGCTATTCAAGCAAGATCGTCGTGCCCGCGGGGTATTCGGCTTTCTGGGAATATCTCAGCTACGAAGACGTCTATGGCGTTCCGGTCGCATTCATTGTCGCGGCGGTGCTTGCGGTCGCAGCCCATGTGTTCCTGACGAGGCTTCGTCCCGGCTGGCGCATCCTTGCGGTCGGCGGGTCGCGCCGCTCTGCCTACAACGCAGGGCTGCCCGTCCGCCGTATCGTGGCCGGCACCTATGTACTGTCGGGTCTGCTGGCCGCCGCGGGCGGCGTGTTCTATGCCTCCCGTCTTGGGGCCGCCACGGCGACCACGGGCGTCGGGCTTGAGGTCGCCGCGCTGACGGCTGCCGTTCTGGGCGGGGTGAGCCTCGGTGGTGGGCGGGGTTCGGTCACGAAAGCCCTACTCGGCGCGGCAACGGTTCTGGTCATTTCCAACAGTCTGATACAGATGGGGCTCCGGAGTGGGACCAACACACTCGCACTCGGTGTTGTGCTTCTGGTGGCGGTCGCCATCGATGTGAAATGGCTGAAAAACCGCTTCAAGCTCCTGTCGCGGGTCTATGTATCGCCGGCCTATTTCCGCCTGCCGCCACGCCCCGATGCCACCGAGCATTCCGGCACCCCCTACGCGCTGAACGACAAGTTGCGGGACGTGGAGCTTATCGGGCTTGGCGAAATCGATGCGGCGGAAGACCCGATACTCGACGTCGACGATCATCTCTATTTCGGCAACCGGCAGGGTGACATCATCCGCTATTTCGGGCCCGACCACAAAAGGTCGGAGGTCTACGCCCATGTCGGCGGCATGCCGCTTGGCATGGCATTCGACAGGGCCGGCGACCTGGTGTGCTGCGTTGCCGGAATGGGCGTCTACAAGATCGCCCGCGAAACCAGGGAGGTGATCAAGCTCACCGACGAGACCAACCGGTCATGGTTTTCGATCATCGACGATTCGCGCCTTCGACTGCCCGACGATCTAGACATTGCGCCTGACGGCCGCATCTATTTCAGCGAAGCGACTGTTCGTTTCGACATGCATGAATGGATGGTCGATGCGCTTGAGGCGCGCGGCAACGGCCGTATCATCTGCCACGATCCGCGCAACGGCACGACCCGCACGGTACTGTCTGGCATACGGTTTCCCAACGGTATCTGCCTCGCACATGACGGCAAATCCTTGCTCTATGCTTCGACGTGGAGTTGCACGGTCGAGCGCCTTTGGCTGGAAGGCGAGAAGAAGGGACGCACCGAAACGGTGATCGCCAACCTGCCGGGTTACCCCGACAACATAAACCGCGCATCGGACGGCAACTACTGGGTAGCGCTGGTGGGCATGCGCACGCCAAGCTTCGATCTGGCGCTGCGCAAGCCGGGCTTCCGTCGTCGCATGGTTCAGCAACTGGCGCAGGACGAATGGCTGTTTCCGCAGATGAATGTCGGCTGCGTCGTCAAGTTCAACGAACATGGCGAGGTGTTTGACTGCCTTTGGGATCGTCAGGGCACGAACCACCCGATGATCACCTCGTGCAATGAGCATCGCGGCTATCTCTATCTCGGCGGCATCGTGAACAACCGCGTCGGTCGATACCGGATCGAAGGAGCAGACCCCGACTTCACCAACCAGGGTTCGTATTGGGGGGCAGGCCGGTGATTGCGGCAGCGCGCAACATGTTGCAACGGTGGCGCGGCAGTGGCGTTCACGCCGCTTCCGTCCCGCCGATGGATGGGGTGCTCGGCCCAAATCAGGCGATCGAGGATGCACCGCTGCTGCTTGAAGCAGAAGCGCCGGACAATCTGATTTCCGACGGCGGCCAACTTCTCTTTTCGACCGACACAAGAGTAATGCGGCTCGATCTGGCCAGGCCTGATGTCGACGCGACCGTCGTTGCGGACTTCGATCATCCGGTCGCCGCCGTGGCACTGGCGGATAACGGTGCAATTGCAGTTGGGCTTGAAAGCGGTGCCATTCATATCAAAGGCGGCGGTTTCAACGGGACCGTTCTCACCGAACTGGGCGGCCGCAACATGGTCTGCCCGGTTGCGCTCCTGTTCGATGGCACCGACTCAATCGTGGTGGTGCTGGGCTCACGGAAGAATTCACCGTCACTTTGGCGTCACGACCTGATGCAGAAGAACGCCAACGGGTCGGTCTGGCGGGTCGATCTGGCGACAGGTGAGGGCAGGTGTATCGCAGACGGCCTGGCTTGGCCCGCAGGGCTGCTCATCGGTCGAGACGGCCGAACGATTGTTTCGGAAAGCTGGCGCAATCGCCTGATCGAGTTGTCGCCAGATGCGGCTCCAAAAGTCTTGCTCGACGATCTGCCCGGCTATCCGGGGCGGCTGGCGGCCGCATCGGACGGCGGCGTTTGGTTGTCCGTGTTCGCTCCGCGCAGCCAACTGGTCGAGTTCGTTCTGCGCGAAGACGACTACAGGCTCGCCATGTTGGCCGAGGTTGAACCTGATTTGTGGATCGCGCCGTCGCTGTCGGCCACGCAATCCTTCCTGGAGCCGATGCAGCTTGGCGGATTGAAACAGCTGGGCGTCCTCAAGCCTTGGGCGCCGACGCGCTCCTACGGGCTGGCAATTGGCCTCGACGGAAACGCCGTGCCGCGCGTGAGCTTCCACAGCCGTGCTGATGGAACCCGTCACGGCATTACGAGTGCGCTTGAAGTCGGTGGCAGGCTGCTTTTGGCCAGCAAGGGCGGAAACGCAATTGTCTCGATGGAGCTGGATGAGCGTGGAGCGGCCAGATGAGCGCCATCATTGAAACGCGTGCCATCTCAAAGGCGTATCGTGGCGTACCGGCCGTGAGCGATGTCGACTTCACACTTGAGCCCGGTGAAATCCATGCGCTGCTTGGCGAGAATGGCGCGGGCAAATCCACATTGACCAAAATACTTGCGGGTGTGGTTCAGCCGACTTCAGGCGATCTGCTCGTTGACGGCAAGACCGTCACCTATGCCAATCCCGCCGAGGCATTGCGCGACGGCATCGTGATGGTTTTTCAGGAAACCAGCCTCGTACCGTCGATGACGGTGGCCCAGAACCTCTATCTCGGCGAAGAAAAGTTCTTCAACCGGTTGCGCGGCCTCTACATCGCCGCACAGCAGTTTTTGCAGTCTCTGAATTTCAACGTTGATCCGTGGGCGACTGTTGCGACCCTTGGTGCTGCCAAAAAGCAGATGGTCGAGATTGCCCGGGCAGTGCGCCAGAACGCGCGGGTCATCATATTCGACGAGCCTACCGCCTCGCTCACGCCGGAAGAAAAACACCACTTCTTCGCACTGATCCGCCGGCTCACGGCAAGGGGCGTGTCGATTGTTTTCATCAGCCACGCGCTCGAAGAGGCGATGCAGATTTCGGACCGCATCACGATCCTGAGAGACGGGGTGCATGTTGCAACGGACCTTGCCGCGAATTTCAGCCGGGAACGCATCATCCGCGACATGGTCGGGCGTGACCTCACGGGGGCGATCTACAGCCGCTCGCAGGCAAGGCAACCGGGCAAGCCGGCGCTGGACGTGCGCAATCTCTCCATGGGCCAGGCCGTGCGCAACAACTCCTTCACCGTCTATTCAGGCCAGGTGACCGGCATATTCGGATTGATCGGCTCCGGCCGCACCGAGACAGCAAAGATTGTGGCGGGAATTCTGAAGCGGGACTTCTTTCACGGGGGCGAGGTGCGGGTTGGCAGCCAGTCAGTGCGATACAGGGAGCCGCGGGCAGCGATTCTCGACGGGGTTTGCTATGTCACGGAGGACCGCAAACTCGAAGGTTTCTTCGAGACAATGTCAATCGCGGAAAACCTGCAGATGGGGGAGCTGTCCGCGCGCTCGCATAATGGCTTCGTCCTGCGCATGGCCGAAATGCAGGCGCTCGCCGAGGAGTGGAGGAACCGTCTGGCAATTCGTGCCGGCAACGCCGATGCCCGCGTGATCGAGTTGTCGGGAGGCAACCAGCAGAAGGTGGTGATTGCAAAATCGCTGGTACAGAAGCCGAGCGTGGTCATCTTTGACGAACCGACACGCGGCGTTGATGTGGGCGCCATCGCCGAGATCCACGCATTGATCAACCGGTTGGCAGATGACGGCCTCGCGGTCATGGTCATCTCCTCATACCTTCCAGAGATACTCAACCTGTCCGACCGCATCCTCGTTTCGCAGCGCGGCCGCATCGTGGAAGAGTTCTCGCCAGAAATGGCGACGCAGGAAAAGATCATGTACGCGGCCGTGCACTAGGCCGCCAGCCGAACGCCACGCGCTCGCGCAGCAGTTCCAACGGCGAAGCGCTCACATACCCGCCCGCACGGGCGGGCCCTCACAACGGTCATACATACGCGAGCCAAGTTGGGGTCAATGCAAAGAATCGCTTGCCTGTTTGATACTAATTATCTAGTGAGTGAATATATGGCGATGAACGGCGTGGAGGCGTCGAAACCGTTGAAGCCGGGCTGGGGGATGGCCGAACGATCCGTCGCTGCATTCCAGGAGGAGCGGCACACCAAAACACTCTGATTGAGACGGCTCCGTCTGACGGACCTGAAAAGAGTGGCAAGCCGGGTCGACCGGCACCAACAACCAGGGAGGAAAGACCAGTGAAATATCTGATTAGTTCGACCGCGCTCGCGCTGTCCGTGCTGGCTTCGGCAACAATGCCGGCCATCGCGCAGGAAACGCTCAAGATCGGCTATGTGGACCCGCTTTCAGGCGGTGGCGCCAGCATCGGCCAGATCGGCATGAACCAGCTCAACTTCATCGCAGACGAGATCAACGCCAAGGGCGGTGTCAACGGCAAGCAGGTCGAAGTTGTCGGCTACGACAACCAGCTCAACCCGCAGATCAGCCTGGTACAGGTGCAAAAGGCGATCGACGAGGGCGTTCAGATCATCGTGCAGGGCAACGGTTCGTCGGTCGCTGTCGCGGTGTCGGATTTCGTCACCAAATACAACGAGCGCAATCCGGGCGCGAACATCGTTCACCTGAACTACGCAGCTATCGATCCCGTGCTGACCAACGAGAAGTGCAGCTACTGGCACTTCACCTGGGACGCAAGCGCCGACATCAAGATGGAAGCGCTGACCAATTTCATCAAGGACGACGAGGATCTGAAGAAGGTCTACCTGATTTCCCAGGACTACTCCTTCGGTCATGCGGTGGCCGGTGCTGCAAAGCGCATGCTTCAAGCCAAGCGTCCGGATGTGGAGATCGTGGGCGACGAGTACCACCCGCTGGTCAAGATCACCGACTTTGCACCCTACGTTGCCAAGATCCAGGCTTCGGGCGCCGACACCGTGATCACCGGCAACTGGGGCCAGGATTTGGCCCTGCTGATCAAGGCAGCCGGACAAGCCGGCCTCGACGTCAACTGGTACACGCTCTACGCCGGCGGCGCTGGCGCGCCGACCGCCATCAAGCAGGCAGGCCTGGAGAACAAGGTGTTCCAGATCAATGAGGGCATCAACAACCAGGGCTATGGCCCGGCCGAGGAGCGGGCAGGGGCTCTGATGGAGCGTTTCTCCGATGCTCCGGTCTATTACCCCCGCATGTTCAACATGATGGACATGGTGTTTGCAGCGATCGAAGCAGCCGGTTCCGACGATCCCGGCGACTTCATTCCGAAACTCGAAGGCATGAAGCACAGCAGCTTCGCCGCCGGCGATGAAGGTTTCATGCGCACGGACGATCACCAGTTCTTCCAACCGCTGTACATCTCCATGCTCGGCGCGCTCGAAGACGGACAGAAGTTCGATGAAGAGCACACCGGCTGGGGATGGAAGATGGCGGCTGCCGTGCCGACCGAATCCACCCTGCTGGAAACCACCTGCGAGATGGAGCGGCCCTGACCGCGGCCGCGGGGCGGCCTTCGGGTCGCCC
Organism: Rhizobiaceae bacterium; assembly: GCA_965232405.1. Lineage (GTDB taxonomy): Bacteria > Pseudomonadota > Alphaproteobacteria > Rhizobiales > Rhizobiaceae > RCIO01. The sequence continues at coordinate 3,795,247 of OZ246966.1, forward strand.
CCATCCTCCCAATCACCCGCCTTCTTGAAGCGGTGTCGGAGCCTGATCCGTGATCGAAATCATCGTCGTATCGACGCTCAATGGCGTGCTCTACGGCATGTTGCTGTTCCTGATGGCCAGCGGCCTCACCGTCATCTTCAGCATGATGGGTGTGCTCAATCTGGCTCATGCGAGCTTCTACATGCTCGGCGCATTCTTCGGTTTCGAGATCACCCGCAGGATCGGCTTCTGGCCTGCTTTGGTGGTCGCACCGGTCCTTGTCGGCCTGATCGGCATGGCGGTCGAGCGGTACGGGCTTCGGCGGGTGCACAGCCACGGCCATGTGGCCGAGCTCTTGTTCACCTTCGGGCTCACCTTTGTCATCAAGGAAGTGGTCGAGATGATCTGGGGCAAGCTGCCCGCTGACTACCGTGTTCCCGGTTCACTGGACTTCGCCGCGTTCACGCTGTTTTCCAGCGATTACCCGGCATTCAGGCTCTTCGTTCTGCTGGCTTCGATCGCAATTTTCCTTGCGCTGCTTCTCGTGATCAGGCGCACGCGGGTCGGCCTCATCGTCCAGGCGGCGCTGACGCACCCCGGGATGGTCGGCATGCTGGGTCACAATGTCGACCGCGTGTTCATGCTGGTGTTCGGCGTCGGCGTGGCGCTTGCCGCGGTCGCGGGCGTGATCGCCGGACCGATCCTCATCACCCAGTCGAACATGGCCGGGCTTCTGGGGCCGATCCTGTTTGTCGTCGTTGTCGTCGGCGGCCTAGGATCGCTCGGTGGCGCGCTGGTGGCCTCGCTGCTGATCGGCCTCGTGCAGACCTTCGCGGTCGCCTTCAACGTTTCGCTGGCCGATCTGTTCGGAACGTCGGCGACGGCTGATCTGCTCTCGGTCTGGCTGAGCGACATCTGGCGGGTAACGGTGGCGCAGATTGCGCCCATCCTGCCCTACCTGCTGCTGGTGCTGATACTCATCTTCCGGCCGCGCGGTCTTATGGGGACGCGGGACACATGAGCGAGACCCATCCGATTTCGCGACCAAGCAGGACGGCCCGTGGTGGTGTGGGCACGCTCGCCGGCTACGCTATCTGGATCGCGTTGGCGTTGGCCATGCTGCTGTTGCCGCAGCTTTTTCCCTCCAGGCTTGCACTATCGACGATGAGCCTGATGGGGACGATGATCATCTTCGCTCTCTCCTACAACATGCTGCTGGGACAGACGGGACTGCTCTCATTCGGACATGCGGTGTTCTTCGGTCTTGGCGGATATATGTGCGTTCACGCACTCAACCTGGCCGGAGAAAGCGGCTGGCCGCTGCCGCTTCCGCTATTTCCGCTTGTCGGCGCCTTTGGTGGCCTCGTCTTCGGTGCAATGTTCGGCGCCGTGGCAACCAAGCGGGCAGGTACGGCCTTTGCCATGATCACGCTGGGCATTGGCGAACTCGTTGTTTCGAGCGCGCTGATCCTGCGGCGCTTTTTCGGCGGCGAGGAGGGCATCACCACTGACCGGACCGACGTCCTCAGCTTCTTCGGCTACAGCTTCGGGCCGCAATCGCAGGTCTATTACCTCGTCGCGGCGTGGTGCTTTATCTCGGTTGCCGCCATGTACGCGATCACGCGAACGCCGTTTGGCCGCATCTGCAATGCGGTCCGCGACAATCCGCAACGCACGGCCTTCATCGGCTACGACATGAGCACGGTGCGTTTCATCGCGTTCAGCCTTGCGGGCCTGTTCGCCGGCATTGCCGGCGGCCTGTCGGCGATCAATTTCGAGATCGTCAATGCTGCGCAGATGGGGGCGGTGGAATCGGGTTCCGTCATCCTGATGACCTATATTGGCGGGGTGGGCAATTTTGCCGGGCCGATCATTGGAGCAATCCTGGTCACCTGGCTTCAGCTTGTGCTGAGCGACGCCACCCAGATCTGGCCGCTCTATGTCGGGCTGCTGTTTATCGGCATCGTGATGTTTGCGCCCGGCGGCATCGCGGGCATGCTGGCGCAACAGGGTCCGCTTATCACCAGCCGCAAACTGCACCGTGTGCTGCCATATTATCTGCTCGCGGCCATTCCGGGCGCTCTCGCTGTGATCGGTCTCAGCATCATCGCCGAGACTAGCCACCAGTTCAGCATACGGGCTGCCTACGGCCCGTCGATTACGCTCTACTCGATCCCCTTCGACGTAACCTCTCCAGTGCCGTGGGTTGCGGGAACAGTTCTTGCCGCAGCTGGCCTGTGGCTCTTCGTTCGCGCTGCCCGGCTGGCACACAATGCCTATGAAGGCGCAATTGCCGGAGGTTCCGCTACATGAGTGAAAATCCGGTGCTGGAATTGTCCGGCGTTCACAAGAACTTCGGCGCCACCGAAATCATCCGCGGCGTGGACCTTGAGGTTCGCACCGGCGAGCGGCACGCGATCATCGGGCCCAACGGCGCGGGAAAATCGACCCTGTTCAATCTGGTCAGCGGTCACCTGCCGCCCAGCTCCGGTTCGATCCGCCTGTTCGGCGAGGAGATTGCGGGCATGGCGCCGCAACTCATCAATCGACGCGGACTTTCCCGCTCCTTCCAGATCACCAACATCTTCCCGCGCCTCTCGGTGTGGGAAAACGTTCGCTGCGCGACATTGTGGGCATTGGGCTACAAATATTCGTTCTGGCGTTCCATCGATGGCCTCGATGACGTGAACGAACGCACTGAACAGATCTTGCACGAGATCGATCTGGCCGACCGCTGGCGCACACCCGCCGGCGTGCTGACCTATGGCGAGCAGCGGGCGCTCGAGATCGGCCTCACGATTGCCGGCAATGCGAACATGATCCTGCTGGATGAACCGACCGCCGGCATGAGCCGCGCGGAAACCGAACGCGTTGTCGCCCTGATCCGCAAGATTAGCGAGAAGCGCGTGCTCCTGATGATCGAACACGACATGCATGTTGTGTTCGATCTGGCCGATCGCATCTCGGTTCTTGTTTATGGCCAGATCATCGCCTCCGACACGCCGGAGCGCATCAAGAACAACAAGGCCGTACAACAGGCCTATCTCGGAACGGAAGCCGCGTGATGCTGACTGTTCGCGGCCTTAACGCCTATTACGGCAAGAGCCATATCCTGCAGGGCGTAGACCTCGATGTCGGCGACAACGAGATCGTCAGCATATTGGGACGCAACGGCGTTGGACGTTCGACAACGCTCAAGGCAATCATGGGCGACCCGCAGCCCACCGGCGAAATCACCTTCAAGGGCAACGCGATTGCCGGCCGCAAGCCGCATGAGATCGCGCATCTCGGCATCGGCTTCGTGCCTGAGGAACGGGCGATCTTCCCGTCTCTGACCGTCGAGCAGAACCTGCTTCTGGGCATCAAGAATGCGCGGCACGAGAGCCGTTGGAGCCTCGAAGAGACCTGGAAACTGTTTCCGCAACTCAAGGAACGAGCCAACGCACCGGGCGGCGCGCTGTCAGGCGGTGAGCAGCAGATGCTCACCATGTGCCGCACGCTGATGGGCAATCCTGACCTGATCATGGTGGACGAACCGACCGAGGGGCTAGCGCCCCAGATGGTGGAGCGCATCGGCGAATTGCTGCAGGAAATCGCCCGCAGGGGAATATCCATTCTGTTGGTCGAGCAGCGCCTCGTGATCGCGATGCGCATTTCGCAGCGCGTCTATGTGATGGGACATGGCCGCATCGTGTTCGAAGGGACGCCGGCAGAACTGTCGGCAGCCGACGATGTCCGCCGTGAGTGGCTGGAAGTCTAACGCCGCAGCGCCACTATTCTCGACAATATCAGTTCGCCGCTGATCAACCGGCAGCAAACAGTCTTTGTGCAGCGATCAGCTTGTGCGGCCTAGATCCCGCGGCCGCATTCCGTATTTGCGGCGGAACATGGTGCTGAAATGCGCCGAGCTGTTGAAGCCGTGATCGAAAGCGATCGAGGTGATGGAGCGGCCGTCGCGCTTGGAGATCAGATCGTAGCACCGCTGCAGCCGCCGGCTCCAAAGCCAGTCCGAAACCGACATGTCGCACTGGCGGAAGAGAAGGTGCAGATATCTGAGCGACATGTTGTTGGCGTGGGCAATCCGCTCCAGCGTCAGGTTCGGCTCGGAAAGATGCTCCTCGATCCAGATCTGAACCGAGCGAAGCCTGGCGCGCTGTACCGAACCTTCCTGCGACGGAATTTCGTTCTCGCCGGCCATGAGCGCCAAGGCCACGATGTCGATCAGCTGCGTGCCAAGCCCGCCGCGCAATTCGTCTTTGACATTGTCGCTCTCCGTCGCCAGTGCGGCGCAGAATTCCGTCGCGATCCTGCCCAGCCCGAGTGTGCTGTTGATGTCGGCCGATATCGGCACGATGCCCTTGGGAAATCGTTGCGCGAGTTCTTCCGTCGGAATCTCCAGGTAGAAGGCGCGCCCCTCGCCAATGCATTGCAGTTCGTACTGCTCGCTTGCGCTGAATATGGCGCCGCGAGCTGCATTCGAGGAGTGGACGGCTTCGCGCTGCAGCACGTTGACGCTGCCGCTCTGCAGGAAATGGACGTAGTAACAATCCTTGTCCAGCTTCGCGAGGTGACGCCGGTTTCGGTTGATCCGCTGTTCCGAAACGAGAATGTCAGTGAGCACGACGTCGCCGAATTTCGTCTCCCGGATGAAGCCTTTGTAATTCTCAGGATCGGTGGCAGCGACCTCGACATTTACATAGACGTCACAGATGGCGTCGCGCCACGAAGCGTACCGCTTGTTCGGCGCCAACGTGTTCGTGTCGAACACGAGATCCATGGGTTCCTCCACCCTTGATCGACGCTCGTTTGACGCGGTTGTGACTGTCGTTTGCTGCCTAGCTTCGCGTGCGCGGCGTCGATTTCCCCAGACCCTGTTTCGTACCATAGTTGCAGTGTTTTCAGCAAGTTGGCAGGCCATTGCACGCTCAAGCAAGTTCGATGCGCGCCTGAAAAAGAATTTCGTTCACACGCGCGATAGCGTGCATGCCGATGACAAGGTCCCGACGGACTTGGCATCGGGAGGAGAAGTGCATGGGAATCCTGGGGCGACCCACACAAGAGAAGATCGTCTTCGCGCTTGCCGCGGCCCTGTGCATTGGGTTCGCGCTCTTCCTGCCCGGCTTCCTCACGGCCAACAATCTGCTCAACCTTGTCCGCAGCGTTTCGATCCTCGGCGTGCTGGGCGTCGCCATGGCGCTCGTTGTCATCGGGCGCGGCATAGACCTGTCGCTTGTCGCGACAATGGCAATTTCGGTCGGGCTAACGATGCAATTGCTGGCCACTGGGCTGCCGCTCGCCGAGGCGCTGGCGATCGGCATTCTGTTTTCGCTGGCTGTGGGCGCGGTCAACGGCTTCCTGATTGCCTATGTCGAGATACCGGCCATCTTTGCGACGCTCGCAATGGGCACGTTGATCTACGGTTTCGGCAAATACTTCCTGTTTCAGCTGGATGTTCTCTATCTGCCCGACAGCCACCGATACTTGTTGTGGCTCGGTCAGGGTTATGTGCTTGGCGTGCCGGTCCCGATTGTCGTGTTCGCGATCGTCTGCGTGCTCGCGCACCTGTTCCTGACCTTTACGCGACCGGGCTGGTACCTTCGCGCGGTGGGCGACAATCTGGCCGCCGCACGGATCGCCGGCGTGCCGGCCCGGCCGATCATCGTCTCGCAATACATGATTTCGTCGCTGATTGGTTTCGTTGCCGGTCTGGTGACGGCCGCCTCCGTGGCCAGCATGAACACCCGCATCGCCAACTCGACTTACGTCTACGACGTCATCCTCGTGGTCGTTCTTGGCGGCATCGGGCTGTCAGGCGGGCGCGGAAGCGTGCGCAACGTCATCGTTGGAACGCTGCTGATCGGAGTGCTGCTCAACGGCATGACCATCATGGATGTGCAGTACACGCTCCAGAACGTGATCAAGAGCGTGATCCTGCTCTCGGCAATCGTCATCGACACATTTCTCAACCCCCGCGACGAGCAGACCGCTCAGCAAGGGGACATCTGAAGCGTCTCAAAGGGAGGAAACCATGAGAATGCTCAAGACAGGACTGGCGCTCGCAGCGCTCGCCGTAATGGGGACCGGAGCTGCCTTCGCGCAAGGTATCGACGACCCCACCCGCGAACCATTCTATTCGGCGCTGGACGGCAAGAAAGTCGTTTTCGTGCCCGTTGCCATGGGCTTCGACCTCACGGAAGGCTGGGCAGCCGGTATTCGCGGTCAGCTGGAGCCGCTTGGCATCTCCTTCGAAATCCGCGATCCCAGCTGGAACACAGATGCCGGCGCACAGGCAATCACCTCGCTGATTTCCGAAAAGCCAGACGCCATCGTGGTGCACAACCCGGACGTACAGTCCTATGCGCGCCTGCTCAAGCGGGCCGAAGAGGCTGGCATCTACGTGGTTCAGGTCAACATGAATTCGGCCTATTCGACCGACGCCTATGTCGGCACCGACTATGTCGGTCTCGGCGAGAAAATGGCCAACCGGCTGATCGAGGAATGCTCGCCCGCCAATGGCGGCAGCGGCAAGGTCGCGGTCGTGCAGGGCGTGCTGACGGCTGCAGCGAGCGCCTATCAGATGCAGGGCATCAACACCGTGCTGTCGCAACATCCCGACATGGAGATCGTTTCCAATCAGGCTGCCGACTGGGATGGCACCAAGGCACGGAACATTACCTCCACGGTGATCCAGCAGCACCCCGACCTCTGCGGTGTTGTCGGCTTCTGGGACGTGATGGATCTCGGCACCGGCGCTGCCATTCAGGAATCCGGCAAGGACATCTTCCTGATCACCTCCGGCGGCGGCAACAAGACTGCCTGCGACGGACTTGAAAACGGCACCTATTCGGAGGTCGTGAGCTACGACGTGCCCGGTCAGGCGCGCGACATAGCGACCATGATCGAGCACCTGCTCCAGCACGGGCAGGAGCCGGGATCGGTGAAGAGCACGCTGTTTTCGCCGCTGACCTTCATGACCAAGGACAATATCGGGCCGGGCTCCTGCTGGACGCTCGAAGGCCAGAATTGACCTGAACCGCAAATGGGCCGGCGCCCGTCAGTCGCGGCGCCGGCCACTCCGCAACAGAGCAGCAGCATTAATGTCATACTCCGACACATTCGCGTATTGGCGCTACCGGCTCGTGCCGGACCACATGCTCGGCGAATTGCTGAGCAAGCGGTGGATCGACAACGCGATCCCGCTGCTTGTGCTGGTGTTCGTGCTGTCGCTCTTCGGTTCGCTGATCCCGGAATTCTTCGGGGCCGCGAATGTCACCAATCTGGCGCGGCAGTGGGGCGAATTCGGGCTGATTGTGCTCGGCCTCATGATCGTCATGGTTGCCGGCGGCATCGATCTGTCGGTCGGCTCCACGTTCGCGCTCGGCAACATCGTGGCGCTGACCCTTCTCAATGTGGCCGAACTGCCGATGCCGGTTGTGGTTGCGGCAACCCTTGCTGTTGGCGCGACGGTCGGTCTGGTCAATGGCGTTCTCGTCGGGTTCCTTAGGCTCAGGGCGTTCCTGACGACACTGGTGACACTGATCATCGTTCGCGCCATCGTCGACATGCTGCTTCTGAAATACTCGGTGCGCATCGCCGCTGCGTTCCCGGATTCCGACGCCTGGTACTATGTCGGCGAAGGCTTTGTGTTCGGCATTCCGTTCAGCGCATTTGCCGCCGTCTTCGTCGCTATCGTGGCGCATTTCGTGCTCAGCCGGTCAAGGATGGGCTGGCATGTGCTGGCGACGGGCGGTTCGCGCCGCTCGTCCCACAATGTCGGCATCCCGGTGCGCCGTGTCATCTGCTCAACCTATGTGATTTCCGGCACGCTTGCCGCGCTGGCAGGCGTCCTCTTCGCCTCGCGCCTCGGCGGGGCAGGCGCGGACACTGGCATCGGGCTTGAGATCGCGGCGCTTACCGCTGCTGTGCTCGGCGGCAATTCGCTCGGCGGCGGCCGGGGATCGGCGGCAAAGGCCCTGATTGGCTCGATCAGCGTCATGATCATCGTCAACAGCCTGCTGCGCCTGGGCGTGACCTCGGGGGCGAACTCCCTGCTGCTTGGCATATTGCTTCTGGTTGCTGTCGCGATCGACGTGCGCTGGCTCAAGAACCTCAACAAGGTCTTGTCGAAGGTCTATGTCTCGCCGGCCTTCGCGGCACTGCCCAAGGCACCCGGAACCGATCCCTCATCGCTCTACGCGGTCAACGACAAGCTCGGCGGTGTCGAACTGATCGGGCTGGGTGAGATCGACGGGCCAGAAGATGTGATCCTTGACGCAGACGACAATATCTATGCGGGAAACCGCACCGGCGACATCATTCGCTTCTTTGCTCCCGACTATAAGCGGCATGAGGTCTACGCCCATGTCGGCGGCCGGCCGCTGGGCATGGCGTTCGCGAAAGACGGGGCCTTGCTGGTTTGCATCGGCGGCATGGGGCTCTACCGCGTCACCAAGGAACGCGATATCGAGAAGCTGACCGACGAGACCAACCGGTCCTGGCTTTCGATTATCGACGATTCCCGCCTGCGCCTTGCCGACGACCTCGATATCGCACCCGACGGGCGGGTCTTTTTCTCTGAAGCCACCGTTCGCTACGAAATGCATGAGTGGCCCGTCGACGGTCTGGAATCGCGCGGCAACGGCCGCATCGTCTGTTTCGATCCGAACAGTGGAACGACGCGAACCGTTCTCAAGAAGCTGAAATTCCCCAATGGCATCTGCATGACGCATGACGGGGAGTCTTTCCTGTTCGCCGAAACCTGGGCCTGCAGCGTATCGCGCTACTGGTTCGACGGACCCAAGAAGGGGACGGTCGAAACGGTTCTGCCAGCGCTGCCCGGCTATCCGGACAATATCAACCGTGCGTCCGACGGTACCTTCTGGCTGGCGCTTGTCGGCATCAGGACGCCATCGCTCGATCTGGCACTGAAGATGCCCGGTTTCCGGCGGCGCATGGCGCGGCGCATTGCGCCGGACGAATGGCTCTATCCCAACATCAACACCGGTTGCGTGATCCGCTTCTCAGAGACCGGCGAAGTGCTGGACGTGATGTGGGACCGCGGCGGCGACAACCATCCGATGATCACGTCGATGCGCGAGCACAAGGGGCATCTCTACATCGGCGGCATCCTCAACAACCGGATCGGCAAGCTCAAGCTCGAAGGCGCGGACGAGACCTGGACCGGCCCGGATTCCTATTGGGGCAAGCCATGATCGGGGCCGTTTCCAGACTGACCGACAAGATATTCGGACGCGGCGAGGCGGCCGTCACCGTACCGCCGCTTGACGGGGCGCTGAGGCCCAATCGCGCACTCGACGAGGCCAGGAAACGCTATGCGCTTCCAGACGTGGATTGCCTCGCGGTCGTGGGTGGCAAGCTGCTGGCCTCGGCAGGCGACACGGTATTTGCGCTGGACGGCCGCGGAAAATGGAAGCCGCATGTCAAAGCCGAAGGACAGATCACCGGCATTTGCGCCATCGAAAAGGCCGGGCTCGCAGTGGCGACGGCAAACGGTGCGGTGTTTGTTTCCGGCGGCCCGTTTGACGGCAAGCGCTTCGACACGGGCATCAAGTGCCCGACGGCCATCGTGGAGGATGACGGTGCGCTCTACCTGGCCAGCGGCTCGGCGACCAACTCGCCCGACGAATGGCAGCGCGACCTGCTGGAGTGCAACGCCACCGGAAGCCTGTGGCACATAACACTTTCAAGTGGCGAGACAGAACAGATCGCTGGCGGCCTTGCCTGGCCGGCCGGCCTTGCGGTCGATGGGAAAAGCCTAGTCGTTTCCGAAGCTTCGAAGCACCGGCTGATGCAGTTCGATCTTGCCGAACCGGGCAAACTGGAGACGCTGTATTACGATCTGCCGGGTTACCCCGGCCGCATTTCGCATGCGGCGGGCGGATGGTGGCTGGCCGTCTTTGCGCCGCGCAGCCAGCTGGTGGAGTTCGTGCTGCGCGAGCCCGTCTACCGCAGACGCATGCTCAGCGAAGTGGAGCCGCAATTCTGGGTTTCGCCGAAACTCAGAACTGGGCGGAGCTTTTACGAGCCGCTGCAGGGCGGAGGCGTGAAACATCTCGGCGTCCTGAAACCCTGGGCGCCAACAATGTCGGCGGGCCTGAGCGTCCGGCTGGATAACAATTTCCAGCCGGTCGCCAGCTTGCAGAGCCGTTCGGACGGCTTTGCGCACGGTGTAACCAGCGTTTGCGAACTCAACGGAGAGACCTACGTTGCCGCTCGCGGCGACGGCGTTGTCGTGCGCGTTCCAGGCTCAGCAACGGGGGTGGCACAATGACACCCATCCTGGAAATGCTGCAGGGCACAAAGCTCTATCGCGGTGTGCCGGCTGTCAAAGACGTTACATTCGACCTGCGTCCGGGCGAGGTACATGCGCTGCTCGGCGAGAACGGCGCCGGCAAGTCAACGCTGACGAAAATGCTGGCCGGGGTGGTCGCGCCGACATCGGGCGAAATCCTGCTGGAGGGCCAGCGTGTCGAATTGCCGACGCCCTCCGACGCACTGAGGCTGGGCATTGCAATGGTCTATCAGGAGACCAGCCTCGTTCCGTCGCTGACTGTCGCGCAAAACCTTTACCTGATGGACGACAAACCGTTCCACCGCCTGCGCGGCATCTACATTGCCGGTCAGCAATTTCTTCAGTCGCTCAACTTCCATGTCGATCCCGCCGCGCTGGTTTCGGGCCTTGGCGCAGGGCAGCGGCAAATGGTCGAGATCGCGCGTGCGGTCCACCACAATGCCAAGGTCATCATCTTCGACGAGCCGACAGCATCGCTGACGCCCGAGGAGAAATACCAGTTTTTTGCGCTCATCCAGCGGCTGAAGAAACGCGGAGTCTCCATCATCTTCATCAGCCATGCGCTGGAAGAGGCGCTGCAGATTTCCGATCGCATCACGGTGCTCCGCGACGGCGAGCATGTCGTGACAGACGAAACGGCCAAATTCGATCGCGAGCGCATCGTGCGTTCGATGGTGGGCCGTTCGCTGAAGGACGAACTCTACGGTTCGCAGAAAGATCGCAAGGCCCGCAAACCGGGCAAGAAGGTGCTCAGCGTGCAGAACCTGTCGATGGGCAATGCTGTTCGCAATACCTCGTTCTCGGTGTTTGCCGGCCAGGTGACGGGCATGTTCGGGTTGATCGGTTCGGGACGCACGGAAACGGCAAAAGTGGTTTCAGGCGTGCTGAAGCGCGATCTGTTCCACGGCGGCAATGTGCAGTTCGAGGGCAGGCCGGTTCGCTACCGCGTGCCCCGGCCGGCGGTACTCGACGGCATCATCTACGTGACCGAGGACCGCAAGTTCGAAGGCTTCTTCGAGACCATGTCGATCGCCGAGAACATCTATCTCTCAGCGCTTGCCGGCGGCCAGACCAAGAGCTCGACGATCTCGATGAACGAAATGAAGGCGCTTGCCGAACACTGGGCCGGCGCGCTCAACGTCAAGGCGATCAACAACGATGCGCGGGTGATAGAACTTTCCGGCGGCAACCAGCAGAAAGTGGTCGTTGCCACGGCGCTTCTGCAGAAGCCGAAGCTCATCATCTTCGACGAGCCGACGCGCGGTGTTGATGTCGGCGCTATCTCGGAAATCCATCAACTGATCAACCGGCTCGCCGACGACGGCATCGCGGTGTTGGTGATTTCATCCTACCTGCCTGAAATTCTTCAACTATCCGACCGGCTGCTCATCTGCAGGCAAGGGCGCGTGGTTGAGGAATTCGAGGGCACGCAGGCTGACGAAGACACTATCATGTTCGCGGCGGTGCACTGATGACGCACGGCTTGCTTACAACCCGGCCAGTCCGAACGGTGCGCTCGATCGAGGATGTCGAGGCGATCGAGGCCCGGCCCTATGACGAACTCGTCACCGCGCACAATCTCTATGATCTGGTCCTGGCAACAGCCAAACATTTCGGCGACCGGAAGGCGCTGACGGTTCTGCGTACCGAGGACCCTGAAGACGTAGGCGTTTCGCTCACGCACCAGGAATTGCTGGGCGAGGTTACCCGCGCCGCCAACCTGTTCCATTCGCTCGGCGACGATACCGGCGAGCCTGTTGTTGCGTTCCTTGCGCCGACACTGCCGCAGCTTCCGACGCTGCTGCTCGGCGCACAGGTCGCAGGCGTTGCCAGTACCTTGAATTATCTGCTCGCCGGCGATGCGATCATTGACCTGCTCAACGCGCAGAAGGCGACGGTGCTCGTTCTCGCATCCGAAACCGCCGACGAAACCTGCTGGGCGAAGGCGAAGGGCGTACTCGAGCGCATTGCGTCGCTGCGTCATGTGCTGGTGATCGGCGAGGAAACGGACGAACGCGACGGGCACGAAAGCCTGGACGCGCTGCTCAGCCGGCACCGAACTGACAAGCTCGACTTCGACCCGTCAGCCGACCGCAACCGGATTTGCGCGCTATTTCACACCGGCGGAACGACCGGACGGCCGAAACTCGTTCAACTCACACATGGCAACCAGATCCATGCCGCCTTCGGCTTTGCCCAGGTTTTCGGCTATTGCGAGGACGACACCGTTATCGACGGCCTGCCGTTCTTCCATGTCGGCGGCACCATGACGGTGGGCCTCGCGCCGCTTGCTGCCGGTGCACATATCGTCGTGCCTTCGCCCTACGCACTGCGGCCACCGGCCGTGATCGCCAATTACTGGAAGATCGCCGAGCATTTCCGGGCGACGGTGGTTGGCGGCGTGCCGACCTCGCTTGCCGCGCTTGCGAATGCCTGGGTCCCCGGCACCGACGTGTCGCGAATGCGCATGGCGATGACGGGCGGTGCTGTTCTTCCCAAGGCAGTGGGCGAGCGCTTCGAAACCGTTACCGGCATCCGCATCTTCGAGACCTACGGCATGACCGAAACGGCTGCCGCTATCGCCTTCAATCCGGGGCATGGCGAACCGGTGATGGGAAGCGTGGGCTTTCGCGCACCATTTTCGCAGACGCGGATCGTGTCGCTCGACGGGGACGATCTGCGCACATGCGAGCCGAACGAGAGCGGCCTTGTGCAGGTGAGCGGCCCGCAGGTCTTTCCCGGATATGTCGATCCCGCCCACAATATCGGAACACTCTCCGACGACGGTTGGCTGACGACGGGTGATGTCGGTTATCTGAGCGAGGATCAGCGCCTGTTCCTGACCGGCCGCGAGAAAGACCTGATCGTCAGGAGCGGCCACAATATCGATCCCGCCGCGATCGAGGATGTCGCCAACCAGTTCGACGGGGTGCAGATAAGTGCGGCCGTCGGCATGCCGGACCAGTATGCCGGTGAAGTGCCCGCGCTGTTCGTGGTGCCGCAACCGGGCGCGACCATCGATCTGGCTGCGCTGTCGGAGTTTCTCGAAACGCATGTTCACGAACCGCCCGCGCGGCCGAGAAACGTGATCCTAATCGATGCGCTTCCGGTAACGGCGGTTGGCAAGATCTTCAAGCCGGCACTGCGAGACAGGGCCATCGAGGAAAAGGTCCGGCAGGAAGCGACTGGTACTCTCGGTGCAAACACCAAGCTCGACATAGAGATCGGTATGGACGCGCAGAAGAACACGGTTGTCCGCGTTCGGGTGCACGGCGCCGATACCGCCAGGATTTCGCAGCTTGAGGCGGCACTCAAACCACTTCCTCAAACCTACCTGATCGAGGCCGGCAATGTCTGATCCGGTCCTGCTTTCGATCGACAGTCATGTCGCCACGATCACGCTCAATCGACCCGAGACGCTGAATGCGCTGTCGCGCGACGCGATGGAGAAATTCGAACAAACCGTGCGCTCGCTCGGGGACTTCGATGACATTCGCGCAGTCATCATCACCGGGGCAGGGCGCGCGTTCTGTGCCGGCGGAAACCTGACGGAATTCAAACAGGCGCTGGATGCCGACAAGCAGAGCCTGATCGACGTTCTGGCTTACAACCAGACCGTGCTGCAGCTGGTGGAGGACATTCCGGTACCCGTCATCGGCGCCGCCAATGGAACCGCTGTCGCCGGCGGGCTCGAATTGCTGCTCTGCTGCGACATCGTGCTGGCTGCGCAAGGCGCGAAGATGGGCGACGGGCACGCGCGCTATGCGGTGGTTCCGTCAGGTGGGGCAACAGTGCGGCTGCCGCGCAAGATCGGTCCTGTGCATGCCGCGCGGCTGTTCTACACCGCCGAGCTCGTCGATGCCGAAACCATGATGGCCTGGGGCCTCGTCACGGAGGTCGTGCCGGGTACCGAGCTGATGCAGCGCGCCAACGCGCTGGCAGCAGCGATCAGCCGTTGCAGCCCTGAAGTCTTGCGCAGGATCAAGAAGCTGACCCGGCCGGGGTCCGGTGAGGCCGTTACCGGCCGAGCCGAGATCGATGAGTTCGTTTTTCACGTCGATGGCGCCGATCTGGCCGAAGGCCTGTCAGCGTTCAACCAAAAACGCACGCCGCAATATGGAGGAGGCGCCGATGGCTGAGGGGCTCATGAACATCGTGCCCGTCCGGCGCAGTTCCAATCTGCTGGCGCTGATCGTGCTCGCAGTCACAGTCGCGCTCGTCATCATCTTCTCGATCGTCGTGGATGGTTTCGCGACGGCCGGAAATCTCCGTGTCATCCTGTCGAACTCCGCCTCGCTGGTCATTCTGAGCTGCGGTATGGGCGTGGTGATCATCTCGCGCGGGCTCGACCTTTCGCTCATCGCGCAGATGGTGGCCGGCGCGACGGTCTTCTCCATCATGATCAATGCCGGCGCACCCGGAAGCCTGGCGCTGCTGGTGGCGATCGCAACGATGGTGCTGGTCGGCGCGTTGAACGCCTGGCTGATCGCCTATGTGGAAATTCCGGCGCTTCTGGCGACCCTGGCCTCGGCGATGTTCATCACCGGCCTGTTCCGATTTTTCATCCTGCGCGGCGAATACCTGCTGCTTCTGCCCAAGACCAATCCGGCCGTGATCTTCCTTTCAAGCGAGTTGCTGCCTGGGCTTAGCGCGCCAGTGGCGCTCATGATCCTGGCGCTGGTAACTGCCTGGTTCCTGCTGCGCCGTATGTCGGCGGGGCGGACTATATACGCGATGGGCGACAATTTTCAGGCCGCCCGGCTGTCCGGGCTGCCGGTCCGGACGACCACGATCATCGTCTATGTCTACGCAGCGCTGGCCGCACTGATGGCCGGGCTGGTGATCTCATCGGCCAGCGGCACTGTCGACTTCCGCACCGTGACCAACGGCACGCTGCTGTTCGAAGTCATTCTTGTCGTCGTGCTCGGTGGCATTCCGCTCAGGGGCGGCCGCGGCGGTATCTGGAACATTCTGGTCGGCGTCGCGCTGATCGTCGTGCTGCGCAACGGCATGACGCTGCTCAACGTGACGGCCCAGACGCAGGACGTGGTCAAGGGCGTCGTACTCATCGTGGCCATCGTCACAGACAACTACCTCAACCCGAGAGACACCGAGACCGACACCGTCGGCGATCTTTGAGTGTGTGCATACCAACCATGGAGGAGAAGAAAATGATTGGCATTGGAAAAAGAGTGCACCGCGCCGCAATGGGCGCCGTGGTAGGCGCGTTCGCCGCCCTGACTTTGGGGACGCCAGCGAGCGCAGACATCGGCATTTCCGGCAAGAAGGTGATCTTCGTGCCAATTTCGATGGGCATCTCGCTCACCGAAGGCTGGGCGCGTCGCATGAGCGAACATGCCGACATTCACGGCTACTCGTTCGAGATTCGCGATGCCGCTTTCAACATGGCTGCGATGACCGAGTTGCTGGCCAAGGCGATCACCGAGAAGCCTGACGTGCTCGTCGTCCACAATCCGACCGTCCAGCTGCTGGCGCGCCAAATCCGCCAGGCGGAATCGGATGGCATCAAGGTGCTGCAGATCAACCTGCAATCGAACCAGCCTTCGACGGCGTTCGTCGGCGCGAACTGGGAGCGCATCGGCCGCGGCATTGCGGAAGATATCGTCAAGGAATGCGGCGCCGGCAGCGGCAAGTCTGGAAAGGTGTCGATCATTCCTGGACAGCTCACGGCAGCCGACAGCGTCATCATGAATGAAGCCGCTTTCAAGGTGTTCGAGGAGCATCCGGAGATCGAGGTCGTTTCCAATCAGGCTTCCGACTGGGAGCCGGAGAAGGCGCGCCAGATCACCGCGACCGTACTGCAGCAGCATCCCGATCTGTGCGCCATCTTCGGCCACTGGGACGTCCACACGATGGGTGCCGGTAATGCGGTGAAGGACGCCGGCAAGGCCGATGATGTGCTCGTCTACTCGACTGGTGGTGGCGACGACGTGGCCTGCAAGGCGATCGAGGACGGCATTCAGGACCGTATCTGGAGCTACGATGCAGACGGTCAGGGCCGCGACGCCGGCACGATGATCGACCTGATGCTTCAGGGCGCTGCAGCTGCTGACGGTTCCATGCTGATCGCGGAATCGCCGCTCAAGATCATCAAGGCTGGCGACGACTACGACGCCGGCCTGTGCTGGAGCATGTAACGACCTGCTCGACATGAAAGACGGGCGCGGGGCTTCGGTCCCGCGCCCTTGATAACACTGGACACCAGCATGGCCGCATCGACCGAGTTTTCCCGTCTGCCCAAACAGCACGTACCGCTGTTCGTGATCTCGCCGCGCCGCATTGTCGGCGACATCCTTTCGCGCGGATGGGTGGAAAGCATCATTCCTTTCCTCGCGCTGATATGCGTGGTGGTCGGCATATTGCTTACGACCGACGGCTATTTTGCCGTGTCGAACCTGCTCACACTTGCGCAGTACACCCCTGATGCCGGGCTGGTGGTGCTGGCGATGCTGATCGTCGTCGCCGTCGGCGGCATCGACCTTTCGGTCGGCTCAAACTTCGCGATGTCGGCGTTCACGGCGCTGTTCTGCTTTCACATTCTCAGCCTGCCCGTGCCGCTGGTCTTGCTTGCCAGCCTGACGGCGGGCTCGCTGGTGGGCGCGGCCAATGGTGTGATCGCCGGCCTGATCGGTTGCGGCGCGCTGCTGACCACGCTCGGCACCATGATTACACTGAGGGGGCTCTACACCCTGTCGTCGCAGGCCTGGCTGGTCGATATCTCTACCAGTGCCCGTATCGACGATCTCTGGGACTGGATCGGCTTCGAGAAATTCATGGCGATGCCTGTCGCGTTCTGGGCGCTGCTTGGCGTGGCCATTCTGGTTTTCGTCATGTTCCGCCAGACGCGCTTCGGCTGGCATGTCCTTGCCGTGGGCGGCAACCGAAAGGCCGCGAGGCATGGCGGCATCCAGGTCAAGTTCACCATCTTCCTGGCCTACATCCTGACAGGACTGATCGTCGGGCTGTCCGGTTTTCTCTATGCGGCGCGCCAGAACAGCGTCGGCTCCGACACGGGCATCGGGCTGGAGTTCTTCACGCTGACGGCGCTGGTCGTCGGGCTGGGTGGCTTCGTTCCGGGGCGCGGAGCGGTCATCTCCGTGCTGGTCGGTTTTGCGACCGTCTACATCCTGAACAATGCGTTGCTCAACGCCGGTCTGCGCGGCGACTTCGTGCAGTTCTCGATGGGTGCGATCATCATCGCGATCCTGGCCATCGACGTGAAATTCCGAAAACACCGTCACCGTCTTCTGGCTTCGACCTATCTCGATCCAGTTGCGGTGGAGATCGACCCGGTCGCCGGCATGTCCGGGCTGATGCCGACCGAGATCGAGCCAAAGCTTCGTGGCGCCGAGATCATCGGGGCAGGGCGGGTCGACGGTCCCGAGGATGTCATCCTTGATCGCGAAGGCAATCTCTATTGCGGTAACCGTGACGGGCGTATTCTGCGGCTTGCCGCGCCCGACTATTCAAATGTCGAAGTGCTGGCCAAGATCGGCGGAAGGCCGCTGGGCCTGGCTTTCGATCCGGAAGGGCGGCTGGTGACCTGTGTCGCGGGAATGGGCCTCCTGCGCGTCAGCATGGACGGCGAAGTCGAGCTACTGACCGACCAGACGGACCGCAGCTTCTTCAGCATTCAGGACGACACAACCATCAGAATGGCGGATGATCTCGACATCGCGCCGGACGGGAAGATCTACTTCACCGACGCCACCAAGCGCTATGACATCGAGAACTGGGGCCTCGACCTGCTCGAAGGCAGGCCGAACGGACGTCTCATCAGCTATGATCCGGAGACGCGGCGGACCCAAACGGTTTGCGACAATCTGGTCTTCCCGAATGGCGTGTGTCTGACACATGACGGCAAGTTCCTGCTGGTCGCCAGCACTTGGAACTGCTCGATCCTGATATTCGACCTGAACAATCTGGCAGCGGGTCCGCGCGTGTTTCTGGACGGGCTCCCCGGTTACCCCGACAACGTCAACCGCGCCTCCGATGGCGGCTACTGGGTTGCGCTTGCGGGCATGCGCAATCCGATCATGGATCAGGCGATGAAATATCCGGCGCTCAGGCGGCGCATGGCAAAGCGCGTACCGCCAACAAACTGGCTGTTCGGCAACCTCAATGTTGGCGGCGTGCTCAAGATCGACGGCGAGGGCACAATCGTGGACGCGCTGTGGGACGAGCCGGACGGCCCGCTCTACATGATCACATCCATGCGCGAACACGAGGGCACCCTGTTTCTGGGCAGTGTGTCGAACGACAAGATCGGCCGGCTGAAACTGCCCGCCGCGAACGCGCGCTGGAACGGACCGCGCAGCTATTGGGGCGAGGTCTAGGATGCTGTTTTCAAAGCGCAACCACGAAGCGCCTGGGATGACGCTCGAAGGTGTCATGGGCCCAAATGGCAGGCTGGACGAGGCTGAACGCCTTGCCGTGGAGGCGCCCCACGCGCTTTGCGTGACACAGGATGGGGAGCTGCTTTATTCATCCGGCAGCACGGTGCAGTTACTGTCCCGCTGGGCCGCAAAACCGAAGAAATTCGCAGCGTTCGACGCCGCTGTTAAGACGCTGTGTGCGAGTGCCGGCGGCCTCGTCGCCGTTGGATTGCACGATGGCCGGATTGTCGTGCTCGGCCCCGATGCCAGGCCGGCTAGCGGGTGGAGCGATCTCGTGTGGCAAGGACAACTGACCGACTGCGCCTTCACCTCGGAAGAAGAAATCCTGGCGGTCGATCACGGATATGGGGCGGACGAGGACTTCATGTCTGTCGCGCCCTGGGATGACAAGGCAACAGGGATGGCGATCTCACTTTCCCGGTCGGGTGAGGCCAAAAAGGTTGCCGACAATCTGCATTGCCCGATGGGCATCGCGCGCGACATTGGAGGCAACTGGCTTGTCTCCCTGTACGAGCGTGGAGCAATCGTCGGCCTCGACGGCACAGTGAGACAGTCCGGTTATCCGGCATATCCGGGACGGCTGCGCCGCACGGCGAACGGCTATCTGCTTGCCTGTCTGGCGCGCCGCGATCCGCTGATCGAGTTCCTGAAAGGCGAGAACGACTTCGTCGAGGAGATGAAAGCGTCGATTGCGCCGCACCACTGGATATCGCCGCGCGCGCGCGCCGAGTTTGCCCATGATCTCCCGATCGAGATGGGCTCGACCCGGCTCTACGGCGAAGTGAAACCCTGGGCACCCTCATTCTCTTACGGCCTGATCATCGAACTCGACGAGAAGCTTATGCCTGTCGGTTCGGCGCATTCGCGGGCCAACGGAATGCGGCATGCAATCTCCGACGCGCTCGAGTGGAACGGTGACGTGATCGCCGTCAGCAAGTCCAGCGGTGAAATACTCAGGGTCGGTTCTGCGGGAGCAAGGGCATGAGCGGGAACCCGATTGTCAGCCTTGAAAAGGTCACCAAGACATATGGCGGCATTGCCGCCCTTGAGCAGGCCGATTTCGACCTCCACCCGGGCGAAATCCATGCGCTTGTGGGCGAGAACGGGGCAGGAAAGTCGACCCTGTGCAAGCTGATTGCAGGCGTCATCGTCCCCAATGAAGGCACGATCCGGGTGGACGGCCAGCCGGCAAATCTGGCGACCCCCAAGGATGCCAGCCGCCTCGGTATCTCGATGGTCTATCAGGAGACCAGTCTGGTCCCACAGCTAACCGTGGCGCAGAACATGGTGCTGGGCCGTGAAAACGCCTTCAACTCGATCAGGAAGGTGCGCAATGCCGCGCGCCAGGTGCTGCAGCGGCTCAACTTCAAGGTCGATCCGATGCAGCTTGCCGGTTCGCTCTCCACCGCCAAGCGCCAGATGGTCGAGATTGCGCGAGCCGTCTTGAACGAGGCGCGTGTGATCATTCTGGACGAGCCGACCGCCGCACTGACGCCGGAAGAAACCGACCACCTTTTCGACCTGATGCGGTCGCTGCAGAAAAGCGGCGTTGCGATGATCTTCATTTCGCATGCGCTTGAGGAAGCGCTGAACCACGCCGACCGGATCTCGGTGTTGCGCAACGGAAAACTTATGATCACCGGCCCGGCCGCGGAATTCGACCGCAATCGCCTCATCCACCACATGATCGGCGAGGAACTGAAGGAGTTCGAGCGTGAGCCGACCACGAGTGCGGGCCCCGGCTCGGCCCTGCCGGTGCTGCGTGTCGAAAACGTACGCATGGGCAGCATGGTCAACAACATGTCGTTCTCGATCTTCCCCGGTCAGATCACCGGCATAGCCGGCCTGATCGGGTCTGGCCGCAGCGAGGTCGCCAAAGTGATCATGGGCCACACCAAGCGCAATTTTGGCGGCGGGCGCATCTGGCTGGAAGGTCAGGAGGTGCGCTACGCGCTTCCCGCGCAGGCCGTGGCCGACGGCATTGCCTATGTCAGCGAAGACCGGAAGCTGGACGGTTTCTTCGAAACGATGAACGCGACCGAGAACATCGGGCTCGGCTGGATGGCCAAGTTCGGGCGCAGGAAGCTGGTCGCGCCGCTGCAACGCATGGCTCAGTCGGCAAGGGATTGGGAGGACCGCCTTTCGATACGAAGTATCGGCAAGAACCAGTCGGTGCTCTATCTGTCCGGCGGCAACCAGCAGAAGGTGGTGATTGCAAAATCACTGGTACAGAAACCCAAACTGGTGATCTTCGATGAGCCGACACGCGGGGTCGATGTGGGTGCGATTGCGGAAATCCGGCAGATCGTGCGCGACTTCGCCGAGAGTGGCGCAGGCGTGATCCTCATTTCATCCTATCTGCCGGAAATCCTGGACCTTTCCGACCGGATCCTGGTGGCCAAGAGCGGCACGATCGTGGCTGAGTTTGCACGCGGCGAGGCGACAGCCTCACGCATCCTCCACGCAGCCATTCATTGAGCGCGATTGGTGAAGATCCGGGTGAATCGTTGAACCCGGAACCAGAGGCCGTGGCTGCGCACAAGGCTTTCACTCGCCCAGTCGGCGCCGTGAGCGCAGCGATCTGGCGCGAGACAGCAACCTGGCGGCGGATGTCAAACCTTTTCCGGTCCGCACATCTTTGCAACGGTCCAGTCGATAAGCCGCTTACGTTGAACGCAGGCCCCTGACAGGTGTCTTCGGGTAGCTCAAGGACAGCTGATCGGTAGCCGATTTCAGCCGTGGCAGAAATTCGGCGACCAAGTCGTCCAGCTCGCGATCCATGTTGTGGCAACTGATACTGATCGATGCGACGCAGCGCTTCTCGCGATTGAAGACTGGAACGGCGACAGATTTGATCGTCAGGTCCAGGCCGCCATCGTTGGTCGCATAGCCTTTCTCGCGCGCTTCGAGAATGATGTTTCGGAGCTGCGCCTTGTCCATGATTGTACGAGGCGTCAGCGTCTTCAGTTCGGAGCGATTCAGGATATCGTCCATTTCCGGGATTGGCAGTTGCGACAGCATTGCCCGGCCGGTGGCTGTGAGTGGCGCCGGGAAGGTGAGGCCAACGGTCATCGACGTGCGCACAAATCCCTTGGCGGGTACACCGCAGATGAAAATCACGTTGGTATCGTCCAGCACCGACGCCGATGACGAGATGTGGATCGTGTCCTCGATAGCCTGCTCCATGTACGGCATCAGAAGATCCGTCATGGCGACGGACGACAGGAACGCGTGGCTGAGCGTCAATATTCGCGGCTGGAGTTCATACCAGTGGCCATCGGTCTTGACGTAGCCCATCCCGGTCAGCGTCGAGAGCAACCGCCTTACAGTGGCACGCGAGAGCCCGGTGCGTTTCGCGGCCTCTGACAGAGTCAGACCGTTCTGGCCCCCGTCAAACGCCTCGAGAACGTTCAGGCCGCGTTCGAATGCGCGGACCCAACCCTTCGGTTCTTCGCTGGCTCGATTCATTTTCCCTCCCGTGAACGCACCGGAAAACTAGCGTCGGTCAGTGCAATCAGCAACGCGCCATACCCGCGTAACAGCTGAATTTCAGCAGATCCTGCCGGTCCACGTGGCGCTAGCCCGCATATGTGATCCTTGCTTGTTGACATCTCCCCGCCGCAAACTCTAGTGTTCATTAGCTGAACATTTGTTCATCTAGTGAACACCTATCGGATTGCACAGAGCATGTCGAGCCGCGCGATAAGACTCCCCCAGAACCCTGATCCGATGGAGGTCGCGGGAAGGTTCGATGCAATCGTCGTGGGGGCAGGGTCGGCCGGTTGCGTTCTCGCCAACAGGCTGTCCGAGGATCCCGAGACGCGTGTGCTTCTGGTCGAGGCGGGCCGCGACACGCCGCCGGGCGCGGTTCCGGATGACATTCGCGACAGTTATCCACATCGTGCCTACTACAATCGCGACTATCACTGGCTGGGCCTCAAGGTCGCCAACGGGGCAGGGTGGCCGTCGAACCAGGCCGCCGGCTTCAAGGCCTATGAACAGGGCCGCATCATGGGCGGCAGTTCCAGCATCAACGGCATGATGGCCATCCGAGGTCTGCCATCTGATTTCGATGAGTGGGAGGAGCAGGGGGCGACCGGCTGGGGTTGGGACGAGGTCGCACCCTATTTCCGCAAGCTGGAAACAGATCTCAATATGGTTGGCCCGCTTCACGGTGCTGAAGGCAACCTGCCGGTGCGCCGTATTCCGCGCTCGGAATGGCCGGGCTTTTCGGAAGCTGCCTGCCGCGCCCTCGAGGCCGAGGGAATTCCCTATCGCGAGGACCATAATGACGGCTCCTGCGAGGGCGTCTATCCGATGCCGATCAACAACCGGGACGACCAGCGGGTGTCATCGGCCGCAGCCAATCTGACGGCGGAGGTTCGCGCGCGGCCGAACCTCACGATTTTCACTGATACGCAGGTCGATCGAATTCTGCTCGACGAGCGAAGGGCGAGCGGGATCACCGTCCTGAAAGACGGCAAGACCGCAGCCTATGCGGCGGCCGAGGTCTTCATCTGCTGCGGCGCGTTACACTCCCCGGTCATGCTCATGCGTTCAGGTATCGGCGACCCCCGTCATCTTGCGGCGGCGGGGCTGCAGACAGTTGTGCCGCTGTCGGGGGTCGGGAAGAATCTTCAGGATCACCCGACAATCGGCATCGCATCCTTCATGTCGCGGGACGCCCGGCTGTCGCGTCACATGCGTCGTCACCTGCTCCTCGGGGCGCGCTACAGTTCGGGTGTCGAGGGATGCACCGAAGGCGACATGTACCTTCTGTGCGCTAACCAGGTGGCATGGCACAGCATCGGCAAACAGTTCGGGGCACTGATCGCCTGGGTCAACAAGTCCTACTCGCGCGGTCGGGTTCGCCTCGACCCCAACAACCCGCATGGTGCCCCGGATATCGATCTCAACCTGTTGAGCGACCAGCGCGATCTGGTCCGCCTCACGGACGCCCTGCACTTCATCGTCAAGCTGTACGGTTCCACGCACCTGCGCGCGATCGCGCCTGAGCCTTTCGCCGCGTCCTATACGGACCGCGAGCGGCGGCTGGGCACCATCAATCTTCCAAACCGCGCTCTTGCGGCGGCCGGTGCAATGCTGATGGACGCGAGCCGGTCTGCGCGTCGACTCATTACGCGCAGCGTGATTGCTCCGGACGGCGATCTGTCTTCGCTGATCGAAAATCACGACCGACTGGCCGAGTGGACGCTGAAGAGCGTCACGCATGGCTGGCATGCCTGTGGAACGTGCCGCATCGGCTCGCCAGACGATCCCGAGGCCGTCGTCGACAGCGACTGCCGCGTCATAGGCATCGATGGATTACGCGTCGTCGATGCCTCGGTGATGCCGTCAATCGTCAGCGCCAACACCAATCTGACCACGATGATGATCGCCGAAAAAATCGCCGATGCAGCAAGAATGAGGAGATCCGCCCAATGACCAATATAGCCAAGCTGGAATCCAACTCCGAGCTCTACCAGGCTTGCGGATTCTTCGTCGACGGGCAGTGGAATGTGCCTGCAGACGCGCGCCGATTGCCGGTGGTTGACCCCGCAACAGAGGAAGTGATCGGTGAGATTCCGCTGGCCCGTCCGGAAGATCTCGATGCAGCGGTGGCATCCGCGTCGCGGGCATTCGATGCGTGGAAGCGCAGCCATGCGTGGGAACGGTCCGCGATCCTGAAAGCAACCGCGCGAGCGCTGCGCGAGCGGAGTTCTCATCATGCCCGCCTGTTCAGCATGGAGCAGGGCAAGCCGGTGGCCGAGGCCGAGCGGGAAATCGGTATGGCCGCAGATCATTTCGAATGGGCCGCCGAGGAGGCGACGCGTCTCGTCGGTCAGATCGTTCCGGCGCGTCCCGCCGGAACCGTCACCATCATCGAACATCTGCCGGTAGGTGTCGTCGCCGCCTTCACTCCGTGGAATTTCCCGGCCCTCCAGATCGCGGCCAAGGTCGGCTACGCGCTGGCTGCAGGCTGCACGGTTATACTAAAGGCGTCGGAGGAAGCGCCGGGCATTGCGATGCTTATTGTCCAGGCGCTGCACGATTCGGGACTGCCGGCGGGTGCGGTCAATCTGGCTTTCGGCGAACCTGCGGAAGTGTCCGAGCGCTGGCTGGCGTCTCCGCTTGTCAAC
Source organism: Rhizobiaceae bacterium (assembly GCA_965232405.1). Taxonomy (GTDB): domain Bacteria; phylum Pseudomonadota; class Alphaproteobacteria; order Rhizobiales; family Rhizobiaceae; genus RCIO01. Next base: position 3,820,095 of record OZ246966.1, read on the forward strand.
GCACTGTCGTTCACCGGATCCACGCGAGTAGGCAAGCTACTTGCGCCGATGGCGGCAGCCTCCCTGAAGCGGATGACGCTCGAGTTGGGCGGGCATGCTCCGGTTATCGTTCAGCAGGACGTTTCGCCCAAGGATTCGGCGGCCATGGTCGCTGCCGTGAAGTTCCGCAACGCCGGTCAGGCATGCGTTTCGCCGAGCCGGTTCTTCGTCCACGAAAAGGTCGCCGACGACTTCACCAAGGAAATGGTCGCCTTCGCGAGGAACCTGAAACTCGGGGCAGGCACGGATGCTGCTACTACGATGGGGCCGCTAGTTAACCGATCGCGGGTCGATGCAGCGGCGGCGCTCGTTAAGGATGCGCTGGATCGCGGTGCAACCTTACAATGTGGTGGCTCACAGCCTGCCGACCGCAACAAGGGCTTCTTCTTCGAACCCACGGTTCTGACCAACGTGGCGCCCGACAGCCGGATCATGATCGAGGAGCCGTTCGCGCCGATCGCGCCGATCATCTCATTCGGCGACTCCGACGACGTGATCGCCATGGCCAACGATGTCGATTATGGGCTCGGCGGCTATGTGCTGTGCAACGACGAGGCGCTGGCCTCGCGAACGGCGGCGGGACTGGATGTTGGCATGGTCGGCATCAATAACCTCGCCCTTGCGGGCGCCGACACACCGTTTGGCGGCGTCAAGTCCAGCGGACTGGGTCGCGAAGGCGGACCGGGCGCACTCGAAGAATTCCTTCAGAAAAAGATGGTGAAGCAGACAGTGAAGGCGTGACGCGAGGCGCCGGGGACAAGGGACGGCTGAGAGGGGTCATGGAAAAGGCACTACGGCGTATCTGTCATATCTTGATGCTGATGGGCGGCGCCGGCGTCGTGCTGATGATGCTGAATGTCACTCTCGACGTTGTCCTGAAGGCGTTCTGGAATACGCCGATACAGGGTACGCTCGAAATATCGTCCTACTACTACATGGTCGCCATCGTCATGCTTCCAATGGCGCTGGTCGAACTCGACGACGAGCATGTAGTCGTCGATCTTGTCTACAACCGTCTCCCCGGCTGGGTTCAGCGCATCGTGTTGGTCATCGCCTGCGCAGCGGCGGTGGCTATCCTCGCGGTGATGACGTGGCGCACAGGTCAGGATGCAATCCGGGCGTGGCGTGTAGGCGAAGTGGTGATGGGCAGCCGCGAGGTTATCGTGTGGCCTGCGCGGGTGATGCTCCCGATTGGGTTCGGCCTTTCCACTGTGGCGGCCGGCCTTCGAATGGTGATGGCGCTTCTCGGCAAGCCGATGACCCGTGCGATCCATGAGGCAACGGCATGAGCAACCTGGACATAGGGTGGATCGGGATCGGCTGTCTATTCGGGCTGCTGGCTCTGCGAATGTCGATCGGCGTTGCGCTGATGATCGTGTCGTTTGTCGGCATCTGGATCATGCTGAACCTTCCCGCCGCGTTCGGAATTGTCAGCGCACTGCCCTTCAACCTGATCGGCGACTGGTCGCTGACGGCCATTCCGATGTTCCTCTTCATGGGGTTCATCGCCGCCAATACGGGCATGACGTCCGGTGCTTTCGACCTGCTGCGTCTGCTCCTGCGACGGGTACCCGGCGGACTGGCTTCGTCGGCCGTCGGCGCCTGCGGAATGTTCGCCGCAGCATCGGGATCCAGCATTGCGACCACCGCCGCCATGTCGCGCATCGCCGTGCCGGAGATGCTGAAGGCGGGGTACCAACCGTCCCTGGCCACCGGCGTTGTGGCGGCTTCCGGCACGCTGGGTTCTCTCATCCCCCCGTCAATCCTGATGGTGCTCTACGGCATCTTCACCGAGCAATCGATCGGCCAGCTCTTCATCGCGGGCATTATTCCGGGGGTGCTGTCGGCGCTCATCTACATGGCAATGATCACCATCCGCTGCGCCCGGAATCCTAAGCTCGCACCTACGGCGAATGTGGTGTTCGACCGCGCCAAACTGTTCCGTTTGATCCTGTCGGTCTGGCCGTTCCCGGTTCTGGTGCTGGGCGTACTGGGTGGCATTTTCGCCGGGCTTTTCACCCCGACAGAAGCGGGTGCGGTGGGTGCCTCGCTGGCACTCTTGGTGGCGATCATTCGCCGGGAGGCGACACGCGAAGCGCTTTGGCTGGCGGTTCGCCAGACGGTCGTCGCGACCTCGTCGATCTTTTTCCTGACCATCGGCGCCGTGATGTTCACCCGTTTCATGGGCCTGTCGGGCGTGCCGCATGCGATGTCGGACGCGATGCTCGCGGTTTCCGACAACCAGATTGTCATCATCATCATGATTGCCGCTCTCTACGTGGTGCTCGGGATGTTCATCGACTCGATCGGACTCATGCTGCTGACACTTCCGGCCCTGCTGCCGGTTCTGGATGCAGCCGACGTCAACATGATCTGGTTCGGCATCATCACGATCAAGCTTCTCGAGATCGGCCTCGTTACGCCGCCTGTCGGACTCAATCTCTACGTGCTGCACAGCGCACTATCGGGACGGGTTCGGCTCGGAGACATCATCTCCGGCGCCACCTGGTTCGTCGCCATGGACTTGGTGACGCTCGCTCTTCTGATCGCGTTCCCCGTGATCAGTCTCTACCTGCCGTCTTTGATGGCAGGCTAACCAAACCCACAAAGGAAGGGGCTCAGCTATGCATAAAGTGAGGACTTTGACAGGTGCAGCAGCGCTGCTTGCCGCGTCGGTTTCGGCGCCGGCGCTCGCAGCCGACTACAACGCCAACATCTTCTTTGCAGACAGCCATTCGCTGGCGCGCGGACCATACAACGAGTTCGCCAAGAAGGTAGCTGAAGCGACTGATGGTTCGGTCAACTTTACGGTATTCACCGGCGGTTCGCTCTTGCCACCAAATGCATCGATGCAGGGCGTCAGTGATGGCGTTGCCCAAGTCTCCTACCATGCCGGCACCTACACGCCCGCCGAACTGCCCGTGAACAATCTCATCGGCAACATCCCGTTCTACAAGTCCGACGCGGCGGTGATCGCTCTCGCATCAACCGAGTTCGGTCTCACCAACCAGGCCGCGCTGGACGAGTGGAAGAAGAACGGTATCGTCTACGGCGGCGGTTATTCCACGGCAGCCTACAACCTGATCTGCTCGTCCAAGGTCGAAACGCTGGCCGACGTGAAGGGCAAGCGGATGCGCATGGCCGGCGGCGCCTGGTCCCGTTGGGCCGAACATGTCGGTGCCGTGCCGGTATCCGTACCTTCGAGCGAAATGTATATCGGTCTCGATACTGGCTCGCTCGATTGCGCGGTCACGCCCGGCGACTCGCTGGTGACGTTCAGCCTCACCGATGTGACCGAGTCGATCAACACGCTGTCGGTTGGCAACTACTATGCCGGCTTCCTGTGGGGGTATAACCCGGCATTCTGGGCCGGTCTCACTGCCGAGGAGCGCAGCGCGCTGTTCGACCAGATGGCCTACTATCTCGTCAAAGGCACAATGGACAACGTTTCGGATGCCGATGGCGCAATCGCCGATGCGGTAGGATCGGGCAAGCTGACAACAGTAGAGCCTGACGATGCGCTGAAGAACGCGCTGGCCGAATTCGCGGCCGCTGACGAAGCTGCCGTCATCGAGGAAGCCCAGGGTCGCGGTGTGGAAAATGCCGAGCAGATACTGGCCGACTACAAGGCGATCGTCGACAAGTGGGCCGGGCTTCTGGAAGGCGTCGACCGTTCGGACATCGAAGCAATGGCCGATCTGGCCCGGGCCGAGATTTACGGCAAGCTAGACGCTTCGACCTATGGCGTCGACTGATCGATCAGAAAAGAAAGCAGCCGATGCCGTTCGCGAAAGCGAGCGGCGTCGGTCCTCTCCTGTGCGCAAGACGTGGGGCGGTTATCTGGCGCGGCTCCTCAACTGCGCGGTGGCATCGGCTGCACAGGCTTTCGCCCGCTGCCCGCCGGGGCGCAGCGGCAGAACGTGGCACTAGGAGCCACCAGATGCGGCCCTCAGGCACTTCATCGGCGCATGAGCTTGTAAGGCGTCTCTATGGTGGTGAGACTGGGCTCAATCGTGGCGCCGTCGGTGGGCGAGCCAAAAGCAGTCAGCGCAAGGCGCAATGGTCGCCCAACCATGCTGGCGGCCGTCTGTTCAGGAATTCGAGATACCGCGACGGCGATGTGATCGTCGCGGAAGAGATGCCGGTTGTCCTGCAGATCGGCCTTTCACCGGAGGCGCGGTGACCCGCCTCCAAACCAATACAAAGCAGCATTACGCAACCTGGAGATCGGCAATGAACGGCAACCTTGGACCCAATGAACACCTGATCGGCCAGGAGGGTTCGCGCAATCGCATCCTGACGCCTTCGCTGGTGCTCGATCTCGATGCGCTGGAGCACAATATCGCAACAATGGCGGCTCACTTCGCCAAGCTGCCGGAGGGTATGCGGCCGCATGCCAAGACGCACAAGTCGGCCGATATCGCCAAGCGTCAGATCGAAGCGGGCGCGGTGGGCATCTGTTGCGCCAAGCTCGGCGAGGCAGCCGCCATGGCCGCCGAAGGCATACAGAACATCCTGTTGACCTCGCCGATCGTAATTCCGAACAAGATCGAGCGGGTCATAGAGCTCAACATGCAGATGGATGAACTGATCCTTGCCGTCGATTGCGAGTTGACGGTCGATCTGCTTTGCGCGGCCGTCGGGAGCGGCGGCAAGCCGATGCGCGTCGTCGTCGATCTCGGCGTCGGCAAGAACCGTACCGGCTGCCCGACCATCGAGGCCGCTGTCGCGCTTGCGCGCATCATCAAGACCAAACCGGAACTGAAGCTGATGGGGCTCCAGTGTTACGCGGGCGCCATCCAGCACATTGAGGATTACGATACCCGCCATGCCGAGGCAATGAAGATCATGGACCGGATCGCGCAGGCGAAGGACGTCATGACAGAGGCTGTTGGTACCCTGCAGATCGTTACGGGCGGCGGAACGGGTACGTTCGATATCGACCCCGAGGCACGGGTATTCACCGACATGCAGGTCGGCTCCTATGTCTTCATGGACGTTGAATATAATGCGGTGAACCGCAAGGACGGGACATCAGGACCGTTCAAAACGTCGCTTTTCGTCCAGACCACGGTGATCAGCGCCAATGTGGCGGAGCGCGCAACGACCGACGGCGGGTTCAAGGCGTTCGCAATGGATGGCCCGCGGCCGATGATCCACGATGGTGCGCCGGTTGGGACCAGCTACGAGTTCCTCGGCGACGAGCATGGCTGCCTCGTCTATGCGCAATCTTCCAATGGCTCGCGCGTCGGCGACATCGTGAACTGCGTGACCCCGCACTGCGACCCGACGGTCAACCTTTACGACTTCTATCACTGCGTCCGCGGCGACACGCTGGTCGATATCTGGCCAATCCACGGTCGCGGCCAGAGCTGGTAAGCGGAGCGGAATTGATGACCGACGACGCCGTCAAGATGAAAAACATCAGCCAGGCCGTTGGCGGTCTTCAGGCCGTCTACGATGTCTCACTGCCGATCCATCCGGATCAGTGCCTGACATTGTCGGACACGACGGGGCCGGTAAGTCGACGCTGATCAATATCCTCCCAGGAGCACACCGACCCGATTCTGGCGAGATATGGATCAGCGGCGAGAGGGTTTCTATCAGCGGGCCACGGGCACCCGCGCATTTGGCATCGAGCCTCTCTGCCAGGCCCTGGCGCTTTCGGACAACCTCGACGCGTCGTCCAATCTTTTTACAGGCCGCGAATTGACCAAGTGATTTGGGGTTTTCGACAAGAAGAGGATGGCTGCTGAGGCGCAGGCGGCCATCCAGCGCATCAATCCGCAGCCGGATCGGGAAAATGCTTTCGCCGGGAAAACTGGCGGAGAGGGTGGGATTCGAACCCACGGTGACATCGCTGCCACGCCGGTTTTCAAGACCGGTGCCTTAAACCGCTCGGCCACCTCTCCGAGCCCCGCATTTGCAGAGCAGGCGCGTCTCCTCTAGTGCGCGCCGCAAAGTCGTGTCAACAAACGTCCTGTTCAAAGTCGCCGGCAAGGGGAGGTTTCATGCGGCCACTCGACGGCCTTCTGGTCGTTTCGCTCGAACAGGCGATCGCAGCACCTTACTGCACGCGCCTTCTGGCCGATCAGGGCGCGCGTGTCATCAAGGTCGAACGGCCGGATGGCGGCGACTTCGCCCGCGGCTACGACACGCGCGTGCGCGGCCTTTCAAGCCACTTCGTCTGGACCAACCGCTCCAAGGAGAGCCTGGCGCTCGACCTGAAAGACGAGAGCGCAGTAGCCGCACTGAAAAAGATACTGCGCAAGGCCGATATCTTCGTACAGAACCTTGCTCCCGGTGCCTCCGACCGGCTTGGGCTGGCCGGCGATCGATTGCGTGAAGACAATCCGAAACTGATCACCTGCGCGATCACCGGTTACGGCAAGGGCGGGCCGGCCGAAGCGCGCAAGGCATACGATCTGCTGGTGCAGGCGGAATCGGGCTTCCTGTCGGTCACGGGTACGGACGGCGCGATGGCCAAGGCCGGGATCTCTATTGTCGACATCGCCGCCGGCGTGAGCGCATACCAGTCGATCCTGGCGGGGCTGCTGATGCGGGCAAAAACGGGAAAGGGCGATCACATCCAAATTTCCATGCTGGAGGCAGCGGCGGAATGGATGGGGTTTCCGATGTACTACGCAATCGACGGGCAGGACGCACCACAACGCAGCGGCGCGCGACACGCGACGATCTGCCCCTACGGGCCGTATGACACAAGCGACGGCACCGTCTTTTTAGGCATCCAGAACGAACGCGAATGGCGGCTGTTCGCGGGTGATGTGCTCTGCGACCCTGGCCTTGCCCACGATCCGCGCTTCGCCAGTGGCGAACGGCGGACGGCGAACCGGGATGTTCTGGAGCCGGTCATCGCAGACGCGTTACGGAAGCTGACAACTGCCGAAGCGCTTGACCGCCTTGACGCAATCGGCATCGGAACAGCCCGCGTCAACGACATGGCGGGGCTGTGGAACCATCCCCAGCTTGCTGCGCGTAGCCGCTGGGTCGAGTTCGGCTCGCCCGCCGGACCACTGCCGGGTCTGCTGCCTGTCACGGGCGAGGGGTGGGAGCCGCGGCTTGACCCGGTTCCGGCGCTTGGCGAGCACACGGATGCAATTCTGGATGAGTTCGGCGTCAGGCTCGACGGCAAAAGCGAGGAAACGCCATGAAGCGTGCCGAAACACATACTGAACTGCGCGAGGCGCTGCGCGCGCTGTGCGCAGGGTTTCCGCCAGAATATCACCGCCGTCACGGCGAGGCGCAGACCTATCCGGAAGAATTTGTCGACGCCCTGACTGAAGCCGGCTGGCTGGCGGCGATGATACCCGTCGACTATGGCGGGTCGGGGCTTGGCCTCACCGAGGCGAGCATCATCATGGAGGAGATCAACCGTTCGGGCGGCAATGCCGGCCACTGCCACGGCCAGATGTACAATATGGGCACGCTGCTGCGGCATGGCTCCGCCGAGCAGAAGCAGGACTACCTTCCAAAAATCGCTGCCGGCGAATTGCGGTTGCAATCGATGGGCGTGACCGAGCCGGAGACCGGCACCGAAACAACCAGGATCAGGACGACAGCGGAGCGTCGGGGCGATCACTATGTGGTCAACGGGCAGAAGGTCTGGATCAGTCGTATCCAGCACTCCGACCTGATGATCCTTTTGGCGCGCACGACGCCGCTAGCGGAGGTGAAGAAGAGATCGGAAGGGCTTTCGATCTTCCTGGTCGATCTGCGCGAGGCAATCGGCAACGGCATGGAGGTGAAGCCGATCAGGAACATGGTCGGCCACGAGACCAGCGAGCTGTTCTTCGACAATCTGGAAATCCCGGCCGCTAACCTGATCGGCGAGGAGGGTAGGGGTTTTCGCTACATCCTCGACGGATTGAACGCGGAACGCACGCTGATCGCAGCCGAATGCATCGGCGATGCCCGGTGGTTCATCGAAAAGGTGAGCGCCTACGCCAGTGAACGTGTCGTCTTCGACCGCCCAATCGGCCAGAACCAGGGCGTGCAGTTTCCGATTGCCCGCGCCTATGTGAACACCGAAGCAGCAAACCTGATGCGCTTTGAGGCCGCGCGCAAATTCGACGCCCATGAAGACTGCGGCGCAGAGGCCAACATGGCCAAGCTGCTGGCCGCCGACGCCTCATGGGAGGCCGCCAATGCCTGCATCCAGTTTCACGGCGGGTTCGGCTTTGCGTCGGAATATGATGTGGAACGCAAGTTCCGCGAGACGCGGCTTTACCAGGTGGCGCCAATCTCGACCAATCTGATCCTGTCCTATGTCGCAGAGCATATTCTCGGTCTGCCGCGATCGTTCTGACGGCCCGGCTGCCGCCAAAATCCAGCCTGCGCCACATTGCTGCCAGCTTCCAGCCGCAATCGGTTAACACGGTGCTAGGAATTTGATGCGATTGAATCAGGGTTGACGGGCCTCTGCCTGCCGAGCGGCGGGTACGAAGGTTCAAACCGCGTCTGGTTTGCTGTAGCGGTGATGAAATGAGGGGAATCGGGGACAGGACGGCGATGCGTCTTTTTTCGCGCAAATTGCTGTCCAGAAGCTCCACACTGGCGGTTGTTGCTTCGGCAGCGGTCCTCGTGACCGCCTGCACCGGCGCGCCATCGATCAAGACCACCCTGAAGCCGACCAAGACCAACGAATATTTCGCCGAATCCGAATACGGCGTGAAGGCCAGCCCGCGCGTGTCCAACAAGCGCTCGCGGCTACCGCGCGGCGGCGGCCGCGACATGGTCGGCAAGCCCTACAAAATCAAGGGTAAGTGGTACAAGCCGAAGGAAGAGCCGGGTTATGTCAAGGTCGGCTCCGCCTCCTGGTACGGCGACGCCTTTCACGGCCGCCTGACCGCCAATGGCGAAGTCTACGACATGACGCACCTGACGGCGGCACATCCGACCATGCCGCTGCCGAGTTACGCCCGCGTCACCAACCAGAAAAACGGTTCGTCCGTGGTTGTCCGCGTCAACGACCGTGGCCCGTTTGCGCATGGCCGCATCATCGATCTGTCCAAACGCGCCGCCGAAATGCTCGACTACAAGCATTCGGGCGTCGCCAAGGTGAAGGTGGAATATTTGGGCCGCGCTCCGCTGCACGGGCGCGATGACCAGTATTTGATGGCATCCTACAGTCCGGGCAAAGGCGCACCGTCGCGCATTCCGCAACCGCTTCCCGGTATCGACGACGGCCTGCCGAGCGGCGTGATGGTCGCCATGAACGGAACCACACCTGCAGCCGGCGGCGCCAGCCTGCGCCGTCGCAGCCTGTTTGACGCGCTTCCGGGCGGCCGCAACAACAGACGCACCGTGGTTGCGACGCAGCCGCCGGTGGTTGCTTCGGCGGCACCTGCGCGGTCATCGCGGCTTGCCAACGTTGTGACGGCCGCCGATCCGGTTCTTCCCTCGGTCGGCCCGTATATTCCCGAGCGCCCGCTGGGCGGCCTGGCTTCGGATGCCGAACGCCTGGCGCTACCGCTGATGTCATATGCCGACCGCCGCGTCCGTCAGGCTGCATCGCCATTCGAGGCGATCGGCGCTTCCGATCTGAACGCCGACGATGTCGTTGCGTCGTGGAAACGCGCCAACGGCAATGCGACAGCCGCATATCCCACATCGGACTATCCCAGCGGATCCTATCTGGCGGCAGGCACGTTTCTGACTGCCGAGGATGCAAGCGTCCGTGCCCGCCAACTGGATTTCCTCGGCGATATTCGCATCGTGCGCGACAGTGAGGCCTACTCCGTCGTCGTAAAAGCCGAAGATCATCTGCTCGACGCGCTGGCCAGCAAGGCCTGGCAGGCAGGCGCGACCGACGCATTTGTCGTGCGCAACCGATAACGCGTTGATTTCAAGTGGTTCCGGCTGCTAGCCTGAACGCATGAGTAATCGTTGCGTATCGTTGTTCCGGACATGAAGCGCCAGCCTTTGCCGCTTGCGGCCATCCTTGTCATTGTCTCGCTGTTTTCGCTTGCCTCGACACCGGCCAGCGCCCAGCTGTTCGACACCAAGGCCGGCCAGGCCTTCATGATCGATGCCGATACGGGCACGATCCTCTACGAGAAAAATCCTGACATCCCGATACCACCTGCATCGCTGGCCAAGCTGATGACGATGGAAGTGGTGTTCCACGCCATCAAGACAGGGCGCCTCACGCTTCAGGACACGTTTCTCGTCAGTGAAAACGCATGGCGCACCGGCGGTGCATCATCCGGCGGATCGACCATGTTTGCCGAACTGGGATCCTCCATCTCGCTGGAAGACCTGATCCAGGGCGTTATCGTGCAATCGGCCAATGACGGGTGCATCATCATCGCCGAGGGCATGGCGGGTTCGGAGGAACGATTCGCCGAACAGATGACGGAACGCGCACGCGCGCTCGGCATGACGCAGTCCGTCTTCAAGAATTCGACCGGCCTGCCGGCCGAGGGCCAGGTCGTCACCATTCGGGAGCTGGTCAAGCTGGCGCAGCACATCTGGCGCGAATACCCGGAATTCTACAAATATTACGGCCAGCGTGAATTCACCTGGAACGGGATCAGGCAATTCAACCGCAACCCGCTGCTGCGCATGGATATCGGGGCCGACGGGCTGAAGACCGGTTTCACCGAAGCATCGGGCTATGCGATCATCGGTTCGGTCAACCGCGACGGCAGACGCCTGTTCGTCGGAATGAGCGACATGGCGACCGAAAACGAACGTGCGGAGGAAAGCCGGCGCATGCTCGACTGGGGCATTCGTGCGTTCGAGAAGACGGAACTTTTCGAGGAAGGCGAGATTGTCGGTCAGGCCAAGACGTTCGGTGCAGAGCGGTCGTCGGTCGGGCTGCGCGCGGCCGGGCCGCTGTCGATATTCGTTCCGATCACCAACCGCGACCGGCTGATAGCGCGCATCGTGTATCAGGGGCCGGTTCTGGCGCCGGTGGAGGAGGGCGCCGAACTCGGTGTTCTGCGGGTCTGGATTGGCGACACGCTGAGCCAGGAAACGCCGCTTTATGCAGCAGAAAGTGTCGGCAAGGGCAGCCTCTATCAGCGCGCGATGGACGCGATCGAGGAACTCGCCGTCGGCTGGATGCGCTGAACAGCCAGCTTGCAATTCTTCACGCATCGACCCATTCAGGGCAGCGTTTTGATGGCCGGGCGAATCCGCCGGCCATGAATTGGGAATGGCGGATTGGCGCGCGGGCATTTCATCAGCTTTGAAGGCGGGGAAGGGGTCGGGAAAACCACCCAGATCAAGCGCCTTGCCGAAGCGCTTCGCGGGATGGGGCACGATGTGGTTGAAACCCGCGAGCCCGGCGGTTCGCCCGGGGCCGAAGCCGTGCGTCATGTCCTCCTGTCAGGTGCTGCCGAGGCGTTGGGGCCGAAGCTGGAAGCTGTTCTGTTTGCAGCCGCACGTTCCGACCACGTCGAAAACGTCATTCGCCCGGCGGTGGAGACCGGCAAGATAGTGCTGACCGACCGGTTTATGGATTCCTCGCGTGTCTATCAGGGAGTGACCGGCGGACTTGCGCCCGATTTCATGGCAGCTCTCGAGCGCGTAACGGTGAACGGCATGGTACCGGACCTCACGATCATGCTCGATATTGAACCGGAAGAGGGTCTGAGGCGGGCATCGGCCCGTCGCGCCTCCGGTGAGGCTGCCGACCGTTACGAGAAGGAGCAGGTGGACATTCACCGTCGCCGCCGCGACGCATTTCTCGAAATTGCAAAGGCCGAGCCGGAGCGGTGCGTGGTGATCGATGCCTCGGCGGATGAGGATACCATCGCCGCGGCCGTGCTGGAGGCTGTGCGTGGCGCGATTGACTCCAATGGCAGCAGCAAGACGAAGGCCGGCAAGAAGGCGCGCCGGAAATGACGGTCGAAGAACTAGCACCGCGCCAGCACGATTCCATCGACGGCGTGCCGGAGCCCGCCGAAAACCCGCTTTTGATCGGCCATGAACGGGCGGGCAGCAGTCTGGCATCGGCATTCAAGGCCGGCCGCCTGCATCACGCCGTGCTGCTTGCAGGGTCATCTGGCATCGGCAAGGCGACATTTGCTTACCATCTCGCGCGCCATGTGCTTGCCGGGGTCGAGGCCGCACCTTCAGACGGGTTGTTACCCGCCGATCCGCAATCGCAGCTTTTTCGCTCCGTCGCGCAGGGAGCGCATCCGGGCGTCCTGCATCTCACACGACCGGCCAATGAGCGTACGAAGGGCTTCAAGACGGTCATCACCGTGGAGGAAATTCGCCGTGTCGGCCGCTTTCTGTCTATGTCGGCGCACGATGGCGGCTACCGTGTCGTGATCGTCGATCCGGCAGACGATCTCAATTCCAGTGCAGCCAACGCGCTTCTGAAAAATCTTGAGGAGCCGCCGGCGCGTACGCTTTTTGTGCTGATCGCTCATGTTCCCGGTAGACTGGTTCCCACTATTCGCTCCCGTTGCCAGCTGGTGCGGCTTGATCCGCTGTCGGAAGCCGAAATTCTGGAAGCGATGACCGGGCTCGGGCTTTCGCTCCCCGACGCCGCCGAGGCCCGTGCCGAGTTGGCGCAGCGGGCAGGGGGCAGCGTGCGCAATGCGATCCTGCTGACGGAATATGGCGGGTTGGAAATCGCAGCCACCATCGACAGGATACTGGCTCAGCAAACCTTCGATCTGGCGCTCGCCTCCAAGCTTGCCGATGCCGTGACGGCGCGCGACCAGACGATCCAGTTCGACATATTCAACGATCATCTGCTGGGTGCGGTTGCAACAAGCGCGGCGGATGGCGTTTCGTCGGGCGCCGCAGGCGCGCCTCATCGCGCCGAGACATGGAGCCGGTTGCGCGAGGATGTTGCGGCCACTGAAATTTACAATCTCGACAAGCGCCACCATGTCATGACGACGCTCAGAAAGGCGCATGAAAGCCTGAATTCCTGAGCGGTTTCCGGGATGGCCTTCGCCGTCGCGATGCGCTATCTGACCGCTTCCCGACCACCTGTATTGAAAGTGCCGACGCCGTCATGGCCCGCGAGAAGTTCTACATCACAACGCCGATTTTCTACCCGAACGGCAAGCCGCATATCGGCCATGCTTATACGGTGATTGCCACCGACGCACTGGCGCGTTTCCAGCGCCATGATGGCAAGGACGTGTTCTTTCTCACCGGGACCGACGAGCACGGCCTGAAGATGCAGCAGACCGCCGACAAGGAAGGCGTGACTGCGCAGGAACTCGCAGACCGCAATTCGGCGATCTTTCGCGGCATGATCGAAGCCGTCGGTGGCTCGAACGACGATTTTATCCGCACCACCGAGGAACGCCACAAACGGGCCAGCCAGGCGATCTGGCAGCGCATGGCCGACAATGGCGACATCTTTCTGGATCGCTACAGCGGCTGGTACTCGGTGCGACAGGAAGGTTATTTCGACGAGAGCGAAACCACTGTCGGCGAGGACGGCGTGCGCCGCGAGCCGCTTGGCTCCGAGGTCGAGTGGAACGAGGAAGAGACCTATTTCTTCCGGCTTTCCGCCTATCAGGACAGGCTGCTGGAACTCTATGAAAAGCAGCCCGACTTCATCGGCCCGGCCGAGCGGCGCAACGAGGTCATCAGCTTCGTCAAATCCGGCTTGCGCGACCTCTCGATTTCACGCTCGACGTTCAAATGGGGCGTGCCGGTTCCGGGCGACGACAAGCATGTGATGTATGTCTGGGTGGACGCCCTGACCAACTACATCACTGCCGCCGGCTACCCCGACCCGGATGCGGCCAAATGGAGCTATTGGCCGGCCCAGCACATCATCGGCAAGGACATCGTGCGCTTCCATGCGGTCTACTGGCCGGCATTTCTGATGTCGGCGGGGATCGAGCTGCCAAGCCGTGTCTACGCGCACGGATTCCTGTTCAACCGGGGCGAGAAAATGTCGAAGTCGGTCGGCAATGTGGTCGATCCATTTGCACTGATCGAACATTACGGGCTCGACCAGGTGCGCTACTTCTTCCTGCGCGAAGTGCCTTTCGGGCAGGACGGCAGCTACAGCCATGACGCAATCGTCAACCGCACAAATGCAGATCTCGCCAACGATCTCGGCAATCTTGCCCAACGCTCGCTGTCGATGATCGCGAAGAATTGCGGCGGCAAGGTCCCGACACCGGGTGAACTGCAGCCGCAGGACAAGTCCATACTGGACCAGGCGAGCAATGCGCTGACCGAGGCGCGCAAGGCGATGGCCGAACAGGCGATCCATCAGGCGCTGACGGCCATTTTTGCCACTGTTGCCGAGGCCAATCGCTACTTCGCCGGCGAGGAACCATGGGCGCTGCGCAAGACCGATCCGGCCCGCATGGAAACCGTGCTGTGGACGACCATCGAGACCATCCGGCGCGTGGCGATCCTGTGCCAGCCCTACATTCCAGATTCGGCCGCCAAGCTTCTCGACCTGCTGGCAGTGAACGATACACAGCGCGACTTCGCGCATCTTGATGACGCATATGCGCTGGTGGCGGGTGCCGACCTGCCCGCACCCCAGCCTGTTTTCCCGCGCTATGTCGAGAAGGACGAAGAGCAGGGCTGACAAGACAATGCTGATCGACAGCCACTGCCATCTCGATTTCCCGGATTTCGAGGAAGAACGCGACGCAATCGTTGCGCGCGCCGGAGCAACCGGCGTCGGCATCATGGTGACGATCTCGACCCGCATCAGGAAGTTCGAGAGCATCAGGGCGATTGCCGAAACCTACCCAAACGTTTTCTGCTCGGTTGGCACCCATCCGCACAATGCCGGCGAGGAGGCCGGCATCGAGGCTAGCGAAATCATCAGTCTCGCCGAACACGCGAAGGTCGTGGCCATTGGCGAGGCCGGGCTCGACTATTTCTACGACAAGGCGCCGCGCGATACGCAGGCAACCGGGTTCCGCACCCACATTGCCGCTGCCCGCGAGACCGGTCTGCCGCTGGTGATCCACGCGCGTGACGCCGATGACGACGTGGCCGAAATCCTGCGCGACGAAACAGGGAAGGGGGCCTTTCCTTTCATCCTGCATTGTTTCTCGTCAGGTCGCGCTCTTGCCGAAACCGGCATCGAGCTCGGCGGCTACGTGTCGTTTTCGGGAATTCTGACATTCAAGAAATCGGAAGAGTTGCGGGCAATTGCGCGAGACCTGCCGCATGACCGGCTTCTGGTGGAAACCGACGCGCCCTATCTCGCGCCAACGCCTTTTCGCGGCAAGCGCAACGAACCGGCATACGTGGCACATACCGCCGCCGTGCTTGCCGAAACGATTGGTGTCAGCAAAGCCGAAATCGCTGAAATAACAACGGAAAACGCGTTCCGCGTGTTTTCCCGCATGCCGCTTACTGCGGCAACGCATTCCTGACACATGTCTGACCGGCTGAGGCTCACAGTACTGGGTTGCGGCTCGTCACCGGGCACGCCACGCATTACCGGCGACTGGGGCGCCTGCGATCCCACAAATCCGAAAAACCAGCGCCTGCGTGCGGCAGCTTTGTTTGAACGCATTTCAGATAGCGGCCGTACGACCGTCGCCATCGATACAGGGCCTGACTTCCGCACCCAGATGATCGCCGCTGGCGTCAGGAAGCTTGATGCTGTCGTCTATACGCATTCGCACGCAGACCACATTCACGGGATTGACGATCTACGTGGCTATTTCCTGGCGCAGCGCAAGCGCGTCAATATCTATGCGGACAACACAACGCTGACACGACTGCGCGAGAGCTTCCGCTACTGTTTCGAAACGCCGCCCGGCAGCCAGTATCCGCCGATTGTCGAATCCCATGTCATTGAACACAATAACGAATTCACGATTGACGGCGAGGGCGGTCCGATTACCTTCCGCCCGCTCCCGCAGCAACATGGCGACATCGTTTCCCTCGGCTACCGCGTCGGTCCGCTGGCCTATTGCCCCGATGTGAGCGGCTTTCCGGACCGCACCGCTGCGCTGCTTGGCGGTCTCGAACTGCTGGTCATCGACGCCTTGCAGTACAAGCCGCATCCTTCCCATTTTTCACTGGACGAAGCACTGGAATGGATCGAGCGCCTGAAGCCGAAAAAAGCGCTGCTGACGCATATGCACATTCCGCTCGACTATGATGAAGTGATGCGCGAAACGCCTGACCACGTCGAACCAGCCTATGACGGCCAGTTCTTCGAAATCAAAATTCCTGCAATGGAGCCAGCGAAATGAGCAGCAGTGTCGAACGCGTGCGTGCAGCCGCAGAGGCCGCCGGACTGGCTATCGAGATACGCCGCATGGGAGCCTCGACACGCACCGCCGAGGAAGCTGCCGAACAATGCGGCTGCGCAGTCGACCAGATCGTGAAATCACTCATCTTCGAGGGCAAGGACGACGGCAAGCTCTATTTGTTCCTGTTGTCCGGCGCTTCGCGGCTCGACCTGCCCAAGGCGGCAACGGCAGCCGGCCAGGAGCTCAAACGTGCCGACCCACGCGATGTGCGCGAGCGCACCGGTTTTGCCATCGGCGGCGTTGCGCCGATCGGTTATGCGGAACCGCCACTGGTATTCGCCGACGCCAGCTTGACCGGGTTCAATCTGGTGTGGGCTGCAGCTGGCGCGCATGACGCGGTGTTTTCGGCAGAGCCGAGCGCGCTGATCAAGGCTGCCGGTGCTGTTGTTGCAGATTTGGCTGAGTGACTGGTCAGCGTTCTCACTTCACATATCGGTCGTTACATATTGAAATAAATGGCTTTTCGCTGCCATCATCGCATAATTTCACACTAGCGAAAGTTCCATAATATATCTTATGCGACTTTTCTGTTCGCGCATGGCTGCCGCGGCTGAAAGGCTATCGCATGTCCCCTAGGACGACAGCCATGCATCGAGCAAGGACGCGAAGCGGCGCGGATCCTTCTCAGGCAGCATGTGGTCCGCATCCTCCACAATGTTGAGCTGCGCACCGGGAATATTGCGTGCAACGGCACGCGAGGCGATCCTGAACAGCGGTCGCGTCTGGCGGCCATGCGCCACCAAGACAGGAACCCTGATCTGCGCGAGAACATCGGCAGTGATGTTCGCCGGCGGCTGTCCGCCACCCATCAGCAGCGGCATGATGCGCGCGCTGGCGAGATACGCATCGCGACGCGGTGCCGAAAGCGCAGCAAAACAGCCCTCACCTCCTGAGCTATCGAAAAGCGCCTCGACGGCGCGTTCGGGTCCTCCACTGTGCAAGGCAGCAACGATGGGCCCGAAGGCAATTCCGGCATCCGCGTTGAATGCGGCCATGTCATCCGTGTCAGTGAGATAGGTGCTGAGCCCGGGCTCATACAGAAATGCTTTGGAGATGAGTTCCGGGCGGCGCGACAGGGCATTAAGCACCACGTGCGTCGAATAGGACCATGCCGCGACAGGAAGGGCGTTTCCGCTGCCACAGCCCTCGAGCAGCGCTATCAACTGGTCGGTATGCGCGTCTGTGCCAAAATCTCCGGCATCTGCGTCCCAGGGCTCGCGACCGAACCAGCGCAAGGTCGGAGCCACGACGCTGACGTTATCGCCGAGCGCACTCTCGACCTGCTGCCAGAGTGTCCCGTCGCCGGGCGCGCCATGCAAAAGTACCAGCTTTCTCAAAAGTGTTTTCCATGAACGTGCTCTGGCTCGGCCGGTAGCACGACGTCCGAACCGTCTGCAATCCGGATAATTCCCGTCTACCGCGTTTCCAGAAACAACGCCCTGTGGTCCGACACTTCCGGCTCGGTCACCACGTCGAACGACAGGATGTCCACTGCCCCGTTTACCAGCATGTAGTCAGCAAAGCGTCCGGGCTTTTTGTAGTGCGATGTGCGCGTGTCCGTATGGCCGCGGCCGGTCACGAGATCGGTGAGGCCGAGCGCGGCCAGCGACTGGAACGTCGCACTGTCGGGCAGCACGTTGAAATCACCGCACACGACCAGCTGTTCGTTGCCGGGCCATATGCGGCCTATCAGTTCGACAAGACGCTCCGCCTGCCGTGCGCGCACCGGCGTGTCGTGTTTCCCAGACGGTTCGCGCATGCCATGCATGTGGGCGAGGGTGATCGCTGCCCCCTGCCCGGCATCAAATACCCTGATGCAATGCGCGTTGCGCGCACGCGGGTGGTCGCCCCATCCATCGCCAGAAAACGTGCCGTGGACGAAATCCATCGCCTCGGCAATCACCGGATGCGAGCGGCGTACAAAGGTCGCCAGTCCGAATTCGGATTTGAACTCGCGCCCGCTTTCATCGAACAGCGGCCCGCGGGAAGCTGGATAGAACCGTCCGTCATGTTCGGGCAGCGCAGCGCAGATGTCGTCAAACAGATTGGTGCGCTGTGGCAATTTCAGGTCGCCGTCCCGGTAGATGAGTTCCGATCCCGGAAACCCCGGCGTCCGCACCACCTCCTGCAGGCAGTAGACGTCCGCATCCACCCCCTTGAGATACTGGATGAGCGGCTCGAAGAGCTTGCCGCCCCACACATTGAGCGAAAGGACGCGCATGCCGTCGAAACCTATCTGCCCAGCGCCTGCGCGTAGGCGTCGGCCTTGAAGCCGAACAGCAGCGCGTCGCCCGTATCGAGCACCGGTCGCTTGATAAAATTGGTGTCGGCGAGAATGAGTTCCTTCGCTTTCGCCGCATCGATGCCTGTCTTTTCATCGTCCGGCAGCGCGCGGAACGCCGTGGAACCGCGATTGAAGGCTGCCTCCCACCCTGCCCGGTCGAACCAGTCATCGACGATGGCCGCGTCGAGCACTTTCTTCCTGTAGTCGAAGAACTCATGCGCCACGCCTTTAGCGCCCAGCCAGTCAAGCGCCTTCTTCACCGTGTCGCAGCTCTTGAACCCATAGACAGTTACGCCCATCGCCTGCTCTCCATATGAAAAGGCCGCCGTGGCGCAGTGCGCCGCGACGGCCCTAGCATCAAGTCCGGCCCTGGATGAAGCCTATTCCTCGGCTTTTTCAGCCTTCTTCTTCGGGGCAGCCTTTTTCTTGGCCGGCGCCTTCTTCTTCGCGGGAGCAGCCTCAGCAGTCTCCTCGTCGTCCGCCAGAAGCTCCTCGCGCGACACTTTCTTGTCGGTCACGCTGACCTCGTTCATCAGATGGTCGACGACCTTCTCCTCAAACAGCGGCGCACGAATGCTGGACAGCGCCTGCGGATTGTTGCGGTAGAACTCGTAGACTTCCTGCTGCTGGCTTGCCGGGTAGCGGCGAATGGCATCGTAGAGCGCACGCTGCAACTCGTCATCCGACACCGTGACGCCCGCCTTCTCGCCGATCTCGGCCAGAACCAGACCGAGGCGCACGCGACGCTCGGCAAGGCGGCGGTATTCCACCCTCGCCTCTTCCTCGGTCGTGTCTTCATCGGCAAAGGTCTGTCCGGCGCGTTCCAGATCGTTCATGACCTGGCCCCAGATGTTCTCGAACTCGGCGTCGACCAGCTTTTCAGGCGTGTCGAACTTATAGGTTTCGTCGAGCGCGTCGAGAAGCTGGCGCTTGGTCTTCTGGCGCGTCACGCTGCCATACTGGCTTTCGATCTGCCCGCGCACCGCTTCACGCAGCTTGTCGGCCGATTCCATGCCCAGCGTCTGCGCCAGCTCGTCATTGATCTCCAGCTTGCCGGGCTTCGCAATGCCCTTGATCTTGAGATCGAAGGTCGCCTTGCGGCCAGACAGGTGCTCGGCGGCATACTGCTCGGGGAACGTGACCTCGATCGTGGTCTCGTCGCCTTCCTTCACGCCGATTAGCTGCTCCTCGAAACCGGGGATGAACTGATTGGAGCCAATGACAATATCTGCATCCTCGGCAGCGCCACCTTCGAAGGGTTCGCCGTCGAGCTTGCCCAGATAGTCGAGCGTGACCCTGTCGCCATCCTCGGCCTTGCCCTTTTTGGGCTCGTAGGTGCGCGCGGAGTCCGCAACGACCTCGACCTGCTTTTCCACCTCGTCGTCCGGCACGTCATAGACCAGACGCGTAATCTTGATCGCCGACAGATCCTTCACCTCGATGGGCGGCAACACTTCATAGGCCAGCGAAAATTCGAAGTCGGCGTCGCCGGCGAGAACTTTTTCGGCTTCCTTCTCGTCCTCGGTCATCTGCACGTCAGGCTGCATGGCAGCCTTTTCGCCGCGCTCCGAAAGGATGTCGCGGGTCGATTCCGACAGGATCTCGTTGACCACTTCGGCCATGAAGGAACGGCCATACATCTTGCGCAGATGCTGGACCGGCACCTTGCCAGGACGAAAGCCGTTCAGCCGCACCTTGTCCTTGGCGTTCGCCAGGCGCTCGGCCAGCTTGGCTTCCATGTCCTTGGCGGGCACGGTCACCTTGATTTCGCGCTTCAGCCCGGAATTGAGCGTTTCGGTTACCTGCATCGTCATACCTTTGTTCTTGTCGCCGCCATGGCTGATGGCGGAATTCACGCATCCTCAGAGCCGGATTTCTGCGCCGGAAGGCCTGGTGCGGGTGAAGGGACTTGAACCCCCACGGCTTGCGCCACAGGAACCTAAATCCTGCGTGTCTACCAATTCCACCACACCCGCCCGGCTTGGCCTGCCGGCCCGCCGAAGCGCGGGTTCCTATAGCACCATGAATCCGGCGATCAAAGGGTATTTCGAGCAGATTCGATGACGAATGACGACGTTTGGTAACCAGTCCGCCACTCAGTAGAGCGGCTCGCGGTATATCAGCGTCTCGCCGTCGTAGAACGCCTTGATCTGGGCGGTGCCGCTCTCGCTTACCGCGACCGTCATGCGAAAGGTGCGTTCGCGCAGGTTCACTTCGATCGGCCGCCCCTCACCTTCCGGCAGGTAGAAGCGTTCGATGCCGTAATCAACCGCGATGAACTGGGCATTCTCTAGATTACGCACGAAGGTCGCCCCCTTGATGTCCACCTCGTCGCCGGACACCGGGGCCGTTGGCGCATTGCCGAAACGTGCCGCCACTGGCACCCAGAAGTCTTCATCTCCCGGTTTCAGGCGAACGAACACGGTGTCGGTTTCCAAATTCCCTTCCGTCCCGGCGTCCTCAAATAGTTCGATCGGAACCGACGAGATATTGTAGTCGAGACGCACATAGTCGCCGCGCAGAAGATCGCGCGGGTCGACCGGCAGCACCTGAAGAACGACTTCGCGCCCGTCACGCAGGATTGCAGCCCGGCCCAAGATCATCGAACCCAGCACACCGATCTGCACCAGCGCGACGATGAACGCGATGGCAATGAGGTAACGCGCGTGCCGGCTCATGCGCCCTCTCCCGCGTTCTGGCCAGCCATGCGCCGCTCAACCCGGCTTATCAGCCAGGCGAGAACGGCCAGCGCCAGCCCCGCCGCGAGGAAAAAGCCCGACGTTCCCAGCATCGAGCCCAGCAGCGTCAGGTAGACGAAGCCAAGCTCGAATATGAAGGCGGCATAGATGACCCAGCGCAGCGCGCGGCTGTCGCGTCCGGCCAGCAGCAGCGCAGCGACGATGCCGGCAAACACGACGATTGCCACCAGCACAAAATAGGGGCCGTCATGCAGTTCGGCCTGAATGATCGATATTCCGGCTATGAAACCCAGTAGGCCCTGGATCGGAAGCCCGCTGCCCAGCCCGGAAACGCGGTCGGCCAGCGCGGGGCGGAAAACGGTAAGTGCGAACACACTGGCTGAGATGACGGCAAGCGCCAGCGGGACCACGAACAAGTCGACTTCAACGTAGAGCAGCATCACGAACAGCATCAGCGATAGGAGGATCAGGTGGCGGGCGCTGACGCTCGATGTCCATATCGCTATGGCCCAGAGCAGCGCGGCATAAAGCAGGTAGCCGAGCGGGACTTCCCTGCCCGGGCCGCCCTCGACGGCCAGAAACACCATCCAGCTTGCCGCGACCAGCACGGCTCCGATGGTCAGCGGGCCGGATCGCAGCGCTGCAGCGGCGAGCGTGGTGCCAGCGCTCCACACGAGCAACGCATCGGCCTCGTCGCCGCTCAGATGGTACATCTGTCCGACAAGCGCGATGCCGCCGCCAAACGAGGCCGCAGCGATTATCCAGAAACCCTCGGCGAACAGGTCCTGGCCGCGCTGCTTAAGCAAGGCGCCGCCACCATATCCGGCGACAATGACGACAAAGATCATTGCAACCCTGAGAAGGCGCGGAAAGGCCTCCCAGTTCGCGGCAATGAAAAGCAGAAGTGCCGCACTGACCAGTACCGCAGCCAGAATGGCGAGTACGCTGCCGAAACTGAAGCCGCGCCGGCGATGCGCCTCCGCATCGGCTAGAAGCGCTTGCGCTGTCGGCGCATCGATCAGGCCGGCTTCAGCCCAGCGCGCAATGTCTTTCCTGACCTGATCGAGATGGCCTGCCAATTCGCGCCCTGCCCTGCCACTGCGTCAACCAACACGATGGAAGGACATAATGCCACTTTCATGGCCGATCGTGGCGGCATTTTGCGCGATATGCACAATGCGTGGGCAATGGCTGATTTCAATATCGGCGTTGCTCCGCCGATTCGCTAACCATGTGCAATAATTATGAAAATCCATCCATGTTGCATTGCACAATACGCATCGCTGCTATGCAACATACGCGCTTCTCAAATCGGTTCGAGATCCCTATTTCATCGTTGCAACAAGAGATTGAAACAAAGAGACCTTTCGAGGACACGACCATGAACCTGATCCGCAACTACCGCAATTGGCGCCGCTACCGCGACACCGTCAATGAGCTGAACCGCCTGTCGAACCGTGAGCTGAACGATCTCGGCATCAACCGTGGCGACATTCCGTTCGTCGCACGCAAGACGGCCTAACCAGTTTCCAGTTTCGCGGACTTCGACCTCCTCCCCGAAGCCGCGGATAAGGTCGGCGATTATCCTCCTCCCGATTGCCGATCACAGTAATGACACCCGCCGGATCTCCTCCCCCGGCGGGTGTTATTCGTTTCAGCAGATTTTCAGCAGAATAGAACCTAGCGTTCGCCCATCACGCCGCGCGTGCGCCAGTGGTCGAGGGGCATGATGTCCGGATGTCCGCCAGCCGGCTCGTACCAGCTGTCGACGGCCCATTTTTTTCCGCTCGTGTCCTTGATCACCGCCGTCCAGTGCGGATAGCGGCCATCAATAAACATTCCACGCGACGTCTTGGGCTCCACCTTGTGGTAGGCAAGCATGCCGCGCGCCTGCAGGTAATGCAGCAGGTGATCGGTGTTGGTGGACTCGTCTATACAGTCCATCTGACCAAGCTTGCCGGACGCGGCAATCGGCGATTTCGGATCGTCACGCACCCCGATATGGTTTGCCGACAAGTCCTCGTAGTAGCCGACCGCCTTCTTGATTGCCGAGCGCTCCGCCTCTGCCGAAGACGAGCCTTCCGACATGATCGACGCGAAGCGGTCCGACATCTCCTGAGAGATACGGTAGGTCACCCGTTTGCGGCATCCGTAGCCATAGCAGGCCACAAATTTGAGCGGCACGACCGCCGCTGCGCCCTGATTGTCGAGGGTAGGCACGCAGCCGGCAACGAACAGGCCGGCGAGCAACGGGGCGAGTGTAGCGGACAGCTTTTTCATCGGGCGCAAAACTAGCCGCTTGGTTCCGGGGGCACAATTGCATTTTGGCCACAATCAATGGGCCGTTCAATATGCTTGATCCGGTTGCATTCCGGCCCTCGCAAGCCTAATCCGGTCTCACAATGACCAATCCTGTTCACGTCATCGGCGGCGGGCTCGCCGGATCGGAAGCTGCCTGGCAGATTGCCAGCGCAGGTGTGCCTGTTGTCCTGCATGAAATGCGGCCTGTGCGCGGCACGGATGCCCACAAGACCGGCGGTTTGGCCGAGCTGGTGTGCTCGAACTCGTTCCGCTCCGACGATGCCGAAACCAACGCGGTCGGGCTGCTGCACGCCGAAATGCGGCTGGCAAATTCGCTGATCATGGCTTCCGGCGATACCCATCAGGTTCCGGCCGGTGGGGCACTGGCCGTTGACCGAGACGGCTTTTCCGACGCCGTTACCGCAAGACTTGAGGCGCATCCGCTGATCACGATTGCGCGAGAGGAAGTCACAGGCCTGCCGCCAAAAGAATGGGATCAGGCAATTATCGCCACAGGGCCACTCACCGCGCCGTCGCTGGCCGAGGCGATTGCCGCCGAGACCGGCGAGACGGCGCTGGCCTTCTTTGACGCGATTGCGCCGATCGTTCATTTCGAGACGATCGACATGGACAAGGCCTGGTTCCAGTCGCGTTACGACAAGGTCGGCCCGGGCGGAACCGGCAAGGACTACATCAATTGCCCACTCGACAGGGAGCAGTATGAGGCCTTCATCCAGGCGCTGCTCGACGGCGACAAGACAGAATTCAGGGAATGGGAAGGCACGCCCTATTTCGACGGCTGCCTGCCGATTGAGGTTATGGCGGAGCGCGGAGCCGAAACGCTGCGCCACGGGCCCATGAAACCTGTCGGACTGACAAACCGCCACAAGCCCGACGAGAAGCCCTATGCGGTCGTCCAGCTGCGCCAGGACAACGCGCTGGGCACGCTTTACAACATGGTCGGCTTCCAGACGAAACTGAAATATGGCGAGCAGGTGCGGATATTCCGGACCATTCCGGGGCTCGAGAACGCGGATTTTGCGCGCCTCGGCGGCCTGCACCGCAACACCTACATCAATTCGCCAGTCCTGCTCGACGGCTCGCTGCAATTGAAGTCGCGTCCGGGCCTGCGCTTTGCCGGCCAGATAACCGGCTGCGAAGGTTATGTGGAAAGCGCGGCCATGGGCCTGCTTGCCGGTCGTTTCGCTGCGGCAGAGCGGCTCGGGCATGCACTGCCCACACCGCCCGCCACGACCGCCTTTGGCGCACTGCTGAACCATATCACCGGCGGGCATCTGGTTTCCGACGAGGAACCCGGCAAACGCTCGTTCCAGCCGATGAATGTCAATTTCGGGCTTTTCCCGCCGCTTGATCCCGGCACGAAGCTGAAGCCCGAAGGGTTCGAAGGTCGTTTCCGCGGCAAAGACAAGGCGCTGGCGAAGAAGCGCGCGATAACGCACCGCGCGCTGGTCGACTGCCGCAAATGGCTCGGGCTGGAAGCGCCGGCGCAAGCCGCCGAATAGCGCCGACGCGGCTTGACCTTGAAGCCCCGCACCTGAAAACTGACGACCTCATCGAGAGGAGAATTCCCGCATGAATGGGCATGTCTTGCGCGTCTGCGCATTCGTTTCCGGCTGTATGGCGCTCACCGCATTTCCCGCCCATGCCGATCAGGCGGAGTGTGAGCGCGCGGTACGCGCGCTAATGGCGCCCTATGGGGAAAACGCCCCGAAGCAGCAGCTTAACCGGTTTGGCACGTCAGTGACCAAATTTGGCGAGCATGAGATGCGGGGCTATTCGCTTCAGACGGCCGAAGGCTCGGTCTACTATAACGCCGACAAGACACCGGCCAGTCTCTCCTTCACCAACGGCGACGTCTACACGACCGCCGACAAGGGTGAGACCTGGACGCTGGTCAACTCGACGTCCGAGGACGCAATGAAGACAGCCATGGCCGGTGTCGTGAGCCAGGCGGAAAGCGCCACCAACATCACCTGCGAATACGGCGTTGACCTGAACGGCCGAACCGTCAATCACTACGCGGCGGAATACGAAGTCTACAACACCGGAACCCCCACGCGCAGCGAATACTGGGTCGATCCCGAGACGGGGTTCGTGTGGCGCGACACGATGCACTCGATGGGCGATCCGGAAATGTTTGTCACCGTGGATGCTGAGCCGGCGCCCGACATGACGCTCCCCGATCCGAACAACTGACAATGCGGGAGGCGAACGTGGCCGATCTTCAAAGCACATTCTTCCGCGCTGAGCGGCGCGGTGCGACAGTCCATCTGGTGATGGATCGCGCTGACCGCTCCAACGCGATGTCGCCCG
Organism: Rhizobiaceae bacterium; assembly: GCA_965232405.1. Lineage (GTDB taxonomy): Bacteria > Pseudomonadota > Alphaproteobacteria > Rhizobiales > Rhizobiaceae > RCIO01. Next base: position 3,845,996 of record OZ246966.1, read on the forward strand.
ACTTCTGGGCCGACCTGCCACGGCTCATGGATGAACTGGCGAAAGACGAGACCGTGCGCTGCGCCGTGATCTCAGGCGAAGGCCGTAACTTTACCGGTGGCATGGATTTGTCGGCATTCGGTGACATTGCCAAGCTGTTCGAGCAGGAACCGGGCCGCGCGGCCCATGCCATGCGCCAGACCATTCTGGCCCTGCAGGATGCTTTCAACGCTATCGAGCGTGCCCCCTTCCCCGTAATCGCCACGATCCACGGCGCCTGCATCGGAGCCGGGGTCGACCTCATCACCGCATGCGACATGCGGGTTGCCTCCGCCGACGCCTTCTTCGCCATCGAGGAAATTCATATTGGCATGGCCGCCGATGTCGGAACGCTTCAGCGCCTGCCCAAGCTGATTGCGCCTGCGGTCGCTGCCGAACTCGCCTATTCCGGCCGCCGCTTCTCGGCTGCTGAGGCAAAGGAGTTTGGATTGGTATCGGCCGTCCACGATACCCCGGAAGCGGTATTGCAGGCGGCGCTCGAACTCGCGGATCAGATTTCGAAAAAATCGCCGCTGGCGATTGCCGGCATCAAGCGCAACCTCGCTTATGCACGCGATCATTCCGTTGCCGACGGGCTGGACTACATTGCGACGTGGAATGGCGGCATGCTCAGGCCTGCCGATCTGATGTCGGCGGTGCAGGCAAAGATGGCCAAGCATGAAGCCGAGTTTGCGGATCTGCTGAAGAAGGACGGCTGATCGGGTAACCGCCGCTCAGGCAGCTGACCAGTCCGGATACTTCGCTTTCATCCGCTCGACCGAGTCTTTCACGATCGCCGAAAGCGCGTCGCGATCCACTTTCTCAAGACTGGAGAGGTAGAGGCATGACACGCTGTGTTTGTGTTTGCCGAGACGCACCAGTTCATCCGCATATGGCTTGAAACCCGGCATGACATAGACCGTCAGAGCCGATTTGCGCGGCGAAAACCCGGTCAGGCACATCTCGCCCTCGCGGCCGGAATCGTAGCGGTAGTGGTAGCGCCCGTAACCGATGATGCTCGTTCCCCACATCTGCGGTGCGAGCCCGGTCGCGTCATTCATCAGCGTCAGCAGTTGCTGCGCCTCGCGCCGCCGCTTTTCCGGTTCGATCGTGCCAAGGAATGTCTCGACGCTGGCGCCGATTGGAACGGTCTTGTTGTCTGACACGGCCCTATTCCGCCGGCGTCAGGCCGGCTCTGTCGGCGTCTGGCAGGCCCGGCTTTCCGGCTTCCTGCGGGTTGCGTCTCACATAGGACGCCTTGAGGCTCTCGGATGTGTCGCGCGAACCGTCATGGCTCCAGCCGGGTGGCGCAAAAAGATAACCCAGCCTCTGGCGCAAGGTGAGGCCGGGGCGGAACGCATCGCGGAACATGCCGATCCATTCGTGGAAAGCCACCTTCACCGGATTGAACGTGCCGAGGTTCTTCACGATGCCGTAGCGCGGTTGGTCTTCCTCAAGCTCCTCCACGAACGTGCCGAACATGCGGTCCCAGATGATCAGCGTGCCGGCATAATTGGCATCGAGGTAACGCGGATTGGTTGCGTGGTGCACCCTGTGGTGCGACGGCGTGTTGAAGATCGCCTCGATCGGCCGCCACATCTTGCCGATGGTCTCGGTGTGGATCCAGAACTGCCAGACCAGATTGAAGCCGAAAACGAACGCAATCACCGCCGGATGAAAGCCGAGCAGCACCAGCGGCGCCTGGAGAACGAACATGCCGGTAAACAGGCCCGTCCAGCTCTGCCTGAGCGCGGTGGAGAGATTGTAGTGCTGGCTGGAATGGTGATTGACGTGTTCGGCCCACACCCAGCGCACCCGGTGTGCGATGCGGTGGTACCAGTAGTAGCGCAGGTCATCGAGCAGGAAGGCCACGACAAAGACCCAGATGCCCAGTCCGAGATCGAAGAAGCGGAACTGCCACAACCACACCAGCGCCGTATAGGATACGACGCCGAGCAGAATGCCGGCAACGACGTTTCCCGTACCCATGAGCAGGCTGGTTAGCGTGTCCCTTGTTTCGAATTCGCCCTTCGCACGGCCGCTCCGCACCAGAAACAGCTCAATCAGGATCGCCAAAACAAAAAAGGGAATCGCAAGTTGGGTGACAGAGGGAAAGCTGTATTCATCCATGGACCTTCTCTCCTTCGATGCATGGCCGAGACGCACCCAATAGCCCTGCCACCGCCTCGGCATCTTTCTCACTGGCAAAGCTGAAAGGGCCACCATGCCAGGTCATATCGCTTAACATGAGCCGGACGGTGTTTCCGTCGCGATCCGCGCGCAAACCGGTCTCATCCGGCGAAACGATCCGCGTCAGAAACCTGTCGCCCAATGCGGAAACGATCCCTGCCCGGCCGTCCTTGAGCGCAAGGAATGCCGCATGACCCTGTTCGGTGATCCAGACATTGCCGACCTCAATGTCGGCGAAATCATGCGCGAAGCGCTGACGCGCGGCATCAGCACTCTCCAGCTTCGCGGTTGTGGTTCCACCGCTCAGATGTACGGCGATCACGATTGCCGAAATGCCGACAACCACCATCGCGACCAGCAGGGTTAAGCTCATTCCTCCCGGCTCTCCTCTTGAGCCGAATTCAATGAATTCTGCCATATTCGCTTTTGACGTAAACGTCAAAAGAGGCCGCTACCATCCGCGCATAGCCTTCACCAACAGCAGAATGTGCGTTCGCGCTGCCGAGATCTCCGGCGACCGCTCAAGCGCGCGGTCGGCATTCCTCCCAATCGCCTTCAATTGTGCCGGAATCAGTGCAAGCGGCAGAAAAGCCGGCCGCAGCGACTGTGGCAGACCGGTAGCATGGGCGGCAAATTGAGCGAGATGCTCCTGCGCCAGGGCAACCGTGGCTCGCACGGCGTTCACCAAGCCTTCCTTGTTGTCCCCTGAGATCAGTTGCTCATGCGACGCACCGACCGAAGCGAGAAGATCGGCAGGCAAGAAACTTTGCCCGCGCGCGCGATGAAGTGGCAGCAGGCGCAGCAGCCCGGTGATCGCCTGCGCACATCCTGCATGACCGGACGCTTCCGCATGGTTTGCCGCCGCGTCGCAATCGAGAATGAACGCTGCAAGCTGGATGAGTGTGGATGCGGTTTCGCCGCAATAGCCTTCCAGAGTTGCCCTGTCCGGCATGGGGTCGTCATAAAGATCGAATATCCGCGCATCGAGCATGCGGTCGAATGCGGAGACCGGCAGGTGGTGCGTGCTGATCGTCTCAATCAGCGCATCGGCAAGCGGATTGCCGGTGGACGCTCCGGAGGTGATCGCGTCGCGCCACCATTGCAACCGCACCTCGCCGGCCATCGGTTCGCGGATCTTGTCGCGGATTGCGGCAATCTCGGCATTAAAGACATAGAGCGCGGTCAAGGCCGGGCGTTTGTCCACCGGCGCGTAAAGCGTGGTCAGATAGCGCTCGCGGTCGGTTTCGCGAAGCCGGTCCGCCAGATGCGTGCCGCCAGCCATCTCAATCGACCGCGATCAACGCCGCAGCGACCGCCCTGTCCTCAGCCAGAAGCACATTGTAGGTGCGCACGGCCGCACCGGTGGACATCACATCCGCAGCGATTCGGGTCTCCGACAGCGCCTCGCGCAGCGGCTTGGGCAGGCGCATGATGTCGTGCCCTGCCCCCACAAGCAGGATCTCGATGTCGGCGGCATCATCAAAGACCTTGGCTAGTCGCTCGACATCGATATCTGAAGGCGAAACGGCATCCCAGCCGTGAATGCCCGAAGGCAGGCAAAGCAGCGACCCGCGATGCGACATGTCGGCGAAGCGGAAGCCGCCATTGCCGTAAGCGTCAATCGGCGCCCGGCCCGGAAAATGCGCCTCGCGGATGACGATACCCGCGCTCATAACGCCTAAGCCTGCGACGTTTCAGCGGGCGGCGTATCCGGCTTGTGCTCGATGCTCTGTCCGAAATTCTCCGGGCGCAGCTTGAAGAGGATCAGCAGCGGTCCGGCGATGAAGATCGACGAATACGTGCCGATGATGACGCCGAAGATCATGGCGATCGTGAAGGACGCAATTACCTCACCGCCGAAGAGCCAGAGCGCGAAGAGCGCGACCAGTGTCGTAGCGGCGGTCAGCGTCGTGCGCGACAGCGTCTGATTGATGGTCAGGTCGATCAGGTCGGGCAGCGGCATCTTCTTGAACTTGCGCAGGTTTTCGCGGATGCGGTCGTAAACGACGACCGTATCGTTGATCGAATAACCGACCACTGTAAGCACCGCCGCGATACTGCTCAGATTGAATTCGAGACCGAGCACGACATAGAATCCGATAACCATGATCACGTCGTGCAACGTCGCAGCGATAGCGCCGATGGCGAACTGCCACTCGAATCTGAGCCAGATATACACCAGCATCGCAAACAGCGCCGCGATGACGGCAATCGTGCCGGCGCGCGCCAACTCGGCCGAAATGGTCGGCCCGACCACCTCAACCCGTCGGAACTCGTAATCGTCGGCCAGTTCGTTCTGAACCAGTTGCATGGCCGACTGCTCGGCGGCGTCGCCGCCGTCCTGCGCACCGATGCGGATAAGCAGATCGTTGGGCGCACCAAACTCCTGCACCTGCACTTCGCCAAGGTTCAGGCCCTCAAGACGTGAGCGCACGTCGGATATGTCCGCTGTTTCCTGCTTCGACTGCACCTCGATCAGCGATCCGCCACGGAAGTCGATGCCCATATTCATCTGCACGGTGAAGAACAGCACAGTCGCAATCACCGCCAGCGCGGCCGAAGCCGTGAAGGTGAAGTTGCGGAAGCGCATGAAACCGATCGTGGTGTTGTCGGGGACGAATTTCACCACACCGCGCGGAAGCTCGGTCGGCTTGGTGCGGCGAACCCACATCGCGATCAGCCAGCGGGTCAGCAGGAAGGCGGTGAAGACGGTGGTGACGATACCGATCGCCAGCGTAACAGCGAAGCCGCGGATCGGACCGGAACCCAGATAGAACATGATCACCGCGGCGATGAATGTCGTCACATTGGCGTCGATGATGGTCGACATTGCGTTGCGGAAGCCGGCGTCCAGCGACTGGATGACCGAGCGGCCGTTCGCCCTTTCCTCGCGCACGCGTTCGAAAATGATGACGTTGGAGTCCACTGCCATACCGATGGTGAGCACGATGCCCGCAATACCGGGCAGCGTCAGCGTCGCGCCAAGGCCGGAAAGAATGCCGATAATCATCGCCACATTGGCGATGAGCGCAACGTTGGCGATGATACCGAGCGTGCCATAGGCAAGCACCATGAACACAACCACGCCGACCGAAGCGATGATGGCGGCGATTTCACCGGCTGCAATGGAGTCGGCACCCAGGCTTGGACCGACAGTGCGCTCCTCTACGATCGTCAGGTCGGCAGGAAGCGCGCCGGCGCGCAGCAGCACGGCAAGGTCGTTGGCGCTCTCAACAGAGAAGCTACCGGAAATTTGACCTGTGCCGCCAAGGATCGGTTCACGGATCTGCGGCGCGGAAATGACCTGATCGTCGAGGATGATCGCAAACAGGCGCCCGACATTCTGCTGCGTGGCCTGACCGAAACGCGTGGCGCCCTGATTGTCGAAGCGGAAGGAAACAACCGGCTCGTTGGTGCGCGAATCGAACGTCGCCTGCGCATCAACGAGGTTTTCGCCCGAAACGATAACCCTGGTTTCGATCAAATATGGGATCGGCGGATCGTCGGTGGAGTAGAGAACTTCCGTGCCTGCAGGCGGCCTGCCCTGCAACGCGTCTTCCGCGCTCATCGTCTGATCGACAAAGCGGAAAGTCAGCTTGGCAGTCTGGCCGAGAATGTCTTTCAGGCGCTGCGGATCGTCCAGGCCGGGCACCTGAACCAGAATGCGGTCATCACCCTGGCGCTGAATGATGGGTTCGGTTGTGCCCAGTTCGTTGACACGACGGCCAATGACTTCGACCGACTGGCTGACGGCCGAAACCAGATGGTAGTTGATGCCTTCGTCCGTGAGCGTGAAGCGCAGCAGGCCGGGCTCAGGCTCACTGAACTCGATCTCGGTGATCGCGCCGGCGCCGAATACGCCGGTTGACACTGGCTCGGTTAGCGACGCAACGGCTTCCTTCGCCGCCTCGATGTCGGCGGCATCGCGGATACGGACCTGAACCGACGTGCCGCTGCCCGAAAGACCCGTATAGCCAATACGCTCCTCGCGAAGCAGGGTGCGAACGTCGTCGCGCACCACTTCCAGCCGATCGGCAAGCAGCTTTTCGCGGTCAACCTGCAGCAGAATGTGAGAGCCGCCCCGAAGATCGAGGCCGAGCGTCATCGGCTGTTTGGGTGACCAGTCCGGCAGGCTGTCGCGCGTCGACTGCGGCAGGATGTTCGGCACTGCGAACGCGATGCCGACGAGCACCAAGAGCCAGATACCGATCGACTGCCAGCGCGAAAAATAGAGCATAGGGATTGTCCGTTAGCGGCTAACCGCGATGCGCCCCGAAGGCGGCTATTTCTTGGCGCTTTTGGCGTTCTGGTTGGCGACGGGCTCGCCTTTGACCCGCACGTCCGAAATCGTCGCGCGCAGCGCCGTCACCTTGGTGCCGCCGCCCAGATCGATTTCGAGCTCGTTGTCGTCGATCACCTTGGTGACCTTGCCCACCAGACCGCCGCCAGTGACAACGGCGTCGCCGCGCCGAATGGCCGCCAGCATCTCGCCCCGCTTTTTCATCTGTTGCCGCTGCGGGCGGATGATCAGCAGATACATGATCACGAAAATGAGGACAAAAGGCAGAATGCTGACCAGAATATCGGGCCCGCCGGCGCCGGTTTGCGCGTATGCCGGTGTCACAAACATGGAATGCTCCTGAGAAATCGGGACGCGGGCCGCCGAAACGGGGCCCGTCAAATTCGGCGCGAATATAGTTGCTCGCGCCGCCTTTGCAACCGACGAACAGGGCCTTTGCATGGCTTTTCGCGCCGCCGGACGCGTGTTAGAGGCCAAGCCGACAAATTGCTTTGTGACGGCTCAATGAACGATCAACCCATCGATTCGCTAGGCAAGAAGCTCGACCGGGTCATTGCCGCGCTCGAGCGCATGGCGCCGGCGGCCGGCGAACTGGCCGATTTCGATGCCGCGGACTGCTTTGTCTGGAACGCCGAACTGGCTCGCCTTGAGCCGGTTGCGCGGGTCAACAGGATCGAAATCGAGCTGATCCGTGGTGTCGATCGCGTCCGCGATATCCTGCTTGACAATACGCAGCGTTTTGCCGCCGGACTGCCTGCCAACAACGTGTTGTTGTGGGGTGCACGCGGCATGGGCAAATCGTCGCTGGTAAAGGCGGCACATGCAGCGGTGAACGCGGGTGGTGACGCCGGCAAACCGCTCAAGCTGATCGAGATCCACCGCGAAGATATCGCTACCCTGCCCCGCCTTCTGGCAACGCTCAAATCGTCGCCGCACCGCTTCATCCTTTTCTGCGACGACCTGTCGTTCGACCAGGACGACACGTCGTACAAGTCGTTGAAGGCAGCGCTGGAAGGTGGCGTGGAAGGCCGACCGGACAATGTGGTCTTCTACGCCACGTCCAACCGCCGGCACCTTCTGCCGCGCGACATGATCGAGAATGAGCGCTCGACAGCCATCAACCCGTCGGAAGCGGTGGAAGAAAAGGTTTCCCTGTCAGACCGTTTCGGTCTGTGGCTTGGCTTCCACAAATGCTCGCAGGACGACTATCTCGACATGATCGACGGTTACGTCCGCCACTACGGGCTGGAGATGGACCCCGAGACCCTGCGCGCCGAGGCACTGGAATGGGCGACAACTCGCGGTAGCCGATCGGGCCGCGTTGCCTGGCAGTTCATCCAGGACCTTGCAGGCCGGCTAGGCAAAAGGCTCGACGCTGGCCGCAACCCCTAAAACACTGACACACAAAAGAAATCCCCGCCCGGGCGGGGGCGGGGAAATCCGCGATCCGGACTGGAGGTCAGGCAGATCGCACGTTATTCCTTGATCTTGCGGCTATTCGAGATATTTGGCCGGATCGACCGGCGCGGAATCCTTGCGGACTTCGAAGTGCAGCTTGGGCGAGCCGGCATTGCCGGACAGGCCTGAACGCGCGAGTTCCTGCCCCCTGCGTACCGTCGCACCGCGCGACACGATGATCTGGCTGTTGTGGCCGTACACGGTCACAAGCCCGTTCTCGTGACGCACCAAAACGGTGTTGCCGAAGTCCTTCAGACCGTCGCCGGCATATATGACCACGCCGTTTTCAGCTGCCTTGACCGGCGTGCCTTCCGGCACAGCGATGTCGATGCCGTCATTGCGCTTGCCGCCACTCTGGCTACCGAAGTCTGACACGATGCGGCCGTGAACCGGCCAGCGCAGGCGGCCGACACCCGTGGCGTCCGGGGCTGCAGCGGCCTTGCTGACCATATTCTCGATTTCGGCATCCCTGGGTTCCGGCGCTGTATACCCGCCGGCGGGTTTGGTAACGCCGCCGGTTACGATCGGGTCGACGCCGGGAGGCGGCGCTGAGGCAACCGTTGTCTGAACGTTGCCGCCCGGAATTACGAGCTTCTGCCCGACTTTGATCAGGCCGCTGTCGAGACCATTGGCTTGTTTGATGGCGTTGGTTGAACTGCCGGTCTTCTGCGCGATGCCAGACAGAGTGTCGCCCGCCACAACGGTATACACCGCGCCGGTCGTCGCTGCGCTGGCAGTACTTGCCGGTTCGGGCGCACTGGCGCGCTCGGGAACGCGCGCCGGCTGCGGAAGTACCGCGACCCGACTACTCGGCGCTTTGGTGGGCAGCGGAACCTGTGAGGGAAGCTCGTTCTTCGCCACTGAAGGCGCTGCCGCCGCTTTTGGACTGGCGTCAGGCGCCGAGACCGATGTTCCGCCGGAATAGACATATGTTGGGATCACAAGCGTCTGGCCGGCCTTGAGAGCGCTTGCCTCGCTCATGCCGTTCGCGCGCAGGATGGCTTTCGCCGGCACGCCGAACCGGCGCGACAGATTGTAGACCGTCTCGCCCTCGCGCACGGTGATCTGGGTTCCGCCCGCGCTGTTCCAGCCTTCCTGCCCCTTCGGAGCAGCGGCAGTCGTGACAACCGGCTGTTTCTGGATCGATCCCGTGACCGTGCGGTCGATATTGTCGGGTGCTGGCGCTGCGAGCGGCTGCCGCGATACGGGCGCTGCCAACTGGCGCGGCTGGGTCGGGAATGGTTGTGTTGCCGCCTGCTGCTGCGGGAACGGCTGACGCGGGGCAGCGTTGGTCACGCCAACATCGACGGAAGGAACCGGCGCTCGCCTGTCGCGCCTGACGGAATTGCGAAGCAGGCTCGGCTGCCTCACCGCCCGGCGGTTGATGGAAGCGGTCGTTGTCAGGTCGACGTCGTCGGCCTGCGCTGCCGGATAGGTGCCCGGATATGGCTGCGGCTCCTGATAGACCTGAGAATCATCGTAAACCGGTGCGGCCTGGGCCTGCTGCTGGTAAACCGGCGGATTGGCCGCCGCGCTGGCGCTCAGGCCAGGATCGAAACGCATGAGGTCGGAACTGCAGCCCGCCGACAGGCCGGCTACGAGCAAAATCGCCGCCCCCTGCGCGAGTCGGCGCTTGTTCCGCGTCAGGTTGGTACACTGCATAACTCTACCCGCACCCAATACTCATCGGTGCAGCTATTAGAGCGCGTTAATCTTACTGGTCGGTTAAGCCGGGTGCGAATTGCCGTTACGGCAATCGGCTACAGTACAGCCGCCACACCTTCCTGCAATGGTTGCAGACGCACGGCACAAATGTCCTCACGCTCGAAGCGGCTCCCAAGCTTGGTCAACTTGACGAAGGTCTGTACCCCCTCCCCGTCGCCGATGGGAGCGAGCATGACGCCACCGGTTGCGAGCTGATCGACAAAGCCGCGCGGCATGCTGTCGAACGCAGCCCACACGACGATGCGATCGAACGGTCCGTCGGCTGCGGCTCCCTTCGCGGCGTCGCCTTGGCGGGCAATGACATTGGTGAGGCTGAGCGCCTCGAAGCGCTGTACAGCCTCGGCGCATAGGCGCTTGTAGCGGTCGAAGGTCAGCACACGTCCGGCCAGACGCGCCATCACCGCAGCAGTGAAGCCGCTGCCAGTGCCGATTTCCAGCACCCTGTGACCGTCATGAATGTCGAGCGCGGTCAGCACCTGCGCCTGAACGTCGATGCCTTCCATCGCTTCGCCGCAGGCGATTGGCAGCATACGGTTCTGCCAGATTGCCTCATGCCAGGGACCGGAAACGAAGTCTGCGCGCGGCGTTGCCTCGATCGCGCCGAACAGTCTCTTGTCGTCGATGCCCAGCGCGCGCATGCGCATGAGAAAGGCGACAAAACCTTCCTTGTCCGCCGGGCTGCCGTTCATGCCAGTGCCTTTTTCAGTCGATCCTTCATTTCATGCGCCGTGAGATCGAGATGAAGCGGCGTGACCGAGATCTGATCGTTGCGGATCGCGGCGATGTCCGTGCCGGGCACCGTTTCGGCCGGCTCGCGGCCGAACATCAGCCAGTAATACGGGAAGCCGCGCCCGTCGCGCCGCTCCTCAATGGACAGGCTGTGCACCAGCTTGCCCTGATTGGTGACGCTGACACCCTTGACGTCGTCGGGCGGGCATCGCGGGAAATTCACATTGAGCAGCACGCCTGACGGCAGGTCCATGGCCACCAGCTTGCGCAGGAGTTCCGGGGCAAGCGTCTCCACCGTCTCCCACGGAACTACCCGGCTGTCGGTTGCAAAATTGTAGGCCTGGCTCAAAGCAATGGATCGGAAACCGAGTAGCGTGCCTTCCATAGCTCCGGCAACCGTGCCCGAATAGGTCACGTCATCGGCGAGGTTGGCGCCGGAATTGACACCGGACAGAACGAGATCCGGCGGTTCCGGCATCAGCCGGCGAACGCCCATAATCACGCAATCGGTGGGTGTGCCGCGCAGCGCGAAATGACGGTCGTCGATCTGGCGCAGGCGCAACGGCTCCGAAAGCGTCAGTGAGTGAGCGAGGCCCGATTGGTCGGCCTCCGGCGCGACCACCCAGATATCGTCGGAAAGCTGCCGCGCAATGCGCTCCAGCACCGCCAGCCCCTCAGCGTGAATACCGTCATCGTTGGTGAGAAGGATGCGCAATGATCAAGCTCCGATCTTTTCCAGACCGCCCATATAGGGCCGCAACACTTGCGGAACTGTGACGCTGCCGTCCGGGTTCTGATAGTTTTCCATGACGGCAATCAGCGCGCGCCCGACCGCCACGCCCGAACCGTTGAGGGTGTGGACGAACTTCGTCTGCTTCTCGTCGGCTGGCCTGTAACGCGCATCCATGCGCCTTGCCTGAAAGTCGCCGCAGACCGAGCAGGACGAGATTTCGCGGTAGGCGTTCTGGCCCGGTAGCCACACCTCAATGTCGTAAGTCTTGCGCGCACCGAACCCCATGTCGCCGGTGCACAGGACAACCGTGCGGAACGGCAGTTCCAGCCGCTTCAGGACTTCCTCGGCGCAGCCAGTCATGCGCTCATGCTCGGCGAGCGAACTTTCCTGATCTGTGACAGAGACCAGTTCGACCTTGTAGAACTGGTGCTGGCGCAGCATGCCGCGCGTGTCCTTGCCGGCCGAGCCAGCCTCGGAGCGGAAGCACGCGGTTAGCGCGGTCATCCGGATCGGCAGCTTGTCCTGGTCGGTGATTTCCTTCGCGACCGTATAGGTCAGCGGCACCTCGGCAGTCGGGATCAGCCAGCGGCCATCAGTGGTTCGGAAAAGGTCGTCGCCGAATTTTGGCAATTTGTCCGTTCCATAGGCCGCATCGTCGTTGACCAGCAGCGGCGGCTGCACTTCCAGATAGCCGTGCTCGGTGGTGTGCAGATCGAGCATGAACTGGCCGAGCGCGCGTTCCAGTCGCGCCACCTGTCCCTTGAGCAGGGTGAAACGCGAGCCGGACAGCTTGGTCGCCGTCTCGAAATCCATCAGGCCCAGCGCCTCGCCGATCTCGTAATGTTCTTTCGACGAATTGGCGCGAACCGGCTCGCCGACGCGGCGCACCTCGACATTGTCGTTTTCGTCCTTGCCGACCGGCACTTCGTCCAGAGGGACATTGGGAATGACGTCGAGCGCGTCTTTCAACGCCTTGTCGAGTTCGCGCTCTTTCGCCTCGCCCTGTTGCAGGTCGCTCTTCAGCGTGGAGACCTCGGCTTTCAGTTTCTCGGCCAGAGCCTTGTCGCCCTGCCCCATCGCTTTGCCGATTTCCTTCGATGCCGCGTTCTGCCGGGCCTGCTTCTGCTGCAATTCAGTCAGATGCGTGCGTCGCGCTTCATCCCTGGAGACGATGTCATCGACCGTGGACCGCGCATCCGCCTCCGACGAACCGCGCTTGACGAGCGCGTCGGCGAGAGCTTGCGGGTTTTCGCGAATCCATCTGATGTCGAGCATTGTCGTTGAGTTCCTGCGTGACGTGTGTCGCCCTCACCGCAACCAGCCGGCAATGCCGGATTCGCGCGTTCGGCGGGCCGCTGTGGGGTAAACCGCAACGCTCCAACTCGCAAGACACTGTGTGAGAAACCGGCCTCAACCGGCCGAACTACTCGGCCTTTGCCGAACCTTCGTCCTCGGTGGCCTCGTCAGCCTCGCGCTCGGCTTCCTCTTCCGCACGCTTGCGCTCGATGCGGCGGGCGAGCCAGATCGAGACTTCGTAGAGAAGGATGGTTGGAACGGCGAGACCGATCTGGCTGACCGGATCAGGCGGCGTGAGGATGGCGGCCGTCACGAAGGCGAACACGATGGCGTATTTGCGCTTGTCGACAAGGCCCTGGGCGCTGATCAGGCCGACCCGCGTCATCAGCGTGGTGACAACGGGAAGCTGGAACACCAGGCCAAAGGAGAAGATCAGGGTCATGATCAGACCCAGATATTCCGACACGCGTGGCAATAGCGAAATCTGGATTTCGTTCTCCGGGCCAACCTGCTGCATGGACAGGAAGAACCACATCACCATCGGCGTGAAGAAGAAATAGACCAGCGAACCGCCGATCAGGAACAGCACCGGCGTTGCGATCAGATACGGGCGGAAGGCCGCGCGCTCGTTGCGGTAGAGCCCCGGCGCAATGAACCGGTAGATCTGCGTGGCGATCACCGGAAACGCCAGCACCAGCCCGCCGAACATGCCGAGCTTGATCTGCGTGAAGAAGAACTCCTGCGGCGCGGTATAGATCAGGTCGACCTTTGTCGGGTCGAGGCCGGCCCATTCCGTCGCCCACTGGAACGGGATCACCAGCAGATTGAAAAGCTGCTTGGCGAAAAAGAAGCAGACAAGGAAGGCGACGAAAAAGCCGCCAATCGACCACATCAAGCGCTGGCGCAGCTCGATTAGATGCGTCATCAGCGGCGCTGACGACTGCTCGATATCGTCCTCGTCGGTACTCACGACGCTTTTCCGCCCTTGGTCGTTGCGGCCGCGCGCTTCTTCGGCGCAGCTTTAGGCTTGGCAGCAGGTTTCGCGGCAGCGGTCTTGGCTGGAGCCACCTTCTTCGCGGCACCGGTCTTTGCCGCTGCCGTTTTAGCCCCGGCCGAGCGTTGAGTGCCGGATTTCGCAGTCGCTGCCTTTGTGGCCGGTGCCTTCTGCTTCGTGCTGGACGATTTGCCGGCGGTTGAGGCGCTTTTCTTCGCGTTCGTGGTCTTCGCCGCGGGCTTGCTCTTCGTTTCGCCGGCCGACGTCGCCGGGGTCGAATTGGCTGCAGCAGCCGCGGCCCTTGCCTCAGCAGCCTCCTTGGCGTTTTGCGGATGCGCGTTCGGCTTCATTGCGGAATCAAGCCCGCTACGCATATCCTCGGCGGCCTGCCGCATGGGGTTGAGCGCCTTCCTGAGATCAGCCGCGGGGTTCAGCTTGCGCACATCGTCGACGACGCCCTTGACGTCATCAAGCTCGGCTTCCTTGAGCGCTTCGTCGAACTGCTTGCGGAAATCGCCAGCCATAGCGCGCAATTTGGACGTCGTCCGTCCGAAATTGCGCAGCATTCCGGGCAGGTCCTTCGGCCCCACAATCACGATCAGAACGACCGCGACCACGAGCATTTCCGGCCAACCGATGTCGAACATGGCTCAGGCTTCCAGCGTGTTGGGGCGCTTATGCACCCCCACCGATGCTATCAGGACGACTTGCTCGGCTTCTGCTTTGCGGCGCGCGCGGGCTCATCGGCCTTGTGCTCGACCGTCTTGGCGCCCTCTTCGCCCGATTCCTCGTCGTCGCTCATGCCCTTGCGGAAATTGCGGATTCCCTTGGCCATGTCGCCCATCAGCTCGGGAATCTTGCCCCGGCCGAAAAGAAGAAGCACGACGACCAGCACAATGAGCCAGTGCCAGATGGAAAAGCTACCCATGATTTGTTCTCTCTGAATTCGTTCCCGTTGATCTGATCTATGCGTTTTCGTTGCGTCTTTCAAACACAAGAACGTCGCGGGGCCTCACACTTAGACGAATGTCTCGTTTCCCTGACGGCAGTTCGCCGATGCGCACGCGCGCCCTCACCGGTTGTTCGACGCCCGCAACGGCCAGTTCCAGCAACTCCACAACACCGAGGAAACGGCGAGACAAAACCCGCGCTTCGACCGCGCCTGTGGCTTCATCGACGTCGAAGCCCGGCAGCCGGATGGCAACTTCCACCGGCGTTCCATCGCCGAAGCCGGACGCATCCAGCCTGCCGAACGGTGTGTCGACTGCGCCACCGGCGGCGCGCGCCGGAAAAACGTTGAGTTCGGAAAAGAACCCGGCGGTGAAGAGATCGACCGGTCGTTCGTAGAGTTCTTCTGCCGAACCAGCCTGCACAAGCCGGCCGTCCTTCAACAGTGCGATCCGGTCACCCAGCCGCATCGCCTCCTCCGCATCGTGTGTGACCACGATTGCCGTTGCGCGGCTCTGGCGCAGGATCGCCAAGGTCTCGGCCCTCACCGTATCCTTCAGCCGGGAATCCAGACCGGAAAACGGTTCGTCCATCAAAAGAACGGCCGGGCGCGGTGCCATCGCGCGCGCCAGCGCGACCCGCTGCTGTTCGCCGCCCGACAGGACGTGCGGATAGGAATGCGCGTAATTGGAAAGGCCGACGCGCTCCAGCGCGATCAGCGCTTCCTTGCGCCCCTCCGTCTTTGACAGCGCGGTCAGACCGAAGCGCACATTGTCGAGAATGGTCAAATGCGGAAAGAGCGCAAAATCCTGGAAAACAAGGCCGATAGAGCGCCTTTCCGGCGGCACGAACACGTCGGGCCCGGCGATCTCCTGCTCGTTGAGCAGAACGCGGCCCGACGTCTGCGGTTCGATGCCGGCGGCGATCCTGAGCAGCGTCGTTTTGCCCGAGCCCGAAGGCCCCAAGAGGCAAAGCACCTCGCCCGGCTCAGCCGAAAGGTTGACGCCGTGCAGCGTCGTGGCCTCCTGCGAATATTGGTGACGTATGTCCTCGAACGACAGCCGCGCGGCGAAGGTGACACCGGCTGTAACCCGCTGGGCCGTCTTGACGTCGGAATTCATCGCTTGTCCCGAACGCCGCCTGTTATCAGCGGCGGATCGGGTCAATCATCCTCGACGCGGGGTGTCAACAGGCCGAGTTCCTCAAGGTCGATGTCGGTCAGTTCGTCCTCGTCCTCGGCAAGTGCGGTCGCGTCGGATGGCGGCTGCGGCATCGAAAAGTTCGAAGGCATGCGCGAGGACAGGAGCCCCGCGCCCTTGAGTTCATCGAGCCCTGGCAGGTCGCGCAGTTCCGGCAGGCCGAAATGGTCGAGGAAGTTCTCGGTCGTTCCATAGGTGACCGGACGGCCGGGCGTACGCCTGCGGCCGCGCATGCGCACCCATTCCGTCTCAAGCAGCGTGTCGAGCGTACCCTTGGAGGTCTCGACACCGCGGATCTCTTCGATCTCGGCGCGTGTGACCGGCTGGTGATAGGCGATGATGGCCAGCACTTCGAGTGCCGCCCGCGAAAGCTTCTTCTGCTGAACCGCCTCCCGGCTCATCAGGAACGCGAGATCGCCCGCCGTGCGAAACGCCCAGGAATCGCCCACCTTCACCAGATTGACGCCGCGCTTGGCATAGATCTCAGAAAGCTCGACCATCACCGCTGCAACGTCGATGCCGTCGGGCAGCCGCGACACAAGCTGTTTTTCGCTCACCGGCTCGGTCGAGGCGAAAACCAGTGCCTCTGCCATGCGCACGGCTTCCGCAATGTGCAGGCGGACGGCGGGATTGTCTTCGGGCGTGTCGAAGCCGTTTTCGTCGGTCTCGAACGGCATCACAGCCGCGCTTTCACCCTCACTCATTCTTCCACCTCGGCCAGTTCGGCCCTAGCGGGCCTGTCATTACGGTTACGCATGTAAAGCGGCGCGAACGCTTCCTGCTGCCTGATTTCCATTGCGCCTTCGCGCACAAGCTCGAGCGTTGCGGCAAATGAACTGGCGAGCGCCGTCGTCCGCTCGTCCGGCAGCGAAAGATATTCGAGCAGGAATGTGTCGAGCGCGGTCCATTCGCGCATGGTGCCGATCATCCTTGCAAGGATGGTGCGGGCTTCCTTCAGCGACCACACACCGCGCTTTTCGATGCGCACATTGGTAACCGCCTGCCGCTGCCGAAGCGAGGCATAGGCGGTCAGAAGATCGTAGAGCGTGCCCGAATATTCGTTGCGCCGGTCGACGACCTCCAGTTCCGGGTTGCCGCGCGCGAAGAATTCTCGGCCCAGCCGGTTGCGGTTGACCAGCCTCGCGGCGGCCTCGCGCATGGCCTCAAGCCGCTTGAGCCGGAATTGAAGGATCGCGGCCATTTCCTCGCCGCTTTCGCCTTCGTCGCCCTTCTGGTCTGGGATCAGGAGCCGAGATTTGAGGTAGGCCAGCCATGCCGCCATGACGAGGTAGTCTGCGGCCAGTTCCAGCCTCAGTTCCCGCGCCCGTTCGATAAAGGCGATATATTGCTCTGCCAGCGCCAGCACCGAGATGCGCGCGAGATCGACCTTCTGGTTGCGCGCCAGATGCAAAAGCAGGTCGAGCGGTCCTTCGAAACCGTCAACATCGACCAGAAGGGCGGGATCGCTCTCGGTGCGATCGGCCTCATCCGTCCACATCGCTTCGAGTGGGGCCTTGCCACTGTTTGCCTGCGCTGCGCTCATCGCCGCCTCTAGGCGGCCTCGACCGGCACGCCGGTCAACGCCGCAAATTCCTGCCTTGCGGCCACTTCCTCGACCGCATCGGGCCGTTCGCGTTTCAGCAGCGTCTTGCTGGCCCGCATCGCCGGCCTGCCGTCAAGCACCGGCGTCTGTTTGGCGACCTGCCGCATCTCGTCCATCACCCCGTTGCAGTGAAGAACGACATCGCATCCGGCCGCGAAAATTGCATCCGTGCGATCGCGGAAATCCCCAGAAAGCGCCTGCATGGAAACGTCGTCGCTCATCAGCAGGCCGTTAAAACCCATCTCGCCGCGGATGATATCCTCAATCACTGCAGGCGACGTAGTGGCCGGATGCAACCCGTCGATCGCCGAATAGACGACATGCGCCGTCATCGCCATCGGCATGTCCGAAAGGGCAGCAAAGGGCGCGAAATCATGCCTGCGTAGCTCATCGAGCGGCGTATCGACTGTCGGAAGCTCGTGATGCGTATCGGCGGCGGCGCGACCGTGACCGGGGATATGTTTGATAACCGGCAGCACACCGCCGGCCAAAAGGCCTTCGGCGGTTGCCCGGCCCATCGCGGCGACGGTATCAGGATCGCGGCCATAGGCGCGGTTGCCGATCACGTCATGCGCGCCCTCGACCGGGACGTCGAGAACGGGCAGGCAATCGGCGGTAATTCCAAGGCGCAGCAGGTCGAATGCGTGCAATCTTGCCAGCAGCCAGGCCGAGCGCAGTCCGGCATCAGGGTCGCTGGCATAGAGCGCGCCAAGCTCGGCAGCCGGCGGATAATTCGCGGCAAGTGGCGGCCTGAGCCGCTGAACACGTCCACCTTCCTGGTCGATGAACACCGGCGCATCGGCCCGGCCAACGCAATCGCGCATTTCGCCAACCAGGCTGCGAACCTGATCCGATGCTTCAATATTGCGCGCGAAGAGTATGAAACCCCACGGCTTTTCGTCCCTGAAAAACGCCTTCTCGTCAGGTGACAGGCGCAACCCGGTCGCGCCAAGAATCATTGCTTTTGATTCGCTCATGCAGGCAGCCTAGACCGTTGGCGATTCAGATGGAATCGGAACGCTGACTTTGGCACAAGTCAGAAAAAGCGGCCGAAAGCTCAGCCGTCGTTGTCCAGCGCGGCAATCAGCGCAGCTGCCGCCGTCAGTTCGCTCCGCCGCAGCACGCGTCTGGCCGTCACATCGGGGTCCTCGCCCCATTGTTCAATGTTCCAGTCTTCATCGACATGGGCTGCCGACCACACGCCTTCAACATCAAGTTCGCCAGCTTCAAGCGCCAGCGCCAGCAAGGCAGAGCCAGTGAGCGATGTGAGCACATGCAGGGCCGCGATCCGGAACGGTTCGCGCCTTTGGGCCAGATGCGCGCCGAGAATGGCGATGGATTCGCGCGGCTGCTCCACCGGCATTACGCCTTCGGCCAGGATAAACCGCACACCGAGCGTCGACTGCGCCCAGTCCAGAACCGGGTCCCACGCCTGTGCCTGCCGGTCGATCAGCGCCTGCGGCGTGTCTGCCCTGTAGCAGATGAGGTCGGACGAGGCATAACGCAGCACGTCTTCCAGCACCGCCTGCGGATCGTCGGCGACACCGTCAATAGCGGTATTAACGAGCCGCATCGCCGGCATGGTCATTGGGTCGATATTTTCAGCCTGTGCCGCAAACTCATCCACGACCAGTGCGGCGGCGGCCCCCGTGGGAAGCATGACCGCCCTGCGGCCGGGCGTCAGCGCCTGCTTGCCGTCGAGACGGACGCAATGCCCGCCCTCCTCCGCAGTTGAACTCGCCTCCTTGTAGAACCGCTTTGGGAGCGGCGTGCGCATCGCCTCGCGCGCACTGCGCATCGGGTCGAAAGACTCGCGGCCGGCATGAAGTTCGTTGAGCAGTTCACGCATGAGCAGTTCCGATTATTCTATCCCGGCGGCACGCGCCGAGTTGGACGATTGACCAGCAACAGTCCGGCGGCGATCAGCGCCAGCGCAGCGAATATGCGCCACGAAAGCGGCTCGCCAAGCAGCAGCCCGCCGCCAAGCACTCCGAATACCGGGCTGAGAAAGGTGAAACTCGACAGCCCCGATGCCGGATAGCGGCGCATCAGCCAGAACCACAATACATAGGTAAAGGCGACAACAAATACAGCCTGGAAGATCAGCGAACCGGTGGCGAGCGCCGAAATGTCGCGCAATACCGGTCCGGCTAGCGGGATCAGGGGAGCGGCGAAAATGGCGGAAATGACCAGTTGATAAAGGAGCGTCTTTTCAGCACTGGCATCCGACAATCTGGATCGCTTGATGACGATTGTGGTCGCGCCCCACAACATACCCGCGACCAAGAGCATAAGGTCGCCCCGCAGCGCCATCGGGTCCGGCAGGCTGAGCTTGTCGGAAAAGACAAGTACAACACCGCCAAAGGCCAGTACAATTCCCGCAAAGCGGACGCGCGACATCCGCTCTCCCAGCACGAAATGAGCGCCAATCAGCACCCAGAACGGCATGGTGTTGATCATCAGTACACCGCGCGCAGCGCTCGTGTAATCCAGCGCGAAGAAGATCAGCACAAATTCCAAGCCGAACATCACGCCGGCGACGATGCCTGCCACGAGCGTGCCGTCGCGTTCAAACAGCGGAATTCTGCGCCACAGACACCAGCCGAACACCAGCACGGACGCGATCGCGGAACGCGCAACCGTCAGAAAGACCGGGTTGTAGCCTTCATTGGCGATCTTGATTGCAACCTGGTTCAGGCCCCAGGTCAGCGTCAGGAGGATCATCATGCCGGCTGCGAATGCATCGATGGCGTCGCGCCGCTCGAATGACGGGTTGGCAGTGCTCATCCCTCACCTCCCGCACTTGCCTCGTCGAAACCAAGCAGGTTCCAGCTTTGCACCATGTGAGCCGGTAGCGGCGCGGTGACATCCACCTTCCCGCCGTCGGGATGCGGAATCACGATCTGCCGCGCGTGAAGATGGAGCCGCTTCTGGATACCGCCGGGAAACTCCCAGTTCTGGTCGGCCTCGAAATATTTCGGATCGCCGATAATGGGGCAGTCGAGCGAGGCGGCATGAACGCGCAGCTGGTGCGTGCGGCCGGTATGAGGCTCCATTTCCAGCCAGGACAGCGCCTGACCTGCCTGATCAACCACACGATAGAACGAGACGGCGTGGTCCGCGCCTTCGCCGCCATGTTTCGTCACCCTCATCCGGTCGCCATCGGGCGTCTGTTCCTTGGCTAACCAGCTTGAAATCTTGCCCTGCGCCTTCTTCGGCACACCCTTCACCAGCGCCCAATAGGTCTTCTTCGTTTCGCGGGTCCGGAAAGATTCCGCCAGCTTCATTGCCGCCAGCCTCGTGCGCGCCACAACCAGAACACCGGACGTGTCACGGTCGAGCCGATGCACCAGACGGGGCTTCTCGCCCTTCCTGTTGCGCCATGCCTCAAGCATCTGGTCGACACTTCTGACGATGCCCGAACCGCCCTGGACCGCCAGCCCCGGCGGCTTGTTGAAGACAAATACCTTGTCGTCTTCGTAGAGCAGTATCTGTGAAAGCGCGTCGCCATCATCCTTGCCGGAGATACTGCGCGGCGTGAGCGGCCCGGTCGAATTGCGGTCGACATCGAGCGGTGGCACACGCACCGTCTGGCCGGTCACCAGACGGGTATCGCTCTTGACGCGCCCGCCATCGACCCGCACCTGTCCGGATCGCAACAATTTCTGCAAACGCCCGAAGGCAAGACCCGGATAGTGGGTCTTGAACCAGCGGTCGAGACGCATGTTGGCCTCGTCTTCGGAGACCCGTATTTGCTCAACGCCAGCCATGATTGTCACCAATAGTCCTGCATGATCCGATTGTCAGGCGAAGCTGCGGACAATCATTAGGCCAGCAAACAGCGCCGCAATCGCTCCGGCGATGGAGGCTGCCACATAACCAGCGGCAGCGGCATGTGCGCCGCGCTCCCACAACACCGCGACATCAAGCGAGAACGCGGAGAATGTCGTGAACCCGCCAAGGATACCCGTTGCCACGAAAAGCCTGACCTCGGGCGAAATGCCGGTGCGACGGGCGAGAAACTCAATCAGCACGCCCATCAGAAACGAGCCAACGATGTTGACTCCAAGCGTTCCCCACGGGAATGTCGGTCCCACCAGCCGCAGGGCTGCAAGGCCGAACAGGTGGCGTGAGGCGGCGCCTATCGCCCCACCGGCCGCGACTATGAGCAGATGATACATGGCAGTTCTTCTGGCCGCGCACCGGGATTTCGTCAACCAGACCAGGCTGCAACAATCCGGCTTATTCGCCCTGATCGCCCGACGGGTCGTTCTCGCGCACCTGCCGTTCGCGTCTCAACTTGTCCCAATAGTCCAGCCGCTTGCGGATTTCGCGCTCAAATCCGCGGTCCGGCGGATCGTAGAAAGTCTTGCGGCCCATCGCTTCGGGAAAGTAGTCCTGGCCGGAAAACGCATCCGGCTGGTCGTGGTCGTACTGATAGCCTGACCCATACCCTTCCGACTTCATCAGATTGGTCGGCGCGTTGAGAATGTGTTTGGGCGGCAGCAGCGAACCGTGTTCCTTTGCGGCCGCAAATGCCGCCTTGTAGGCATTGTAGGCCGCATTCGATTTCGGCGCGGTGGCGAGATAGATGCAGGCCTGCGCGAGAGCCAATTCGCCTTCAGGCGAACCCAGATAGTCATATGCGTCCTTGGCAGCGCTGGCGATCACAAGCGCCTGCGGATCGGCAAGCCCGATATCCTCGCTGGCCATACGGACAAGACGCCGCCCGAGGTAAAGCGGGGCCTCGCCGGCATCCAGCATGCGCGCAAGATAATAGAGAGCGGCATCGGGATCTGAACCACGTACCGCCTTGTGCAGCGCAGAGATCAGATTGTAGTGCCCGTCCTGGCTCTTGTCGTAGACCGGCGCGCGGCGCTGGACGACGCTTTGCAGACCCTCGGCGTCGAAGATCTCGCCAGCGCGTGCAGCGCGCCAGACTTCTTCGGCAAGCGTCAATGCCGCCCGCCCGTCGCCATCGGCCATCCTGACCAGAACCGCCCTTGCCTCCTCATCGAGCGGCAGCGGATGCCCGACTGCCTCTTCGGCGCGTGTCAGAAGCAATGACAGGCTGTCGGCGCCCAGCGTGTGAAACACCAGCACTCGAGCGCGGGACAACAAAGCGGCATTGAGCTCAAAGGATGGATTTTCAGTTGTCGCGCCGACAAGGACCACTGTCCCGTCTTCCATGACCGGAAGGAAGCTGTCCTGCTGGGCGCGGTTGAAGCGGTGAATCTCATCCACGAAAAGCAGCGTCTGGCGGCCGTTCTGGCGCCGCAACCGCGCAGCCTCGAACACCTTCTTCAGGTCCGCAACGCCTGAAAAGATCGCCGAGATCTGCTCGAAGGCCAGATCGGTTTCACCGGCAAGCAGGCGGGCGACCGTTGTCTTGCCGGTGCCGGGCGGGCCCCAGAACATGAGC